>NZ_JBWDNQ010000001.1:0-1876223 GCF_056269285.1 Paenibacillus sp. JT31N11
CCGGCCTCCACCCCTTGGACAGGCGTAACGAAGGAATGAAAGGGCATCGACCCGTTGAGGCATGGGAGTGAGAACCTCCAGGAACGGCGTGGAGAATACGTGCAGGATATGGAAGAACATGGGGGGAATAGTCTCCCCCTCTATTTCCTCACGCCTCCATGTTGTCCAGGTCTATGAAGTGGTCACCCGAGCGTCCTTCATACATGTCTATCAAGGGTGAAATCCTCCAAATAAGCGAGCATTCGTGAGAAAACTTAATCGTACCGAGGGAGTTAAATAAAGCTAAAAATAAAAACAGGTCAATGTATGGTAACGTGACCTGTTTTTACATGTATGTCGGCTCCCTACAAGGCCTAGTCACCGAAGTTGGCGAACTGATGACTATGGAGCTGTTATCGCACGTGAATATGGTTTGCCAGTAGTAGTCGGTGTGGAGAATGTTACCAAACTGATAAAAGATGGGCAACGAATACGCGTGCATGGAAAAGAAGGGTATACCGAAATATTGTAAATGGATGAATACGTCAAGTAAGAGCCTCTGTCATAATGGACGGCATTAAATGCAACCTGTCATGGCTAAAAGGGCGGTTACCCTGTTCGTCCTTTAATCTGATCGCCGAGAGAGGCGTTCGGGACCAGCAGTGATGACCACAACCAATGCCACAAGGCATTGCGCCACCACGCCTTGCCAGTTGAGCCAGAGAGAAAGAGGGAAATAGAGGTCAGTGATGTTTAGGGCATTGTGGAACAAGATTGCCAGCAAGACACTCCCTCGCGTGTGATTATAGACCCAGGTAATCAGAATGCTGTTCGCAATCGTTCCAAGCGCAAAAATGAAGAAAGGAGTGGTGGATTGAGAAGTCCCCTGTATGAAAAAGAACGGGAGATGCCACATAGTCCACAAGACGCCAAGGACGAGACTCGCCCCCAGGGCACGGTACCTTTCCTGTAGCTTTGGCAGCGCATATCCACGCCATCCTGGTTCCTCTCCGAACGGTCCACCAAGCAGACTTCCCAGGAGAAACACGGGGATAATCAGAAACCAGGGATTGATGCCCGAGGGAAGAGAGAGCTCCTCGACCACTGACGGATGGGCCAAATCGAAGGAGGCTCCTCCCAGAAGAGATTTGCAGGCCATGACAATCAGTGTGACAATAGCCGGTTCAAAGATCACAACCAAGTACCACCAAGGGCTTACACGCCAGATGAACAATTGACGAAGAAAAACACGCATGCCGCCCTTGCTGGTGGTTGTTGCAATGAGAAGCAAGGCGGCAAGTAACGGGCCGATACTCCCCACAAACGTGAGGGGAGAAATGAGACTGGATGGGAGGGGGAACAGCCCATGCGAATGAAGGGCTACCAGACCCAGGAATAGCCATGTGATAGCGTAGGCCAATACAAAGTAAGCGACGAGTGGATGGGATTTCCATACCCGAAACCGATTTTTCCTCTCATTTTTGTCCTGATCTTTTAGGTTTGCTTGCATTGTATCTATACAATCCTCCTTGTGTTTTTGTTTCCTGTTAATCTGTAAGCGTCAAACCGAATACACCTGTTCAAGCGTAGCTGCCCATGCCAGAATAGAACCATTCGAACACGGAGGTGGCCGGCATGGACAAACAAGCGCTTCACACGCAATGGAAGAACCAAATCAAAGATTGGAAGAAATTGATATAAAGATTTCTGGTCATCCGTGCCACGCTGTGATAACCTTTTACTGAGCACCTTCACGGGTGCTTTTTTCATTGTACGGCATTTTGCTATCGGGGAGGGGGGGAAGTGATGTTTTGCCGATGAATACTAGTAGGCCAGATTTCTTTGCCTTACTTGCATCTACCGTCATGCAGATTCGTGGGGAGGGCTCGCCGCCCATCCCCTCTGTACGGGGCTTGCATAAAGATGGCTGGAGATGGGCGGGACGATCAACGATTGGAACAACCTCGGTGGCTACAAGGTGTCTATCGTAAAGTAAAACTATCCCGAATCATCGTCGTACGTTACCCCTACCCATCATGATCGCCAGGGTAAAACGGAACAACGATTGAGAAACCGATATCCTTCGTAGCGATAAAGCGAAGGGGGGCTGCCGGCGATCGAAGCCAGCAATTTGGAATATGCGAGACAGACCGAGCTGCTGTATTCCGGCGATCTGTTCTGCGATAAAGCTTACGTGTGAGCGATCAGCGAAACGGAACGGCTCGCAGAAACTTACGCTTCGTTCGCCAAACGGCTGGCCGAAGCGCTTATCGACGCTTCCGAGCCCGCTGCTGCGATGAAACTGCTGATCAAGCTGCAAAACCGCAATCCGCTCGACGAAACGGCGGTGTACTTGCTGCTGAAGTCCATGCGATCGGCAAGGACCACAAAGGATTGACCGCGGCTGCCGTCCGTCCGGTGCCCTGACTCTTCGCAGCCATGCCGTTCCAAGCCCCGGCCCTGGCGTTGTCGAAAGGCTCCATCCCGTTATGGCCCGGCATCTACAGATATACTGCCGTTTGACGTGGACAGCATCACTATATTCTCGCCGGTTCCCAGAACGGCGGAGCGGTTGTTCTTTCCGTCGTCATGCCATTGGATATTGCCGCCAATACTGCCATTGGTGGTCTTTCCTTGAACCGTCGCATTCGTATTTGCCGGAAGCGTCAAATCGATCTTCCCATTGGAGGTTTTTAAATCCCACTTCCCGTCTACGGCAGACCCGCCTTTAATCGGGCCATTGGAGGTTTTTGCGGATAATGCGCCTGAAATATTAGAAAAGGCCACTGCTCCGTTCTGGGTTTTGAGGTCGACGGAGCCTTCGATATCCCCTATAGTTTGAGATCCGTTGGATGTTTCCGCGTTCAAATTGCCGTTGATGTTCCGGGCTGCAATCGCGCCATTGGAGGTTTTCAACTCAACGTTGGCATTCATATTCTGTATATCGATCTTGCCGTTATTGGTTTGAACTTTAGTCAGTAATGCTTGCGGCACTTCGACATGAAGCACGGGGGGCTGAAAATTCCATTGAAATAACTGTGATAAGCTGAAATTGATTCCCGTTTGTTCCAAAATAAGCTCGACGGTATCTCCTGAAGTTCTAACCGTCCAGTTTGCATTGATCTTCTCGTTCGCTTGAGATTGAGAAGAACCGTATGCCGTTAATTCTCCATCGTAGGAGAGAACCGCTTTGTCCGTTCCGGTCACGATTATCTTCCCGTCCGGAATCCGAATATCCACCTGCTTGACGGCGGTGACCAGCGGCACTTCTCCGTTCACCGGACTGAAATATCTGTTCTGCCAGAGAACGTTCGTCGACGACGTCGTCGTCGTTTGAGACAGACTAACGATTAGGATCAGTATGATGAAAGCTACGCTCCAGCCGCTCACTCTTGCCGGTTGATCAGACTGGCGAAGCCGCCCCCAAATAATTTCCAGACCAAATAGAATAAGGAATAACGGCCCGATATACTTAAACACTTCTGCGGATACCAGATCAATTTGAAACAGGATCATAAAAATACCGCTTACGATCAATCCCAGGGATATCGTAAAAACTCCCGTTTTTCTCTTGCTCATACAAGTCGCTCCTTTTTGACGGTGTCTGCATGCCTGTTCTTAGCGTAAAAACCAGCCCGGACATGCGTAATTCGATACAAACAGGCGGTGAATGTGCGCTTCCTCTCTTCGGTATTTCTTGCCTCTTTATATAGTGCCACGAATCATGGAGGATGAAATCACTCTGCGGGACGATTCTTTCTCAACCTTCAGCCGGATAGACCCTCCAGCAATCCGGGAGAAGCGGTTCGGACAACCTTATGCTTCAATTAGAAAATACAAAATAAACGGAGGGTGAGCGTCAAATAGCCCCCACCTAGCGGCGGGAGCAGAATTCAGCTAATCTGTTGTTAGGTTTTGTTCATCCGGCAATCGGCTGGGAGTGAAGCTTGCGGATGAACGAATCGACTCCAAGGCCGTTTTTTTACCCAACTACGGGAGACGAACACCAGGTGCTGCTCGTTTCTCGGCTGCGAACTCCAGGAGACTCGAAGGCTTGGACTTGCCGACCGAAAGTAGCGGTTTGCCGCGGGGCGGAACATGTAGATCAAGGCTGTAATTACGGCTGCCAAATGCATCACTCGGCTTGCGGCGAACAGGAGCGAAGTAAGTTCGACCCCGTCAAACATCGTGCTTAAAGAGTTGCCTTCCAGAAACCACTTGATGGGATCGATGACCAAAGACAGTGTCCCGATTCCGCCAAGCAGGATGGTTAAAGCGATTCGTGCCCAATTCTTCCCACGATACATCTTCATAATAATGAAGGTTAGTGCACCAAAGATTAATGTTCTTATGAGCGCTTGAATCACAAGGCCGCCAACGGACGACGTCTCGCCGGATAAGGAGGAGATAACGGCAATGATCATTTCAAAAACTCCGGCGACGATTGCGGTCATCCAAAAGAGATATGACTTTCTTACTTCATTCGGAACATTTTTAATCATTTTATTCCAATCATCCTTTCGATTTTAGATAGGGTAAAAGTCCGTCTCAAATCAAGACGCGTCTAGCAGTAAACCACCAACCGCCTATAGCTCTCAGAAACCGAGTCCCACGGGCAGTTACGTTCGACCCCGGCTACCGTAACTAAGCCTCTTAAAGACAAAAGAGGTCAACCAGTAAAAACTGGCTGACCTCATAATACGAACGGGCAGTATACGGAAACAAGCTGAAGTGGTGAAATGTGATTCGGGGAGTAATTATTGAAGGGTTGTCTACCGCAGGAAAGTCATCAGTATTTTCTGCAATAAAGAAATTACATAGTCAAACACAATTGTGAAAAAACGATAATTGCAATAAGTGAACACTATTCACAAGTTTTGCATTCATACCAAGGCGTCTTAAGATTGATGGACAAGGATGAACATATTCAGCTTTTAACTCGTCATGTTGATTATGTTGAGCAACAATATAATTGGATTGATTCACTTGGTCATACAAAACCATCAAATGGTGTATTTTATCTTTTAGAGAGGTTCCATGTAAATCATCGAGCGGCATTTATAAATTCTGCAGAAATTGAGAAGGTGGAAACACGTCTATCAAGGTTGAATGCACATCGTGTACTCTTAACCTTGTCCCAAGATGCTGTTGAGCCCAGATTTATTGAAAGTCGTGGCGAAGCTTGGAAATCATATGTGATGGAAAACCACCTCACAGTAATGGAGGCATGTCAGAAGTTCTTCGAGGATCAGGAAATACTTCGCGAGTGTGTGAAACAATCGTTAATTCCCACCTTAGAGATAAACACAGACGAAGCAGACTGCGATTCTTATGCAAAACAAATACTCATGGGATTAAACGAACGGGCACGATAGTGCAACGACCAGGAAAAGATCGCCACGGATGGCAACTGTTCCTTTTTCGTTGAAGTAACGGGCATAAAGCGTGGTAATATAAGTAAAAACGGTTATATCATTAGAGAACGAAAATGCAGGCATCGGGCAGGATACTTCAAATAGAATATAATACATCACGTAAAGCAGATTCGGATATTACACGACGATTAATGAATCACCTTCAGGTTTTTGGCAATTCAAGTATTCTGGATGTTGCTCCGGCTGGCCAAAATCCAGGCGATCCGGCTCGCGGACGACGTCTTCGAACGGCCGGACGATTTTGAACTGGAGACGTTCTGGGCCGGGTAGATGGCGGAGTACGAGCTCAGGCAGTTTCCTTACCGGGTAACGCTGCGGACGGAGGAGGAAGCGCTGATCCGCGCAGCCAAACTAGGCGGCATCCTTCTGGATTCGCAGGCGGGCGACGCTCGGCTTCGAGAACGAAGAAGCCGCCTTATCCGCGATGTTGGCGCTCGCGGGCACGGTGCAGGTCGAAGCGCCGGCTGGGCTGCTGGGGCGGATCTGCGAGGAAGCCCGCAGGCTGAAGGCGCTGTACGGGCAGATGTGAAATCGGCATCGGCTGCCAACCAATCGGAGCGGAGTTTTCACGATTTTTGCAATTTAAGGCGATAACCGGTTTATTGAAATTGACATCCGGCCGGAGATGGCGTATGATTTCGTTACACAATCAATGAATGAAATGACGGCGAAGAGAGGCGAGTTAGGTTGAAACGGATTCCACGGACGAGCAGAGATATACAGGCGGTGGAACGCAGGGAGCAAATTCTGCAAGGCGCCAAGGAAATGTTCGCTGAACATGGCTTTCACGGCACTTCGATGCGCATGATCAACAAGCATGTCGGCATTACGGACGGCCTGCTGTATCATTATTTTTCCGGAGGGAAGCAGGAGATCCTGGAGACCATCTTCCACGAGGCGCAGGAGGCGCGGATGGTGAGCATGGATATGCTGCTGGCGTCCATTGAGCCGAACCAGGGGCTGGAAGATGCGTTGTCGGACTTCCTGATCGGCATGTTCATGGCGCTGACGGGAGACCGGGCATTCCTCCGAATCATGTTCCGCGACGCGGAATCGATCCAGTCGGAGCAGCGGAATTTTATCTCCGAAATGATCAAGCAGCGGCATCGCGCGTTGACGGAAGTGTTGAATAAACGGGCCGAAGCGGGGGAAATCCGCGAGATGGACTTTTCATTGGCGGCGCATCAATTGCTCTCGGTCGGCGTCGTCTGTGCGCTGCGCGAGGTGTCGTTCATCAATGTCATCGGCGTCGACGTCGAGACGTATATTCGCAGCATGGTCACTTTCTCCGTGTCGCAATGGCGGAAGTGATTTCTATTTTGCCATTTCATTCACTGAACGTTGAATTAAATTATGTTGGGGGCGTTGTGTAATCATGTTTCATTTTTTCCGGCAAAAGCATCCTTATCTCACGGTCGTCCTCGTATTCGTGGTTGTTCTTGTTTTGGGGCTGGCGCAGCTCGGCTCCACGGTCAATCCGCTTCCGAAAGACTTGCCCGTCCTGCTCGTGCAGCAGGATACCGGCGCGAAGACGCCAGCCGGGGACGTTGCATTCGGCAAGCTGATCACGGATAAAATAACGGCATCGACGTCACCGGACGGAAGCCAAATGCCGCTCGAATGGCAGACTGCGGCATCGGAAGAAGCGGCCGTGGACGCGATGAACCGTCAAGAGGCTTACGCGGCATTGGTGATTCCGGCCGACTTCTCCGGTAAGCTGGCGAGCCTGCTGTCGCCGAATCCGCAATCCGCCGCGGTCACGCTGTATATCAACCAAGGCATGAACTATAGCGGAGCAACGATGACGTACACGATCCTGACGCAGATGGTGAACGGTGCCAGCGCGCAAATCCGGGCGCAAATGCTGGAGACAGCGGGCAAGCAAGGCGGCATGCTGACGACGGCGCAGACGGCAGCGATGGCCGTTCCGATCGAGGTGACGACCCGCACGGTCAACGCCGTCGGCACGAACAGCTCGAACGGCAATGCGCCCGTCGTTCTGACGCAGCTCGTCTGGTTCGGAGCCATGGTCACGACGATGATGCTGTTCGTAGCGGCCAACAAAGCGACCCAGAACGGCTCCCGCCGTCACCGCCTCGGCATTCGCTTCTCGCAGATCGTCATGGGCGCCGCGGTCACCTGCGCGGCTTCGCTGAGCATCCTATGGATCGCGGGGCAATGGTTCGGGCTCGATATTCCGGATTATTCGTCGATCGGCCTGTACCTGTTCTTAGCGGGATTCAGTTTCTTCCTGCTCCAGACGACGGTCGTCAGTTGGCTCGGCTTCGCCGGTGTTCCGCTCTTCGTGCTCGTGTTCTTCTTCGGGGCGCCCATCCTGACGCTTCCACCGCAGCTGCTGCCGCAGTTCAGCCATCATTTCCTGTATGCCTGGCTGCCGCTTCGATTCGCCGTGGAAGGCTTGCGCGACTTGTTTTATTTCGACGGCCACCGCAATTTGAGCGGACCTTCCTGGACGCTGGCCGCGATTGGCGCCGTCGGCGCCTTGCTGACGCTGCTCTCGGTGGTGAAGAAACATGCGGCCGCGCCGTCGCAAGAGGATGCGGTGCTGGAGCCGGTCAACGCATCGGCAGAGAGGGCGTCTGCAGAGAGGGAGGCAGCGCCCGCGCAGGAACTAGCCGAAAACCAGGATCGCTCGGATCGGCAAAGCGCGGACGGTGAATATCGCAACGCCATCCGAGGGTTTCTCAAGCCGCCTCAACCGGCGAAGGACAACGAGCATTTTAACGATAATGAATATCGGAAGGCGCTTCTGCTGTTAAGGGGCGATCCCAAGGATGAGCACCCTCAGGAAGAAATGAACGATAAAGCATACCGGGAGACGCTTAAGAAAAAGAACCGACCCTTAAAAGAAAACGAGTGAGGAATCGCTCTTGATTTCCCAACAAAGAGAGGAGATTAAACGATGAAAATTTGTATTGTTTACGATAGCGAAGCGGGTCATACGGAACAACTTGCCCGATCCATTGCCAAAGGCGTCGAACGCGTAGAAGGGGCAGAGGTTTTCATTAATCACGTCAAACAGGCGAGCATCAAAGATCTCGAACAGATGGATGCAATTATCTGGGGATGTCCGGGACACTTCGGCACCATCAGCTCCGGCTTGAAAGAATGGATCGACAAACTCGGTTATTTATGGGCGAACGGGAAGTTGGTCGATAAAATCGGCGCCGTATTCTGCACGACGGCAACCATTCACGGCGGGATCGAAGCCACCTTGCTGAACCTGATTACGCCGATGCTGCACCAAGGGATGATGATCGTCGGTTTGCCGGCCAATATTCCGGCGAATGCGCTGTACGGCAGTTATTACGGCGTAGGGGTTACGTCTCCCGTCGAAGATACCCATGACGCGCTGAGTCAATCGCTTTTTGCTAAGGGTCTCACGCTGGGAGAAGCCCTGGGGACGCGAGTGGCCAATGCGGCTGCCATCTATGCGGCGGGCAAGAAAACCCAGGAGACGATTTAGGCGATCGCCCGCCCCGCTAGAGACGGCACCCACTCTCGGCGTACAACACGAATTGGAATTTCTCCTGCAAGCGGCAGTTCTACGAGGAACTCGCTTTGATTTTTGCGGTTCATCCTAAGGATCCCGATCCCGAGCAGCAGGAAGAGGAGCACGTAGATCGTCAGCACGGGTACAACGATTCCCCATAAATGGCCGTCCGCCCGCGGCAGAAGATTGATGCCGTTCAAGCACATGAGAGCAGATTGAGCAGCACATGACGACCATCATCGTCCGAAGCCGCTTATACAGCGTCACGAGCGAGTCCCGATCGGTGTAAATCTGCGGAGCTCTGGATGTGGTTATCAATAACGTTGGACATGCTGCAGTTGGCATATATTTAAACCCGAAAGTTCGTGCAGGCATTTCTACCTTTGCAAGTTTCAAGAAGAGATCGATACAGGCTGTACTAGACTAAAAACTGATATTGAAAACGAACGGGTCCAAGATATTATCGACCGATACGGTAGTGACTTGGGGGATTACTCTTTTGTCGTTGGGGAAAAAAGATAAAATTTGCACAAAGGCTAACGAGCGACTGTTTTTATGTCCAAAGGTTAAATGACAGAGAATAAGCGTTTTCCATTTCCCGCCGATCAGATCCAGCGTCGCTTCCACAGGGATGTTATAGGATTTTGGATTACGAGCCACAATGTCACCTCACGCGGTTTATATGTTGTATTATAGCATAAATCAAATGGACCTCTCGCGGCATGAAGCGGAATGGTGAGAGCGTCCTGAACCCGATAACATACGCGATTACGTTAACGGGTACGATAGCACAATAAACACCTATGATGCCAAATGTCTGGAATATAATGCTGAGACGGGTGTATGGTTCGCGGATTATAAAATTCGGATTGCAGAGGTAAAATAATTTTTCGATCAGTTATGAGCAGCGAACGAAGAAATTCCTTATAGACCGGGTACCTTTGCTAAAGGGCGGTCTATTTTTCATTTGTCATAGCCAGCTCTAGCCTCGTTCATTTATAAATAAGCAACAAATCTTATCTTTTGTTAAGCTTTTTTTAAAAGCCTCTTAATGAATCAGGGTTATCTTGAAGTAGAAGCATTCGATTCTCATAACCTATCACAATCATTCGGGAGGCTCATATACGATGAGACAAACAAACCACGCACCTCAGATTCAAAAAAGCAGTTATTCAGGTGCAAGACGTACTTCCTACCAGGCAAGCAGAGCTGAGGTCCACGAAGGTCATTTGGTGCTGGTGAATCTCGCAAATCCCGTTAGACAAACGCTTCCGCCAGGTAAGCTAACGTCGTTAAGCTCAAACCCGGCCATACACGAACTGCATGAAGGCATGCTTTTGGAACATACATGTTTACGGCATTTCAATAATCTGCTTGAGGCTTGTCAAGGGATGGATGCTATTGTCGCTGTGAGCGGATATCGTACCAAGGAGGAGCAGGAGCGTATCTATGAATCCTCACTCAACGAGAATGGTGCGGCATATACGGCTCGTTACGTGGCATTGCCCGATCGAAGTGAACATCAAATAGGACTCGCCGTCGATGTTGGATGGATGAACGGGAACGTGGATTTCATTGCACCGTCATTCCCCGATAGCGGCATCTATATGACATTCAAGCAGCTTGCTGCCCAATATGGATTTATTCAGCGGTATAAGGAAGGGAAAGAATCGATTACTCATATTTCTTGCGAGCCTTGGCATTTTCGCTATGTCGGCTATCCCCATGCCCAAATCATGGAGCAAAACAATCTATGCTTAGAGGAGTATATCGATTTCATCCAAGGTTGCCCATATGCTGGTAGTCATTTGTCCTTTGAAAATGAGGCTCTATCGGTTGAGATTTACTACTTGCAGGCAGAAGAGGGACCTTCAACAAACGTTCCTATTGAACGGTGCGATTATTACTCCTTGTCGGGAAATAACAGGGATGGTTTCATCGTGACGGCATTCGCCGGTATAGGATAACATATCCATGCTGTCTAAACGGAATGAAAGCGGGCTGGACCTATTAAAATTTCTGGCCGCCCTGCTCGTCATTGCTAATCATACCAGCCCGTTGCTGTCCTTCAATCCGTATGCTGATTTTCTGCTAAGCGGTCTCGTTAGCCGAATTGCCGTTCCAATTTTTTTCCTGACCTCCGGCTTTTTTTATTTCCGTAAGATGAGCGGCGAACCCCGAGCGGACAAGAAGGCTCTGCTTGGGTATTCGAAAAAAATCGGGAAGCTCTATGCGATTGCCATCGTGCTGTATCTACCGCTTAACGTGTACACGGGGTATTTTTCTAATCGTTTCACTGCCCATTCCTTTATCAAGGATATCGTATTCGACGGGACCTTTTATCATTTATGGTATTTGCCGGCTCTGCTGATCGGGATAGGGATGACTTCCTTCATGCATAAGTTGATGTCAATGAAAGCGATGCTGGCTGCAGCAGGGTTCTTGTATATCATAGGACTGCTGGGTGATAGCTACTATGGAATGATAGAGAACACGGAGGGGATTTCGCGAGTATATGAGGGGTTGTTCACTATATTTGATTACACCCGCAACGGATTATTCTATGCTCCGGTCTATCTGGCATTGGGGGCTTGGGCAGCCAAACGGAAGGAGCCGGTAAGAAGACCAATCACGAATGCATGCTTGTTTGCCGTATCGCTCGCCATGCTGCTCGCGGAGGGAATCCTTCTGCATGCAGCGGGAATTCCCAGACATGACAGTATGTTTATCTTCGCATTGCCTGCTGCTTATTTCTCGTTTCAGTGGGCGCTCCAGTGGAGGGGAAGGACAAGGAAAGCGCTCAGAGAGGGGCGCGTATGGATTTATATTCTGCATCCCCTTGCTATCGTATTCGTTCGCGGGTTGGCAAAGGCTGCGAAACTCGAATCTTTATTCATAACGAACAGTCTGCTTCATTTTGTCGCTGTCTGTCTGTTGTCGATTATGATGGCAGCAGCAGCCGTACGATTATCCGCTATGAAATTCAACTTTGGACGCTAAGCCCTTACAATAGGGCGTAAGTATTTTATCGAAAAGGGGAGAAGGCGTTAAATCGCCATCATCATATGTTATTTCCGAAAGTATTCATCACGAAGCGGTTCGTTGCCGTTTTCGTTCTCATTAGTCTATTGTTCACGTTCGGCGTTTCCTCATTGGCATCTGCGGCGGATGTCCCCGCTGGAGCCCCTCAGCTGGAAGCGAAATCAGCTATCCTCATGAATGCGGAAAACGGACAAATCCTATATCAATCAAACGCGGATGAACCGAAGCCACCTGCCAGCATGTCTAAAATGATGACCGAATATCTCGTCTCCAAAGCCGTACAGGAAGGAAAGCTTTCTTGGGACCAAACCGTAACGGTAGGCAAGAACGCGGCGGCGCAGATTGGAAGCCGGATTTTTCTGGCGGAAGGCGATCAGCATACGGTTAAGGAATTGTATACGGCGATGGCCGTCGGCTCCGCAAACGACGCGACAGCGCAATTAGCAGAGTTGGTTGCCGGCTCCGAGGAAAATTTCGCGAAGCTGATGAACGAAACCGCGGTCAAGCTCGGCATGACTACGGCGCACTTCATTAATTCCACGGGACTAGACCGAGCGGATATGCCCGAGGAATTCCGTCCTTCTTCCATCGATGGGGAAACGGTAATGTCCGCCCGCGATTCCGCGACTTTAGCCTATCACATTCTAAATGAAGTACCAGAATTCTTGAATACTTCTAAAATCCAGTCCTACAGGTTCCGGGAACGGGACAAATCGCCGATCACGAACGTGAACTGGATGCTCGCAAGCAACAAGGACGTTCCCAACTTCCGCAAATTCGCCTACGAAGGCGTAGATGGCTTGAAAACGGGACATACCAGTAGAGCCGGCAACTGCTTTACGGGAACCGCTTTGCGCGACGGAACTCGACTGATCGCCGTCGTCATGGGAGTTCCCGGCGATACGAACGACGGACAGCGTTTCTTGGAGACCGCCAAATTGTTCGATTACGGTTTCTACGGCTTCGAGAAGAAAACGATCGTCGATGCGAAAGCCGTCGTACCGGAATACGAAACGTTAAAGGTCAAAAAAGGGAAAGCGAAAAGCGTAGCGGTCGTCACGGCGTCCGATCTGACCATATTAATTCCTAAAGGCCATGCCGTGGAAACGACGGTGCAAGAAGTGAAGAGCGCGCAGGACTCGTTGGTCGCTCCGGTTAAGCTCGGCGCTAATGTAGGTACGGTTACTTACAAATACAAAGACCCGTCCACCCAAGAAGAAAAGACGGTTACGATCGACTTGGTCGCTTCGGAAGACGTCAACAAAGCCGGCTGGTGGAGGCTGTTATTCCGTACGATCGGCAGCTTCTTCTCCGGAATGTTCCGAGGGATCATAGATCTTTTCTAAATTAGTTTGAAGATCGAATATACTCATGTTGATTTAAAAGAGGAAATAGTTAAAGCAATTGTAAAGTATGAAGGACAGATAATTATGACTGATACCGTTGATTTGCAAGCAGATTCTATACAAAAGGTATGGGGGTGAGGAAGTATCACATCGAGAGACGTATGGTGTTAACAACAAGACATTTTAGTATTGATAAAACGTCTGTCAGAGTTTTTTATTCAAAATAATCCAAAAGAATATTATGAGCAATTTAAATGATTTCAACGCATTCAATGGCAAACAGAGTTGTTGAACTAAAACCAGCTAATAGCTTGTCAAGATTTTTCTCTTAAGTTTTAGAAGAAAAAGCACTATGCTGAAAAATGGGCAATGGTTAAGAGCCCTCCTTAAGAGCGTTGGAAGGTTTCTGGTCTTTATGGAAAGTGTGGTTCTTAAGCTAAATCAAGGAAGGGCTCTTTCTTGGTCAAAATGGCAAAGATCCAGTGTAGGAGCTTGTTTATACAGGCAACAACGGCGACTCGGTATGGTTCTCCTAGGAGGCGAACAGTTTTAGCGACGGGATTTCCTCCCACGGATACGATCGTTCTGCCCCGGCTACCGATACATACACCGCGTAAAGCAAAGTGGTCAACCAGTAAAAACTGGCTGACCTCATAATACGACGGGTACGATAGCACAATGCTGAAGGGCTGCTGCACGGCAGCTACATTCAGCTGGTTTCTAAGCCTTACTACATTGATTCATTTATTAATATAATATTTAGGTGGTGTTAAGACTGTCTACTCTATGGGGACTAAAAAAAATAGTTGATCCCAGGTTACAGGAACACGGATTTAAGTATTCAGGGAAGCACAGTTCAACTAGTTGGTATTTTTCTCGCATGTTTAAGGGAGTTACACAAAACGTTTTTTTTGAAAAAATCGGATCTCATCCGGATGGGATTAGATTTATGTTGAGAACATCTGTTAGTTTAGAAACCACATTCCCTCATAACTTCTCAAGGGAATTAAATCCCTTAGGATTGGAATATCAAGATGATGAATCCTTCCGTGTAGTGCTTGATAAATTGACAGATGTTATTATTGAACACGGCATAGCTTGGCTAAATGTAATGAGTAAGCCTGATGTAAGGCCTAGTAAGGAAATAAATAGTTTATTTCTAAAAAGTTTAGAGGATAGGCTATTGAGGCTGCTTAATGCAGGAACACTTCAATTTAATCGAATCGACCATAGACTTATTGAAGAGCTTGAAAATAAAGTTAAAGTGAGATCTAATCAGGGTGAACTTGAAGCTGATTGGGAATCTATTATGGATGTTGCGGTTGAATTAGGTGAGTACGTACAGACTAACTTTGGTGGGCATTGGTCTGCGTATGGAGATGATCAGCTCCCTTGCATTGTTGAAATTAGAGGGAAAAATATTAAAGTTGGTCCTTATTCGCAGTATCTAGATTTTGGGGGAAACCTTATTATTCACAACATTCATTAAAGCTTTGGTATATTGGTATTGAGGAACGATTATTGAACTATTAAAATATAATTCCACATGCGAGTGTAACACTCCATGTGGTTTCTTTATGTCTGGGATGTTAGCTTTCTTATCAGCTCGTTCTTGGAAGAAGTTGCTGTAACAGGGTCCGATAAACTCATTGGCCGACACAAATCAGGTTCCAAAGCAGAGCAATCGCTGGGATCTTGAGAGATACCTTTTCCCAAACTCCAGAAGATCGCGAACGGTATATGAATTATTTATTGCTTCCCTTGTGTTACAAATTTATCAGATCACAACGTTGTTTGGCACTACCGGTTTTACAATAAAATGATTTTTAGTGAAGTGCTGAGATAGAGTCATCGTTACGCTACCCCGAAAATTACTCTTAGCACAAACCCAAAAATGGCAGCACGAAGCTAAGCCCAGCTTTGATGGTTTTTAAAAGCTGTACTTCTTAGGAATGTATGAAACATTAGGAAGTTAAGAGGCCGAATTAGAAAGAGCGACTTGAAAACCAAGATTCTCGAGCTTTCGTACGGCTTGTCTAACAATCGCATCTTGCTGTCGCTGTTCAAAGTAATGACTGCCTAAATCTTTGTAATCCTCTTTGCGCGCAAGGAGATGGTAAGCAATGATCATGATCGAGTGCGCAACAGCTACGGCTGCCCGGTGTCTCCCTTTTCGGGCGGCGATGCGCCGGTACTGGGCTCCCAGGTAGTTGTCGGATCTGCATACGGAGTGGGCGACTTCGATCCGTGCCGCTCGGAGATATTTGTTGCCTTTGCGAGTTTTCGAGGATTTACGTTTTCCGGCACTTTCATTCTGCCCTGGAACGAGGCCAGCCCATGAGCAGAGATGAGCGGCAGATGGAAAACGCAGTTCATATTACAATCCGTCATTTGAACATCCCTTGATTGGGATGCAGAGGCACATTGCATCCCCCTAGGCTCCATACAAAAAGAACGTCACCACGTAACGTGGTGGCGTTTTTTGTATGGATTGCCTAGGGGGAAATGAACCCCTAATGGTTCGCCCGCACGGACAGAGCGAAAGCGGGAGGAGTACGGCGACTGAATCTACCGCTAGAAGTCCCCGAGGAATAAGCTTCGCGTTCTTTGTCTGGTACGATGCGAAGGATGCGGGGATCGGCTTGTCCCGATATTCGTTCAATAAAACTTGGAATATGGGTCCGTTTAGCATCCGAACAGAGAATGTGATCTTTGACAAGATCCTGACTTATAACGTAGATGAATATGACAACCCTGTAGGGGGATAATAAAATGATGACCCCGCTGGCCTGTGGCTGGCGGGGTTATTTTTTATATAGGCTTTTGTGTCTCTAGCTAATTGCAGCTGGTCTTCTTTTTGTGCAGACTGTTTTCTTATATTATAAAATAAACTGTTAGTCCATGAAAAAAATGATGTAAACTGGCTGCGGGTTCCTGCGAAGAATAAATTCACAGCCATGATCAAATTGCCGTTAAGAATTTACACCAATGCTATTTGGCCCACTTCCTACAGGAACGGCGGCTATGACGGTATTGGAGTTTCCATCAATGACAGAGACGGTATTTCCAGTGACATTTGCGACGTAGATGCCGTTTGTTAATGGATTCGCTTTTATATCGTTAGGAAGGCTAAAACCTGCTATTGTGGCTATGACGGTGTCGCTGATTCCATCGATAACCGAGACGGTATCAGCATTCACTACATAAATTCGGTTGGTGATGGAATTTACGTCTATGCCGCTCGGTGTGCTCCCTACGGTGACGGTGGTTATGACGGCATTGGAAAGTCCGCTTATGACCGAGACAGTACTATCGCCAAGATTTGTCACGTATATCCGGTTTGTAGTGAGGTTTACCCCAACACCTAGGGGTACAAAACCTACTGGAATTGTTGCTATGACAGTATTGGAAATTCCGCTTATGACAGTAACGTTGGCGCTGGCTTGATTTGCCACGAAAATTCGATTCGTGATCGGATTCACCCCAACACTGACCGGTCCCACACCGCTTACGGGAACTGTGGCTATAACGGTATTGGTATCCCCATCGATGACGGAGACTGAGTTTTCGGCAACGTTGGTCACATAAATCCGATTCGTGGCTGTGTTCACTCCAAGACCAGCCGGATTACCAGCTACAGGAACGGTGGCAATCACAGTGTTCGTATTTCCGTCGATTACCGAGACTGTAATATCTCCGCCATTTGATACATAAATCCGATCAGTGGCCGGATTTACTCCTAGGCTTGACGGACCAATACCTACCGGAATCGTGGCAATAACACTGTCGTTATTACCATCAATAACAGAGACAGTATTATCATTGAAATTCCCTGCGTAAATAAGATTAACTGAAGAAGGAAGCGCAGCTCCAGGCGGCCCCTGCGGCCCGGCAGCTCCATCTGCTCCGGGCAGCCCTTGCGGCCCGGCAGCCCCATCTGCTCCGGGCAGCCCTTGCGGCCCGGCAACCCCAGCTGCTCCAGGCGGCCCTTGCGGCCCGGCAACCCCATCTGCTCCAGGCAGCCCTTGCGGCCCGGCAGCTCCATCTGCTCCGGGTAGCCCTTGCGGTCCTGCAGCCCCAGCAGCTCCGGGCAGTCCTTGCGGCCCGGCAGCTCCCTGAGGTCCTCTCAATCCCCGAAAGCCACGGGGCCTGTCACTCTTTATTGATTCTTCGAGTTTGTGTACTTTTCTTCGTAAGATTTTAACATCCCTTCGAATGTGTAGAGGTTTCACTTTGCATTTGTTAGAGAACACTAACAGGCACACCTCCCAAATAGATATGCATTATGTTATGATAACGGCCATTACCGCGGTTGGACTTCTGTCACTCAAGGATGACAAAGTCTATCTTCCGTAAATGGTGTTCAAGAGGTCATTCTTTTTTCAGGATCCGACTAAATAGACCAGCTTGCAGAATTTGCAGCTGGTTTTCTTCTTTATCAGATACGCCCTTAAAGTGAATTGGTAATTGTCGGGAAGATATTTATTGCCCAAAAAGTGGCAGGGGGCCTGGCTGCGGGAGTAGCGCTATTATTGTTCTTTATTGAATCTGAAAAAGAGCCAACAGACAGAATGTCGCTGATTCGGTTCTTTTTCGGAATTTTTTTCCCCATAGGCTCCCCACAATAATGATGGGAACGATTGGTTTCGCATTCCTTCTTTGTCTAACGAAAAACCTGTTAACCCGCTTGGCTTCTGGTTTTCGTCTATATTTAGGTTTCATTGGGCAACCACGACATATTCAGTTCATAAATCTGAGTTACGATTCCAATGATAATAATCAGTTATATGGGAGGAATTGCTTTGAAGCATGTATACAGAAAGGAATTAGCGCCAAACAATGGTGATTGGGCTGTGGAAGCGGGTGGGCTCGTTAAAACTTTTGGAAGCAATCGAGCGGTGGATGGCGTGGATTTGAACGTGCGCGCCGGTACGATCTATGGCGTACTCGGCCCGAATGGGGCAGGCAAGACCACCACAATCAGTATGCTGGCGACCTTGCTTCGACCGGATGCCGGTGCAGCCAGAATCTTCGGGTACGATGTGGTGAAGGAGTCGCAGATTGTCCGTCAATTGATCGGAGTGACCGGTCAATACGCATCGGTCGATGAGTCGCTTAGCGCTACCGAGAACCTGATCATCTTCTCCCGACTGCTCGGGCTAGGGCGTGCAGAGGCACGGCAAAAAGCAGCGGAGCTGCTTGAGGAATTTGGTTTGACAGAGGCCGCGAGCCGTCCGCTGAAAAATTTCTCCGGGGGCATGCGCCGTCGGCTGGATTTGGCGGCGAGCCTTATTGCACAGCCGCCGCTCATCTTCCTGGACGAACCGACTACCGGGCTGGACCCGCGGACACGTGCACAGATGTGGGATACGATCCGCCGGCTGGTGAGGACGGGATCAACTGTACTGCTGACAACACAATACCTGGATGAGGCAGATCAATTGGCAGACCGGGTAGCGGTTATCGACCGCGGCCGTGTCGTCGCCGAAGGCACTGTGGATGAGCTGAAAGCGTCAATCGGTACCTCGTCGCTGCAATTGAGAGTCCAAAATCCACAGGACATCGAGAAAGCCCGCCAGACCGTAGAACAGGTGCTCAAGGTCAAGTCTATTGTGTCGTCGGAAGCTGCAAGAATTACTGCACCGATGGCGGACGCCGACCGGGTCACCGACCTGCTTATTGCTCTTCGCGCGGCTGGGATTCGCTTGGACGAGATGAGTGTGCAGAAACCGACACTCGATGAGGTGTTTCTGACCATTACCGGCCACGGGGTGAAGGAGGACACGTCGTCAGTGTCCAATAAATTGAATGAAGTGAAGGAGGCATGAGCATGAGAAGCGCATCAATCAAGCCAGGTGCTAATCCACAACTGAAAAACCACACAAGCTTCAACCAGACGGTACGCAACTCGTTGACAATGGCCTATAGAGGTCTGCTGAAGATCCGCCGAACCCCCGAGCAGTTGTTCGACGTTACGCTTCAGCCAATCATTTTTACCCTGATGTTTACCTACATTTTTGGCGGAGCGATCTCCGGTGATGTACAGAGCTATTTGCCAGTCATCATTCCCGGTATCCTGGTGCAGACCGTAATCACTACATCTATCGTTACCGGCGTCCAGCTGCGCGAGGATATGGATAAAGGCGTGTTTGACCGATTCAAATCCCTTCCTATCGCGCGTATTGCTCCGCTTGCGGGAGCTCTGCTCGCAGACACCGTCCGATATACCATTGCGACTGTACTCACCTTTACCATGGGATATATTATGGGTTATCGGCCCGAAGGAGGCCTGGAACACGTCGCCCTCGCTGCGGTTCTTGTCATTATCTGCTCCTGGGCAATCAGCTGGATCTTCGCCTTCTTTGGCGTGATTGCCCGTACTGCCTCGAGCGTACAGGGGATATCGATGATTGTGCTGTTTCCGCTCACCTTCCTTTCCAACGCGTTCGTTCCCGTCAAGACCATGCCCGATTGGCTTCAGTGGTTTGTTAACATCAATCCGATCTCGCATCTGGTCACAGCCGTCCGGGATCTTGCTAACACGGGAACTATAGGTTGGGATCTTGGTATCTCCCTCATCGGCGCTGCTGTCATTGTGGCGATCTTTGCACCCATTACAGTTCGTGCGTATATGCGCCGGACATAGCAGGACCAGACTCGATTGGAGAGCGCATTGCTGGCAGCGATGGAGTCAGGGGCTCGATCCCACTGGACTTCACCCATTTATGACATTCAAGGCAGCCTGCTAAGGGCTGCGTTTTTTATTTTACGGATTGCCTGGGGAGAAAGGAATAAACTTCCTTTTGCTGAACCCCTAAGAACAGGGATCATTTCCATTTTACGGAGAAGTTATAACTCTTTTTTGTTTACATACATGCTGTATGTATGTTAATATCCTGCTATACCAATCTAACCTTAATACAAGGGGGAGCCGATTTGAAAATCAACAGTTTCTATCCGGTCATCATGACGAAGAAGGTAGCGGACAGCACGGAATTTTATCGACAGTATTTTGGTTATGAGGTTGTTTATGAGTCTGACTGGTATGTGAGCTTGCGGACTGGGGAGGCAAGCAGGGATCGTATGAGCTGGCGCTGCTCGATGCCGGACATCCGACGATTCCCGCCCAATACCGCAAGAGAGCTGAGGGTGTGATCCTGAACATGGAAGTTGACGATGTGGATGGAGAGTACGAGCGGTTGGTCATTGGCGCGAAGCTGACATTGGAGCAGGATATCCGGGATGAGGAATTCGGGCAGCGGCATTTTATATTGTCTGATCCGGGCGGTGTTTTGATCGATGTGATTGCAGTGATTCCACCTTCCGTGGAAGAGAGCGCCAACTATTACGAATCCGTGTGGAAGCAGGAGGGGCAAGGGGCGAGAATGAATGAGCCGATGCTTTGAAGCATTATTTTGACGAAAGGCTGGCAAGAAGACTGGTGGATTTGATTGCCGGGCTGAGAACGAAACGGAGGAAGGAATGTTCATAAACGGCTACTTTCTGATGCTGGTTGCCTTCTATGTGGAAAAGTATGGCTTGCAGGATACAGAGCTTTCACTGGATCGCTATATGAAATAAAGAAGCGTCATACCTCTGAATACACCATTCGTCCATACTTAACCGCTCATACCGATCTGTGTTTGGTCAAGCAGGAGGCTGTTTTGTTGTAGTTGAAGCAGCGGGCATCGGAGGGCGGCAAGCACAGAAAATGGATTATTCGCAAAGGGCTGCGTACACGGCTTGAGCATGGTGATCGCAGGGCGCAGGAGCTTGTGCAGGAGACGGGAGAAAGCGTATGAGGAGAAATAAAAAAGATACGGATGAGACGATCCATAAGCTGCAGGAAGTTGCACGCCATCACTTTACCAGGCATGGCTACGCTGAGAGTTCTTTGGAGGAAATTGCCAAAGACGCCGAGGTCACCCGTGGCGCCGTATATCATCATTTTGGCAGTAAAAAAGGCTTGTTCCGGGTGGTGCTGGAGCTTGTTCAGCGCGAAGTGGCGCAGCGGCTGGAGGAGGAGGCCTCGCTTAGCGATGATTTGTGGGAGCAGCTGTATCTGGGCTGCCGGGCATTTGTGACTGTGGCGATTGAACCGGAAAACAGGCGGATCATGCTCATAGATGGTCCGGCGGTGCTGGGTTGGGAGGAATGGCGGCTGCTGGATGAGCAGCAGTCTATGCGGCTGCTGTACGGGCAACTCGAGCTGATGCGGCAGCAAGGATATCTGAAGCATAACCGGCTGGATGCAGCCACGCATTTGCTGTCAGGCGCACTGAACGAAGCGGCGCTCTGGCTGGCGCAAATACCGGATGCCGAGGATGCTGCCAAAGCGATGGAGGACTGTCTGCAGACGCTGCGCTTGCTGCTCGAAGGTATCCGATAATCCCGGTAAAGACCATGAATTTTCATTGTGAACATGGTTCGGAATAGTTTGAGGATTTCTCTTGCTGTCAGATTCCGACGGCAGTCTGGAATCCTGGTTATATGAACGAAGAAAAAGGGAATCAGGCGTTTTATGCCGGATTCCCTCTTGTCTGATTTCGATCCTTCTAGTAAACATCCCTGACGTATCTTTTGGAATGCAGCATTTCCTTCACGTAGGCTTCCGCTTCGGCGTCGTTCATTCCTCCATGCTGCCGGATAATCTGCTTTAGCGCGGAATCGACCTCTTTGGCCATGCTGCTGGCGTCGCCGCAGATATAGAAGTGGGCGCCTTCCCGGAGCCATGCCCATACTTCACTTCCATGCTCGATCAGGCGATGCTGGACATAGATTTTCTCTGGTTGATCGCGGGAGAATGCGGTGTCCAGACGGGTCAGAATGCCTTCCCTTTGCATGGCTTCCAATTCCTCTTGGAAGTAAAAGTCCTGGTCTGCCCGCTGCTCGCCGAACAGGAGCCAGTTCTTTCCTTTGGCCCGGGTGGCCTGACGCTCCTGAAGGAATCCGCGAAACGGTCCGACTCCAGTGCCCGGACCGACCATAATGATTGGCGTATCCGGATTGACCGGCAGACGGAAATGAGCGGTTTTTTGAATGAAAATAGGAACTTCGGCAGCAAGCTCCGCACGGTCTGCGAGGAAGGAAGAGCAGACACCCTTTCGGGTTTTTCCGTTGAATGGATAACGTACGGTTGAAACGGTGATATGAACCTCGTCAGGATTTGCAATTGAGCTGGAGGAAATGGAATAAAACCGGGGCTGCAGCGGCTTGAGTATTCGGACGAGTTCGTCCGCGCCAACAGGCACCGGAAATTCCTGTAATAGATCGACCAGATGACGGCCCCGCAGCCATTCCTTCAGCCGGGATTTATTCTCGTGCTTCAGAAGAGTTTCGAGCTGATCACTATGTGACTGCTCCTGGACGAATTGAAGAATGGTTGGGGTTATACGGGCAATCTCGAAATGCCGGAGCAGCGCTTCAGCTACCGTAATTTCACCATGGTCTTTTAGCGTGACGATATCGGTAGGCTGAAGCTCTACCGCATGCAAAATCTCATCGACTGTATCCGGACAGTTGGTTGGCCAGACGCCCAGAGCATCGCCGGCTTCATAATGAAGCCCGGTATTGGCCAGATCGAAAATATAATGGCGTGTCTCTTTCTCGGAGGCCTCTTGATTCAGCAGACGATTGGCAATCAAACGCGTATGAAGAGGATGGCTGCGGTCATAGCTTCCTGGAATGACGGGCTCTACCGCCGCCGCCGTTTCAATGGTTTGCTGCTGCGGCAGATTGACGCTGGCCGGAGACAGTTCCCGATTGGCTGAGAAACCGGATTCGATTTCTCGGGAAGCATATTGGTTCAGCGTGCCGGCTACCGCATAGATCCATAATTCCGCCCGTTCCTGATAATCGGTGTCGCATTCGACGAGACTCGTCATCCGCTGGGCTCCGAGCTGCTCGACACGGGAATCTAGATTGCGTCCGAATCCGCAAAACGAATCATAATTGGAATCGCCGAGCGCAAGTACCGCATAGCGCAATTGGGACAACCGTGGCGCGTTGTCCGCCTGGAGCGCCTTCCAGAAGCTCTCGCCGTTATCCGGCGGATCGCCTGCCCCGAATGTGCTCGCAACGAACAGAACAATGCGCTCTGCTGATAAGTTTGCAATTGAGTAAGCATTCATATTAACAAGACGAATATCATGACCGGCGGCCTTCAGCTTCTTGGCTGCATCATTGGCCGCCTCCTCCGCATTGCCTGTTTGCGATGCCCAGACCAGGGTGATAAGCGGCGTTGCCTTCTCTGCAGCAGGTGCTGCGGGCCGTTCTAAAGTTGCCACCATCGAAGCGGAAGGAGTGATTTGCGTTTCCGGAAGATAAGTGCGGGAGAACATGCCTGCCAGCATGCCGTCCAGCCAGAAACGTTTGCTTTGGTCAAGCGGAGCTGTCGGAGGCAGGACAGGGATACCCGAAGCCGTTCTCGATTCGTCAGTCCGCAGACTCGTCATGAATCCGGCGAGATACATTTTTTCATGGTTGTCGAGTATGACAGAAGCAGATGAATCAATGCCGAGGATACTGGCGAGCGTATCGACTTTGGCCATATAAACTTCCTCCTTCTGAATATCCGGTTGAATATTCGCTTCGTTTGCAGCTGCGCGGTTTGGGGCTTCACGACCGGGAGAAACGGAGGGTTCACCAGGTGGTTGGACGGCAGCGCGGACAAGCGATACTGCGCAATATTTAAATTCAGGCTGATAGGAAATCGGATCAATGGCATCATTAGTGACGTCGTTGATGGCAAGATGGCCGCCAAAAAGATCATTCCAATGAAAAGGGGCAAAACAATTTCCCGGACGTACCCTGTCGGTAACGGCTGCCGGCAGAATGGCCAACCCCCGTCGTGATTGAATCTCAACACGGTCCCCGCTGTTTATGCCCATGAGCTCCGCATCTTCCGGATGAATTTCGATAAAAGGACCCGGGTTCAGCTTATTGAGCGTTGAGATCTTCCCGGTCTTGGTCATGGTATGCCATTGATGCTGCAGCCGTCCCGTATTGAGCACAAAGGGATATTCACTGTCAGGCATCTCTGCCGGAGGCAAATAGGGTCTTGCCAAGAAAATGCCTTTTCCATGCTCTGTCGGGAAAACGATCCGCGGGCGGCTGTTGTCTTTATTCTCTTTCAACGTCTGGCTGATTCCATTATTCAAGTAACGGATGGGATTGCGGCCATCGGTGCCAGCCGGAGCGATTGGCCACTGTAGGGGAGCTTGGCGCAGCCGTTCGACGGAAGCGCCGCGAATGTCATAGCCGGTCTTGGGATTCCACATCTGCTGAATTTCCGCGTAGACCTCCTCCGCGGAAGCGTAGGAGAAGGCGGAGGTGTACCCCATCTCACAAGCGACCCGGGCGATGATCTGCCAGTCCGGCAGCGCTTCTCCAGGCGGATTCACCGCTTTCTGCATCAAGGTCAAATTGCGCTCCGAGTTGATCATAACGCCTTCACCCTCCGACCATAAAGCGCCGGGAAGCATAATATCCGCGTATCGATTGGTCTCAGTATCCAGAAAAGCATCCTGCGTAATGACAAGCTCGGCAGTCTGCAAAGCCGCGATGACGTTCTTCCGGTTGGGAACGGTGGCAACCGGGTTCGTGCAAATAATCCAGCACGCTTTGATATCCCCGGCCTGCATGCTTTGGAACATGGATACGGTCCCGGTCCCAACTTCCGTTCGGATCGTTCCGCGCGGTACGCCCCACATATCCTCCATAAAATGCCGCTCGGCTTCGACAAGCACGGAACGCTGCCCGGGCAAGCCTGGCCCCATATAGCCCATTTCCCTGCCGCCCATCGCATTCGGCTGACCGGTGAGCGAGAAGGGCCCGCTGCCGGTGCGGCAGATGGCTCCGGTCGCCAGGTGCAGATTGCATATGGCATTCGTATGCCACGTGCCATGCGTGCTTTGATTCAGACCCATCGTCCAGCAGCTTATCCATTCGGGCGATTCGCCGATCCAGCGGGCGGCCTGGCGGATATCGGCTTCGGGAATCCCTGTTATTGCTGATACCTTCTCAGGAGGGTAATCCTCCAGAAAGCCGGGCATGCTGTCCCAGCCGGAGGTGAATTCAGCAATGAAGGCAGGGTCCGTATGTCCTTTCTTGACAATTAAATGCAGCAAGCCATTAAGCAGGGCCAGATCGGTCCCCGGTTTGACCGGCATATATAGGGATGCTTTGTCCGCAGTCGCATTGCGGCGCGGATCGACGACGATCAGCCTGGCTCCGGCCTTGACCCGGTCCATCATCCGCAGGAACAAAATGGGGTGGCAGTCGGCCATATTGGCGCCAATGACGAAGAACAGATCGGCATGATCCATATCCTGATAAGAGCCGGGCGGACCATCCGCTCCGAGTGACAGCTTATAGCCGCTGCCCGCACTTGCCATACATAAGCGTGAATTCGACTCGATGTTATTCGTGCGCACGAAGCCCTTGGCCAGCTTATTGATGAGATACTGCGATTCCAGGGACATTTGGCCCGAAACATAAAAGGACAGTGCATCGGGGCCGTGTTCATCGAGGATGGTCCGCAGCCTGGATGCCGTCTCTCTAATGGCATCGTCAATACCGATTTGGTCAGGTTCGGCCACCCGGCCCGGACGCCGATAGGCATATTCCATACGTCCCGATTCCGTGATAGCCTGGGCGCAGGTACTGCCTTTCGTGCAAAGCCGGCCGAAATTAGCCGGATGATCCTTGTCGCCTTTGACTTTGACGACACGGTTATCAGCTACCTCGAGCACAATGCCGCAGCCGACACCGCAGTAGGGGCAGACGCTTTTCACTTGTTTTGTTGTCATTAAGGTTCACCAGCGTTGGCGTGCTTGGCACGCATATTGGATTGGTATCGTTCGAAACGGATGATATCTGAATAAGCTTAAATATATATCGCACTACGATCTAAGTCAAGGATTTAATGTCATAATACATAACATGATAAGCTGGTATTGTTTGAATTGTGTCCGTTATATTTATTTAAAGTAAACTTATATGACATTGGAATATCCGGAGTCTGGAAATTCCGAAGCCGGTTGATTGTCCAGGATCAAGGAATGCTATAAACTATAGGTATTCTGTCAGATAGGGGCCGGCCATGAACAAGAAGCGATTGCCTAAACATGTATATGAGCAGCTGGCATTATTCCGGTATCGAATCCGCAAATTCATTCGGTTCAGCGAGGAAGCGGCGCGAAGCAAGGGACTCACCCCTCAATATCATCAGCTTATGCTGTCCATAATGGGGTTTCCCGAGAGAGAATATGCCACTCCGAGGGAGCTGGCGGAGCGCCTGCAAATCACTCCACACGCTTGTCTGGAGCTCATCCAGCGCTGCGAGGAATTAGGATATGTGCAGCGTTTCCCGAACCAGCAGGATAAACGCAGCATATTTATCCGTTTGACGGAACATGGAATGGGACTCCTGGAGGAATTGTCGGAAATCCATAGAGATGAGTTGAAGAGAGCGGGGCTGCTTGAGTTTCAAAATGACGAGGCCCGTCCGGAATCATCGGATTGAATCGCCTGGCTGGTAACGGGTACAGGATGAATAAGCGCACAAAAAATGAAAGGAGGAGCGGCTCACATTGCCGCTCCTCTTCGCGATTTCCGGTAATCCGCCAAGCTATTGATTAACCGGTATGATAAAGCTGATGGTCGTACCGCGATCGGGTTCGCTTGCGATACGCAAGCCCTTTCCATAGATCTGTTTTAATCGGCGGTGGGTATTCGGCAGGCCGATTCCGCCGCTTGGAACATTCGTTTGCGCAATTATTCGCTGACGGGTTTCTTCATCCATCCCCACTCCGTTGTCCACGATCGAGATTTCTGCGAACTGCCCGTCCAGCTTGACGCAAATTCGAATTTCACCACCCGATTTGCGGCGCATGAGTCCATGCCGGACGGCATTTTCGACAAGCGGCTGGAGAGATAAAGGAGGAATCATCAAATCCTGAGCCTCATCCAGCTCCCAGGCAACCTGGAGCCTCTCCCCGAAGCGCTCCTTCTCGATATAGAGATAGGAGCGGACGAGCTCAAGCTCATACTCCAGAGGAACAACCTTCTCGACATTTCTGTATGCGAAGCTGGTCCGCAAAAAATGGCTGAATGCTTCAAGCAGCTTGCGCATCCGCGGCGTATCGAATTCGCTGAGAGAGGCAACCGAATTAAGCGTATTAAACAGAAAATGAGGCTGAATTTGCGCTTGCAGCCATGCAGCTTCCATCCGCATTTTGTCGCTGACGGATTTCCTGAGTGTGGTTAAAGCCTTCACGCGCGATCTTAACTCCATGGTATCTACCGGTTTCGTCACATAATCGTTAGCGCCGGATTGAAAGCCTGCTTCGATATCCTCCACGCGCGCACGCGCCGTTAGAAGCAGAACGGGAAGCTCGGCTGAGGAGAAGCGTTTGCGGATCGCAGCGCACAGCTCGTAACCGGACATCCGCGGCATCATGACATCCGCGATAACTAAATCCCATTCTCTTGAATTCAGAAGCGTCAACGCTTCCTGGCCGCTTGTAGCGGTTAGGATATCGTATTCATACAGGGAAAGGGCGCCGACGAGAATGTTCAAATTGGTCGGATCGTCGTCAACGGCCAGTATGGAAGGCCGATCAGCGCTGAATGCCGGTTTTGGCTTGCCGTCCCCAACGGCAGGCAGCGCAGCGGCTGTTTCTGTATATGCGGGCAACACAGTCTCGCTTGGTCCGTATGCAGCCATCTCATATAAGGGCAGGGAGAAGGTGAAAGTCGAGCCTTGCTCCGGCGCGGAAACGACGCTTAGAACTCCCCCATGCAGCTCCACGAGCTGCTTGCAGATGCTGAGGCCAAGCCCGATTCCGCTTGTCGGGCCGGCGCTTCAGAATGGTCCTTGCTCGTAGGGCTGGAATATTCTCAAGCTCGTGTCATGATCCATTCCACTGCCGGTATCGGTGATATGGATATAGGCGAACCCGTCCTTCTCGTGGGAAGAGATTGTAATGCTTCCTTCATCCGTGAACTTCACCGCGTTATGCAATAAATTAAATAAAATTTGAATCAGACGGTTCTCATCGGCGGCGACCAGAGGGAGTGCATCGGGAATGTCATTGATCAAACGAAGACGCTTGCCCTCAACCATAAAACGGATCATGTCCATAACGCCGGAAGCGATGGTCTGAACGGGAAGAGCGGCCGGCTGCAGCCGGATACTGTTCTCTTTCAGACGTGTAAAATCAAGCAGGTCATTCAGCAGAAATGACATGCGTTTGCCGACCGATATCAGCAGCTTCATATTCTCTTTGCTGCCCGTGCGGTCCTGGTCTTCATTGTCTACGATGGTCTGGGCGATGGTCAGGATGCCGTGAAGCGGATTCCGCAGTTCATGCGAGGTATTGACCAGAAAGTCATCCTTCTGCTTGTCGGCTTTCTGCAGCTCGACGGCGAGCCGGGCAGTCTGGGCAGAGCTTCGCAAATAGCTTCTGAACCAATATGCACAGAAGACGATGATAGAGACAACCATGTCCACCGGATAATAGCCGAAACTCATCCATCCCACAACTTTGGCAAAGCTCCATAGAATATTGTTCATATAGCCGACCATCCCGAGAAATAAATAAATAGCGTCAGGTTCACCTCTCTGGAGCGCACGCCAGGCAAGGAACGGAACGCTCAGGAATGGAATGATCACAGTTCCGACGTTGAGCATATCCAATTGAAGCAATAGAGCCGCTGGAGCAAACAGAATGAAAACCGAGAAAGCCGCGGAGAACCAGGCGTACCATTGGAAAAACTTTATTTTCGCCTGCGGAGCGACAAGCTCCCTGGCATATTGAAGCAGAAACACCGCAACGCCGAGATAGGACCAATTATTGAGCTTCGTTGCCCATTCGAAGTTGATCGGCAGCCAGGTGAGCATGATTTTGTCGTCTACGATCAAGATGCTTATAATGCCGCACAGAAGCATCAAGTTGAAATAAAACAATGCTTTTTGGCGAACACCAAAAAAATACAGAATGCAGGTATAAACGGCATGAAGCAGAAAAATCAGACAAACAGACAATTGCGTGCCGATGGAGAAATCCGTTTCTTTGCTTACCGCAGCTTGAGTTCCGAACTTAATAGAGGTATTAATCCCCCCAGAGAACGGATTGTGAAAATTGGCAGCCTGGATGACGATTTCGATCTCATCCGAGCTTGTCATAAAAGACGCATTATAGGGGACATTCTGTGCGATGTACTGCTGGGCTTGATCTGCCGGTTGTCCGGACTTGGCCAGTGATCGTCCGTTCACGAACAGCTCGGATGCCGATGAAATGTCATTCATTCTCAGGCTGTAGATCTCATCCTTGTCCGGATCAATCAGGATGCGCAGACGGTAGGAGCCAAAGCCGAAGGTTGATTCGTTATTCGGTGATGCGAGTGTTCCCCAGCTGCCGGGTACGGAGATATAGGAGCTGTCCGGAAGACTTCTATTCATGCCGGAAGCCTCGTTATAAATCCATTCATTGGGGTAAAATTCCCATTGTCCGTCCAGTGTCAGGGGGCGATTCGCTGCAATATCCCATCCCCGCAAATCCAGACGGCCCTCGACAGCCCCGGGATGCGGCGGCGGGGTATATACGGCGGACCAGACCAGACGTATGCTGATAAGAATCAGCAGAAACAAACCGGTTATGAGCAGAACTTTTTTAGTATTCATCATCGTAAAGCCTATAGTTCGACAAAAATTGCGGTTTTCCTGCATATGTTAATTGCACTTCGCCTAACTGATAAGCTTTGCTATCTCAACGGGTTGGAAGCTGTGCTTTTTTCCGCACATATTGCATACCAGCTCGATGGATTGGTTGTTTTCACAGGTATTTTTCAATTCTTCCTGGCCCAAGGCATACAGCATGGGATAAAAAAGTTCTTTGGAGCATTCACACAGCAACTGTAGGGGTTCAATGCTTATAATTTCAAGATCATCAAACAGCATATGTGGAAAACCGGTAAAAGCTATACTGTTTTCTGAAGCTGTAAACCGGCATTGATGATCGGAAATGACATCTCTGATCTGGTGAAGAAGATGAGCAGGCGCACCTGGAAGCAATTGGGCCATAACCCCTCTGCTTAGTACGATCTCATTCTTATCATTAAACATGACCGTTAACGAGAAGAAAGAAGGAGTTTGCTCGCTTTGTTTGAAATAATGAGAAATATCATCCACAATATTGGCATAAGGCATGTCTGTAATCCCTGTAAATATATGATTCATTCCTATATCCTTTGTGATTTGAATACAACCGTTGCTGCCGATTAATTGCTCGATTGATAATTGATTAAAATATTCCGCAGGAGCATTTAATAATTCATCACTCAAATATCCACGTACATTTCCAGAAGAATCTGCATCTGCAAAAATATTATAATGGCGATTGCTGGTTTTCACTTTTAGACTAATCCTTTGGCCGTCCTTTAAGATTCCGGATAGCAGGCTTGTTGCGGATATAGTTCTGCCAAGCGCGGTTTTCAGGAGTTTATTGCGATTTGATTGATTGCAAGCCACTTGGATCAAACCGGTATTCTCAACAAACAGAATCAAAGCCTGTTTATTAAAGGCCAATGTTTTTATTAAATAATTGTCCATTTTCATCGAAATTCTCTCCTTCCCCTGCAGGCTGATTTATTTTGTCACTGCTTAGTATAATTCCTAACGTTACGTCAGATTCAAGGGCCTTTTATAAACAATGTTAATGAGTTGGATGTATTGGAGGGATTGCAATGGAGCATCGGAGCTGGAAGATAGGGGAATTGTCTAAACGAACGGGGGTAACCGTTCGGACGCTGCATCACTATGATCAGATCGGCTTGTTCTCGCCTTCCCGGGTTACTGAAGCGGGGCACCGCTTATATACAGATATTGATGTTGCCAAGCTGCATCAGATCATCTCGCTGAAGCAGCTGGGACTCTCGCTTGAGGAAATCAAAATCTTGATCAATAACCATGATTATGATCCAATCGTAATATTGAATTTGCAGCTTTCCCGATTAGACGAGGAGATAAACACAGTGGTAAGGCTGCGTGACCGCGTACAGGAGATTTCTGACCTGCTTCATTCAGGGCAGCCGGTATCGAGCGAGAGGTTTATGATGGTTATGCAAATGATGAGGATCTTGCAAAGTCCGCATTTTATGCCGGGGCAAGCAGCAGATATGAGAAACCGGTTCAAATCGGCGAAGGCGAACGAGCTGGATAAAAATATTGCGGAAGGGCGACAGCTTGTTGCCGAATTCCGGAAATTAATCGAAATGGGCAAGCTGGCGAATGATCCATTAGCAGTTGAATTAGCTAAACGCTGGAAGCAAAAAATGGACTCATTTACTCCTGCAGACGATAAATTTATACAATCGGCTGAACGGTATTATACAGAGAATCCCGAAGAGGCCATGCAGTACGGAATGGATGGTAAGCTTTATGAGTATATAAAGCAGGCTTTATCTTTAATTTGAAATAAGCAGGACATTTAAGAAATAATGACTCGGCTGTTTCCTGACGGTAGATCGATACCATGCCCGGCTGGGTTCAAACGACTTATTGTACCGGTACAGTTTAACTGATTTCAGATTGAAATAAGATTGTTTGTACCATAATCTTGAATTCATAGCTTACAATATAAACAGGATGGAGGTCGATGCCGGATGAAAATTATTGTTGCAGGCGCGAGCGGCGTCATCGGACGAGCGCTTATCCCTCTGCTCCTCAAAGCGGGACATGAGGTGGTTGGGTTAACGCGCAATACGGAATATGCGGCAGAGCTGAAGGATAAAGGGGTGCAGCCCGTAATTCTGGACATCTATGACCGGGATGGCGTATTCGCCGCTCTCCGCAAAGCCAGGCCGGATACGGTGATTCATCAGCTTACGGCGCTGAGCGGCAGAAATTTCGCTGAAAATGCCCGGATCCGCAGGGAGGGCACGCGTAATCTTGTGGACGCTTCGTTAGAAGCGGGAGCGCGCAAAATGATTGTGCAGAGTATCTCCTGGGCATATTCGCCTGGCAATGGACCTGCTGGCGAAGACACGCCGCTGGATCTGGAAGCCCCTTTGCCGAGGAAATCAACGATCGATGGCATCCACGCATTGGAAAGCGCGGCTGCAGAAATGCCGGAGCACGTCATTCTTCGTTATGGACTGTTATATGGAGCCGGAACCTGGTATGCCCCGGATGGCTTTATTTCGCAGTATGTTCGTCAACAGGAAGTGGCTGCGACGGCAGGCGTCAGCTCCTTCGTCCATGCGGATGACGCCGCGCAGGCTGCACTTCTCGCGCTGCAATGGCCTTCCGGCGCCTTCAACATTACCGATAATGAACCGGCTGCCGGTACTGAATGGCTGCCGGTCTATGCGGATGCTCTGGGCGCTCCGGCACCAGGCGTTGATCCGGCAAGCGCGGCCGCATGGGAAAGAGGAGCGTTGAACGGCAAGGCGCTTCAGCATGGCTGGAAGCCGCGGTATGCTTCGTGGCGGGACGGTTTTCGCTATGCCTTGGGATGAACGGGCAACGCAATTAAATAGGCTTCGCTATCCACTCCATTAATGCGCCAGGCGGCGTTGCAATTTTGGCGGAAGCCATAAATTTCCCCTGAACACAAACGGCAGAAATGCCGTTTTTTTGTGTGTTTACAAACCCATATTCAATACCCGCGGTAACCATAATAAGGTTCGGAAATAATCCGGTCCTGAGCACATAATGCAATTCATAAAACAGATAAAAAGGCAGCCCGATTTGTCATAGAAAGTATTGACAGCTATTTTTTTAGGATATATAGTTAGTTACATAAGTAACTAACCAATGTAGCTGTTGATAAAAAATAGCCCATAAAGGGGAGAGTTAAATGACAACGGTACGCAATACACCAAAGGATGGAACGCCGGCGCTTGAGCTGCAGGGCATTTATAAAGCTTTTGGCTCGAAGGTGGCAGTCGACCATATCGACTTGACGATACCGGCAGGATCGTTTTTCGGACTGGTTGGACCAAACGGGGCCGGCAAGACAACCACGTTATCGATGGCGACCGGATTGCTTCGCCCGGATGCCGGTACTGCGCGAATATTCGGGGTGGATATATGGCGTACCCCGGCACTTGCCAAGGAGCTGATCGGCGTACTCCCTGACGGCATGTCGATGCCGGAGCGGCTGACCGGCCTGGAGCTTCTGAAGTATATGGGCCTGCTGCGCAAGCTGGATGAAAAGACCGTAGACTTTCGCTCCCTGGAGCTTCTAACCGTACTGGACCTTCTGGATGCGCGGGAAACATTCGTAGGCGACTATTCAACCGGCATGCGCAAGAAGATTGCCCTCGCGACCGCTCTGCTTCACGGCCCCAAGCTGCTGGTGCTCGATGAGCCGTTCGAGGCCGTGGATCCCGTCTCGGCGGCGACGATCAAGAACATTCTCCGCCGCTTCGTGGAACATGGCGGTTCTGTCGTATTTTCCAGCCATGTGATGGCTACCGTGGAACAGATGTGCGACTCGTTGGCTGTCATCAGCAAAGGCAATGTGAAGGCTGCGGGTCCGATGAAGGACGTGCAAGCCGGCCAAAATCTGGAGGATCGATTCGTCGAGCTCGTCGAAGGGCAAGCCGGTGGCAAGGAGGGGTTGTCGTGGTTATTGTCATGATGCGGATGAAGCTGGCTGTTCTGCGGGGCAGCCTCAGCGGCCAGAGCCTGGTCCGGCTGGGCTGGGGCGCCTTGTTCGGCTTGACCGGCGTCATCCTTACATTTGCTCTGGGACTGGCTGATCAAGTCTCGCCGCGCCTTGCCAGTGACAGGCTCATGATCATTTTCGGTATATGGACACTGGGCTGGGCACTCGGACCGATGTTATTCAGCGGGGAAGACAAGACGCTCATACCGGAGAACTTCAGGTTTTTGCCGGTTACTCCGAATCAGCTTGCAACGGGACTTCTCGGCGCGTCATTCATCGGAGTTCCGGCGGTCATCAGTTTGCTTGCTTTCATTCCTCTGGTTATTTATGCTGCCGGCCTTGGCGTGATGCCGGCGGTTGTTGCCATACCGGCGGTCATACTGCAGCTGATTCTCGCCGTTGCCTTGTCCCGTGTTGTGACAAGCGTCATGCGGAAGCTCACCAGGTCCCAGCTCAGCTCTGCATTGGGAGCGATGGTAACCGGAGCTATCATGGCCTTCTTCATCTCGGGATGGATGCTGCTGGACGCGGATTATAATATAATGACGCTTGAACTCCCTGCGCGGCTTTCAACTCTCCTGAATGTCCTCCCTTCAAGCTGGGGAACAGCAGCAGTTGAGGCCGCGCGGAGCGGACAATGGGCATTCTCCATAGCCTATCTGGCAGGAATGGTTCTTGTCATTCTGCTGCTTCGTTCCTTATGGGCGATCTTGTTGGTGAAACGGTTAACGACCAAGCCTCAGCGGAATCGCTTATCCAGCAAGCCTGATTCCCCATACGGCTTTTTCGCCAACCGGACGGGAACGGTAGCCCGCAAAGAACTCATAGCGTGGGGAAGGGATTATACACGATCCGGATTTGTATACTTCGCCTTATTCTATAGCATTTTCTTATGTCTATATCCTGTATCTGCCGGCAATTTATTTTTACTGCCATGGACCGGGGCAATCTTCGTCGTCACGGCGGCAGGCACCACTGCCAATTTGTACGGGGCGGACGGGAGCGCTCTGTGGATGACGCTCGTTACCTCACAGTCCGAGCGGTATGATATTCGGGGACGCCAGCTGGCGTGGCTGTTGATTATTGCGCCTCCGGCTCTGATTATCACCTGCGCCATGGTTTTTATCAGCGGCTATTACTGGGCTGTGCCGCTTGCGCTTCCGCTTATTATTGCAGCTTTGGGTGCCGGAGCCGGACTTGTTGTGCTGAATTCGGTCCACCGCCTCGAACCGATGACAGACGCACACAAGCGCGGCGACGATATGTTCGACCATCCTATAGGCTGGTGGCAATTCATGTCGCTGATGCTTATAACCCTGGTCCTGATCGCTCCCGCTTTTGGACTGGCGGTATGGGGAACCTATCTGGATATGGATTGGGTTCAATGGTCGGGGGTTCCGGCTGCGCTTCTGACCGGAAGCTTCTACTACTGGTGGTTTGGCCGTCTGGCCAGCAAAAGGCTGGAAGCCCGCGGACCGGAGCTCCTTAATCTGATGCTCAGAGGGCATGAGCCTGTCCAAGCGGCGGCGGCGGATTCCGTCAAACCTGATTTTTACGCCGTCACAAGATGCATGTCCGCGGGCGTCAAAACCGTCTTTTATTTCTGCGTGTTCTTCGGTCTGCTCGCTTTGTTCCCGCAAGGTCTTGTTCCGCTTGGCATCAAGCTTTCCGGCGGCGGCGATCCCCTCTGGTTCCTCGCCCTCTATCTTCCCGGATTGTGGCAATGGCCGGTCATTGCGCTCATGATTGGTGTGGGGCTAATCGCTTTTGGCAATGCCGTGTATATCTATTTCTCACAGAGAAGGAAGTTGTCTGCAGTTGATTCCCGGACGATGGAAAATGGTTGAAGGTAAATCATAAAACACCAAACTTGAGGACCGGTTGCGCAACCTGCTTCCGGTCCGAGTGACCGCAGATATACTTGGCAGCATAGTTGCGGCTTTGGCATTTTATAATTCCAGCTGAATATAGTGAGTTATAAAATTGCAGTACAAGAGAGGAGAATTACGATTACTTATCCCGTATATCCATATATAGGCTGGGAACAGCAGTGCACCGATGTTCCTGTCGTTTTTCCGCCGCAGCATCAAAACAGGCGGCCGGGTTTTGAGTACCTGATGACTCCGCGGCCGATTTCCGAGAATCCTTCCTATACAGGCAGCGGCAGGCTGAATAATAAGATTGCGATTATTACTGGCGGGGACAGCGGAATCGGACGGTCCGCCGCCATAGCTTTCGCCAAGGAAGGGGCGGATCTGGCGATTGTCTACCTCGATGAGCACCAGGATGCGGCTGAAACGAAACAAATGATCAACAAGCTTGGCCGCCAATGTCTGCTCATTGCCGCAGATCTAAGAAAGGAAGAATCCAGCCGCTACGCGGTGGAGGCCGCGATCCAGGCTTACGGACGGCTGGACATTCTTGTGAACAATCACGGCGTGCAGATTCATCAGGCAAGCATCTTGGATATTACGAGAGAGCAGCTGATGAATGTGTTCCAAACCAATATTATTTCTTTTTTCGAAATGACCAAAGCGGCGCTGCCTCATCTCCATGCAGGAAGCACAATCATCAATACGACCTCGGATACCGCCTTCTCAGGCTCGGGCCATATGATTGATTACACAGCTACCAAAGGAGCCATCGTATCCTTTACGCGTTCGTTAGCTCTTTCGCTTGCGGGTAAAGGGATTCGGGTCAACGCGATCGCGCCCGGACCAACTTGGACACCGCTGATCCCGTCCGCATTCACGGCAGAAGAGGTAAAAACCTTTGGAACGGATGTTCCGCTGAGAAGACCGGGGCAGCCGTTTGAATTGGCGCCGGTATATGTTTTGCTGGCTTCAGATGATTCCTCCTACATATCGGGACAGATATATTTTGTGAATGGCGGCTCGGTCGTTACCTGAAGCATGGGGCTGGAATCAGGATGAATATGGTTAACAATAGCTGCCGGGTCGGATGGGCTCGATCAAAATGGTTGGGACAGAGACAATAATCTGTCCAACCATTTTTTTATGCTTGATCTAGAGCGCGCTCTAAGCGGTAAGATCACAATATGACAGACAAACATGCATACAAGGAGGAATTTAAAGTGAACACTATATTAATCACAGGAGCATCATCAGGGATAGGTAAAGCAGCAGCCAGGCATTTTGCGGACAAGGGATGGAACGTTATTGCGGCCATGAGAGTACCTGAGAAGGAAACCGAATTAACCCGCGCTGATCATATAATGGTGACAAGAATTGATGTCGAGCAGCGGAGCACGATGGCAGAAGCAGCAGCCAGAGGAATTTAACGTTTCGGTAAAATCGATGTATCGCTGTACTATGAATTGGCATCACAGAACATCCGTGTCAAACTAATCGAACCCGGCTCCATCAAAACGGATTTTGGCGGCAGATCGATGGATTTCTTTTTTGATGATTCGCTGACCGATTATCTGGAATTTGCGGATACTTACCGGGCAGTACGGGCACAAATGGGGGAGAATCCTGCGCGGCAGTCTTCCCCAGATTTAGTGGCCGAGGTCATTTATGAAGCGGCAACCGACCAAACCAATCAATTGAGATACGCTGCAGGCGAGGACGCCAAGGCGCTGATCAAGCTGAAAAGAGAATCGGGCGATCAGGCAGTCATCCAGCAAATTTCCCGGATGTTTGCCTGAAGCAGCGGCTTAATGGAAGGACAGGCGTTGAAGGAAGGTGATTTGATGGGTTTTACGATTGGCGATGCAGCCGAACAGACAGGCTTGTCCATCCATACGCTGAGATACTATGAAAATGAAGGCATTCTTCCGATGACTAATCGCAATGACGGCGGTACACGAATTTATGAACAAAAAGATATCGATTGGCTTAAATTTGTATGCTGTCTGCGGGAAACCGGCATGACCATTGCCGAGCTCAAAGGTTTTGTGCAGCTGGTGCTGCAGGGCAATGAAACCATTGACGAGCGAATGAAGATGCTGGATAGGCAAAAAGAACGGATCCAGTCCCAAATCGAGCAGTTAACGACCTATAAAACCATGGTGGAAAACAAGATGGACTGGTATGTGGATTATGCCAGGGAATACCGGATGTAGGGAATGGCTGATGGCAAAAAAGCGGTTATCCGGCAGTTTTCCGGATGGCCGCTTTTTTTATGGAGCCTATACGGTCAAGAGATATACCACTATTATTTGCAGATTAAGCCGGGTTCTGTTTTGGCAGCAGGAGCTGGAAGGTTGCGCCTTCCGGTGTGCTGCGCTTCAAAGCAAGCCGGCCGTTCATGGCGACAGCGAGCATTCGGCTGTATGTGAGACCCAGACCAAGGCCGCCGACGGAATGCTTCTTGCGTTCGCCCCTGAAGTATCTTTCGAATATGTTGGCCTGTTCGTCCTCTGGAATGCCGGGGCCATTATCTTGAACGAGAATTTCAAAGTCCTGATCCGAATGCTCGGTAAGCGACACGGCAATCCTTCCTTCATCCTTCATTGCCTGTCTGCTGTTATTCATCAAATTCACAAGAATTTGTTGAATGCGGCTGGCATCTCCGACTGCCATGAATGTACGTTCAGGTATATCGGCTGCAACTTCGAGACGGCTGTCCTGATAGAGAAGACTCCATTGATAGACGATCTCTCCCAGTAATTTCCCCAAATCGATCGAATCGGTTTGAACGCTGATTTTACCGGAAGCAAAGGAGTTGAAGTCGAGCAGGTCGGATACCATATGCTGCAGCCGCTGGGTTTGCTCCAGTGAAATATCCAGAAATTCTTCCGCTTCGTCATAGGTTACGACATGGTCCCGGACAGCGTGAATCAGACCGTGAATCGAGGCGACTGGCGTTTTCAGCTCATGAGTCACTCCGGCAAGCAGCTCCGTCCGCAGCTCCTCCAGCTTTCCCAGACGTGCCGCCATCGCCTGGAAGGAGACAAAGAAATCATGAATCTCCTTTTCTTTTATATGTTCCGGAACACTCAGCTGGTAGTCTCCGCCTTCCATTTTTTTAAGCGCTGCGGCAAGCTGAAGGATCGGTTTTCTTAATTTTCGCGACAGCAAATAGATCATGATCCAGCCTAATACGCCTGAACATAAAAGCAGGGAAATAATCAGGCCGTAGTTTTGATTCACCTTGGCGAGTTCCCGGTAGGAATAAGAAATGGCCACGGTTCCGATAATGGAATCCCCATAAGCGACAGGAGCGGAAATGCCATACAAATTTCCTGTTTTCTCAACGCGGATATCATCGGCAAGAGGGGGGGCGGAGGGAAATACGGGGTCGGCTGCCGATGGACCGGTCTCAGATTCTGACGGAGTTGCGGAGGCTGGAAGCGGATCGGCAGAAGGCGGGGGATTGCCGGATTCCGAATCCTGCGAAGGTCCGTCTTTGTAAAATAAAGAGGCTCCGCTGCGATCGAATACGGTTAATCCAAATTGCCCGGGGATTTTATAACGGCGCTGCGTTTTATCGATCCATTCGTAGAAGTCGCCTGGAATGACGATTTCTCCTTCCCCGTCCGCAATATATTGAGCCGCTACTTCAGTGAAGGCTTTGAGAGAATTCATTCGCTCCTTCATGGTATCATGCCGGATCCACAGGACGGATGCGAATCCGATCGTAACCAGGCCCACGAATAAAGTAAGCACGTAGCGGAAAGTCCAGTGACTGAGCAGTGTGCTCCGTTTATTTGAGCCCGTTCGCATAAAGCTGATACCCCGTTCCTCGCATTGTTCTAAGTTCTCCTTCTTCCGCCGGCCAGTGCAGCAGCGCTTTTCGCAGCCGTTTGATCGCCAAATCCACTGCCCGGTCGCTGCCATCATAGTCGATTCCCCAGACTTTCTCAATCAGCTGCTCCCGGTAAAAGATCTGGTTGGGATGCTCCGCCAGAAATAATAGAAGAGACAGGTCGCGGGGCGTAATCGACAGGCTCGCGCCGTTCAAATAAACGCTGCGGGATTTAAAATCGATCCTCAGGCTCCCGATCACAACCTGTTCCGAGCTGACCAGCGACCGCGGAGGACGCCTCAGCACAGCATGAATTCTGGCGACAACCTCTTCCGGCTCGAAAGGCTTGGTCATATAATCATCGGCTCCTTCGTTCAAGCCGTGGATGCGGTCTGTTACCTCTCCTCTTGCGGTCAGCATGATGACGGGACAGGGGCTTTTGCGGCGGATGCCGTTCAGCACTTCCCAGCCGTCCATGCCTGGCAGCATAACGTCGAGAAGCACGAGCTCAGGCTGAACGGTATCGAAGGACTCCATCGCCTGGAGGCCATCCTTGAAGATTGCACAGTCAAAACCGGCCTTGCGAATATATGCCGCGAGCACCCGGGAAATCGGATCCTCGTCTTCAACGATCATAATGGTTCCTACTCTATATCCCCCGATGTCTGAAGCGCAAAATGATTCCGCTTCAGAAAGAATTATACAATCCGGTGCACGGAATATCCATACTTCGATGATTGTCATGTGTTTCATTATAAGCGTTGAACATGTCAGGTGAATGTCAGAGCCTTGACTTCATCTTGACGTATTTCAGGCTTATATTGAACCGTGACGGGAAGAGGAGGAATGCGAAATGAATATCAGGTTTCTATTGATCGCAATTGGGTTATTCATGTCGGGTTGTTCCGCCGAAAACAGGAGTGCCGGGGATCAGTCATCCGGTACGGAGCCGGCCGCCGCCTTGCAGCCGGACAAGTCTGTTGATGGATCCGTTCCGGCTTCCAGCTTTACCCAGGGCTCTGCTGCTCATTTTGCCGTTCCGGCTGATTGGTATGCCGTTGATTTCGACAATACAAGCTGGCCGCAGGTGTCGACTTATTCCGAGAAAGAGGCAGGGGTGGACAATAAAAATCCCTACACCAATTTCAGGAGGAATTCAGTAAAGGCAAATTTATCTGGACAGGCAATTTGAAGCTGGATAATAAAATTCTGCTGCGGCATACGGTTGAGCAATAACAGGACAGGCGTTCACCCTCTGGGCTATTCCCGACCTTCCGATATTCGGAGGGTTATTTTGTTTTTATTTCAGACAACGCCCTGGAGGATCAGGCAATCATTTGCGATGAATGGACTATCTCCTCCAATCGGAATCGTTTCATAATGGAAGAGACCAAGCAATTGAAGTCAGGAAGGGAGAATACGAAATGAATCAACATTCAACTACTCATCCGTACGTCGGCATGTGGGTCACCAAGGATGGCCATATCCGGCAGGAGCTTCTGCCAGACGGCCGTTACGATGAAGCCCGCGGCAACCGGAAAAGCGCCTATACGGGAAGCTACAGCGTTAAAGGCAACCGCATTGATTATGTGGACGATACCGGATTTACTGCGGATGGCGAGTTTCGGGATGATGTTCTCTATCACGGAGGAATGATTTTTTACCGGGAGGAAAAAAATGTATAACAACATTTCAAAAAAAGTTGTGGCTATTACAGGAGCAAGCAGCGGAATTGGAGAAGCAGCCGCACGGCTTCTGGCTGCGAATAACGCACATGTCGTATTGGGAGCAAGGCGTATCGATCGGTTGGAGGCTGCCGTAAAAGCTATTCGTGCTGAAGGCGGCTCAGCCGAGTACCAGGTATTGGACGTTACAAGCAGGGAGCAAATGGAGGCTTTTATCGGCTTTGCCAAAGATAAATTCGGCCAAGTGGATGTTATTGTGAACAATGCCGGGGTTATGCCGCTATCGAAGCTTGAAGCGCTGAAAGTTGACGAATGGGACCGCATGATCGATGTGAATATCCGCGGCGTGCTTCACGGCATAGCGGCAGGCCTTCCCATTATGCAGAAACAGGGATTCGGCCAATTTATCAATGTCGCTTCCATAGGGGCGTACGGGGTAGTTCCGACCGCTGCCGTTTATAGTGCCACGAAATACGCGGTCCGGGCGATCACCGAGGGGCTGCGACAGGAAGCCGGAAGCGGTATCCGGGTGACGCTTGTTTCGCCGGGAGTAACGGAATCAGAGCTTGCGGATTATATCTCCGATGAGGAAGCGCGCGAGCAGATGAAGGAGTATCGGCGTATTTCAATTTCAGCGGCTGCTGTCGCCCGGACAATACTGTTTGCGATGGAGCAGCCGGCGGACGTGGATGTGAACGAGATCATTGTAAGGCCGACCGCAAGCTCCAATTAGCTGCGGGTTATTGACGGGATTATTGACAGCAGGCGTTAAAAAAAACGTAACGTAAGTCATCCAGGGCTCATGATTATTTTCACTATTGAATCACTCTCGAATCGGGGATACTTTGATTTAGAAGCCGATTAAAGGGAGTGTATGAAAGCATGAGTGCGCCCGCATCTATGGTGATTTCTGTATTGATTTTTATTCTGATCGTTTCCGGTCTGTCCCGGGGCATGAAGAACCCGATCCGGCAATCCGGAATCACTCTGCTGCTGCCGATTATTTATATCGCCACCTGCTTGTTTCAATTGCTCGATCCGGACCTGAATGCGCGGGAGGATCAAATCATTCTTGCGCTGGTGGCCGGGCTCGTTATTGCCGTACCGCTTGTTATCGCGACAAATTTTGAAATCCGGTCAGATGGAATTTATTTTCAGCGCAGCAGTGCTGTATTTGTTATCCTGATAGTGGTTTTTGCGCTCCGCTTTGCACTGATGGGAATGATAACGGGTATTGATTCAACAACGCTTGAATTTATTCTTAATGTAGCCACACTAAGCTATATCGCGGTTTGGAGAATCGCTATCTTCGCTAAACTCCAGCGTGTCGTGAACAGCCGGGCACATGTCTGACCCTTATTTAAAAAAAGGCCCTTGCCTTAAAGTCAACTTTAAGGTGTAAGATTGTTTTACATTCCGACAATGATGGATATTCTAATTCAAATGGGTTTCGGAATGAATATACAATCAAAGGCCGGTGGAGCAGGATGACGTCATTTACAGGAATTCAAGATACAGCACAACAGCCGATTCCCTCGGGCTTCGGTCCTCAATCAACAGCCAGGGAAGTCATCGGCAGACACGATCTGACAGGCAAAGTTGCCATAGTGACAGGCGGTTATTCCGGTATCGGACTTGAAACCTCGCGAGTTCTGGCGGAGGCCGGAGCGACGGTTATCGTGCCCGTGCGGACACCGGAGAAAGCGCAGCAAGCACTTGCAGGCATCCCGAGGCTGGAAATGGAAACGATGGATCTTATGGATCCGGCTTCGATCGACAGCTTCGCGGAACGGTTCCTCGCTTCGGGAAGAGCGCTCGACATCCTGGTGAACAGCGCAGGCATCATGGCAAACCCGCTTACAAGAGATGCCCGCGGATATGAATCCCAATTCGCGACGAATCATCTTGGGCATTTCCAGCTGACGGCAAGGCTTTGGCCTGCCTTGAGCAAGTCTGAAGGAGCCAGAGTCGTTGCGCTTTCCTCGCGGGCGCACCGGCTGGGCGGGATCGACTTTGACGATCCGAATTTTGAACGCAGGGAATATGACAAATGGAAGGCTTATGCCCAGTCCAAATCGGCCAATATATTGTTCGCACTGGAGCTGGACAAGCGTGGAAGATCTCATGGAGTCCGCGCCTTTTCCGTTCATCCCGGTCTAATTCCGACTGATATAGGGCGCAGCCTGACGGCGGAGGAAAATGCTCCCCAGATGGTGAAGGACGAGAATGGGAAGCCGGTTGGCGACGGGAAAGCCGATCAAATGAAGAACGTTCAGCAGGGAGCGGCGACGAGCGTCTGGTGCGCAACGAGCGGTCAGCTGGATGGAATGGGCGGTGTCTACTGTGAGGACAGCGATATCGCTGAAGCTGTCCCGGCCGATAGTGTAAAGGGCACAGGGGTTCGGCCATGGGCAGTCGATCCCGATGATGCGAAACGGCTCTGGTCGCTAAGCGAAGACCTTGCAGGCGTGAAATTCAGCATCTGAGCGGTTAGAGGTTGAGCTATAGGATAGGTTGGAGCAGGCCTGGGGCAATCCCGGGCCTGCTTTTGTGAGGTTCCCGAACAACCCAGGCGGCAGGGGCAGCGCGTAATGAGCATGTCAGAGCGGGCATGAATATTTCCGGATATGCAGCGCACATGAAGAAATCCTGCAAAAACAGCAATCCAGAAGAAACTACAGTTCCGATTTTATGCTACTATTCGTTTTGAGAGAATGATCCTGACTATTCCAATAGGATGAAAAAGGAGCTGAAGGTTTATGCAAAAAATCACTACTTTCCTGTGGTTCAACGATCAGGCGGAGGAGGCAATCAACTTCTATACGTCTATCTTTCAAAATTCAAAAATTTTGAGTGTTCACCGCAACCAGGGCGCGGTCATGTCAGGAACCTTCCAGCTGGAAGGACAAGAATTTATGGCATTGAACGGCGGTCCTCATTTCACCTTCACGCCTGCCATTTCGTTATTCGTGAATTGTGAGACGCAGCAGGAAGTCGACGAGTTGTGGGAGAAGCTGTCCGAAGGCGGATCCAAAGAAAGATGCGGCTGGCTGAGGGACAAATACGGGCTGTCCTGGCAGATCATACCTTCTGCCTTGGGTGAAATGCTGCACAGCGAGGACGCTGAAAAATCGGGAAGAGCCATGAAGGCGATGCTTCAAATGGATAAGATTGATATTGCTCTTCTAAAACAAGCCTACAACGGCTAGGTATGTTGAAGAGCCAGTTTGCCATAAAATTATACCCGGGAACAAGGTATAATTTTATGGTTGACTTTAGATAAATGATCGTTTATTATTGCTTCATGAGACAAAGAGATGACAACAAAATAGAAGCGATTTACGATGCTACCATTCAGCTTGTGAATGAAATCGGCTTTGCCGAAACATCCATTTCCAAGATTGCCAAGAAGGCCAATGTATCGGCCGCAACCATTTACATTTATTTTGAGAATAAGGAGGATATGCTGGGGAAAACCTATTTGAAGGCCAAAAAGATGATGAGCGAAAAATTGTTTCATGGGATGGATGAAGCGGCTCCTGTAAGAGAACAGTTTGATTTTTTTGCCCGGAACTTTGTAAAGTTCATTCTGAACCATGGCGATAATTTTATGTTTATGGAGCAGGTAACCAACTCGCCGCTGCTGCAGAATTGGTGTCTGGAAGAAACCAGTTCGCTGTACGAGCCGGTATTCAGAATGTTTGAAACAGGGAAGAGCCAGAAGCTATTCAAACAAGAGGATGTTAATTTGCTTATCATATATTCTGTGATGCCCATCGCGCAGCTCGCCAAGGCTCAGATCAAAGGTGAATTTCTATTCGATGAGAAAAGCCTCCAAATAGCCATTCAAATGAGCTGGGATGCAATAAAGACGTAGACAAAATTTTTTTCATATTAATAAATGAACATTTTTTTATTTAAATATATATAAATAGACGTTCATTTATGAATAAAATATATTTTCGGAGGATGCGCGGAATGAAAGTAATCATTTTTGGAGCAAGCGGACTTACAGGCCGGCAGCTCACCGAACAGGCGCTGAAGCAGGGACATGAGGTTACCGTATTTGTGCGAAAGGCGGGCCGAATCCCGCATGCGCATAATAATCTTCGCATTGTGGAAGGCGATGTGCTGAACGCGGATGAGGTGGAGCAAGCGGTTGTCGGGCAGGACGCGGTGTTGTGCGCAATAGGAGCAAGCGGCGGCAGTCCTTCTGATATCTGTTCTGAAGGAACCGGGCATATCCTCCTCGCGATGCGAAAGGCTGGCGTTCCGCGCATCATTGCGGTGACGGGGTTCGGCATCAGCCGCGACAGCCGGCTGCAGATGAGGTTTGGGACCAAACTCGTTGTGTGGCTGTCTGTCCTGCTTTTCCGCCGGGAGTCCATGGATAAACGGAAGCAGGACAGCCGTATCCGGCAAAGCGGGCTCAGCTGGACGATCGTGGAGCCGCCGACGCTTACCGATGGGCCAAGGACGGGACGTTACCGGGTGGATACGGCGTGTGCTCCGATGCTTGGCAGAGTCTCCCGCACGGATGTGGCGGATTTTATGCTTGATCAGCTGGACAGTCATGAATTTAACAACAAATCTACAGTCATCTATTAGGAGGAAATGAATCATGAATATGCAAAAAGGCGATCTTTGTTTGGTAACGGGAATCAGCGGATATCTGGCATCCTGGATTGGGCATTATCTGTTTGAGGAGGGCTACCGGGTCAGAGGAACCGTTCGAAGCCTTAATAATCGTGAGCAATTGGAGAAGATGAGCGAGCTGCTGCCCGGCATTGAATTTGTCGAAGCCGATCTGAGGAAGGAAAACGGTTGGGATCAAGCGATGGATGGGGTGAAGTGGGTATTCCACGTTGCAAGCCCGCAGGCGGTGAAGACGGAGACCGATCGAATCGGCGGGGCTACCTAAGGCACGGAATTCCTCAGATCTCCTCCGGCGTGACGAGGATCGCTTACCCTCACATTATGGCTTATAACCTGACCAAGGGCGCACTCAATACATTTACGCTGCATTTGTCACAGCTGCTTGGCCCACGGGGTATCACGGTGAATGCAGTGATGCCGGGCATCGTCGATACCGATGTGAATGCGCAGTGGCTGCACACGTCAGAAGGGCGCAAGCATGCGGAGAACATGTCGGCTCTCGGCCGCGTCGGAGAGGTCTCCGATATCGCCGACGTCGTCGCCTTCATCGCTTCGCCGGACAGCCGCTTGGGTAACCGGCCAACTACTTGAAGCAACCGGCGGGTCTCATCTCTAAAACAGACGGCGAACGTGCAAAAATAAATGTCGGCCAAGAGTAGGTCTCTCGTTGTAATATTGACCACATACATATACGTTTTTCTTTTCATTTTTATTGTTAAATGTGTAGTGGAGAACTGTTGCATTCGGCTTGCTTGGCGGAATTTCGACCTTTCCATAAGCATTACCACCAACAGTAATCTCTTGTGTAATGACAATCCGCTTGTGTTAGAAACATTTAGGAAGGCCTTTGAAACACATAAAGACGTGACCGGACTGATCGTTCACAGCGATCAGGGATACCAGTACACGCCCCATGCATACCACGACATGCTGCCACAGGTTGGAGCCCAAACCAGCATGTCACGCCGAGGCAACTGTTATGACAACGCCTCAATCGAGAGCTTCTTCTCTCATCTTAAAGTTGAAGCACCCTATCCTTATGATATACGAAGTATCGATGAGGCACAAAGAAGAATTCAGGAATATATACGTTTTTACAACGAAGACAGAGAACAACGAAAAACTAAACAAGCTGACTCCTATTGAGTACAGGAACCAGCTTGTTTCCTAGGTCTTTTTTCAATGTCTACTAAATGGGGTCTTGACCACTATCCGCCTCTCTCCTTTTTCGTAAAGCTGTTCACGGGTAACTCGTTAGGACATTACCAATCAAAGATCATGCGGGCCAGCATAGCCAGATCGAGAATATCAATTTGGTTGTCGCCGTTCACGTCGAAGTCTTTCACTTGATCCCATCCTGCATCTGTTGAAGTGGTGCCATATGCCTTAGCCACAATCGCCAAGTCGCCGATGCTGATCTGGCCGTCGCCGTTGTGATCGTTCGGAATCTTCACGATCACGGAAGACTGGAAGGCCAGTAAAGCGGCGTTCAACTGCGTGGCAGCCGCATCGATCTGAACCTGGGTGGCTTCCGAGTTATTCGCTACGACCGCCGCCGCATCGATGGCAGTCTGCAGCGTTGCTTTGGAGCCTGCTGGATATTGTCCGAGCAGTTTGCCTTCCACTGCTTGATCATGCGCGCTTTGCGCCTCGGCAATCAGCATGTTCAGCGCCGCCTTGTCGATGACGTCGATTTGAACGGTGTGTACCGTGCCGGCTTGGACCGTTTCCGTGCCTGTGCTATCTGCCGTCACCAATCGGGTGACCTCAACGTTAGTCAGGCCGGCTGGTGCATTTTCTTTAGCCCGGAACGACAATTTGATCAGATCCGCATTCGGATTGGTTTGTCCGGCGCCAAGATGAACGCCCAGAATACGGAGTGTTCCGGCAGGTTCTGTCTTGTAATCGACGACGACGAATTTCGCTCCGTCTGTCGAGACTGGCGGTGCGGCCAGTTCCAGCTTATCGGCATCGTACGTGATCGTCACATCTTGAGCCAGCACGTTGCCCTGCACATGGCTCAAACCGTAGACAAGGTCGAAGGAACTGCCGGCCGGTACATGATCTGTGCCGCTTAACGTTACAGGTACTGTAGAGTCACCGATAGAATAGACTCCAAGATCGCCAAGGTCAATTTCATAGCCGTCCTGGAGTTTCTCGTATTCGCCTTCAAAGAAATCATCTAGGTATGAATGTCCAAGAACGAATCTGTTCGGATTCATGGCGCCATAGTAGCCGGCATTGGCATTGCTCTGACTGTCAAACAGCACATAGCTTCCCTGCCATCCTGAACCGGATACGCCCCAACTGATGATGTGATCGATGTACGGGGCGAACTTGGTGAACAGTTTGTACATCAGCGCGTACTCATAACCAAGGGCGTCAGACTGTCTGACATTGAGCACTGCGGGAGCGATCGCGCCGCCGCCGGGGGCGCTGGTCGGCATCTTAAGGTCAAATTCTGAGTAGGAAATACCGGAAAGAAGACCCCGGTCAACGAGAGAGGCATAGAGGGCCATGGCATATTGGTTATCGCTTGCAAGGGTCTTTTTTACCGAATCGTGTCCCTGGATACCGATGTCTTCGATAAGGGGTCTTCCGTCATACAGCGGATCGGAGAGCCATGCGGTGTTCAGTTCGAGAACCATGTTGTATACAGTCCTCGCTTTGGTGCGAACAGAAAGGTCGTAATCGTTATAGGTCAGTTTCGGAGGATTGTCAACGATATAGGAGTCAATGCTGCCGTCGGCGTCGTGTCCGTCGAGCTTCATGTACTCGGGAAAGTCAGCGTAGTTGGCTTTGTAAGCCGCCGCCATCTTGGCGTTGGGGGCCGCGATGTGCGCGTATTTGAAGAGCAGGTAAATGTAATGCTCTCTGATGTCGCCGTCAATTTGATCATCCGACATTGCAACAAGCCAGTTGGTGTGTTTAAGGCTCGTTCTCCAACTGTTCGCATTCGTGGGGATGATTTCGCTGTGGCGGCTTTCGTGGACCTCTTCGTTGAGTACGTCCCATGAATTGAAGGGGATTACTCCGCGGGATACGCTTGAGCCATACTTCGTATCTGTGGTCAGGAAGTGCCGCATCACATACATTGTGTGGTTAAACTGCACTCTTCTGGCCATTCCTTTGTCTACCGGAACCGTGGTTGTAACGCCGTTGCCCAATCCGTAGAAATTGGCTGTGCCGTTATATCCGGAGGTAAGGTTCGAGGGAGTAATCTGTCTCATCCATGCAGGGGCCTGGTTGTACCATGCCAAAACATGGCCGTGAGACTTGTACTGTCCGGGAGTTCCGGAATCCCTGATCGCTTGATAGGAGCTGGTCGGGAAACTGTATTCAGCTGCGCCAGGGGTGGTGGTTGCGCCGCTCAGGGGTGCGCCAGTAACGCTTTTCAGCCAGTTCGGGCCGCGGGGATGCGTTGCATCGGCCTTGAGATTGTTGCCGTCGACAAAGATTTCATAGTGCCCGGCTCTGGTTCCGGTTACTGATCCGGTTCCGATCGCGCCGACCATGAACAGGTCATTTTCCTTGCTGTAAACACTCTTTAGAGGCGCTACAGCACTCTGGTTTTCCTTGTTGACTACATTGGGAAGCGCAATGCCGTTGGGATCGGGTGCGGTTATTTTGATGTTGGCGACAAGAAGCATGCCGGTTTCTGCGGGACGGCCGGTCTCGCCATGGAGCTCAAGAATGAAGTCCGAGGAATTGCCTGTTGAGGCGTTAATGCTGTGGTGAGCCATCAACCAGGATTCACCGTTGTAGCTGCCAACCCAGTCGGGGTTAAGGTTGTTGTACTCGTAATCCCTGAGGTAGCTATCGAGGTCAGAGTTGGTATTTCTGATTCTCCACCTCATTAATTTGCCCTGCGCGCTCTTGGGATAGTACACATCAAACTCAATAGTTGCGCCAGCGGGGACATTTACAGCCGGGGACAACGGAGATACAATGCTTATTCCGCCGAACGTGCTTTCTCCGTTATGGACGTAATTGATCTGGAGCACATCAGCTTTGCCTTCGGAATCTGTAAAAGGATACGGAATCATTTTGTAAGTGCCACCAGCAAAGTCGGCGGGGACACGGTTGTCAAGCGGTGTTCTTGAGGTCCAGACATTGGTGGGCTCGGTAATTTCTACAGGTATTTTACCAGGACCCGGATCAAGACGGAAATAGGGATCTGAACCGTCCGCTTTGATCTTTCCAGTGAATTTCACTATTGCGTCTTCAAGGCTGGCTATGGCTTCGCCGGCGGGAGTGAGCGCATTGTGCGCGAACTCAAGCGCCTTATCAAGATCTTCGAGTTCGTCGGCGTACACCCAGGGGAAAGCTTTGTTCACATCGAATCCGTCGTCAGTGTGGCTAATCTGGAGCGGGAATTCCTCGTTGCCGGCTTTTAAAGCTTCGGCTTGTGCAATGAGCTCGTTCAGTTCAAGTGTCAGTTCGCCTTCGGCCGCAGCGGCCGGGACGGGGGCAAACGCGAATAAGGAGAGCAGCATGATGACTACGAGGATGCGGGAGCCGTTGATTAAGAGTTTTTCACCATTCATCTTAGTTTTGCTCCTTTTCTTAGGCAATCTCTAAAAATCTCGTTTTAGAGTCGCCCAATTTTTAGATTTCGGAATTTTTTACAACTTTACCGATAAAAATGTTGTATTGGTTGAAGATTTTGCGGTTTTTTGATGAATTAACCATCAAATACTAGAAGAGCCCCGATCGATCGAAATTATAGCCGCGTCAGCGCTTACAAAATTCCCCCTAAAAATCTACCGAATAGGTTCACCTCCTAATTTCGAAACATAGCTGCCTCATTTCCAAGACGTAACTCCATCATTGTAGTGAAAACTTTGCAAAAGAGTCTACAAACATATTTCCTTACAGACACAATATTCGCATTAGCAACTATTAATTGAAGAAAAATAGGTCTTGACCGCAAGGGGATGGAGAACCAGGCGCTAAGTCATTTGGAGGGGGTAAGGCGAACTCCAAGCTGTACTCGAACACTAGCGGTAATTATCGTAGAAGTAGCTATTTCTTACGGCTATAGGCTCGGAACGCCTGACGAAAATGCTACGATCGGTATTACGATGGGCTGAGGTAACAGAATGGCTGACTTATACGTAAGTTATAACTCGCTTCGAGGATAGCACGCTTGGGAAAATGGAGTCATTACAAGTGGCGGCGCCAGGAATAATACCCGTGCGGCGCCATTTTGTACAAAAGGCGGCTTTTGCGAATATGTTTCTCGTTGGTCATGACTAAGCTCGCGTAAATCGCAGCTTTTTTTATTTTATGACATCAAGTTCTTGTCACGAGCCAATGACAAGAACCTGATGTCATTCACGATTTTGATAAGAACTTGATGTCATTACCGACGGAGCAGCTCCAAGCAGACTTTGTTAAACTCCCTCGAAATGATTCCGTTTCCTCACTCAGACTCATGAATTCGCAGGATTTCACCCTGTAGTCAGAATGAAGAAGGGACAGAAGCAGCTCATCGATGAGGTCCACCGGTACATTCACTTTTACAACCACAAGCGGTTTTAGAAGAAATTAAACAACCTTAGTCCGGTGGAGTACCGAACTAAGGCTGCTTAGTGCTCTTATTTCATTGTTGTCTACTTGACGGGGCGCCACCGGCCTCCCGCCTGGGAAGGACCCAGTTGGGGCGCGGGAAGTGGCAGGTGTAGCCGCTCGGATTACGCTCCAGATAGTCCTGGTGCTCCGGCTCTGCTTCCCAGAAGTCGCCGACAGGCGTCACTTCGGTGACGACCTTGCCCGGCCACAGATCCGACGCGTTCACGTCGGCGATCGTCTCCTCCGCCACCTTTCTCTGCTCGTCGCTCTCATAGTAGATCGCCGAACGGTAGCTTGTGCCGATATCGTTGCCCTGACGGTTCCGCGTCGTAGGATCGTGGATTTGAAAGAAATACTCCAGGATGCGCCGGTAGCTCGTCTCCGCTGAATCGAAGACGATTTCGATCCCCTCAGCATGAGTGTCATGGTTGCGATAGGTCGCGTTCGGAGTGTCACCGCCAGTATAGCCGACGCGAGTCGAGACGACGCCGGGAAGCTTGCGGATCAAGTCCTGCATTCCCCAGAAGCATCCCCCAGCGAGTACAGCGCGCTGATGCATGTTAAACCTCCTCAATCTGATCGAGATATTTACCGTAGCCCTCGCTCTCCATGTCGTCGCGATGGATGAATCGGAGCTACGCGGAATTGATGCAGTTGCGTAGGCCACCGCGATTAGCCGGGCCATCCGGGAAGACGTGACCGAGATGGCTGTCGCCGTGAGTGGATCTAACCTCGGTCCTAATCATCCCATGGGAGGTGTCCCGCAACTCGTTGATGTTTGCGGAAACGATCGGCTTCGTGAAACTTGCCACCCAAAGGAGGACTAGATCCAAGCTGCATATCGGTGATCTCTCGAAGCTCCATGTCTAGGATGTCCCATATCCGTATTGGAAAGGCAATGTTTTTCCAACTAACTTAGAGCTTCGTGAGATCCTCAACCATTATACCCGCGGTATGCGTGACTCAAACCTGTTGTTTTTTACTGTTGAACTAAGCAGTACATTTGCCGCGTCCTGACTTACCAGATCAGAGAGCAACTAGATACCTTGTCCGGATTTTGCGGGAGCCAACGTACTGCAAAAAAACGCGCAAGGCCTAGATACGAGGTTGTGGATAGATGAAACCGATCTCACCGAGAAAACAGTAAGACGCTGACACTGATGCCTCGTATTTAAAGTAGCTTATTTGCGTATAATTTCCTTCGTGCATTATATGTGAGAACAAATCAAAAACTTGAATCAATTTTTTAATACCCAAAATACATGTTTACAGGTTAATTAAAAACATATATAATACGCTCATACCGTTTTTGGCGGTTAATAAAGATGAAGTTGTCAGCGTGGTTAGTCACAAGGAAACGCGTTGATCGCTAATAATTTTGTATTTGGGAGAGGAGTTTTTTTTATGAAACAAAATATCCAGTATCAAACTGCAACGGTTGAAGGTTTAGACATTTTTTATCGTGAAGCCGGGGAATATGGTTCTCCTGTCGTTTTGCTGCTACACGGTTTCCCCACATCAAGTCACATGTATCGCCAATTGATCCCCGCATTAGCCGACCGGTATCACGTCATCGCACCGGATTATCCAGGGTATGGTTACAGCAGCGCACCGGATCACGACAAGTTTGAATATAGCTTTGAACGTTTCAGTCAGATTATTGAAAAGCTCTTGGAAAAGCTAAACATCACTAATTTCTTTGTTTACCTTATGGATTATGGCGCTCCGGTTGGATTCAGAATCGCAGCCCGTCATCCCGAGCGTATCCAGGGCCTGATTATACAGAACGGTAATGCTTATAATGAAGGGCTGAAAGATTTCTGGGATCCGATTAAAGCTTACTGGCATGATCCATCCAATGCGGATAAACGTGAAGCCCTTCGCTGGTTGACCAGCTTCCAGGCAACAAAATGGCAATATACCAATGGTGTCAAAGATAGCACGCTGATCAGCCCAGACACCTATACATTGGATCAGTCTCTCCTCGACAGACCTAAAAATCAGGAGATTCAGCTTGATATGTTTTTGGATTATGGCACAAACCCTCCACTTTACCCTGCTTGGCAGCAATACTTCCGTGAGTCTCAACCGCCGACCCTTATACTTTGGGGTAAAGGGGATGAAATTTTCCCGGAAAGCGGTGCACATCCTTACCTAAACGATTTGCCCAATGCAGAGATGCACATCTTTGAAGATGCGGGGCATTTCGCGTTGGAGTCCCATGGTCCAGAATTGATAGACTATATCAGGGAATTTCTGAATAAAAATAAATAACATAATATAATGGTGTTTATTTGTCCCTAATTTTTTGAAAAGAATAGACACCGAAGGAAAGTCATCGGTGTCTATCAAACTGATTGATTTGCTCATTTTCCAACTCAATTTCGTTACGAGCTTTATCGCCTTCTTTGACGAGTAACTTATCGATCACATCCCGTGTTTCCTAGCCTAGCGGAATTGTTTATACGGTATCGTGAACCGAATAGGTTCTCTTATAAACGGACTCCTTGTGCGCAAGCAACTGGAGTCTTTTTTGTGTCTTGATTCTCCCCTTAAGATGAGGATTCATAGAAGAGGTACAACATTGAATCTTTTATGAGATAGTACGTAAAAATACGGCTTCTTTACATATGTATAAAATGCTAAATTTTGTGATTATAACTGTATACCGACGATTCTCCTTGACCTGAAACTTCATTGTAACTATACTGGTATTGTTGAAAGGGGGACGTTAAGATGGCCGTAGTCAGCAGGTACGCAGTCGCTCTGCACATATTATCGTGGATCGCGCAAATGACCGAAGATAACGACACCTTTGTTACCTCCGATCGTATTGCACAGAGCGTGAACACCAGTCCGGTTTTTATTCGCCGCATTATAAAATCGCTTCATGACGCCAACTTAGTCATCGTTCAGCACGGAGGGAACACCCCGGGATGTAAGCTTGCCAGGCATCCGGATTCCATTACTTTGCGGGATGTCTATGAGGCCGTTGTGGAAAAGCCGCTCTTCGAGCTTCATCACAGTTCGCCGAATCCGAAATGTCTGATTGGCAAAGGGATACAACCTGCCCTGAATCCGATCCTTACGAGATCGGAATTGGCCTTGAAGCATGAGCTCGAACAAGTGACCGTCTCCAGTCTGCTGCATGATACGCTAGCTGAGAGTCAACGATCGTGATGAGAAACTGCAGGTTAGCCGGAGAAAAAAGGTTTTTGAAAGGTCTCCCGGCTAACCTTTGTGTTTGGCGATCAATGAAAACGAGTTGGTATCCTTGATTTCTGCGGGCATTTTTTTTGTCAACCAATGTAACTGAATCAGTGCTTTTGATTTGTCGCCTCCTCCTTGTGCAATCCAATGGAACTGTATCGATTGCTTTGAACCCCACTCTTGAACTTGAAAGGAGATCCCTCATGAATTATCGTATCTTTATCCTCGCAATCGGCACCTTTGTCATCGGAACGGATGGTTTTATGATTGCCGGCCTGCTGCCCGCTCTTGCCCGGGATTTGCATACCTCCGTATCTGCGGCCGGGCAGCTGGTAACCGCATTTTCTATTGCATATGCTCTTGGTTCTCCTGTTTTAACGACACTTACCGGAGTTGCCGAACGGCGCAAAGTATTGACGTATGCCTTATTTATTTTTGCCCTGGGCAATATTCTCTGCGGTCTGGCTTCCAGCTATGGTCTCATTCTCGTCGGACGAATCGTCGCTGCCGCGGGCGCCGGACTCTTTGCACCGGCAGCCACTCACAGCGCTTCTACCCTTGCGGCTCCGGAAAAGCGGGGACAGGCGCTGTCCATCGTCATTGGCGGGAATACCGTCGCTTTAATCTTAGGCGTCCCGCTTGGCAATTGGATTGCCTCGGTTTTTGATTGGAAAACGACCTTTTGGTTTGTCGGCATTATCGCCTTGGTCGCCACCGTCAGCATTCGTTTGTTTTTTTTCGCCATTTCGGCACCCGCATCCGTCACTCTGTCGGAAAGGCTGTCTTTTCTAAAAAACCCGACCATTCTGGCCGCATTAACGATAACGCTGGCCTGGGCTTTCGGCATTTATGTCGTATACACCTATGTTGCCGATATATTCGGCAGAGTCGGTGCCGGAGAAAATACGATTACGGTTATGCTGCTCATTATGGGAATCGCCAGCTTTCTTGGCGTCAACTTCGGAGGCTTCGCTGCAGACCGGTACGGTCCTGCCCGAACCATCGTTTTGGCGCTTGTCCTGCTGATGATTGCGGTCGTTACCTTATCCTTCTTCAATTCCGTCGCTCTCGGCATAGCGGCAATGGCTTTATGGGGTTTCGCCGGTTTTACATTCAATCCGGCGCAGATGCACAGACTGATTGGATTATCCGGAAAAAATTCGGGGGTTGTGCTTTCTTTGCATAGTTCCACACTCTATGTGGGATCGGCTCTCGGCTCCATCATCGGCGGCCTTTTTATCCATTATGGATCCGTCACCTGGCTTGGAATCGTCGGAGGGATTGCCAACCTCATCGGTCTTGTCGTTTTTCAGTTTACCCGGCGGCATGACGAGTTAAGCCGGAAGAAGGACCTCTCCCTGATCGAATAAGAAAAATGTCCGCGACCGGACAGTCGCCTCCTCTGCAAACCTGAGCCGGCATAGCAGAGGAGGCTTTCTGTCGGAGGACAAGAGCATATATCCATAACAACCTGCCGGTTTTTCTTGGTTTGACATCCAATTTATCATAATGCTACTGTATACTTGAGGTGATCGGAATGGCAGAAACAGCCAAAAGTATGTTTGTTAATCTACCAGTAAAAGACCTGAAGAAATCTATGGAGTTTTTCACCGAAGTAGGCTTTGAATTCAACCCAAACTTCACTGACGACAATGCAACTTGTATGGTCATCGGGGAAAACATTTACTCCATGTTGTTGGTTGAAGAGTATTTCAAGACCTTCACCAAGAAAGAGATTTCTGATGCATCCAAAACGACCGAAGTCTTAATTGCATTAATGGTCGAGAGCCGCGAAAAAGTGGACAAGTTAGTTAACAGCGCGATTGCAGCAGGTGGCAATATTGCAAAAGACACACAAGATCTCGGCTTCATGTATCAGAGAAGCTTCCTAGACCTAGACGGTCATCAATGGGAAATCGGCTTTATGGATGAAAGTGCGATCCCGCAGGAGTAAGCAATTTTGGGATTGCTTGATTCATCATATGTAGGGATGGTGTCTTTGTGGCATCATCTCTTTTTCACTTAGAGGAAAGTTGTCAATGGTATCGGAAATTCTCGAGATCATAAGGTACATTACACGCCAGTGTCCCCTGACCGGCTGCTCGAGGATCATGCAAGGGTCAGATAAGCAACTGCTTGACCTGCAGTTACGCTGGCCATGCCTCTAACATCAGTTCCGGACGTGCATTTATGTCATTCTACAGCCGGATAGTCTACCTTCAACGCTTCAACAGTATCGTACTTATCGGTTTCAAACAAAATCCGCGCCGGTGCCATATCAGTCCGTTCCTTAACGATGTGGCCATAATACTTACCATTTTTCTCATTGTTGTGCGAGAACGATGAAATCGCAGGGCATATGCGCTCAGCGTCTTTGGATTTATATTTTAATGTTGATGCTCTTCGTTATCCCTGGCCTTCCGACGCAGTATTGTTCATGAAGTTGATCGCCCACAGATGGCCGTCCAAGTCCACGAAGCCCCAATGATACATGAACCCATGATATTCAGGTTCAGCGTGCAATTTCCCGCCCAAGGAGACCGCGGTATTCACGATTTCATCGACCTTTTCCCGGCTCTCGAAGGCCAATGCGATCGTCATCTGCGCATACTTGCTCGTATCGACGGATTCTTTCTCCGTGAGCGTATTAAAGAATGCTTGATTGATCAGCATGACCTGCAGGTTGTCGCCGATCACGATGGCTACCGAAATCTCGTTCTCGGGGAATTGCGGGTTGAGCTCGAATCCGAGTCCGGTGAAGAACGCTTTCGATTGTTCTACGTTTTTTACAGGCAGGTTGAAGCTCGTGAATGCGGACGTTAATGCCATTTTCAAAACACCTCTTCGTCAAATTAGTTTGTGTTCATTTATGCCTTCGTTTATATAGACGACAGCCGATCCGGGAATTCATCGGTCTCATGGATTCGGAAGCGTAAATTTTGAAAAATAACTTGGTATTGAGTTCGGATACCCGCCATTCCCGTAAGGTTGCTTATTCTTATTGTGCAGGGATAAAGATTGAACCTCTCTAAAAAGGAATTCGTCTGAATATATGACAATTAAAGGGTGGGTATCGAGTGACGGAATGAGGGAACGGTATGGAAATTAATGATAAAACCGAAGTACGAAAGAAAAAGTTCGAAACCGTCGCCATTTCAGTATTAGGTTAAATGTTTTTTCATGCTTACATTTCTCCTGTTCTCTTCACTAATCGTACGTTTTGCTTATCTACAGTTCGTCGAGGGTCCGAGTCTCTAGGAACGCCACACAAGCATGATCACGAAGGGCGTATTCATCCCGCCCATCCGCGGCAATATTTACGATTCGGCGGGACAGCAGATCGCATATTCAATCTCAACTCAGTCCCTATACTTTACTTTCAAAACAGGCTTTAAGCAGGAAGCGCTGGAGGAGATGGCTGCAAAACTCGTGCAGCTGTTTAACGAAAAAGGCGAAGCGAATTCCAAGCCGTTGACGACTGAGGAAGGTATCGAGGCTATGGGCATCAAAGGCAGAACGCATCTGCCATTCCAACAACGACGGATCAAATCGGGACTGTCAAAAGAAGAGATCGCCTATCTTAGCGAGCACCGCGACGAGTATCCGGACATGGAGATCGTGGAGGAGCACATCCGCCAGTACAGTCCCGACCGGGTCGCCGTTCAATTGGTCGGCTATATGAACAAGATGAAGGGAGCCAAGGAGAATCTGGACTTTTACAAAGAAATCAACGCGGATCAATCGGATCCCACGCCATCGCTATCCATTTATTCAAAATTGAGGGTAAATACCATCATGAAAACGAAATATCCGAATGTTTACAAATACAAGCACACCCATTTGCTTCAGATGGTCCGGGATACGATGGATAATCTTATTGCGAGCGGCATCATCGAGCCAAGAGGCAAGTAAGCTTTTGCTTCTCTATTACGATCCATATAGGAGAATTCAGGGACTAGTATTGTTTGCGAGGGCTTCCGCACCCAGTCCAATGGTTTTTAACAAATCTATGAGTTTCAGCTTATCTTCTTTGCTGATAAATGATAGATTATTGGAAATCACTTCAGCATGCTTCGGAAAGATGCCGCCGAGCAGAGCTTGACCTTGTTGCGTAAGGGTTACATTGGAGCCTCTGCGGTCGGTTGGACTTGGCTCGCGTCTGACATATCCTTTTTGTTCCAGTTTATCGACGACGTAGGTGATGCTTCCGCTGGGAATGGAGAAAATTTCGCTGATTTTTTGGATGGGATGGGGACCTTTGCTGTAGAGCAGCTCCAAAATCATGAAATGCTCCTGACTAATGCCATGATCCTCAATATCGTTTCGTACATTGTCAAAGACGGCTCTGGAAGCTTTCATCCATATCCGGAACAGTCTCAGGTCAAGCTCGTTTTGCTCATCTGGCTGTGACATTGCCTTGCCTCCTTTTATAAATCAGGACCTCCGGATTGGAGGTCCGTTATCTGCGTCGAAACAGCTGCTCTATCCATAGCAAAAGCAAGCTGGATCAGAAGAAAACTGACCCGGCTTGCTGCTGATTCGAACATGGAACATTGCAATTCGTATTAACGCAATGTTTTCAACGCGCCGCTCCAGGCGATAACCTGGTCAAGCATCGTGTTGACCGCGGACTCCTGGTGAGGGGCCGGTTTGAAAACACTATAATTCTCGAAATCGGTGATCAGGGAAAGTCCGACCTGAGCGCGTACATCGGCGATATGAAGCTCGCCTACAATCAGCCTCAGATTCTCGATTGCGCGCGCGCCGCCGCTGCCGCCATAGCCAACGAAACCTGCCGCTTTATGATTCCACTCTTTAAAGAGAAAATCAATGGCATTCTTGAGCGCGCCGGAGGTTGCATGGTTGTACTCGGGTGTTACGAATACAAAGCCGTCGAAGGAAGCAATTTTCTCAGACCAGGCAATCGTATGCGGTTTGCTGTATTGTCCCATGGACGGCGGTACCGGCTCATCGAGCAATGGCAGATTGAAATCCGCAATATCCACAAGCTCGAATGAAGCGTCGCTGCGTTTCTTTGCAATATCGGTGACCCAGCGTGCTACAGCTTCACCATTACGGCCCGGACGTGTACTTCCAAGTATAATCGCTATTTTTAACATCGTAAACTCCTCCATGAATTTCATATTTTTTGAAACGAAGACCATCGTGTATAGATGCGTAATCTTAGACTAGTTTGGACTAATCAGCTACGTTTTATTATGGCGCTTGTGATGAAAGCTTTCTGGACTTCACTCCTCCCAATCCCATATAAAATAATAATATATATAATATTCATAGGACTTTTTAATCCTAACATTAGGATACTTTATTGTCAATCTAAATATGGGCGTGAAGATTTGACTGCCGCAGCAAGCCCAGATAAGAAGCGGTTATTGACTGCGGGTACGGTGGATAGGTACGATGAATAACAGACCCGCAAGAAAACATAGACCGGCCAATTCATACACGATGGCAAGGGACCATGCATCTTTCAGAAAACCGGAAGCACTCATCATAAGAAGCATGGAACCGGTCATAAGCGGTGTCCGGATTCCGGTAACCCGGCCGATAAACGCTTGCTCGGTATGATTCATGACTAACGTATTGTTGCCAATAAAAATAGCCGGCTGCAGAAGCGCTATAATGAACTGCGCAGCCATCGTAATCCAAAGTACAGAAGATAATCCGATGAGCAGGATGCCCAATCCGTTGACAAGCAATCCCATCAACAGAAGACGCTGCGGAGCAATCCGGGCGGCCACAGCAAAGGCTGCAGCCCCTCCGAGCATTTCCCCCAGTCCGTAAGGAATGGTGATCCATGGCAGGTCATGCGCCGGCAATCCCAGACGATCGGTGACGAGGAAAATACTTAAAGGCGTTATCAGCCCTACGCCGAGTCCGACAAGCGTGAAGCATAAGCTAAGGCGTAAAAGCTCCCTGTTGAAGATGACATAACGAATGCCGTCCGCCATCTCGCGAAGCAGGGAGGCCGGTTCAGCGGACTGGTCCGACGGAACCGGCGGATCTGCCGGAATAAACAGCATAACAAATGCGGATATGAGAAAAGAGATACTGGTTAGCAGAATCGAGACTCCAATTCCAGTCTGCTGGTAGACAAGCGTTCCAAGAATCGGACCTATGATCATAAAAACTGAAAAAAGCATCTGAAGCAGCGACATGCAAATTGGCGCTTCTTCATCCTTTACATGGAGCTTGAACAGCTTCATGCCGGATGGCTGCGCAAACTGTGATAGAATCGAGGAAATCAGGGCAGCGAAAAACACGGCCGTCCATGATCCGGATTCTATCAGGAAGAAAACAATCAATACTGATAAAGCGCTTAAGCCTTCGCACCAGACGATCGTTCTTTTGGGACGCCACCGGTCCGCGAATACACCGCCAATGAATGAGAAAATAAAGATCGGCGCGTACTCGGCGACAGCAATCATCGAAACGGCCAGCGCATCCCCATTCGAGCTTTCCATGACGTATAAGAGGACCGCCATATTTCTGATCCAGATTCCGAATTGCGAGAAGAGATTGGAAATCAGAATAACTCGTACAAATTTGTTGCGTAGCAGGTGAATGGAATTTGACATGGCTATGCTTTCCTCCTTGATATCATCTCGGACGTAAGCTTAGTCCCTCCTGCAAGGGGAGAGTCAAATTATTTATGGTCGCTGCCCGGACTTGACTCTCCTCTTAGGGAAGGCTTTAGAGTGGAGATTGAAAGGAAGTGAGCCAGATGCTCTATACGGTAAAAGAGGTATCGTCATTATCCATGGTCACGATCAAGACGCTTCACCACTATCACAAGATAGGTCTCCTTATTCCGCACGAGATCACGGAAGCGGGATATCGGCTGTACGGAACGAAGGAGCTTGAACGCCTGCAGCATATTTTGTTCTACCGGGAGCTGGATTTCCCTCTGGAGACAATCAAAGAGCTGCTTCAAGGGGAGCAGGAACGGCTGTCCATCTTGTCGCAGCAGGAAGAGCTGCTGCTTGCCCGCAAGCAAAGGCTGGAAAACATTATTCAAACCTTGAAATTATCCATGGAGCACACAGTGAAAGGGGAGGACATGAATAAACGGGATTTGTTCAAGGGCTTTGAAACCATGGAGGAGTGGAATGAAGCGCTGCGCGGACAAAATGATTATTTGAAGCAGACCTATTCGGTCGACGCTCTGGAGGTTGCCGAAGCCGATGTACAGAAGATGAATGAGCAGGCATCGGAGGCGGCAGCATTTATGACGCATATGGCAGATGCATTGAGAGCGGGCTTGAAGCATAATGATATCAAAATACGGGATGTTATCCGCAGCCATATCCATTTTATGAATCAGCACGGCCATCAAATATCCGCTCATGATTTTGCTGCGCAAACACGCTTCTTCCTCTCTGACGACTTTCATCTTCGCATGCTTGAGGATCAGCAGACCGGCCTGGCCTATTTTCTTGCCGCAGCGGCAGAAGCATTCGCGGCAGAGGACACAGCAGGCGGGTAATGGAAGCAATAGGGGATATCCGGGAAATGATTAATAGATGATAGTGAAGGAGATCGGGCATTTGCGTCAGCTAGCCAGGGAGATCAGCAGGCATCAGGAGATCGGCGTTTACGAGGCGGCCCAGCTGTATGGGGAGACAGGGAAATACCGCTTCCTGCAGTTTTCGGACCATGCCGTGCAGGGGGCAATCGACCTGAAGGATTCGAAGCGGATCGTGCTGGAATATCCGCGGGCCATGATCCATCTGATGGAGTACAATTATCCACCGTTCGAGGATGTGTTTATCATCGGACACGGAGTTGGCACCATTGCCGGCCATTATCCGGACAAGCGGTTCAAGGTAGCGGAGATTGACGGAAGGGTGGTGGAGCTGAGCAGGGAGTTTTTTGATTACCGCATGGAGAATGTAACAATTGGAGACGGTCGGGAGCTGCTGGCGGATGAAGAGCCTGGAAGGCTGGATTATATTATTTTGGACGCCTTTACCAGCAGGGGAACTCCGCCTCATCTGACAACCGTGGAATTTTTCGGTATGACCCTTGAAAAGCTTGGCCCCAGAGGCTCCATTATGCTGAACCTTATGGGAAAGCCCAGGAATGACATTGTAATCAACGCCATTCATACGACGGTCCGGGAAGTATACGCCTGCACAAAAGCTTTCCTTCTGCCGGGGGAGGAAGCGGCCGATATCGGGAATATAATCATTATGGGAAGCGGCAGAGCTATTGAATTCCAGCCGCAGGCCATGGCAGGCTTTCGCGAAATTGAACTGGAGCAGGGACATATCATAAGGGACAAGAAGCGGGACTTCTGATTCGGGGCGCCTAAAATATGTATATAGAGAGAGAGGCGATTGATTTGGAGTGTGTCATTTTCATAGGGATTCAGGCTTCAGGGAAGTCCACTTTCTACAAAGAAAAATTCTATGATACACATGTAAGAATCAATCTGGATATGCTTAAAACCAGACACAGAGAACATATTTTTGTCGATGCGTCAATTAACGCCAAGCAGCCGTTTGTTATTGATAACACGAATCCAACGAAAGCGGAACGGCAGAAATACATGGATGCTGCCCGCAGTCAGCAGTTTAAGGTTACAGGCTATTATTTTGAGCCGAACCTGGAGGAATCAATGGCGAGAAATGATAAACGCAGCCAGGGAAAGGTTCCATTGCCGGGCCTGAGGAGCACACTTCGTAAATTGCAAAAACCGGATTTCGATGAAGGCTTCGATCGGCTGTACAGCGTTCGAATTGTTGACGGCGTTTTCACGGTTTCGGAATGGACTTGACAAAGTGGAGGAGGATGAATAGATGAGAGTAGGAGATGCACGGGCAGCAGCGGCGGAATGGATCTTGCAGGAGGCCAGCCGCGAGGCCGGATTCAGGGGGGCGTATTACAGCGGATCGACGGTGGGACTGCCTGATGAAGCCGAGCTGCCGCCCGCTTCCGACGTTGACGTTGTGATCGTCGTCGCCGGGGACGAGCCTCCGCTCAAGCTCGGGAAATTCATCTACCGCGGCACGCTGGTGGAGGCCACGTATCTGTCCTTGAGCCTGTTCAATTCGGTCGAGGATGTGCTGTCGTCCTATCATCTGGCAGGCAGCTTCCGAGCGGATACCATCATTGCGGATCCTTCCGGGTACCTGCGCAGTCTGCAAATTCAGGTGTCGCACCAATTTGCCGAGCGGAAATGGGTTCTCCGCCGGTGCATGAACGCACGGGAGAAAATCGAGAATGGGCTGAATTCATTCAACACCGCCGCGCCGCTGCATGATCAGGTCACATCGTGGCTGTTTCCTACCGGCATAACTACGCATGTTCTGCTCGTAGCCGCGCTTCGCAACCCGACTGTCCGGCTCCGCTATCTCGCCGCCCGCGGTGTGCTGGAGGAATACGGCCATTCCGGACTTTACGACGAGCTGCTGGAGCTGCTCGGCTGCGCCTGCTTGACTCCCGGGCGCATTGAACATCATATTACGGAGCTGGCCCGGACCTTCGACGCCGCGGCGGCTGCGGCCAAGACTCCTTTCTTCTTCAGCACCGACATCACGGCCGCGGCGAGGCCGATTGCGATCGACGGAAGCCGCGAGCTTGTACGGGCGGGCAATCACCGCGAAGCGGTCTTCTGGATCGCTGCGACCTTCGCTCGCTGCCACAAGATCCTTGCCGCAGACGCTCCATGGGAGCTTCAGCATGCGCATGCTCCGGCCTTTCTTGCCATGATCGCTGACCTTGGCATTCACTCCACCGGTGACCTTACCCGCCGCGCGGCTGACGTTAGCCGGTTTCTGCCCAGAGTTTGGGAGACCGCCGAGGCCATTATATCGGCGAATCCGGACATCGCGGCTGAGTAAACGGCGGCAGAAGTTATGTCTCCGGCCTCCCGTCCTTAATGCATAATGCTGAGCTTGCGGTAAGCTCTGGGGGAGACGCCCTGCCATTTTTTAAACATTTTGCTGAAATTATGAAGATCGTCATAACCGAGCTGACGGCCGATCAGCTCGATCTTCATGTCGGTTTCACGCAGCATTCTTTTCGCTTCCCGGTGCCTGAGGAACTGCAGATGTTTATGGGGGCTCATCCCGATAATATCCTTGAACAGTCGGATAAAATGATCCTCGCTCACATTAAAGCGCTCCGCCATCGCCCCGTTTGGCCAGGTCCCGCCAGGGCTGTGCTCCATGTCCGCAGCAAGGTTCTGCACCGCTTCATAGTATTGGGACTGCAGGCTCGGGCGGCTGGGCTTCGCAGGAAGACTTAACAATTGGGTGAAAATCAGCAGCATCAATCCCCTGCACGCCAACTCATAGCCAGGATTCCCTCTTCCTCTCGCATGATCCTGCACAATCCGCTCCATCCATTCCACCATTTCAAATGGAATTCCCTCGTAATGCAGGCCGAAAGCCGGCAGATCCTCCCCGTTCACAGGCAAGGAACAAAACCGCTCCGGAACCACCTTATCCTCCTGAACGACAATATCCTGCTCGGCCAAGGCAGAGTGCTCATTGAAGAAATCAAAATGAATCCCCAGCAGCCGCGTGTCCATCTCCGTAAGGATCTCAATCCGATGCCGGATGGACGAAGGCAGCAGAAGCAAATCGCCCGCCCCGGCGGGAATCCGGCTGCTCTCATCATCAAAATGGATCTGCAGCTCGCCCTGGAAGACATACATCAGCTCGAAATCGTAAATGGTCCGCAGCTGCCCGCTGCTGCGGGGGACATGCTGAATCTGCGCCCAGTGCACATTTGGCCGTATTTCCGTTAATTCGAGGTATCGCGGTTTGGGATGCCGGAACATAAGGACATTCGCCTCCAATGTCGGAAAAGGATAACTTATCATCGATCTCTACCAAATATATCACAGCTTATTTGTGCTAACATCTCATTTAACATGATAAATAAGGTGGAATGAACCGATGAGCGGCAATATGGAACAACAATTCGCGGAGAAGGGTTATGTCGTGATTGAGGACCTGTTTTCGACAGAGGAAGTGCGGAAGCTTAAGCTGGAAGTGGCCCGAGTGCTGGAGAAGGTCAAGAAGGAGAAAGGAGCGGAGGCGGTAAAGCATGGCGTATACGTAGGCATGTCGGCGGCCAGCGCCTTATTCAGGCAAGCGGCGGCAAAGCCTGAATTGGCCGCGGTGCTCAAGAAAATTATCGGGGAGCAGGTCATCTTCCTCAGCGATAAAGTGGTATTCAAGGATTCAAAGGTCGATTTCGGATCACCTTGGCATCAGGATTATCCTTACTGGGAAGGCAGCCACAAGTATTCCGTCTGGATCGCACTGGATGATGCGGCACGCGAGAACGGCTGCCTGAAGATTTTGCCGGGCTCCCATCTGAAAGGGGCGCTTCATCATGGCGAAGGAGACAATGATGGCAACGGCTTCTCCAGCCGATTGAAGGAAGAGGATATTGACCAGTCGCAAATTGTGGATTTGCCTGCCTCGCGGGGAACCGCTATTGTGTTCCATGATCTGCTCTTCCACGCCTCCTACCCGAATCAGTCCGGCAAAGACCGGGTGGCCTTGATTTCGACGTATAAAGACGGAACGCAGGAAGATCCGTCCTACGAGTGGGCCAAAGCTGCCTTTCCCATCTGATCCTGTGGAGGGCAAGAATTTATTGCCGATGAATAGCACCTGACGTGTAAGAAGAAATATGTGCTTAAAATGGTTGACGAAGGAGCCAATAGTCCATGTTCACAACGGAACGGCAAAGCATGCATCACCAGATGCAAACCGTACTGCTCGACTACATGAAGACGATATCCGGCTGGATCGATGGGGAAACGGGTGCTATCGAGGACCGCTGGGATACGATATACAGCGAGAACTATACGGCAGGCACGGCGGCGGTTATATTCGCGGGCGGAGCAAGCTTCAGCGGCGATAAGGAAATTACAGATACGGCGCTTCGTTTAATCCGGCGCTCGACCGTGCGCCTGAAGGATCTTAACGCGGCCCCGTTCACCCGCTTGTTTATCTACCATTTTGGCATGATGGCGATCCTTATGCTGCCTGAAGAGGTCCGCAATCGTCACAAGGGGGAATTTGCGGAGGATTTTCTGCATGGCGAGCCGCAGGATTGCGGCACGATTAATCTCAACTGCGCTGCCCTGCAGCTGGGCAACGAGCTGTTCCTGGAGAAGCTGGGGTATCGCCCTGCCAATGAAGCGTTCATCGAGCAATTAATGGCGCTGATCGAAGAGCGGGAGCATGAAGGGTTTCTGAACGATTCCTTCGATTATCACGATCAGGAGACGTTCCGCGAGCATGACGGGATGCCGATTTCCTATTCCGCCTTTATTATGTTTATTCTGACCGGTGTTCTGGCGGCCGTTGAGGAATGGCCGCCTGGGGATCAGGAGATTCGGACGAGGCTGGAAATTCTGATTGAGAAAGGGCAGCAGTGGCTCAATCACGCTACCTCTTTTGATGGTACTTATGCAATGATGGAGCGCAGCCGCCATCAAATGTTTACCTGGGGCTCGTTCGTAACCTATCAGGCTTACGCGGGGATGGGTGACGAGGGGTTGTTTACGCGGGCCTTTCAGTCCTGGCTCCCCTATAAGAAAGCTGACGGCACATACAGCATTACTCCCAACTATCTGCCTCATGAGCTGCGTACCGGCTATGAGTGGTACACGCTGGTGAATTGTTACGGCATCCTGGGCATGACAGGCATCTCGGTTGCAGAACGGATCATCAGCCGGAACCTGCAGATGGAGCGGGCCAATGAGCGCAGCCCCCTGCCCGCAAACAATCAATACATGGATTTGCGGAGCGGATATGCCTTCATCCGCAGCCATGATGATTTCTTCGCCGTCAGCCTGCGCATGCATCTGGGCAAGTACAGCCCGGCTCTCTGCGGTTTTCACTACCGCATAAATGGGAGCAAGCCCCCTCTTGCCGAACCGAAGCTGAATGTGAACGGTTTGGCGGCCGGACTTTATCAGCAGGGGTATGATTTGGGAGCCTGGGAAGGGTTCCTGCTGCGCGACGCTGCGGGTAATCATTGCTTCCCCGATATGACATCGAATCCGGAGGTGCAGTGGCTGGATAACGGTATTGCGATGACAGCGCAAAACGAACATCTTGTCTGCCGCAAGACGATTTCGCTGATTGGCTCGGGGATCGAATGGACGTATCAATTGAAAGTGAACAAGGATTTTGTCAGCTGTGAGCATATTCTGCCGTTGCTGCTTACGGATGGCCGCAGCGGCACGAGACTCCAAGCCCGGACCGGACATGGCTGGAAGCTGTCCTATGGGGATGCAAAGTATGACATATCATGCGATGCCTGCGACAATATTATCCGTACACCTGAAGCGGTCTATTCGAACACCAATAATCTGTCACTGTCACGCTCCTTGCTGTCCGTGTCCGGCGTATCCGCGAATCTGTCGCTGGTCGTATCAGGACCGCTTAAAGCCGGAGACGAATGCTCATGGACAACACGATTTGCGGAATATGAATGAATGCCTGACGAGGGCGGCAAAGGGGGAACACAAGAATGGAGTATACACAGCTCGGCAGAACGGGATGGAAGGTTTCCAAGCTGGGGCTTGGCGGCGCGCCGCTTGGCGGGGATTTCGGTGAAACGAATGACCGGGAGGTTGAGAAGGTGGTTCATGCCGCCCTCGATCTTGGCATTAATTTCTTCGATACGGCCCCCTTGTACGGGCGCGGGGAGAGCGAGCGCAGGCTGGGTCTTGCGCTTCGCGGCCGCCGCGACCGCGTCATTCTGGCGACCAAGGCGGTGATGCGCGGAGATTCCTACTCCTACGAGAACACGATCCGCTCCGTGGAGGAGAGCCTTGACCGGCTGCAGACGGACTTTATTGACCTGATCCAGCTTCATGAGCTGGAGACATGCGGGGAGGAAACAGCCATGAGCGATACGCTTCCCGCCTTCCGCAAGCTTCAGGAACAGGGCAAGGTCCGCGCGATTGGCGTGAATGCCGGGCGGGTTGCGATGCTGCTGCCTTTCGTGCAGGAAGGGCTTGTTGATACGGTGCAGACCTTTGGCAAATATACGCTCATCGATCACACGGCTTCCGATATCCTGTTCCCCCACACACGCGGACATGGGGTTGGCGTGATTCACGGCAGTCCCTTGGCAATGGGGGTTCTTGCGGACAGCCCGGCGCCGTTCATGGCTAATTATCAAGCCAAGCTTCAGGAAGGAGAGCGCCGCAAGGCGGAGCTCGCTTTCCTGCGTCAGCCGGGAGCGGGCGGGCTGATCGAGCCGGCGATGCGCTTCAGTCTCGGCTGTCCCGATATCGCGGTGACATTGACAGGAACCACAAGCGCCTTGGAACTGGCGAGAAACGCGTCGTATTGCGATGGCAAGGGGCTTGAGCCTGAGCTGCTGGAGCAGGTTTTATCCTTATTCAAGGGTGAAGCAATGGTGTAAGTTCTAAGTTCATAGTAGCTTATCTATAAGTCCGGAGGGAAGAAGCATGTTGTGCCGCCAGAGGACGGCGTTGGCCGTTTCTATTGACGAAGGGTAGGTGAGTTCTTCGGTGATCATGAAATGGAGAAGCAGCTATTACTTCCGGCTGGTCCTTTCCTACACGCTTCTTGCCGTTGTGCTGATCGGCATTACGGGCGGGTATTTATTGACCAATGCGGGCGAAATTGTAACGAGCGAGGTATCCAAGGACGCCGGGTATGAATTGTTGAATGTGAAGGAGCTGGTGGAAAATAATTTCTTCCGGTTTTATGAAGACGCTTTCTTCAACAAGGTGCTAATGACCTTCAATAAGGACAGCAACGAGGAGATCAAGTACCTGCTCGAGCACCGGGCTGAGGGCAATGTCTCGCGAATCGTCCGCTTCATAACGGATCTTGGCTTAATCCAGGAAATGACGCCGGGGCTTGACGGGGTTACGGTATATATGCGCGAGGGCGAATATGCTATGGACAACAACCGCTACTATCAGACCCCCGACAACTCGCTGGACGCGGCCTTTATCCGGCAGCTAGACGACATCGTTCCCAATCAGTGGTTCAAACGCGAGAAGCCGGATTCACCGGGCCATCAGGTGATGACCTATGTGTTTCCGCTGCCCTATCAATCGCCGCCCGCCAAGGCCGCGGGATTTCTGTATCTGGATATCAGCCTGGAACACTTAAGCACGATGGTGCGCGATGCGCTGAATTATCCCGAGTCCCATGTCTATATGTTCGACGAGAACGGGCAGATGATCATCGGAGGAGAACATGCCCCTCCGGATGAGATTGCCGCGGTACAGCATGCGATGGCGGGTTCCGCGAACAGCCAATCAGCCGCCGGCACCTTCACCCGCCACGGCAGCAGTGTGATCTCCGTCCTTCACCGGAACGATGCCATGAACCGCTGGAACTATGTCATTGTGAGGCCGAATGAATCGTTCCAGCTGTCCGCAAGCAAGATGAAACGCCAGGTATGGACAGCCTGCCTCATGGCGCTGCTCGGCGGCTTCATCATTTCCTTTCTCATGTCGCGGCATTTCTATATGCCGCTCAAGAAGCTGCTCTATTCCATCCGCAATCTTTACACGGGACCGCCGCCGGCAGCTGCCGGACATGAATACGCGGCTATCGACCATATGCTGATGTTCATCGATTTGAGCATGCTCCAGATGAAGGATCAGGTAAGAACGAAACAGATTACAGGTCTTATTACCGGGCAGCAAACGGCAGCGGGCTTCGGGGAGTTCCCGGCCATGCCCCTGGAGTGCAGATATGCCGTGGCTTATATGACAACCGAGCTGGAGGGCTGCGGGATTCTGGTCCGGATTATCGCGGATCAACCGGGATTGTCCGCAGAGCTTGTCAGCCTGAGCGCGACGGAGATGGCCCTTCTCGTATTCATGTACGATGACTCCCCGACTTCTCGCGCCGTGGCGGATACGCTTGAAGCGATGCGAACCTCTCTCGGGTCCATCCCTTTCGGCGCCGGCATCGGGAGCGTCGTCCATTCTGTCGAAGCGATCCATCATTCTTATCTGGAAGCGGTGGAAGCTTACAAATATTCCTACATCCGGGGCAGGGACGCGATCATCCGGTATGAGGAAATTTCGGCATGCCGGGAGCTGCTGCTGCTGCCTCAGGTCGAATACGATATGCTGCAAAACAGGGTGCAGGCGGGAAAGGTCGGCGAAGTGGAGCGCTGGATCGACGAGATGACATTCACCCTGAAGTCGGAGCCTCTGAGCGTCGAGATGGTGGAGCTGATCCATTTGCGGATCACGACGGTCATCTCGCAGATCGTCATTGAGCAAAAGCTGCAGGACTTGTTCCCGGTGTTCGGCATTAACGAGAAGATCAAGCGGCGAACGCTGGACGAAACGATGGCGGTGCTCAAGCAGCAAGCAGCAAGCATCGCGCAGCATATCAATGAAAGCCGCAATGACGCCCATCATGAGAAAATCGTTTTCTTGAAATCCTTTATCGTCCAGCATATGCAGGAGGATCTGTCGCTTGATGAAGTGGCAGGGAGGGTGAACCTCTCGGCCAATTATGTGTCGACCCTGTTCGGATCCATTTCGGGCGAATCCTTTACCGAATATTTGAACCGGATTCGTCTGGAGCAGGCGGCATCCCTCCTTGTTGCGGACCGGCATCTGACCGTGGCGGATATAGCCGCATCCGTCGGCTTCCGCAATTCTCAATATTTCTGCACCAGGTTCAAGGCCAGGTTCGGCATTACCCCGCTTCAATACCGCGGCTCCGGAAAGCTGCGGGAGAGCGTGGCGGAATAATCCAGTGTCTGCCGCATCCCGGGCTCACATCCGTCGCAGCCCCGGGATGCGGCTGTTTGATTATAAGAATCTGCAATTGGAGAGCCAATAAGATAAAAATGCAATGATTTGGAGGGAATTGAAATAGACTTTGGCGCCATCCTGAAGCAGCATTAGTCTCAAGCGACAAACAACACATCAGACGGGAAAGGATGGTGCATCCATGCAGCTAACGTATTGGCGGAGAACCTGGAAGTCATATAAACGTTATAAATATATGTTCCTGCTTCTGGCCCCGGCCCTGATCTGGTATGTGATCTTTGCTTACGGCCCGCTTTACGGCATTCAGCTCGCCTTCAAGGATTTTATTATCAACAAGGGCATTATGGGCAGTCCCTGGGTCGGTCTCAAATATTTTCGGGAGATGATCGAGGGCTCCCAGGATTTCTACCAGATTATCCGCAATACGATCATACTCAGCTTTTATCATCTGATCTTCGGATTTCCGGCTCCCATTGTACTGGCATTGCTGCTGAACGAGGTGCGCGGGGAAATTTTTAAAAGGGTTTCGCAAACGCTTTCATATCTGCCTCATTTCCTCTCATGGGTTGTCGTGGCCGGGTTTATGTTCACGGTCCTGTCTCCTTCCAGCGGCATTGTGAACATGATTATCGGCTGGTTCGGCGTCGAGCCCATTTATTTTGTCGGCAAAGCGGAATACTTCCGGTTCACGCTGGTTATGTCGGCCATCTGGAAGGAAATCGGCTGGGGCGCCATTATCTACCTGGCGGCGCTGGCCGGCATCAACCCCCAAATGTATGAAGCGGCCGTCGTGGATGGCGCCGGCAGATTCAAGCAGATGCTCTATATTACGCTGCCTTCGCTTGTGCCGGTCATCTCGATTATGTTCATTCTGCGCATCGGCCAGGTCCTCGACGCCGGCTTCGATCAGGTGCTCAACATGTATACCCCGGCCACATACAGCGTAGCGGATATTCTGGATACGTATGTTTACCGGATCGGTCTGGAGCAGATGCAGTTCAGTTTCGCTACCGCAGTCGGCCTGTTCAAGAACGTCATCGCATTCGCGCTTGTATTGACAACGAATTATATCGTGAAGCGTTCCGGACAGGAGGGGCTGGTATGAATCCAACCTGCAAAGAGGAGGCGCGGAAAGCATGAAAATGACGGTTCCCGAGAAAATATTCCAGACCTTCCTGGTGCTCGGACTATCGCTCCTTTGTATAACGATGCTGTACCCGTTCCTGTACCAGCTCACCCTGTCGCTGAGCGCCGACGCGCCAAGGCTCGGAGTCAGCCTCATTCCGAAAAATTTTGCCGTCTCGGCCTATAGCGAGCTGTTCAAAACCGAAGAAATCTGGACGGCTCTTGGCAACTCCGTCTTCCGGACGGTTGTCGGCACGATTCTGATGGTGTCCGTTATGTCTGCAGCCGCCTATGCCTTGTCCAAAAGAGGACTGCCGCACCGTAAATTTTATACGATGTTCATTGTGGTGACGATGTTCTTCAGCGGCGGACTGCTGCCTTCCTATCTGCTCGTTCAGAACCTGGGTCTGATCGAATCCCGCTGGGCGCTTATCCTCCCCTGCCTGATCAATACATTCTGGCTGATCATTATCCGCAATTTCTTTATGGAATTATCGGAAGAGATCGAGGAGTCGGCCAGGATCGACGGCGCCAATGATATCCGCATATTTATCGGGATTGTGCTGCCGGTGTCGCTTCCGATAATCGCCACGATGACCCTGTTCTGCGCGGTGTACCATTGGAACGCCTGGTTCGACGCTTTGCTCTATTTACAGGATCAGAGCCAGATTGTGCTGCAGATCTACCTGAGGCGGCTGATCATCAGCCAGGATGAGAGCATGCTGACATCGGCGCTGATGAGTTTAAGCGCGCCTCCGGCGGAATCGCTCAAGGCCGCCGTGCTCGTATTTACGACATTGCCTATTTTGCTGGTATACCCTTTCCTGCAAAAGTATTTTACCAAAGGCATTTTGATCGGATCGGTCAAAGGCTGAAGAACTGGAATGGACAGCGGCGTTATTAAGCGGGCGGACCAGCGCTCCTTGATATAAAATGCAGTTCAATAAAAGGGAGGATTATCAATATGAAGGGTAAAGCTTTCAAGGCCATTACTTTTGCATTGCTGCTTATGATCGTGCTGGCGGGCTGCAGCAGTAAAGAGAATAACAACAGTCCGGCTGCAGCTGCGGAGCCCGGAACTGACGCGCCCGCACCCGCTGCGGCGGAGTCGGAGGCGGAGGCGGAAAAGCCCATTGAGATCTCATGGATCGCCTCATACATTCCGGGCAAGGATACGATGGCCCAGAAGTATGTGGAGGAGCGGTTCAACATGAAAATCGATCCGATCGGGATTGACCGCTCGAACTGGGAGCAGCAGCTCAATATCAAGCTTGCCGCCAATACGAAGCCGGACTTCTTCGGTAACCTGGATTCCAGAATGGATAATTTCAAAGGCTGGGTGAAACAAGGCATCGTCGGCGAAATTCCGGTCGAGAAGATTCGCGAATTCGCGCCTAAATATTCTCAAATGATTGACGACGCGGATCCGACGGACTGGGACGTTCCGGTCGTGGACGGCAAGAATTACGGTATCCCCAAAATCTATGCCGAAGGCGATTCGCCGTTCGTTCCAGCCTTTAACAAGGCCTGGCTAACCAAGATCGGGTACAGCGAGCCGCCGAAAACCATCGCAGAGCTGGAGGACGTGCTCACCAAATTCCGCAACGACGATCCCGACGGCAATGGCAAGAAGGATACGTACGGCCTGACAGCCCGGGGGAAGGATACCTTGGGAAGCAACCAGATCTTCAATACCGTATTCGCATCGTTTGGCATCACGCCCTCCGGCTGGGTGCTCCAGGCTGACGGCAGCGTGCAGTACGGTCTTGTGACCGAGCAGGCGCGTGCGGCGTTCAAGCTGCTGAACAAATGGTATAAAGCCGGCTTGATCGATCCGGAATTTGTTACTGATGACTGGAATACGTACCGCGCCAAATTCGTCGGCGGCAAGGCAGGCATGATGGATCAGGCCCTCTGGTACCATTATCACAGCTCCGGCCAAGTCGGACAGGATGCGGCAAAGGCCGGTATGGACATGATCGTCGGCAAGCCGGTCGTAGGCGAGGCTGGCAAAATGATGGGGATCGCGCAGGGCTTCAAGCAGGTTCCATTCGCAATTGGAGCCGATGCCGCCAAGGACCCCAAGAAGGTGGAAGCCATTCTGAAAATGGTGGAGACGCTGGCAACGGATGAAGAAGCCTATCTCATGACCTCATACGGTGAAGAAGGCGTCAATTATGACATCGCCGAAGGCGGCGGCGTAGTGCCAAGGCCAGAATTTACGGATCCTATTCAGGCGACATCGGCGCTTGGCATCAACTTCTTCAGCCCGATCAAGGGAAACAATCCGCTTATGCTGAAAATCGATTATCCGGCCGAGAAGGTAGCCTTCCGTACGCAGGTTAACGATAAAGGCATTACGCCGATCACGGATGCCATGCAGATGAAGACGCTGCCTTCCTGGGATGCCAACAAGGATGCGCTTCAAAAGATGGCGAAGGAATATGAGTTGAAATTTATTCTCGGCGAGGCGGACACGGATAAGGGCTTCGATACGTTCATATCGGAAATGAACAAAGCCGGATTGGAGCAAGCGACAGCAGAAGCAAACGAGGTCTACGCAAGCACGAAGAAATAGGCAAGCTGACACGGCTGTCCTGCAAGCGACGTCCTGTCGGCTGCAGGGCAGTCTTGCTTCATGTCCATATGCGGCTTGAATGGAGGTACGGAAGATGAGGAATACGCCGATCAATATGGCAGAGTCGATATTCGAGCTGTTCACCGATCCGAAGCTCAGCGGTCTTGCGAAGTGGCGGATCGATCCGGGCAAGGAGCACGGGCTGAAGGTCCATCAGCGGTGGGCGCTGGCGCAGGTGGAATGGACCGTCAAGCCCAAGCAGGGTCCTGCCGTGAGAATGACCCGCGATTTCCAGGTTGACTGCGCAGACTACGATTATTTGATGATATCGCTAGTTGCTCCGGAAGGCGCGCTGCTGAGGATGAAGGCGGACACGGATAAAGGAATGCTGACGTATGAATCGGAACCCTTCGGGATGCTGAAGCGGGAATGTTATGTTCCTCTTGAAGGCGCATCGCTGGTGCGGTCCATTACCTTGGAACTCTGGCCGCAGAGCGAGGGACAGGGTGTCGGATGGTTCAACTGGATCGGGCTGCAGCATTCCGGGCTGGTAGAACGGTATGACCGGCAGTGGAAGCGGTTCGACGATCAGTGGGAGGACTATTTGCAGCCGGAGAGCTTTGAGCCGGCCTTTAACCCGCTCTATGGCCTGGTCGTGAGCGGCGGGGAATTGGAGCAGCTGCGGCTCAAGCATACAGATTGGCTGGCGGAACACGGAACCAGCCCGTTTCTGCAGCTGGCGGAGGATGCGCGTCAGCTTGTTCCGGAGCGGATGATCGGCGAGTTCGTCAATTTCTGGAACGATACCCGTTACTGCCGGGACCGGGATTACGGGAAGCATCTGCTGACGCATGGTCCCAATGCAGCCGCGGCTGCGCTGCTGACGAAGGACAAGGCGCTGCTTCGCCTGGCCGCAAGGTATGCGATTTCACTGGCCATGTGCACGCGGTGGGACAGCGGCTTTATTTGCTTTTTCCCTGGCAGCTCCTTCGAGCACCGCTCGTTTGTCCAGTCATTATGCATGCTTGAGACATCGGCGATACTCGATATGGCTGGCGAGATGTTTACGGACTATGGCAGGGAAGTGATCCTCCGCAGGATCGCCGAAGACGGACATGGGAACGCCAATTATATCACCTGGAGACATGAATATATTTTTCATTGCAATCAAATGGCCTGGTTCTCCCCGGGACGCATGCTCGGCTATGCCGTATTGGAGCAGGCCATGCCGCGGACCAGGCCGTATACGGAGCTTGCCCTGAACGACTTGATTGAAAGCATGGAGCATACCATCCTTCCCGATGGCGGCTTCCTCGAAGGGCCGATGTACTTCACCTGGACAGCGCGCCAATGCGCGATTTCCCTGTATTATTACGGGCGTCACCGGGGAGTCGATTACAGGCAGGTACTGCCAGAATCCCTGCAGCGGACGGCAGCTTTTGCGGAAGCGCTCGCCTCGACGAGCGATGATCTGCTCATGATTCTGATCTGCGATGCGATGTATATCAATCAGGAATCGGTAGCTTATCTGGCTGCGATGATGCCAGACAGCCAATGGGTCCGTATATTCCGCAAGTCGCTGCAGATAGCGGGAGGGATTCCGGATACGCTGCCGTCCTATCTGCTGGAATCTTCCATTCCGCAGGAAGCGCCTGAGCTTGCGCCCTTCATTTCGCTGCCGGACCTGGGGCTGATCTCTTCGGTCAGATGGTATGATGGCGAGCCGGTCAAAATGCTCATTGTGGGCAACCAGGCGGGGGCCAGCCACACCCATGAGGACAAAGGGCATTTTGTGCTGGAGTATGCCGGGGAGACGGTGGCGATGGAGATGGGCACCTGCGATTACAGCCATCCTATGGCGGAAGTGCTCAAGAATTGCGGACGCCATAATATGCTGGTGCCGGTAGGAATGGAGGAGCGTTCGCGGCCGCAGAACCCGATCATGGCCGATATCGAGCCAAAGGGCCAGGGCGATGCAGCCTCTTTTCATGCGGAGATGAATGTTTCTCCGGGCTGGGAGGAGTATTACCGCTCCTGGGTCCGGACATGGGATTCGCCGGCTCCGGACGAGTGGACGATCACCGACAGCTATGAGCTGATTCGCGGGACAGGAGTTGAATTCTACTGGTCCACGCCGCTGCCGGCGGAGGTTAGGGATGGAATGGTGATACTGCGAGGCAAGCGCGGCATAACGCGCATCACGGTACCGGAAGGCTGTACGGCGAGAATCGATTCGCTGCCGCTGCTGGGCGGCGACTATCAGGCTTTGCTTGATCAGCGCAAGGAAATGCTGTGCGGCAATATGCCGCTTGGTCCCGTGCAGACAAGGATTGCCTTCTGCCGGGAAGGTATGCAGGGGACGCTGAACGTCCGGTTCAGGCTGGAGCGCAGCGGAGCAAATCAGGAAGGTATAGAAGTCCGGTGAAAAAAACTGGCTGCGCATACGGAAACCTCTTCCGATACTCGCAAGTGCTACAAGCGAGTTAGCCGCTTGTCACTTGTCGTGGAGCTGTTGTACCCCTGAATTTTTTGATTTTGGACCCTAGCTGGTTAAATTCGGGGTACAAAGGTCCTAAGCAGATGCTTCCGAAGCAGCTTTTTTACGAAAGCTTTCAGCTTACGCTTCTCCAGACTATTTCCGCCTGCTCCGCCAGTTATCACCGGACTTATAGATGAGGAGGAAGAACATGACGGCAAGCAGCAGTAATGTTTATTATGTTGCGGTGAACGGCAGCAATGACAGTGACGGGCTGGATCCGCAGCGTCCATGGAGGACGATCGGTCACGCCGGCGCGGAGATGACGGCGGGAGACCGCTGCATCGTGCGCGGGGGAACTTACCGCGAGACCGTTGTTCCTGCAGCTTCGGGACGCGAAGACGCACCTATCCGTTATGAGGCACAGCCGGGAGAAAGGGTCGTAATCAGCGGCTGTGATCCCGTTGTCGGCTGGACCTCGCGGCAGGAAGACGCAACCGCAAACGCGGGCGTATATGAAGCGGACATGGATTGGAGCCTGCAGGGTGACAGCGGCAATATCGTGTTTATTGACGGCGAGCTCAGCCATGAGGCCATGTGGCCGCGAATTACCGACCGTCTGGACCGGACTCAATACGCGGTGGTAGACTCATGCACCAATGAAGTGCCCACGTACACGATATATGACGAGGATTTGCTGGCTTTTGCCGATGGTCATTGGACCGGAGCTCTCGTGGCCTGCGTCAACGGGGCCGGTTATTTTATTTCCACTGCGGCCGTTACGGATTTCCGCGAAGGCACGCTTTATTTCGATGGCTGGATAAGCTCGGCGGCTCATTACCGGACGACTCCGGGGGATATTTATTTCCTCACCCGCTCACCCCGGACGCTTGCCGTAAGCGAAGGCTGGTATATCGACCCGGTCAAGGGGCGGCTGACGGTACGGCTGACGGATGGAGGGGACCCGACAGACCGCGAGGTTGAGGCCAAGCGGCGCGAATACGCGTTTGACCTGCGCGGGTGCTCCTATATCCAAATCAAGGGCTTCGAGATTCGCGCCGCGTCCATCACAACGGAGAATGCATCTAATTGCAGCATCGATAATGTGCGGATTCATGCCATTGACCGCTGCTTCAGCAGCCGCCAATCCATCTATGGACGCACAAAAGGAATCGAGCTGGGAGGCTGCGACAATATCATCTCGGGAAGCGATATCGGCTACTTCGAAGGCATCGGCATCAATTTGTTCGGACAGCGGAACCGTGTCGTCAACTGCCACATCCATGACGGCAACCTGGAGGCTTCCTATGCCAGCCTGATTTGGGCAGCAGGCTCGCAGCATCTGATCAGCCACTGTACGGTCACAAGATCGGCCCGGACTTGTATTTCCGGGGTTTTCTCGCGATCCGTAATTGAATATTGCGATATATCCCATGCCAATTGTCTGACGAAGGACTCCGGCATTATCTATTTGTTTAACCATGATTTTGACAATACGGATATTCATCATAATTGGCTGCATGATAACAAGTCGCCCCATCTGAGCTTTGGCTTCTACATGGATGCCTGGACCAGCGGAGTGAACCTTTACCGAAATGTGGTGTGGAATATCCCGCATCATGGGCTTCATCTCAACCGGCCTTTGCAGCGCACGCTTATTTACAACAATACGTTCCTGCGCAGCGGGGATGCGGACTCGGCTGTATTCCTGCTGGATGACATGTACGGCACGCAGATGATCAACAATATTTTCGCGGACGGCAAGATTGTCAAGTGGGGCGAGGATTGCCTGGTTTCCCACAATCTTCTCGGGGCGGATGGCGGGTTTGAGGATGCCGACCATGGTGATTTCCGTCTGCGGGCAGATTCGCCGGCCCTGTCGGCCGGGATGAGAATTGCCGGCGTTGCGTCTCCCGGCGGCAAGGAGCCGGATCTTGGCGCCTACGAATCAAGCGAGCCTTATTGGACGGCAGGACATGATTTTGACAGGGTCATCGAAGCGGAGCTTGTCTATTCGGAGCTTAACAGCAAGAGCGCAATCGGCAATGGGGGCTTTGAGTCTGGCGCCTGGGAGCCATGGGAGTCAGCGGCGGGGACGCCGAAGATCGTTTATGAATGCGCATGGGATTTCTGCCGCGATGGCTATCCTTCGATTGTACGCAGCAACAAATATGGGGCCATGCTGGGTCCGGGCGACCGGATCGAGCAGAGAATTACGGGAGTCGCACCTTGCGCGGCCTACGAATTATGGGCAGGGATCAAGATAGACGGCGAATACCGCAGCGCGGAACAATTTGATGACATTCATAAGAACGGCGCGCTTGATACAATGCCTGGTGGCGGTTATGCCGTCTATCGCGATTTGCGTTATATCGGCCAACTGGCTGAGGGAGATTGGCTGAAATATGCGGCAGTGGATTTCGGAAGTCCCGGCAAATATGATCATATCGCTCTCGGGATGACCAAAATCTTCAATTCGGTGACGGTAGAAGTGTATCTGGACAGTCTGGAGGGAGAGCGGATAGCCGTTATTTCCCAGGAAATGGACTATGACGATGTATGGCGCTATTTTTCCACGCCTATTCCGATCCGGGCAGGCATGCATGATGTCTATTTCAAAATCAAAGGTCCGGGACGTCTGCTGCTAAGCGGCTTCAAGCTGGGCCATAACAATTTCTTCGGCGGCGGTGCAACAATGGCTGTCCAGGGCTCCCAAAGTCCTATCATCGAACGCGGCGTATTCCGCCTGAATTGGGAAGCAAAGATGGTGAAGCTTCCGTTCACGACGAAACCGGATGAAACCGAAGTGGTGGTTTCGTTCGAGAATAAAAGCCGGTACTTCGTCTATCTGGACGATATCGGAATGTGGCGGCCTGATCCTGAAGAATCATAAGCTTCTATAAGATTTGAACAGTAAAGACAAAAGAAAGGGTGATTGTAATGGCGACGATCAAAGGCATGGTTCACAGCTTTACAGAGGAGCAGATGGTTGTATTGGCTGACAACAACCAGTGGTATAAATTCCCTATCCCCGAGGAACGGCCGGACATCAGCAAGCGGGTTGTCGTTTGGCCTCAGGACGGCGGCCATCCAATATTCACTTATGACGAGAAAGAGGTGGATGCCCCCGCCGATGTGGCGCATTTGATGTACAGGTACGATCATATCGCGTCTGACCGTGCGGCAACGGCAGAGGATGTGAACGATTACCGGATCAAGCAGTTTTGGGAGCTGGGATATCTGGTTGTGGATCAGCTGCTCACCGGGGCCGAGGTTGCGGCGGCCAATGAGGCAATCACGGATATTATCCAGGGGCGGATTGTCGGACCCCGTCTGCAATTTATGAAGAAGGAGAGTGAACTGCTCACTCCCGATGACCGTGACCGGGCGATGCGCAAGCTGCATAAATTTATCGATCATGCGCCTGCTCTCCATGAAGCTTGCTTTCATAAGGATGTTTATAGCATTCTGGAGCGGATATTCGGGGAGCAGGCGCAATTTCTGGAGGATCAGGCGATTCTGAAGCCGCCTTCCTCGGAGGCGGGCGGCGAGAAGCCATGGCATCAGGATATGGCCTACGGCAATCTGTCCCAGAATAAAATGGTATGCGGAGTCTGGATTGCCCTGGATGAAGCGGGCCTTGACAATGGCTGCATGCACGTCATTCCGCGCTCCCATATGGATGGGCCCGTTCCCCATTATGCGATTCGGGATTGGCAGCTGTGCGATACGAACGTTGCTGTTGAACGCGATGTCGCCGTGACGCTGAAGCCGGGCGGGGCGCTCTTTTTTGCGGGACTTCTCCATCATGGAACGCCGCCCAACTTCTCGAGCAAACGCAGACGGGCTCTCCAGTTTCACTACTCCCCGGAGTCGTCCAGAAAAATGACGCCGCAGGAATTCAAAATGATGTTCACCAATGAAATGACGAATGCAGAATGCTAAAGGATGGTGGAATGCGCTCCATGGAACCGTTAAAAGTAGGCATTATCGGGCAGGGAAGAAGCGGTCACGACATACACGCCAAAACATTAAAAGGTCTGCCGGAGCTGTTCCAGATTGCCGCCGTTTCGGATTACGAGGCATCCTACCGCAAGCGGGCAGAAACGGAATTCGGCTGTGAGGCTTGCGAGGATTACAAGCAGTTGTTCGAGCGCAAGGATCTGGATCTGATCGTCAATGCTTCGCCCAGCCACCTGCATGTCCCGATCACGCTGGAATGTCTGGCGAACGGCTTTCATGTGTTGTGCGAGAAGCCCCTCGCGAGAACCGGGGAGGAAGTGGATGCTTTAATCGCGGCCTCAGAAGAGGCTGGCAGGCTTTTGACCATTTTCCAGCAATCCCGCTATTCGCCGGCCTTCCAGCAGATTATGGAGGTCATCCGCTCCGGCGTGCTCGGGCGTATCGTGCAGGTAAGTATTTCATTTAACGGATTTGCGCGGCGGTGGGATTGGCAGACGCTGCAGGCCAATAATGGCGGCAATTTGCTGAACACGGGTCCGCACCCGCTCGATCAGGCGCTTCAGCTGTTCGGGACGGAGACGATGCCGGAGATCACCTGCTTTATGGACCGCGTTAATACGTTCGGGGATGCCGAGGATTACGTGAAGATGATTATGCACAAGAAGGACCACCCGCTGCTGGATTTGGAAATCACCTCCTGTGATGCCTATCCCGCCGCAACCTATCGCATTCAAGCGCAGTATGGCGGGATCAGCGGCACGGGCACGAAGCTGAACTGGAAGTATTTCAGGCCCGGACAGGCGCCCGCGCAGCAGCTCATCCGAACACCCCTGAAGCATGCGGACGGCTCTCCGGCATACGGATCGGAAACCTTGCCGTGGCTAGAGGAGCAGTGGGAGCTGCCGGAGGGACAAAAGGACGTTTTAGGCCATGTATGCCGGACTTTTTACGGAAACCTGCATGCTGCCCTTACGAAAGGAGAGCCGCTGGACATTACGCCGCGGCAGGTCAGGCAGCAGATCGCCGTCATCGAAGAATGCCATAGACAAAATCCGTTATCCAAACTGGATTTAAGATAAGGAGCCTCCTATGAGTGAAATCAAGCTTGGCATGATCAGTCTGGACACTTCTCACGTCATTGTGTTCTCGGAGCTGCTCAATCAGAAGGATCATCCCTGGCATGTCCCGGGCGGCAAAGTGGTTGCCGGTTATCCCGGCGGCTCCGCCGATATGCATTCCAGCTTCTCCCGCGTGGACGCGTATACGAATCAGCTGCGCGATCAGTTCGGAGTGGCTATCGTCGATTCGCCGGAAGCGGTTGCCGAGAGGTCTGATGGGATTCTGCTGGAGTCGGTCGACGGGCGCGCGCATCTGGAGCTTTTCCGGCGTATCGCCCCTTATGGCAAGCCGGTATTTGTCGACAAGCCTTTTGCCACGACGGTTGCTGACGCCAAAGAGATCGTCCGGTTGGCCAGGCAGCATAATGTGCCGCTGATGAGCTGCTCCTCGCTGCGTTATGCAGCAGGCCTGACTGAAGCGCTTGAGGCGGCAAAAGAAGCGGACGGTCCGATTATCGGGGTGGACTGCTTCGGTCCGACACCGCTTGAAGAGGTTATGCCGGGGTTGTTCACGTACGGGATACATTCCGTCGAAATGCTCTATGCCGCGATGGGACCGGGATGTGTGGAGGTGAACACACGCTCCAACGCCGACTATGATCTTGCCGTGGGGATATGGCAGGATGGCAGAATCGGGACGGTGCGCGGCAACCGGAAGGGGAATTACCGCTTCGGTGCGACAATTCACCGCGAGAACTGTATTCACTATGCGGATGTGAGCGCGCATCCCAAACCGTATTATGCCAGCCTGCTGGAGCGGGTAATGGAGATGTTTCAGACGGGCGTCGCGCCTATCCCGATTGAAGAATCGCTGGAGCTGATCCGGTTTATCGAAGCGTCCAACGAGAGCGCGGAGACAGGGCGGCCCGTGAAGCTGTAACCGTCCCTGCGTCAGTTTCGTACTTGCGGGTATCGGAAGACGTTTTACGTATGCGCAGCCAGTCTATTTCACCGGAATTAATGGAGCATAGTGAACAAAATTGCTATTATCCGATGCCGCGATCGAAAGAAAAGGAAGTCGGGTCTTTGTAAAATAAAGATATTCCAAGCAGCGGGAGTTGAATATCGGATGTCCAATGTAACGAATTTTACGCTTACAGAAGAAATGGTCGAGCAGTTCTACCGCGAGGGCTACTTCTATGCGCCCGGCTTTATCACGCAGGAAACTGTGGATGCGATCAATGCGGAGAATGCGGAGTTCGCCCATGCCAAAGGCGACGGGCAATGGAAGAGTAAAGGCATTACGAATATTGCAAAGGAGCAGGGCGAATATCCGCGAACAACGGAATTTCTGACCGAACCTGATATAGTCCGCATATTCGAAAGAATTGTAGGGGATCAAGTCAGGTTATGGATGGGCATGTACGCGGTGGTCGCACCGCATGGCAGCGGGCTGGAATGGCATCAGGACAACCAGTACACGCATATTTTGGGCCATATGTTTAACGGGTTCATCGCACTTGATTCCATTACGCAGGAAAATGCCGGTTTGTGGCTTGCGCCTGGCTCCCATCTGAAGGGACGGCAGCCGAATCTGAATGCGGAAGGCGCGCACAGGCGAGCGGCAGATCCGGAGAACGGCATGCCCTGCAAGCCCATGCTGCCTGGAGATGCGGTTTTTTTCCATAGGGAAACCCTGCATCACAGCAAACAGAACCACACCGACAAGCCACGACGGGCTTATGCCTTTCAGGTGGCGTCGGCGACCTGCCGCTACGCGAAAACGGGCAAGCTGCTCGAGGATCGGGAGCTATTGTCGGGATACCGCAAATAAAGGCAGTGGAAAAAAGAGGCTGACCTGGCGTCATTGGACGCGGGTCAGCCTCTTTTTGCGCTTGGCATTGACAATGGGCTCCGATAATAATCACTAACAGTCGCCATTTTAATCAAATGGCGGCTTTTTAATGCCTGTGGGCTGGCTCCCTCTATTGGAAATATCTGATAGTTAAAGTAGAATAGAGAGGTATAGAATGGAGGCATGCCGGATGTCTTTAAATATAGAATTGTTCTGCAGAAATGCAAATAAACAAGGGCGTGTATTGGTTCTTCTCATCCATGGATTAGGTGCTCCGGATACCTGGGTCAAGCCGGGGTGTGACTGGAGAAATCAGCTTCTTGCTGATCCAGGTTTGGAAGAAGCAGATGTCGGTATTGTCAAGTATGAAACGGCGCATTTGATAAGCGGGTTATTCGGAATCTCGGGAACATACAGCATAATGGGAAGAAACATTACGGTCCGGAAAAACAATGTGATTGCTGTCGGAGACCTGGCACAGCACCTCAAGACCAAATTGAGCACGGGCAGATTCAAGTCCTATCAGAAGATTGTTATCGCCGGTCACAGCATGGGAGGGCTGGTCGGCATGAGGTATATCCTGAACGAGTTTGAAAATCACAAAAACGTAAATCGAATCGGCGGGTACATAAGCTATGCGACTCCCTTTAACGGTTCGAGCATGGCAGATTTTCACAAGCTGATTAAACCCGTGCACAAGCATAATCAAATCGTCCAGCTGGAGCCGAACTGCGGATTTCTGGATGACATGATCCGTGCCTATTCGGAGCATCAGGATCCATTGCGGCAGCAAATGATGTTTAACTACTGCTTTGGAGACAAGGATCCGTTTGTGGTCAAGGAAAGCGCTGTGCCGCATACGGGAAGAGCGCACACCTATAACGAGATGAAGACTCTCCCGGGCGATCATGGAACCGTGCTGGATCTGTCTGCAGGAATCGACTCCACCAATTATGAGTTGTTGAAAGATTTGATTCTCGATGTGAGCAGCACGGTCGATCCGCGGCAGTTTTATGTAAGCGATTTAACTGTCAGAGCGATGCGGCCGGATTCCCATGCAGCTGCTGCGCCGGTCCAGCCGGACAATTCCCGTCAGTTGATCAGGCAGTTCGAGCAATGCGGTCAAACCTTGAGAGTTCAATTTATTGAGCGATTCTCCAGGGATGCGCAGGATCAGCTTCTCCATTCGATGGATCAGGTGCTGCAGAAGCTTAAGGGCATGAATGAGACTGGGCTTGAGAAATTCATGACGCATTACCGCTATTCGACGCAAAACAGGAAGACGGAAGGTTCGGGTCTGCAGGAGTTATGGGAGCTGCTGACTTTAATTAATGTGGTCTATCCCAATTGGAACTTCATCGCTCCTGATGATCTGTTTCAACTCCCTAATTTGCGGATCGACGATCATTACTGGGTTCGCCTCCTCTACTCGGTGCACAAAGAAACGATGCCGGAGATCATAATCGGGTTCTTGTCCAAGCTGTACAACGGGGCTTTCCGCCAGTTTCTCATGCATCCGGGCCAAAGCGATATTTTTCCGCATCGCTTCATTCTGGAGAATGTCAATGCGGAGTCGATGATTCCTCAAAATGAAGAAAATATTTGCGAGCATTGCAAAGGCAGGAAAGCCGATTTCAGTAAGATCCTGGTGCAATTCGGACGAACAGAGAATCTTTCCGTATTCCAGGGACTTGAGCCCAATTATCTTGCCAAAGAAGTGAGCATAAGCTGCGCGTCATGTATCCGTCAGGCAAGAAATGAAACTTCTTTTACGGAGATCTGCGAGCGGCTAAGGAAGGTGATCTAAGAGAATGGAACAACAACTTTTCAGCTTTCTGGAAGAGCATCCCGGTTTTACGAGGCTTCAAGAACTGGAAGTGCGTCATATTAAGGCCTTGTTTTTTTCATCCCTGCAATTAATGGCCGTTGCCTCCTACCCGAACGAAATGGAGATGGAACAGCATTGGGAGCGGGCGGCGCATCAGCTGGCGCATAATATTCAAAACCGGCTGCCGCTTGAGCTGGACGATTTGCGCTGGGACATGTATCTGATTATTTTCGTCAATCAGGATAAGATCAGCAGCGAGCTGAAGAGGCTGATTGAGAATAACCGGTTTTATTTTCGCAAGATCGTTCTCACCCGTTCGGATATGAGCAAGTTGAGCGAGAAGCTTCCGCTGCGGTTTGATCTGCCTTCCGGGAAGGACAATACGGGCAATGGGCTGCTGTTTAACGACGGACAGTTCCTTAAGGAACTGAAGGATCGCTTAAGTGAAGGGGCGAGGAACCAACTGGGAGAATTATTTTTTACAAAAGGAGCGAAGAGTGTGGAAGATATGCTTTCCTTATTTTCACGAGGCCAAGCGGAGGGGATGAATCATGAGAATTGAAGCCCTTGCCATGGAAGCATTCAGGGGAGTTCAGGAAAAGCGGACATTCATCTTTCCAAGCGCGGATGTAATTGTGCTCTATGGTCCGAACGGCTTCGGAAAAACCTCGTTTTTTGATGCGATTGAATGGGGATTGACAGGAAGAATTTACAGATTTGAGGATGATACATAACGTAAACAATATCGATTTATCGGAAACCACTTCTCTGGCGAGACCAAACCATCCGTCACAATCGAACTTAGGGACCGGGAAAACCGGCATATTCAAATTACCCGAACGGGAACAGCCGAATCCGGTTCAAAAACGGACAGTATGTCCAGTAAACTGCAAATCTTTATTAATGGTATCCGGATTGCTGATAATCAAGCTGAAAACCAGCTGCATTCCCTGTTGATCAACGAGGATTGGCAGAAACATGTGGATTTGAACAAGTCATTATTTTTAACTCATCTGCTGTGTCAGGAAAGAATGAACGGCATTTTGCGGGGGATGAAAGAAAATGAGCGCTATGATTCCGTTTCAGCTCTCTTTGGAACCGATCAGTTTCAGCGTTATAGGCAATTGTTTCATGAGACGAAAAAACGGCTTGAACAGCGTCATACAGAGGCCAAAGGCCGAAAAGCCGCTATAGACCAACAGCTTGGGATCATGGAGCAGGAATACAATCGTCTCAGGGAAGAAATCCGGTTGGATGAAGGGTCGGGCACAAGAAAAAATGTATCGGCCATGTTGAGTCATTATGCCCATGAATATGGCTGTGATTGGAAGCTGGAAGATGGTACCCGCTTCCCGGAAATCATGAAGCAGCTGGTCCGCCATCTAGGCTCATCGGAAGTTGAACGGGAGCGTATAAGACAAAAAGAAAAAAGAAACCTGGAGTTGGCGGAAGCGGCTTTGCTTTCCTGGAAGAAAAATGAACCTGATTACAGGAATGTCTCCTGGAAAATGGCGAATTTGGAGTTATTACGAGGAATGGACAGAACACTCAAACGGTTGGCTCGACTTGTCAATGAGCTCGAGAGATTCCAGAATTCAGAGGAAACCAAACAAAATATAATTTTGCTCATGCAGAAGCTTTCAAGGAAAGTGGAAGAAGAGAAAAAAGAGTCAGAACAATTAGAGCTGGCGCGGGATCATTTTCGAAAGGCGCTTGAGGATGCCAGAGAACAAGACGAACGCTACTCTTCCTTGCAGCTTTCATTTTTAAGGGAAGTCAATCATTTAGATTCAGAGCTCAGGATTTCTTTTCTTGACGTCATCAGACAAGTTGAAGATTCACATCATGTTCGAACCGAGCAAGCCCAAATGGTTCAAGATGCGCATGATCATTATCAACGATGTCAAAACACCGCTCACCAGCTCGAAATGCGGGAGGAACAATACAGGCAATTACTGCAACATGTTTTTGAATATGCTTCTATTCGTCCAGACACACACGAATGTCCTGCATGCGGAACCCAAAGTGTCGATGCGGAACACTTGCTGTCGTATGTGGAAAAGAAGAGAAATGACATTCATCCCGGATTGGCCGCGACTGAAGAAGAAGTGTCACAGGCACATGATGAACTTAAGGCCAAGGAAGCTTCTCTTATGATCGCTAAGGACGATTTCCAACTATCCTTGGGCGCAGCCGAACATTTTCTTGAACAAAAAGATGAACAGCTGTTAAAGAGCAGACAGTTTCATTTGAGAACGCTTAAGCAAATAGATTTGTACCAGAAAGAAATGGACATCATGGATCAGTCCTATGAAGAATTTAGAAATCGTCTGCGTGAATTTGGCTTGGAAACGGGGAACCCGACCGTACAGGAGGAATTGGATAAAATATATCAGACCCTGCACGCGGCCATTGAAGAAAAGCTTTCCCAATTGCCTGGAATGGAATTGGAAGCACTGCCTGGAAAGTTGGCGGAATGTGAAGCTTTATTGGCGAAGCTTCAAGATGAACAGGTTCTTTTCAAGAATAGGCTGAAGGATGCCGGACTGGATATGGAGGAAGGCCAGGAGCCGGATTTTGAAGCTTTGCAGGAGCAAATGGAGTTCATGGCGCAGGAGCAGGAACAGAGAATATCCCGTTTGAATGAGAGGGAAGCGAAGATTCTGCAAATACAAGAGGCCTATCGTACCGATACCTCTGTCAGCAGGCTTCAAGCCCTGGAAGATCTGATGACAGGTAAGCGGCAAGAGATATCAGACACTGTCGACGAAATGAATAAATGGAACAGCTATATTGAAATAGCACATGAAGCCATGCAGAAAGTGCCGGAAGCAGTCAATGATTTGAATGAAAAAGTCATGGATCAAATGTTCGATACGATGAGGTCGATTTTTGTCCGGGTCAATTCACATCCCTTATTTACGGAAATGGATTACGATACGGATAAAAAATATAACAATAATCGTCTGTTTCTTACTGTCATGACAGATGACATACCGGAATTGCGCAAACAGGCCAATCCAGCTTATATTTTTAGCGCAGCCCAGGTTAATGCCACAGCAATTTCCTTCTTCCTGGCAATGGCATTAAGGCAGCAATGGTCGCCTCTGGAATTCATAGCGATGGATGATCCCGTCCAGAGCATGGATGATCTGAATGTCGCTGCCTTAATCGACCTTATACGGATGCTTGCCGATCCGCAATCAAAGACAAAAAAACAGTTCATTATATCCACACATGATGCTACCTTCTACCAGCTGATGCGAAAGAAATTCCGTATGTTAAATGTCGGTGTAATCGAGTATGAGTCGTATTCTGAAAAGGGACCGCTTGTCAGCCAAAGGTTCTTTGAAGCAAGTCCCAAGAAGACAATCCTGCTCCTTGCCAAACCGGAACAGTAACAGGTCCGGATCTATGAGAGGCCCATGCGCAATTGCGCATGGGCCCCCGATTTTAAAAAGATATAAGCTTACTGCTTCCTGTATTCGCCGGGTGTCATCCCCCGGAAATCCCGGAACACTTTATTGAAATAGCTGGAAGAGCCGAAGCCGCAGGTCAGGGCAATATCGGTAATGGATTCATTCGTGCCCCGCAGCTGCCGGCTGGCATACTGCAGACGGAGCCTGACGGTAAAGGCCAGCGGCGTAAGGCCGGTAACCTCCTTGAATTTGGTATAAAACCAGGTTTTCTTCAGCTGTGAGCGCCCGATCAGCTCATCCATATTGATCTCCTCGGACCAATGCTCCATCATATACTCAACGGCATCGATAATACCGGAGAATGCTGCCGCATCCACGGTGTTTTCAGCCATCTGCTCCCGGAAATATCGGTGGACGTGCACAAGAATCTGCACCAGCAGGCCGTAATGCTGAAGCTCCCATCCCAGCAGCGCCCTGCGCCGCTCTTCCATGGCCTCCATGACGAGCCGGCAGACAGACTGGGCATATGGAGAAGCAGCAGGGATAAGAGGCGAGACATCCTTGGTGTAGAAAGGAGTGAGCAGGCTGTAGCCGCCGGGCATAGGGCCGACAATCGATGGTGAGAAAAGCAGCATAATCCAGCGTCCAGGCTTGCCTTCCTCCTGAATCAGATTCCAGTGCGGCTCGAACGGCCGGAGCAGGAATACATCTCCGGGAACGGCGTTGTACATATCATTGCCAAGCGGATATTTCATGGCATCGTCCAGTGGAATGCTGATTTCCAGCGCATCGTGCATATGCCATTCATGCTCGGTGTACTGAGCAAGACGCTCCTCGATCGTATATCCGTTGACGGGCTGAATATTGGAATCATACAGGGCTATCCACTCCCGGGCTGCGAATGCTTTTTTATCATTGTTTACTGTGCGGGGAGATCTTCTCCGTTCTCATCCACGCCGAGAGCGCCGCGCGCCATCTCCATATAATCCGGCAGTCCCGACTTCAAGGCAAAAAGCGCGATAAGAACAGGATAGGCCGCCAGCGTCTCGACAATGTGCTCCTGCATTCTTGGCCATACCCGGCCGCCGGCAGTCCGGTAATGCTCAATCAGATCCGCCAGGGCCGGCTCGCCGAAGCATGCGCAGTAAATGGCGAAATCAGCGGCAGGGTCCGCAACCTCCGCCTCGGTCCAATCCAGCAGTCCGGTTACTTTTTCATCCGGGTTTATGAGGATATGCCCGGGGTGCAGGTCGCCATGGACCAGCGACGAATGCTCCGGCCAGAACGAGTCGTCGCTGGTCCAGGCTTGCCAGCGCTGCCATAAGGCGTGGGAAACGCCAAAATTGGCTTTGACTCTGTCCATTCTGATTGAAAGGGTCCGGCGTGCTTCGTCAGGCTGCAGGACACGGATGCCTGCGCTTGCGGCTTCTTCATGGTTGATCCTGTGAAGGGCTGCCATTGCCGCGGCCAGGGATTGGACGAAAACAGCAGAGAGGGATTGCGGGTTGATAACCCAATCGTAGCTTTTGGTCTGGGCATTGATGCTCGCAGCGGGAACTCCCTCCAGCATGGGATATGCAATCAGGTCCGCTGTGTGCACTTTCCAATCCGGCACCTGTACCGGAAGCTTATTGCGGATCAGATGCAGCACCTTGCTCTCATAATCCGCGGAATCTATGACATCAAGCCGTCTTGGCCTGCGTATGACCCAAGGCACTCCATCCGCCGTATCGGCAAACATAGCCTGGAAATCGAGTCCTGCTTCGTTGATCTTCGCACTCGCAGGGTCCAGCTGAAGTCCGCAGCGGCTTGCCTGATCAAGTAAATCGTTGATATTGGGATTGTCTATCATATCCATATACACCTCATTCATTTGTATTAGGAAACTACGAACCATACACAAATAAACTCAAGCCATTCGTCTTTAAAAAAATGGTTGAGCCTGTGATAGAATGCCAAGCTTACCTGATCCGCATGTAATGGATGCACATATGAGGACTCCTCCATTAAATTTCAGTGTGGGCGCCGTGCCCCTCCCGAATATAACATTTGATAGTTGCGGATTCAATCAGGGGGTTAACATAAATGTTTACAAAAGGGGAGACGCAGGGCCCTAAAGAGCAGTTTTGAAACGCTTTCTCTTTGTTCCACTTGAATCTTCTTCCAAAGTCGGATACGCTGTTTCTTGTAGCATTAAAAGTTGCTTTTTTTGTCTAAACAAATGAAACGCTTCGACTGATTATCCGTATAATGTTGGGTGAAATTAGATCAAATTAAACGAGGGAAGCTAATGGAATCATTGCGCAAATTTTTTGCCCAGCCTTCTGCCAGGAGAATTGTGTTTCTTCTGCTGGCCCTGCTGCTGCTGTACAGTCTCCGCCACATGCTTAACCTGCTGCTTCTGCTCTTCCTGGTAACATTCGTTATGGGGAGATTGGAGGGCATCGTAACGAGGAAGCTCAACCGCCTTTTCCCTGTTTCCCCTATAGTTGTGAACGTGGCGCTTTATGTGCTGCTGGTATCTTCTCTGGTGTACGGGATATTCAACTATGCGCCCAAAATCGTAAGTCAGGTCGTGGACATGATCAACAACATTTCCAAGTTCCTGAGCAGTTCGCAAAATGATGAGGTGGTCCAGCAATTAAACAGTGCGCTTGAGAAGGTGGACTATCAGAAATATCTGGGCAGTGCAGTCGATTACATAATGAAGCTGGGAAAATGGCTGGAGATTATTTTGTTCGTCATCCTGCTCAGTTTCTTCTATCTGCTGCAAAAAAACAAGGTTGTTCAGTTTACAATGAAATTGGAGAACAGCAAAATAGGCTGGATCTACAGAGAGTTTGATTACTTCGGTACGAAATTCGTTTCTTCTTTCGGCAAGGTTATCGAAGTGCAGCTGCTGATTGCTTTGTTCAATACGGTTCTGACCATGATCGGTCTATGGATTTTGGGTTTCCCGTATTTGTTCGCGTTGACGGTCATGGTGTTCCTGCTGAGCCTGATTCCCGTGGCAGGAGTCATTATTTCTTTCATTCCCATCGGCATCATCGGCTATCAGATCGGAGGATTCTCGCTGGTGCTGTGGGCCATTCTGCTGATTTTGATTATCCACTCGCTGGAAACGTATTTTCTGAATCCCAGACTGTACGCCCACAAGACAAAGCTGCCTATGTTCTATACGTTTATCATTCTTATTTTCTCCCAGCATTACATGGGCATATGGGGATTGATTATCGGGATTCCGATCTTCATGTTTCTGCTGGATGTGCTGGATGTGGGGAAAACGGAGAACTCGGAGAAATCGGGTTAGAACTGCTGCAGCTGCTGGACATCAAGAGCCCTTGAGCGATCAAGGGTTCTTTTTTCTGGCCGAGGAGCCGATGTTGCGCGAACATCGCATCTTCCTGTGCTATGATAGGATAAGAAAGGCAATCCGATTCATAGACGAAATTGAATCCTGCCTTTTTTGCAAATCGTAATCATCTTGAATATAAACGGGAGGTTTCTATGAGTATAACCCCATTCGGTATAATCGGCGGCGGCTGGCGTGCGGAGTTTTTTCTGCGGATTGCGGCAGAGCTGCCGGAGCGCTTCCAGGTTGCAGGAATTGTTGTCCGCAGCGAAGAGAAAGGCCGGGAATTGGAGCGGCAGTGGCAGGTCCCGACCTTCCGCACCATCCAGGATATGCTCAGACGGACGGCACCGGCATTTGTTGTTGTAAGCGTTCCCCGCACGATCGCCCCTGAAATCATGCTGGAGCTCGCAGCCGCCGGAGTTCCGGCTCTATGCGAAACGCCCCCGGCTGACAGGCTGGAGGACCTTGTCTCCTTGTATCAGGCAGTAGGAGGAAAAGCCAAAATCCAGATTGCGGAGCAGTATCCCTACCAGCCTGACCACGCGGCAAGATTGGAGGTTGTCCGTTCGGGCAAGCTGGGCAAGGTGTCGCTTGCGGAAGTAGCGGTCGCTCATGATTACCATGGACTTGTTTTGATCCGGAGATTTCTGGATATCGGCTTCGAGAATGCCGTCATCCGCGGACAGTCGTTTACTTCCCCGATTGTGGAAGGACGCGGCCGGGCGGGAGGACCTGAATCCTACCGTCTGGTGGATTCCGAGCAAACGATCGCAACATTGGATTTCGGCGGAAAACTGGGCGTCTATGATTTTACCGGCGACCTCTACTTCTCATGGATCCGCTCCCGGCAGGTGCTTGTTCGCGGAGATCACGGGGAAATCAACAATACCGATGTCCGTTATCTCCAGGATTACCGTACTCCCGTACATACGGAGCTAAGAAGGGTGCACGCGGGTCATGGCGGGGATCTGGAGGGCCATCATCTGAAGGCTGTTCTATGCGGAGACACCTACGTCTACCGGAATGAATTCATTCCCGGACGCCTGTCGGATGATGAGATTGCAGTTGCGGCCTGTCTGGCGCGTATGGCGGAATATGTGGATGGCGGACCGGATTTCTACAGTCTGGCAGAAGCCTGTCAGGATCACTATCTGGGACTTATGATAAAAAAGGCGGTCAAATCAGGAGAAGCGGTTACGACTGAAACCCAGTGCTGGGCACAAAGCTAGACGGCTCCATCCCTATTTGCCAAATGACCGGAATACATCTATGACTTTTCATCATGTCATGAATGATCTTGCCATGTTAAACGATACCTGGGATAAACTGGCTGAAACAGCCAAGCAGTTCACGGCCAAAACAGGCAAAGCGTTCGTGGACGGAACGGATCTGATCTACAACGCGCTCCGCGATCAATTCGACGGCGAAATTTATTACAGCAAAGCGGATAAATCGTTGATTGCCGATACGAATCCGCAAATCAAGAAAGCTTACGATTTTACAGTCAAAGGCATTCAGGACCAATGAACTATATTCAAAGCCATTATCATAAAGATTTGGGCATTGAAGAGGTTTCGGAGTATGTGGATTTGAGCACGAGCACGAGTCATTTTTGCGCGCTGTTCAAGCAGATTTCTTGGTATAATATACCTTCCTCGAATATCTGACCCAATGCCGGGTGGAGAAAGCCAATTATATTTTGCTCCATACTGATGTGCTGGTGTATCAGGTGGCGCCTCTGGTCGGCTACCAGGATCCAAAATATTTTACCCAGGTATTCAAGAAAACAACCGGCAGGACGCCAACCGAATTCCGCGAATCCTCATGAATGATTAAAATTTATCTGAACTGGAAGAAAAAAAAGCTGGAAATTGGATTGAACCAGTGTTAAACTCTAATCACAAAGGAAGGAGGTGCGTCAACATTCATAATCACATGTTGAACGTATCCCTTACCCAATTCAGCAGCATCAATTAATCGTTACTGTTGAAGGCGCGGGATGCGGATCAATTTTTAAAAAAGCGCCATGGGTGAAGAGACCGTCTACGGACGGTCTTTTTTATGTTTACTGGAAATGCTGAAAACTATACATGGACGTGATGAAACGGCTCTTGCTCTCCTATAGCAGCCGAATACATAAAAACAACGCAGCCCGTTCCCGGGCTGCGTTGTTTGAGGTTCTATAAATGATCCGTTGGTTCGGTTTGATCCGGGGGGACGGATGCTTTTTTCGGGGAATTACCGAGCCATTTCGCCATAAACAGCATGAGCGGGGATGAGTCCAGATCGATCAGACCGAACATATCGGCCCAATTATAAACAAGCAGAAACGGCAGCAATGCAATACCCAAGATAGCAAAGAGAATTCCGACGGAGAGACTGCGTGCAATTTTACCAATCGTCATACCTTCATCTCCAATCCCAAGTCTTGTCTTTCAAAGTCAACTGCGGGCATCAGATGCTAATTCTTATATTATAACGTATGCTCCTGCTAAATACATCTATTATTAAACGGATGAATTACCTGTTTTTCGGCTCCGGTGAGCGGTGTGCATTCACTTAAAGATGAACAGGCGATAGTCTGGGCCGTCTCGAAACAGGGATTGGAGCAGGCCATGGAGAAAGGTAATAAAGAGCTTCGCATCTTGTGACTGAACGAAATCCATGCAGAAAATCCTGTAAATCATGATGATGAAAGCGGGGAAATGCAAATGTGGACAGGCGATGGGTATTTGAAGGAGTTATATGAACGGGCAACTGAGCGGCGCCGGGAGGAAGCTATTGGGGAGACAAGCGGGCAGCATAAGGAGCGGCTTATTCGCTCACTTCAGGAATCACTGGGCGAATTCGAACGCGCTGCGTCCTTGAATCAGGTTCTGCTGGAAGAGGTTGACTGCGGCGGATATATCCGTCAGAGGGTGGAGCTGACAGTTGTGCCGGGGCTTTCCTTCGGCGCTTATGTTCTTGTACCCAAAGGCTCCTCCGGGAAGCTTCCGGGCGTTATCGCGCTGCATGGACACGGTTATGGCAGCAGGCAGATTTGCGGTCTAAACGAGGACGGGACAGCAGACAGCGGCCCGCCGGACGGCTATCATCATTTTGCCGTGCAGCTGGCCGGCAAAGGAATGATTGTCATCGCTCCGGATGTGATCGGGTTCGGCGAGCGCCGTATGCAGGCTGATCTGGCGGCAGATCCCGGTGCACCGAGCTCCTGCTACAGGATGTCTACGCAGCTGCTAATGCTGGGCAAGACCCTGACAGGGCTGCGCGTTCATGAAACGCTGGGGGCGCTGGATTATTTTGCGGGGCGTGAGGATGTGGACAAGGCCAGTATCGGCATCGCCGGCTTCTCCGGGGGATCCCTGATCGCCTTCGCTGCGGCGGCTCTGGACGAGCGCTTGAGAGCCTCAGTGCTGATCGGCTTCCCGAATACGTTCCAGGAAAGCATTATGGCCGTGCATCACTGTATCTGCAATTTTACGCCGGGGATACTCACGCATGGGGAGCTTCCTGAGCTGATGGGCCTGTTGGCCCCGCGCCCCTTGTTTCTTGAATCGGGCCAGGACGATCCCATCTTTCCGGCGCACGGCTTCATGCGGGCGGTCCGGGAGCTCCAGGAAATCTATCGTCAGCAGGGGGCGGAGAACCGGTTGGCTTATGATTTGTTTCCGGGGGCTCACCAAGTCAGCGGCCGCGTTTCTTTTGACTGGCTGAGACGCAGTCTGACAGGCGAGTAAGCTCCCTCTGCAGGCAAAAGGGAGCATGGTCGGTGCCTTTTATGGCCTTCGCCGGGCAAGCTCTACTTGGCTTTGAAGTGGACGACGGCACTGTAAAGCATTTTATTGGCAAGAGGATTGAATACCGCCTGGTGGCTGAGAGAGAACACGTCAAGCAGCAAAGCCTTATTGTTCTCAATCTGATCATTGATTCTGATCTCCAGCGTTTTCAAATCGTAAGCCTCAAAAAATTCAATCTTGTTCTCAATGCGTTCAAGCGAAAATTCCATGATGAAGCAGCTCCTCTTCTGTATACGTCCAATCATTGTAATACAGACGCACCGCTTTAACAATGCGGCGGGGATGGAGGCTGGACGGGAGATGGTCAATAGAAAATAAAGCGCTCTCATGATGCTTTTTTGCCCCGCTCATGCCTATAATAAGAATAACAAATCTGACGGATGTAAAGGGGCTGCCGATATGATCGTCTATGAGAAAGCGAATGCATTCGTGATGATTAACCAGCATGATCATGCACAAATATCCGGAGTTCTTGCCTCGGAGTGGAACAATGAATGGCTGCATGATCCGGAAAGGAAAGAGGATCTTATATACGCGGCTTATCAGCATGACCGGGGCTGGATCGATCTGGATTTCTCGCCCTTCTGGAATGATGCGAGGCGCTGCCCGTATTCCTTCCGCGACTTTCCGCTTAAGCCGCGGTTCGCATTTTACAAGAAAGGAATCGCTGAGGTTGCGGCCAAGAATCCGTATTCGGCTCTGCTGTGCAGCCTTCTGTATACGACCTTGTTCGAAAGAATCAGGGATGAGGAGACGCAAGGGTATCTGAACGAAGAATATATCAGGCAAAAGCAGCTGCTTGAGCTGCTCGGCATTGAATCCGCCTTGGATGCAAGGGTTCAGCACCACCTGGGCATCATGCTGGTGTGCGACGAGCTTTCGTTATTTTTGTGTATGGAGGAGCCGGGGACACCGGCGCAGGAATATGAATGGTTTGGCAGCGGTGTTCATTATTCGGCTGAACCGGGCAGCGAGCGAAAGATCCAGGTCCATTGGCAAAACAAAAATGTAATTGAGCTGTCCCTGTTCCCGTTTCGGCGGGATGTTGCGGCGGCGCTTCCTTACAAGGAAGTCAGCAAACTCGATATACAGGCTGAAGGGATTATTGAGGCCCACCGCAAAGCAGCCCAGCAGGTTTTGAATGTGACTTTTACAGGGCCATCCCAGGCATAATTTTTTTAAGCTCTATGGAACAGGCTTTCTTCGCCCGCAGCGGCATTTATCCAATAACGGGCGGCGGATCTTGCGGATTGGCTGAATGAAAGAATGAAAAAGGCAGAGAATTGATGTGCCATGAGCAGACGCATACTGAAAAAGGCTTCCGCAGATACGAATGCGGAAGCCTTTTTGGATTACCGGTAAAGTCATCCCGTCCACATCGGCGCTTCTATGCCTGCGGGGGATGCCTTATCCGGCAGCTGAGTCATGGCGCGGACAAGGCCGGGCATGCGGCCGGCAGCCGTAGCCCAGCGCCACAGGGGGGCTGGGTGCTGCGCGCGGTCCGAAACCATGGGAATTAAGATATGAGCTTGATATTGGCAGCGGCGTTGAATTCCAGACGCTGCTTGCCCTCATAAATAACGGCCGATATCGCTTTGACGACTTCCTTGTCCAATGTAACGTCATGAGTGGAGAAATTGACAATAACCTTCAGATTGTCCCCGTACTGCGCGCTTTGCACCAGCCGGTCGTCAGTCAGAATGGAGAATCCGCTCATTTCCCTGGTTACGGCCTGGCGATTGAACGGGGACCAGACCTTCAGGTAATCGACGACGCTTGCCTTGTCCTGTTCCCATCTCTGACGATTCATATGATATAAGGGAGGCGCGTTGTACAGCAGCCCGTAAAGCATCCGGTCCGCCTCTTCGCCTTTGATCTTGTAACTGCCCCACTCCCAATGATTGGTCGTAATGATGGAGTCGTTATATACCAGCTTATATAAGGGAAGTGTATAAGCCGGATCGGAATAGACCTTCTCGTACAGCGGTTTGATGGGCACTGGTTTGCCGTAGCGGTCGGGTATGCCGTCCGCAGAATAATAGCCGCCGACATAATATTCGCTGTCCTCATTGTCGCGCATATCGGGATCGCCCCAGGCGATGACCGGGCTCTCGATTCCTTGGGCGAAAGCGATTACGCTGCTGGCATAGTCGTTGCCGCCTTCCGAGCCGACCACCATTTTGCGGTCCTTGGCAAAATAGCCGAGCCGTTCAAGCCGGGCGTTCAGATCCTGCTGCTGTGTCGTTACATGAGCAGGCGAGTAATCATCATAAATTTCTCCTGTCGCGTCGCAATCCACGAACCAGGAATTAAAGTCGATTCCGTCCTGCAAAATGCCTTCCGCGCGCTGCTTCACGCTGGGCATCGCGAGGGTAGGGTTCAGCTTGCGCCCCCGCTGCAGAAATCCGGCCACCTTTGTCCCGTTCTTGCGAGTGATCGTCGCGTTCTCATAAAGTGAAGAATCCGCGAAGGAAGCGGTGTTCCAGGAGGGATCCGCGTTCTGTTGAATGGAATGATAGGAATCATATGGAGCGATGAGATAGCCCAGTTGATCCGCTTCGCTCACCAGTTGGGGATTCATCAGCCCGTCGGCCCAATTGGACAAGCCGATCCAGGCGTTCTCGATGCCGGAGCTGTGCATGTCCTTGAGCAGATTCGTCGAGTCCGACTGGCCCCATTCAGACAAATCGGCAGCAGTGTTCTTGAGCACGCTTTTGAGCAGCAGCTTGTTCAAATCATACAGCTTTTCCTCGCTTAACTTGCCAGGTCCCTGAGCGAGGAGCTTCTCAGCCTCCTCACCGGGGTTCGGGAACACGGAAGGGGAGTAGAACCCTTTCATCCTCATTCCCTGGTTCAGTGCGTCCAGCACGATTCTTTTCTGGTATTTGTCCAAATAATCCTGCTTGGGAACCTGCTTCAGCACTTCCTCGTACTCGCCGCTGCCGTCGGCTGTTCCTGCGAGCAGCCGAACCAGCCACGAACCGAGCGGCCCTGGCAGCAGGGCGCGGAGCTTCGGCCAATTCACGTCGGCGTCGGTGAGAATGGACCCGCTCCACAGATAAATCTGGGGGGCTCCGTACAGCTTGCGGATGTTTGGATTGTCTCCGGCCTTTTCCTCCAGCGTGACGAAGTCTCCCTTCTCTTTGACGTAATCCTTGTAAGGGCGCACGACCTCCTGCGGTTCGCTGCCGGTCACGTACAGACGGAAGCCGTAGCTTTTGTCTGGATTTATAGCAGGGAATTGATGCGTAAATTGAAATTGCACGGACGGGGATGTGTCAAAATGGACCTCGTTATTGAACTTGTTCGTCACGACATAGACCATGGAGAACGGCGCGGCATTCAGAGCGAAGAAGTCCATCGAGAACGATTCGCTCCAGGTGTAGGCCTGGCCGTTCAGGAAGGTTTTCCAATTCGCATCGTTCGCCGGGATTTTTTTCCCTTCCCCAATGGGAAGCATATAGCTGTCCGCCTTGACGGCCGGCCATTGAAATTGGGCAGCGCCGATACTGTTCAGACGGATGTCCAAATAATCGCTTTTCCTGGCGATGCTGACCTTGAGTTTGCCCGGGTAAGTCCACTGGACCGAATCCTTGCTTTTGACCAGACCGCTTACCTTTTCCTTGGGCAGCGGCTGCGATGCCTGCTGCCGTACGCCGTCCTTGATAATCGTAAGGGCAAAGGTCTCCGGATCCACTTCGAAATCAAAATGGCTTTCCGCCGGTTTCACGACCCCGTTCGTCTGCAGAACCGGAACCTCCTTCTTTACTGATGGGTGGGGAAACGCGGGGGCGTCAGCGCCGCTGCCGCATCCGGTTGCGGCACACATCAGCATGCCTGCCGCCAAAATCAAAGCTAATCGTTGTTTCATGTTATCTCCTCCAATTCTTGTCGTTGCAGCCAGAGTCAGTGTAAGAGAGTTTTGTTACAGGAAAGTGCATGCCGGCAAAAAAAGTCCACCTGACCTGAAGCGGGAGCGGTAGGAAGACAGCTTGTCCGGAGACAGACGCTTCTGTCATACTGGTGTAACATACAGAGTTTATAGTGGGGGAGGCTTGCTGCTGCCTTTGCCGTACAGCGGCCCAGGAGGAAGGAGGTGCGGGCATGAAGCTGCTGCTTGCTGACGATGAACCGCTTATGCTGCAAATATTAAAGGCATACTTTCATAAAGAAGGGTTCAATACGCTTCTTGCGCAGGATGGAGAGGAGGCGTTGGATCTGTTCTATAACAACAGGGTGGATTTGGCGGTTCTGGATTGGATGATGCCGAAGCGGAGCGGTGTCGAGGTCTGCCGGGAAATCAAGAAGACGGGCCGGACGAAGGTGCTGCTGCTGACGGCCAAGGGCGATCAGGAAGATGAGTTTGCCGCCCTGCAGTCGGGGGCTGACGATTATATGCGCAAACCGTTCGATCCGCGCATCCTGCTCATTCGCGCGCGCAAGCTGCTGCAGCTGACTGACAAGATTATGCTCGGCGATTTGACCATTGATATGGAGGGACAGAAGATTTATCGCGGCGGGCACGATGTGCTGGCTACCTCCAGGGAATTTCAATTGATGAGATATCTGGTTGTCAACAAGGGGCAGATTGTGACCCGCAAAATGCTGCTCGATCAAGTGTGGGGATTCGATTATTTCGGCGAAGAACGTACGGTGGATACCCATATCCGCAGATTGCGGGAGAAGATCGGCGAGCATCGCATCAAAACATTCCGGGGAATGGGTTACAGTCTGGTGGATGCCGATGAGTAAACTGACCAGGAAGCTGATCCTGCGGATTACGGTGGCGCTGTGCGCGGTTTTTGTGCTGTCTTTTGCCGTGAATACATTTTTTCTTCCCAAATACTTCCTGTACCAGAAGAAGCATAAGCTTGCCGGTCTGACTTCGGAGCTTGCGGCCATGGAGTACGGGCAGCTGGTGGAGCGGATCGGACCTATGGAGGAGCAGTATCAGGTAACGATCGTGTATACTTCCCTGGCGGATACGGTCAATGACCTAAACAGCCGGCTCATCGTGCAGTTTAACCGGAAGGGCATCGCCCTCAGCAAATTTTGGCTGGCCGAGGAAAGTGTGGTGGCACTGCGCGAAGGGGGAAAGGTCAATAAAATATATGATCAGGCCAAGCTGAAGTCCAGCTTCCTGGTCAATTTCCTGCCTGCAGGCGGATATGTGTTTGCGGTAGGGGAGTCCATCTCCTATTCCTCGGATACGATCCAGATCGTCAACCGCTTCAATCTGTACATTTGGGTTGGCATGCTGCTGCTGCTTATCGTGCTGTCCGCTCTGTATACGACCCGGATTGTCAAACCGCTTGCGAAGCTGAATGAAACGGCTGAGGCGATTTCCAATTTGTCGTTTGTTAAGGCGGATATCCGGACGGGCGATGAAATTGAGTCCCTGGCCGGCAGCATCAACCGGATGAGCGATAAATTGGAGGACGCGCATCAATCGCTGGAAGCGAAGAATGCCAATCTGCGGACGTTTATCGCGGATATCTCGCATGAGCTGAAAACGCCGTTGTCCCTGATTCAGCTGTATGCGTCCGGCATTCAGGACGGTCTGGACGATGGCAGCTATGCCGATGTGATCCGGCAGCAGAGCGAAGCCATGTCCGGGATGATCGACCGTCTGCTGGAGCTCTCCAGGCTGCAGGCCGAGACGTATCAATTCGCGCCCGTCGATTTTCGGCAGCTGCTTGGGGAGATGCTGGTCGCATACCGGATTGCGTTCCGGCAGCAGGACCTGGAGCTGGAGGTGGACAACCGCCTGCCCGCTCAATCATGGGTGATGGCGGACAGGAGGAAGCTTGAATCCGCCCTGCACAATTTTATGACGAATGCGATGAAATATTCGACCGGCAAACAGGTGTCCTTGACGCTTGCGGCGAAGGAGGACGCCGTTCAATTCCGCATCACGAATAGCACGAACACCGGGAAGGAGGCCGAGTGGGAGCGGGTATGGAAGCCCTTCTATGTCATGGAGAGCTCCCGCAGCAAAAAATTCAGCGGCACCGGTCTTGGGCTATCCATTGCCGGGACCATTCTGCACAGCCATAACGCTTCCTTCGGTGTTCTGGCAGAGGAAGGAAAAGTCACGTTTTATTTTTCCCTGCCGTTGCTTCGCCGCGAGCTACACCCAATCAATGGAGCGGAACATGCCGGTCTCGGCTGATTCCTTGGCTTTCAGGCACATCAACGCGCTCAATAAACCGTCTTCCAGCGGGGAGAGCGATTCCGCGCCGTTCTGCATGATAGCCACGAAATTTTGAGCCAGGGTGGAATCGCCGCCAAAATGTCCTTCGCCCCCTGAAATGTCATAGGTTTCCACACGCGGCGTATGATGCATGAATACGTTCACTTTGCCGGTGTAGAAATCAAACTCCAGCGTCCCTTTATAGCCAAGCAAACGCGCTCCGCGCGCGGCAGCCTCCCGGCGGGCAAAAAAGTTCTGCGAATAGGAGACATGCATACCGGATTCGTAACGGATCAGGGAGCTTCCGGAATCCTCGTTGCCGGTATCCTCCGCATAACAGCAGTACTCCCAGCTGCGCCAGCGATCTTTATTGAAGGCGGTGCTGTCCGGGCAGACCCGGTTATCCTCGCAGTTAACGCATTTCAGGCCTGCCGGCCGCGTACCCTTGAAAATTTGCTTGGAGGTCATCGCGCCAATCTCGGTGGGCTTGATCCCAAGCAGGCTGTTGATATAATCGAAGTCATGCGTGGCCTTCTGCAGAAACAGTCCGCCGGTTTCCTGCTCGTCCCGGTACCAGCTTTGGTAATAAACCCCGCCATACGGCACATTATTCACGGCCTGCACATGCTCCACCGTACCGATTTTGCCGGAATCGATAATTTCCTTGGCCAGCTGCACGATCGTCGTCAGCTTCAGCGGAAACGATACCACCACTTTCGATATGGAAGCTTCAAAGCCCGCCTTCAGCCGTCTTAAATCCTCCATCGTCGTGGATACCGGCTTCTCCAGATAAAGCGGAATTCCGCTTTGCAGCACCTTCACCGCCATTGGCGTATGCAGCGAGCAGCGCGTGCCGATTAGTATGCCGTCAAGGCTCTCCGCGCCAAGCATTTCCTCGGCTGTATCATAATAATGGATGCTGTCCATCCCCTGCGCCTGAAGCTCCTCCCGGATCTCATCCTTGCGCACATCGACGATAGCCGTCACCCTGCATGAGGGCTCCTGCTTGACAATCTCCGCAATTATCGAGCGTATGCGAAGCCCGTAACCGATTACACCCAAATTCATCTTGCCATCCTCCTATGATCTGCTTGACTGGATTTACTACAAGTATAAGAGCTTAGAGGCGGAAGGGCTTTGTTCAAAAAGCCCCGTTTTTTGTTGTTTTGCTATCGGGCGACCCTTCCCGCCGCTGGCGGCACGCGGTATGATAGCATTAACGGATAAAACGGAAGGTGATGATTGCAAGTGAGCACGCAAGCAGAGCTGGACGATCTGCAGCGGACACCGCTGCAGCAGACCCTTGTCATTGAGAAGCTCATCACGATGTATTATTTTGAACTGGACAAGGACTTCGGGTTTAACGGTGAAAAACATAACTTTTGGGAGTTTCTGTACGTGGACAAGGGAGAAATCGAGGTGTTTGCCGACGGCAGGAGGCAGCTGCTGAAGCAGGGCATGATTATTTTTCATAAGCCGAATGAGTTTCATGAATTTTATGCCGCCAAGGGCAAAGCGCCCAATGCGATCGTCATGACGTTCGACTGCCGGTCGGACTCAATGAACCGTTTTGCGGATAAAGTGTTCAGTCTGGAGGATGAGGAGCGCAATCTGCTGGCGCAGATGATCAAGGAGGGTGAGAATGCCTTCATTTTCCCGTTCCGCCATCCGCTGGAGCGCCGCGAGGGTGCGGTGATCGGCAGCGAGCAGCTGCTCCGCTGTTACCTGGAAATTTTCCTGATCCGTCTGCTGCGAAAAAGCAGTTTTCTGCAATCGGAGAAGCCCTTGTCCTCGCCAGCCCGGGAGAAAAGCAAGGATGAACTGACCAGACAGGCGCTTTTGTTTATGGAAGGAAGAATCGGCGGTCCGATGAATGTGAACGATATCTGCGGCGAGCTGCATATCAGCAAAACCCAGCTCAAAAGCTTATTCAAGCAGAATACCGGCTATTCCGTAAAGGAGTACTTCTCGAAGCTTAAGATCGAGCGCGCCAAGCGGTACATCCGGGAAGAAAGCTATAATTTCACAGAGATTTCCCGGCAGCTGGGATTCAGCAGCGTCCATTATTTTTCCAAGGCATTCAAGAATGCCACGCGGATGAGTCCTTCGGAATATGCGCGTTCGGTGAAATCGCGAATGAAGCTTGAAACCGGAAATTGACGGCTTCTTTTTTAAGGCTGTTTAGGGTCTCTCAGTAGAAGCTGCTCCTGAATATCTTTCATTTTCGATTTGGCGATCAACGCCTGTCGGGGATAGCTGCCGAAGAAGGATTGGTAGGTTTCACCCATCCTGGTTATACGGGACACTTTGCTGAGATTGATCAGATAGGAGCGGTGAGCCTGTACCAGATGAGGAGCCGGTTCCAGTTTGTCATAGGTTTCAAGGGGATCGTTATTCAGCGTATGTATTATAGATTTTTTTCCCATTTTTTCTATGAAAAGTATTTTATTAAAAGGAATGATATGAATATTTTTATTGATTTTTATAATCAGCTTGGGGTCCGGATTAATGAACAAATGATTGGCCTTCTGTTCCATTTCAAGATTATGTTTTGTTCGCTCCAGCGCCTTGTATAGTCTGGTGCGAAGGACCGGTTTTATGATATAGTCGACTGCACCCATATTGAATGCTTCGATTGCATACTCCTGGCCTGAGGCCATCCAGATCATTTTCAGACGGGGGATGATCTGCAAATAGTCCTTCAGCGCCTTAAGTCCTCCCAGGCCCGGCTGCGAAGGATCGGTCAAAATTAAATCCGGCCTCTCCCGGACCATGATTTCCATAACGGAATGTTCGTCGGGAGCTTCGCCAATGAGCGCAATATAAGGAAGCGCAGTGATAAACTTCTTGACTGTTTCTCTCGTTTGATTGTCTTCGTCAGCAATAATGACCCTGATATTTATCATTCTTGTTTACACTCCAATACTTGTTTTGGGCTGCCCGACGAAAAAAAGCGGAATGGAAAAATATTGAAAAACCCCATATGAAAACCGTTTATATTTAAATATCTATTAGAAATATCTATTTTAATCATCGTTTTTTGCAGAATCACGGAATGATATGATTTGAAATCATAACGCTAACAATATTAAAATGCAATCACCCTTCGTGCCTATCGGAAGCGGAGTGAAAATAGTTATCGAATGACTTGAAAAGTCGTTTTTCCGTCCTGAACATGGTAGATTTCAGGTATGAACGGCTGTAAACAGGCGAACTTCTTTATTTGACTGCATTAGACAAAAGGCAGTCCTTTTAGTACACTCAATTTGGACTTGCAAGGTATATTTTCCTAATTATTAAACTTTAAATAGGAACTAGTGACTATTAATTAAGAAACTCAAACGATAAAGGCAAACCTGCCGAAAGCCAGGGACGCAAAGCTATGGGCCTAAAGAGAGCATCTCTATGGTCGCCAGGCTGCCGAATTGGTGGTGTATAAACACGATCCAATCGGATGGTGTTTTTTTTTGTTAAAAAAACCATTCTGGTCTGAGGTTTGAGAGGTGTTAACGTGAAGAAAAAAATCTCTGAAGATGAATTGTCACAGCTGATCAAGCAATTGCATCTGGGTGAAGTGGATGCGGCTTCCAGATCTTCCACTAACGAAGGGGATATCAGAAGCCCCTTGAAGCAGGACGGCTGGATTCAGGTAATTGAACACCGCATAATTGTCCATGATCCCGTCAATAATGGCAAGCTCCCCGTCATCAGTGCTATTGCCCCGGTCAAACTAAAGGTAAATCATCATGACATACATTCAGAAATCAACGTGACTTCCAGCGACAGCATCCTTTGGGAAATTGAGAATCAACCGATGTATGAGATTACGGTCTCGGAAGACAAGCTTCACGCTTATTTCCACCTTCACGCCAAAGAACGGTATGCCTGGCAGCTAACCGATACAGAGCCTCTTGCCAAAATCATATTATCTGCCGAGGAAGACAGGAATATGGTTCTTGAAAGTGTGCATTTGACAGATGTCGCCGCCGTGCTTGAAAAGAAATCGATCAAAGCAAACGTCGACCTGGCCGCTATTCATCAGGAATTATTGCAGCCCACCTATAGCCCGATTCTCATCGCCATGGGCAAAGCTCCCGTACCCGGGAAGGATGCGGAGCTGGAGATTTATTTCTCCGAGGAGATCGAAAGCCGTTTCCATGAAACGGAAGGGACGGTTGACTTCCGCAATCATCTGCAAATTCCTTCCGTCACCAGCGGCGACGTTATTGCCAGGAAATCCCCGATTATCGACGGCATCCCGGGATACGATGTTTACGGCAATCTGATCACGCCCAAAGCGCCGGCTGATATCCTGCTGGTAGCCAAGTCGGGCGTAGAGCTGACTCCACAGGGGGCCATTATCGCCAGAAAAGAAGGACGCCCGCGGATAACGGGAACCAAAATCAAAGTCTTTGATATCTCGACAGCGTATACCGTCTCCGGCGATGTGGACATTGAAACGGGCAATATTGTCTTCTCCGGCGATGTGATCGTATATGGCAATGTAACCGACAATATGATTATTGAATCTCTGGAGAATGTATATGTCATTGGCAGTGTCTTCAATGCGACCATCACAGCAACGGGATGCATCCATATCCGGGGGAATGTAATGGGCAGCAAGCTGTATTCGGGATACTTCGGTGTCATGTTCAACCGTTTATACAACACCTCGAAGCTGCTGAGCAAGCAGATCGAGAAGCTGCTGATCGGCTCCCAGGTGCTGGAGCAAGCGATCCAGTCACGTGACCAGACGGTTAAATACGGACAGATTGTGCTGCTGCTATTGGAGAAGAAAATGAAGGATATACCGGGGCTAATCAAGGATCTGCTATCCGTGGTCGCCAATATCCGTCATCTGAAGAAAGAAGAGTACCAGAAGCTGATGGAAATGGCGGCGGTTTTCCTGAAGCCCTCGCAGCTCATTGAGTCGGCCACCAGAAATGGCGTCCAGAGCTTCTTGTCCCTATTGACGGACGCCCATCAGGAGGTGGCCCGCATGCAGGAGGCACTGGTCAATATTACCATCAATCAATGCCATAACAGCGAGCTCAAATCCAATGGCGATATTTTGATCCAGCGCGACGGAGTTCTTGTCAGTGATTTGTACTCGGCCGGCAATATATCCTTCAAGCATCGGCTGGCCGTTTGCCGCGGTTCAAGGCTGGAAGCCGAAGGGGATATCACGGCGAAGATTGTAGGAGGGCAGACCGGAGCGGCCACGCTGCTGAAGGCCAAGAGGCGGGTCAGCGTCGTCAGAATGCACTCGGGAAGAGTCTCTATCGGGAATTACAGTAAGGAAATTCTGGAGTCTGTCGAAAATACAACCTTTGATATCGATAACATGATGCAGGCTTAATCTGATTTCTTCTATATTAAGCACCCCGTGAAAGTGGTGGAATCTTGGTGACTCCGACTGTTCGGCAATATCAATATGTAGGCATGAGAGTAAATAAAAATATGTACAACCAAATGGGTGCCTTGATTGTGCCTGCTTTTTCCCGGCTCACACGAAAAAATCTGAAGCGGCTCATTCAACATCAAATTATGCTGAAGGAAGAGGATATTGAAGATCTTCCGGTCCTGCACCTGCTGAATTCGGCTATTGTGGAAATCAAGGACGTCTTTCATCAGGTCCGGCACTTCGATGAGATTCCGTTTGCGCATGTCCGCAATACGATGGTGCCGATCATTGTGGATATGAGCAACCATATTTATTTAAAGCAGGTTTTCACCTATTTCGGCGAAAATGATGAATATACCTACCGTCATATTATCGCAGTTGCGCTGATTGCCCGTTTAATCGGCAAAGTGAAGGGTCTTGGCGAAGAGGAATTGCTGGATCTGACCATCGCGGGCTTCCTGCATGATATCGGAAAAGCGAAAGTCCCTGAAGCGATCATGAATAAACCGGGCAAGCTGACGCCTGAAGAATTTGATGAAATGAAGAAGCATACGCTTTACGGGTACGAACTGATCAGGCAAACGCCGGGGCTTGCGCAGCGGCACGCCTTGGTGGCTCTGGAGCATCATGAGCGCGAGGACGGAAGCGGATATCCGCATGGCATCAAGGGAGAGCAGATGGACCCTTTCAGCAAAATCGTAGCCGTCGCGGACGTCTTTCACGCGATGATCTCGAAGCGGGTCTACAAGAAACAGGTTCCTTTCTATCAGGTGCTGCTGGAAATGTCGCAAAATGCCTATGGGCTGCTCGATCCGGAGATAACGTTATGCTTTCTCGCGCGTATCATGGACATGCTGATTGGCAGCGAGGTCTGCCTCTCCAATGGACAGCGGGGCAATATTATTCTGATTCATGCCAATGATCCCTTGAGTCCCCTTGTCGAGGTGAAAGGCCAGTATCTGGATTTAAGCAAAGACAAATCGGTCCATGTGGAGCAGATCGTATAACGGGGAGGCTGCCTGTTTTTTTTCAACGGGCCTTCCTATATGGTTGTTCTGCAATCGGAGAGGAATGAATATACAAAAATAACGGCAAATAGGACGCTTCAGACAACCGCAGTGTGAAGAACAAGCCGCCGCCTTATGTGAAAAGGGGGAATGGAATGCTGCAGAAAATCAGGGTAATGGGTCTTGAGTCGAAATATTCCACCTTATCTTTTATTTCGGTTACGGGCGTCATTATTCTGCATCTGATCCATTGGGCCTTGGCTCCGCTCATAATGGGCGCGACAGCGGGGATGCAGTTGCAGCATCGGGATATGGAAGGCCACGGCTCCGTCATTATGGATGTGCTCATTCTCGTGCTGTTTCTTGTCAATATAATCAGTATGTATTTTGCCTGCAGGCAGCTGGCATTAGCCTGGAGGAAACGCGCCAATCTGACGCGGCATACTTATTTATGCAGCGCTGTCTCCGTTATTGTCCTGTCTATAGGTGTATACACCATGTTTTCTCTGTAATTGGCTCCGTATTCAAATAGAGGACCGCCTGGCAAAATTGCCGGCGGTCCTCTATTTGATTTTGGCCAGCGGCAAGGTTGGTTTGCAAAAGACAATAAAAAGCGCTGGCAAGGGCTGTGAATATGAGCCCGTCATCGCTGCATCAGCATTTCAAAGAAAGTTACCGCCATGAGTCTCCTGCAGTATCAGAAGCAAATAAGACTGCAGAAGGCCCGCCGTCTGCTGCTTACGGAAACGTCGCGGAAGCTGCGGATGCGGCCTTTCAGGCAGGTTATGAAAGTCCTTTCCAATTCAGCAGGAAATATGCCCGAATGTTCGGTCTGCCCCCGGTTAGCGATATGAATCGACTTCGCAATTCTTTAAGTGCCGTACCTGAAGAATAAATGCGGTTCTCTCCACTATTCATCATCCATGAATTCCGATAACAGGAGCCAACAAATGTTAAACGGTTACAATTTACATCTGGGATAAGCAAGGAACAACACCATAGCCCTCATGTTAAAAAATAACCGGCAGCGCGAGATGCGCCCAGCCGGTTTTCTTGTTGAAAAATTCTCATTGGCCGAGGTAGAATAAGCAGCCTGACTATCCCGTATAATAAATCCAGATCCGCCATAAAAACAAAAGATCTGACATTTTGTTTTGGGGATGCAAAATTCGTCGTTTAGGTATACAATAGATACAGATGTGACCATGTCGTTCGCATCAGTCTGGATACGGCGCGCCTCTATGATTCTATGTGAAGATTTTCACTAAGAAGGCTGATAGATGAAAAATTATTACATTCCGACTGATTAGAAGAGTATCCGTTTTCAGCAGCGAGCCGGCACTATTTATTTGAATGAAGGAGGAAACGTGCAAATGTCAGAAACAACTGTACAACAAACAGAAGTTACCGCAGTACAAGCAGCTGCCAAGCCGGATGTGCTGGATCAACTGCTAAAGCCGGAAGTACAAGAGTCCTTAACGGTATTGGTGGAACAACTGCCGAAGCTTACCGAAATGATGACTCTGCTTACCAAAACGTATGATCTTGCTTCAAAAGTGGCAACGGACCGCGTGCTTATTCAAGATATGGTCGGAGGCCTTCAAGAGGTGGTAAAGCCGCTTGAGAAGAAAGTCAAAGGCTACGCATCTGCCGTTATCGAAGCGAATGACCGCGCTGAGCAAAGCGAAGCAACCATCGGTTTGTTTGGCATGCTTAAGCTGCTGAAAGATCCGGAGCTTCAGAAAATGCTTCGTTTCAGCCAAGCTTACCTGGATATTCTGGGCGAAAGAAATAAAAAAGACGAATAGATTAATCATTCAGAACGGAGGATGAACGTGAGTAAACATATTCTTATATTGGGCGGCGGTTACGGCGGCTTGTTGAGCGCTCTTTCGGCACGTGAGCATCTGTCGGCAGAAGAGGCTACAATCACAGTCATTAACCGTGTTCCTTCACATCAAATCATCACGGAACTGCACCGTCTTGCGGCGGGCAATGTGGAAGAGAAGGCGGTTGCCCTGCCTTTGGAGAAGCTGCTTAAAGGCAAGCAAATCAACGTTAAAGTCGGCACGGTTCAAAAAATCGATGTCGCAGGCCGTTCAGTGAAGCTTGAGGGCGGAGAATCCTATCGTTATGATTCCCTGGTTCTTGCTCTGGGCAGCGAAACGAACTACTTCGGTATTCCGGGACTGCAGGAAAACAGCCTGACTCTGAAATCCGTACAGGACGCCAACCGCGTCTACGCGCATGTTGAAGACCGCATCCGCGAATACAGCAAAACCAAAAACAAAGCGGACGCTACTTTCGTTATCGGCGGCGGCGGACTTACAGGCGTGGAGCTTGTGGGCGAGCTGGCGGATGAGCTTCCAGGCATCTGCCGCAAGAACGGCGTAGATTTTGCCGATATTTCGCTGTATCTTGTTGAGGCTATGCCAAGCATTCTGCCGATTTTCTCGGCCGATCTGATTGCGCGTGCAACTTCAAGCCTTGAGCAGCGCGGCGTTAAGTTCCTGACAGGCCTTGCCATCACAGAAGTGAACGGATCTGTTGTCAGCCTGAAAGACGGCCAAACGATCGATACGAGCACGCTGGTATGGACAGGCGGCGTTCAAGGCAGCACGTTGGTTGCCGAAAGCGGCGTAGAAGTAAACCGCGGCCGTGCCACGGTCAATGAATTCCTGCAATCCGTATCCCATCCGGAAGTATTCCTTGCCGGCGACTGTGCGGTTGTCTTTGGTCCCGAGGGCCGTCCTTACCCGCCGACAGCACAGCTGGCCTGGCAAATGGGCGAGCTTGCCGGCGCCAACATCGCAGCTTTCTTCAACGGCAGCAGCATGGACACGTTCAATCCGGTATTCTCCGGTACTCTGGCGAGTCTCGGACGCAAAGATGGAATCGGCAGCATTGGCGGCAGCGGCATCGAGCTGAAAGGCACGCCGGCTTCCCTGATGAAAAAAGCGAGCAATGCCCGCTACCTGGCTCATATCAACGGCTTGTTCTCACTCGCTTATTAAGATTCACCAGCGGCACATTTCTATTCATACCGGCAGCGCCGATTTCAGCTTCCTGAAATCGGCGCTGTTTTTTATAAAAAAACCACTTATCTATTCCCGGCTGCAGCGGGAAGGTAAGTGGTTGGTTGCATTTTGACCGTAAATTATAAAATTAGATTGCCTGCGAGAACGAGCTGCATTCCTCGGAGCAATAATGATTGTGCAGGGTTTCGCATTCGTCGCAGATAATATGCTGGTGATGGCAGAGATCATTGGCGCAGTTGATGTAACGGTCGGCGGGCTTGGCGCAATGATGGCATTGTCCCACCACATTGGCTTCCTCCGTATGATTGATCGGAATGGAGATCCGCTCATCGAACACATAACATTTGCCGTCGAATAATCTGCCCTTCACTTCCTCATCCTGTCCATAGGTGACGATGCCGCCATCCAGCTGATAAACGTCCTCGAAGCCTTCCTTCAGCAGAAAGCTGCTCAGCTTCTCGCAGCGTATGCCGCCGGTGCAGTAGGTCAGAATCGGCTTATGCTTATTCTCGCTCAGGTTCTCCCTGATCCATTCGGGAAACTCCTTTGAGGTCTCGATGTCCGGACGGATGGCGCCGCGGAAATGACCCAGGTCATACTCATACCCATTGCGGCCATCGAGCACAATCACGTCATCGCGCTGCAAATATTCATAAAATTGCTTCGGAGCAAGCCGCTTGCCGCTCTGGACTGTAGGGTTGATAGCTTCCTCGTTGAAGCGGAAGGTGACCAGTTCCTTCTTGTAGCGGACAAATATTTTACGGAAGGTATGTCCTTCGACGGCATCGATCTTGAAGACAATATCAGCAAAATGAGGATTCTGGCGCAGATCATGCATGTATTGCTCCGTCTGCCCGATCGTCCCCGATAAGGTTCCATTAATTCCTTCGTCAGCTATCAGGATGCGTCCCTTGATGCCAAGCTCTCTGCAGTAGGCCAGATGCTCCTGCGTAAATTGTTCCGCATCGGGTAAGGCGATAAATTTGTAAAACAATAATACATTGTACTCGGATTGCCCGTTCACTTTCTTCACCTGCTTCATTGATTGTAAAATACATTCTATATATTTTAACATAACGTGCTTGATTAACAAACGGAAAAATATTATAACCGTCGCCAGACTTTTTAATTATTCTTCAGCTTTTCAAATAATCCAACAAGATAATAATCCATTGCGGTCCGTGCATTTTTCTTGAAATCTATTCTGAAACCCTCCAGCTCATGGTCGTCAATCGCTTTAAGCAGCACCTCGGGCATGCTTGCCATATTGGCATACCCTACAATAATGGCGTTCTGAGCCAACAGTAAATCGTAAAAAGCTTCAGCATTTAATAAACTCACTCTTTCAGTCAATAAGCGTACGATATGATCTAATATTGCGTACAACCCCGTGCTGTCTTTAATGGCTGTTTCCTGATCGATATTCTTTTCCAGAATGGTATTCTTTATGGCGCTCAATCGGATCAACACGGAATCCTGGTCCAGAATACTTTCCATCTCGCTAAGAAAAAAGGTTTTAAATGCTTCAAGTGTCATGGTTTGAAAAGGAAGAAGGACATTTACGAAATTCTGAAAGCGTTTCTCGTATTCGAGGAAAAGCATTTCCATAAACAGAATTTCTTTCGTGCTGTAGTAATAAAACAACGTCCCGTTTGAAACTTTCGCCGCTTTCGCTATATCACTCATTTTGATTTTATCAAATGTGCTGTTCTGATACATTTCACGTGCGGTATCTAAAATCAGCTTCGCTTTCTCTGCTTTAGCGCTCTCCGTCATGGCTCTTTTCATTGAAACCGGCACCTCGATCATTAACTTCTATGTCGACTTGCAGTCAATCGTAAGTAATACGTGCAGGATTGTCAAGGAAAAGGACAAATACCCTGACTTCAGATTGAGCATCCTCAAACTGGAATCAAGGTATTCTTGGCAAAGCTTTGTCTTTATTTCATCTGACTCATAATGAGTCTGTCAAAGTTCCTGTCGCTAATCCATTTTCTCAACAAAATCAAGGGTTTGGCCATTTTACCGACAGCGTATCTGATTTTGGGATTCTTCGCTGCGATTGCTTTTGAAACGATATTTGCCACTACGCCAGGGGATGAACCGCCTCCTGCCTGATAGGAGCTTTTGGTTGTCTTCGCAACGGACTCTGCCAGGTCCTTATACGGACCGCTTCCAGAGGTTTTCAGCATAGGCTCGCTCATCACATCTCCGAATGAGGTCTCAATAATTCCCGGCTCAATAACGATGACATCTATTCCAAACGGCTTCAATTCGAGTCTCAAGCAATCGGACCATCCTTCCAGGGCATGTTTGGTGGCATGATACCATGCGCCAAGCGGCGTGTAGATTTTTCCACCTACAGATGAAGTATTGATAATTATTCCTTTTCTTTGTGCTCTCATGTAAGGCACGACAAGCTGGGTCATTCGGGCCAATCCGAAAATATTCACTTCAAACTGATATCTCGCATCATCCATGCTCACTTCCTCTACGCTCCCGTAAAGACCAAATCCGGCGTTGTTGAAAAGCACATCAATTCTTCCTTGTTCCTTGATGATTTTATCGATACAAGCTCTGATTTCTTCCTCTATTGAAATATCCATTTTTACTGTTATCGCGCCTGATTCTGTTAGATCGCGCATTTGTTCAACCCGCCTTGAGGCGGCATAAACAATATGACCTTCGGATAGAAGCTTCTTTGCGGTTTCCTTGCCTATACCGGATGATGCACCCGTGATCAAGATGACCTTTTTACTCATCATTCATTCCTCCGCCCTGAATAAGTATTAGTGTATAATTTGTCAACTGCAGTAATTGACTCAAAATCAATTATAATTGACTATGAATCGATTATAATTGACTCAGAGTCGATTGTAAAGGCGGATTTTTGGTGATACATCTTTTGGAGGCTATATGGAGCCGCTAATAAGTGGATGAACGCGAGTATTCCATCAATGACAAGTCCGCTTGCGCCCAGGCGGTTCAACGCAAACATCATCCCTGCATTCGCTATCCGCGAAAAGTCGCAGCGGGATGAAAAAAGGCAGCTTCGCATTGAGCGAAGCTGCCCTAAAAGTATCATACTTTTTTTTGTTGAACTTAAAGAGGTCGACCATAGCTTTGGAGAGGATCCCTTAAGACGTATTTTTCCATCAGGATGATTGCATCAGGGTTGTATTGTCGGTCTGATAATAATCTCATTGACTCCGGTATCCTCGGGTTCATTAATGGCATAGGCAATCGCTCTTGCGATACTGAAAGGCGAGATGGCCATGCTTTTCATTTGGCTTGCCATCGCTTTTATTTCGGGACTGCTGATCGTATCGGTCAGCTCCGTATCCGTAAGTCCCGGGGAGATGATGGTGGACCGGATATTGGAGGAAGGAGATTCCTCCTGGCGCAGCCCTTCAGAAATCGCTCTGACTGCAAATTTTGTAGCGCTGTACACAGCCGCGGTCGGACTTACCTGATAACCTACAACCGAGGAGACGTTAAGGATATGTCCCGATTTCTGCTCTCTCATGGTTGGCAAAACAGCGGCGATGCCGTACAGAACACCTTTGATGTTAACATCGATCATTTGATCCCATTCCTGGATCTTGAGTTCATTCAAATGGGAAACCGGCATAATTCCGGCATTATTCACAAGCACATCGATCCGGCCATATTGCTGCAATGCAAACTGTGCCAGCTTCTGCATGTCCTCTGATGAAGCAACATTCGTTGGTATATAAACAGCTTCTCCGCCGTCTTGTTTAATATCGTTCACGATGGTTTGCAGACGATCCTCTCTTCTTGCCGCCAATACGACCTTTGCGCCCTGTTGGGCCAATAACTTCGCTGTTGCTTCACCTATTCCGCTGGATGCTCCCGTAATAATGATGACCTTGGATTTCAAGTTTTCCATTCGTTATCGCCCCTTAAAGGAATTTTGTTATTGCTTTCCTGCTATGAAACTGGTGTTGTTTATTTAACGGCAGTTGATTATCTTACTGCTGTTGATTATTATTATATAGAGAAGAGAAGTAAATTCAATCGCTAATATACTCACTTTTGTTTCATATCCAACAGCGGCACCGGGAATGTTCAATAACAGGGGAGGCAATGGCATAATGGCAGCGGAAACGAAAATAGACCGCCGGATTCTGCGGACGAAGGAAGCCATCAACAAGGCGTTTCTGGAACTGTTTTCCGAGAAAGAACTCGATCACATTACCATTAATGATATTTCGGAACGGGCGAATGTAAACCGGGGAACCGTCTATCTTCATTACACGGATAAATACGACCTGCTTAATCAATGTATAGATGACCATTTGAACAAAATGTTCCATGCCTGCAAATTCAACGAGTTTAATCAGGTGCAAACCGGTCTGATTGATGCGCTGAAGCCTGCATTCGTTTATTTTGAGGAGAATTACCTGTTCTTCTCTTCCATGCTTGCCAATCAAAGAACAACTGTATTTCGGGAACGCCTGATGCAAGTCATTGCGTCAACGGTAGACCAGAAGATAAAAATGAATGACATCAATCAGGAAATGGATAAGGAATTGATTGCCCAATTTATGGCCTCAGCCTTCGTGGGTACCGTGGAGTGGTGGATTCTGAATAAAATGCCGCATCCGCCTCAATTTATGGCTGAGCAGCTGTGGAGATTATTTGAACGGAACGATATTTATCCTCTGGACAGATAAAGCGAAAAAACAAGACTGTGAAAAATAAAAGCTCCTGTCCGGCAATAAGCCGGGCAGGAGCTTCTATAATAAGTCAGTGTCCAGCAGAAGGGCAGGGTTCCAATCACCCTACCTGGCAAGCTCGCCAAATCTTGAAAATATCGCGAGCGCGGGATCGATAGGGACCTCGGCGCGCTGTACGTCCTGGGGGATAGCGATGGTGGGAGTCGCTCTTGGCTTCCTGCCGGCAAACTGCGGCAGCCACTGGGCTTCCGCCTCCAGCATCTCGGTGACCATCTCGCGGATTTCCTTCAGGGAAAGCACCGCTGAGGTGAGAGGGTCGAGGGCGCAAGCATGGACAACCGCTTCCGGATCGCCTGTCTTGGCGGCGAGAACAGCTAGACGCTGCACATTAATATTCGTCATATTGAGCGCCATGCACTGCGGCGGCAGATCACCCAGCAGCGTACGGTTCAATCCTGTCCGGTCCGCATAGATCGGTCCCTCCGCGCAGCATTCATCAGGCAGATTGGCGATCATTCCGCTATTTCGGACATTGCCGTTGAACTTGAAGGGCTTGCCTGTCTCCAGCGCTTCTATAATATAGGCGCAGTATTCCACGCTCCGCTTCGGCAGCTTCGTCGGCTCGTTATCCATGATATTCGGCTGATTGTACTTGCCGGCCACATAAGCCGACCACTCGTAAGCCGCGCCGGATTCCCCGCCGAAGGCCGGTTCGTCGCAGTAAAGCGCAAGCTCTCTGGCATTTTTGCGGAACCAGGGGACATATTCGGAGAGATGGCCCGTCGACTCCGTCATAAAATAGCCGAAGTGGCGGAACACTTCCCCGCGCACCTTCTCATTGACATAGAATTCCGGCTGCTCGAACTTCTCCCGCAGCAGGGGATACAAATCCCGTCCCTGATGCTCCAGCCGGAGAAACCAGCCCATATGATTAATGCCAGCGCTTACATAATCGATCTCCGTCTTAGGCAGACCGACGTAACCAGCGATCAGATCCAGCGTCGTCTGCACGCCGTGGCAGAGCCCGACGAATTTCACTTTGGTTTCCCCGAGCGCCCAGCCAATCATCGCCATTGGATTCACATAGTTGAGCAGAAGGGCATTCGGACACAGCTCCTCCATGTCTCTGGCCACATCAAGAATGACGGGAATGCTGCGCAGCGCCCGGAAGATGCCGCCTGGTCCCAGCGTATCGCCGATACATTGATCCACGCCGTACTTAAGCGGAATCTTATAATCCATTTCAAAAGCGGAGACGCCTCCCACCTGGAAGGTGCAGATGACATAATCGGCGCCGGTCAACGCTTCCCGCCGATCCGTTGTAATGGAGACTTTGGACTTCAAGCCATTCTCCGCAATGACCTTGTTTGCAAAAGCCTCCACTTGAGCTGTCTTGGAGGTTGATGGGGCCATGAGCACGAATTCTGTTTCCTCCAGCGCTTCCGTCGCCATAATATCCAGCATCAGTGTTTTGCAAAATACAATGCTGCCAGCTCCTATAATCGCAACTCTTCTCATTTTGTGTTGATCCTCCTTATGGTTTCTGCATGCCCTCATCATAGCATGATTTGTTTTCCAGCTGAACGGTTGTCCCCATAAATATAATCAAGAATATGAAGCGGGATGGCTGAAATGATACAATGGTAATTACGCCGGGCGAGGGGTACAATTGGCGATAGATGGGAGTGTTTATACAAATATGAATATTGAACAAGCAAATCATAAGAGGGTGGAACCGGAGAAGCTGCGCGGTATTATTTCCGCATTGGCGAAGAGTGCCGGAATGCCTGAAGAAAAGGCTTTATTTTTGACGGATATATTGGTTCAAAATGATCTCCGCGGCGTACTCAGCCATGGAACCAGACAAATGGCCACCTATGCTCGTATTATGCGCGACGGGTTGATTAATCCTGATCCGCAGATCAGCACTACGAATGAGGCTCCTTCAACAATCGTGGTCGACGGCGATGGAGGTCTTGGTTATTTTGCCGCTTACCGCGCAGTGGAGAAGCTTGCGGATCGTGCCCGTGAGCAGGGGATAGCCGCTGCGGTCACACGCAATCACGGCCACATCGGCGCAGCCGGCATTTATTCCCGACTTCTGGCCGAGCAAGGCCTTATTGGCTATGTCACCTCCGGGCATCAGCTGGAGCTGAAGCCCGAGGATTCGATTATGAGAGCGGCGGGCGGCTCGCCGATGTCGTTCGCGGTCCCTTCCGGCGAAGAGGTTCCGATGGTGCTCGACTTTGGCGCCATGCATGATTTGTACGCCGATTCCCCTCATGTGGACGAGCTGTTCAAGCTAGCGCCCGGCCTTGTATTTCGCAGTATGGGTCTGGGTTTCATGTGTCAGGCGCTTGGCGGCTTCCTTGCAGGGGTACCGGCTGCTCCGTCCGGGGAAGGCAAAAGCTTTAACGGAGCGAATCAAGGCGCCTTGATTATTGCGCTTGATATAAGCCGGTTTATTTCCCCGGCAGCCTTCAAGGGGGAAATGGATGCCTATATGAGAATGACCCGCACCATGCAGCCTATGCCAGGGTATGACCAGGCGACGCTTCCCGGCGTTTTGGAAGCACAGCGCGAGCGGGACTGGACAGTCTCGGGAATACCTGTCAGCCGGGAACACAAAGCCGATCTGGCGGCAGCCGCGGCTGAATTCGGACTGGAGCTTCCGTTCTAATAGCCGGGAGTCGGGTCAGGGGATGGTTGTTTCACAGGAGGCCAATCGATCCCGCTGCGAGGCTGCCAAGAAAGTGCCGGTTTCCCAAATATGGCAGCCGCTATGAACAAATTAGAGCTCGATATCAAGAAATACCAGGGCAGCTCCCTGGTATTTCTTTTTTTTTGAATTACAGAAGAAAGTATAAAATCCCTCATGCTTGTCATGTACAGATTTTGTACAGGTGCGGTTGGTATACTGCATTGAATACAGAATGACTGCCCAACAACCGCTGCTGTATTTGGTGAACGGCCGGGCGGGAATGCCGAGGTGAACGCAAGTTGAGAGCGATGTTGATCGATGATGAACGATTGGCTTTGAAACAGCTCAAGAGAATGCTGGAAGAAGTTGTGGGTGGTGTAGAGATCATTGAAATGACATCAAATCCGGTGCAGGCTCTCGAACGGTCGGAGGAGCTTCAGCCCGATGTTGTATTTCTGGATATTCATATGCCCGGCATGAACGGTTTGAAGCTGGGCGAGAAGCTGCAGCAGGCGGTGCCGCATGTAGAGATTGTGTTTGTAACGGCTTATGATCAGTATGCGGTCAAGGCATTTGATATTTGCGCGCTGGATTATATTTTGAAGCCTGTGCATCCAATCCGTCTGCAGCAGACCGTAGAGCGTGTGAGACAGAAAATTATGCTGGTCAGGGAGATAGACGGGTTATCTCCAATACCTTGTCCGGAATCGTCACAGATCTGATATGCTGTGAGCAGCCATGTCCGGGATCTGCGGGGGAATAACTTACGATAAGGAAGGCGGTTAGTCTACGTCTTCTTTTTTTTGAAATTTATAGTTGCTATAAGAATCGCATCCGGATGGTATTTATTTACTCACCAAAATGGCTATGCTAGTATGATAATACCAACTTCTCAAGTTGGAATTGAAGGTTCGGAGTGATGAAATTGCCCGGAATTGCTAAGAATCTGACAGATCTGATAGGAAATACGCCGCTGCTCGCGCTCACCAATTTCACCAAAAAATATCATGTCGAAGCTAACATCATCGTAAAACTGGAATCTTTTAATCCGGCAGGCAGTGTAAAAGACAGAATTGGCTATGCCATGATCAAAGATGCTGAAGAACGAGGAATTATTCATGAGGATTCCGTCATTATTGAACCGACGAGCGGGAATACGGGTATTGGTCTTGCCTTTGCGGCCGCGGCGATGGGATACAGATTAATTATTACGCTGCCGGAAAATTTCAGTATGGAACGCAGGAAGCTCCTGGTTGCACTCGGAGCGGAATTGGTGCTTACCCCCGCGAATGAAGGAATGGCCGGAGCTATAAGAAAAGCCGAAGATTTAGCGGCAATAACTCCTCATTCCTATATCCCCCAACAATTTAATAATCCGGCCAATCCGCAAATTCACAGAACAACAACCGCTGAGGAAATCTGGAGAGATACAGATGGCGAGGTAGACATTTTTATTGGCGGTGTCGGCTCGGGAGGGACGATTACCGGGGTAGGCGAATTGCTGAAGGAGCGTAAGCCATCCGTCCGAATCATAGCTGTAGAACCTTTTCATTCTCCCGTCCTCTCCGGAGGCAGCAAAGGGGTTCACAAGATCCAGGGGATTGGCGCGGGATTTGTTCCGGATAACTTTAACCGGTCCATTGTGGACGAAATTATTCAGGTGAAAAATGAAGAGGCGTTCGATACGGCGCGTAAGCTGGCCCGGGTTGAAGGTCTGCTTGCCGGAATATCATCGGGCGCTGCTGTATTCGCCGCACTCCAAATCGCCAAAAGACCGGAAAATAAAAACAAAAATATCGTTGTCGTGCTTCCGGACAGCGGCGAGCGCTATTTGTCCAGTGATCTTTATCCGGATTCTTAACGGTACATGTGTACGTAAGATCAGCATGAAGGGGTGACTATTATGGTAGAGAATATTTGGACAGGCAGCAAAGTAAGATTGCGTTCAATTGTACCTCGTGATTGGGAGAAGTTTCATCACAATGATTATGATACTGAAACCGCCAGGCTATGCGATGTCACACACTTCCCGAGATCGGAAGAAGGCACCCGATCATGGGCGGATAATCAAGCCTCTCTCGGCCCTGATAACGATAATATTATGATGGCCATTGAAACACATGAGGGCGAGTTGATCGGAAGCATCAATACCCACAGCTGTGATGCAAGGCATGGAACCTTTAAGTACGGTGTTGCGATATTTCGGGAGCACTGGCGGAAGGGTTACGCAGCAGAGGCTATCAGGCTGCTGCTGCGGTATTATTTTGAGGAGCTGCGCTACCAGAAAGCAACGGCGCATGTTTATGCTTTTAACGAAAGCTCCAAAGCGCTGCAGGAGCATCTTGGGTTCCAACAGGAAGGAAGACTCAGAAATATGCTGTTCACGAAGGGACAGCATTATGATGAGCTTGTCTACGGCCTGCTCCGAAGTGAATATGACCAGATGGAAAAAATAGGAAATCCGGCTGACAAGAGCAGTTAGAGGAAACGGCTTCTTGACGTAGAATTATTTGATTAGCGCGATTGATAATCAGGTGGGAGGTAATAACCTTGATTGTTTTAAAAATAGTTGGAGTTTCGATTATTGTACTTGCGCCGGCTTATGAGTTCTATAGAAGATGTTTATGGAGAAAATCAAATTCATTCGACTCCTTTTGAGGAAGCAAGCAAGCCGGAAGTTGCCTCGTACCGGTCCGAATGCCGGTGAATAGGGGCCTTTAAATCAGAGTGATGAAATTTCATATGTGATCGCAGGAAACCGCCCGCAGGGGCGGTTTTTTTGCTGTTCTGATCATAAGAAACTGATTTTGGCCGTCAACGATAGCCGTTTTTCTTGCGGTTTGATCAATTCAATTGGCGTTATGATCAATCTGCTTGGAACGAAATCGGCATCGGATTTGCTTTTTTGCTCATATCGGGAGAAGCCGGTTATCCGTTAGTCTGTGGAGGAGATGCATCTCACTAAACGACCAACGGAGGTTAGGGAATGAAAAGACTGTTCGCAACTGCCCTGAGCATCGTGCTGCTGGGCACATTATTAATCGCGTGTTCTTCTAATGGGGGGAACGCCGGCAGCGGCAATACGAATACGGACAAACCGGCGAATGAGACAGAGACGCCTGCCGAAACGACTGCGACAACCTATCCGATAAAGACGGACGAGAAGCTCTCCTATTGGGGAGAAATCAACGGCAATCTGATCGGTGTCAAAGCATCGCATAGCGAAATTCCGTTCTTCCAGGATTGGCAGAAGAAGACGGGGGTATCGCTCGAATTCACGGCTCCGCCGACCGGCCAGACGCAGGAAGCACTCAACGTGATGCTGGCTTCCGGCGACCTGCCGGATATGATCGAATACAACTTTCTGGGCTTTCCAGGCGGGCCCGAGAAAGCAATCAATGACGGTTATATCCTCAAGCTGAACGATCTGATTGACAAGTATGCGCCGAACCTGAAGAAGTTCCTGCAGGAGAATCCGGACATCGACAAAATGGTCAAAACCGACAGCGGCAGCTACTATGCCTTCCCGTTCATCCGGGGAGACGAATATTTGCGCGTGTTCCAGGGGCCGATTATCCGCAAGGACTGGCTGGACGAGCTGGGTCTTTCCGTTCCGGAGACGATCGACGAGTGGACCGCAGCCTTGACGGCCTTCAAGGAAAAGAAAGGAGCGGCGGCGCCATTCTCGGTAGTCAGCAAGCCGCGCTTCTTCAATGAATCCGGCAACGGCGCGTTCCTGGGAGCGTTCGGCGTGAACCGCGGCTTCTATCAGGAGGACGGCGTGATCAAGTTCGGACCGTCGGAGAGCGGCTTCAAGGAATACCTGAGCTTGTTCCGCGATTGGTACCAGAAGGGCCTGATCGATAAGAATGTTGCCACAGCAGATTCGAAGGCACTTGACAGCGGCATCGCTTCGGGCGCTACAGGAGCAACCATTGGTAATGCGGGCGGCGGTATCGGCAAGTGGCAGCCGCTTGTGGAAGCGAACAATCCGGAAGCGGTGCTGGTGGCCGCTCCATATCCGGTATTGAAGCATGGAGATATGCCCAAGTTCGGGCAAAAGAGCATGGCTTATGCTTCCGAAGGCACCGTAGCCATAACGACGGCTGCGAAGAATCCGGAGCTTGCGGTCCGGATGCTGGACTACGGCTACAGCGAGGAAGGCAGGATGTTCTTTAACTTTGGGACGGAAGGCGTCAGCTATAATCTCGAGGACGGGTATCCGAAGTATACCGACCTGCTGATGAAGAATCCGGACAAGCTGGCTCCGGCACAGGCGATCTCCATGTATGCCCGCGCCAGCTACAACGGCCCTTTCATACAGGATAAGCGTTACGCCGAGCAGTTCTTCGCCCTGCAGACGCAGCGCGACGCGGTTACGACCTGGCAGAAGACGGACGCTAACAAATACAACCTGCCTCCGATCACGCCGACGCCGGAGGAGAGCTCGGAATTCGCTACCATTATGAATGACATAAATACGCTTGTGGACGAGATGACGCTGAAAATCATTTTGGGCTCCGAGCCGCTGGATCAGTTCGAGAGCTACGTTGCGAAGATGAAGACGCTTAATCTGGATCGGGCGATTGCCATTCAGACCGCGGCTCTGGAGCGCTATAACAGCCGGTAAAGAATGAAAATCCGAAGGAGGGGGTAAGGCCCTCTCCTTCAATCCGGATCGAGGTGAAGATGCAAGTGGCAAAAGCGCAAGAGATGAACAGCAGGAAACCGCTCAGCGGCCGGACACAGCGGTTCGTCAAGAAAGGCCGGAACCGGTTCGCACGAGACTTCATGCTGAATAAATATTTGTACCTGATGATGCTTCCCGTTATCGCCTATTATCTGATTTTTCATTATGCCCCGATGTATGGGGCCCTGATCGCCTTCAAGGATTATTCACCGATGAAGGGCATTGTGGGCAGCGACTGGGTCGGGCTCAAGCATTTCTATGATTTCTTCAACAGCTATTATTTTGTCCGAATCCTTAAGAATACGATTATCATCAGCTTGTATTCTCTCATCTTCGAGTTCCCCGCGCCTATCATATTGGCGCTGCTGATTAACGAGGTTCGCAGCAGGGCATTCAAGCGTGTTGCCCAGACGATCACCTATATGCCTTATTTCATCTCGCTCGTTGTCATCTGCGGGATCATCACCGACTTTACGAATGCCGACGGCGTGATTAACCGTTTGTTCATGCTGCTGGGCTACGACGGGCAAGCGATGCTCCAGAAGCCGGATCTGTTCCGGCCGATCTATATTCTGTCCGAGATCTGGCAGCGTATCGGCTGGGAGTCGATTATTTATATCGCCGCCTTGATGAGCATCGACCAGGAGCAGTACGAGGCGGCGAGAATGGACGGAGCGAGCCGGTTCAAGCAGATTTTCTACATCACGCTTCCCGGCATCATGCCTACGATTGCCATTATGCTCATCCTGCGGATGGGTAATCTGCTGAATGTCGGCTTCGAGAAGATTATTCTGCTGTACAATCCCATTACCTACGAGAAAGCCGACGTGATCTCTTCGTTCGTTTACCGCAAGGGCCTGCTGGAATTCGGGTGGAGCTACAGCTCGGCAGTCGGCTTGTTCAATTCGGTCATCAATCTCGCGCTGCTGGTAACCGCGAACTATATCAGCCGCAAGGTCAACAAAAGCAGTTTATGGTGAGGTGAGCTATCAATGAAAAGAGAGATTGGCCTGTTCGAGAGATTGTTCGACGCCGGTATCTATGCGGTATTGATCTTCCTCGTCGTTGTGACCTTATATCCGCTGCTGTATGTATTATTCGCTTCATTCAGCGAGGCGGGGCAGCTCATTATCCACAAAGGGATTCTGTGGAAGCCGCTCGGCTTCAGCTTCGAGGCTTATAAAAGCGTAATGAACAACCCCGGCATACTGATCGGTTACCGCAACACGCTGTTCATCGTATTTGCGGGTCTTGCGGTTAATCTTGTCATGACTGCGCTCGGCGCGTATGTGCTGTCGCGGAAGAATGTGCTGTGGAACAACAGCTTCATGGTATTCATCGTGTTCACGATGTTCTTCCACGGCGGATTGATTCCGCTCTATCTCGTCGTAAAAGGAGTAGGGCTGCTCGATTCGTTATGGTCGACCATTCTACCGTTTGCGGTCGGCACGTTCAATCTGATCATTATGCGCACGGCTTTTATGGGCATCCCCGACAGTCTGGAGGAATCGGCAAAGATCGACGGGGCGAATCATTTTACGATCCTGTTCCGTATTATCATTCCGCTGTCCATGCCGGTAATTGCCGTCATGATTCTTTATTACGCGGTAGACAAGTGGAATGGCTGGTTCTACGCTTCCGTGTTCATCAAGAGCCGCGAGCTGTTCCCGCTGCAGCTTGTGCTCAGGGAAATTCTGATCGCGAACTCCACGGACAGCATGTCGGCAGGCGCCTCGGCGGGCGACCGCCATCAGATCGGCGAGACGATCAAATATGCGACGATCATGGTCGCGACTGTGCCGATCCTGTGCGTATATCCCTTTGTGCAGCGTTTCTTCGTCAAAGGGGTAATGGTCGGTTCATTGAAGGGCTGAAGGCAGTATTTATATGAATCGTAACGGCCGCTTGGCACAAAAACCCGAATGGAGGGGATCCATTCGGTTTTTTGTGCGTTTCGTCAATCGCTTTGAACGTTTTGCATATTCCTTGGCCTTTGCATTTATAGGTATAATAAGGGTCTGACTCGGGTAACCCCTTGTTATTTACTCTACGCTTAGGTGAGGAGATTCTATTGAACATCCGACAGTTATGGAAGAAACGGAAGAGTATTATTTTTACATGGCTTATCTCTTATAGCACTGTCCTGTTCGTGCCGATCCTGATCAGCCTCATCGTCTATTCACAGTCGAGCGGGGCGCTGAGGAGCGAGATTCACCGCGCCAACGATTCCATGCTCAAGCAGGTGCGGTATACCATAGACAACCAGATCGATCTGATGAAGCGCTTGAACATGGAGCTTACCTGGAATGCCAAGCTGCAGACCTTGATGTATTCCAGCATGCCCGACGGAAGCGCGCAATTCAGCGCCTACGAGCTGGTGAAGGATTTCCGCATGTATCAAACCTCGTACGCCTCCATCGATGAATTTTATGTAACCTGGGAGCGGGAGGCTTCGGTGCTGCGCCCAGGCAACGTCAGGGATATGAAGACCGCTTTCAATACGCTGCATCAGACCGGGAAGATGACGTATGATCAGTGGCTCGCGGTCATCGGAGGATCGGAGCATAATCAGTTCATGGTGCTGCCCCATCTTGATTCGGCCCAGCCGAACACGTCAATCGCCTATATTACCCGTCTGCCCAAGGACCTGAACGGCAAGGAAACGGGAACGGTCGTCGTCATGGCCGATACAGTCCGGTTCCAGGCGGCGATCGAGAGCATATCAGGGTTCAGCGGCGGACAGGTGCTGATCCTGAACCGGAATAATGAGGTTCTGTTGTCCAATCTGCCGGTGCAAGCGGATGAGAAGCATATTCTGGAGCGCATCAAGGGAGGCGGTCAGACGATGCCCGCTTCCGCGAAGGACGGCAGTTCGGAGCTCTTTTATCTGAAGTCCGCCGTATCGGATTTGAAGTATGCGCTCGTCATCCCCAGCAGCATTTACTGGGAGAAGGCGGAGTATGTCAGGCAGTTCACGTATATCAGTATTCTCATCAGTATTATGGGTGCCGGCGTACTGACCTGGTTCTTCATGCGCCGCAACTACTCGCCGATTCAGCAGCTCGTACAGTCGTTGTCCGATAAGAATGCCTATGAGGAGCGGACGGAGTGGAATGAACTGAGCTTCATTCAGCGGGCGATCTCCACTGCCAGAAGCGAGAAGGAGAACATCGCCCTGCAGCTGCAAATTCATCAGAATGTGCTCCGCTCGAACATGCTGAACCGGCTGATGAAAGGCAAGCTGGATTCGCCGATCCCATACGAGGAAGCCTTCAAATCATTCAACATGAAGCTGTTGTCCGATGAATTTGCCGTTATTCTGTTCGTCGTGGAGAATGACGGGAGCCTTGCGGAAAATATGCCTGGCATCAATATCAACGAGACGCGGAAGCTGATTCATTTTATTATTACGAATGTGGTGGAGGAATTGGCCGGCCAGCATCGTCATGCGGGTTACGTGGCCGAAGTGGACGATATGATGGTTTGCCTGGTTAATCTGGCGGAGCCCGATGACGGGCGCTATAAGGATGAGCTGCGTATGATTGCCGGGGAGGCCCAGCGCTTCCTCATGCGGTACCAGATGGATCTGACGGTCTCGATCGGCGGCAAGCACGCCAACTTGTCCGGTATCGCCGCGGCGTATCAGGAGGCGGTGGACGCCATGGAGTACAAGATGGTTCTCGGCAAGAAGGGGATTATTACGTACGACGACATCCGGATCGATCCGGCGGATCACTTGCAGTTCGGCTACTATTACCCGCTCCAGGCGGAGCAGCAGATGATCAATCTGATCAAGGCCGGCGACTTTGAGCATGCATCCGCATTCATGAAGGAGATTACGGACCGGAACTTCAACAAGCCGATCATGTCGCTGACGCTTGCCAGATGCCTGATATTCGACCTTGTAGGGACAATGGTGAAAGCGATTAACGAGCTGGGCGACGGAGACAGCAGCGTATTGGGCGGCAATCCCTTGTGGATGGATCAGATTATCGCATGCGACACGATTCAGGAGATGCAGGATGAGCTCCAGGCCCTGCTCCGTGAGGTATGCGCTTTCGCAGCGGCCAGGCTGGAGACGAATGTGACGCACGAGCGGGCGGAATCGCTGCGGGAGCTGACGGCAAGGGTCGCTCACCATATCGAAGACCATTATCAGGATTTTAATCTGAATGTCAATATGATCGGCGAACGCTTCGACCTGAAGGGCAGCTACCTGTCGAAGCTGTTCAAGACGCAGACCGGAGAAGGGCTTCTGGACTATATACACAAATACCGGATAAAGCAGGCCAAGTGGATGATGAAAAGCAGGCAGGAATCGATCTCGGATATTTCGCGGCTGGTCGGCTACAACGATGCGGCTACCTTCATCCGCGTGTTCAAGAAGTATGAAGGCATTACTCCTGGCAAGTATAAGGAAATTCATTAAATCGGGACAAGTATCGGGAGGTCTGGGAAAATGAGAGGATCGCGTATTACCGCAGTGATAGCTCTTCTGCTGTCAGCGGCGCTGCTGCTGTCCGCCTGCGATCGGCCGGATGCCGTTCCGCTTGCCGGGTATTCGCAAGGGGATGCCGTGCCGGAGCAGCAGGCAGGTTCGGGCAAAGGGGCCGGGGCAGGCTTGCTTGCAGATACAGGCGGGATAGGAAGCTATCCGATCCGCACCGGCAAAACGCTCACCTATTGGGCGGAGCTGAACGGCAATGCGGCCAGCATCAAGCCTTCCTTTGAGGACATTCCGTTCTTCAGGGAATGGCAGAAGCGGACAGGCGTGAAGCTGCAATTTATCCAGCCTCCGGCGAATCAGGCGAAGGAAGCGATGAATGTGCTTCTCGCTTCGGGCGAGCTGCCGGACATGATCGAATACGAATGGGCAAGCTTTCCCGGCGGGCCGGAGAAAGCCATTAAGGACGGTTATATTCTCAGACTGAACGAAGCCATCGACCGCTATGCGCCCAATCTCAAAAAATATCTTGGCGGGCACCCGGAGATCGATAAACAGGTCAAGACGGCAGACGGCAGCTATTACGTCTTTCCGTTCATCCAGGGAGACGACCGGCTGCGCACCTACCAGGGACCGGTTATCCGCAAGGACTGGCTGGATGAGCTGGGCCTTCCGGTACCGGCTACCATTGATGAATGGCATACCGCCCTGAAGGGCTTCAAGGAGAAGAAGGGCGTCCAGGCACCGCTGACATTCCTGGGCGTGCCAAGCCCGTTATTCGGTATCGAGAACGGCGCTTTCGTAGGTGCTTTCGGCATCAAGAAAGGCTTCTACCTGGATCAGGGAGAGGTGAAATTCGGACCGCTTGAGCCGGGTTATAAGCAATTCCTCGCCTTGTTCCGCAAGTGGTATGAAGAGGGACTGCTCGACCGGAACATTGCGACGGTCGATACGAAGACGCTCGATTCCAATATGATATCGGGGAGAAGCGGCGCGAGCATATGGAATGCGGGAGCGGGAATCGGCACCTGGCAGCCGATTGTGCAGGAGCGGGACCCGAACGCGAGGTTCGTTGCGGCTCCTTATCCCGTGCTGAACAAGGGTGACCGCCCGAAGTTCGGACAGCGGACCAATTTGTACTCGGGCAGCGGCGGCGTTGCCATCTCCAGCAAGAGCGGCAATGTCGAGGAAGCGGTCCGGATGCTGGACTACGGCTACAGCCCGGAGGGACATCTGTTCTTTAACTTCGGAATAGAGAATATAAGCTACGCGATGGTGAACGGGTACCCGACGTATACGGATCTTATCCTCCGCAATCCGGACAGGCTTGCGCCCTCGCAGGCGCTTGCCATGTATAACAGGGCCAGCTACTTCGGGCCTTTCGTGCAGGATGTGCGATACCTGGAGCAGTATTATGTACTGTCCGAGCAGAAGGAGGCGACGCGCATCTGGTCGGATACGGATGCCGACAGCCATCTGCTGCCGCCGGTTCCGAAGACGGAGCGGGAAAGCGCGGAGCTGTCGGCGATCATGATGGATGTGACGACGCTTGTCGATGAGATGTCCCTGAAGATCATCCTCGGTATCGAACCGGTGGATGCCTGCGATGCATACGTCGCGCAGCTGAAAGCCCTGCATATTGATAGAGCGATAGAGATTCAGGAGAAGGCGCTGGAGAGGTATAACCGCATGTAACTGCATAATAATGCCAACGGTTCTGGTATAATGCAATCGTGCGGAATATGGGAAATGAAATGAGGTGGCTGATGAAGAAATTGTTCCGTTTTTTTCGGCATTTTATTTTTAATCGAACGATTTACCGGACGATCCTGTTTTCCTATTTGATCGTTAATCTGCTTCTTCTCCTGTTCTTCGGCATGCTCTCTATCCGGGACTCCACGAGAATGATGACGGATGAAATTATCCGTTCGAGCAACAAGGTGATGGAACAGGCCGCGTTGGGCCTGAGCTTCAATCTGGAAGAGACCAAGCGTTCGCTGATCCTCCTGGCAGGGAATTACTCTGTCGCTTCGCTTATGCGCGAGGCAGGCAAGATGGAGATGATCAACCTGATTCAGCATGAACGCAATATTGCCGAAATTACGAAAGGCATTTATACGTACCAGTCCCTGATCAGCGATGTGCTGATTCTCGGCCAGAATGGATACGTGAACAACTTGAATGGCCGCAATTCCCTCCAGTGGGACTATGCCTTCAGGCAGCAGCCCTGGGTACAGGAATCCTTCCGCTCCCATCCGGACAACACCTTCTTCAGTCTGGGCGTACATGTACAAAACTACTATTTAAAGGATGATACGTCCCGATACGGGCTTCCTACCTTGTCCGTTGGCATGAAGGTGCAGGGCTTTCAGGGGGACACGGTAGGCTCTGTTATCGCCAATCTCGACCTGGACAAGCTGAACGGGATGTTCGAGAGGAGCACCTATCACAACAGAGGCAATATCTTCCTGATCGACGAGAACCACACCATTATCGTTCACCAGGACAGGGAGCAGATCGGCCACGCTCTGAAATTCCAGGGGATCGAAAAGCTTGATTCCGATATTGGCGGCAACTTCACGGAGGAGATTGACGGGGAAGAGCATCTCGTTATCTATCAGCCTACCGTCATTAAAGGCTTGACCATGATTGCAACCGTTACCATGAAGGAAATCTCCGATCAATCCATCCCGCTCAAATCTAATCTTATCCGCATCCTGTATCTTTGCATTCTGCTCAATACCTTGATCAGCGTGGTTATTACCTTCCGGATTTCGCGCCCGGTCAGCAGGCTGCTGATGACGCTGGACAGAATGGGAGGAGATGACACGCTTTTTGTTAAAAACAGGGACTACCGATATCAGGAGCTCAATCATATCGGCACCAAATTCAAGGAGCTGATGAACCGCATTGAGCTGCTCATTCAACAAAATTACCTGACCCGGATCGCCTTGAAGGATGAAGAATTCAAGGCTCTTCAATCCCAGATCAATCCTCACTTTCTGTTCAATACGCTGCAGCTGCTGCAAACGGAGATCGTATGCGGGAATATCCAATCCTCCAATACGATCGTGCTTTCCTTAAGCAGCCTGTTTCGTTACTCCATGCGGCAATCCGACGAAATGGCGGAGCTGGCGACGGAGCTCGCCCATATGAAGGACTACTTATTTATCATGAACAAAAAATACGAGGATCGGATTACAGTGACGGTTCATATTCCGGATCCTGCGGTCCTGGCTTACAAGATTCCGAAGCTCATTCTTCAGCCTATGGCCGAAAATTCGATCCGGCACGGCTTTGGGGAGAACCGCCGGGAAGGCGCGATTCAGTTAAGCGTCCTCTCCGTTAAGCGCGGGCTGCTGATCGTCATCCGGGATACGGGTAAAGGGATGGACAGGCACAGGCTGAAGGCGCTGAGGCGGCATATTGATCCTGCCAGCCCAAAGCCAGGCAACATTGGACTGTATAATGTCAACCACCGGATCAAGCTGAAGTTCGGCAATGATTATGGTATTTATATCCGAAGCGACGAGAATGTCCATACGACCCTGTATATTTTACTGCCTGTCATTCCTGGCGGAGCCGATTTGCGGAAAGGGGACTTTTAATGAAATTGCTGATAGCCGATGATCAAGCCTCCCTCCACACCTTTCTGGACAAAATGGTAGACTGGCTCTCGTTGGGGATTACCGAGATCAGACATGCATACGACAGTAAGGAAACGCTGTTGATTATTGAACAATTCATGCCGGATCTGCTGATACTTGATGTGCAGATGCCCTTCATGAACGGCCTGGAAATGCTGAAGCAGCTGAAGCAGCCCTTCCGAAAACCGAAGACGGTTATTTTGAGCGCCTATGACGAATTTGAATTTGCGCGGGAAGCGCTGCACCTGAGCGTAGCCCAGTATTTGCTTAAACCGGTGGACGTCGCTCTACTTACCAGCGCCATCAGGGAGCTTCTCGCCAGCATTCAGGATGAGCAGCAAGCAGCGCTCGCTCATGAGCTGGGCCGGATCGTTCAGTCCTTATCCTGTCCGGCAGAATCGTTTGAGGTGATCGGGCGCTCGTTCCAGGCGCTGCGAATAAGGGAATACATGCTGCTGGATGTAGATGGCGGACAGCCGTCCGCCGAGTCATTGATCGAGTGGATTTCCGGGCTTGAAGATGCGATTATACCGGTCGTGCACCGGAAAAGCCCCGACGGATATGCCTGCTTGCTGGGAATGACAGCCCCGGTTCCAGCCATGCGGTTGGAGGAGTTGTACCGGCAATTATCCGATCAATGGCTTGAGCGGTTTGCGGATTCACAGGCTTCAATCGGGATCAGCGCGGTCGCTGATACTCCCGACAGATTGCTGGAGCTGTACAGGCAGAGTGAGGAAGCGGGCCTGCAGCGTTTCTATTCGCAGGAAGCGGTCAATCTGTACAAGGAAGGCTATTTCACGACAGACTGGAGAACCAGGGAGCTTCAAAAATATGAACGCGCGCTTCCGGAGCAGGTATCGTATGGCTTTCAATCCGCTTCGGTCAGCAAGCTTGTATCCGGGCTGTTCGATCATTTTCGCGAGAAGCGTCTCCATCCGGAAAACGTATATATGCTGATTCTCCACTATGTGTACATAACCGGACAAGCCTTGAATGACTCCGTTGCAGGGAAGACGGAGTGGGCTGGAATAACACTCGACATGCTCAAAGCTTACCGGACGGCGGATAGACTTGAGCATTACCTTCAAGCCCTGCTTCACCGTATTGCCGATAAATCCGAGACCGCGCCGCTTGCCGGTGAAACGGTACTGCAGGTGAAGCATTTCGTCGATCTCCATTACGGCGAGGATCTGTCGCTGCAAAGGATCGCCACGCTGTTCAACATGGATAAGTTTCAATTAAGCAGAGCCTTCAAGCAGGAGCTGCATATTAATTATTGGACGTATGTGATGCGGGCAAGAATGTCCAAGGCCGCTGAAATGCTGGTCAATACGGAGATGAAGAACAGTGCGATCGCCGCTGCAACCGGCTTTGGCGACGAGAGCCATTTCAGCCGCAGCTTCAAAAAGCATTTTGACCTGTCCCCCAAGCAGTACCGGCAAGCAAAGACAGGTGCGGAAGGCGGCAGTTGAATCCGGAGCAGCGGGCGCAGGATCAAATGACTCCTGGCTTACGCAACAAAATACAAATAAACATGCAACAATATGAATTCCCCCGTTGCGGCAAAGAAGTTATCATATGGTTTGTAAGTGCTTACAACCAGTATTGAAGGGGGAACTAATACGATGAGAAGAATAAGGTGCCTGCTTCCGATTGTTCTATTGACCGCTATGCTGCTCAGCGCATGCGGCAGCGCCGGCGGCAATGAGCAGGGGGCGGAAAGCAGCAATGGGCAGACGGCGGAGAAGGTTAAGCTGAGCCTGCTTTCCTGGAACAATGAAACCGAAATGAAGCCGGTTCTCGACGGATTCAAGAAGAAGTATCCGCATATTTCCATTGATTTTCAATTCGCTCCACCCGTGAAGGATTATATTGCCAAGCTCCAGACGATGCTGTTGTCGGAATCGGCTACGGACATTTTCATGATTGCCGCCGAAAACCGGAATGAGATTATCGACGGCGGTCATGCGCTGGATCTGACGGATTTTCCATTCATGGAAACGATGCTGGACAGCAACAAGCCAATGCTCAGCAAAAACGGTAAAACCTATGCATATACGCAGAACGGCTGGGTTGGCGGCTGGTATTATAACAAAGACCTGTTCACGAAGGCGGGAATTGAGAAGCTGCCGGAAAACTGGGATGAATTCGTTGCCCTTTGTCTGAAGCTCAAGGAAGCCGGCATTACTCCGATCTATGACAATATGCAGGACCTCACCCAGATTCATTCCGCGCTGTACGGCAACATGACCCTCGCGGCAGACGCAAATTTTGATGACAAAATCTTTACCGGAGAAAAAACATTCGCCGAAGGCTGGACGGAAGTATTCAAGCTATGGAAAAAGGATCTGATCGACACCCAGATACTTACGCCGGATATGATCGGTCTGACAGGCGATCAGATTGAGAGTGAATTCACGCTGGGCAACGTCGCGATGTTCTTCGGCGGTCCATGGAGCATCGCCAAGCTTGAGGCAACGGAGGGGCTGAACTTCAGCATGATGCCTATACCGGGTCCGAAGCAGGGAGCGAATTATTATGTAGGAGCGCCGGGCGTCGGGTTTGCGGTCAATACCGCCAGCAAGCATCAGGAGGAAGCGCTGCAGTTCATCGAATATTTAAGCACGCAGGAAGGGCTGCAGCTGTTTTATGAAGGAACGGGAGCGTTGATAACGGTCAAGGACTTCGAGGCCAAGGTGCATCCGGCGCTGCAAACCGCTTTTGAAGAAGGGCTGATGAAAGGAAACGTCTACCTGCCGATGGTAACGTGGCCGCGTCATCAGGAAGCGCTGCGCAATCAATTCGTCATCTCGACACAGGATATGGCAGTCGGCAAAATAACACCGGAGCAAGCAGCGGAAGCGATCGATAAAAAGTTCGAGGAAATGGAAAATAAATAACAGTCATCGCGTCAGGGCAATAGGGAAACCTGCTGCTCTTTCGGCTGCTGAAAGGAGACAATCGTGACTAAGGCTCTTCGACTGCTACAGTACCAGATTTTTCTGCTTCCGATCCTGCTGGTCTACACGCTATTCACGATCTATCCGTTAATTCGCTCTCTGATCCTGAGCTTCACGGATTTTGACGGGTATGACAAGAATTACGCTTTTACCGGACTAAAAAATTATATGAAATTATTTACCGACGACGCCATCGTATCGGGCATCTCGTTCACCCTGCTGTTTGCATTGCTGAGCACCCTGCTGATCACGATACTGGCCATACCGCTGGCTCTCATACTGGATCAGAAATTTATGACAAGAAATTTGCACCGGGCCATCTTCTTTTTTCCATCCATTCCGAGCGGCCTTTTGCTGGCTTTCATATGGGGATTTATCCTGTCGCCCGTTCCATCCGGCGTTCTCAACACGGTGCTGCGTGAGGTCTTCCATGCCGGCCCGCAGCCGTGGCTGTCGGATCCGCTTCTGGCCAAGCTGTCTACCATTATTGTGGCTGCCTGGGCGGCAGTGGGCTGGCATGCCGTGCTGTACCTGGCCTTCCTTCAATCGATTTCCAGGGATTATTATGAAGCCGCCTCGATCGACGGGGCCAACCGCCGGCAGCAGATACGCTATATTACGCTGCCGCTGCTTGCGCCAGCCATGACGGTAAGCGTCATGCTGCTTCTTACAGGGGGACTCAAAGTCTATGAAGTGCCCTTTGCCTTGACGAAGGGCGGACCCGGCTTCGAAACCCATACGATTACACAGGTCATCGTGCTGCGCGGCATCACGGAGACCCAGTATGGGCTGGCTTCCGCGATATCCATTGTTTTCTTCCTGATTGTACTGGTCATCGCCTATTTCCAGGTTACCCTGATGCAGAAGAGGGAGGATCGGATCCAATGACGGGCGCAGTGAGAAGAAATTGGTGGTTGGACATTCTGATGCTGCCGGTCGGATTGCTGACGTTCTTTCCGTTCTACCTGGTTATCGTCAACACGTTCAAGAGCGAGCAGGAAACGGCGGCCAGACCGATGAGCCTGCCGAGAACCTGGGATTTCTCGAATTACGCCCAGGTGTTCGAGCAGACTTCCATCGTCCAAAGCTTCGGCAACAGCCTGGTCGTGACCGTCGTGTCCGTCCTGCTGATGGTGCTGATCGGGGCAATGGCGGCTTACCCGGTCGTCTTCAACCCGGGACGCCTGAATCACTATGTCATGCTTTACTTGCTGCTTGGCTTCATGATTCCTTTCCAGACGACGCTGATTCCATTATTTCAGCTGATGACCGATTTGAACCTCGTCGACCGTCTTTACGGGCTGATTGCCTTGTATACAGGGGGTGCGGTGTTCGTCTTCTTCCTGATGCTCGGTTATATGAAAACGATCCCGAAAGAGCTGTCGGAGGCAGCCATTATTGATGGAAGCTCGATATGGGGAATATTCTGGCGGATTATTCTTCCCCTGCTCAAGCCGATCACCGTCACAAGCATCATCTTCCAGACGATGTGGATCTGGAATGACTTTTTGGCCCCGATGCTGTTTCTGGGCTCCCGCAGCAACTCTACGCTCGTTCTGGAAATCTACAAGGCAAAGGGAGAGTTCTCGGTGAATTGGCCTTTGTTCATGACCATGACCGTTATAACGCTTATTCCGATCTTTATCTTCTTCATCCTCATGCAGAAGCAGATTGTGAAAGGCATCGTAGGCGGAGCGGTAAAAGGGTAGTCAACGATGTCAGGTCGTTGAAGACGCAGGAGAAAGTCTGCGACTATCCGATTTCCCGACGATGTACACGCCGAGGCGCGATTTCTGAACGGCGATTGTAATCAGCCATGAAAGAATGAATGCGACCGCTCCTCCTGCCCATATGAGCAGATGATAGGATATCGCGCCGTGGACCATCACTTCCTGACGCCAAAGGAGCAGGAAGAATGGATGGATGAAATAAATGCCGAATGAGTACGTGCCGATCGACAGCAGCGTATTGCGCGAAAGATGAAGACGTCCTCCTTCCAGCAGCGATGCGGCCTGCAGCAGAACGATGCAGCTGATTGCGGCGTAGGAGTAGTCGGAAACGAAATTGAGATAAGAGTAATACGGCTGCGGAATCCATTGCGGATTTGTTTTCTGCAGCCACATTTGGCCGACATAGATAACGGCGGAGATGATAAATCCGGCAAAAAGGCACCATCTCCGCCAATCCTTGCCGCCTGCCGTAATGGTTTTCAATTTTCCGGCCGCATAAGCGCCCAGAAAGAAATAGAGCAGGTACGAGCCGATGAACGAGCCGACCCCTTTCATATCAAGAGCGTAATAATTTAACAGGTAAAAGGCGGTTTGGGCTGCTGCGCCGCACAGCAATGGATGGTTCTTGATGAATTGGATCCGAAACAGCAAATGAAAGAGCGGGAATGCCAGGTAAAATTGGGCGATCACAATGATGAAGTACAGATGGGGGTAACTGCCGCCGAACGGCAGCCCCTTAACAAAGCCGAGCAGGCTGTCTTCAGCGGACATATGCTTGACGTATGAGTCGGCAGCTGAGTAGAACACGGACCAGATCAAGTAGGGAATAACGATCGTTTTCAGCCGCTTACGGTAAAAAACGAGCCAGTTTTGCTTTGTTCTCTCATCATAATGATAAAAAAGCAGGAGCGAGCTCAGGAAGAGAAAGGCCGGCACGGCAAAATGCGAGGCTGCATTAATAATCTTGTAGACGGGAAAAAGTGATGAAGCCGTCGACAGCTCAGTGATCGCGGACGACGTCGTATGAATCGCCAAAACGGCCAGAATCGCAAATCCCCTTAATATTTCGAGATAAGTAAGTTTTTCTCTCACCATACGCCCTCCGATAGCCGTTGATCTATATCCTGAACATGACCTCCAACGAAAGATTAGCTACTTACATATGGACATCCAGCGCGCCTTCGAATCAGCTTACAGAATCTTCTAGCCAGTATGCCCGAAAACTCCCCTGAACATATTCGTTCTCCTGGTCCCCTTATTCTCACTCCCGACGGATTCCGATTAGAAAAATCCAGAGTATACCCACATAAATAATTAAAATTACAATAATTCAGGTAATTATAATTAATTTTAAATAATTGTCGTGAGATTATCGTTATTTATCTTGTGCAAAAACGATAATACGCACTACTCGTGGCTGAATAATGCAAAAGGATGGCTAGGATATCTAAATACATGCAATAATTATTGTTTTTATAATAAGAAGGGAGTTGAAGATTATTGCTGAAAGGCATAAATATCAGGTGGAGGAAAGAATACTGATGAAAATAAAAGCCGCACGGAAGATTGGAACGTCCTTTTGTTTCCCTGTTTGTTTAAGAAATCAAGGTAGTCAAAGTGCGCATTATATATGAGATCCCGGGAGGATATTAATATGGGTAAGTACATAGTAACGGTAATGACCAAGCCGAAAGACGGTAAAGATGAAGAGTTTAGAAACTGGTATAAACAAATCCACATCCCCGAGCTTCTCAAACTCCCGGGTTTTATTAGCGGGAACAAATATTACAGCGTAAAAGCCGAGCTGCCTTATATGGCTATCTATGAAATAGAAACAGAGGACATTCAGAAAACGATGGTCTGTTTTCAAAATAATTCACCCAACATGACATGGTCAAATGCTCTGGACATGGATTCCATTCAATCACAGGTATATGAAGTGTTGGAGTGAAGCGTCGAGTGGAGTATAGGATTCATTTTTAACAATTAGATTGATATAAGATGCTATCCGTTATTATTTTTGTCGTAGAAAAAGTGAATCAAGAATTCTGAAGGGAATGGTAAGGATGTCACAGAAAAAGGTCTGGTTCGTCACGGGATCTTCCAAAGGATTCGGATTAGCTTTAGTTAAGACACTGGTGGATAGGGGTTATAAGGTAGCAGCCACTTCAAGAGTGGTTAGAGATCTTGAGCTATCCGTTGGTCTGCATGACAACTTTTTTTCGCTTCAAATGGATTTAACAAATGATTCAGATGTCAAAACTGCAATTGATGCCACAATTAAGCGGTTTGGCCGATTGGATGTAGTTGTTAATAATGCAGGTTACTGCCAGGTTGGACCAATAGAGGAAGTTCCAGATCATCTTATTCGGCAAAACTTTGAAGTCAATGTATTTGGAACGTTGAATGTAATAAGACACGCGCTTCCCCAGCTGCGGAAACAAAGGTCAGGTCATATTTTTAATATATCCTCGATAGCCGGATATCAAGGGATGGCTGCCACCGGCGTATATAGCGCTACAAAGTTTGCCGTAGATGGAATGAGTGAATCTTTGGCGCAGGAAGTAGCGCCTTTAGGAATCTTTGTCACATCGGTTAAGCCTGGCTTCTTTCGCACCAACTTTTTCTCTGAAGGATCGATTCATGCTGGAGGCAATCCCATCAACGATTATGAGACAATAAGAAAAAACCAGGAATCCGGCATCCGGCGTTATGATAAGAATCAACCTGGCGACCCGAATAAAGGAATGGATGTTTTGATTCGAGTTTCCGAGTCCGAGTATCCTCCGGTTCATCTTTTTCTGGGAGCGGATGCGTATGGAGTGGCGGATCAGAAGGTTGCCAATGTAAAACAAGAAATGCAATCCTGGAAATACTTGGCGACCAAAACTGATTTTTGAAAAAAGTCTATGAAAACACTGAGGAGACGGATTTTATAGGAAGATCGCTGTGAAAGGGGCATGCTAGGCTTAAAGAATTTCCTCTGGGAGAGTTACTGGATAGATTTATAATTGAGAGATCGCCTGTTGAGTTGACCACGTAGCACTGCTGAAAGCCTGGAAATTTGTAATCGCTGCTTGAAAATCCTTCTCGCTTAAAGCTGCAGTGGCATCATATACAACAGCGGTTTGGAATCCATTTTCAATTAAGTCTCTCATATGCGATTCTACACAAATGTTTGATAGAACACCTGCCAAAATGACCTTTTCTTTTCTATGCTGACGTAATTGGTAAACTAGATCATTGTTCTGCGGACTGGCAACCTTATGGGCGGTCGCAACGACTGTTTGGTTTGCCAAGATGTATGGCTTAAGCGATGGAACCCAGTCAGCTCCCACAGAAATGTGGTCATGATTTTTTTGATAGACCCGAAGCTTTAATAACATGTCTTGTTCAGCTCCAGTAAATTGCCAACCATAATCATGCGGATATATATAATGAGGGGATACAAAAAGCTGATACCCTATACTCATGGCGGTCCTTATTAGAATCTCAAGGTTTCCTAGTGTGTTGTAATGCTCAATAATATGTTTAGTTAAAAAGTAGCCTTTCCCTCCAGGTGAAAGAAAGTCATTTTGTGGGTCCGTTATGACAATTGCTGTATTAGCAGGATGAGATTTAAACATTTTTTCTCCTCCAATTCACATTTAAATATATCTATTTTTTGAGTAACAATTTATATAATGATTCGGCTATCGTCGTTTATGAATATATATTAATGGAATCTTGGAGATATTCTGTTTTTGATGGCGCATCTATTAATACAAGTGCAAAGTAAGATGAAAGATCCCGGCTAATGTAGGACTTCCGATCTCCAGGCCGATGAATTAGCAGCCGATGATGTTTACACTGCTTACGCCTTCCTGGGCTCCACTGAATAAAAAAAACCACTTCAGACGAAGTGGTTTGAATGATTGTTTTAGTGGAGCCTGGCGGGATCGGACCCTTGACCTCTTCGCTGCCAGTGTTAGTGATGGGGGTGGATCTGGCCATTGCCCCCATTCTCTGTTGAATGAGTTAAGTGAAAGAGATTTCGCTCATATTTATCGTTATTAATAGCGGTTCCGGAATCATATGTTCATCTTGTCTTGGATAGACCCGGCGCCCTTGTCGGAACCATGATGTTTAGCATTACCGCTCGCTGCTTGTCCTAACTTTACGCGACAATAACAGCGCAAGGACCAGAATAATTGCGGTCAGTCCCACGAGTAAATAAAGACAGAGCATAAAGGCATCGGCGTAGGTTTGCATATGCGCCGCCGTCAGGGCGGGAGCGGGATTACCGAGCGCATTCTGCCAAACGATGCCGATGAGGGCAATGCCGATGGTCAGTCCTACCTGCATCCCCGTCGTCAGAATACCGGAAGCCGAGCCGATATCGTCACTTCGCACCTTGGCCAGAACGATGTTGGTAATGGGAGAGGCGATGAATCCTAGGCCGATACCAAGTACCGCAAGCGCCGGAATCCATTCGTAGCCGGCAAACCCTATTCCCGCAAGGTGAACCGACAAGACCAGTGCCAGAAAACCGACCGCTGCAAGGACAGTGCCGAGCAGCAAGACACGGGGGCCAATCTTGGCTGCAACCTTAGCCGATACCAGGGAGGCTATGAAAATGCCAAGGCCCATCGGCAAGACGATCGCGCCGGCTTTCAATGGGCTGAAGCCAAACCCCACTTGCAGCAGAAAGGAGCTGACGAAGAAGAACGACCCGTACAGGAGGTACTGCAGGAAAACGACACCCATTCCCGTGGTGAACATTTTTTGCCCGAATAGGCTGACGTTCATAAGCGGAACGCGTCCCCGGCGCTTAAGCGACTTTTCGAATAGGCCGAAAACAATAAGAACGGGCAGTGCCAGGATCAAAAGGATAATGAGATAAGCCGGCCAGCCTTCCTTCGGTCCTTGAACGAGCGGATAAGCGAGCATGAAAAGTCCCAGCGCAACGAGAAAAGCCCCGGTCCAGTCGAGCTTGCTGCCGGCCGGTTCTCTGGATTCACTGATGAATGGCAAAAGCGCCATTAAAAGGATCCCGACCGGAACGGTGAAGAAAAAGACCGTCCGCCAGTCCAGTCCGCCGGGATTCCAACTGATCATCAGTCCGCCGATGATCTGTCCGGTCGCAGCCGACAGCCCTATGGACGCTCCGTAAAGTCCTAAGACCGGTCCGCGCTTCTCAGGCGGGTAGTGGACTTGGATGAGCGAAAGTATCTGCGGGGTAAGCAGCGCGGCGCTGAAGCCCTGAATGATACGGGCGGCTAAGAGCAATCCGATGCTTGGCGCAATCCCGCTTAGGAACGAACCGGCTGTGAAGCCGGCTACTCCCAGGAGCAGCAGACGTTTTCGCCCGTATTTATCGCCGAGCCGGCCGCCGATAATGAGCGAAACGGCATAGGCCAGCGTATAGCCGGAAACGACGAATTGGACTCCGGCAAAGCTCGTATGAAGGGCTTTCTGAATAGCGGGAGTCGAGACGCTGACAATGAAAACATTCGAGACCGTAATAAATACGGACAACAGCATGACGGCAAGCATCAACCGCGGCCGTGGTTTGGCCCTGCTTCTGCTGGCTGCGGCGCTCCCGGCAAGTTTGTGTGACTCCAACACGTCGGACATTAATATTTTCTCTCCTTTTACCCGAGATCTCCCCGTGACGGATTGGCTATGGCCCGATTTGACAGCAGCGGGGGATTTTCTGTAGAATTAGGGAGACAAGTCTGTCTCACATGCACTGAATGATACAGACAAATCTGTATCATGTCAATGACCCAAAGATATATTTCCTAATGACAGGAGGGAACGATGTGGAGAAGAAACGCACGGCCAAGGAACGGATTTTGGCCACGGCATCCGAGCTTTTTTACCGCGAAGGCATTCGTGCCGTTGGAATCGATCGGATTATCGAGGAATCGGACGTCGCCAAGGCGAGCTTCTATCGCAGCTTCTCGACGAAGGACGACCTGATTGTCGCTTATTTGCAAGAGCGGGGCAGGCTCGGCCGGGAGAGAGTGAAGGAGGCGGAGCTCCTTCATCCCGATTCGGCCAAGGAGCAGCTCTATATGCTGCTTCGCCAATTGGTCGAGCGGATGCGGCAGACGGGCTTCCGAGGCTGCGCATACATGAATGCGGTTGTGGAATTCCCGGACGAGGACCATCCCGCGCACCGCCAAGCGGTCGAGAACCGGCTGGAGCAGTGGGACACCATCGAACGAATCGCCACGCGCGGCGGCGCACGCAAGCCGGACGAGCTCGCGTTCAAGATGCGGCTCATGTGCAATGGCGCCATGTCAACATCCTATATGCACAAGGAAAGGTTCCGTCCTGACGTGTTTTTCGAAGCCGCCAAGCTCATCATCGACAGTCACTTCGACGAACGTCCCGGACAATAAGCGGCTCAATCCGGGACTGCCGCGGGTGGGGGAGGAGAAGTTGCATGCTTAACGGCTATATGCTTTTCATCTGACCTTTTGTCCACCGATATTTGCTTTGCTTCCTTCGGGCCGCCAATTCTGCCGGCGGGTATGGACGCCCAGGCAGGAAGCCGGGTTGGCTCCGGGTATTGACTAGAGCGTCCAGCCTGCCGAATACGGAGCGGATGCGCTAGAGGTTATCCCGGATCGGTTGCCGGATTCCGGCTAATCGTCCCGCGACGAGACAATCACCGCGTAACCTTTGGCGGTCAACGTCAGCGCCCTCTCGCGGCCGATGTCCCCGCTTGCGCCCACGTTAAGCGCCCCTCTTTTTGATCCAGACATGTCCGTCCTCTCCCTATTATGCGATACGAATACGCATGCATATTCAGCTTCAACAGCGGGAGCGATCATGGCGGCCCAAAACGTAAAAAGCGGATTGGCAATATTTATGCGAGTATATTTTGGATTGCAAGCGGTACCACGGCGAGAGCGTGGATATTACGTGGCGTGACTGTGATTTGCGTAATTGGCTGAACGGTGAATGCTATAAACACCATGGAATAAGCAATGACCAGGTTTGTGTATTGGTTGCCCATGGCCGTCAGAAGATGACTTTCTCTGGTTTTTGTACGTATACGGACAACGAAATTAGGTGAAGGTAGAGGTCATGTATCTGATACAAACGTGCTTTGTACCGATTCGTGGAGGGCATTCAGCTCATAAGAAAGGTTTGGTTCAATACCGTTCCAAGTCCAATGGCTTGGTTTCGCTTTTTAGATAGCAAGGAATAACGAAAATACATAGAAAATAAAAAAAACATGCTCGTACTGCATGTCTTTTCCACTGTAATTAATAAATAACTTGCTTATAGTCATGTCAAACTGAATCAAGACGTAATATCGTCGAAATTCCGCAAAAGGCGCTGCTCCAGCCCTTTTCATTTGTTTTAAGTTCTTGCATGATCGGAATGCTCATATCGGGCAAAGACGATCGGATACAGATCAAGCGCCTTTTGCGTTGGTCGGTACATCGTTTGTGCGCGGTTTGTATCGCCTTCTATCTTGATGAGCAGGTCTGCTTCAGTGAGTGATTGGAGCCGTGCGCTCAAAATATTGGTTGCGATCCGCTCATCTGAAGCAAGAAACTCGCGGTAATGCCGCTTATTATGGATCAGGACATCCCGAAGTATGACTAGGCTCTATGGATCACCTAATATATCGAGCGTCAAGGAAGATCGCCGAGGCAGGTGCTGACGCGTGAGTCTGCGTCGACGCAATGCTGCCAGCGAGCGAGAAGCTAGACTGCAACTGGCCGCCGGCGTATTTGACCTGACTGCGCTATAGACCAACTTTAACAAGGCTCTCATAAGCTTCGTTCAACTGCCTCGTATAAGCTTGGAGAAGCATTTAGTTTTGAGGGGATGTTTTGTCGCGATCAAGTGACATAAACATCCCCTCAAACGGTTCTAATGACACAAACATGTACGCATAAGAATCGCTAATTATTTGCGGTTCAATGCTCACTATGATCGCTTCTGCATTGGTGACGACGGCCGGCGATAGCCGGCAACGATCTTCGCCATGAATAAATCCGCTCAAATCTCCTGCCTCGCTTAGAAGACCAGCTACACGAATGTCCATGATCACAGTCTCACCCTCCTGTTTTGAAAGATGACTCCATTATAAGACTGGTAAACCCGTTCAATCATTCATACCGCCATACCGCGATCATTATTTGCATGAAACGACTGTCTCAACTTCAACTTAGAAAGATTGCGATACATAATTGAATGAAAAAAATGGAAACCTATCCCTATAATCGCTTATTCTGAGAGGAGAAAATGAATTGCGTCCCATCACCACGCTTCAGGTAGCAGCAATTGTAGTTAGTTCTACAATCGGAGGTGGCGTTCTTGCAGTTCCCCTTCTTGCTGTTCGCGCAGCAGATACCGGAGCTCCGCTTGTCACGCTGCTCGGAACACTGGTCGGATTATTCGGCCTGATCATTGTTACGATGCTCGGCATCCGTTTTCCTGACCAGTCGATTATTCAATACAGCGAGGATATTATCGGAAGAGGCATCTCATTCGCGGCCAGCCTGAGTATTGTCATTTTCTTCAGTATATTGGCAGCTGCGATTTCCAGGGAATTCGGGGAAGTGGTTATCACCTCCATATTAAAGAGGACACCATTGGAAGTGACCGTTCTCGCGATGCTGCTGCTTGCAGCCGTATTTGCCCGAACGGATATTGTGACGTTCGCCAGTATCCATCTTTTTTACCTGCCGTTCATTATGGTGCCCGGCCTTACTATCGTATCATTGTCACTTAAGAACTCCCGCGTCCTGAATTTGCTGCCTGTATGGGGTAATGAGCATCACGACTTGTTTTTATGGATATTTACGATTGCCGCCTTGTTTCAAGGCTCCTTCATCATTACGATGGTCATCCCGTTCATGAAATCGCCAACAAAGGCCTATCTCTCCATGATTTGGGGCTGGGCTATACCCAGTTTGTTATATGTACTCATTGTCATTTCCTCCGTAGCCGTATTCGGTCCGGAAGAAATCAAATTACTGATGTGGCCTACATTGGAATTGGCTAAAACAACGGCACTGCCCGCCAATATATTGGAACGGCTGGACGCGGCGTTTCTTGCGGTCTGGGTGACTAACGTGTTCACGACGATGCTGTCGACTTTCTACCTAACGGTCAAATCCATAACCCAGATGTTTCATTTGAAGGAGCATAAAATATTTGCTTTTTTCATGCTGCCTTTTATCTTTCTGATTGCCATGCTTCCGCAAAGCGTGCTTGAATTATATGAGTTTGCAGAATATGCCGGAAAACTGGGATTGTATATTACCATCGGCTATCCCTTATTGCTGCTGCTCATTGCGGTAATTCGTAAAAAACGCGGAAAACCGGTCGTCGTCAAGGACAGCAGCAGCTAATTCAGTCAAGTTTTTTCATCCCATTCCAACCTGGATATAATGCGCGTCTCCTCCCCCGGCATGAGAGGGGTGAATCCAGGGCATCCGAATTCTATTGAATCGACATGATGCAGAAAAGAATACCGCTGCGTTTTTGAACGCGCTGCAGTCCCAACATTTCAAAGAGTTGACAGAGCAGTACGGGGGCTGGATGGATATTGAAAAAATGCGGAAGCTCCATGAGGAGCAGGATTTCCTGCTGCTGTCCTACAACCGTATCCAGGCTGACTACGAAAACGGTTGTGTTTGCACAGGTCAAGTGCAGACGACCTTCGAGGTCGACGGAAATCCGCTGCATACGACAGCCATTCTTGCATTCGACTCAGACTATGAGCTGAAACAGCTCTGTGCTGTTACGCCTCCGGGAGTCAAGCGGGGCTCCATTCCCGAGTTATCCGGCTTGAACCTGATCGCCTGCGGGAGCGATTCGTTCTAAAGTTGTACAGGCGATGCCGCACAGCTGTCAGTATAAGCATACGGTTCAACGGCGCCAGCTCAAGCCCAACCCCGGCTTGGGTTTTTTTGTACAAACCGGTCAGTTCGTATTGACATAAAAAAATGGGGATTATAAAATAAGGATTGGCACTCAATGGATTAGAGTGCTAATCGCAATCCGGTTACTATTTAAGCAGGATGAAAATCTTTTTATAATTGGAGGAGAGATAAGGATGGCAGTAAAAGAGTTTAAAGCGGAATCCAAGCGGCTTCTGGATATGATGATCAACTCCATTTACACGCAGAAAGAGATCTTCTTGAGAGAATTGATTTCCAATGCCAGCGATGCAATCGACAAAATCTATTATAAAGCGCTAACTGATGACAATTTGGCTTTTGACAAGGACAGCTACTTTGTTAAAGTTACAGCCGATAAAGCAAACCGTACTCTGACCATTACAGATACCGGTATTGGGATGACCCAGGAGGATTTGGAAAACAACCTCGGCGTCATTGCCAAAAGCGGTTCTTTGGCGTTCAAAAAAGAAAATGAGTCCAAAGACGGCCATGATATCATCGGTCAGTTCGGCGTCGGATTTTATTCCGCGTTTATGGTTGCTGACGTCGTGACGGTTATCAGCAAGCCTTTGGGAGGCGAAGGAGCCTTCAAGTGGGAATCCCACGGAGCGGAAGGATATACGATTGAGCCTTTCGAGAAGGATACGGTGGGCACAGAGGTTATCCTGAAGATCAAGGAAAACACGGAAGACGAGAGCTATGACGAGTACCTGGAGGAATATCGTTTAAAGGCGATTATCAAGAAGTACTCCGATTTCATCCGTTATCCGATCAAGATGGAGATTTCCAGCCAAAGGGTAAAGGAAGGCACCGAGAACGAATTCGAGGCTTACCAGGAAGAGCAAACGGTCAACAGCATGGTTCCCATCTGGAGAAAAAACAAAAGCGAGCTGACTCCCGAGGATTACGAGAAGTTTTATATGGAGAAGCATTACGGCTTCGACAAGCCGCTCAAGCATATCCATATCAGCGTCGACGGCGCAGTGAGATATCAGGCGATCTTGTTCATCCCGGAGAACATTCCATTTGATTACTATTCCAAGGAATTTGAGAAAGGTTTGGAGCTGTACGCCAACGGCGTGCTTATCATGAACAAATGCGCCGATCTGCTCCCTGACTTCTTCAGCTTTGTCAAAGGGATGGTGGATTCGGAGGATTTATCGCTTAATATTTCCAGGGAAATGCTGCAGCATGACCGCCAGCTGAAGCTGATCGCCAAGAACATCCAAAGCAAAATCAAGAGCCAGCTGCAAAGTCTCCTGAAGGATGAGAGAGAGCAGTACGAGCAGTTCTACAAGTCGTTTGGCAGACAGCTGAAGTTTGGAGTTTATAATGAATACGGCCGCCACAAGGATGTGCTGCAGGATCTGCTGATGTTCTATTCCTCCAAAGAGCGGAAGCTTGTGACGCTGGATGAATATATCGCCAGAATGCCGGAAGACCAGAAATTCATTTATTACGCCTCCGGCGAAACAAATGAACGGATCGACAAGCTTCCACAGACCGAGCTGGTAGCGGACAAAGGCTATGAAATCCTGTATTTCACCGATGATATCGATGAGTTCGCGATCAAAATGATCATGTCCTACAAAGAGAAGGAATTCAAATCCGTATCCAGCGGCGACCTCGGCATTGAGGAGGACAAGGATCAGGATCAGTCGGATTCCGATGAGAACGACAATAAAGAGCTGTTCGAGTCGATGAAAGAAATCCTCGCGGACAAAGTAAGCAGCGTCAAAGCATCGAAGAGACTCCGCACTCATCCCGTATGCTTCTCGACGGACGGCGAGGTCACCATCGAGATGGAGAAGATCCTGAAGGCGATGCCAAACAATCAGGATGTAAAAGCGGACAAGGTGCTGGAAATCAACACGCATCATGCGGTGTTCCAATCCCTCAAGGACGCTTATGGCAAGGACAAGGAAAAGCTGCAGCTGTATACGGCTCTGCTTTACAATCAAGCCCTTCTGATCGAAGGATTGCCGCTTCAGGATCCCGTGGAGTTCACGAACGATATCTGCAAAATCATGGTCTAAGCATGGCGGTTTAACAGGTAATAGGAGTACCGGAAGGGGCGGGCCGAAACAGGCTCCGCCTCTTTTTCTGCTGAGTTTTGTCGTATTTTATTTTGGGTTGACTTCCCTCCGGTCATCTTATATCTTATATATAACAGATGGTTTTTTCCATTATTTGAAGAAGGCGTGATTGCTGTGGAACTTCCCAAAATACAAACCTCCAATTTATTCGATCAGGTATACGGTACGATGAAGCAGATGATTATCCGCCGCAGCTTCCGTACCAATGAGAAAATATCCATCCCTGTCCTTGCAAAAAATTTGGGCATCAGCATTACTCCGATCCGCGAAGCGCTGAATCGATTGGAAGCCGAGGGCCTGGTCAAAACCGTACCCAAGGTGGGGACCTTTGTCGTGGGGATCGATAAGAGCTATGTGGAGCAGGTGATTGAGTTCAGGCTGATGATCGATTTCTGGGTGCTTGAGCAATACCGCACGTTCTCCGGGGAACGCTTCGACGAGATTGCTGCCAAGCTCGATCAGCTCACCCAATTCGCGGTCGAGGAGGTTGACCCGGCGGTAACGCCTATCGAGCAGTATGGTAATTTCGATATGATTTTTCATACGGAATTTATTAACGCCTGCGGCAATATTCAGATTCTGGAAACCTATCAGAACCTGATGAATTTCCGGATATTGACGGTCAGCGACCCCACACCCGAGCAGTACAATCTATCCATGACGCAGCACCGGGAAATCGTAAAGCAGCTGCTGCAGCAGGACTGGCAGGGAACCCGCAATGCGATCCGGCAGCATCTGAATTATTCAAGGCAAAATCTGACCGACTGGATCGAAAGCAATGGAGGGGAGGTATAAACCAAACCTTTCTTCAATATTGTAAACGGTTACATCATCCGCACCCAAGAGCCTCTACTATTCCTTTCCTGCATTATCAATCCTCAATTATCAAAACTATCCCAGCCTATTTCCACTTGCTGCCCCTCCCAATACTCATTTTATATAGCAGCATCACAATCGATTATCCATTTATTGTATAAAGGAGGTGGTTTTTATTCGATAAACCTATAATAGATAGCTGACCACAGGCTGCTGCTTCGAAAAGAGGTTTGAATGCGTTCTGCGTTCCTAATCTATTTCTACGGAGGGTTATGCATGAAAAAGATCAGCTCCATGCTCGTAGTTACGCTCCTTGCTTTAACTGCCATTTTATCTGCGTGCAGCAATTCGTCCGCGCCGATTGTACCTGCCAATAATGAGCCGGCGACCCAAGAGAACAATGGTGCAAATACACCGGCGGAACCGGCAGCCGGGCAGGAGCCGGCGGCAGCTGAACCTGAACATAAACAATACAGCGGGGAAGTCGTCATTTCCCTGAACGGGAATTCCGATGATGTCGGGGATGCCAAAGCGTTCGAGGCTCTCGCAGCGGCTTACAAGAAGGTACAGCCTAATGTGAAGCTGGTATGGGAGCCCAAGGGCAGCTCAGCCGGCGATTATCCGACCGTCCTCGGAACGATGCTGGCTGTAGGCAGCCCGCGTCCTGACCTGGTGGCAGGCAACTATGTACCGACCTATGACAAGTATTTGAATTTCGATAAGTACCGCTATCAGGTCAACCCGTATACCGGCAACAAGTGGGACGATGATCTGGATTTTAATTTCTTCGTGGCGAAGAATGCCAAGGGAGACCGGATCATGCTTCCGACGCAATCGGTCCATATTATGTGGTTCTACAACAAGGACATCTTCGACAAGCTGAACCTGCAGCCGCCGACCAACTGGGATGAGCTTGCGGCGGTATCCGAGAAGATCAACGCGGCAGGCATCATTCCGATTGCCTCCAACTTCGTATGGAAGGTGCCGCAGTGGGTGATCGAGATTTATCTGGATCAATTCACCCGCAATTGGCATGATATCGTCCGTGCGCATGAGGGAGATTACAATTACGACGACGAGCTGGACGGCAATTTCAAAGCGGATCCGAACGATCCTTATATTGATCTGAAATATAATTTCAATCAGGCCAGGATGTATAAAGCGATCAAGGACGGTCAAATCCGTTTCGACACACCGGAAATGACCCAGATGGTCACCAACATGGCGAAGGTGTTTCCAAAATATGCGCAGAAGGATTTCTTCGTCAGCACCGACGATTATCCGCTGTTCCTGCAGCAGAAAGCGGCCATGATTATTGACGGCACCTGGAGCCTGCCGACAGTGACGCAGGATATGGCCAACCTCAACGATCCGGCCCGGCTGAAGGAGCTGAAAATTACAGATACCAGCTCGCTCAAGCCCTTCAATTGGGGGACATTCGAGAATCCGCCGATGACTGGCGATCTTGTGCAGGGTCCCGTACGGAGCGTCGAATCCGCAACAGGCGAATATGTGAGCATTATCGAGAAGAATCAGGCTCAAACGGATATGGTGCTGGATTTCGTCATGTTCTGGCTCTCCCAGCCCGGCTATCAGGCATGGGTCGATGGCATGGTGGCAGCCGATGAGTTCAATCCCGGCGGTCCGGTTATGGTCAAGAATGTGAAGGTCCCGGCGGAGATCGAGGAGATGTTCAAAGGGGTCAAAATGCTCGGAAACGCGGAGATTCCCCTCAACAACCCGTTATCCACACGCGTGCCTGACCTGGATAAGGCCCACTTTAATTTGTATAAAGAGGCGCTGGAGGGCAAAATCACGCCTGAGGAATTCGGCAAGAAGCTTCAGGAGTCATGGACCAAAAACTTTGACGCGATCATCAAGAACGCAGGGCTGACCGGCGAAGACATCGAGCATCCGGAGCGGGCGCCGGGGCAATAGCCGCCCGGGGCAGGAGGGTATTATGCCGAACATAACACGGGAGAAAGGCGCGCCGATATTCGCTGGAAGAGGACTGCGGGCTGCCATTGGAACGCTTATCCTGCTCATCCTTGTGAATTTGCTGTATGTTCTCGTTTTTGCCTCTTCCGGCGAGCCTTCCAAGACAGGCAGCCCGATCAGCGGCGGGAATGTGATGAAAGCGGCCGGGATTGACGTTCGGACGACCGCTGCAATCACCAGCGACAGCCGGTTAATCCTGCTTGACGGTCAGCAGCAGGTGCTCAGGGAGAAGAAGCTTGAAGGAACGGCCTCGGCGCTTGCCTTGTCAGCCGACAAGAGCAAGATCTATATCGGCACCAGCGACAGAAAGGTATATGTGTTTGATTTGACGCTGAACGAGATTGACGGCTTCGACGTGAACGGCAGAGTCATCGGACTTGATTCGGCGCTAAACGGTGAAATGGCCATTGCTTACGGAATTGGACAGTATACGGACCGGTTCTGGGTCGGTCTGTTCGACGAGTCCGGAGCGGACCGGTACAAGACGAAGATCGGATTTGACGTTAACGCCGTCGCAGCCGGAGAGCAAGGCGTATATTTCGGCACCGCGGATTCCAAGGTCGGCTATTTATCCCCTGAGGGCGAGGAGCTGTGGAGAACGAATCTGATCCAGCCGATTACCCGGCTCAGTCTGAACGGGAAGCAGGAGCTGCTGGCTGGAGACGAGAGAGGCAATGTTGCGCTGGTCTCGGCCAAAGGGAAGGTTCTGTGGATCAATCATCTCTCCGCATACCCGATTACAATGGTCGCAGCGGTGGACGAAGCGGGACATATTCTGGCAGGAGATAAGGACGGGAAGCTGTTTGTGCTGAATGCGGAAGGCTACGCTCTTTATAATGCAGGCGTATCAGCCGGTTCAATCAACAGTCTGATTGGCACAACAGGCGATGAAATTCTGCTGCTGACCGATCAGGGCAAGCCGGTAACGCTTTTCCTCAGCAGCGCTCTGGATGCAAAGAGGCAGTTTTATATTCAAACCGCTCTGATCGTCATCGATGCGGCGCTTGCTGTAACAGCCTTCTGCCTGTTTGTGTGGTCTGTTGCAAGCTGGCGTGCCGCCGTCATCCGCTTCGGCAGGAAGCTCAGGCGTTCCAGATCAGCCTATATGCTGCTGCTGCCTTCCATCATTCTCATTCTTATCTTTAATATTGCGCCGACGCTGATGGCGGTGTTCTATTCCTTCACCAATTTCAGCTTGAAGGAGCCGCTCAAGGTGATCGGTCTGAGTAATTTCGTTGCAATGTGGTCCGATGAATTTTTCTGGATCGGGATATGGAACATGTTCCTGATCCTGATTACTTCGATTATCAAAGAGGTAACGATGCCGCTGCTCGTTGCGGAGCTGATCTTCTGGCTCCGCAGCAGCCGGATGAAGTACTGGTTCCGCACCGCTTATGTCGTTCCAAGCATCGTACCCGGCGTTGTCGGTATTTTGCTGTGGAAGATGATGTATGAGCCTGAAGTCGGCATGATCAATCAGTTTCTGGGCGTGATCGGACTTGACGGCTGGATGCATGCCTGGCTTGGAGAGGAGAACCTCGCTCTCTGGAGTATTATTATGGCGGGATTTCCATTCGTGAGCATCTTTGCTTTTCTGATTTATTTCGGCGGTCTGATCGGGATCAGCAGAGATATCTACGATTCCTCCTCCATCGACGGAATAGGCTCATGGGGACGCTTCTGGAAAATTGATCTGCCGATGATCCGGCCGCAGATCAGGCTGATTCTGTTCTTCACCTTCATAGGCAGCATCCAGGGCTTCGCCAATATCTACCTGTTCACCCGGGGAGGACCGGGAACGGCTACCTATGTGCCGGGCTTGCAGATGTACAATCAGATCTCGAACGCCAATTTCGGTTATGCTTCGGCCATCGGTTTTGTTCTGGCTGTCTTCGTCTTGGCCGGCTCGATACTGAACCTGCGGTTTTCCAAACAGGAAGGAGTCTAAAGAGGATGCCGAGGAAAATAAACGCAAAAGCGATCATCAGCTATTCCTTGCTGGCTGTTATCCTGATTCTTTCTTTTGTTCCCATTATTATGATGGTCTCTATGTCGCTGCGCGACAGCCTGCTCATATACGGAGATTTCTGGGGCTTGCCCTGGCCGCCGAAAATCAGCAATTATTCGTTCGCGCTGTTTGATCTGCTGGCTCCGGTCCTGCGGACCATGTATTTATGCGTCATCTCCATCCTTGGCATTATGCTGTTCGCGACGCTTAGCGGCTACGCGTTTGCCCGGCTCAGCTTCGTTGGCCGGAATATGATGTTTTGGGTCATCGTCATGCTGATGACGGTCCCCGGGGTACTGCTGCTGACACCGAACTTCGTGCTTGCCGACTGGCTGCATCTGAAGAACAGCCTGGAGGGGCTGGCTGTATTCTACATTGGCGGCGGCCAGCTGTTTGCGATTTTTCTGCTGCGCACCTTCTTCACCTCCCAGCCCGAGGAAATGTTCGAAGCGGCCCGGGTGGAAGGCGCCAGCGAATTCCGCTGCGTGTGGTCGATCGCGCTGCCCCTGGCGCGTCCGATTCTGATCACGATCGCGATCATGAATTTTCTATCGATTTACAACGATCTGATCTGGCCCATGCTGATGATCAGCACGCCGAACCTGCAGACGATTTCCATGGCACTGGCCAGTTACGCGCCGGATGCCGGGAACTCGGTAGGCAAAATATCCCGGCCGGATCTCGGCATTATTACTTCGGGCTATGTATTCGCCTCCGTGCCGCTGCTCCTGATGTTTACGCTCGGCATGCGCTATTTTATCGAAGGACTTACTTCGGGCTCTATTAAAGCCTAGAACGGGCAAACAGATAAGCAGGCTGCAGCGAATCGGCAGGCTTAACCGGGTTTAGGCAAGGACAAGGCAAACACGCTTGTAACACTTGCGAGTACCGGAAGACGTTTCCGCATGCGCAGCCATTTTTAACTGACTTAGCGATTAAAGATCATTGAAAATACAGAAGGAGAGAGAGCATGAGCATAAACGAGCTGTATATTTCCACTTCCGGCAATGACGCCTGGTCAGGCAGACAGCCGGACCCCGGCCCTGACGGGAAAGACGGCCCTTTTGCCACAATCGCCGGAGCGCGGGATGCCATCCGTCGGCTGAAGAACTCGGCGATGCTGTCAGGACCGGTTACGGTATGGCTTCGGGGCGGCGTTTACGAACAGACGGAGCCGGTCGTATTTGCACCCGAGGACTCGGGACCGGTCACGTACGCCGCCTATCCGGGCGAGCAGCCTGTGGTGGATGGGGGCTGGCGGATTACGGGCTGGCGGGAAGAGACAGTGGGCGATATCCCGATGTGGGTTGCTGATATTCCGGGTGCCTCCCGAGGAAAAGGGGAATTCCGCCAGCTGTTCGTGAGCGGGGAGCGCCGGCCGCGGACCCGTCTGCCCCGGCAGGGCTTTTATTGGATGAAGGATGTGCCGGGCACAGGCTTCCACAGCGGAAGTATGACGAGCGATCTGTTCGCCGGTACGGATACGTTCGTTTGTTCACCAGGCGATATCGACGGCTCCTGGCGCAATATGAACGATGTGGATGTCGTCGCCGTCCATTACTGGATCGAAGAAAGAATGCCGGTGGAATCCTTTGATAAACTCACGGGTGAGGTGAAGTCCAGCCGGAGGAGCATGTTCGTGCTCAAAGACGATGTGGCGAAGCGGTACGCCAAATATTATGTGGAGAATGTATTCGAGGCTCTGACCGAGCCCGGGCAGTGGTATCTTGACCGCTCGGCCGGCAAAGTCTATTACATCCCGCGCCCGGGTGAAACGCTGGAGGAAACGGAGTTCGTCGCCTGTTCCGCGCAGCAGCTGCTGAAGCTGGAAGGCAGGCCGGACGAGGAGAAATATGTGGAATACTTGTCCTTCAAGGAACTTGCCTTTGCCCATACGGATTGGGTACAGCCCAAAGGCGGGGGAGAGCGGTTCGAGCGTCCGGGAATCGATTTTGCAGCGGCACCGCAGGCGGCGTTTCATATTCCCGGCGTGATCTATATGCGCGGAGCCCGCTATTGCGCAATCGAGGATTGCCGGATTGAGCGAATCGGCTGGTACGGCGTCGAACTGTCCGAAGGCTGCCTGTCCAACCGTATTGTCGGCAATACAATCGCCGACATGGGAGCAGGCGGGATCAAGCTGGACGGCGCGGATGCGGATGGCCCTGTGCTGAGGCGTACGGGAAACAACCGGATTACGGACAATCACATTCACGGCGGCGGACGTATCTTTCACAGCGCCTGCGGTATTCTCTCGGTGCATTCGTTTGGCAACAGCATCTCGCATAATCATATCCACGATCTGTATTACACGGGAATTTCCTGCGGCTGGGTGTGGGGATATGCGGAGAATGTATCGAAGGACAACCGGATCGAGAAGAACCATATTCATGATATCGGCCACGGTCTGCTCAGCGATATGGGCGGCATCTACACGCTTGGCGTCCAGCCAGGCACGGTCATCCGCGGCAATCTTGTACATGATATCGAAAAATGCAACTATGGCGGCTGGGCGATTTATCCGGATGAAGGCAGCTCGCATATCATCATTGAGAATAACGTATGCTTCCGGACGACCAGCCAGGTTTTTCATCAGCATTACGGGCGGGAAAATATCGTGCGCAACAATATTTTTGCTTTTGGCCGTGAAGGCCAGGCGTCTCTGAGCAGGGCGGAGGCTCATAATTCCTTAACATTCGAGAAGAATCTGGTCATTGCCGACGGGCAGCCAATCTTCGTTGCGGGATATGCCGGCCATTTCGACAAAAAGGGGTTTAACAGCGATCTGAATCTGTTCTGGGACGTCTCCGGCGGCGAGCCGCTATCCGGCAATCAAAGATTCGATGAGCAGGCGAATTTCTCGCTGGACGACACCCGGTCCATCGAGGATATGAGGCAGCTGGGTTATGACCTTCATTCCATCTATGCCGATCCGCGCCTTGTGGATGCGGCTGGGGGAGATTTTACGCTCAAGGAGGATTCGCCGGCATTCGCACTTGGGTTCAAGCCGATTGATCTGTCCGATGTCGGCCCCCGCTCCGCTGCTGACAGGCAATAACGTAAAACTACCGGTTTCGGGAGATGAAGAAATGAGCGTTCAGGGTAAAGCCGCGATTATAACAGGCTCAACGAGCGGGATCGGTCAGGCGGCGGCCGAAGCATTGGCGCGTCACGGCGCGAAGGTGCTGGTAAGCGGCCGGGATCAGGCGAGAGGGGAAGAGATCGCCAGAAGCATTACGGAGAGCGGGGGCGAAGCCCATTTTGTAAAAGCCGATCTTGCAGACCGCAATGCGCCGGCCCGGCTCGTTCATGAGGCGGCAGGCCGATGGGGAACCATTGATATTGTCGTCAACAATGCCGCTCTCGTCTGCAACAAACCGGTTGAAGAGATCGTGCACGAGGATTGGGACAGATTGCTTAACGTCAATTTGAAGGCCCCTTTCTTCCTCATACAGGCAGCGCTGCCGTGGTTGAGGGAAAGCCGGGGCAGCGTCATCAATATCAGCTCCATCAACGGTATCCGCAATGACAGCAATAACCTGGTCTATGACACGATAAAAGCGGGATTGAACCATATGACGCAGGGGCTGGCGCTTGATCTGCGGACAGCGGGCATCCGCTTCAATGCGCTTATGCCCGGGGGAGTTGCGACCCCTCTTCTCAATCAGTGGTTCCGGCAGTTTACAGCCAATCCCGAAGAGGCGGATCGACTGGCGGAAGACGCCAAGCACGAACCGCATGTAGGGACGCCCCAGCAAATTGCCGATGCCGTGCTGTATCTGGCAGGCAGCCGGTCATCGTGGGTGAACGGAGCGGTCATTCCGATCGATGGCGGATATCATCTGTAATCTGACGTTCACATTTTATGAATAAGAGGTGCGATAACGATGACAGTCAAACGACAGCAGGTTTTGTTTCTGTGCCTGACCAACCCGGAGCTGAGCTCCAAAACGGTGGCGTGGGCGCTTTACGACGGCGCATCGGCTGAGGGGGACAGCCGGATGGAAACGGGTGATTCCGCGATTCCTCCCTATGACTCGGTGCTGGATGCCATGAGGGACGGATGGAAGGTCATCCAGGCTCCCCAGCTGCCGTATTTCATGCATGGCCATGAGAACGAAACAGGCCATCTGCCCTGGGAATATTTGCTGGAGAGGGAGGTCGGGATCAATGGTCAGCAAGGCGAATGAGCATCTGCTTGATGCGCGGCAGATGGCCCGATTTTGCAGTGACGGGCTGCTTGTATTGGAGGATCTGGTTCCGCAGGAGCTGAATGAAGCGGTTTATAGGGATGAATTGACAGTCGAACCGCAGGGCTACGAATTCTGGAACAACTCGGAGGCGATCCGCAAGGTTTTCGAGCTGCCCCAGGTCAGAGGCGTTATTGAAAGTCTGGTGGGCCGAAATTATGTTTATGACCATTCTTTTCTGCATACCGTCAAGCCCAATAACAGCAAATCGCAGAACTGGCATGTGGATTCCGGCGTCATGAATCCGAATCCCCACAACTTTGACATCCAGGCCTTTTATTTCGCCCATGACACGCCGGTCGAAATGGGTCCGACGCTGGTGCTCCCCGGTTCCCAGCTGCGCCGGGCCAGCTATTGGAGCATTTCGCGCTACAAGAATATCGCGGGCCAGCGCCATCTGGCATCGAAGGCGGGTACGATCGCCTTCATGCACCAGGATATCTGGCACTGCGCGCAGCCCAACCAAACGGACAAAACCCGTTATGTGTTCAAAATCCGCCTGAATTCCGTGGAGCAGCAGCGCAATCTGTTCAATACCGATGGCTATGACGACCCTGAGGTAGTGGAAATTTTAAAAACCCGGCATCCCTGGTACGGTTCGGACTGGCAGAAGGAATTCTATCAAAGACTGGATTTCTGGCGCTATCTGGTCGGCAATGATTATATTTTGAAAAAACGCTAGATGCATGGTTAATAGTTCCTTATACATTCCAACGGGGAGATGCAGGCGATGATAAAAATAGCGGCAGAGGAGAGCTGGGCTCCTCCGCATTGGGCGTTGATGGAGAGACTGCTGCTTGATTCGCTGAATCAGGCGGCGGCCGAATTCGTAAACCGTTACACCCGCGCCGACGGCACGCTGATTTGGCGGCCGGATTGGCCAGGCATGGATGGCTCGGATGATCCTTATGAAGGCTTCATGTATCTGGCGCTCCTGTATGTATTGGGAGGAAGCGACGAAGCGCTGGAGCTGGCGCAGAAGCTGTGGGAAGGGATTACGTGGCAGTGGACGCAATACGGTCAAATCTCCCGCGAATTCGATGCCTATTACGATTGGATGCATCACGGCGAAGGTTATCTTTATTTATATTTTCTCGGCCTTGCAGACCCCGGCTATTTGAAGAACAGGCAAAGAGCGATGCGGTTTGCCGCTATGTACACCGGCGATGACCCGGAAGCGCCCAATTACGACAAGGAAAAGCGGCTGATCCGCTCTCCCATTAACGGAAGCCGGGGGCCGCGTTTCAATTTGACGGAGGAGGATTGGAGCACGCACCGCGGCATACTGGATCACTATCCAGCCCCGTTCGAGGATTTGGCCGGCGTGGATTATGCTTCGGGCAGATGCGCCTGGTCGGATGATGCGGTCTATCGGGAAATTATCCGGATGATGAATGAGCGGATGGCCAGAGGGGATGTCCCGCTGAATCTGAACGCGACGGGAATGGTCGCGAACGCTTATTTGTATTCCGGGCAGCAGCCGCTTCGCGACTGGGTACTGGCATATGTCGATGCCTGGAAGGAGAGAGCCGAGACCAACGGCGGCATTATGCCGGACAATGTCGGCTTGAGCGGCATAATCGGAGAATATATGGACGGCAAGTGGTGGGGGGGCTACTATGGCTGGCGTTGGCCCCATGGCTTCATAACCATTATCGAACCGCTGGTGAATGCGGCATCCAATGCCGTTCTGCTGACAGGGGATATGGAACGGCTGAATGTGGCCCGGGACCAGCTGGACCGCAATTGGGAGCTTCGGAAGACCGTGAATGGCCGTTCATCGGTTCCGTATAAACATACCGACGCAGGATGGACGGATTACCGCCCCGCCGATCCTTTTATTCCGATCCATCTCTGGTTCATCTCGATGGCGGACGAGGATCTGGAGCGTATCCGGCGGATTGGACTGGATGAGAGCTCGCTTGAAATCACGATTCCCGGCGTATCGGGAACAAGCGCGGAGACGAACAAGAGCACCAAGCATTACAACGGCAATACCGTTCCATGGTTTCAATACATGCAGGGAAACAATCCGGGTTATCCCGAGCGGATTCTGGAGGCCAACTATCGGCTGATCGGCAATCAGCTGCATAAAATGCGTTCACCTGAAGGCGACCCTGAAGAGTGGCGCTCGGACGGTTTCAATCTGGAGGATCTGTCCAGCATTCATAAATGGCAGGAGATGTGTCCGGTTTATTTTGAAGGACTGCTGCAGACTACGCTTGGCGCGCCCATGCATATTTCCCATGGCGGCCTGCAGCATGCCAGCGTCCGGTATTACGATGGCGTAAGGCAGCGGCCGGGACTGCCTGAGGATGTCGGAGCTCTTGTGGAATCCATCTCCGCTGGCTCGCTGATGCTTCAGCTGGTGAATCTGAGCTTGTTTGAGCGCAAGGAAGTGATCGTGCAGGCAGGCGCGTTCGGCGAGCACCGGTTCGAGGAAGCGGTTATGTTCAACGGGCAGGGCGGGGAAATCCGGCGGATTGAAGTAGGGGATAAGTGGCTGAGCGTGGAGCTTGCGCCGGGCTCGGGAACCAGACTGGAGCTGTCGCTGGCGCGTTATGTCAACCGCCCGACCTACGACCCGGTGTGGCCGGATCCGAATAAGGCGGAGATTCTTACAGGGAGAAACCCATAGGCAGCTTAAAAATGGAGACCCCGTGCCGATTCCGGTGCAGGGTCTCTTCTGGTTGTGCGGAGGCTATCGATTTCAGTCCTGTGAATGGGGCACGGTTGCTTGGAGGTTTGCCAAATCATAACGTGCCGCAGGTCCGGACAGTATGGTAGATTAGAGGGTAAGCGAAAGGCGAAGAGGAGGATAAAATGAAGCTGTTTCATTTTAGCAAGGACGATGCCATTCATACCTTTTTTCCCAGAGTAAAAGAAAACCGACAGAATATGCCCCCTGTGGTTTGGGCGATTGACGATGCGCATGAGTTCACTTTTTATTTTCCGCGGGATTGTCCACGAATTGTGTATACCAAGGGTGAAGGGATTCTTGAGGAGGATCACCGACGGTTTTTTGGCTTGACCGGCGCGGACATTGTGATTACCGTCGAAACCCATTGGTATGAGCGCATTAAGAACGCCACCGTATACAGATACCGTCTGCCCGTTGAGAGCTTTCGGTTATTCGATGAAATTGCGGGATACTACATATCGCCCGAGACGGTCAAGCCGCTGGAAATGGAACCCGTCTCGAATCTGCTGGAGAGATTAATGGGTTTGAATATCGATGTGCGTTTCACCCCCAACCTGAATCCATTGCGAGAAGCCATTCTAAATTCCTCATTGAAGGATTTCGGCATGCACCGCTTCGAAAATGCAGGGAATCTATGAAGAGAAAAAAGCAAGCTGTCTCCAATAGCGGGAGACAGCTTGCTTAGTAACTGCTGAATTTAATTCTCGCCATACGCCTGTCTTACAGCGCGCCGGACAGTCAGCAGATCATGTTCCACTTCCAGATACTCGTCCACTCCGCCCCGGAATTCCAGCGACCAGCACCCCTGGTAACCGCCCTGCCGCAGCAACTGCACTTTCTGGAGCAGTTCGGCTCCGGCGAAATCCACAAACGCCCTGTCAAACTGGGCATGCATCGTGAAAGGGGAAACCAGCTCGTCCCCGATTTCCTTATCCGCCAGCCAGCGGTTGACATTCAGTACGATTCCAAAGGACGGCGAAGCAACCTCGTCGCTGACCCGCTTCAGATTTTGGGGAGATTGGGAACCGGCCTGATGCGTCTGCGGCCCTACCCGAAAACCATGCTCCTGGCCAAACTGCGTGTACTCCCGGTACCGCTTGACAATGAGATTAAACTGTTCATCCGTGATGGCAAGTGAATTGACGCCCATATCGATCCGAAGCGCTTTAGCCCCCCATCTGCGTGCGATGTCGAGGTACAGGAGCGCTTTTTGGTAGTTTTGTTCGCGAATGGCAGGATCGTCATGCCAAATATCGGCACCGTCCACGCTCAGGCAAGCGACGGTCAATCCCTCTTCATCAAGCGTCTCCTTGACGCTGTTGATATAGCTGTCTTCTGTGGAGAGCAGCATGCCGCTCCAAATGTCTGCCTGATCAAGGCGGTAGCGGTACTTGATGCTTTCCAGATAGCCAAACAAATTGATTTTTCCTGCGGCGAATAAAGCGTGAAATGACCATGATCCGATAGAAAAGCCTGCCATTTGATTTCCTCCTAATTCAACCCGGCGGTAAGCGGGTTATGCCCTTTATTGAATTACTTCAGGATTATATCATAAATGTTCAGAGGTTGAGGGGGGAGAGGTGCACTGCGATTATTCCAAAAAAGACGTTTCTCAATTGGATTGAAGCTTTATAAGCCTGGATATTGTATCGTCATCCTTCGACGGTATATTGATGGTGACGGTCAGGTGGGGAGAGCCCGCCACAAGAAACGAAATTTGGTCAAATACGAGCATGCCGGCCGACGGGTGATGATTGATTTTCTTCCCCTCGGGACCGTTCAGGACATCATGCTGCGGCCACCATTCCCTGAATTCCGGGCTTGCCTGATTGAGATCCTCGATGAGCTCCATCCACCATGGATCGCCGGCGAATTTGCCGTAGCTGGCGCGGAATTGAGCCAAGCGGTGCCGGGCATGCGTTTCCCAGTTTTCCTGAAGCATCTGCCGGACATAAGGCGATGTGAAGGAACGCCAGACGGTGCTGCGCTCACGCGGGGACATGGCCTCATAATTCCCGTAAATCCGGCTTGCCATACTGTTCCAGCCCACAATGTTCAGGCGTTGATCGGTAACATAGGCAGGACTTATCTCCTGCTGATCAAGGAAGTCCTGCAGCGTCGGACTGATGCTGCTTTCGGCGGGGTTCAGATCCGCAGGCAGCTGCTGCAGGGCCAGCTGAAATAAATGTTTTCGCTCATCCGGATCCAGCTGGAGAGCACGGGCAATGCTTTCCAGTACTTGTGCGGATACCTGAATGCTGCGTGCCTGCTCCAGCCATGTATACCAATCGACGCTGACGCCCGAGAGCAGCGCCACTTCCCCGCGCCGAAGACCCGGCGTCCGCCGCCGTCCTCCGCCGGGCAGACCGGCCTGCTCGGGTGAAATACGGGCGCGCCGCGTCCGCAGGAACTGCGCAAGCTCCAGAAAACGCTCATTATTTGCCTGGTTCATTCCACTTCACCAGCTTCCTTAATGGGATATTATCATAGGAGATTTTCTCCTATGATAAACCATCATCTTATTCTAGTATAAAATCCATTATACACTTTCATCAGGAGAATGACGATTTTCCATATCGCGATGAAAGGGGAAGATAAGTTTGGAACATACGCTGCAAATACAGGCTAAACAGGCAGGCAAGCTCTCCAAAATGCTGCTGCTTATCGGGCTTTCACTCGGTTATTTTATGGTGCTCCTGGATACGACGGTGGTGAGTGTAGCTTTGCCTGCCATTCGCGCCGACCTTGGGGGAGGCATAGCCGGCCTGCAGTGGGTCGTGAACGCCTATACGATCGTTTTCGCCGGCCTGCTGCTGTCGATGGGAGCATTTGCCGACAAGCTGGGAGCCAAGCGCGTCTATATGGGCGGCCTCGGCTTGTTTCTGGCGGCCTCCGCCTTTTCGGCATTTGTTCCATCCCTTGGGGCGCTGATCGTTCTGCGCGCCATACTTGGTATTGGCGGGGCCGCTCTGCTGCCAGCCTCGCTGACGCTCCTTACCTATGCTTATCCGGAGCCGTCGGAACGTGCGCGGGCATTGGGAATATGGGCAGCGGTGACGGGAGCGGCGATGGCGGCAGGACCTGTCGTGGGCGGATTGCTGGTCGACTCGCTGGGCTGGCGCAGTATCTTCCTGCTCAATGTTCCGCTTGGCCTCATCAGTCTGGTCATGACATCGCTTCTGGTCAGCGAAACCAGGCGCAAACCGCAGACAGGCTTTGATCCGGCAGGTCAAATCGCAGCCATTGCCGGCATTGCTTCACTGTCTTACGCTCTTATGGAGGGAGATCAATACGGATGGCATTCTCCGGTCATTCTCTCTGCGTTTATTCTGGCGCTTCTAAGCGCCATCCTGTTCCTGATTGTTGAAGCAAAAGGCAGGAATCCGCTGCTTCCGCTGCTGATCTTCAGGAATGCGGCGGTATCAGCCGGGATGCTTGCAGGGATGGCGGTTAATATCGGCCTGTCGGGTATTTTGTTTATTCTGCCTTTATTCTTCCAGCAAGCGCGCGGATTATCCGCCCATACAGCGGGACTCGCGCTCCTGCCAATGATGCTTCCGCTGGCGTTCAATCCAATTTTTACCGGTCGTCTCGTAGGCCGGATCGGAGCAAGAATACCGATGACGTCCGGCTTTGGCCTGGGTGCGCTGGGTACGTTACTCCTCGTATGGGTGGACACCGATACGAATTACATGCTTACGCTCGCGGGACTGCTGTTGATCGGATTTGGCGTATCATTTACGATTCCCGCATTGATGGCGTCGGTCATCTCTTCCGTGCCAAAAGAAATGAGCGGCGCCGCATCAGGCGCTCTGAACTCAAGCCGTCAGCTTGGCGCGACGCTGGGCGTTGCCATTCTGGGTTCGATTTTGAGCGGCAGCGAATCCTTTGCAGGCGGTATGCATAAGTCGCTTATGGTTGCAGCCGCGGTTTTGCTTGGCGGCAGCTTGCTCTCTTTCGTTTTTATCGGCCGGAGCAAATCAACTTGACAGCAGAGTATGCAGGCTTTTCCAATTGCCTGGGATCATGTAAAATGAAGGCTGCGGCAAACGCCGCGGAAGTGACCGGAAGTACAAATATGTTGATGAAGGCCCGTATGAATTTTTCTAAAAATAACAAAAACCGGCTGCTTCGGCAGCCATTTTTTGTAGAGAAAGGGGACTCGTTTATGTTAGGCATTGAATTATGCCGCCGATTTTATGTTGAAATCGTGGAGCCTGTGATGGATACATTATCGCCTGTATCCTATTCGGCTGCGCTGATCGGCCCAGGAAGCGAAGTACTGGGGTTTGACACGGAAATGTCGAGGGACCATGACTGGGGACCACGCGTCTGTCTTTTTCTGCATGAACGTGATCTTGCGCTTCGCGAGACTATCCGGGCTTTGCTTGATCAGAGAGTCACACCAAGCTTCTACGGTTTTCCCATCGATATCAAGATGACTGTAATCACTACGGTGCCAAATTTCATCAGGGGCCATCTTGCCACAGACATTACCCGATCGTTGGAGCTGGTTGATTGGCTGACCTTCCCCTCCCAGAATCTTCTGGAGATAACCCGCGGGGAGGTTTTTCGGGATGATGACGGTCAGCTGTCAGCGCTGCGCCATACATTTGATTTCTATCCACGCGATATTTGGTTATACCTGATGGCATCCGGCTGGCAGCGGATCGGGCAGGAGGAGCATCTGATGCACCGTTCCGGTTTTGTTGGCGACGAACTGGGCTCAGCGGTCATCGGTTCTCGCGTCGTTCGGGACATTATGAATCTGTGTTTCTTGATGGAAGGCCAATATGCGCCATATCCGAAATGGTTCGGAACGGCATTCAGACGTTTGAAATGCTCGGATCAGCTCCTGCCCTGCCTGTTAACGGCTCAGACGAAAGCCGACTGGAGAGAACGCGAGCTTGCATTAAATAAGGCATACAGCTGTTTATCGGAAATGCACAACGGATTGGGGATCACCGAAAATATTCCGGCTGACGCCTCAACGTTCTACGACCGCCCCTTCAAGGTTATGAACGGGGAAAGAGTTGCCGGCCTCATTGCGGGGCAAATTGTGGATTCGGAACTTCAACAGCTGGCCCAGGCTCGTCTGATCGGCGGCATTGACCAAATTACGGACAACACCGATTTCAGAAAACTGGGCAGTTGGCCGGACGGAGATCTTGCACGAAATGCTTTGAAAACATTATTCAAGCCGATACGAAAATGAAATATTTCTCCTTGAGCTATGTACCGGCCATGCTGCTGTCGGCCGGGCAGGACTAATGAAACATAACGGATTCAGGATTGTCTGACGATTGCCGGCCATGAGGACAGCATCTTCTGACGGTCGCTTTCTGCCGCGATGAACGATTTCAGCTTCTGCACTTCAACGGAAGGATTCCACTCAGAACGTTTATTAAAGACTTTGCTCGCAATTCCATAGAATAAATGGGGGAACAACAAGTCGGCATAAACAATCTGGCATTCCTCATCGCTCAGAGGATGGACCTCGCGGTAGGCTCTGAGCATCGCAGTCGCCTTCGCTGCGCTCCATCCATGCTTTTTCATGACTTTATTGAAGATTTTACGAAGATCCCGGGCTGGCAAATCATAAGTCAGCGAATCCATATCGATTACAGCCAGGCCTTTACCTGTCTTGATCAAGTTAGCTGCCGCAAAATCCTGATGGCACAGATTTTTTTGCGCAGCGACCTTGTTGACCCAATTGATGTAATAGCTGCTTCTAATCCACTTCAGGGCTTCTTTTCCCTGGGTGATGAAATTGTCGGCATGGAGCAGGTACAGCTTTTGAAATTCGCTGCTGCTTTTGGCCATTCCCTTAAAGCCCTCCAACCGCTCGATATACCGCTCATAGCTTTGCGCCCAGCCGCCCAGATGAACTCTTTCGTTGGTCGTGTAATTCGAGGCAAATCCTCTTGAAGCCATATGAAATCTGCCGAGCTCCTTCATGATGGCCAGCAGATCCTCTGTTCCATAGGTTGGGGAAGAGCCCTGCACAGCGTCCGATAAGACATAGCAGTTGCCGCTGCTGTCCTCGGCATAATCTTTTCCTGACCGGGTCTCCACCATTGCCGGGATGGGAGCCCCGTTTTTTTGCATATGCCTGATCGCTTGAACCAGAAACAGCAGTCTCTTTTGGGTTGCGGGCGATTTTTTTAATATTTTTGTGCCTGCGTTGGTGACTACGCTCCATGTCGCTTTTTTGCCTTTGTCCGAGATCAGTTTGACGCTTTTCACACGTAGAGGATACTGGAACATAATTTCATTAATATTCGCCTGCATGAATCCTACCTGCCTCTGTAAGATATTCTTTTAAGACCTGCAGCGCTATTCCTGTTCTTGCGTGAACGAAGCGGACGGGCCGATTTTCTCTTGGATACGGATGCATTGGACAATGGAGTGGGACTGCTGGAATAGGCCCCCATGTAAATCTTGTTCAGCCGGTCCGACACATGCCCGAACGTGAATTTGCTGTCTACCAGCTGCCTCCCCCGTACAGCCATTGCCGATGCCTCTTCTTTATTGGTGAGCATATAGTTGATGGCATTGGCAAATGAATTCGCGCTCGTATAGTCACGGACGATGTAGCCGTTGTCCTTATGCGTAATAACTTCAGCATTACCGCCGCGATTGGTCGTAATGACGGGAACGCCTGCAGCCATCGCTTCGTAATGTACGCGCGCAAGAGGCTCCTGCCACTGCGAGCTGCACACGAATACGTCGGCCATCGAGAAGTAATTTTGAATCTCGTCAGCCGGAACGAACTGGGTGAATATGACCTGATTCTTATACGGTTCGGCCAGCTTCAACAGCGATTTTCCGTAGTCATCCACAGTATTGTCGCTGAACCACTTGCCGCCCACAATGACCAGAACGGCATCCGGATGCTGCGCAAGGACACGTTCCATTGCCTGAATGAGCAGATGCGGGCCTTTTTTTACGCTCAGCCGCCCTACAAACAGGATAACTTTCTTATTATTGACCCCGTAACGGGTGCGAAGCTGCTCGCGCGTGCTGTTCCCCCGTGCCGTCCATATGGGAAAATAGCGATTAGGATCAAACCCGGAATAGATCGCTTCGACTTTATCTTTCGCTTCGGGAACCCGGTCCGTTATGGTCTTCTTAATGTAGTTGCTGACGGTCGTTATTTTATGGACATGCTGTACACAAAGCTTTGCATCCGAATCCGAAATTTTGTTCTCGGCAAACATTTCATTATGAAGACTCAGGACAAAGCGGGTGGAGGGAGAGGCCTTCTTGAACGGAATGACGTTGACCGGCCGGTTAAAAACATGAACGACGTCATAAGCGTTTTCTTTTAGCGAACGGGCCACTTCCGTTACATACTGTTCCCTTGGAAATCTTATATAGTTAACGCTGCCGCGAGTCTCCAGATCCGGAAGGAGCTCATCCGTCACTGAATAAATGGTTAATTGATGCTCGCGGGCAAGAATGGGAGAAACCCCGTCCATCATCATCTGGATGGCGCCGCCTTTTACAGCGGGAGCAGGAAGTTTCTCCGTACATACGAATGCCAGTCTCATTCCAAAGACAGCCTCCTGTTATGAATAGTATTTTGTAAAGCAGGCCAGTTCTTCGGCCAAGCCTTCTGTTAAGCTTACTTTCGGTTCGTAGTTCAAGAGCCGGGACGCTTTGGTAATACCTGCGTTCACGTTATTCGCATGTTTTCCCGTCAAATTCTCCAGTATGCGAATCACATTCAGAATGGAGGAGCGTTCTTTTCCTCCAATATTAATGGTTTCACCTACCACTGAGGGCCGGTCCGCGACTGCAGCCGTCGCTTCAATGCAATCGCTGATATACGTAAAATCTCTTGACTGCGTGCCGTCTCCAATCAGCGTCATCGGTTCGTTTTAATTATTTGCTTTATAAACCGATGAAAGGCCATATCCGATCGTTGACGGGATCCATATACGGTGAAAAAACGCAGAATAACGATGGGAACGCCATCGTTATTCCAATAAACACGGCATAATTGTTCACCTGTAAGCTTGCTCACACCATAAGGAGAGAGCGGGGTCGTGCTTGTGTCCTCCGGCACCCTTCCTGCCTGTTCTCCATAAACGGAAGAAGTGGAAGCAAAGATGAATTTCTTGCTTGCCTTGCCGCGGCATGCTTCGAGCAGCTGCTGGGTTGCGAGTATGTTTGTTTCTGCGCAATTCCGGAAATCATTCCCCCAGCTGGACCGGACACCGGGTATCCCCGCCAGGTGAAAAACGACATCAACGGGGCACCCGTGACCATGATTTTCATGGTCTTCCAACTCCCAAGCATTCAAGCCCATGCGCTTCCATTGTTTTTTTGTCCAGACAGTTTCGTCCATCTAACAGAAGATTTCGTTTCATCAGCAGCTTGACGCGGTGAAAGTCGGCTTCCATGAATTCCGGCCAGCCTGTCGCAATGACAAGCGCATCTGCCTCCTTTACGGCCTCATATTTATCGGAACACCAAACGACATGCGGGATAGGAGGAGATACGAGAGGATCGTAAGCATAAACCTGGTATCCTTGTTTTGTCAGCAGCTTCATAAAGGCTATTGCCTGAGAATTGCGGGTATCATCGGTATTCTCCTTGAACGTTGCTCCCCAGACTGCGATCCGGATGTTCTCTCTCTTTTCGCCCAGCTTGTGGTTCAGTTTATTCAGATAAACCCCCAGTTGTGAGCGGTTAATTTTTTTAACGGCCTGAAGAAGCTCCATTTTCACCTGTTTAGTGGAAGCGGCATAATTCAATGCATTGACGTCCTTCGGGAAGCAGGAGCCTCCAAAACCTAACCCAGCCTGCAGAAATTTGGGCCCGATCCGATTGTCCATCCCGATCCCATGGGCAACCTCCGTGATATCGGCGTGATAAGCCTCGCAAATACGCGATATTTCATTGATAAAAGAAATTTTGGTAGCCAAAAAAGCGTTGGACGCATATTTAATCAATTCCGCTTCAATACGTTGAGTCAATAGAAATCTGGTTTCAATAGCCTGGTACAGATCCTTCACTATAAGCGCCGCTTCTTCATTGGCTGCTCCGATGACGATTCGGTCGGGATGCACCGTATCCTCAATTGCGCTTCCTTCCCGCAGAAATTCGGGATTGGACACAAGCTCGTAAAGCGCTTGGCTTACCCCGTATTCTTGAAGCAGAGCATCAATCCGGTCCGCAGTTCCAGGGGGAACGGTACTTTTTATAATGATGGTTTTAGGAGAACGAATAACAAGCGAGAGGTCTTGAACGACATTAAGGATATACTTCATATCCGCACTGCCGTTTTTGGCGGAAGGCGTTCCGACTGCCACGACAACGACCGGGCAGTTCATCATATGCCGTTTTACGTTCGCAGCGAAAAACAGTCTTTCTTCCGCCTGATTCTTCGCGATCATTTCGGTAAGTCCGGGTTCATAGATCGGTACGATTCCTTCCTTCAGGCTGCTTATCCTGGCGGTGTTGCGATCCGTGCAATAGACAATATGGCCGATATCGGCTAATACAGCAGCCGTCGTGAGGCCGACATATCCCGCGCCAACAACACAAATATTCATATAGGAATTCCCTCTTTCAAATCTACTAATCTATTATATTAGCGGTTGTCCAACAATCGTCACGGCCAATGATCCAAACAGGATGAAATTGGGCCCTGAATAAGGACTCTATAAAATGGGTGTATACAGGTGCCTGATTTTGATAGAGGACAAGCTTCAAATAGAAAATTCTTTATATACTGATAATTAACAATAATAAAATATTTGAATGGAAGAGGTGATTTTCATGGTGTTGAAAGCAATCATTCCCGCTGCCGGCTATGGGACTCGAAATCTGCCGATAACCAAAGCGGTTCCAAAGGAAATGTTCCCGATCAGCGGCCGGCCGGCGATCGATTATATCGTATCGGAAGCCGTAAACGCGGGGATACAGGAAATTCTAATCATTCTCTCCCGCAATAAAACGGATATAATGGACTACTTTGACCGCTCGATTGAGCTGGAGTCGCATTTATCCAAGCATCACAAGGAACATATGATTGAAAAGGTTGGCCCGGCCAAGGTGTACATTCAATATGCCCGACAGCCGGATGCGCTCGGACTGGGACATGCCATTCAGATCGGCAAAGCGTTCGCTGGAGATGACCCGTTTGCCATTCTGCTTCCGGATCAAGTCAGCCTGGCTCAGACTTCACCGTTACAGGCATTGATTCATTTGTACGAGCAATACAAATGTCCGGTGATCGGACTGCAAACGGTACCGGAGGAGCTGCTTCAAAACTATGGAGTAGTCTCCGGAACGAGTCTGGAATCTCAGGTCTGCCATCTTCAATCCATAATCGAAAAGCCTAAAATCAATCCGCCATCCCGGCTTGCCGTTATGGGGAGATATGTACTGACGCCGGAAATATTTCCTTATCTCGAACAAATCGAAGCTAACGGGGGAGAAATCCAGCTGACTGAAGCATTAAACGCAATGTGCCGATCCAGGAGGATGCTTGGTTACGTCTTCACGGAGAAGTGGTACGATATCAGCATTGAGCGGGAATATCTGAGCATCCAACGCTGCGCATACCTGATGAAGCAAGGGAAAAATGAATAGACGGATACCCGTTTACAACCGGTGACCCGCAATAAGGATACTTTGCAGAAGTGACCTTTGGATGGGTCATTTGCGCATTCCAGGAGCTTTTGTTGATGAAAAAATGACCTCTGATGAAACCAGAAGTCATCTATGAACCGTATAACCGCAAAATGCGTATGATCTTATTCGATATCATCGCCGGTTGTCCGGTTGCCGCCCGACTTGCCGCCCGCTGTCCGGTTGCCGCCCGACTTGCCGCCCGCTGTCCGGTTGCCCGCTGTCTTGTTGCCGCCCGACTTGCCGCCCGCTGTCCGGTTGCCCGCTGTCTTGTTGCCGCCCGACTTGCTGCCCGCTGTCCGGTTGCCCGCTGTCTTGTTGCCGCCCGACTTGCTGCCCGCTGTCCGGTTGCCCGCTGTCTTGCTGCCCCCGGTTTGATCGCCGGCCGTCTTGCTGCCGCCAGTTTGGCTGCCTGCAGCATTTTTTTTGGATTTCTTTCCTAATGGCATATACATTTACCTCCTCTTTACGTTATTTAGTATCATATGAATGAAAACTAGTACTCGTAACGGGTCATCAGTTGGTTTTATAGAATACTAGAGATCGCTCTCCAGTTTTCACTCTGAGCTATGAATATATCTGAATGATTATAAACAGAATTAATTTTCATTGTGATTTATATTTATGAAATAAATATGCAAGACAAGTGAAACGGATTTCCCGAATATTTATTTGCTTTATCTTGTGTTTTGGCGTAAATACACTTAATATAAAGTTGAATTTTGTGAAGCCCGGTTCGTAGAATTTTAAGGTGAGTGGGAAAAAATTAAATGGCGATTAATGATAATATTCTGATTAAGATCAGGGACAAGAAGGATAGCTTGACGCCAGTCGAGAGAATGGTAGCTGAGAGCATTTTGACCAATTTGGAGGAAATTCCCCATCTTTCCATCAAGGGTCTTGCTAAACTGAGTAAAACCAGCGATGCCTCCGTTCTTCGTTTCTGCAAAACGATGGGTTATAACGGCTACCGCAGTTTTATCGTAAGCATCTCTGCATCACTGGGCTCCATGGACGAGGAGCAGAAGGATCAGTACACCGATATCCAACCAGGAGACGATCTGTCCATCATCATCTCCAATATTTCTCACAACAATGTCAGATCCATTGAAGACACGCTCAGCATCATCGACCGGAATGAGGTAGCCCGTGCTGTCAAAGCGCTCCGTGCCAGCAACCGGATTGTTTTCTTCGGAGTTGGAGCCTCCGGTCTGGCCTGTCAGGATGGGGAACAGAAGTTTTCCCGGATCAACAAGATGTGTCACGCCTACACAGATGGCCATAGCCAGCTCACTGCCGCAACCCTCTTGGGAAAGGGCGATGTAGCCATCTTTATCTCGAATTCCGGCGCTACGATAGAGATACTCGACTCGCTGGAAATTGCCAAGAGGAATGGAGCCAATATTATTGCCATTACCAAATATAACAAAAGCGAATTAGCGGGAAAGTCAGATATTGTGCTCAGCATCTCAACTCCGGAATTAACCATAAGAAGCGGGGCTATGGGGTCAAGAATCGCTATGCTTACCATTATTGATATCCTTTTTGCGGGGGTAGCGAGTGCGGAATACCAGAATGTGAAAAAATACCTGACCAAGACCCATAACATCCTGGCAAGCAAGCAGAAGAAATAAGATGGACGTTACTGACATTAGTGATTTAGAGCTAGTGTCTTTTTTTGTCGCAAATAAGAATTAAAAAAACAAAAATTAATTCTAAAATAAAATTTAATTTCAGAATCTATTGACGGAATTCCGGCATCCCCTTAATATAAGCTTAAGAAATGGAATGTGTGTCAGCTAAATTGACATTACAATAACCTGAGGCAGGAGAATGAATTGGCTATGAATGAATATCTCGCGGGACTGACAACGGAGGAGATTAACCAGGATACGCTGATGATCGATGATAGCACGACAGAACAAATACTGCGGCTCCTGAATCAAGAGGATGCGAAGGTTCCTGCAGCGGTCGCTGCGGAAATCCCGCAAATCATGAAAGCGGTTGAAATTCTGCATCATCTGCTTGGAAATGGTGGCAGAATGTTTTATATAGGGGCCGGAACTTCGGGCAGATTAGGTGTGCTCGACGCGTCTGAATGTCCGCCCACCTTTGGCGTTGATCCTCTGCTGGTGCAGGGACATATTGCCGGAGGGGATCTTGCTTTGAGATTGGCTGTTGAAGGATTTGAAGACAATGCAGAGGAGGGGATCGCTTTAATTGAGCGCTGCGGCGTCACGAATAAAGACGCGGTTATTGGCATTTCTGCGAGCGGGAGCGCAAATTTCGTCATTGCCGGTTTGAAGAAGGCAAGAGAGCTTGGTGCCGCAACTATAGGGGTAGTGAACAACAAAAACTCCAGAATAGAGGATGTCTGCGATGTATGTATTGCGCCTGTTGTCGGGCCTGAAGCAATTGCGGGCTCTACAAGGCTGAAGGCGGGAACTGCTCAGAAGCTGGTTCTCAACATGCTCACAACCTGTTCGATGGTGAAGCTGGGCAAGACGTATAACAATCTTATGGTCGACTTGAAGGCAAGCAACAACAAGCTGAATGACCGCTCTATCCGCATTATTCAGACAGCAACAGGCACGGACGCCGGAACAGCAGCCAAATATCTGGAAAAGGCTTCAATGAGCTGCAAGCTTGCCATCATGATGATAAAAACGAGCCTGGAGGCAGAGGATGCCAAGCGGGCACTGGATCTATCTGGCGGAAACCTGAAAGCAGCCATACGCAATTTCAGTCGAGTTGTTTAATCCGCAATTATAAAATCCGATTCCTAGGGGGCAATATTCTGTGAAAAGTAAAATGCGCGTTCTGACATCCGTATTAGCTTTGAGTCTGTCTTTGACCACACTTGCAGCATGTTCATCCAATAACACAAATTCCAATAACGGCAATGCTTCCAGCCCGGGCAACACTTCAAGCGCAGGAAGCACAGAGGCGAAAGACACCATTACGGCGCTGCTGCCGCCGGTTTCCGCAAATTTTCAAGAACATTTTGCTCAAATGGAGAAGGGGTTCAATGAATTATATCCTAATCTCACCTTGAAAATAGAGCCTGCCAGCTGGGAAGACATGACACAGAAGCTCGATACGCAGGTCAATGCGGGCAGCCCTCCTGATCTGGCGTTCATCGGCTCGGACGGGATTTCCAAGTATGTGCAGCAGGGAATGCTTTTGGACATCACTGATACGGCAACGCCGGAAATGGTCGCAGATTACGATAAAACTCCGCTGGAATACATGAAAAACGGCAGTGGTCTGTATGGCTTCCCGGCGTATATGGAGGCTCACGCCTTGGGAGGAAACAAGAAATTCATGGAAGAGGCCGGAATCGACTGGAAAGATGTTCAAAAAAACGGTTGGACCTACGAGCAATTCCGCGAAGCGATAAAAAAAGGCGTTGTTAAGGACGGAGACCAAACGAGCCGCTACGGATTTGTATTCGCAACCGCTGGCGTTACATCCAAAGACTATTTGAATGTATTGATCAAAAATGCAGGCATGCCGTCCGCATTCACCACAGATCTGAAATACGCTTATACCAATAAAAATTATCTGGAAGTTTTGAAAGCAGTCCGGGCTCTTATTGACGACGGCTCGATGCCAAAGGAGCTCAGCTCCGTCGACGCAGGCAAACGCTGGAACATGTTTCTGACCGGTCAGACGATGATCACGGGCAAGGGCCTGGCCACCTTCGAGAACTCCGCCAACCAAAATAACGAGAAGCTGGAAGCCAACGACGGCAGCGCCGTAAAAGGAAGTATAGCGGTCGATTATATCGTACTGCCCGTACCTACATTTCTGGGGAATGAACCGCAGTCCAGCGTTGCGGTAGATGGTTATGTCGCTTTCCGCGGCAAAAAGGAACCGACGGCTGAGCACAAAGCCAATGTCGTAAAAGCAGCCTATTACCTGGCAAGCGGCAATGTTGCGGCAACGACCAATAATGACCTTTTCGTTGCGCATATTACGGAAAGCGGGAGAAAAGCCGCTGAAAGCATGACGATCAACAGGAATCCCGACAATGTGGCAGCCGTCGAAACCCTGCTCTCGCATGCAACGCCTGCCCGTCCTGATATCCCTGTTGAATTGGGTGCCGAAGCCATCAAAATTGAAGATGAAGTGATTATTCCTAAATTACAGGCGCTGCTGGCTGGTGAAATTACGCCTGAAGCCATGTATGAAGCGGTAAAAACCGCTGCAATCGACGCCTTTGGCGAAGACGGCGTGGTACAGGAATAAGGAATCAACCAGATAGTCGTGTGCATCCGCATGCGGCTATCCGGTTGAGCGAGCCGGATATCTGAAATGAGGTGCTGTTGTATGATTCACTCAAGCAAATTCATAAAAAAGCGAAAAATAAAAGGAGACGGAGCTTGGGGATATGCGTTTATCGCCGTAGCTTTAGTCATATTTGCAATGTTTACGGCCTATCCGGTTGCCAGTGCCTTCGTGATCAGCTTTCAGGAATATAAACCGCTGGGATCCACCTTTGTTGGATTCGATAATTATGCTCATACGATACAGGATTCCTTGTTCTGGAAATCCATCAAAAATACCGTTGTGTATACGATTCTAACCGTGCCGGTGGCCCTGTTCCTGTCCTTTGCCGTGGCAATCCTGATTTTTCCATTGAAGAAATGGATGCAGACGACCTTTAAGGCCGTCTATTATCTTCCGGCAGTTGCTTCAGGTGTTGCCTTATCGGTTGTATGGCTGTGGATTTTTGATCCGATGCCGTCAGGTATTTTTAATCAATTGATTAACTCGGTTGGGATCGGCAACCAGAATTGGCTGGGATCGAGCTCGACATCCATGTTCTCTTTGGTGTTTATGGCCTGGCTATCCAGTCATGGTGCGAGTATTATCATCTATTTGGCAGCCTTGCTGGGCATAGACGGGAGCTACTATGAAGCGGCCGAGCTCGATGGGGCGTCTTTCCTGCAAAAGCTTTGGTATATCGTCATTCCTTGCCTGAAGCCAACGACCTTATTTCTCTTGGTCACCGGTGTTATCGGTTCGTTCCAGGTGTTTCAGAACGCTTATTTGATGACAGGCGGAGGTCCCGATAATGCGACTACGATGGTTGGCCTGCTCATATTCAATAATGCATTCAAGTACTTCGAGTTCGGCGAAGCGGCTGCGCAATCCTTAATCCTGGCGCTTCTCATCGCGGGAATAGCATTGGTCCAATTCAAATTCCTTGGCAAAGAAGTGGAATATTAGGGGGAAGGAGGATCATAGATGGCGCTCTTTAGCAACCATTCAGAGAACAATAAGATCAGATATATCAGAAATACGGCGATCATCATTTTGCTTCTAATCTTTGCCTTGGCAACGTTATTCCCCATTTATTTTATGATTATTTCATCCTTGGGGGATCCCGTTGAAGCAGGTGCGATGAGCTATTCCCTCTTTCCAACCAAGATATCGCTTGATTCCTACAAGTTTTTCTTCGATTACAGCGAATATTCCGTCAGATGGCTTTTGAACTCCTTGATTGTGGCGGGGAGCGTCACCATTTCCAATGTATTTTTTGCAAGTATGGCAGGTTATGCATTCTCGAAAATTAAATTTAAAGGCAGAGCGTGGCTCTTTGCTTTGCTGCTATGCTCCATGATGATTCCTTATCAAGTGACACAGGTACCCTTGTATATCCTGATCGTCAATGTATTCAGCATTCAGAATACCTACAGCGCCTTGATTCTGCCAGGTCTGGTTACGGTATATAATATTTTTCTTGCCAAACAATTTATGACCACCATTCCCAAAGAGATTATAGAAAGCGCCAAGATAGAAGGCTGCAGCCAGCTGCAAATCTATCTCAGAATTATCCTGCCTTTATCCAAAACCGTCATGGCCGTCATGGCAATCCTCACGTTCATGGATAATTGGAACTCCTTCTTCTGGCCGTTTCTTGTTACCAATACAATGGATATGCAAACCATTCAGGTTGGTTTGAAAAATTTCCGCTTCGCCAATACAACTTATTTCGCTCCGATGATGGCAGGCGCCACGATATCCGCCCTTCCTATGTTTATTCTGTTTTTCAGCCTGCAAAAGTATTTTTTGGAGGGCGTTACCGTAGGGGCGGTGAAAGGATAAATGGCCTGCATATCATTGCCTTCTCATGACCGTCGCTATGCCGTGGGTTTGATGTCCGGTACTTCTGTGGATGGTATCGATGCCGCCGTGATTGAGATTAACTGTGTTCCCGGCGGGCAGCCTCATGTCCGCCTGATCGCATTTGAGAATAAGCCCTATCCGGCTAAAGTCAGGGAAGAGATTTTTGCCTTGTTTGATCCGAAGGAGGCGGCAATAGACAGAGTCGGACGCATGAATATATGGTTAGGCGAGCTTTTTGCGGAGTCTGCACTGTCTGCCATAGCAGCAGCCGGTCTCGAGCCCAAAGATATTGCGGTCATCGGTTCCCACGGGCAAACGATTTATCATGCACCTGAAGCGCATGATGTGGATGGTTACAATCTTCATTACACGGTGCAGATTGGAGAAGGTGCGGTTATATCTGCCCGAACCGGAATTCCCTGCGTATCGGATTTCCGCGTGGCTGATATGGCTGTCGGCGGGCAAGGGGCACCGCTGGTTCCGTTTACGGAATATCTGCTGTACCGGGAGGACAATCGGACCCTGCTGCTGCAGAATATTGGCGGCATCGGCAATATTACCGTGATTCCGGCAGGCGGCACCCCAGATCAGGTTTTTGCGTTTGATACGGGTCCGGGGAACATGCTGATCGATGGCGTGGTGGCGCGTTTGTATCCCGGAGAAAAAACGATGGATACCGGAGGAGCCATAGCTCACAGGGGCGACGTAAATAGCGATCTTCTTCGTATGCTGCAGCAAGAGGCCTATTACAGCCTTCCTTTGCCCAAATCAACGGGCAGAGAACGGTTTGGCACATCTTATATCGATGGGCTGATTCGCTATCAACAAGAGAACAGTCTATCTTCAGATGATATCGTCGCTACCGTCACCATGCTCACTGCGTGGTCGATTGGAGAGGCTTACTCCCGTTTTATCCGCCACCGCCACTCAGCAGATATGATGATCGTGGGCGGAGGAGGAAGCTATAATCCGGTGCTGATGAAATTTCTAAAGCATGAGTTGGAGTCTATGAATGTGCAGGTGGTTACTCAAGAAGAGACTGGATATCGCAGCGATGCCAAGGAGGCGATTGCTTTCGCCTTGCTTGCCGATTATACAATGGCTGCGCAGCCAAACAATCTTCCTGTCGTCACGGGAGCCCAGCGAGCAGTGATTATGGGGAAAATCTCTTATTAAATTCCTGCCTGAATGGAGGCATAGCTTCATGATTGTGTCTTGGGACAGCCATTATACTCAAGGGGTTATATCTTTGTGGAACAAGGAAGCTGTGAAAGACGGATATAAGGAGCTTACCGAAATCAGCTTCACAGACATTTTTTTGTCCAGCCCCTACTTTGATGAAGAAACGACATTTATTTTACTGGAATCTGATCAGGTTAAAGGCTTTGCCTGTGGATGTACGGGCGATGACTTGCCCTTGGGACATGCTGCAGGCTATATAACCTGTATAGTATTATCCAGCGATTGTAGAACCAATGAAACGTACGCGATGATGTTAGAGGCCTTGGAGGACCGTTTTAAATATTTGGGTAAACAGCAGTCAGAGCTCATGTTTTTTAATCCCATGCGACTGCCTTGGTATATACCGGACACCCCGCATCATGAGCATAACAACGCACCCGGCGTACCGGTAGACAGTGCGCTTTATCGCTTTCTGCTCAGTCAGGGTTATGCAGAACGTGCCAGAGAATGTGCCATGTATCTGAATCTTGCCGGTTTCACTGTTCCTGATGATATGAAAGCCAAAGAAGCAGCAGCGGGCATGGACGGTTATAGGGTGGAATTGTTTAAATCAGAGGAGATCAGCGGTGTGGAGGAAATGCTGGACGGATTCAATAATCCTTTGTGGAAGCGGGAAATAGCACAATGTGCCGCTGACAGCGTGCCTGTTGTATTCGCCGTATATGAAGGGAAAGCAGTCGGCTTCGCCGGTCCAGTCATACGCCAGAACAACGGCAGGGGCTATTTTACCGGGATCGGAGTACATCCTGAGCATGAGGGACACGGACTGGGGAGTATCCTTTTCTTTAAATTATGCGAAGCATTTCAGCTTATCCAGGCTACGTATATGTCGTTGTATACGGGCAGCTCCAATCCGGCCATCCGGATTTACGAGAAGGCTGGTTTTCGGACGGTCAAACCATTTGCTGTGATGAGAAGGGAGCTCTGATTATGAGTGAACAACAATTAACGATATTGGCGGTCGGCGGTCACGTGGGCGATATGGAGCTGACTGCTGGCGGCGTCCTGGCAAGCCATGCGCTGAGCGGCGACAGGATTGTAACGTTAGCGCTGACAGCGGGTGAACGCGGAGTTCTGACAGGCAGAGATGTGGGGGAGTACCGCGAGCAGAAGGTTAGGGAAGCCGCAGCTTTCGCAGAGATGCTGGGCGGTGAATCCATCGTATTCGAGATACCCGATGGAGAGCTGCAGGATAACGAGGAGATGCGTCTGCGGGTATGTGATGTGATTCGTGAAGTGCGGCCTAATGTTATCATCACTCACTTCAAGAACAGCATGCACAAGGATCATATGACGACTCATCTTATTGTCAACGACGCGCGATTCTATGCCGCTCTGGCCCCTCTGGAACGGGAGAATCCCGCTTTCTTTGCCTCCAGGCTGTATTATGCGGAGAACTGGGAGGACGCAGTCGGCTTTGTACCTTATGTATATGTGGATTTCTCTCAAGAAGCTTATGATTTGTGGATTAAGGCGGTGTCACGGCACTGGTTTGTGACCGGAAGCAAATCCTTCCCTTATTTGGAATATTATAAGCATTTATCCAGAGTCCGCGGCATCGAATCCCGAAACGATTATGCGGAGACCTTCATGATTCCGGAGGAAAGTATGCGTGTCCTTAAGGGGCAGCTATGATCCGAAACGGTATTGACTGTATAACGCAATATACCCATGTATTCAAAGGCAAACGGTTGGGACTGATTACGGGTCCTACAGGCTTGAACAATGATTTTGCAGCTACCATTCAGATTCTGCATGAGAATTTCAACCTGGCCGCTTTGTTCTCGCCGGAGCATGGTGTGCGCGGCGACCAAGAAGCCGGGGCGATGGTAGATACCTATCAGGATCCGATTACTGGCGTACCCGTATACAGCTTGTACCGGAAGGATTCCAAGCGGCTGACTCAGGAGATGCTGGAGAGAGTAGATATGGTCGTTTACGATATTCAGGATGTGGGAGTACGGTATTATACCTTTATCTACACCATGCTTTACGCTTTGGAGGATTGTGCAAAAAACGGCAAGGAATTTGTCGTTCTCGACCGGATCAATCCGCTCGATGGCGTGACGGTGGAAGGGAATATTCTGAAGCCAGGCTATCAATCGTTCGTGGGCAATTACCCTCTCTGTGTGCGCTATGGCTTGACCCCTGGCGAGGTAGCTTCAATGGCCAATGATCAGATGAACTGGAACGGCAAGTTGACTATCGTGCGATGCGACGGCTGGGACCGGAGGTTGCAATTCCCTGACACGGGCCGTATCTGGGTGCCGCCCTCCATGGGAATTCCGCGCTTTGAGACGGCATTGCTGTATTCCGGCACCTGCTTGTTTGAGGGCACTAATATTTCTGAAGGAAGAGGAACCACGTTTCCCTTTGAAATCATAGGAGCACCGTTCATCAATGCCCTGCAGCTGGCGGATGAAATGAACAGGATGAAGCTGCCCGGCGTGCTTTTCCGCCCTGTTTACTTCAAACCAACGGCTTCCAAATATAAAGAAGAGCTCTGTGGCGGTGTACAGCTTCATGTAACAGATGCCCGTATCATCCAGGCTGTAAAAACGGGAGTTACTCTTATGTATACAATCAGGAGGTTCTATGAACCTTTTTCATTTTTGCCGCCAATAAGGGAGAACGCCAGACCTTTTATTGATTTGCTGTGCGGGGATAATTTGTACCGTGGCGATTCAGTAGACTTGTCGTCTATGCTGGAGAAGTTCCATGCGGAAAGCCGGGACTTTGCAAATCTCAAACGGAACTATCATCTATATTGATGGGGGAACGGCTCCATTGCCCCTACCGGTCGAGTGAGTATTACAGGTCAAGATAACAAGGACGTGATCATGGAATGAGATATGTCGCCGGATTGGATGGCGGCGGCACCAAGACGTCGGTGAGTATTGCGAGCAAAAGGCACATGGCGTGATTTCTCTGCCATGTGCCTTTATTATCTGGTATTGTGCATCAATTATGCGGTCAATGGAAGGGCCGTTCAAACGCCCGGCTGCTGTCCGCCGTCGATGACAATTTCCGTGCCCGTAATGGAAGGAACATGATCGGAAACAAGCAGCAGCGCCATCGCTGCAATTTCGGACGGATCGACCATGTGCCCGAGCGGAATCGCAGCGTTCATTTCCGCTTTCTGGGCCTCGACGGTGATGCCTTTGGCCTCCGCGTTTTGTTGGGCGAGCTTTTCCGCACGCTCCGTGTTGGTTGCGCCCGGTGAAATGACGTTAATCCTGACGTTCGATTTCGCCAATTCTTTGGAAATGCCCCTTGTAAAATTGAGCAGCGCCGCATTGGCGGTACTGCCCGCGAGGAATGCAGGGGTTGGCGTCCGTCCTGCGCCGCCGACAATGTTAACAATACGCCCGTCTCTCTGTTTGATCATGTGGGGCGCTGCTTCCTTCACCATTCGGATGTAACCAAGCAGCTTTAAATTCCATGCTTCCAAAAAAGCTTCCTCAGGCATTTCGAAGAAAGACCCCGCTTTGGCGGAACCGGCATTATTGATCAAAATATCAATACGGCCATTAACCCCCAGCGCTGCGGTAACCGCCTGTTTAGCCGTCTGCGGCTCATTCATATCGCCTGCTACAGTGATAATACGGGCTGCTTCCTCCCTCGAGCGGCCTGAAAGAATCGCATCTACCGCCTGCTTAGCGCGGTCAGGATCCCTTGCAACCATGACAACGGCAGCGCCCTCTTGGAATAATGCCCTGGAGCAGGCAAAACCGATCCCTGCGCTTGCTCCAGTAACAATTGCTACTTTTCCGCCTAGTCCCAAATCCATTTCATTTTCCTCCCATTTATCACAAGCCGTTGTTTCGTGAAAGCAACAGCTGTGCAGCTTTATCTCTTATAATAAAGCTTTCCTGAACGGATGTAAAAATCCCATGGGGAGAGACTTAAACCGAAGCTTTGGCGTTCACCTGCTTGAACATTTCGTCGCGTTCCGCACGCGAAGCCTGAGCCGTCAACTGTGACCAGCCATACGTAATTTCATCTTCACCCAGAGCAAGAGCCTTCATCGTTTCGTCAGCGAACAGCTCCACCGGTATGCCTACGGCATTTCCGCCGGGAATTCCCAGATCGGTATTGGTATGTGGCGGCGAAATTTCAATGACGCGGATGGAGTGGCCGGCCAATAGATGTCTCAATGACAGGGTAAAGGAGTGAAGAGCGGCCTTGGTTGCGCTGTATACAGGAGTCAGAGCCAATGCTACATGAGCAAGTCCGGAAGTAACGTTCATGATCGACGCATTTTTTTGCCTCATCAAATGCTCCGTGAACAATCGCGATAAATGAACGGGTGCCGCCAGATTAATTTCGATTTCGGAGACTGTTTCCTTCCAGTCTTCCGGCTTGGTGAAATCCTGGTAGCGCATGATGCCGGCATTGTTCAGGAGAATATTCGTCTCCGGATGCTCTTGTGTTACCTGCTTGAACAGGGCGATGCGGTCCTCTTCCCTGGATACGTCGAATGTATAGGTTACAAGCCCCGGAAGAGCTGCTTTGGCTTCGGCCAGCTTATCCGCTCTTCTTCCGCAGATGATGACTTTATTGCCTGCCTGGATGAATCGTTCCGCAAGCGCATAACCGATGCCGGATGCGCCGCCTGTAATAAGAATGGTATTAGAGCTCATGTTCATAAGATGTTTTCCTCCCAAGGTTTGATTTATGATGCGGCTTGTCATAGGCTATTGTATAATGAGCAATATTGTATAGGGAGAGGACCGGTTATACTGGAACCCGTACTACCACCCTCCTTGGGAATGGAATCACGGATTGGAGGAACCAAGATTATGGCTACCAAGGAATTTGACCGCTACAGCGAGCTGGCTGATTTTCTGCGCAACCGGCGGGAACGCATTACGCCGGGGCGCGCAGGCTTGCCGGATGACGGGCGCAGGCGCACGCCGGGACTGCGGCGCGGAGAAGTGGCCATGCTGGCTGGAGTCAGCCTGGAATGGTACACCTACCTGGAGCAGGGACGCCATATCAATGTCTCGGCGGAGGTGCTTGAAAGTCTGGCGGAAGTGCTCCAGCTGGATGCGGCTGAGCGCAAGCATATGTTTTTTCTGGCGCATCGCCAGCCGCCGCCTGAGCAGCCGAGGCAGCAGACGGAGGTTACTCCGGTGCTTCAGCGTTTTTTGGAGGATCTCCATACTTCCCCCGGCTGCGCGATGGATTCCAAAATGAATATTATGGCCTGGAACAAGGCTTTTAGCGCAGTAAACGGCGATATGGAAGGCTTGTCGGGGCAGGAGCGGAATTTACTGTGGATTACATTTACTTCCGAGGATTTCCGGCAGCGCAAAGGGGTACAATGGGAAGAGCATGCGAGGTGTATGGTGGCTCAGTTCCGCAGGGAATATGCCCGTTTTATCGATGATCCCTGGTGGTCCGAGCAGGTCGCAGCTTTATCTGCCGTCAGTCCGGAGTTCAGGGAATTTTGGCAGCTTCATGATGTGCTGGAAAACACGGATGCCGATAAAATCATTAATCATCCGGTCGTCGGCAAGCTGGCCTTTGATCATATTTCCTTCCAGCCGATGGGTGCCGGGGATCTTCAGATTTCGATTCACGTGCCCCTTCATGATGGAGTGACGACGGACAAGATACGGAAACTTCTCGAGGCGTAGAGCTAGGCCGCAGACCGGCAGGAATACTGCCGCTTGAGGAGCTTTCGTCAAATTCAGGAGCCCGCATTTGGCCAGCGGGGCTCCTTTTTGACGTGCCCGGAATCGGCAGGGATATTCGATTACAATCATTTCATAAAATGGAGACCTCATTGTCCGCTGCACCGGAGTAGATGTTACTATATGAGAGAGAATAGCGGAAAGGAATGATTGATCCATGTACAGCGTTATTCTGGTGGATGACGAGGTTTTCACCCGCAAAGGCTTGATGAAGCTGATCGACTGGGAGGCTTGCGGCTTCCAGGTCGTGGACGAAGCGGACAACGGGGAGGATGCTCTTGAGCTTATCCGGCGGCTTCGGCCCGATCTCGTTATTACCGATATCCGCATGCCGGTGCTGGATGGGATGGAGCTGATCCGGCGCATCGTGGAGGAGAATGAGGCAAGCCCCGTTTTCATCATCATTAGCGGCTACGATGATTTCAAATATGCCCAGCAGGCCGTGCGTTACGGCGTTCATGACTTTATCGTCAAGCCGATCGATGAGCATGAATTTTCCGATGCGCTGCGCAAATTGAACGACAGGCTCGGGAGGCTGCGGGAAGAGCGCGTACGCCATGACCGTCTGTTGTCCGGAGCCATGATCGAATCTCTCATTCTCGGAGAGGCGGATGACAGCTTTATTGCCGAATGGGAGCAGCGCCTCATGCTTGGCAAGGCCGATCGCTTGTACTACCTGTTCGCCGAGCTGAACGACAACCATATCTGGAAGCCGCCCGGCGAACAGCTCTCATCCGCACGCTTCAAGGAGCTTGTACAGCAGGCGCTTCAGGATATGACTGCAGGGGATCAGCCGCTTTACCTGCATGAGCACCGGAACCGGATCGGCATCCTGCTGCCCGATCACGTACTGGTGCCGTTCAAGGGGGACATCAGGCAGTTCGCCGTAAGGTTCCGGCAGACGATGTCTGTCGAGGCCGGGGGACGTGTTTTTCTTTATGCCGGCGCACCCGTTGACCGGCTGGCGAATATCCGGCAATCCTACATAACAGCCAAGGAAGCCATGCTGCACAAATATATCCACGATGACAGCCGTATCGTCATCTATGGTCAGGTGCAATCGGAGCCGCTGAACTACATAGGAATGGACCCGGCCGAATTGGGCCGTTTTATTGAGCAGATTGAGGAACAGCAGTCGGAGAAGGTAAAGCTTGCGGTCGACGCGCTATTCCAGGATTTCCGCGTGAAGAGGTATGCGCCTGAAGCGGTAAAAATGACCATTCACCAGTGCGTGCTCGGCATAACCAAGGCCATCCGCAGCATGGAGGGGGATGAGCGGTCCCTGGCGAGCATGGCTCCGATTGTCGGCTGGCATGACTTAAGCCTGTCGCTTGGCGAGCTGAAGGGATTGTTCGCCGGTTTTGTCGAAGAGAGCAAGGACTATATCGCGGAGCTGAGAAAGGTGCAGGTGAAAGGCGGCATTCAGAAGGTCCGCAGCTACATTGAAGCGAATTATGCGGGCAACATCAGCTTGAAGAGCATTGCAGCCCATTTTTTTATCAATCCGGTGTATCTGGGACAGCTGTTCAAGAAAACATACGGCGTTTATTTTAATGACTTCCTGCTGCAAATACGGGTCAATGAAGCGAAGAAGCTGCTGCGTCAATCGCCGGATATCCGGATTTACGAAGTAGCGGAGAAGGTCGGCTTCAGCAGCGCGGATTATTTCGTCAACCAGTTCGAGAAGATTGAACATATGAAGCCGTCGGAATACCGCAATAAGCTGCTGTAAGCAGCCATCTTCCGGTAAAGGGGACCAACCCGCGTGAAACCGAGCCTGAACTTGAATAATGTCCGGTTGCGGAACAAAATGCTGATTCTTTATATTTGCTGCGTATTTGTTCCGATCATCTTTACGAATGTCATTTTCTATTATGTGACAACGAATAATGTCAAGAACCAGCGGACGAAGGATATTACAAGGGCAATCGAACAGATCAAGAATGAATTCCGGGCCAAAATTGAAGATGCCGTAACCGTCTCGACCGCATTTTACACGGATCTTAATTTAAATGACATGCTGGAGGCCGAATATGTGGAGCCTGCCGATTATGTCGGCGCCTACGACTCTTATTTCCGCAAAATCATCAACAACTACACACCCATGTACAACGCCGTCCAGAACATCAAGATTTATGTCGATAATCCCACGCTTCTGCACTCGGGGGGCATCGGGGATCTGACGGATAAAGTAAAGCAGTCGGTATGGTATCAGCAGCTGGAAAACAGCAAATCGTCCCAGCCGATCTTTGTCCGGACCGAACGGGAGGACTTGTTCTCGGTGAAGGACGCGGAGCCTGTCAGGGATTCGTTCAGCATCATCCGCAGAATGGACTATTACTCTTCCCAGAATCACTGGAACAAAATTTTGAAAATCGAGATGAAAACCACATCGATCCAGCAGATTTTCCAAAACCTGAACCTGCAGGGACATATTTATTTGATCAATGCGGAGGATCAGATTGAGTATACGACCGATCCCAAGGTGGATTGGAGAAAAGACTCGGCCTCCTTCAGCTCGCTTAAGTTTCCGCCCGGCATGCTGGAATTCGAGACGACTTACCAGTATGTCAATTATATGGAGGGCTGGCGGATCGTCGGGACAATCCCCGAGGAGGAAGTGCTCAAGGAGGTCCGCAATTCGCGGGAATTCATTATTCTTCTGGCTTGCATCAACATTATTCTGCCAACGCTGATCATCCTCTGGATCACAAGGTCCATGAATGTCCGTCTGGTCCGCATTCTCAAGCATATGAAGAAAGTGAAAAACCAGCATTTTGATATCATCAACCAACGGGAGCATACCGATGAGATCGGCCAATTAACAAGCGAGTTCAACCGGATGACGATCCAGGTGAAAAGCCTCATTGACGATGTGTACGTTGCCGATATCCAGACCAAATCGCTGGAGCTGGAGCGCAGGAAGGCGCAGCTGAATGCCCTGCAAAGCCAGATCAATCCGCATTTTCTGTTCAATGCGCTGGAAACGATCCGGATGCGCAGCCTGATCAAGGACGAGATGGAAACGGCCAAGATCATTCACAATATGGCGAAAATCTTCCGTATGTCCCTCACCTGGGGCAAGGATCGGGTCAAGGTCATGGAGGAAATTGAATTTGTCCTGTGCTTTCTGGAAATCCAGAAGTACCGGTTCGAGGACCGGCTCGACTATCATATCCATATTGATCCGTCCGCCAAGGAATGCGTGGTGCCCAAGATGATGTTCCTGCCGTTCGTGGAGAATGCCAGCATTCACGGCATCGAGCCGCTCCGGAACGGGGGAAGGATTGAGGTGCGGATTGAGAGGCAGGCGGCAGCTCTGGTGTTCTCGATCAGGGACAACGGAGTCGGCATGGACGAGGACAAAGTCAACCAATTCTACAGCTATCTTGAAAGCGAGGAAGTGATCGGGGAGAGGATCGGCGTGCAGAATGTCATCTATCGCATGAAGCTGATTTATGGCAGCCGCTTCCGTTTTCTGATTGAGAGTGCGCCCGGTCAAGGGACATATATCTGTCTGAGCGTTCCTGTCGATTGATAGAACAAGAAGAGCATGTCCCGGTCATACTCCTATATTTTTTACTGAATGAACTATAGTTTATCAGGTAAACAAAGTCTGGAATTCCCCATATAATGAAAGGGCTTACAAAAAAATAATGGATGTGAAAGGGGCTCGAATTCAGTGTCAAAGAAACTTCTATTGGTTTGTATGGCCGCCATCATGGTGTTGATCACAGCATGTTCAAACAACAATAACACGGGCAGCAGCAATCCGCCGGCGAACACGGCCGGTACGAATGAGACAGCAGAGGGCGATGCGCCGGAGCAGCAGGAGAAAGTGACATTTTCTTATTTCAACGGGGTTGCAGCGGCAAAAGATATTAACACGAACGAGACGACGATCGGCAAGATGCTCGAGGATCAAACGGGCGTCAACTTCAAGATCGAGCATCTGGTAGGCGATCTCAATACGAAAATCGGGACGATGATCGCCTCCAACGAATATCCGGACGTCATGATTCCGGACGCGGCCATCGACAAGATCCTCGATGCCGGAGCATTTATTGCGCTGGATGATCTGATTGAGCAGTACGGTCCAAACATCAAGCGGGTATACGGTCCTTATTTCAACCAAATGAAAGCGGCGGACGGCAAAATTTATTTCCTGCCCTTCTCGAACGTAGTCGGCGAATTTATCCCCGATCCGAACATTGGACAGGGCGCATTCTGGGTGCAGCGCCGGGTGCTGAAGGAAGCGGGATATCCGAAGGTCAACACGCTTGACGGTTATATGGATCTGGTCAAGAATTTCGTGGAGAAACATAAAGACGAGGATTTGACTGGCTTTATTTCCCTCACGCATGACTGGAGATTCTTCTCCACCTCCAACCCGCCCATGCATTTGCTGGGCTACCCGAACGACGGCAACATTACCATCGACATGACGACTCATGAGGCGAAGGTGTATGCGGCTACGGATGCCACCAAGCGCTGGCTGCAGAAGCTGAATGACCTGAATGCGCAAGGTTTGTTCGACAAAGCCTCTTTCGTCGACAATTACGATCAGTATCTGGCTAAACTGACTTCGGGCAAGGTTGTAGGCTTCTTCGATTACGGCTGGCAGTTCCAGAATGCGCAAAGCGCATTGACGGACGCGGCGAAGCTGGACCCGGCCAAGGATGATTTCGTATACTTCCCGCTGCCGGTCACCTTCGACGGACAGAAGGACCAATACCTGGATCCTCCGGGCTTCGTTAAGAACCGCGGCATGGGAATCACGGTCAGCGCCAAGGACCCTGTCCGCATCATTAAGTACCTGGATAACCTGCTGACGGACGAGAACCAGATTCTTCAACGATGGGGCATAAAAGGTGAAACCTACGAGGTTGACGAGAATGGCCGAATGTTCCGTACAGCCGAACAAATCGCCAAAATCGACGAGCCGTTCAATGAATCGTTCGGGTTCAAATATTATTCCTGGAACTGGCCGCTGTACGGCAACGGTTCTTCCTATGCGGACGGCAACTCGGTTGCTCCGGGCCTGCAGCCTGAAGTATTCCAGATGAGCCTGACGGAAGCGGATAAAGTGATCCTTGAGAAATACGGCGTCAAAACCTATGCCGAGCTGTTTGCCGCTCCGGATGACCGTCCTTGGTTCCCGGCATGGGGCATTCCGAAGGAGCAGGGCTCGGAGCAGCAAATCTGGGAAACGAAGAAAGACGAAATTACCAAGAAATACTTCCCGAAACTGGTCCTTGCGAAGCCGGCTGATTTCGAGAAGGTCTGGACCGAGTACACGACCGAATTCGGCAAGCTGGATACGGCCGGTTACGAGAAATGGACGACCGACGAAGTGAAGAAGCTGATTGATACCGCAAGCAGCAAATAATCAAGTATAGGCGAAAGGCCGGCTTCGTGCCCCGCGCATAAGTCCGGCCTTTTCCATTGGACGAATCCGATTCAGTCCGGAAGGAGAGATGGAAGATGGAGAAGAAACCAACAATGTCAATGCCGGATCTGGCGTTGCCAAAGAAGCCGACGGGACTGAAGCGGTTTGCCTTGAAGCTGGTTCACCAACGGATGCTGGTCCTCATGTCGGTTCCTTTTCTGGTGTGGCTGTTTATATTCAAATACATGCCGTTATGGGGATGGACTATCGCCTTTCAGGATTATAAGCCGGCCAAGGATTTCAAGGATCAGGAATGGGTGGGATTCAGACATTTTGAATTTTTGTTTCAGGACGAACGATTCATCCGTGTCTTAAGAAATACGCTTGCGATGAGCGGAATTAACCTGGTTCTTGGCTTCGTTACGGCCATTATTCTCGCCCTGCTCTTGAATGAGGTGCGCCGGATCGCGTTCAAACGGGTCGTTCAGACCGTCAGCTATCTGCCTCATTTTATCTCATGGGTGGTTGCGGCAAGCATCGTCCAGACGACATTGTCGCCGGACGGCATCATCAATGAATTGTTAATCCGGTTCGGTTTTGTGGAGAAAGGCAATGAGATCCTGTTCCTCGGCATACCGGAATATTTCTGGGGAATATTCGGAGCAAGCTCCGTGTGGAAGGACGTTGGATGGAATACAATCGTCTATCTGGCTGCCATGACAATGATTGACCCTGCCCAATATGAAGCCGCGGAAATGGATGGAGCAGGCCGTATTAAACGAATGTGGTATATTACGCTGCCGGGCATCAAGCCTGTCATCGTCGTATTGTTGATTATGAATATTGGGTATCTGCTGGAATCGGGTTTCGAACCGCAGTACTTGCTGGGCAACGGTATGAACATCGATTATTCCGAGAACCTTGACATATTTGTGCTGAAATACGGAATTGCCCAAGGTAACTTCTCGCTATCGATTGCGGCGGGCATGTTCAAGACAATCATCAGCTTCATCTTATTGTTCGCAGCGAACAATATTGCAAAACGAATGGGCGAGTCCAGACTGTTCTAGAAGGAGGGAACCTCATGGCTAATCCGGCAGCAGAAGCGGTGTCCAACAAGTCCAGCCGCATCCGCACGTCGCGCGGCGACCTGATTTTTGATATTGTCAATTATGCCTTTCTGACGATTCTGATGATCGTCACCCTGTATCCTTTCCTGAATACGCTCGCCGTCTCCTTGAATACGGCGGATGATTCGATCAGGGGCGGCATTTATTTGTGGCCGAGGATATGGACGCTCGACAACTATGTCTATGTATTCAAAGAAGCCACCATCTTTCATGCGACGCTGATTTCGATACTTCGTACCGTCATCGGCACCCTGCTTACCGTTTTCTGTTCAGCGATGGTCGCCTACACCATCAGCAGACAGGATTATGTTCTCCGCAAATTCGTCACCATCGCATTTATTCTGACGATGTATTTTAACGGGGGGCTTATTCCCAACTTTCTGCTCATCCGCGATCTGGGTCTGATCAACAGCTTCTGGGTATACATCTGGCCAGGCCTTATCGGCGTATTTAATCTGATCATCATCCGCTCATTCATTGAGGGCCTGCCGGAGAGTCTTCTGGAGTCCGCGAAGATAGATGGTGCGGGGGATTTCAAAACCTTCTTCAGCATTGTGCTGCCGCTCTGCATGCCCGTACTTGCGACTGTTGCATTATTCACGGCCGTCTATCAGTGGAACCAATGGTTCGATGTTTTCCTGTACAACTCGTCGAATATCGAACTCAGCACGCTGCAGTACGAGCTGCAGAAGATTCTTCAGAACTCCAACGCCTCCCTGACGGCGAAGACGGCGGGAGACGCGTTCGCAAACGCCGGCAATTCGGGAGGGAACACGGTGACGCCGTTCTCGATCCGCGCAACGATGACGATTGTCGCTTCCCTGCCGATCATTATGGTTTATCCGTTCCTGCAGAAATATTTTGTCAAAGGGATGACGGTTGGCGGTGTAAAGGGTTAGGGCGCTGAGGTCGCTGAGGGGAAGGGATGGGCTGATTCCTGCCTGGGATTTGCAACTTAAGGTTATGTTCTTCTCTGGATGATGGTACAATACCAGATGAAGGCTTGTTCAGGTATCAGGCAGGAATCGAACTAGAAGGAGAATGGATCGTTTGAGTGAAATAGAAGTCAATCATGAGCTGCCCCCGAATTACGAAGAATTGAAGAAAGCGGCTAACCGCTCCAGCTGGCAAGAGCGTCTGGAAGCGGTGGAGGAGTTGGGTCAGTGGAACCACCCGAAAACCATTGACGTGCTTACGCACCGGATGAATCACGATACCGTATACAGCGTGCAGGAGGCTGCTTACCGCAAGCTGCTGGCATTTGGCGAAGAGGTTCAGCCGCCTTCCAAGGCGAAGGGCGAGCTCATCAAAGGAGTCGGCAAAATCCTGGTCAGAATCAAGAAGAGTCTGCCGGAGGGGCACTCCTATGAAGAGTTCAAGGAAAAGCTGCGGAAGACCCGACTTGATGTGTATAATTCGTACGAAGGCGATAAGGGCGACGAATTCGATGCCTGGCTTGAGCAAACATGGGCCTCGCTAACGAGGAGATAGATGCCTTCATGGCACTATCTTCTTGTATTTTTAATATGTGTATAACGGACAGCATACGCGGTATGCGAGGTTAAAAGGAAACGGATCACGCCGTCCTTGGGTGAAAAAGTCAGATTGTGCCACAAGAAATCTAAGCAGTAAGGAATAGAATTTTAACCTATGATAAAGCCGTATCCAAGGAGTCGCAAGCGACACCGGATACGGCTTTTTTTCTTTGGTATATTTTGGAGAGCTATTGGTAAGCTTCCAGCAGCCGGATATAATCCCGGGCAAGCTTCAAATCCTCCAGTGCCTCGGGAGCGGAGCATGGGGCCGGTCTCTCGCCGCGGACAGCCGCAAGGAAATTCCTGGCCTGATTGCGCATGGCCGATACATTCGGCATAACCGGAGTCGTATAGGAAGGCACATCCTTGCCGTTATCCCGCATCACCGTCACCTGTCCCGATTGCTGGCGGACCAGCGGCGCGGGCAAATCCACTTTAATGAAGCCCTGCTCAAAAGCGACGAGAATCCCCTCATGCCATTCAATCGACGTAGTGTAGGGGGCCATTTCCAGCGTCACGCATATGCCGCTCTCGCTTTCTCCAACGAACAGCGCCTCAGACCGGTCGGCGTAAGTCACCTTATAGGATTCGCCAAGCAGGAAACGGATGGCATTGACCTGGTGAATATAATAATTGACGAAGGCGTCATATTTTCTGCCGTTTGCTTCGCTGAATTCCGCCGGAAGCGGCTCCAGAAGGCCTGCTATGCCCGGTTCACTGGTGCCGATCGGTGCGTCGGTTGCTGCCGTCCAATCACCCGGGGGCATCGTAATGCGGATATAGCGAAGCTTGCCGAATTCTCCGCTTTGCTTCCATTCATCGACGATGCGCTTCGCATATTCCATCGCCGGATCGGAGCGCTTGTGATAACCGACCATATGCAGGGAACCCAGCTCCTGCCCCAGCTTCACCAGCTTTTCACCAGCCGCAACGGACAGGGTTACCGGCTTTTCCGTTAATACCGGGATGCCCGCGCGCAATATATCCGGGATTAAAATGCTGTGGCGCGTGTATGGCTGCGAAGCGACGACCGCATCGACGAGGCCGCTTGCCAGCAATTCCTCATGGCTGCCGAATACATGGGGGATCGCATAGCGGGTGGAGACAGATTGTGCAAGTCCCGGACGCGGCTCGGCCAGGGCGACAACCTCGCACTCCTCCGGCAGGTTGAGATAGTTGGTCATATGGGCAAGCTGTCCCATATAACCGCTTCCGATAAAACCAAGCCTGATTTTTTGGCGGCTCATCTGATCCTACTCCTTTTCAGTAACGAGATTTTCAAACAAATACAAGCCGTCCTTGCCGGGGGCGACGATATCGGGTCGGCCATTTTCGGTCAAATCCGCGATCCAGAAATAGATTCCGCAGCCGGCTGCCTCGCCTGCTGGTCCATAATCGATGACATGCTTCTGGAACTGCCCGGCGCGCATCTTGAAGTAATAAATGCCCACAGGATCGAATGCTCCCGGATCGCCGTCGTTATGGGCGCGGTAACGCTTGCCGGTGACCAGCTCAAGCTCGCCGTCGAGATCGATATCGACGAGGTACAGGTCGTGGTACTGCGAGCAGGTTGGATCGATTTGATGCTTCAGCCAGCTGCGCTTGCCCGCCGAATCGACAATCTGCTCGTACCAGTCAAGACCGTAATCATGCGCCTGGCCCACAATGAGATCGGTCAGTCCGTTGCCGGTAACATCGTGGGCAAGAATGGGGACGCTTGCCGAGCCAAGCGAAAATTCGGGATGAAACTCCCAAGGGGTCTGGAAGGGATTCTCCGGCTGTTCCAGCCAGCCGCCGCAGAGGAGGATATCTGTGCGTCCATTGCCGCTGATATCCCCAAAGCCCAGCCCATGCCCGCTGGGCTGCCCGCCAATGATGTATTTCTCGAATTTCCCCGTTCCGCGGCCGTTCGCGTCCACAATCAGCTTGAAGAAAAGCTGCGGGCCGCCCGGCGTATTCGGAAAGATCTCAGGTATGCCGCAGCCGTCAATATCATAGAACCGTATCGTTTCAATGCTGCCGACATGTCCGATGTCGAAGGTTTGCCACTCTCCTCCCGCGGCACCGGGATTTTGCCGCCAGCGCAGCGTTTCGCCCCACCAGCCGCCTGTAATAATATCCAGATAGCCGTCGCCGTCCACGTCCATGGGATAATCGGAAAAGTCATCATGATACTCGTTGATGGCCAGAATATCGCAGATTTTATGCTTTTTCGTAAATTCAGGTCCTTCATACCAATATTCGCCGCTGACAATATCGAGCTGCCCATCATTGTTGACATCAAATACAGAGCAGGCCTCGAATGGGGCCGAATCAATCAGACGCTTCTTCCATTTCACAGACAAGCGCGTCACCTCCATAATCAGATAGGTTCATTTTATAGCAAGATCCTCTAACGCAATAGGAGCCAAGAAGGACAATATATTACGTTATACGGACATATGGGGGTTATTTAAGGTCTGTTATCTGTTATGCTGTTGATGTATCTTCCAATATAGGCTGGGGAGAGTGAACGGCTGTGCAGGTAACTTTCGACCAGATCGGAATCGAAGCTAATTTTATGGGGTATGTCGCGCCCAAGCCGGGCTGGTACATAGCCCCGCATTGCCATCAGCAGTATGAGCTGCATTTTATAACAAAAGGCAGAGGGATCAACTGGCTCGACAAGGATCAGTTTGAGCTGATGCCCCAAATGGTGTATCTGGCTCCGCCGGGCGAGATGCATGAGCAGCGGTCGGATCTCCAAGACCCCATGGAAATCCTTTTCCTGCCGTTTTCTATCACCGGCCTTAGGCAGGATCTGCCGCATATTCACGGTATTTATCCATTGATCCAAAAGGAACTGCAGACGATCCTGCAGCTGCAGGAGAATGTCAGCGGCCATCAGATATTCCGCGTGCAGATGCGGATAATTGAGCTGATCTGGACGATTATTTCGCCGCTCGTCGAGCTCAAGGATCAAGCCGTGGAGAAGATCGCCGATGTCGGCTTCATCGGATCCCGCCAAATTGTGGAGCAGGCGCTGCTCTATATCCAGGACCATAAGCTGGCGAACCCGGCACTTGCGGAGATTGCCAGGTACTGTCATATCAGCCCGCGGCATCTCTCCCGGATCTTCGCCGAAACGATGCATATGACGGTTAACGCGTTCATTCAACAGGAACGTTTTCTGTGGGCGTGCAGGGAGCTTCAGCAGACGGACAGTACGATTGACGAGATCAGCGAGGCGCTGAACCTGGGCTCCAAGCAGTATTTCTGCCATTGGTTCAAGCGATATTCATTGAAGAGTCCTGCCGTTTACCGGAAGGAGAGCTAGCGTTTCTTAAATATTGGGGAAATTTGGTGCGGGTAATGAGGGAACCTCGATGCAAAAAGCGATAGTTGTCAGTTGGTTGATAATCCTGGAGAAATGCGTTCATAGTGCTCCACTCATCAGATCGTCTTATTAGTAATAGCCGGCTTGTGAGTACTGCTGACTGACCGGCTAGCGAGCAGGAGGATGTACGCAGCGTCCAGGATAAAGATCAGAATATACATAATCGTCAATAATACGGATTGGGGGAAAAGCGAGTAGCTGAAGAAGGAGGCGCATAAGGTGCCGATCATTTTGCAGTAAGCGATGGGCAGGGATTGGCCCTGGGGCCCTTTAACCAGCAGCATTTGGATAAAGAGGATGGACATCAGCAGATTGATGCCGAAGGCCGAATAAATGCCCCATTTATCGTGAAATTCAACCGCCATCCCGTAATGCAGCAGCAAAGCGATGACAAGCAGGGAGAAGACAACAGCGTGAAGCGTGCGTTTTGGATACAAGCCTTTGGAATAATAGAGATATTGGAGCAAAATGATGCAGTCCAGCAGAAACCACACCAGGGTGACGATTTGCTGAAGGGGATGAAACGGCATAAGAAAAGTAAACAGAAACTCCCAGGTAATATTGGCGCATATGGAGGCGAGGGGCATTCCGCAGAATTTATCCTTAAACCCCCTATATATGACGAGAATATAAACGACCGTCCAAAGCAGGGCTGTTCCGAACATCAGCAGATATACAACCTTTAGCGGCAATAGGTGCTCCATACGGCGGCATTCGCATCCTTTCAAAAATACGGATTGAGCTTGTCTATGCCTATGTATATGAAACAAGCTTTCCATATAGACCGTTTGAAGGGAACCAGAAATAGGGCCGACCTGCGGCTCCGTAACGAAAGAAAACCGGCTTGATCGGGTCTTCCTGTTTGCGTGATGCTGCACATGAGCTGCGGCATGGAAGAGGAAGCAGTCCGCACCCGTGTTACAAAAAAAACAGCCCGGGCTTATCAAAATAAGCCTGGACTGCTTTACCTGTTTATCTTCAATTATTTCGTCAAGGAAAGCTGGATATCGTCGAAATATAAGGTCGTCAAGCCTTCATAGCCGGAATCGCTGCCTATCAGAATAAAGCATTCGCCGTTGGCATTGGTCGTAACGCTGGTTCCGTAATTGAAGGTCACGAGCTGATAGCCTTCCTTTTCCGAATCGGGCTTCGTGATATTGCCGACAATTTTGGCGTCTGCGCCTTCCACGGACTGGTTTCCTTTATCCACATTCATCTGGTAGAACTTCCCGCCGCCATCATCCTTCTGAACGGCCTTCGGCTCTATGCCCAGCACACCGGTCTTGATGCTGACCGCTTCGCCGGGAGCACCTCCAACGCCCATCATTCCTCCGCCCTGATTCGTATACATTCCGATCTTAAGCTTTGCCTGATATGTTGTGTTTGGCTCCAGACCTTCAACCTTTTTGGTGGCGAACATAAACAGATCGTCGCTTCGGTTCATTCCGCTCAGCTTTAATCCGAAGTTTGTTGTATTACCCTCGAGAGGGATAAGCTCGCGTTTATAGTCAAGGTTATAAATAGCCTGATCGTAACCGACTGGCAGATCGGCGAAGCCGCCGTCCCAGCCCTCATCATCTTTATTGAATCCATACTGGAAGGTCAGCTTGTCCGCTTGTGGGTTTCCCTGGCTGATGACGATGCTGCGGTCCGCCCCGTTCCATTGAACGGTAAAACCCATAAGCTGTGACAGGCTTCTGACCGGGATAAAGAGAATGCCTTTCACATTCGTAACGCGCTCCGGAAGCTTGAATTTCCCGCCTTTGTCATTGACGGCGATGTTCTCATTCATCTTTACGGTCAGCCTGCCGAAGGATTGGCCGGTTAAGACGACACTTTGCGATTTGACGCTCCAGCTGACTTCTGCCTTCATGGCTTCAGCAGCTGCCCGAAGCGGCACCATCGTGGTGGCATTCTTCATATAGGGAGGGGCCGCCAGAGGGTGAACCACGGAATTGATGGAATAGGACGGCTTTCCAATCTGAAATTGCGCCTCGTCCGCTGCAGCAGCGGCATGGGAGGGTGAAAGCTGCATCAAGGGAGCAACCGCTATAGCAGTAAGCAGGCCTGTGCGTATCATGTTTTTTCTCAACATAGCATTGCACCATCCTTTATTTATTGGGTACCGACAAATAGACGCGGATATAAGGCAATTAGTTGCACCGGACGAATTGGACAAGCGATAGAGAATGCAGGCTGCCAGCTGGTTGAATGCAGCGCCGACACAAAAAAAGTTCCTCTCGCCAGCCAGCTGCAAGAGGAACTTTTCTTCAATTAATCAATTCGGTTAACCATGCCGGTGAAAATAGCGAAGAAACGATTTCTCCGCCGCTCTCCGCTTATTTCTGGGGCATTTGGGGGGCCAGTCTCAGCAGCTTGTTAAGTCCGTCCGCGATCTGGCTCGGGTGCGCTTCCGGATTTTCCGAATAGCTCCTGATCTGTTTGATGGTTTTGACCGCTTCGGGATTTACAATTTTGATCACATGCACACTGCCGCCTATGAGCGTTTCGATCTGCTTTTCGGCCATATCGATATTGTCGGCAGATACCTTCTCACCGGCGCCGAAGGTTCCGATCCGGCTGTTCGGTTCCGTTCCCCTGCCCGAGAACCCGCCTGTACCGCTTAGTACTTTCTCCTGCATCGGGTCGTACTGTGAAGCGGTGAGCTCCCGCTTGGCTGCTGCCAGGACGACAGAGTCGTCAAAGACGAATACCGATACGTTGTTGATCCCCATGCCGCTAAGGCGCGACTCCAGATGCTGCGACAAGCCCTCGCTGTGCAGTCCCGAGCTTCCGATGACACTGTACACATTGCTGCCCATTCCGTAGCTTGTCTTGCCCAGTTCATTCGTTGTCTGCACTTTCATGTGGCCTGCGCTCGGAATGATATTGGGGTTGCGCAGCGTTCTCATTTGCTGCTCCCGGATCTGTTGGGCGTCCTGGATGCTCTCTGTCTTGAGATTGCGTCCGTTTTGGCAGCCGGATACGGCAATTGCCCCGATGATCAGAACGGAAAGCAGGATAGGCTTGATATTCATGTGAAAGTTCCTCTCTATATGAGCTATGTTCTTAAAGGTTAATATTTACTGCGGAACTAAAATGTATAATCACATATTATTGGAAAATAATAACCCTAATCCATACAAGGGGTGAAGCGATTGGCAGCAGATGAAGATAATCGTAAGAAAACGTCCGATCCGGACGTTCGTGAGCCTTCCAGACGCCGTTTTCTCGTAAATACCGGATTTGCCCTGGGAGGCGTCGTTGTCGGTGGAGCGCTCGGGAGCCTGATTCCGCGCAAAGCGAAACCGGCTGCTCCCGCGAATGAGCCCGCTCCGCCGGCAGCCAATTACAACCGCGCGCTCATGTTTTTCAACCAGGAGCAGTTTGCGATTGTGGATGCGGCAACTGAACGGATTTTTCCGTCGGACAGTAACGGTCCCGGAGCGCGCGAACTAGGCGTGGCCTTCTTTATCGACCATCAGCTGGCCGGTGAGTACGGCTTTAACGGAAGAGAGTACATGTCCCCTCCCTTTTATACCGGAGAGATGGTCCAGGGCTATCAAGGGCGTTTGAAACGAAGAGAAATGTATGAAATCGGGCTCAGAGAAATGGAAAACTACAGCCAAACCAAGTTAAGCAAAGGCTTCGCCGGGCTGACCGGGGAAGAGCAGGATCAGGTACTCAAAGCGTTCGAGTCCGATGAAGTGAAGCTGACGACCATATCGGCGAGCGGTTTTTTCAAAATGATGCGCGGCAATACGCTGGAAGGCGCATACAGCGATCCGCTGTACGGCGGCAATTCGGATAAGAACGGCTGGCGCATGCGGAATTATCCGGGCAATCAAATGAGCTACACCGATGTGATCGAAAAAGAATTTACGGCTATCGCCCCAAGCAGTCTGCAAGAGCATATGGCGGGGCATTAGCGGAAACGAGGAAGGAATTCTATGGCTAAGAAACTGCCGAAAACGGATGTTGTCATTGTCGGGGTCGGTTGGGCCGGCGGTATAATCGCTTCCGAGCTGACCCGAAAAGGCTTGAATGTTGTTGGTTTGGAGAAGGGCCGCGAACGCAAAACGGAGGATTATTTTATGGTCCATGACGAGCTGCGTTACGGGATTCGCTACGACCTGATGCAGGATTTATCGAAGGAGACCATCACCTTCCGCAGCAGCGAGAAGTTCCGCGCGCTGCCGATGCGGCAGTACGGCTCCTTCCTGATCGGCGACGGTCTTGGCGGATCAGGGGTGCACTGGAACGGTCAGACCTACCGCTTTCTCCCTTACGATTTCCAAATCCGCAGCAAAACGATCGAACGCTACGGCAAGAATAAAATCCCTGCCGATATGACGATTCAGGACTGGGGCATCACCTACGACGAGCTTGAGCCTTATTATGACAAGTTCGAGAAGACGGCTGGAATCTCCGGGGAGCCGAATCCGTTTGGCGGCAAGCGCTCCAGCCCGTACCCGACGCCGCCGATGAAGAAAACGCCTGCCATGCAGCGTTTCATCGATACCAGCAAGAAACTGAATTTGCATCCGTACATGATGCCCTCGGCCAATCTGTCCGAGAACTACACCAATCCGGACGGAATTTCCCGGGCTGCCTGCCAATACTGCGGCTATTGCGAACGGTTCGGCTGCGAATACGGAGCGAAAGCCGATCCCGTCGTGACGGTCATTCCCGTTGCCAACAAAACGGGCAAGTTCGAAATCCGCACGCACTCACATGTCAGACGCGTGTTGTATACGGGCAATAAGGCAACCGGGGTGATGTATACGGATGTAACGACAGGCGAGGAAATCGAGCAGCCGGCAGACATCGTCGTATTGACCAGCTATGTGTTCAATAATGTCCGGCTTCTGCGGATGTCCGATATCGGCACGCCTTATGATCCCAAGACGGGAAAAGGCGTCATCGGCAAAAACTACGCCTATCAAGTGTCGAAGGGCTCGGCACAGGGCTTTTTCGAGAAAGACCAGTTCAATAATTTTGCCGGCGCGGGGGCTCTCGGCGTCAATGTCGATGACTATAACGGAGATAATTTCGACCATTCGGATTTGAAATTTATTCACGGCGGCTCGCTTTCCCTGAGCCAGTCCGGACAGAGGCCGATTCAGAACAATCCCGCTCCGTCAGGAACTCCGACATGGGGGCCTGAATTCAAGGCGAACACCATCAAGTACGCGAACCGTATCCTGTCAGTGGGCGGACAAGGATCCTCCATGTCATTCAAGCAGCATTTTCTTGATCTGGATACGACCTACAAGGATGCATACGGGGATCCGCTGCTGCGGATAACCTTTGACTTTGAGGATCAGGACCGTGAGCTTGCCAAGTATCTGGCTTCCAAATGCAAAGAGATCGTAACGGAAATGGGCGCCGACCACGTTGACTCCTTGAAGGAGCTTGGCCCCTACGATATTTCCACATACCAGTCCACCCATAACACAGGAGGCGTTATTATGGGCAACGCGCCTGACACATCGGCAGTCAATAACTATTCGCAGATGTGGGATATGGACAATCTGTTTGTGGTGGGAGCCAGCTCGTTTCCCCAGAATTCGGGCTATAACCCGACAGGAACGGTGGGGGCGCTTGCGTACCGCGCCGCGGAGGGAATCATCACCTACCGGAGCAAGGGCGGATTACTGGTGTAAGCTTAGGCGTCGGCAGCAAAAGAACCTCCAGTCCGCAAAAGCGGATTGGAGGTTCTTTTTGACCTTATAGAATTTAGGCGATAGCCGGTTCTTGCTTGCTTTTTATGCTACAGGAGCTTGAGCTGCTCGTCCTTGGACTTGGATTCCGTTGCGCCGGATACGGGCTCATCATCGTCTGCAATGCCTTTCGTAGAGTTGCGGAATTCGCGGAGTGTGTCTCCGAACGCTCTTCCAAGCTGCGGGAGCTTGGCCGGTCCGAATACGATGAGCGCGATCAGCAAAATAATCACAAGCCCGGAAATGCCGATGTTATTGAACATGGCTTAAACCTCCTTTCATTATTGGCTTGACGGTATGGCGGATGTTCCTCTCCGGCGATAATAATTCACGGAAATGAGGACGCTGATCTCGAACAGCACCAATAACGGAATCGTAACGGACAGATGGGAGGCAAAATCCGGCGGCGATATGCAGGACCCGGCGACAGCCAGGCTGACATAGGCGTACTTCCGGGTGCTCCGCAGCCTGTCCGGCGTCAGCAGCCCAAGCTTCGTCAGGAATAAAATGACGAGCGGCATTTCAAAAGCAATGCCAAGGGGCAGGATCAGATTGAACAGAAAGGAAAAATAACGGTCGATACCGTAGGTTTCCACTGCTCCGATGCTTTGATTCATCTGCTCCATAAACCGGAGCATCATGGGGAAAACGAGAAAATAACTGAACGAGATCCCGCAGATAAACAGCAGGAAGGAGACAGGGACATAGGAAAGGGTTCCTTTGGCTTCCTTCTCAGTGAGCCCCGGCCGGGCGAAGGCCCATATCTGGTATAGCAATAGAGGAAGCGTGAACAAGATGGCAAACAACAACGCGCACCGCAAATAGATGAACAGCCCGTCCGTGAACGAGAAGACATTCCACTGGATCTCCGCGGTGCCGGGCCTGGATTTGATATACCGTAATATGGCGGGCGACAGATACAAGCCCCCGCTGAATGCTGCCGCAAACCAGACCGCGACGAGAATAAGCCGTTTACGGAGCTCGGTTAAATGACGAATCAAATCCTCGTCGCTTCTCATCTTCCTTCTTCAGCTCCCTTTAGTATCAAGCGGATTTCCCTCTTAAATGGATTTTCAGGGATACTTTTACTTTACCCATTCACGCCCGTATTATGCGTGCTTCACCAAAGGGAGGCATCCGCGTGTATGAGGAAGTATAAGACGGGCAATCTTAAAGACAAGCTATCCCATTCAAAGAAGCTACGGACAACATTCAGGAGGACACCCACATGAAAAAAACCACATTACCGCTGGTGCTGGTGATGGCTGCCATCCTTATGGCAGCAACAGGATGCGGAGGCAACAACAATACGAATAACACGCCGCCGCCGGCGAATAACTCAAATAACGCACCGGCAGCACCGCCGGCCGGGAATGCGGGAACGGTTGATGCGACAGCGGAAGCCGTATACAAGCAGCAGTGCATTTCCTGCCATGCTGCGGATCTGTCCGGAGGCGTAGGCCCGAATTTGCAGAAGATTGGCGCCACTATGAGCGCGGACCAGATTTCCACCCAGATTCAAAATGGCGGCGGCGGTATGCCACCGTTCAAAGGAACGCTGACGGATGATGAAATTACCGCGCTTACGGATTGGCTGGCGAATCACAAGTAACGGGCTCTTCCGAACGAGAAGGAAGCGGCTCGTGCGGAAGCGAAACATACATCATATCTAACATAAAAGCGGGACGTGGCTTAATTAGCCTCACGTCCCGCTTTTATTTGATTTCCTTTTCTTCAAATGACGGTGGCTGAATCCGGCTTCAGGATGGCCAAGCCTGCAGCGCCGTATCAATCACCTCTTGCAATTCCTCACGGCTTGCGCCGTCAGCAGCTTGAATGGACATTCCTTCGGCGATCGTAGAAATGAACCGGGCAAGAGCGGCCGGATTGGAATGGGCGGGCAAATCCCCGCTTGCTTTGGCCTGCTCGAAACGTTGCCGCAGCGCGATCCCGGATGCCTTCCGGCGTGTAATGAGCTCCTGTCGTATAGGTTCAGCTTCCTCTCCGCATGAAAGAGCGCCTTGAATAGTGAGACATCCCGGTGGAGTGGCAGGATCAGTGACCGTGTCGGCTGTCGCGCTCAATAGCCGTTCGGCAACGGCACGGGCGGTTGATTCGTGAAGAGCAGCGCCAGTGACGGTTGGCGGACCTTCGTAATAAAGATCAAGTACTTTGCGGAACAGCTCTTCCTTGCTGCCAAAAGTTGTATAAAGGCTTGAACGGTTAATATTCATAGCCTCCGTAAGATCCGATAGCGACGTGCCCTCATAGCCTTTCTGCCAGAACAGTCTTAGGGCGCTTTCCAGAGCAATATCAATGTCGAAAGCGCGCGGGCGTCCTCCTGCCATGCTGATTACCCCTTTCAACCGCTGTTGTTTTCCCGAAAACATATATTGTCATAATATTGAACTGTTCGGTTTATAAATATGACATAAATATAACGAATAGGGATATGAATTGTCAAGTATCTGCGCGGCAGATCCGTATTATTCATGGGAAATGTCCTGCCGGGCTTTAAATTCAGGATTTTCGGCTTGTCAATATATAACATTTGAAATTGGGTAATGAGCTCTTGACAGCAGTTGATCCTTTACGATACATTAGCGGTGAAGTAATGAACCGAACGTTCCAAAACAAAAAGGAGATGGCAATATGACTCAATCAGCAAAACCTTTATCAGGAAAAACGGCTTTGATAACAGGAGGATCCAGAAGTATAGGAGCGGCAATCGTGAAACGACTCGCAGGCGATGGAGCAGCAGTGGCTTTCACTTATGTAAACGCGCAGAATAAAGCGGATGAGCTGGTAAAGGAAATTGAAGCTTCCGGCGGCCGCGCTTTGGCGGTTCGGGCAGATAGCGCGGATGTGGAGGCCGTTCAAGGAGCAGTTGCAGAAACCGTCAAAGCTTTTGGCGGAATAGATATTCTCGTTAACAATGCGGGAATGGCCAACCTGAAGCCCTATGATCAATTCTCTATTGAAGAGTTCGATAAAATGGTCGCTGTTAACTTCCGGGCTATATTCGTTGCTGTCCAAGCCGCCGGCCCCCTAATGGGCGCAGGAGGTCGCATAATCAATATTGGGAGCATCAACGCCGACAGCAACCCTTTCCCCGGCAACAGTCTTTATACTGCGACGAAAGCGGCCGCAGCCGGATTGACCCGCGGTCTTGCCCGTGATCTCGCCCCAGCCGGCATCACAGTAAATATTGTTCAGCCAGGGCCGACGGATACGGACATGAATCCGGCTGACGGACCTTATGCGCCGATCGTAAACGGCATGATTTCTCTGGGCCGATACGGTCATGACTTCGAAATTGCCAGTATGGTGGCCTACCTTGCGTCGCCGGAAGCCAGCTTTGTAACCGGCGCAACAATCAACGTGGACGGCGGCGTTGTTATCTAAATAGAAAGGGTGACGGGAGATGGGCGGATCTTCAGAAACAAAGGCAAATTAATGCCTGAGATCGCCATTGCCGGGCGGAAGCCGCTGCGCTGCTTCATCGTTTGCTGGAAAATGCACCGTTGATCAAAAGAATAATCCGGGATAAAGTTTTTTGTTTCTACCCGGGACAAAGAACCCTGCTTCCAACGAAGCACGGTTCTTTGTTTTATCCGGCAAAAAAGGGCTCGGACGCTTCTTTTTACAGGCGTATCCTGAATATACTATAATACGAAAGAATCCGAAAGACGACATTGCGAAGTTTACAATACTACTATATTCTGTATGTAATACGAAATATGGAGGTTAATTATGGAACCGGTACAATCCCTATCTGAGCTGTTTTCAACTGGAATTCCTGGTACTTATGTTGAAGTGCCCGGAAATATGGCGCGCACATTCGGTCAAACAACGCTGTCAACCACGCTGCCAATGAGCAAGCTGTTTACAATTTATGAAATCGACCTTGAAGTGCAGCGCCAGCTGATCCCCAAAAATGTATCCAGGCTTGTGGATTATATTCTGCTTTATCTGGATCATGGGCAAAATGTTTATTTTCCAGGCATCATACTATCCGCCAGAGGCGCTGGCAAATACGATCCGAACCGAAGCTCCTATGACCTGCAATCAGTAGAGAAATGCTACGTCGTCGACGGGCAGCATCGTCTGGCCGCATTCCGTCGTGTTATGGAAACGCTTCAGGGCAATATGGCAAGAGCCAAGGACAGACGTGAATATGACCGGGTGGCTGAACTTACGGAAAAGCTGCGGAAACTGTACGATTTCCCCATGTCCGTCATGATTTATCTCGATATTAATTCCAGGCAGGAACGCCAGCTGTTCTCCGATATCAACAAGCTGCCGCGCAAGATCGGCGGGAATCTGGCATCGCTGCGCGATCAGCGGCGATTCTATCACATCATGGCCACCCGTCTTGTGCAGGAATATCCGGTGATGAATCAGCTTCCGACCGATACATACTCTGAACGGGGCAAGGGGCCGGAGTATTTGTTCGCTTATTCGCTCGTTATTGAATTATTGATTGCCCTCTTCGAGGGACGGCTCAAATCGGCCGCAAGAAACAACGGCTATCACTACACCGAGGTGTCGCTGAACGAGCATCTGGAGCAGGCCAATTATTATTTTGAGGCCATGCTCCGTTACTTGCCCGCTCCCGACCGTAAGGAGCTGTGCTGGTCGGAGAATGTGCAGATCGCGCTTGCGCTGTTCCTCAACGAGGAAGCGTTCAAGACGCTGCAGTTCAACAAATATTCGCTCGCGCATGCCATGAAAATCCTGCCCCATATCGATTGGAGCCTGATCTATAAGGATGAGGAGAAGGACCGCCTGCCAAGACGGAGCCGGATTATGAAGGCCTATCAATATATTCGGGATTTCTACGATAAAGAAAATCTGTTTCTCATTTCGGATAAGGAGGAGATCGGTTAATGGACGGTTTACGCTTAAATATGACGATTCATCCTTATTGCGACCGCTTCGGGCTGGCAACAGTCTCGCTGCGGATCCATGATTTGCTGAACTATACGGCTATCGATCCCATGGTGCAGCGGAAGCTGAGCGGCATGCAGCGCCGCAAAATCGCCAACTATCTGCAGGAGCGCGAGTTGGATCATGTGTTCTTTGGTCCTGTTACGCTTTCCCTGCGCGATGTGGGCGCCCTTGCCAGAGCGGAGGACCATCTTGTACTGCTGCATGGTTCCAAGCTCAGCATTCTGGACGGCCAGCACCGGATTCTGGCGCTCGGCTACACGAATGAGCAGCTGATCAAGGAAAACCGCAGATGGGAGAAGGAAGTCGCGAAGCTCAAGCTGAAATGCCGCCGCTCTCCGGAGGATCCGCAGGCGAAGGAAGAGCTGGAGCAGGCCGAGGGGCTGCTTGAGCAGATGGAGGCCAGAAGGCTGGATCTGCTGGAGAGCGAGCTTTCCGTACAGCTGTATGTAGGTCTGGGGGAAGAGGAAGAGAAGCAGCTGTTCGGGGATATCAACTCCAAGGTACAGCTGGTGAGCAAGGAGCTCGGGCATTCGTATGACGGCAGCGATCCGCTTAATCTGGTGCTGCAGCAGGTGGCCGACAACAACGAGCTGCTGAAGACGGTTGGTATCGAGCGCCGCAACAACCTGACCGCCTACAACAAGAATTTCACCTGCTTCAGCTGGTTGTATTCGGTGGCGACCCTGCTGTACACGGGCAAAATGAATCCAACCTATGAATTGGCGCGCCGAATCCGCAAGGACCCTGCCACTCATGTGGAAATTCTTCATCAATTCTTTAACGGAGTTCTGCCTCATATGCCGGAGCAGCCTGGCATGGCTCATTATATATCCTCCAGCCGGATCGTACAGGAGTCGCTGGCGCTGTATGCCCATGACTTCCTGTACAAGGAAGACGGCAAATATAATCCGGGATGGTCAGACTGCCTGGATGTGCTCAGCCAGGTGGATTGGACGCATGATAATCCGGAATTGTCCGAGCGATTCGGGAAGCTGGACAACGGCAAGCTGAATATGGTTCATGAGAAATCGATGCGCAAGCATATTCAAGTCATCGAATATTTGAAGGAATTGGAAGGCGCAGTTGTAAACTAGCAAATGCAAGCGGTATGATGGGGTTTGTAAGCCTACTAATTTGAGGAGGTTTTGGACTTATGGTGGATATTGCGATTATCGGGGCTGGCCCGGCAGGCGGCAGCGCTGCGCTGTTTGCAGCAAAAGCGGGGAAAAAGACGCTTTTGATCGACAGCGATCAAAGCATTACGAAGAAAGCCTGGATCGAGAATCATTACGGCGTTCCGGAAATCAAAGGCGTCGATCTTGTTGAAGTCGGCATCAAACAGGCGCAAAAATTCGGCGCCGAGCTTATTCGGGCCAAAGTAACCCATGTACAGCAATCAGAGGATGGCTTTCAAATTACAACCGAGAATGAAACCTATCAGGCGAAAGTGGTCATTGTGGCATCCGGGCTGCTGCTCGATCTGGCAGAAACGATAGGCCTGCAGACCAAACCGGGAACGGAGCCGAGAGTGAAGGCTGTGTTCGATGTTGACGCTTCGGGCAGGACGAATGTGGAAGGCATCTGGGCGGCAGGCGCCTGTGCAGGCGTGAGCCTTCATACGATCATTACGGCAGGCGACGGCGCCAAGGTTGCGATCAATGTGATCAGCGAGCTGAACGGCGAGCGTTATGTCGATCATGATGTATTGAAGGCGTAAAGCGAACAGACGAAAAGATGAAGCAGGATGGCCGCGTGACAGCGGCTCTCCTGCTTTTTTTGCTGCCTGGACGGCATGTTGCCGGGCGCGAGTTTCTTCGCGCCACCGGTTCGTGGTGCACAGAACCGGGCGCTGATTTACTCGCGCCACCGGTTCGCTTGCACAGAACCGAGCACGTAAAATATCGCGCCACCGGTTCGCTTGCACAGAACCGAGCACGTAAAATATCGCGCCACCGGTTCGCTTGCACAGAACCGAGCGCGTAAGATATCGCGCTATCGCTTCGCTGCACAGAACCGGGCGCTGATTTACTGGCGCCACCGGTTCGTGCGGGGAGTTAGCTGTTTCCTCTTAATCCGGTTATAATAGAGAGATGTGGTTGAATCGCAGATAAGCAGAAGCGGAGTGAAGGTATGAGAGTTTTTCGGATGATAGGCACAATAGCTGCGGTGCTTGGTATTTTTGTAGGATTGCAATGGTATATTGGCTGGAATGGATCGGTATTTCTGTCTGCCCTGACGGATAGCTATTCGGGCGCTCTCTATTGGACATGCTTTTGGATTATCGCGTTATCCTATATTATTTCCAGACTGCTGGAGAGAGTCATTCCCGGTCCCCTCCCGCGGGGCTTGAAATGGATCGGCTCCTATTGGTTTGCGGTGTTCGAATATAGTGTCATATTGCTGCCGTTGGCTGATCTGGCCGTCTGGGCGCAGCGCAGCGCTTCCGTTTCCCGGGATACGGCGGTACTGTCTGCGGGCGCGGTCTATTTTGTGATTCTGATTGCTATTCTTGCGCGAGGCTCCTGGAACGCGTGGAATCCTATTGTCCGGCAATATTCAGTTGTCGTGAACAAACAGGCTGGCGACCTCAAACAGCTTCGCATTGCCGCCGCTTCCGACCTGCACCTCGGAACGATTGTGGGAACACGGTATCTGAAGCTGCTGGTGGAGCGCATCAATCAGCTGAACCCGGATATTGTGCTGCTTCCGGGCGATGTCATCGACGATGACGTTGAGCCCTTCCGGAGGCTTGATCTGGGAAGTGTCATGAAGGGTTTCAAATCCCGCTACGGCACCTACGCGGTGCTGGGCAATCACGAATATATCGGGGGCAAAAAAGAAGAGTTTATTGCCCTTATGGATAAAGCGGGCATTCCCGTACTGACCGATCAAACGCTCAAAATCGCCGACAGCTTCTATCTGGTCGGGCGCAAGGATAAAGCGGCGCAAAGCGTCAGAACCGGCCGGAGCGGCCGCCTTCCCATCAAGGAGCTGATCGCGGAGCTGGATCACTCTCTTCCCTTGATCCTGCTGGATCATCAGCCCTCCTCAATAGGCGAGGCCGCGGATAGCGGCATTGACGTGTCGCTGCACGGCCATACGCACCGGGGACAAATGGCTCCGAATCATTTGCTTACCCGGAGGATATTTGAGCTGGACTGGGGTTATCTGCATAAAGGCAGGCTCCATGCCATTGTAAGCTCTGGTTATGGAACCTGGGGGCCTCCCATCCGGATCGGAAGCCGTTCGGAAATATTGGACATCACCATTTCCTTCGAGCCGCTTGCCTAAAGGTCCGGTGAAAAATCCGGCTGCGCTTGCGTCAAACCTCTTCCGGTACTCGCAGGTGTTACAAGCGAGCTGGCAGCTTGTCACTTGCCGGGGAGCTTTTGCCCTGCACCGCTAGTTAATAACCGGAATTGTCAAGAGTTCTCTGCTTATGCAGCAACATTGTGTTGGCTGCATGGATGGATGCCTTCTATAATGAATAAGAGAACCGACAGCTCCACCATAACGCGCAAGCTTTCAGGGAGTGCATTTCAAAAATGGAGATGGAATTACGGCCCGTTCGCCGAAGCTCTATGTTTATCGAATGGCTGCTTAATCGCATATACAGCATGTTTGATTATGATACCCGCTTTTGGCGGTATTCACTGATCGGCCCGTGGCTCGCCTGCTCCGTCATGCTGATTATAGCGGCGCTGGGAATGCCGACAGGGCTGGGAACCGCTTTTGATACATCGGCAATTTTCCTGCTTGGTACGATCGGCATGGCGCTTGGCGCGGTTTTGATCGCATTTGTGCTTACGCTATGTTATTTGCCTGTGCCGCGTTTTTATACGGGAGCGCTGCTGGTCGCAGGAATTGCGATTTATCTGATCTGGTATTTTGCCGACGAAGGCATTTTGTTATCGGTTATTCTCTCCGCAATCTTGACAGCGGCCGGGATGATAGCGGGAATTCTGGTCGGGCTGCTTGCCAGCTACCGGATCAGGCCGCTGCCGAAGCTGGCATCTCTCTTGGCGGCGGGGATTCTTTGCGTGGCGGTCGCTTATTGGCCGTGGCAGGAACAGGCGGCCGTGCCGGTTTTTGCCCAGGATGTCCCTGTTGACGCTTATCCCGTGGATGTTCTGCAGGCGGATGACCCCGCCAGTCCCGGGCCCTTCAGCTTCACCAGCTTTACGTACGGCAGCGGCGAGGATCGCCACCGCGATGAGTTTGGCGGGTCGGTGGACCTGACTTCGCAATCCGTCGATGCCTCGTCTTATATTAAATACTGGCCTTGGCTGCGTTCCTTCTTCTGGGGCTTTGACGAGCATGCGCTGCCTCTTAATGGAAGAGTCTGGATGCCGGAGGGCAGCGGGCCTTTCCCACTGGTGCTTATAGTTCACGGCAATCATCTGATGGAGCAGTTTTCCGACGAAGGTTATGCCTATTTGGGCGAATTGCTGGCCAGCCGGGGATTTATTGCCGTCTCTGTAGATGAGAACTTCCTTAATTACTCCGTGTGGGCCAATATCCCGAATCAGGATATGAAGGTAAGGGCCTGGGTTCTGCTTCAGCATCTGCAGCAGATCTCCGCTTTCAACGATCAGGCAGGCAGCCCCTTTTACAATAAGGTTGATCTGCAGAATGTTGCGCTGATTGGCCACTCCAGGGGAGGGCAGGCCGTAGCGATGGCAGCGGACCGCTCCAGGTGGTTTGCTTCCGATGCCAGCCTGAAACAGCTGGGTGACATCAGGATTCAAGCGGTTATCGGCATTGCGCCAACGGACAAAACCGTCGACAAGCAGCTGGCTGCACTTAAGGATACCTATTATTTGACGCTTCAGGGAGCCAATGACGGCGATGTTGACACGTATACCGGGGAACGGCAGTATATCCGCTCCACCTTCTCCCCGGGATCGGATCGCTTCAAGGCAGCCCTTTACATTGCCCAGGCCAACCACAGCCGCTTTAACACGGAGTGGGGCACGATGGACGACAGTCTGCCTGGCGGCTTATTGTTAACTCAGGACGGCATGATGGCGGCCGCGGACCAGCAGCAGATCGCTAAGGTGTATGTGTCTGCTTTGCTGGAGGTGGCCCTCCACGGCAATACGCATTACAAGGAGCTGTTTGCCGATTATCGCACAGGCAGCAGCTGGCTGCCGGAGGGCCGATATACGAGCCGTTTCGAAGACGGAAGCTTCAAGGAGCTGGCCCGTTTCGACGACGATGCCGACAAATCGACCTATAAGAACGGGGTAACCGTTCAGGTGGACGGTCTGCAATGGTCGGAGGCGGCGGCGAAGGACCGCGACGGCTACAACAAGGGCACCAAAGGATCGGTGCTGGAATGGAAGAAGCAGCAGGGAGGCTCTTATACGCTGAAGCTGGACCCGTCAATCGACAAAAAGCTTGCAGCTGATGGGGAGGCGAGTCTTGTATTCTCCATGTCCAATCTGGAGCAGGACCGGCTCTCTGATGAGGAGTCGGCGGGCGATTCTTTACCTTCCATCGATATCCGGCTCAAGAGCCGGAACGGCGTACAGGTCCGCTTGCCGCTTGACCGCTTCCTTCCGGTAACCTGGCAGCCGAAGACGATATTCACGATCGCCTCGTGGCTGGAGGATGGGGCCAAGGATGGCAAATACAAGGATGCCATGCAGCCTGTTTTCCAGACCTACAGACTGCAGCTCAGTCAATTTCAGGCGGAGAATCCGCAGTTCGATCCTGGGAGCTTGTCGGAGATCACATTCTTTCTGTCGGGCAGTCAAGGTAAAATCATGCTGGACGACATCGGCGTGGATAAGCCGGTGTTCGCTTCCTAGCTCTTATCCGGGGACTCTGCCAGTCATATAGGCATCCAATTGATAACCGGTCACCGCCCCCTTACGGGAGTGTGGAGGCCGGTTTTTTCTTGCGCCGGATCAGCGCAATGAAGAATACAAGCAGGAGCGGCACAGCTCCGCATAACATGCCCCACATCGGATGAATAACGGTCACCTCGTAGTTCCATTTGGCCTCTCCGCCCTCGATGGCTGTCATGGAGATGAGAGCCATCAGCAGCGCCAGGGGAAACACCAGCATCTTGTCCTTTTTGAGTCCCAGCAAATGGATGCAAGTTTGATGTGCTGTGAAGAGCAGGATCGTTGTTTTCATAAAGGAAGCGACAATGAGCGAATAACCGATCAGGGCTTCAATCCGCTGAAAAACATCCAGAATGCTCACCGAGCGCGCGACCTCAAACAGCGAATATTTGCGTTCCCCTGCAATGGGGCCGAACACGAGGATCGTGGTAAGCGTTGTTACGATGAGCGATAGCGCAGTAAGCCCTATAGCGGCAAGCATTTTGAGTACATACCCCGGTCTGGGGCCGGCGACGAAAGGGAGGATCATGGAGAAGACTACAACCTCGACAAAAGGAAAACCGAAGGAATAGTAGATCCCGTGCAGCAGCGGCTTGACGCCATCAGGTAAAATCGGCAGCAGGTGGTTAAAATCGAAATTTGTAATCGACATCAGCACAATGAGGGAAACGAAGAACATGACGTTGACGATGAGGATCGGGAACAACCCGGTTATTTTATCGATTCCGGCGTCAACCGTCACGGCAACAACCAGGAAAATGAGAAATATAAACCAGTAGGACGGTGTCGACCGCATCATCGAGCTTTTTAGAAACATCGCAATATCCAGAACGATGGCGGCTCCCATATGAATTTGATAATAAAGAAATGCGAGGCCAAGCAGGAAGGCGACAGGGGCTCCAACGGTCTCTTTGCTGTATTCGATGAAATTTTTCTCCGGAAACGTCCGGGCCAGCCACAAGACAGGCAGTATCAGGATCATGCCCATGACTGCCGAGATACAGAGGCTAATCCATGACGAATTGCCGGCAAAGCTTATGAGCGGCGCGGGAATATTGATGATCGCTGAACTGGTGAGATAGATAAATAGAAAGATCACCGCCTGGAGCGGCGTTATTTTCACCTGCATGCTGCTCATCCTTTCGTTTTAACCCACTTCATTATCGTATTGCCTGCCCCGCCGAAAAGCGCATTCGCCGAATCATAATAGGTGAGCCAGTGGAGATTTCCTTGAATGACAATCGTGTGGTAAGCAATAACCAGCAGGAGCAGGCCGTAAATGAACTTTATCCGGGCCGGCCTCGGGCCCTCCCGCCGTCCTGCACGCAAGTCGCACCCTGCCATGATGGCGATCCAAATCACTACAATAACCGTTACCATAATGGCTCACCTGCCTGTTATTCTTGCTGCGGCTCGTCTTCGAGCAGCGGTTTGCCTGTTGTTGTTCCATGTGTAACCATGAGGGTATGCGTATCAATTGTGAACGTTACACCGGCAAATCTGTTTGGCCAATCAGGCTTCCACTTCTTCCATAAAGCCGGATGATGCCGGTTGATTTGATTGCCGATTCCAAGCAAATCCACCTTCATCGCTACGATATGATTCAAAGTGTTCTCCATCTGCTGTTTGATCTGATCCGCAATCCGCTTCTCGAAGGCGGTTTCTTCAGCATCATTGGATATGGTGGAGCATGAGAGCTCGATCGCCGCTACTTTCGCATCCGCATGAAGGTTTACATGGATTTGATCGCCTTTGAGCTTGACGGTCTTCTGTACTTTATAGCTGACTACCTCCACCGATTCGTCAATCCCTGAAGATTTACCGGCGGACTTGTCCGGACAAGGCAGCTCGATACTGCCGCTTTTGTATTTATTGGTAAGCATGAGAAGCCCTTCGCTATAGTAGCCCTTCAACTGGCCGACCATCAGTCCTTTTCTGAGAACAGCAATGCCCGTAATGCGGGGGTCCTTGCCGGTTTCATCCGTACTTGTCTCCAGAAAGGGAAGTGTGGCATTGCCCGTTGCGCTTCTGACCTGGAGAGCTAATTTAAGCAGATTGGATTCCACGGATTTGCCGCTGTTTTGGCTGGCCTGCTCTTCGCTCAAGTAATACTGCTGGCTGACCGTATTCTCGATCAGGGGACGCTTGGAGAAATAGTTAAAGGTCGGTCCGCGGGTGACTATGACGGAGCATGTCAGACGGGATTCATGATCCCTGTAGAACATTTCCAGCAGCTTGGCTACGGGGATTTTGCGGACCAGCGTATCGCTGATCAGAATGACCCGCATATGGCTGAACTGCGCTTTTCTCCCCAGGTGATTGGTTACATCCCGGATGGCTTCCATAACGGAGTCATCGGTTGTTCTCACATTAATATACGGCTGCCCGACATTGCCTTTGGTCGCAATGCTTTGCGAGGGCTTATAAATTTGAAAAGTCAGCAGCAGCTTCCCGGTTTCAGATTCGTCAATGCCGACTCCCATCACGAATGCCCGTTCGGGAAGCTCCGAGCGATCTCCGCAGCCGGACAGGGCTGTAACGAACAGGATGGCCGCTACCATCATTCCAATCAGCTTCAGCGTATAAGAGACCGTTTTTTGCGGCAGCAGCGCACTCACCCCTTTCTTGTCCGTGAAGCCGCAGGAGGTCGGCCCGTTATTGCAGGAAAGGAGAGCTTTCCTTACGTTGGCGGCTTCGTATGCTTCATCAAGGTTTTTAGCGGTTGGCGGTAAATAACATCGCGCATCTGTCCCGGTATCCATGGCGCCAGCGGAGTCATATATGGGATGCCAAGCGATTTCAACCGGATCAGATGGTTCCATACCAGCAGGAAGCCAATCATAAGTCCGAACCCTCCGAGTATGGCGGCAAGCAGCATCAGCGGGAGCTGCAGCAGGCGGAGTGAAATGGCGAAATTGTACTGCGGCAGCGAGAACGAAGCGATCCCGGTAAGCGCCGTAACCACGACCATTATCGGGGAGGCGATACCTGCGTTGATAGCCGCTTCGCCGACGACGAGCGCTCCGACAATACTGACCGCAGAGCCGACCGGCCTTGGCAGACGGATGCCCGCCTCGCGCAGCAGCTCGAATATAAACATCATAATAATCGCTTCGGCGAAAGCCGGGAACGGGATTCCTTCGCGTGAATCGATAATAGCCAGCAGCAGTACGGTAGGGATGAGCTCTGTGTGAAACGTCGAAATTGCGATGTATACGCTCGGAAGTCCCAAGGCAATGAGAAAGGAAAACAGACGCAGCAGCCTGATGGAATTCGCGATGGCCGTCCGCTGGTAATAGTCCTCGCTGGATTGAAACAGCTCAAAGAACAATCCGGGACAGACCAGAATGCTGCCTGTGCCTTCCGTAAGGACAATGATTTTCCCGCTCAAAAGCGCCGCTGCCGCTACATCAGTCCGTTCTGTATAACGGAATTGAGGGAAGGGCGTCCATGTGTGATCCTCCAGAAGCTCTTCAACGTATGAGGTTTCCAATACGTCGCCATTCGGGAGCTGGGCAAGCCTTTTTTTGAATTCCTTGAGCACATTCGGATCAACGGCGTCTTCCATATAACCGTAAGCAATGACGGTGTGCGCCTGGCCTCCGGTGGGAAGATAGTTGAATTTAACTTTGGGATTCCGGATGCGCAAGCGGATCATCCCGATGTTTTTCCTGAGATTCTCAACGGTTGACTCCCTTGGACCCTGCACCACCGGTTCCGTAACCGGTTCTGTCACCTGCCGTCTGTCCAAATCGGGGGTGCGGTAGCTGATCACCTTGTTCCAGCCGTCGATGAACACCATCGCACAGCCGCTGAGCAGCAGTGATTCCACTTGCGCGAAGTCCTTGATAATGAGCGCGGATTCAGAAGAAGCGACATGCTCGCTGAAATATTGTTCAATCATTTCCAGCGTAACTTCCGTGCCGGGACCTACCGTATGAGGGACGAGATCCTGCAGCGTCTGCTTGAAATAATTCATGACTTTCTCGGAAGTCAGTGTGTTGAAATAAATGGATACAGCACGATACTCCATGTGAGGGCCATACTTCCAGGGGGCTATCATCAAGTCATTGCAATCCTTGAATACATTTTGTATATAAGCCAGGTTATTTTCAATTCGGGCAGAAATGGAAACCGGCATTACAATAGACCCTCCCCTGCATTCGCTTTTCCTTACGATTCCCATGGAAGACCATTCCTTATTCATTCCCGGGGCAAACCTGCAGCCGCGGTAAGGATAATCGTCCAAGGTGGACATGCTATTACCCTACATTCATCCATATCGCGGCTAAATGCGTCCATACTCAGCCATAAAGCGCGCGCCTATACTTATATCGTGCGGCCAGGCTACAGGTTTTAAAAATAGGAGGACAGGCAACCATGACGATTCGTTTCGATGAAGAACACCAGCTTTTCCATTTGCAAACTCCATCCATGAGTTATATTTTTCAAGCATTGAAAGGTTATCCGACCCAGCTTTACTGGGGACGCAAAATAAAACAAGCCTATCCCGGGCGGCTGCTGGAGCGCGTGGAGCGGGCATCCTTCAGCTCCAACCCGATCCGGGAAGACCGTACGATTTCACTGGATACGCTTCCCCATGAATATCCGGGCTACGGCACGAGCGATACGCGTACGCCTGCCTATGAGGTACTGCTGTCCAGCGGTGCAAGCGCGACGGAGCTTCATTATGTAACCCACCGGATAGAAGCCGGCAAACCGAAGCTTGAGAATTTGCCTGCCGTGTATGCGGAGAACGATCAGGAAGTGCAAACCTTGATTGTCGAGCTGGCCGATGAGCTGGCGGGCTTGAAAGTGGAGCTGTCCTATACGGTGTTTGAGAAATTCGACGCCATCATCCGTTCTTCAAGGATTATGAATATCAGCTCTGAAGCGATCAGCCTGAAGCGTGCGCTCAGTGCCAGCGTCGACCTGCCGCATGACCGCTATGATATGCTGCAGCTGTCAGGCGCCTGGACACGTGAGCGCTACATTCACCGCCGCGCTTTAGTGCCGGGCACGCAATCAGTCGAGAGCCGCCGTGGCTCCAGCAGCCATATGCACAATCCGTTCTTTGCGCTCCTCTCCAAGGATGCCGCCGAGGATCAGGGCGAGGTGTACGGCTTCAGTCTGGTCTACAGCGGAAGCTTTGTCGGCGGGGTGGAGGTGGACCAGTTCCATACCGCCCGTGCCTATTTGGGAATTAATCCTTTTGATTTCTCCTGGCTGCTTGAGCCTGGAGAAGCGTTTCAGACGCCGGAAGCGGTTATGGTCTTCTCTGCGGAAGGTCTGGGAGCCATGTCACGCACCTATCATGAGCTCTACCGCACGAAGCTGTGCCGCGGGGCATACCGCGACGCGGCCCGGCCGATTCTGGTCAACAACTGGGAAGCCACTTACTTTGACTTCAATGCCGATAAGATTGAAGCCATCGCCAAAGCGGGAAGCGAGCTTGGCATCGAGCTCCTGGTGCTGGATGATGGCTGGTTCGGACGCCGCGACAGCGACAATAGCTCGCTCGGCGACTGGGTGGTCGATAAGAAGAAGCTGCCTGCCGGACTTGCCGATCTGGCAGAGCGGGTGCGCAGCCAGGGCCTGCAGTTCGGCCTCTGGTTCGAGCCGGAGATGGTCTCGCCGGATTCCGATCTGTACCGCGCCCATCCGGACTGGTGTCTTCATGTCGCGGGCAGACGCCGTTCGGAAGCAAGAAGCCAGCTTATTCTGGACCTCTCCAGACAGGATGTGCAGGATTACATCGTTCAGTCCGTGAGCGATATTCTGCAAAGCGCTCCGATCACCTATGTAAAATGGGACATGAACCGCAATATGACAGAAATCGGATCGGCACTGCTTCCGGCGGACCGCCAGCGCGAGACCGCGCACCGATATATGCTGGGTCTCTACAGCGTTCTGGAAAGAATCACTACGGCTTTCCCCGGTATTCTGTTTGAGAGCTGCTCCGGCGGGGGAGGACGCTTCGATCCAGGAATGCTTTATTACATGCCGCAAACATGGACAAGCGATAATTCGGATGCCATCAGCCGTTTGAAGATTCAGTACGGCACCAGCATCGTCTATCCTGTCAGCTCGATGGGGGCCCATGTGTCGGCTGTGCCCAACCATCAGGTGGGACGCAATACGCCGCTGAAAACCCGGGGAGATGTGGCGATGTCCGGGAATTTCGGCTACGAGCTTGATCTGACGCTGTTTGACGATGCCGAGAAGACCGAAGTGAAAGGGCAGATTGCCCTGGTCAAGGAGATCCGCGAGCTGACTCAATTCGGTTTGTTTTACAGGCTGCTCAGTCCTTTCGAGGGCAATGAGACGGCATGGATGTTTGTGTCCGAAGATCAATCCGAAGCACTGGCTGTCCATGTCACAGAGCTCAATGAACCCAATGCCCGCCTGGACCGGCTGCGGCTGAAAGGGCTTGATCCGAACCGCACTTATGAATGGATCGGGAAGGGTGAGTTTATCGGCGGCGATGAGCTGATGCATGCCGGTATTGTCAAACCGCAGGCAAAGCATGATTATGCCAGCGTCATCTACCGCTTCAGAGCGGTTTAGCGCGGCAAAGTCGGTCATACGTTTTGGATTCTAGTAAATATGTGTTTGTTCCGGGTCATTGCAACGGACAACCTTAACCGCCCCCGCATATGGTGTAAGTGACACGACATCATTGTAGGGGAGTGGTATTCTGTGCAGCAGCTCGTTATATGTTCAGCATGTGCGGTATTGGGTTCCGGCCTGATGTTTGCTTATGGCATTTGGCCGGAGTCGCTTTCCTTGCTGCTCGTGGCCATGGGCGTTGATTATTTGACCGGTGTTACCGCGGCGTTGATGGAGAAGAAGGGACTGAGCAGTCTGGTGGGGTCCTGGGGTCTCGCCAGGAAAGGCATCATGCTGCTGGTTATTCTGCTTGCTCACCGCATTGATATTTTGCTTGAGCTTGATAATATTGCAATGGGCGGCGCCATTTACTTCTACCTGGCTAATGAGCTGATTTCCATCACCGAGAACCTGGGCAGAATCGGTGTGCCGATGCCGGAGCGTTTGCGCGATCTCATCCAGGTGCTGAAGAACAAAAAAGATTAAAACCGTATAACTAATCCTTCTCATGGCCAGCCTTATAGGGCTGGCTTTTTTTGACCTTATAGAATGGATAAGTTTCATGCCTCTATATGTCGCCGCCAGAGGTAGGCGATAGCCGGCTCTTCTTACGTTGTTATCTCCTCCTTGCATAAGCGGGGCTCCTGAGCTATAATGGGAACAAATGTTCTTGTTTAATGGGATTGAGATATGGAGGGGTCCATGATGGCCATCGATATGAGCTCGCAGCCGACCGTTCAAATCGGCAAGGAGCTTGAATTAGTCAAACGTTATATTCTGCTTGGCATTCTGATGCTTATTCTTGATCATGATATTCGCGTCGTCGGCTCCGCGGCGACGAAGCTGCCCAGAGTGTACGAGTCGATGTTGCGCGGGCTGCAGGATCGTGTCATGCTGGAGCTGGCGGCTCTGCGCCGGCAATTTCGGGAAAGCGGGATTCACATCTATGAGGAGAAGCGGGGAGACGGCGGAATTACGACCAAATATATCTGCCAGGGTTATCATCATGAATTTTCGCTCCGCTGGACTTTTATCCGTGCCGAGACGGAGCGGCTTTTAAAGACGTACATGGTCAAATAACGTTCATCGTTTTGTCAAAAAACAAAAAAATTTTATCCCTTTGTGCAGTTTAAGGTTGAGAATAACGGACGATCTTAGGTAATATAGGGAGTAGACATTCTGATGACGAAGGGGAGCAAGGAGCAATGAAGTGGATTATGTTTATCATTTTCGCAGCAGCCTCACTTTTAGGCGTTTTTTTGCTGACAACCCAGCTTCCGGACAAACCTGTAGACGAAGCGGCCTCTCTGCCGCCTGGCACATCGCTCTTGAAGGTGGAAGCATCCAGTGATTTCGTTTATGACCAAAAAGAATACCATGTGAAAACAGGCGATAAAGTGATCCTGAAGCTTGTCAACAAAAGCGGGGTGCACGGATTGGCGATTCCCGAGCTGAATATTGACCTGCAGGGTGATAAATTGGAGCAAGAAGTTACGTTTGACAAACCCGGCACTTATGAATTGCACTGCTCCGTCATGTGCGGCGTAGGACATGCAGATATGAAATCCGTTATTATCGTGGGATAAACGGAAAAAAGGAGCCTCCAGGGCTCCTTTTTTTTGAAAAGATAAGCAATTTTGATTCCCATACCTTGCTTATCTTTCGAGGGGAATAACTTGCCTTGTCGCCGACAATAATGCCAGTCTTCTTGAATTCACGTTTGTTCAGGTTTGGCTCCGGCGTCTGTCCCGTGCGATCATCCAATCGCAGAACAGACCGATCAAGGCCCAGCTGATAATGGTCAGGATATACATGAAAATCACATTCAGCTGATGGATGTCCATGAACATGTCGGCGAACCAGCCCGGGACGCTGAACATGAAGAACACCATGTTATGGGGATCATATCCCGTATAGTTATAAAGGCATAAACCAATGCCAATCAAGGTTGCTACGGTCGTAACCGGATAACGCACAGATAATCAGCCCCTTTTTGCAAAAGAATTGCCGATGGACGGCAGCTTAGGTTATTATGTGACAAAAGGGGTTTCATCATGCGGTACATAACCCGTAATAAAAAAGGAGAGGTTTTGTCATGATTACGCATATTGTATTTTTCAAATTGAAGGACCGTTCGCCGGAAAGCATTGCCCGCACGGTAAAGGTGCTCAAAGATATGGAGGGCAAAATCGATGAGCTTCGGTCCATTGAAGTCGGCACCGATGTGCTGCATTCCGAGCGCTCCTATGACATTGCCCTGGTTACAAAAGTGGATTCCATGGAAGCGCTCGCGGCGTATCAGGTGCATCCCGTACATAAAAAAGTCATCGAGCATATAAGTGAAGTCAGGGAATCATCGGTGAGCGTCGACTACGAGAGCTAAGGCATCCGTATGGAGCTTGAAGCCCGGGATGGAAATAACTATTCGGCAACAACAAATGCAAAACAGGGCAGGGGCATGATAGCATGTACTATGTGAATCAGGAACAGATATCGGCCAGGCTGGACGTCATTCCGCAGCTTGTGGATGCGCTCGGCATGATTGCCGAGGGCTGGGATGGCGGACTGCTCGGCGGGCTTGCACAGGAGCGGGCGCTGCATTTGGCCATTGAGACAGTTACCGATATTGGGAGCTGTCTGATTGATGGATTCATTATGCGCGATGCCAGCAGTTACGAGGATATCATCGATATTATTGCGGGCGAGGGCGTATTCCCGGAGGATATCCATGGGACTCTGCTGGAGCTGGTTCGGCTGCGCAAGCCGCTGGTGCAGGATTATTACGAGTGGGACAGAGCTCGGCTGCATCCGCTGTCGCTTATCCTTCCGGGTATCCTGCAGCAATTTCAATCCGCAGTACAAACCTATCTGGCGAAGGAATTGGGCGCATAAATACAGGAATTCACGGCATCGGCAGGGAGCATGGACCCTGCCGGTGCTTTTTTTATTGACCGATATAGGTCCCGCGATTTACGAAAGGTTAAAAGTACGATACAATGACGCTATCTAACGTACGGAAATTGCAGCAAGAACCGTGCGGCGCGCAAGGTGGTGGTTAAGGTGGAACAGGATGGCGAATATTTTGCACAGCAGGAGCTGCCTGCCCGGCATGAGGGATCGACGCGCCAAACCGTCCTCCTGCTGCTGAAGACGAAGGGGCAGATGAAGGCCGGTGATCTGGCGAAGCACCTTCAAATTACAGAGATGGCCGTCAGGCGCCACTTGAGCACACTGGAACGGGACGGACTTATTAAGCTTTCTATTGTAAGACAGGCAATGGGAAGACCTTCCCACATCTATCGATTGACCGAGCAGGCGGAGCATCTGTTTCCCAAGAATTATCATGTGCTGGCAATGGATCTGCTCCAGGAGCTGGAGGACGATCCGGATACTGCCGCTTTGGTAGACCGTTTGTTCGAAGGACGCAAGCGCAAGCTGATCGAACGTTATGCGCTGCGTATGGAAGGCAAGAGCCTTCCTGAGAAGGTGACGGAGCTTGCGGCGATTCAGAATGACGGCGGTTATATGGTACAGCTGGAGCAGGATCAGGAAGGCTTCGTACTGCATGAATATAATTGTCCGATTGCCCAAGTGGCAAGCCGTTACCAGCAGGCCTGCCAATGCGAGCTGGCACTGTTCAGGCAGCTGCTGGACACGGATGTGGAAAGAACGGAATGCCTGGCCAAAGGCGGGAGCAAATGCAGCTACCGGATTTCCGGGGGCTGATACGACAAGTCCGCCTCGATCAGGTGAACCAAGAAAACTGCGGTTCAAAACAAACAAACACGGCAGCGACTGCCGTGTTTGTTTAATGATCAGAGGCTTCCTGTTCGTTGGAATAGAAATCCAGTTTATGATCGATCATCGATAGGAAGGACATGAGCTTATCCGCTTGAGCTTTAACCCGCGCCTTCTGTTTATGAAGCCTGTTCATCCGTTCTTCGATGGTTTCGCTTCCTTGGAGAGTGAGCTTGGCAAATTCCTTCATTTCGAGAATCGTCATGCCCGTGTCACGAAGACAGCAGGCAAATTTTAGCCATTCAATGTCTTCTTCTTCAAAAATCCGTATCCCGTTCTCACTGCGCTTGACAGCAGGAAGAATGCCCTCCTTTTCATAATACCGCAGGGTATGGATCGATAATCCGGTCTCCTCGGCAACTTGCCCGATTGTATAACTCATTTATAAATCCACCTTGTATTTTACGCCTATCATAGCGCTAGTCGGGCGTTTAGGAAAAGATTCCGGCGATGTGCCCGTTGAATGCCGTATCGTCCAATTCTTTTCTTAGCTTTAAAACCTCTTTTGCATCCTCGCCAACAATGTATCTCAATTGATTTGTACCGTCGGTTGCCGCCTCGTAGATGATTTCCGCAGCGTACTCCGGAGGAGATTGGATACCATTGCCCATTTTTCCGAAACCGGCCCCAGCTTTATTCAGAAATTCCTGATATTCCGTCAGCGACTCATCGTTAAAGAAATCCATGGATCTTCCGCCAAAGTCGGTTTTCACCATACCAGGCTCGATCAATTTGACCCGGATGTTTTGCGGAGCCAGCTCATAAGACAGCGATTCGGTAAAACCTTCAACTGCAAATTTGGCTGCGTGATAAAGCGTCATTGCAGGAAATGCCACTTTTCCGCCCATGGACGAAATATTGATAATGACTCCATCCTGCTTTGCTCTGAAATGCGGCAATAGCGCTTTTGTCATGCTCATTTAACCAAATACGTTGATGTCAAATTGTCTTTGGATTTGTTCATCGGCAGCGGCCTCGAAGATGCCCATCGTTCCGTAACCGGCATTATTAAGAAGAACATCGATCGAGCCAAAACGTTGTATGCCTTTTGCTACCGCCTCGTGAATCGTCTCTTTCTGCATCACGTCAAGCCTCGTCACCAGAACATTCTCTCTAAAGAAGTCAATCCGGTTTCAAGCTCGGGTGAACGCATGGTTGCGATAACATTCCAACCTTTATCAGCAAAATGCAGGGCCGCGGCTTTTCCGATTCCCGTCGATGTTCCTGTTATCAATATGGTTTTCAATAAAGTGTGCTTGGCATGTTGATTATTTGGACTGCAAACACATCATATCTTCTAGAGTGAACTCTAGGTCAATGGCTTTTTTATGATTTTCGAATTCTCATCTTTCTTTGTGTCAAGTCAAGCCCATGCTGCTTATACTGTGATTAGAAATGGGCATTAGTCTATTGCGCAGCAAAGGAGGACGGATCACGATGTTGAACCTTTGGCTGACTGCGGCCTTTGTTGCCGCGTTTGTGATGCTGGTGCTGGGCGTGCTTCTATGGCTGAGGTCTGTGGACCGCAAGCTGGATCAGCTGGTCTATGCGGCGAAGGCTATGGAACGCCATGCTCAAGAAGCTGCCGCACAGACCTGTCAGCTCATGGGAGCAGCCTCGGACACAGTCAGGACGCTGCAGCACCAGCTTGACGGAGCATCCAAACTGTTCGAATCCGTACGGCGGATCGGTGAAACGGCGGACCAGACGACAAAAGCAATCAGCAGCTTGTCCGGCGCTTTGTCGCAAACGACAGAGCGGTATGTGGAAAATGCTGGCGGCAAATACCAGCGGCATATTGCCGGCGCGCTGGATTTGGCTGAAGTCGGTTATAGTGCCTGGCAGTTCTGGCAGACAAAGCGCAAAGATAACAAAGATTCCTCTGCATGCACGGAGTATGGAGAAGGGCACGCTACTAAAAACAATCCTAAAAGGAGCGATTGAAATGGGTAAATTGAATCGGAGAAGCAGTTTTATGTTTGGCGCGGTTGCCGGAAGCATCCTCGGATCGGTTACAGCGCTTCTGCTTGCGCCAAAGGCCGGGAAGGAGCTGCGCCGGGATATTTCTGACGGCACACGGCAGGTAACGGACCGGACCGTAAGAGTAGTCACGCATGCCGGAGATTCCACAGCCCGCATTGTCAAGCAGGTGGGCAGCAAAGCAGCGATTCTGAGTGACAAGGCCAAGGATACAGCCGGCAATGTCATCGGCAGCATCAGCAGCTGGCGCGGATCCCGGAAGGATGAACTGCTGGAGGGTATTGATCTTCCGGAGTTCGATAATACCAAGGAAGCGTTGAAGGATACATTGGAGGAAGCCAAAGAGGAAATACAAACGATCCGCTAAAGTGTTTCCATATAGCAGATGCCGCATAAGGCGGCACAGCGAGGAGGGCAGGGCCGTCAAAGATGGCTCTGTCCTTTTTCCTGTTGTTGGACCTGCAGTGACTGGCGATGGCGCAAGCGGTATTCCGAGGGTGCCAGGCCATAGGTTTTGCGAAACTGTTTGGAGAAGTAGAGGGCATCCAGATAGCCCACGGAAGAAGCGATCTGATCAATGGACAAGTGATGCTGCCCGAGCAGCAGCTCGCGCGCCCGTTCCATACGGACCTTCAGCAAAAATTGCATAGGCGAAACGCCGGTTACCTGTTTGAACATTTTGGACAGGTGGGTACGGTGGTAGCCGAGTTTCCGCGACAAATCCTCAATGGAAATCTGCTGTGCGTATTGAAACGAAAGCCAGCGGACGGCCTGCTTGATCTGCCGCTCTATATCGGGAACAATGGTCAAGGAATTAAAGGCCAGCTTGCCTGCATTGCAGACTCCATATTCCTTAAGCAGGATACGCAGCAGGCCGCTTGCTTCCAGATCGGCCAGCTCCGGATACGGCGCCGTCTCCAGCGTATCCTTCATCCGGCGGTAGAGCTCCCGGAGAGGCCGCAGGTTATCGCTGTGAATAACAGGATTCAGCGGCGTTATGCCCATCGTCAGCAAAAGCGATTCCGCCATATGGCCTTTGAAGGCTACCCAGCGGTACGACCATGGTTCCTGGGCATCGGCGGTGTAGGAGAAAAGTACGTCCGGGAAGATGAAGAAGGTATCGCCTCTTGAGCATTCATACCGTAGGCCGTCGATTTCAAACACGCCCCGTCCGGAAAGAACGGTATGAACAAGATAATAATTATGAACCGAAGGACCGATCTGATGATTGGGAAAAGGCTTTCCCTCGCCTGCGAACAGGACGGATAATTCTCCATGCGCGGGAAGGGAATTGGACTTTGTCGATATTTTGTAATGATCCGCCATTGCAGCTCATTTCCTTTCAGGGAACAGTTTCATTTCAATCAGAAACAACTTCCCTAAGCGTATAATATAAAACTACATATGTCCATATTGATCACGCAATAATTCCTACTCAACCCTATGTTTTTTCATTTATAGTAGGGATAAGGCAATACATTAAACCGCTTTCTAAGGTTCTAGCTTCAGTCACCTATTCAAGGGAGGATACTCATGTCTAAAATTACGTTTCTTGGAGCAGGCAGTACCGTTTTTGCCAAAAATGTGCTCGGCGATTGCTTGAAAACGCCGGCGCTGCAAGGATTCGAAATCGCGCTGTTTGACATTAATCCGGAGCGGCTGTCCGATTCCGAAACCATGCTGAACCATATTAAAAACACGAGCGGCAGCACAAGCATCATCAAAGCCTATACGGATCGCAAGGAGGCGCTGCGCGGAGCCAAATATGTGGTCAATGCCATTCAAGTAGGCGGCTATGATCCTTGTACGATTACCGATTTTGAAATTCCCAAAAAATACGGTTTGCGCCAAACGATTGCCGACACCGTGGGCATCGGCGGGATCTTCCGCAATCTGCGCACCATTCCGGTTATGCTTGACTTTGCACGCGATATACAGGAAGTCTGTCCTGACGCGCTGTTCCTCAACTATACCAATCCGATGGCCGTTCTGACCAATGTCATGAACACCTACGGAGGGGTGGAAACGGTTGGCCTCTGCCATAGCGTACAGGCTTGCGTCAGCGGCTTGTTCGACAGCCTGGGCCTTGACAAGACGGGCGTAAAATCGAAAATCGCCGGCATTAATCATATGGCATGGCTGCTTGAGGTATCCAAGGATGGAGTCGACCTGTATCCGGAAATCAAACGCCGTGCGCGCGAGAAGCAGAACGAGAAGCATTGGGACATGGTCCGTTACGAAATGATGCTGAATTTCGGCTATTATATTACCGAATCCTCTGAGCATAACGCGGAATACCATCCATATTTCATCAAGAAAAGCTATCCGGAGCTGATTGACCGCTTCAATATCCCGCTTGACGAGTACCCACGCCGCTGTGTTGGCCAAATCAGCAAATGGCAGAAGCTCAAGGATGAACTGGTTCATAATCCGGAGCTGCATCATGAGCGCACGCATGAATACGCTTCTTATATTTTTGAAGCGATCGAGACGAATGTTCCCTTCAAAATTGGCGGCAATGTAATGAATACGGGCGGTCTGATCTCCAATCTGCCGCGCGAAGCCTGCGTCGAGGTGCCGTGTCTGGTTGACCGCAGCGGTGTGACTCCTACCTATGTCGGCGATTTGCCGCCGCAGCTGGCCGCGCTCAACCGTACGAATATCAATACCCAGCTGCTGACCATCGAAGCGGCGATCACGGGCAAGCGCGAGCATATCTATCATGCCGCGATGCTGGATCCGCATACCGGGGCCGAGCTGTCGATGGACGATATCCGCTCGATGTGCGACGATCTGATTGAAGCGCATGGCGACTGGCTGCCGAAATATAATTAATCCGAATCCATGCACAAGAACCGCCATCCTGTCAGGGGATTGGCGGTTTTTTTTGTTGCATGCAGCCGCCGGTCAACGGCTCCGGGTACTTTCGTTATTTCAACTATCCATTGCGTCTGCTGCACATCGGAACAGTCGAATAGGGACCTGCCCGTTCTTGAACCTTGTCCTATTTTAGGCTAAGATGAAGGTACCTTTTCAAACCCGCGTACATATTCTATTGATGTCTCTTAAAACGAACAAGAAAGCGGTGTGTCTGTGCAGCAACCGATAGCAATACTGGATTCCGGCGTAGGCGGCCTTACTGTAGCCAAGGAAGTCATGCGTCAGCTTCCACGTGAGAAAATCATATATTTCGGAGATACGGCCCGTACGCCTTATGGTCCCCGGCCAGCTGACGAAATAACGCGTTTTACGAGAGAAATTGTGGATTACTTGATTCAATATCGGCCTAAAATGATTGTCATCGCCTGCAATACGGCAACAGCGGTGGCCCTTGAGGATATCCGCTCGCGGGTAGCCGTTCCAGTCGTGGGGGTCATCCATCCCGGAGCGCGGGCAGCCAACAGCTCCACGCAAACGGGGGTTGTCGGCGTAATTGGTACGGAAGGCACGATAAGCAGCGGAGCATACGAGAACGCCCTTAAGCAGCTTTCGCCAACCATTGAGGTCGTCAGTCTGGCATGTCCCCGTTTTGTAACGTTGGTTGAGCAGGGGAATTTTCGCTCCGAAGAGACGTTCAACACGGTAAAAACTTCTCTGGGGTCTTTGCAAGCAGGGAATTTGGATACGCTCATCCTGGGCTGCACCCATTATCCGTTTCTGGCTGAAACCATAGGCGAGGTAATGGGCAAAGATGTGAGGCTGATCAGCTCCGACGGCGAGACGGCCCGGGAGATCAGCACCATCCTCCATGACCGCAACCGGCTGGAGCGCAGCGAGGATATGCCGGTGCATCAATTTTTCTGCAGCGGCGATCCGGTAATGTTCAAGAGGATTGCGCAGCAGTGGCTGGGCGAGCAAATCGAGCTCACTCCCATTGTATGGCAGGTCCCCCAGATTGCGAACCGGACTGTAGGTTGAAAATTCCAGGAAGATCCCTGCCAGAAGAATTGGTCTGGTGCGGGTCTTCTTTTTTTTTGGTTGATATTCTCATAGTCATGCGGGAAGTGGGGTGTGCATAGCATGGGTCTAAAGGAGCCATGTCAGCTTATGCCGTCCATATACTCGCGAGGAGGTTTAAAATATGCTCCCTTACATCGTCCAGCAAGGGGATACAGTGCTTCGAATTGCACGCAGGTTCGGGGTAAACAAGGAGTCGCTGCTCGCCGCAAATCCCCGGATAGCCGCTGCCCAGCAGCTGATTCCGGGCTTGCTGCTGTCTGTGCCTGCCCAGCATGAGACCGTTTATTGTGTTCAGCCCGGCGATTCGCTGCTGGGAATTGCCGGGCTTTTTTCCGCTGCTGTCCCCGGACTCGCCGCCGCTAATCCTCATCTGGATCTGAAGAAGCTGATCCCAGGTCAGCTGATAACCGTTCCGGCCCGGTCTTATGGCCGGATTGTCGATGCCAGAGCCGAATATGGCCATGCCGAGCTGCAAAGGGATCTGGATGCCCTGGAGAGTGAGTATCCTTTTCTGGAAAGGACTGTTATCGGATACAGTGTGCTCCATAAGCCTATTCATGCTGTTCGTCTTGGAGAAGGCCCCCGTAAAATTCAAATCAATGCGGCCATGCATGCCAACGAATGGATTACGGCTTCGCTGCTGATGAGCTTTGTGGAGGAGGCGGCCGATGCATGCGCTCATGGCAGGAATGTTGGCGGGGTGGATATACGCAAATTGATTCAGGGAGCTGAGGTCTGGTTTGTCCCGCTCGTGAATCCGGATGGCGTTGCACTGGTGCAGGAAGGGATGCGTCAGGATCACCCCTTTTTCTCTGAGCTCCTGCAGTGGAACCGGCAGTCGCAGCGCTTCGCCAAGTGGAAGGCCAATATACGCGGAGTGGATCTGAATGACCAATTTCCGGCCTTCTGGGAAGAAGAGGTGAGGCGGCGGGAAGCGTCAGGACCAGGTCCCCGCGACTATCCCGGTCCGGCCCCGTTGTCTGAGCCGGAAGCGCAGGCCTTGTACAGCTTCACGCAGGAACGGGAATTTGACATGGTAGTGGCCCTTCATACGCAGGGACAGGAAATTTATTGGAATTATCGCGGTTATGAGCCGGCGCAATCGGAGCGGATTGCCCGCAGGCTGGCAAAGGCTGCAGGCTATAAGCCGGTCAAGCTTGGCGGGAGCGATGCCGGCTTCAAGGATTGGTTCATACATGATTTCCGCAAGCCCGGCTTTACGGTAGAGGTGGGCCTGGGCAGCAATCCGCTGCCGATCGACTCCTTTCCGGATCTGTACGATGAACTCCGGCCGCTGCTGCTGGCTGCTGTGGAAGCTGTGGCGCAGGAGGAAATCTGAACTGGTCGGCGGCTCTTGATTCCGGTTCGGCAGGAGGACAGGGCCGCTTCTTTACTCCGATGCTCCAATGGACCCCGGCTTCTCCCGGATTCAAGGTCTTTTAGGAGCATGCTTGCGAGGCATAGTTGAAGGGGGAAGGCTTATTTGTTATAATGAATAGTAAATAGTAATTATTACTGAAAATTACAGAAAGCTGGTGGTTATGTTGAGCATACTGGATGAAGTTGGTGCGGCCAATCGACAGTTAATCGCCATGGGATACAAAGTAACGCGTCAGCGCGAAGCTACCTTGAGAGTATTATTTGAGAATGAGACCGATCATCTCAGTGCCGAGGAAGTTTTTATGCTGGTCAAGAAAAGCAATCCGGATATCGGCCTCGCTACGGTTTACCGGACGCTGGAGCTGCTGAATGAGCTGGATATTGTCGAGAAAATAAATTTTGGCGACGGTGTGGCGCGTTTTGATTTGCGCAGCAAGGATCACGAGCATATGCATCATCATCTGCTGTGCAGCGAATGCGGCGGAGTGAAAGAGATCAAGGACGACTGGCTGCAGGAGCTGGAAGAGCGGCTGGAGAAGGAATTTGGCTTCACGGTTTCCGATCACCGCCTGGAATTTACCGGGATTTATAAAAAATGCGCGAACAAGTCCTGCAAAAAAGAACGTAAAGCCGTATCCTGACAAGAAGCCTTTCCGGTGGGAGGCTTCTTTTTTTGTGTTATCCTTTTCTGATATTTTTGAAGAAGAACTAACATGCCGCCAAAAGGACAGTGAAGCCATTTCTTATATGTGCCTTAAATCGTTGATTTGCTGCACAAGCATAGATGCTTGCCATATGGTAAACTTATATACAGCAGCAAGAAGTTTGCTTCGGCGACTGACGGTGGACTCCACGTTTTGCGGCGGCCGTTCATTCTTCCGGTTTGCAGCCCTTAAGGGAGGTTCATGATGAAACTTTTATCGCTCCGCCATTGGCGTCATGTGTTTGTCCGTATTTACCGCCTGCTTGTCTCACGGGATGTGAAGCTGATCCATAAGCTGCTATACGTCGTTCCGGTGCTGCTTTATTGGGTGCTGCCCGATGTCATGCCGTTCTTACCGATCGATGACATTGCCGTGACGATGATTGCGGCGGAAGGCTACACGCGGTATATGGAACGCAAATATGGCGACCGGCTGAAGCCGTAAATGAGTGAACGATTGTAAAAAATAGCTGTCGTACATAGTTGAACAATCAGTCCGGTTTCTTTAAAATAGGAAAAGACATGCTTGATCATAAAGGAGATGCTTATCCCAATGAAATGCAAAATAACCCGCAATGCCGCGAAAATTTTACGCCAGGAGCTGGACAACCCTGAGAATGCAGGAAAGCTGCTCCGTGTCTACATTACTCACTCGCATGGCGACCATGCTCACTATGGCATGCGCATGGACGATGCCGGAGAGAATGACGAAATTGTAGAAACCGACAAGGACATAACGGTCGTGCTGGAGAAGAACGTGGAAATGCTCGACGGCGTTAAAATTGATTATCTGTATTTGCCTCAGGAAGGTTTTGTCATCACGAACCCGGTTAGAGGCAATCACGGCGACCACTAATCAGCAAGGCTGACAGGCAATGGGAGATTGGGGAGACAGACGAATGGCTAATGACATTCGCATTTGCGATAAATGCAAGCATATCCGCACAAAGACGATGCTGCCGAAGCTGGCGCAGATAGCGCCTGAGACAGAAGTGCGGGTAGCCTGCAAATCCTACTGCGGACCATGCTCGCGCTTTGCTTTTATTTTCATTAATGGCCGCTATATCACCGCGCCGACCGAGGATGAAGTGATTGAAAAAGCGCGCAAATATGTAAAATAAGATCATGCCGGCCATCCAGCCGGTGTGCATGAAAGGCAAACGTCATCTTAGGCTGTTGACGTTTGCTTTTTCGTTATGAGGGTAATTGATCCTTGTAATCATCGGACTTATTTGTGCTTGATTGCTTCCTCGTTGTAGAATGTTGTCAAGAGATGCTTAATTGATTTATTTTTTGCTTTGCAAAAACGCTGCAGGAGGCCGTATATGAACTCAAAGTACTTGGCGGGATTATCATTAGCCATTATGGCCGCCGGATTTCTGGTTACGTTATTTTTACCCGAGAATACGTTCGTTTTCCTGTTAAAGGGTGGCTTTGAAGCCGGATTGGTAGGGGGAATCGCCGACTGGTTTGCCGTCACTGCGCTGTTCCGCCACCCCTTCAGCATTCCCATTCCGCATACTGCGCTGCTGGTTAAGAATAAGAGCAGAATCATCCAGTCCCTGATCTCGGCGATGGAGAATGAACTGTTGAATAAAGAAAGCATCGAGAACAAGCTCAGCAAGCTTCATGTGCTGCGCATGGCTTCCACACAGCTGACCAAGCTGATGAGCAGGAAAAAAGCCAGAATTCAGATTCTCGATTTTCTGGTCCAGCTTATTGTCCGCCTTCCGCTGGAGAAAGCGGTCCCGGTTATTCAATCCTGGTTGGCGGCTTATCTGCTGAAGACGGATATGAAGGCTGTGGCGGAATCCGTGATCACCAAAGTCATGAACGACGGCTACGATGAGAAGGCGCTGGATTTTGTACTGGGCGAAGCGGCCAACTGGGCGGAGCGGCCCGAGACCGGCGTTATGCTGGGCAAGCTGGCGCTGGAGAAGCTGTCTGAGGTCAAGGCGGGCGGATTCATGGGCTTTGCGCTGCAGGCTTTCGGCGGACTGATGAATGAAGAGAAGCTCGGCTCGATTTTGCAGAATATGATTTCGAACGGGATCAAGGATCTGATGCTTAAGGAAAGTACATACCGGGAGCTAATCGTCCGGGAAATCCGGATCCAGCTGTTCCAGCTGGCCGATAACGACGAGAAGCTGAATGCAGCGAAGGAATGGGCGCTTGGCCGCATTGAAGGAGAGAGCGGAGAAGCGTTTCTGCAGGCGAGACTGGAAGATTTGCGGAACCTGGCCCTGGCCAGACTGGAGGAAGGGCGGGCAAATGGCGGACGATCGCTTTTCCGTGTCTACAGCGCCATCATTCGTCATCTGTCACAGGAACCCGAGAAGATTAATGAATGGGAAAACCGCCTGCTTGCGTATCTGATTCAATTGGTGGAATCCAACCATTTCCGCATCGGGCAGCTGGTGAAGGAAAATCTGGATCAGATGGACGATGCCGCATTGGTCAGCATGCTGGAGGAGAAGGTCGGTCAGGATCTCCAGTGGATCCGTGTGAATGGAGCGCTGTGCGGGTTTTTCGTCGGGATCATTTTGTCCTCCATCCAGTTGTTTACCTAGAGGCTTAAAAAGAAGCACCCGCATGGTCGCGAAGCTGATGAAAATCAGCCTTTGGACGGCGGGTGCTTTTTCAAACTTGCAGCAAGTATAAGTTTCACATTAAGGTCTCAGGGAAGAAACCTGCTTCAGCTGCCAGATGACGGCGAAGACGTTTCTTCTTATTTTTCAATATCAGGCTGCGAACGGAAATTTTTGATCAAATCATGCTCGATGACGCGATCGGACGCGATTAGCTCCTGACGGGCTTCTTCGGCTCCGCCCTTGCAGGCGGTGAGGGCAAGCGCTTGCCCTGTAGAGGCGTCCAGACACTTGGCATGTTCGGCTATAAAATCATCTGCCGGCATATAAAACACCTTGCCGTCGGTGTAACCGCCGTTTCGGAAAACGACTTTCTTACCCTCAAGCGGCTTGTCCGTAACAAGCGGCGTTCCCGCCATGGTTTTATCTGCAGAGGAAATCCCGAGCAAATGGAGGACGGTAGGCGTCAAATCCATCTGTCCGCCAACCTGGCTGTAGGTTCCGGCTTTGGCTCCATCCGGCAGATGAACGATCAAGGGTACCTGCTTCAGCACATTCATCCGGTCAAGCTCACTCAGCGGTTTGCCCAGAAACTTCTCGAAGGGTTCCCATTCCTTGATGGAATTGTCGTGGTCGCCATAGAACAGAAAAATCGATTTGTCCCATAAATGCTCGGCTTTAAGCCTGTTGACCAGATCGCCAAGCGAATCGTCGACATAGTGGGCAGCCTCCAGGTAGTCGCCGAATATCGTTCCTTTGAAATCCCCGACATCCAGCGTCTGCGTGCTTGCGGCAAGCTTGTAAGGGTGATGGCTGGACAAGGAGATCAGAAAGGAGTAAAACGGCTGCTGCTCGCTCAGCATCAGATCAACGGACTGCTGGAAGAACGAACGGTCCCCCAGCGACCAGCCCAAGGGCTCGTCGATCGTGTAGCTTTTCTTGCTGTAAAACTTGTCATAGCTCATCGTGCTGTACATCGCATTGCGGTTCCAGAAGCCGCCGTCGTATGCGTGAAATACGCCTGTCTCGTAGCCGTTATCCTTCAGCGTGGCAGACATGCTGTCGAAGGTGTTCTGCGCGAAGCGGATAAATACCGAGCCGCTCGGCAAAGGCTGAAGCGAAATATTGGCAGCCAGATCGGCATCGGATGTGCGGCCCTGGGCGGTTTGGTGATAGAAGTTTTTGAAGTACATGGACTCTTCAAGCAGTTTGTTCATATTCGGCGTAACTTCCTGGCCGTTTATCTTCTGGCCGATCAGGAAGTTCTGAAAGGCTTCCAGCTGGATCATGATGACATTGGCGCCCTTATAGCGTCCGAACATGCTGTCATCCTCAAGCTGCTTGCGGACATTGCCGCGATCCTCGAACCACTGCTTCGCTTCCTGGATTTGATCCTCCGGAAGCTTGTTGTCATGCAGCCAATGATCCTCCGCATACCGGTACAGGTCATATCCGTGGAAGCCGATGACGCCTGTCACATTGTACAGGGACATATTCCACCAGTTGCCGGTGAACAGTCCGACGGCCCAGGTGCGCTGCGCATAGGTGACGGGCACGAAGACGAGCGTAAGGCCGCTTGCAAAAATGATCAGGCTGAGCGAAAGACGGAGCATCATTTTGCGCAGCTTGCTTGGTCTGGCGAAGGATAATGCAATATCGCGCATGTGACGCTTGCGGAATATCGTGAAGATGGCTATAGGCACAATCAGCAGCCAGTCGATAAAAATCCAGATATCCGCCCAGCCCAGCAGAGAGGCGATGCTGTCGCCAAGCGAGCTTACTTGTCCGGCCTGGGTAAGCACCGGTATCGAGATCATATCCTGAAAATAGCGGAAATAAATCAAATCGGCATAAATGATGACCGTAAGCAGCATATTCAGCAGCACAAGAGCGATGATCCGGCCGCGCGGCGGAAGCCACAGCGTCCAGAAGCAGACCAACGCCAATGTACCCAGCGCCACCAGCACATCCTCCCCGTCCATGGCCATATTCGGAACATGCACGTAGCGGTCGAACAAAACCAGCTTAATCATCATCAAGGCGAAGAAAAGCACAAGATCCAGGCCTTTAAGCCGGGCAGCAAGCGCCATGCCTACTCTTCTCCGCCCGGTTGGCTGCAGCGGTTGAGCCATAACAAGGGTGTCCTTTCCTGTTTACAAAATGTTAATAATGTCTTTCCCATTATAGTACATTTCGTATCCAGATCAAGGAATCGAAAGACTTGGCCTTATGTTCGGAAAGGAGGCCGCGGCCCAAAATACTGATAAAGCGCGCATTCGATCCGGCCATTGTACAGCTTGCGCCTTTTGTCGGCATTGCGTCCAAAATAATGCTCCACCGACTTGGAAGGGCTAAGAGCGAAGAATGACCAGGTCGGCAGATACAGCGCCGTGTGGCCCAGCTCCCTCAGCGCTTTTTCCGCTTCCGAATCATCCCCGAGCCTCGAACCGTATGGCGGGTTCGTAATAATGCAGCCGTATTCGCCCTCCGGCTTCGCCTTGGACACAGGCAGCACGCTCAGCTTGATATCCCGGGCAAAACCGGCCTTCTTCACAGCCGCTTCCGCCACATCAATCGCGCCCGGATCGATGTCAGAGCCGGCAATCGACAAGGGGATATCGTCCTTCACCGAATCGAAGGCTTCCTCGCGGGCTGCTTCCCACAGCTCCTCGGGGATGAGCGGCCATTGGTCGCTGCTGAACGACCGGCGCAGTCCCGGAGCGATGTTCCAGGCAATCATGGCCGCTTCTATTGGGATTGTGCCTGACCCGCAGAACGGATCATACAGAGGCCGGTCAGGATGCCAGCGGCTGAGCAGCACCATTGCCGCCGCCATCGTTTCCTTGAGCGGAGCTTCCGTCACCAGCTTGCGGTAGCCGCGCTTATGGAGACTCGGACCTGTCGTATCCAGCGTAATGAGCGCCATATCATTCATCAATGAAACCTCGATCACATATTTGGCTCCGTCCTCGTGGAACCATTCCGTGCCGTAGGTTGCCTTCATTTTCTCCACAACCGCCTTCTTGACGATGCTCTGGCAGGCCGGCACGCTTGTCAGCTGCGACTTCTGAGAGCGGCCGTTCACCGGAAATTCGCCGTCCTCCGGTATCCAGTCCGCCCAATTAACCGCCTTCGTTCCTTCGAATAATTCCTCGAAGGTGCGCGCGGGATATTCCGCCATCTTTACAAGGACGCGGTCAGAGGTTCTCAGCCACAGGTTGGTGCGGCAAATGTCAGCCAGACCGCCGGTGAAATTCACGCGCCCGTTCTCCACCTGCACATCTTCATAGCCCAGATCCTTCAACTCGCGTGCAACGATCGCCTCAAGCCCCATGGGGGATGTCGCGATAAGCTGTAATTTTTCCAATGCAATCACTCCGATTCGCCTACTCCGGTTGTTTCCGGTCATTAAAAATCATACAATCAAGTATAGACATATGAAGGCGGCCTGACAAACTAAAACTCATGGTAGAGGAGAATGCATGGATGTCGACGGAACAATATGTGGAACAGCTGCTTGGCGAGGATGCCGATCTGGAGAGGGTACATAAGCAAATCCGCGAGCATGATATGCCTGAGATTTCCATTGCGCCGGGCTACGGCAAGCTGCTGACGATGCTGGTCCGCATGAAAGGCGCGCAGCAGGTTCTGGAAATTGGCGCGCTTGGCGGATACAGCGGCATATGCCTGGCAAGAGGGCTCAAGGATGGAGGCAAGCTGACCTCGCTTGAGCTGAAGCAAAGCTACGCGGATGTGGCAAGAAGCAGCCTTGAAGCGGCAGGCCTCGGTGACCGTGTCGATTACCGGATCGGGGATGCCAAGGAGAGCCTTGCGCTGCTTGTCCAGGAGGGGCGCACCTTCGATTTCTTCTTTATCGATGCGGACAAGGAAAGCTATCCGGTCTATCTCGATTATGCCATCAAGCTGGCCAATCCGGGAGCTGTTATTACCGGCGATAACGCACTCATGCATGGCAAGACGATCGATCCGGAGCGGACGGGGCCGGCTGTGGTGGCGATGCGCCAATTTAACGAGCGGATGCTGAGCGATGAGAGATTGATCGGTACCTTGCTGCCCGCTTATGACGGATTGGCAGTGGCGGTTGTGAAGTAGAAGCTCTTGACCGAGCTGATGTTTATGCCGGATGAACGAGATTATAACAAAAACGGACTTCCCTCTATCGGGATGTCCGTTTTTTTATACTATGATTGCATATCCGCTTTCCTGACAGCCTGCCGGCAACCCTCATGATTTATTGTTTGCTGTGCGTTTGCGGGCCAGGGTGCTGCGCACCCAGACCGCATTGATGAGAAACAGAACGGATGAAGTGATAAAGACGCCGCCAATGCCGATCCAGCCCGATATCACGCCTCCGACAAGCGGGCCGAACATATTGCCCAGGCTGAGAGTGCTGGTGTTGAAGCTGTAGGCGCGTCCCTCCATTCCGTCGGGGGTAAATTTACGGATCAGGGAGTTCACGGACGGGATCAGCCCTCCGAGGAATGCCCCCTGCAGAAAGCGGAAAATAAGCAGCTGCCATACATGTGTGGCCATCGCTTGGGGGATGAACATGACCGCCGCGCCAATCAGCGAGACGGCAAGAATCCGCTCCTGCCCGATCCGGTCGCTCAGCCTGCCCAGCAGCGGGGAAGCGACCATATTGGACATGCCGGCCGCTGCGCTGACAAGTCCAGCCCAGAACGCAACGTTGACGTCGCTTCCATGCAGCTGCTGGACGTACAGAGGAAGCAGCGGCATAGGCCCGACCATGGCGAACTGGATCAGAAAGGTTACGGCAAACAGCGAGGTCAGCTGGGGAATCCGGCCCAATTGACGGAATCCTTCAAGTACCGATACATTAGGCCTTGCAGCCGCCTGCTTGTGATCGAAGCTTTCCTTTACGACGAGCATGGCAAGCGTTGAAGCCATAAACAGCAGCGTGCCGGTCAAATAAAAGATCGGGCGGAAGCCGATTTGATCGGCGAGAAGGCCGCCCAGCAGGGGACCGAGCATCGTGCCGGCAATGCCCCCGGACTGCAGCGTGCCCATGGCAAAGCCTGTCCGGTCCTTGGGCGTTGTAGCCGATATCAGGGAGATTGCAGCCGGGTTGAAACCGGATATGGTGCCGTTGATCATCCGCAGCACCAGCAGATGCCAGGGGGCGGTTGCGAAGCCCATCAGCACGATGACAACCGCCATCCCGAATCCGGAGCGAAGCAGCATAACCTTGCGTCCGTAGCGGTCGGACAGCTTGCCCCAGAGGGGCTGAAACAGAAAGGCGGTGACGAAATTGCCGGCGAAAATAATGCCCGCCCAGGTGGCGATTTCATGCGGATCCGTAAGTCCGATGCCATCCGACTGCAAGTAAAGGGACATAAACGGAATGATCATGGTCATTCCGGCCATGACAAGGAACTGTCCCACCCACAGGACAGCCAGATTCTTCTTCCACTGCTCCATAATGACTGTTTTCTCCTAACCTTTGCTTATTCTGAACACAATAGGTTAAGTATAGCATAACAAGCAAGCCGCAAATCCTGACTTTGCAGCAATTATTTTGCCGCCAATGGACGGCAAAGCCGGTTCTTCCTATAGAGTGAAATCCGTCATTTGTCATATAGTTGTCATTGAAAGAAGAGAGAGGGCGGTTGTTACGCTTCATCAAAAAGGGCATAATGGTAACGTAGAGAATCCGATAGAAATGGGGAACGTCAATGAGCTACAACGATCGGTTCATCCGGGCAAGCAGGAGAGAACAAGTCGATCGCGTACCCGTCTGGTATATGCGACAAGCGGGACGCTATGATCCCGAATACCGTAAAATAAAAGAAAAATACTCGCTGCTTGAAATTTGCAGTCAGCCGGAGCTTGCTGCTGAAGTGACGATGATGCCGGTAAGAAAGCTTGGCGTGGATGCGGCCATTCTGTATTCCGATATTATGAATCCGGTGGCGTCGATCGGCATCGACTTTGATATTGTTCCGAATGTGGGACCCGTTATTGCCAATCCCATTCAATCTGCAGCTGACGTGGCGAAGCTCAGGCCCATCGATGTCGAGGGCGACCTGTCCCATATCCTGGAGACGATCCGCATTCTGGACCGTGAGCTTGATGTGCCTCTGATCACTTTCGCAGGCGCGCCTTTCACCATAGCCAGCTATTTAATAGAAGGACGTCCGTCCAAGTCGTATATCCGCACCAAGACGCTGATGTACAGCCAGCCCGAGATATGGCATCAGCTGATGTACAAGCTGGGCGATATGGTTATCGCTTATGCCCGTGCCCACATGGCAGCGGGAGGCAAGGCGTTCCAATTGTTCGACAGCTGGGTCGGAGCCCTTGCTCCCCACGACTTCCGGCAGTTTGTTTTGCCGACTATCGAGCGGATCTTTACAGAGCTGTCTGACTTGAAGCAGCCCAAAATTTATTATCCCGGCGTGGCCTCCGGCGAACTGCTTCCGACTCTTGGAAAGCTGAAAACCGATGTCATCGGACTGGACTGGCGCGTGTCGATAACCGAAGGTCGCCGCCGCATCGGCGGTTCTTATGCGGTTCAGGGAAATCTGGACCCGTATGTGCTGACAGCGCCGATGGATGTTATTCAATCCCATGCCAAGCAGATTATCGACGAGGGAATACGGCAGCCCGGATTTATTTTCAACCTGGGGCATGGCTTGTTTCCCGAAGCATCGCTTGATAAGCTGCGCGAGCTGACTTCCTATATTCATGATTATTCGGCCGAGGCGATTGCTGCGGCAGGGGAGCAGAAGGAGGCGCGCCATGTCTGAGCGTAAAATCGGTGTGCTTGTCATGTCCTATGGAACGCCTGAAAGTCTGGACGGTATCGAGGAGTACTATACGCATATCCGCAGGGGGAATCCCCCTACGCCGGAGCAGCTGGCTGATCTGAGCGGCCGCTATGAAGCGATCGTGGGCGGGTTCTTCCCGCTTCGGGAGAATACGAACCGCCAGGTCGCCGGCATACAGGACAAGCTGGATACCTTCGCGCCGGGTCGTTATAAGTGCTACCAAGGCCTGAAGCATGCCCGTCCCTATATTGAGGATGGAGTCGCCAATATGGCTGCAGACGGCGTCCGTGAGGCGATTGGCATTGTTCTGACGCCGCATTATTCCATCATGAGCGTGGGCGGCTATGTGGAACGCGCCAGGAAAAAGGCGGAAGAGCTCGGCATCGAGATGAATTTTGTGGAGAGCTATCATATGCATCCCAAGCTGCTTGAGGCATTGATCAGCCGTGTGAAAACGGGCTTGGGCCCTTTTGATGTCTCCAAGCCGGTTAAGGTTCTGTTCAGCGCCCACAGCCTGCCGGTCAGGATAAGGGAGATGAATGACCCCTATGAGGCTCAACTTCTTGAGACCTCTGCTGCGGTCGCTGAAGGGGCGGGCGCTTCGGACTGGAGCTTTACGTGGCAGAGCGCAGGCCGCACGCGCGAGCCGTGGCTGGGTCCCGATATTCTGGAGACGCTCAAGGAAGTGGCCGGAAGCGGCTATATACAGGTATTGTCGGCTCCGATAGGTTTTGTTTCCGATCATCTGGAGGTTCTATATGATCTGGACATTGAAGCGATTGAGGCTGCCAAGCAGCTGGGCATTGATTTTGCCCGCATTGAAATGCTGAATACCGATCCGTTATATATGGAAACCTTGGCGGAAACCATCATTTCACAGGATCAGTGGCAGCAGGCATAATGCATAACACAGGGCAGAGGAGATGAACGACATGCGGGGAAACGGACAACCTGATCGGTTAGTCGTCATTGGCGGCGGGATCAGCGGACTGAGCTCCGCTTTTTATTTGCTTAGGGAAGCGGAGAAGCGCGGACGCGACATACAAATTACGATTGTTGATCCGGCCGGAAGGCTGGGCGGGAAGATCAACACTTTGAAGCGGGATGACTTCGTAATCGAGCGGGGACCGGATTCATTCCTGGCCCGCAAGAACGCGATTATCGATCTGGCTTGGGATCTGGGGATCGAGCAGGAGCTGGTCGGTACCAATCCGGCGGCCAAAAAAAGCTATATTCTTCATAAGGGCAAGCTGCATCCCATGCCCCCGGGGCTTGTGCTGGGCATACCGACAGAAATTTCCCCATTTCTCAAATCAGGGCTGATCTCATGGGGAGGCAAGCTGCGGGCGCTGCTCGATTTTGTGCTGCCTGCCCGCAAGGAGGAGTCGGACGAAGCGCTTGGTGATTTCCTGTCGCGCCGGCTGGGCGATCAAATGATGGAACGCGTGGCGGAGCCGCTTCTGGCCGGGATTTATGCGGGTGATTTGCGCAAGCTGAGCCTTCAGGCGACATTCCCGCAATTTCGCGATGCCGAGCGCAAGCATCGCAGTCTGATTCGCGGCATGAGTGCGAACAGGCGCCTGGCCCCAGCCGTCGCGGCCAGCGCAAGCCGCCTTCCGGCTTCTGTACGCGGCAGCATGTTCCTGACCTTCAAGGGTGGATTAACGACAATGATTGAAGCCCTTGATCATGCGCTGTCAGGAGCAGAGCGCAGGATTGGCGTCAAGGCTGCAGCCTTTCGGCCGAATGATCCCGATGAGCATGAGGAATCCGGCAGGAATGCAGAGACGGAGCCGGAAGCGGGGCAGACAGACGGACAAGCCCAACCCTGGGCTCCATATGACATCCTGCTAAGCGATGGTGAAATTATTCAAGCCGATGGCATTGTCATCACAGCGCCAGCATATGATGCGGCAGAGCTGCTGGAACCCCATATGGATACGCAGGCGCTGCGGGCGATCAATTATGTCTCTGTCGCCAATGTGGTTATGGCGTTTAACAAACGGGATATTGCTGAGGATTTTAACGGGTCCGGTTTTGTCATTCCACGCTCCGAAGGAACGACCATAACAGCCTGTACCTGGACTTCGACGAAGTGGCTTCATTCCAGCCCGGACGATAAGGTGCTGCTGCGCTGTTATATCGGCCGTTCTGGAGATGAAGAGGTTGTCGATTTGCCTGATTCCCAGCTTGAGGATGCGGTCCGGCGTGACATACGCGATATTATGGGTATCACGGCCGTGCCGTTGTTTACGGAAATCACCAGGCTGCATAAGTCTATGCCGCAGTATCCGGTCGGGCATGTGCAGCAAATTGCCGCGCTGCGGGCAAGGATGAGCGCAAAGCTGCCGGGTGTGTGGGTCACGGGAGCTGCTTTCGATGGCGTAGGACTGCCTGACTGCATCCGTCAGGGCAGGGAAGCAGCGTCCCGCGTGTATGATGCGATTACCAAGCGCAAGTAATTAAAAAATATCCTCGGACATGATCAAATAATTAACTCCAGCAAGGAAAAACCTTATTACACTCGCTATAGCTCTGGCTACAGACCGTCTAAGCCGGAAAAACCTTGCTGCAGCGCAGATGGTTTTGATTAGTTCATGCTGTTCATTAAGCGAGGATGGTCTTCCTGCAGAAGCTTTCTTTTCAACAGCTGTTCATCAGGCTTACAGATTGGCAGGTTCGACTGCCCCGCCTGGAGATTTCCGGCCTTGCTAGTCTCGCATAAGCAATGCTTTTGACTTTGAGCTGAAATATACAATTCAAAAAAGGATGACCAAAGCGCAAGGTGCTTTGGTCATCCTTTTTGGCATCCAACCGGCATTCAACCGGCATCCAACCGGTTAGTCAATCGGCGGCCCCATGCTGCCCTCGCGCTCTGCCTGTTTCCGGTGCGCAATACGGCTGCTGGCCGATGCGGCAATGGCTCCGACAATATCATCGAGGAAAGTATGACACTGCTCGCCTTCCTTGTCGTTGAGCACCTTCAGGATGCCCGGCTTCAGTTTATCGACGTAGCCGAAATTCGTAAAACCGATGCTTCCATATACATTGACGATGGAGAGGGCCAGAATTTCATCACAACCGTAAAGGCCCTCGTCGTTCTCAATCATATCCTGCAGCGGCGCAAGCAGCTTGCCTTCCTCCGCCAGCATATCGAGCTGAATTCCCGTCAGCACCGCGTTTTGCACCTCACGCTTGGAAAGCACAGCTTCAATGTGTTGCTCGCACTCTTCCATGGTCAGCTCGGGAAAGTAGGATTTCTGCAAAAAAATAACAAGTTCAGCAATTTGACTAATGGTAACGCCTCGTTTGGCCAGCCATTCTTTGGTCGTCGAAGCTACGATTTCACTGTTGAGGCTGTACATTTTAGACTTGGCCACAGGGCTCACCTCTTGTTTCTTGTTTAATGGACAAAACTGGTCTAATTGATGGAGAGGGCTCGTATACATAGTACTACAAAAGAGCAACTTGTACCAAATGAATGGAAGAGCTCGCGCTTGATTACTAAGTCTACGGGGAGGAATTATGAACATGAAACATTATCGCCTTGTTCGCCGGGCGGCGCTCGCCGGAGCGTTGGCGTTGCCCATTCTTACGACCGGCTGCGGTTTATTCTCACAGGAAGAAAGCCCGTCCATCGATCCGCCGCAGAACAGCTCGCAGAATGTCAGTGGGGCTATTACCGACGTCGGACAGGCAGCCAATCATGCCGGTCAGACCCAGATGACCGTTTATTTGAAGGATCAGAATGGAATGCTGGCGCCCGTGGCTGTACAGGCTGCCCTGGGCGAGGGAGAGAAGCCAGGCCAGAAGGCGCTTGAGATGATGGTGGACGGGGGGGCCTATGCATCACAGCTCCCGGAGGGATTCCAGGCCGTGCTTCCCAAAGGCACCGAAATCAAGGATTTTAACATCGTTCCCGACCAAAAGCTGGCAGTTGTTGATTTCTCAAAGGCATTCTCGGATTACAATGTGACGGAGGAGCGGCATATTGTCGAAGCGATAACCTGGACGCTGACCAGCATGCCGGATATTCAGAAGGTGGACATATGGATGGAAGGGGCGAAACTCGGTGAAATGCCTGTTGACGGCATGCCGATTGATCAGCCTATGACAAGATCCGTCGGCATCAATCTCGAAGCAGCCGATGGCGTGAACAATTACAGCCAGACCACGCCGGTAACATTGTATTTCTCGGCTCTGACACCCAATAATGAATTATATTATGTTCCGGTCACAAGGCTGGTCAACCGTTCCGATAACCGGGCCAAATCGGCCATAGAGCAGCTGATCAGCGGTCCTTCCGAAGGACGTGCGCTTACGGCTGTCATGACGCCGGATGTAACGGTCAAGAGCGTTACGAAGCAGAATGATATTGTTACTGTCGAGCTGCAGGATGATGCGTATGTGGCAGGGCAGCAGGAGCCGGCAGAAATGCTTCAGGCTGTGGTCCTGGCATTAACGGCGAATACTGGTGCGGCCAAGGTTCAAATCAAGCTCAACGGCGAAACGGATTTCACCGATACCAATAACCAATCCTACAGCAGCCCTGTATCCGCACCCGAGCATGTCAACGCCTTTAAGTCCTGATCCTGACCTTATACAAGCGACAAGCCTGCCCGGGGCGAACCTGCTCCGGAGCGGGTTTTTTTGCCGTAGTTCAGGCCTTATTCCGGCACCTTATGAGGGGCTTCCCGCACGGGGGTGTGACGGTGCGATGGCTGTCAATCTCAGTCCGTTTGCCCGCCGACGCCGCAAAGGATGCTTTTCCCCGTTGTCTTTGGTAGAATGATTGAGATGATTTATGAGGAGGACTACATAAGTATGAGAACAGATGGACGGCAATGGAACCAGCTTAGGCCGGTCACAATAACAATGAACCCAAATAAATATGCGGAAGGCTCCGTATTGATCGAATTCGGCGACACGAAGGTGCTCTGCACGGCTACGGTTGAGGAGCGGGTGCCTCCTTTTATGAAGGGGCAGGGAAAAGGCTGGATTAACGCGGAATATTCCATGCTGCCCAGAGCCACGCAATCCCGCAATCAGCGTGAATCGGCAAGAGGGAAGCTCACCGGACGCACGATGGAGATCCAGCGGCTGATCGGCCGCGCGCTGCGCTCGGTAGTGGACCTGCAGGCGCTTGGAGAGCGGACGATTACGCTGGACTGCGATGTTATTCAGGCGGATGGAGGGACAAGAACGACTTCCATTACAGGCGCTTTCATCGCTATGGCCCTGGCGGTAAACAAGCTGTCGAAGAACGTGGAATATGCCAAATATCCGATCACGGATTTTCTGGCTTCGGTCAGCGTCGGTGTGATCCAGGAGAAGACGCTGCTGGATCTGAATTATGAGGAAGATTCCAAAGCCAAGGTCGATATGAACGTTGTGATGACCGGTTCCGGCAAATTCGTCGAGGTTCAGGGAACGGGAGAAGACGCCCCCTTCTCGCGCGAGGAGCTGGATGGATTGCTTGGAGTGGCGGAAGAAGGCATTCAGGCGTTGATCGCCAGACAGCGCGATGTGCTCGGGCCGCTGGGCAGCCGAATCGGAGCGTCGCGCGTATGAAGGCAGGCAGTACAGTAGTCGTAGCTACCAAAAATCCCGGCAAGGTGCGTGAGTTTGCCCATGCGTTTGGCAAACTGGGACTGCAGGTCGTCAGCATGTTTGATTATCCCGATCTCCCTGAGATTGTGGAGGATGGAGCTACCTTCGGCGAGAATGCCCGCAAGAAAGCGAAGACCGTTGCCAAGGCGCTCGATTTGATGGTGCTGGCTGATGACTCCGGACTTGTAGTGGACGCGCTCGATGGACGTCCGGGAATCTACTCGGCACGGTACGCAGGAGAAGGAGCCAGCGACGCGCTGAATAATGCCAAGCTGCTCGATGAGCTGTCGCAGCTGGGTGCTGCGGTTTCCATTAAAGCAGAGCAAGGCACTGCTCCCCAAGGCAAAACAAAGCTGCTGAGCAAAGCGAGATTTGTCTGCGCGCTCGCCTTGTATAATCCGTCCAGCGGCAACTTCGTGGAAGCGGAGGGTTATGTCGACGGATTCATAACCGATACGCCATCAGGAGCCGGCGGCTTCGGGTATGATCCTTTGTTCTGGCTTGCGTCCCATGGCAGGACCATGGCTGAGCTTTCAACGGAGGAGAAGCAGGCGATCAGCCATCGGGGACAAGCTCTTGCTTCCTTGTTGATCCAGCTGGAACAGCAAGTTTAGAAAGCGGCAGAAAGAAGCGGCTCTATCCGACCATAGGCGGCAGAAGCAAGCTTCTACCCTCAGTAGTATAAGCAAAGTATGCGAGAATTTTATACTTTCTTATAATTTGAACATAGCCAAGCCCCGCAGCAGAACCGCACTTGCATGGTCTACTGCGGGGCTTCTTTTTTTTTGCAAATTTTTCGTTAACGGATGACGATGTTATATTCCCGGAGCCACATATCGGTCTGGAGCAGATAGGCGAACAGCTGAGGTCCGGACATGAGCTGGCCAAACCAGGGAATATTGGAGCTGGCGTTATCCGATTCGGCAAGCTCGCGGATTTTTTTAACGTTAATTAACGGAAGCAGGGGAGATTGGCCTTCATTCAGCACATCAAGCAATCTTGAGCGTACAGCCTCCAGATAATTGGGATTATGCGTTTTCGGGTAGGGACTTTTTTTGCGGTAGAGCACATCAGGCGGCAGTACGCCTTCCAGAGCGAGGCGCAGAATGCCCTTCTCCCGGTCGCCGGCCGTCTTGATTTCCCAAGGGATATTAAAGACATAATCAACAAGCCTGTGGTCGCAAAAAGGGACCCGGACCTCGAGGCCGACCGCCATGCTCATCCGGTCTTTGCGGTCCAGCAGCGTCGGCATAAACCGCGTGATGTTCAGATAAGACATTTCCCGCATTCTTCTGGCAGCCGCATCTTCGCCGTCCAACCTGGGCACCTGCGCAATCGCATCCGAATAACGGTCGCCGATATATTCAAGCGGTTTGATCCAGGCGGCAACGTCCTGCGAAAGCAGACCAGCCCTCATCTCCGCAGCCAGCGCCCATGGGAAGGTGCCGGCATTCAACGCTTCCTCGCGGTGGAACCAGGGGTACCCGCCGAATATTTCGTCTGCCGCCTCGCCGGATATCGCAACCGTGGCTCCCTTTTTGATTTCCCGGCAAAACAGCAGCAGCGAAGCATCCACATCCGCCATTCCGGGCAAATCTCTTGCCAGCATGGCATCCCGCAGCGCATCGACAAGCTCGGGCGTGTCAAATTGAACAGGATGATGGACAGTATCCAGATGTTTGGTCATCCGCTCGATCCAGGGCGCATCGGAATTGGGTTGAAAAGCGTGAGCCTTGAAATGTTTATCGTTATCCACATAATCAACGGAAAAGGTATGGACCTTATCCTGCCCGTTTTGCTCATAATAACGAACGGCATAGGTCGTAAGGGCACTGGAATCCAGTCCTCCGGACAGCAGCGTGCAAAGAGGGACATCGGATACGAGCTGGCGCTCGACGGTGTCTTTGAGCAGGTCGCCCACGGTGCGGGCCGTCTCCTGGACGTTCTGGGTATGCGGCCGGCTTTCCAGCTTCCAGTAGGTTACAATGGAGACCCCGGAGCGGGTGACGGTGGCGCACTGGCCGGGCAGCAGCTCGCTGATGTCGCGGTAGACCCCCTGGCCCGGTGTTCGCGCAGGTCCCATAATAAAAATTTCTGCCAGACCCTCCGCGCCAACAACGGGTTTAACGGAAGGATGGGCGAGCAGCGCTTTGAGCTCCGAACCGAATACGAACCGCCCATCCTGCTTGGCAATGAACAAGGGCTTTACACCCAGCCGGTCTCTGGCAAGGAACAGATGCTCCTCCCGCGAATCCCAAATGGCAAAGGCGAATATGCCGTTGAATTTCTCAATGCATGCCTGACCCCATTCCATATAGGCAACCAGCAGCACTTCCGTGTCGCAGGTGGTAGTAAATCTTCTGCCGCGCCCCTCCAGCTCCCGCTTCAGTTCGGGGGCGTTATACAGCTCGCCGTTATAAACAATGACATACGTATCATCCTCAGTTGTCCGTATCATCGGCTGGGCGCCGTTGACGGGGTCAATAACAGAAAGCCGGCGGTGACCCAGTGCACAACTGCGGGAGAGCCATGTACCTGAGGCATCCGGCCCGCGATTTTCCAGCGTTTCAGTCATTTGTTCCAGGGTGGCGTACTGCTTGGTCAGGTCGTCGGTCCAATCGATCCAGCCCGTGATTCCACACATGTTCTCTCATTCCTCTCTAAGCAGGGCTTAAACAGCGGTACTATGATGGTTATGCCGTCAGCCAGCATAAAATGTCTGTCCGGATGGGGATGCTAGAGAAGCGAAGCGTACGGATCCATTATCGAATGGAAGGCGCGGAAGTGGAATGAGAACGGGAAGGGGCAATCACGAATATGGAAGAGCATACACAAGATTCAACCAGCCGTAAAACCTATTATGTTTCCGTCCAGGCGGGTTCGATTCTGGAGGATCAGGGAGCAACAGCCTATGAACTGGCAATAACCGCAAGTGAAGAGGAGCTGGGCCTACTGCAGGAGCTGATGGGGGAATTGTCCAGTATGGATGAAGCGCAGGCATTTCATTTTGGAGGAACTTTTTTTGAGACATCCTCGGACAAACAGATCAACGCCGGTGTTGACGGGTTGCTCATGGATATCTATAAGCTGCTGTACGAAAGAGGCACGGAGGAAACCAGGCGGCATATCTCGACGATGGGCTTGTTCTCCGAAGGAAGTCTTTAGCTTGGCAGGATTATATTCAACTTGAGATGTAAAGTCTCTTCCCTATGTTCATGCTACAATGGGAGCATCTGATTATGGAGGAGGCTTCCCCTATGGGTTCAACCTTGCTGCGTAATGTCAAGATGGTGACGATGAATGACAAGGATGAGATTCTGACCGGAGACATTTTGATCAAGGATGATATCATCGCAGAGGTTGGCGGCAGGATTACGGACCTTGAGCCGGATACAACAGTCATTGAAGCGCGCGGAAAGCTGCTGCTTCCCGGATTCGTGCAGACCCATATCCATTTATGCCAAACGCTTTTTCGCGGCCGCGCGGACGATATGGCGTTAATGGACTGGCTGCGGACAAGGATATGGCCTCTTGAGGCTGCCCATGATGCGGAATCTATTTATTATTCGGCCATGCTCGGCATTGGCGAGCTGCTGCTCAGCGGGACCACGACAATTCTGGACATGGAGACCGTCAGCCACACCGAGTCCGCCTTTGAAGCCATGGCGCAGAGCGGCATCCGGGCTGTATCCGGCAAGGTTATGATGGACGCGGGCGGCAATGTACCGAGGGGTCTTCAAGAGCAAACCGAAGCCTCCCTGCAGGAGAGCACAAGGCTGCTGGAGAAGTGGCATGGCCATGATGGCGGCCGTCTCAGCTATGCGTATTGTCCGAGATTTGTCGTCTCGTGCTCGGAGCGTCTTCTTACTGAGGTGCGCGATTTATCTGCCAGTTACGGAGTGCTGGTTCATACGCACGCGGCGGAGAATCAGGAGGAAATCGCACTTGTAATGACTCAGCGCGGTATGCGCAACATTGTCTATCTTGATCATATAGGCCTGACCTCCCCCCGGCTGGTTCTCGCTCACTGCATCTGGCTGGACGAGGAAGAGCGGGCCATCATGAAGCGGACCGGAACGAAGATGACCCATTGTCCGGGTTCCAATTTGAAGCTCGCCTCCGGCATAGCGAATGTGCCCGAAATGCTGGATGAGGGCATTGGTATGGGGATTGGCGCAGATGGAGCACCCTGCAACAATACGCTGGATATGTTCCAGGAGATGCGGCTGACCGCTCTGCTTCACAAACCCAGATGCGGACCGGAGAGCATGGATGCCAGGAGAGTGCTGAGGATGGCTACGATCGGCGGAGCGCAGACACTCGGTATGGATCATCTGATCGGTTCCATCGAGAAGGGCAAGAAGGCCGATCTGGTTCTGCTGAACCTGAATGATTTTCACACCTTTCCCTCTTTTGATGCCGACCCGTACTCCCGTGTTGTGTATGCCGCCTCCCGTAGTAACGTCGATTCTGTATGGGTAGACGGCAAAAACGTCGTTCAGCGGGGGCGAGTACGGACGATGGACAAGAAGCTTGTGCTCCGGGAAGCGGATAAATCCATCGCCAGACTGCTCGCAAGGATTTGACCTGACGATACTTTTGGCGAGTCTGCGGCAGAGAGCAGGCCCGCCATTTCTGTATTTTAGCGACTCGTCCTCTTGCAGTATGCGGGAATGGCAGTCATAATGGAACAAGGCAAGAAAGCGCCATCAAAACATAAAGGCGGTTGATATCATGAAGTACAGACAACTGGGCAGCACCGAATTGCACATAAGTGAAATCAGCTTCGGAACATGGGCTATCGGCGGATCCTGGGGCGGAACGGACGATGGTTCGGCGCTCAAAGCGCTGTCACGTGCAATGGAAGAGGGTGTCAACTTCTTCGATACCGCAGATGTTTATGGTGAAGGACATAGTGAGGAACTGCTCGCCAAAGCGACAAAAGGGCGTGAGGACGAGATATACATCGCGACCAAGTTTGGCCGTGCCGGTGATCTTCTGGATCCGGCTTCCTATTCCTACGAGTCGGTGCGGGCCTATTGCGAGGCAAGCTTGAAGCGGTTGGGCCGTGAAAGAATCGATCTGTACCAGGTGCATTGTCCGCCTACGGATATTCTGCGAAGCGGCGAGGTATTCGGCGCGCTTGACCGTCTGCGCGAGGAAGGCAAAATACGCGAGTACGGAGTAAGCGTGGAAACCGTCGAAGAGGGCTTTATTTGCTTACAGCATCCCAACGTGAAGGCGCTGCAGGTGATATACAACCTGTTTCGGCAGAAGCCGGAGCTTGAGCTGATTCCCAAGGCTTTCGGGCAGGGAGTGGGCATTCTGGTGCGTCTGCCGCTTGCCAGCGGGCTGCTGGCGGGCAAGTTCACGGAGAAATCAACATTTGCTCCTGACGATCACCGGAACTTCAACCGTAATGGCGAAAGCTTTAATGTAGGTGAGACCTTCGCCGGAATTGCCTTCGAGATGGGCGTATCACTGAGCAAGGAGCTGTCATGGATTGCCGAGGGCAGAACGAATATGGCCAGCGCCGCGCTGCGCTACCTTCTGGATAATCCCCATATTACCTGTATCATACCGGGATTCCGAAACGTCTCGCAGGTGGAAGATAATTTGCGGGCGGCCAACGTTCCGGGTTATACGCGAAGCGAGCTCGACAAAATCCATCAATTCTACGAGCAAGAGGTTCACAACTATATCAGAGGACCTTATTGAATAGGAGAATAGTTAGGCATGGGCAGGCCCGGACGAGCGAATTCCTTCGCTTGTCCGGGCCTCTTTATGTTGTTTCATGCTGCAAATCATTTCCTTCGGGAATGCTACCCGTTCACAATTTCCCCGCCATTGATGTGAAGGACTTGACCGCTCATGTAAGAAGAATCCTCGCTTGCGAGGTACACATAAGCGGGAGCCAGTTCCTCCGGCTGTCCGGCTCGCTTGAGCGGGACATCGGCGCCGAATTTGGCCACCTTCTGCTCATCAAAGGTTGAAGGAATAAGAGGTGTCCAGATAGGGCCGGGCGCTATGGCGTTGACGCGAATGCCCTGATCGGCAAGATTGAGCGACAAGGAGCGGGTAAAGGAAACGATGGCTCCTTTGGTCGCCGAATAATCGAGCAATGTCGGGCTTCCCCGGTAGGCGGTTACGGATGTCGTGTTAACGATTGCTGCACCGCTTGCCAAATGAGGCATAGCCGCCTGTGTTAAATAAAACATTCCGAAAATATTGGTTTTGAAGGTCCGTTCAAGCTGTTGGGGAATAATGAGTTCAATCTTATCCTGGGGATGCTGCTCCGCCGCGTTATTCACGACGATATCGAGTTTTCCCAAGCTTTTAACGGTTTCCTCCACGGCCTCGCGGCAGAAGTTCGGATCGCCGATATCTCCCTCCACCAGGATGCAGCGGCGGCCGGCCGCTTCCACGAACTGCTTGGTTACCTCCGCATCGCTTTGTTCATTCAAATATAGAACGGCTATATCGGCGCCTTCCTTGGCATAGGCAACCGCAACGGCACGGCCGATCCCGCTGTCTGCTCCGGATATAATGGCTACCTTGCCTTGCAGCTTGCCCGCTGCCTTCAATCCGGAAGATTCAAATTGCGGACTTGGCGTCATTTTGGATTCCAGTCCTGGTTGCCGGCTTTGATGCTGCGGCGGTAATGTGGTTGGCCTTGCTGGCGTTTCGCCTGGAGATGTCATAGGCTGCTTCGTCATTTGAGAAACAACTCCTTTCGATAAGCTATCATGCCACGAATACGATGTTCTTACGCGTTCCATTGAACTATTACCCCGGGCATGCAGAAATGAAAAAAATATAGCTCCCTTGGATAAGAGAAGAAAAACTGAAAAGTAAGTCTTAAGAACTGGTTTTAATGTCGAAACCGCGATAAATGTAATAAATTTGTAACTTATTTTATAATTTTATTGTTAAAAGTCCCAAAAATCCTTGAAGATAATGGAACAAAATAGTAATATACGACTAAGCTTCCCGGTCTATTATTTCCACGGCGAAGACAAATTGAATACTAGGCAAAGCTATTGAAAAGTAGTGACGCAAAACTACAGGGGCATCATCCAACAGTGGAAATGCCAGCCAGTTGCATCCATTTAACAGCTGTTTAGGCTTGCCATGCCCATTATGCTGTTTTTTGCTGTGCGGATCATTTATGGGTTTTTCGCACCACAAAATAATTTGGTTACAGAAAAGAGGCTATTACATGAAGATGTCACCAGTTCAAGATGTACGTCAATGGTTTCCGAGCGATGATGGGAATGAGCAGGACCGGATGCAATTGATGAAGCTTATGGAGCAGCTGATGACGGGCTTCGATCTTTTGAAGGACCCAGAGAGGGTAAACCTGAAGGGCAGCAAGGACCGGTCAGGCGATTTTTATGGACAGCTGAATGAGAGCAGTGTCATCCCCCCGCAGGGGAAAGCGATGGAAGATGTAACCCGGGGCCTGATCGAACTGATGCATGCGCATCCCTACCATACCAAATATTTTATGACCAATATTCTGCCCATGGCATCGATTCCGGGCATTATGGGAATGCTCGCCGCGATGCTTGTCAATGGCAATAATTTGTGGGATGTATATGGCCCGGCTGGCGCTGAGGCTGAAGTGCGGGTCGTCAGCATGATGTCCAAGCTGGTCGGTTATGACCATACGAGAAGCGGCGGCTACACAACCTGGGGCGGACAAGGGGCAATCTTCACCGGTCTGCGGCTGGCAATAGCCAAATTCGCTCCGGATGCTTCGCGCACGGGAGTGCCGAATAACCTGTATGCCTTCTGTTCTGATTCGGCTCATTACAGTCTGTACAAATCCATGGAAGCAACAGGACTTGGAAGCGACCGTCTGGTCAAAATCCGGACAAGAAGCGACAGCTCCATGGACACAGCGGATTTAAAATGGAAACTGGAGCAGGTTATTCGTTCAGGCGGAGTTCCGATCTATATCGTCGCCACTACGGGGACGACCGATGCTATGGGAATTGACGATATTTCCGAAATTATGAATATTGCCGTACAAGCTGCCGCGGCTAATGGATTAAATAGGCCGCATATTCATGCGGACTCGGCGCTGGGAGGATTTTTCGCTTTTTTCAATGATTATGATTTTGCCCTTAATCCGCTTGCATTGGATATGGAAACGCTGGGAGCTCTCCATGCGATAGCAGGTAAAATGAAGCATATCCATCTTGCCGATACCATGTGCTTTGATTTTCAAAAGCTGGGACAAACGCCGTATCTGACGAGCCTGCTCCTGGTTAAAGAAGCGGAATCTCTGCGGCTGCTTGATTTGAATCCCGATGAAACGCCTTATGTGGGATACCGCGGATACGGCCAGTATCATACCGGTTACACGCTGGAATGCTCCAGAATGGCCAGCTCGATCAGTATCTACAGCGCTCTGCTGGCTTTTGGCATTGAAGGGTATCAACAGCTGCTGGCGCAGTTTGTATCGGTCAATTTGGCTTTCCGCAGGCAGCTCATGAAGGAAGTTCCCGAGATGGTGATCGCAAATCCCGACAATCCCGGTATTACGACACTGCTGAGGATTTATGAGAACCGGATTTCCCGATTTCAAGAGGAATTGGCCGGGGAGTGCCCGCTTGATGAGCTCCTCCGAAACAACCGGCTTAATGAACGATTATTCGAACTGCTCGGGGAGCGGCGCGATGAAATGTTTTTTGGAGACACCAAGAAGCATCTGATGGTTTTATCCCGGGAAGGTGTGGAAGTCCCCTTATACGCCAGCAAGCTGTTTGTGATCTCGCCTTATACACAGCTTGAGCATGTCCCGGCAATTGTCGGCTACTTAAAGGAGAGAGTAGACGAAATTTATGAGCAGTACCATTCTCCGTATCAATCAGGGAGGTCCGTCGAAGTTGTTTAATTCCTTATTGCGTCCCGTGCGGGAACGACTGTCGCTCAAAGTCATCATCAGCATCCTGCTACTGCAATTATTTACATGCGCCGCATTTGCAGGCACAACTTATTACGTCAATACGAATCTGGTCGATAAGCTGCTGCAGCAGTTCGATCTGAGGCTGAATACGGATATCGGGGTTGTCTCGGATCTGGTAGCCGCCGGCATTCCCGGTTACGAGGCCGAAGTAAAGGATGCAAGCGATCCGCTTTATGCCGCCCTGAAAGAAAATCTGGAACAGGTTAAAGTTAAGAATGGTCTGGAGAATGTGTATGTGCTCTCCAAAAGCGGCGGAAAGGATCATATCGTCGTGTTAGCCGATGTGCCGGACGATTACGGGACCGACTATCCTTTTACGGCTGATATGAACAAGGCTCTGACCGACAACAAGACAATTGTCAGCGAAATCTACAAGGATGAATTCGGTATTCATAAATCCATCTTCGTTCCCTACACGGATGGAAACACGAGCACCCTGCTCGGTATCGACCTGGATGCTTCCGTTATACCCAAAATGTCATCGACCATATTTTGGTCCACCGTCATCATAACCATCATCGTTTTATTGATTGGCTCCATCGTATCGCTGGCGATCAGCCGGATCTTCACCAAGCCGATACGCAGGCTGATGTCGGCCACGGAGAAGGTGGCGGCCGGAGACTTGAGCGGGCAGATTATACTGAAGCGTGAGGATGAGATGGGCAAGCTGTCCCAGTCGTTCGGACAGATGAGCCAGAACCTGCAGGAGTTGATCCGCCAGATTCTATCATCATCGTACGAGATCTCGGGAACGACACGCAATTTGCATCAGGCATCGGGAGAGACAAGCCAGAGCGCGCTGCAGGTAGCGGTATCCATGAACAAAATGAGCGAGGGCATCAATGGGATCGTCGAAGGGCTCACGAACAGTTCGGAAGCTGTATCTGAAATTGACGGGGAGCTCTCGGAGGTTACTCAGGATGTGGAGGAGATGCAGTCAATTGCGGTTCTGGTCAGAGAGCAATCCGAAGGCGGGCGGGAATTGGTAGAGAAGACGCTGCATCAAATGGAGGTCATACAGGAGGCAATGCGGCACTCCCTCGAGGCCGCTGAGCTTCTGGGCCATAATTCGCGGGCTATCGGAGATATTGTAACCATTATTTCCAATATTGCCAGCCAAACGAATTTGCTGGCGCTTAACGCATCGATTGAAGCAGCCCGTGTCGGTGAGCAGGGCAAAGGCTTTGCTGTAGTTGCAGGGGAAGTACGGAAGCTCTCCGAGCAGTCTTCACAGTCTGCTTTGTCTATATCCGAGCTGGTTTCGGTCACACAGGAAAACAGCCGGCTGGTTATCAACCGTATTGTTGAAGGCAATGAAGCCGTCACGCAGGGACATGCCTGGATTAGCGAGACGCATGCCAATTTCGAAGGTATTTTCAAGGGAGTGGGCGAGTTTTCCACGTGCACCGAGCAGCTGCAGGAGGCTGTTGTCAATGTGGAGCGGTCGTTCGGGCAGATCACCTCGGCCATGCAGCAAATTTCCGGCATTACACAGGAGCAGGCAGCAAGCTCCGAAGAGGTCGCAGCGGCTGCCGAGCAGCAAAGCGCTACGATGCAGGAATTGACCGAATCCATCGGCAGGTGCTCGGATCTGGCGGCAGAGCTTCTGAAATCGGCAAGCCGTTTCAAAGTAAAAGTGCAGTAAGCTTTTTATGAATGTGCTGCATATTGGGTATCGCCCCAAGCAGGGAACCTTTTCCTATTTTTTAGGAGCAGGTTCCCGTTCTTGTATAACGCCCGGGCCCAGGTGCGATACAAACAAGAAACGTCTGGAAAATAGTTTTGTTCGCTTGTACATATCAACCGCTTGGGTATAATGAGGTAATAAGGCGGATACGGGAAAGGAGAGCGAATGGAACTACTGGAATACGTTACAGCCGCTTGGCTCTCCAAGCATCTGGGGACATCCCAACAAAATATATCGCTTGCCGGCAAACGGGCGCTCAATCCGGAGTATAGGGGTGATTTTCTTAAACCGGATGCACTGTTAGATGGTGGCAGGCCAATATGGCTAAAGGATAGAGCGATTGAGTTTATCGCACAGCGGGGTTCAGTAAACTGAGGGACGGTTGATCAAATGAGTGTTTTTTTGTTGTTCATGTTATTTTCCATTATTGAAAGCATCGCATTGTTTTCTATTTCATTCACCCTTTACAGACTTAAATTCACTCAATATCTTTGGCCTTCGCTTATCATGATGATCGTCATTAACCTTGTGAGTTTTTACTTGCGAAAAGAAGTAGCGCTCGCGGATTACGCTCCGGTTGCCATTTTGGTGCTGCTGGTTCTTTTTATGATGGCTGTAGTTAAAATTCCTGCATTCTGGGCTTTAATTGTATCTTTGACAGGCTTATGTTTTTTTGCATTGCTGCAGACAGGGTTGATAATGCAGTTATCCTTTGGGTACCTATCCGTTCAGGAAATTAATTCTCATGCCTGGAAAGGGTATCTGCTGCAGACATTGACGGGTCTTATCGGGTATCTGATTAGCGGTTTTTTATATAAAAGAGGAATAGGGTTCTCATTTGAATTCGAAAAACCAATTTATAAGTTGGTAACTTTGCTGGTAATGATTATAATGATATTAATCGCACTGGCATTCGGAGCTGTGCTGTTTATTGGGAATCTATACATAGCCACAATAATCTATTTTATCGGACTGGCTTTTCTGCTCTATTTTGCACTGAAGAAGGAGACAGAAGATGCAAACATTGGCCTTTAGATTGGCTGCCGGTTTAAAGCGGAGAGCCCCTGACCATCCAAGCTCTGTCGAAGAATTGCAATTTTCCATAGAGGCGCTTTTCAATACTTTCGGAACCTTAATTGCTGCATTGATCTTGAGCTTAATGACAGGAAAAACGCAGGAAACGATATACGCCATGCTGGCCTTCGCTGTTTTAAGAGCGGTTTCCGGAGGCATTCATCTTAAACATAGCTGGACATGCCTGGTATCGACTTCCATAGCGGCCAATATTGTCGGTTTCTCCTCAATTTCCAACTTGACCGTGTACTGTCTGACTATCGTATGCATACTTCTCGCCATCCTCTACGCGCCATCAAGAATCGAGCAGCAAACCAGGATTCCTTCAAAGTATTTTCCATTATTAAGGTGGATTTCCGTTCTTATTGTTTGTTCAAATTTTTATTTCCAATCCTCAATTGTTGCCATTTCGTTCCTCATTCAATGCATTCTCTTGATCAAATGGAGAGGAGGTGACACTAAATATGAAAATGAAATCGCTTAAAAGCAAAGTGTTCTATTTTGTTTGTACTGCTTTGGCCTCCGCTGCGGTACTGATTGTTTCTACTGCCAGCATCATTTGGGTACATCAGCCAAAAACGCCGGCAAGTCTTCTTAAAAAGCAGAAATAGCCTGGGAGATGTTTGAAATGGATTTATTATCAGTTATAAGAAATAACGATGGCAGCGGCGGTCTGTGCAGCGTAGAGATTAAAGCTGTGGTGTTCCTTGAGTACATCGGGGGCAGTACGCCGCAAATCAAAATTCACACAACAAATGAAGAATTTTATATATGGGGCACTTTAAAAACATGGACAAAGGCCTTGCAGGACAGCGGGTACGATTTCTTTCCGGTGGACCGGAACTTTTCCATTCACATCAGGAATATCAAGAGGCTGGATGATCAGTACAAACGGGCATATTTCGAATATGAATTAGGCAAGGACTCCAAGAGCTGTACGTTGGCTTGGGAGAAATACAAAGCTGTCGAGAAGAAACTCAAACAGATCAATCAACCTTTCGTAGAAACGAAAGCCAGTGATGATTCCCGAATGATTTCCATAAAGATCAAAGAGGCTGTTTCCCGGTCATGAGAAACAGCCTCTTTGATCTTTAATTTGTTTTAGACAGGATGCTTCGAGATCCGAGATGCTTTAACACATTGCAGCTCAGGTTTTGGACCGAAGAGTTAATCATCGTTTTAAAAGACGTAATCTAAATAGCTAAATAGTGAAACAAAAAAACTCGAATCCCTTGATACGGCTGGGATTCGAGTTTTTTTTCAATTTATTAAAATGATTGTATGTAAACGCGAGTGGCGTCCCAGGAGGGATTCGAACCCCCGACCCACGCCTTAGAAGGGCGTTGCTCTATCCAGCTGAGCTACTGGGACACGTAAGTGATATTATAGCATGCATTTTTTGAAAAGCGCAAGAGGAATTTTAAATATGTTTTTATTGTGACTGACCGTTCAATCAGGCTTCATTTGAACACCGTTTAATTGACTTTTGAACTTTGTTCAAATAGTATGGAATTATATTTGAACGATTGGTCAATGAAGTCATATAAAGAGATGAGGAGTGGAAGGATGAAAGGAATTATCCGATTTTCAATAAACAACAAATTCGCCATCTGGATCATGACGATTATTGTTACGGTTGGCGGATTGTATGCGGGTCTGAACATGAAGCAGGAGACCATTCCGAACATTAGTGTTCCCATACTGGTGGTTAATACCGTGTTCCCGGGCGCAGCTCCGGAAGAGGTGGCGGACAAGCTGACCATCCCGCTCGAGCAGCGGCTCAAGAACATGAATGGCGTCACTGCATTCACCTCAACTTCATCAGAGAACGTTTCTTCCATCGTTGTGGAGTATGATTACGGCAAGGATATGAAGGAAGCGGAGAGTGAGCTGAAAGCTGTCACCGATGGTTTTGAACTGCCAAGCGGCGCACAGGATACGCAGATATCCAAAATCAGCCTGAATGATTTTCCGATTATGTCTCTGAGTATCTCCAGCGGCAGCGGAATGACGCTTGAAGAGGTCACGAAGCTGGTCGAGGAAGATTTGAAGCCATCGCTTGAAGGCATTGACGGAATGGGCGCGGTAGCGATCTCCGGCCAGCAAGTGAAGGAAGTTCAGTTAACCTTTAATAAAGATAAGATGGCCGAGCTTGGCCTCAGTGAAGATACGGTTAAAGGAATAGTACAAGCCTCGGCCGTGAAAGCGCCTCTTGGCCTGTTTGAAATGGACGAGACCGAGAAAGCCATCGTCGTTGATGGCAATGTTACTACCCTTGATCAGTTGAAAAATATTGAGATCCCCGCAATTCCATCCGGTGCAGGCGGAACACCGCAGCAGGGCGCTGCTGGAGGCGCAGGACAGGCAGCAGGTGCTCCCGGAGGAGGAGCAGCAGCCGGCAATGCCGGAACAGGGCAAGGCGCTGTGAATCAGGCTCCCCAAGGTGCACTAGCGCCAACAGAAATCCCGACTGTTAAATTGTCGGAAATTGCCAATATCGAATTGGTCTCCATGCCGGAGTCCATCTCCCGGACGAACGGGGAACCTTCTATCGGCATCAATATTACAAAATCCTCAGATGCCAATACCGTTGACGTTGTCAATGCGGTGAAGGACGAGACGGCTCAATTCCAGAAAGAGCATGCGGAAATTAAATCCCTTGTGATGCTGGATCAAGGCAAGCCGATTGAGGAATCAGTCAGCACGATGATCGACAAGGCGCTGTTCGGCGCACTGTTTGCAGTTATTGTCATTCTTTTGTTCCTGCGCAATTTCAGAACGACGATTATATCCATTATCTCCATACCGCTGTCACTGGTTATCGCTCTCTTGCTTCTCCAGCAGATGGATATCACCCTTAACATTATGACGCTTGGCGCGATGACGGTCGCGATCGGGAGGGTCGTCGATGACTCGATTGTCGTCATTGAGAACAATTACAGGCGGATGTCTCTGCGTTCCGAGAAGCTTAGAGGCAAAGCGCTGATCACCGAGGCGACCAGAGAGATGTTTATGCCGATTCTCTCGTCGACTTTGGTCACGATTGCCGTATTCCTTCCGCTTGGAACCGTTACAGGACCCATTGGTCAAATCTTTATGCCGTTTGCGCTGACAATGGTGTTTGCGCTGCTTGCTTCACTGCTCGTAGCCATCACAGTCGTGCCGATGATGACCCATTTGATGTTCCGCAAAGGTCTGAAGGAAAGTCAGAAGCATGAGGAACGTCCCGGCGTTATCGCCGTCCGGTATCGTAAAATTCTGGGATGGGCGCTTAATCATAAGCTGATTACCTTCATTGGCGCTATTGTCATACTGGCCGCAAGCTTCTTCCTGGTTCCGAAGATCGGAGTTAGCTTCCTTCCGGAAGAGCCGGAGAAATATGCCATGGTGACATTTTCGCCAGGACCGGGAACAACCCTGGCCGACGTCGAGCAGACCTCGCTTGATGCGGAGAAGCTGATCATGGAACGCGCAGGTGTAACTAATCTGCAGTATTCGGTCGGCGGACAGAGCCCGTTCGGCGCATCATCAGGCAAAAGCGCATTGTTCTATGTCCAGTATGAGAGTGATGTGAAGGACTTTAACGCTGAAAAAGATAAGCTGGTCGAAGCCCTCAAAACGGTAGAACCGTCAGGCAATTGGGGACAGATGAATCTCGGAGGCGGCGGTCTTGGCGGCAGTCAGTTGAGCTTGTCCGTATACGGTGACAGTTTTGATGCTATTAAACCGGTCGTTACGCAAATCGAGGATCTGATGAAGAAGGACAGCTCCTTTGAGAAAGTTGACAACTCTCTCTCCCAGCAATATCAGCAGTATACGCTTGTCGCCGATCAGCAAAAGCTGAGCAAGCTTGGCCTGACAGCCGGCCAGATCGTCATGAAGCTCAGTCCGGTGCGCGAACGTCCGGTGTTGACGCAGGTGACCGTAGACGACAAGGATTACAATGTGTATGTGCAGGTGGATACGAAGCAGTACGGTTCCATTTCCGACATTGAGAACGAGACGATCACTTCGCCGCTTGGCGTGACCGTACCGCTCAAAGATGTCATCAAAGTGGAAGAGGGTACATCGGCCGACACGGTATCCCGCAAAGACGGCAAGCTTTATGTGGGCGTATCGGCGAACATTGTGTCCAAAGATGTGAACAAAGCCAGCACAGACCTGAAGGCTGAAATCGACAAAATAGATCTACCTGCGAATGTGACAGTCGACTTTGGCGGCGTCGCCGAGCAGATCAACGAAACCTTTACCCAGCTTGGTCTGGCCATGGCTGCGGCCATTGCGATCGTTTACCTGCTGCTGGTTATCACCTTTGGCGGAGCACTGACGCCGTTTGCTATATTGTTCTCCCTGCCGTTTACCATTATCGGAGCGTTAGTCGGTCTGTATTTGGCCGGGGAAACAATCAGTGCGGCGGCGATGATGGGAGCGCTCATGCTGATCGGGATCGTGGTTACCAACGCGATTGTGCTGCTTGACCGCGTACTGCATATGGAGAAGGCGGGTCTCAGCACCCGGGAAGCGCTTATTGAGGCGGCTGGAACCCGGCTGCGTCCGATTTTGATGACAGCTCTTGCCACCATTGGAGCGCTTCTGCCGCTCGTGCTTGGGTTTGAAGGCGGCAGCGGCGGACTAATTTCCAAGGGGCTGGGTGTGACCGTAATTGGCGGACTGGCCAGCTCGACGGTACTGACACTGCTCATCGTGCCAATCGTTTATGAATTCCTGGCTAAATTCCGCAGAAAGCCCGCAATTGAAGAGTAAGGAAGGCGGTGTCTGACACGTGGAAGGCAAAAAACAGCAAATTCTCGAAGGCGCCATGAAGCGTTTTTCGGAAAAGGGCTACAGAGGGACGTCCATTCAGGATATTGCTGACGCCCTCGGCATTTCCAAAGGTTCTCTATACTTCTATTTCAAATCAAAAGAAGATCTGTTATTCTCCATCTTCAAGTATTACATTGGGAAAATGAGTAAAAGAGCGAAGGAGATTTCCGAATCCACGGAACTCTCCTCCCGCGACAAGCTGCGGAAGCGTATTACGATGAGCTACGAGCTGTATAACCAGCATAAGAGCTTCATTAACATCATTATGCAGGAACGCTTTGATCTGAATGAGGAGCTGCATGATCTGATCCTTCAATTAAGAGCAAGCGGGCTTCTGGCCACACGTACCGCCATACGCGAGCATTACGGGCCGGATGTTGAGCGTTATGCCAACGATGCGGCTATATTCTTTAACGCTTTTATTGAGGGCTACATGGGCTTTGTCATTCTGGAAGGCAAGAAGTTCGATATCGAGCGGCTGGCAGCCTATATTCTGGAGCGCATGGATCAGCTGATGGCAGGTATGGTTGCGGGCAACGCTGAAGTGATTATGGACCGTGAAGTGCTGGAGGATTGGATATGTACTTCCTCCGAGCTTCGCAGCGCTGATGGGGATCATAACGTCAGCGCTGATATTGAGGCCATCCGTACGATTATCTCCGAAGCAGACGTACCTTCCGATGTCGCTGCAGAGATGAATTCCTCCCTCCAGTTGCTGGAGAATGAACTCGACAAATCGGACCCGCAGCCCGTCCTCATTAAGGGAATGCTGGCCCTTCTGAAAAGTACCAAAATCGTGGAGCTCAAGAAGCTTGTTACCAAGCTGGAGGCTGGCATAAGTGAATTGATCTGAACGCATGAATAATTGGACATCATCATGCAAGGCAGTATAAAAGCGGACTGTTTAGGCGCATAAAGCGCGTAACAGTCCGCTTTTTGCATGTCTATTCAAAAATGGTCGATATTTGACGGTTAGCGGGCATGTTATCGTGGTAATAAGTACGGACGGTCGAACCAGAACCGCTCTGGGCATGTTCAGGCCTGCTCCAGCCTTCCATTTATTGTAGCTGGGGAAGAAACAGCATCAGGATACCAGGAAGCGCGAGAAGGGCCGTTATGGCCGTTATACCCTGTTGCTCGCGGCTCCTTGCTCATTTCACTTATGCAATGCAAGGAAATCGGCGAATGCAGGACGGATGCCGTTCAGGAGCAGATACAGCTTGGCGTAAACGGCTAAAAGACCCGCTTGGCAGCGGGTCAATTAATGGAGTTTTCAAGGTCCGGAACATATGGAGGGTTACGTTCCAAATGTTAATTAATAACCGAATCCACCAAAGCCGCATCCACGGGAGATAATGACCAGCAAGATAAAGAGTACGAGAATAAATCCGATTCCTGTGCCAAATCCGCCATAGCCAACACCACCAACACCAGCGTAGCCCATTCAAAAGCACCTCCTTGCGTCTAGGGTACTCTTTAAGGTATGCACACCTGCCCCAGTGCGATTGGGTATTTATCACATAACGTCATTGGCCCAGGTAATGGAATAGGAACTGGCAGAGCGGGCATAGATAAAGCATGCTATCATATTGGACGTTGTTTTTGTGTGCTTCATTAAAAATACCTGCCGCATGGAGATCGGAATGGGCCTGATTCAACTGTCTGTCTCCAATCCGTCCCAAACCATATTCGAGACTGAATTTTTCAGCCGCAAGACAACAAAAAAAGCCTTGCAGATCAAGGCTTTCAGGAATTATTTAGTGGAGCGGGTGAAGGGAATCGAACCCTCGCCTCAAGCTTGGGAAGCTGGCGTTCTGCCATTGAACTACACCCGCATCAGAAAGTTGGCAGTGTACTGCGACCAATAAATGATAGCACAGGGTGCAATGGAAATCAATAACAGACAGTGTTATAATCGAACACATATCAAAAGCAGGCTCCGCTGCCGGTGCGGATGGACTGATAAGGTGGTGATACTATTACAACTTCAAATTCCCCTCAAGGCGACAGTAAGGAAAATGTGTATTTGTTTCCGCGCATGCTTGATCAATACCAGCTGCAGCTGACACGGATGCTTGAAGCCGAGCAGTATGGCGAAGCCAAACAATTGCTCCGGTTTCTGATGAACTGCCAGGGCGAGGAGAAACGCCACTATGAAGAATGGGGCAGCCTGCTCACTTGGCTCGATATGGCTTTTCCCACTTTTGAAGCGTCTGACCATGGCTATGGTTCCCTGGAGAATGCTGAGCTAAAAGCCGATGAGGACGAGGATTCCTTCAGAAGGGACGCCTTGGCGCCGGAAGAATATGATGATGCTTACGTTCAACAAGTCCTGTATATTATGCGGAATCATCCTATACCCGATCAGCAGGTGCTGGCTTTGGAAAGAGCCGCTCATATTCAGCATCCCGATGTGGATGAAGCGATTGTCGCCTGGCTTACGGGCAGCGAGCTTCACCCGGCCCTGCAGTTCAAGGCGCTCCAATGTCTGCATCGCCGGGGCGTAACGGGGAAATTGCCGCTTTTGCGGATGGGGGAGCAGGTCGAGCTTGAAATTGAGCTGACGCCGCTCTCGATGGATGGCTTTCCCGAGCCTGTTTCCAGAGTGCTCGAGAGAGTGGAGTCGGTGACAGAGGTTATTGACGTAACCATGCCTCATTTTGCGCGTGAAATGTGGAAGGAGTGCCTCCAATGCTTCTATGGAACCACCATCTACGACCGGCTGGTCAACGGCGACGATGAAACCATTGATTGCTTTGCGGGTGCGCTTCACCTCATCGTAGAATTATCTCTTTATGACAGGGCAAGCGACGATGATATCCGCGATACATACGGTATAACGCAAGCGCTCCGATTTCAGTATGAACAGGCTTGCCGCTCGCTCAGGCAGGTGGCATTGCTGCAGGACCGGGAGGATGGAAGCGAGTCTTGATATTCGTCCGGATGTTGATTATAATAGAATGGTTTATTAGCGTGAATCATCGGACGCGAGAAAAGCGTTAGTTAATTTGGAGGGGAAAGCATAACATGAAAGCAACTTGGGAAAAAATAGACAAGAACCTTGTCTCCATCGACGTCGAAGTCGAGACCGAGCAAGTGAGTGAAGCGCTGGACAAGGCCTTCAAGAAAGTCGTTGCAAAAGTAAACGTACCTGGATTCCGCAAAGGAAAAGTGCCTCGCGGTATTTTTGAAGCCCGTTTCGGTATCGAAAGCCTCTATCAGGATGCAATTGACATTCTTCTTCCGGATGTATATTCCGAAGCGCTGAAAGAAACAGAGATCATTCCGGTCGACCGGCCTGATATCGAAGTGGAGCAGTTCAGTAAAGGACAGCCTTTCAAATTCAAAGCCAAGGTAACCGTTAAGCCTGAAGTTCAATTGGGCGAATACAAAGGCATTGAAGTTCCGGCTGTAGATGAAACGGTTACGGAAGAGGAGATTGCGGCTGAGCTTGATCGTCTGCAGCAGCGTCATGCCGAGCTGACTGTTCTTGATGAAGGGGCGGCTGAACCTGGCGATGTGACCTCGATTGATTTTGAAGGTTTCGTTGACGGGGAATCGTTTGAAGGCGGCAAGGGAGAAGGACACTCGCTGGAGCTGGGCTCCAATTCTTTCATCCCCGGCTTTGAAGATCAGGTAGTCGGCATGCAAATCGGCGATTTCAAGGACATTGAAGTGACATTCCCTGAAACCTACCACGCCGAGAATCTTGCAGGCAAGCAGGCGGTATTCAAAGTAAAGCTTCATGAAATCAAACGCAAGAACCTGCCTGCGCTTGACGATGAATTTGCCAAAGACGTAAGCGAATTTGATACGTTGGATGAATTCAAGGAAGATCTCGTGACCAAACTGGTCGAGAACAAGAAAAAAAGCAATGAGCAGGCCCGTGAAACGGCTGTAGTGGAAAAGGTGGCCGATGCGGCCGTTATTGATATTCCCGATGCTATGATTGAATCCGAAACAGATTTTATGGTTCGTGATTTCGAGAACCGCCTGCGCATGCAGGGGATGAATCTGGATATGTATTACCAGTTCTCAGGCCAGGATGAAGCAGCCCTGCGCGCTCAAATGAGCAGCGATGCCCAGAAGCGCGTCCGCAACAATTTGGTGCTTGAGCAAATTGCCAAAAACGAAGGCATCGAAGTTGGCGACGAGGACCTGAATGAGGAACTGGAGACGTTGTCCAAGCAGTACAGCCGTACGGCAGACGAGCTTCGCGAGATTTTTGCAGCTAACGGCAACCTGGACAATATCAAGGAAGATCTGGTTCTTCGCAAGACGATCAAGTTCCTGTTGGACAACAGTAAAGTTACAACTGAAGTTGCTTAATATCGCTCCCGACGGGCGATGTATAGCCGCCATGAGGAAGTAAGGCACGTGTACACGTGCCTTATTTCTCCCTTTAGAGGATTTAAGTTTACAAATGGGATACCTGTCCCGTACATAATGGTTTGCCAGTATCGTATAATGTAGTATTCGTAAAAAATGACATTGCCTGCGTAACATGTTAAAATAAATACGGTATTAAAAGTCGATAAGAGAAAGAAGGTTGGTCGCATGAATCTGGTACCTATAGTCGTTGAACAAACGAATCGGGGAGAAAGATCTTACGATATTTACTCTCGTCTTTTGAAGGATCGGATCATTTTTCTAGGAAGTGCGATCGACGATGATGTGGCAAACTCGATCATCGCACAGCTGCTGTTTCTGGCTGCTGACGATCCTGAGAAGGATATCCATCTGTACATTAACTCGCCAGGCGGTTCGGTAACCGCAGGGATGGGGATTTACGATACGATGCAATTCATCAAGCCGGATGTCTCGACGATTTGTGTGGGACTTGCAGCCAGCATGGGTTCGCTGCTGCTGACGGCTGGAGCCAAGGGCAAGCGTTTCTCGCTTCCCAACAGCGAAGTCATGATCCATCAGCCGCTGGGCGGCGTTCGCGGCCAGGCATCCGATATCAAGATTCACGCGGACTGGATTTTGAAAACCAAGCAAAAGCTCAATCAGATTTATGTTGACCGCACCGGACAGCCTTATGAGAAAGTTGACCGCGATACGGACCGTGACTATTTCATGAGTGCGGAAGAAGCGCTCAATTACGGCTTGATCGACAAGGTCGTCTCATCAAGCAATATAAGCAACCTGTAACAAATCGAAGAAGGGGTGATCCCATGTTTAAATTCAATGAGGAGAAGGGCCAGCTGAAATGTTCTTTCTGCGGCAAATCTCAAGATCAGGTGCGTAAACTTGTCGCCGGTCCTGGCGTGTATATATGCGATGAATGCATCGAGCTTTGTACGGAGATCGTGGAGGAAGAGCTCGGTCATGAAGAAGAGCTTGATCTGAAAGACATTCCGAAACCAAAAGATATCCGCAACATCCTTGACCAATATGTAATCGGCCAGGAGCAGGCGAAGAAGTCGCTGTCTGTTGCCGTATACAACCATTACAAGCGTGTCAACTCGCAAAATAAGCTTGAGGACGTTGAACTGCAAAAAAGCAATATTTTGCTGGTAGGCCCAACAGGCTCAGGTAAAACGCTGCTCGCGCAGACGATGGCCAAAATCTTGAATGTTCCGTTTGCCATCGCTGATGCTACCTCGCTGACGGAAGCCGGTTATGTAGGCGAAGACGTCGAGAATATTTTGCTGAAGTTGATTCAAGCGGCTGATTATGATGTGGAGAAAGCGGAACGCGGCATTATCTACATCGATGAAATTGACAAAGTAGCGCGCAAGTCGGAAAATCCTTCCATTACCCGTGATGTATCGGGCGAAGGTGTTCAACAGGCGCTTCTCAAAATTCTCGAAGGTACGGTTGCATCGGTTCCGCCTCAGGGCGGGCGCAAGCATCCGCATCAGGAGTTCATCCAAATCGACACCACGAATATTCTGTTCATCTGCGGCGGCGCGTTCGACGGTCTGGAGCAGCTTATCAAGCGCCGGATCGGCAAGAAGGTCATCGGCTTCAACGCTGCCGGAGACAGCCAGAAGGATTTGAAAGCCGGCGAGTACCTGTCCATGGTGCTTCCGGAGGATCTGCTCAAATTTGGTTTGATTCCGGAGTTTGTGGGCCGTCTTCCGGTTATTTCCACCTTGGAGCCGCTTGATGAGCCTGCGCTCGTTCGTATTCTTTCCGAGCCTAAGAATGCGCTTGTGAAACAGTACCAGAAGCTTCTTGAAATGGATAACGTCAAGCTGGATTTTGAGCCTGCCGCATTGGATGCGATTGCCAAAGAAGCGATCAAACGCAATACGGGCGCCCGCGGCTTGCGTGCGATCATCGAAGGCTTGATGCTGGATGTTATGTATGAGGTTCCTTCCCGCGATGATGTGAATAACTGCATCATTACCGAGAAAGTGGTTCAGGATCGGGTTATGCCTGAATTATCCTCCAAGAAAAGCAAGAAGAAGGAAGAAAGCGCCTGATTCAATTAAAGAACGCTCTAAAGTATCCACCTCTGTCCAAGCGGCCTTGCAGGTCGTTTTGACAGGGGTGGACTTTGACGTTAACGGGAGGGAGACGTTGCCTGATATGTATACACGTAGAGATACCATACCGGTTAAGTTAGGCCCGCTCACCATTGGGGGAAGCGACGAAGTAATCATCCAGAGCATGTGCACGACCAAGACGGCGGATGTGGAAGCGACCGTCGCCGAAATTCTTCGTCTGGAGGAAGCCGGCTGTCAGGCTGTCCGTGTCACGGTTAACAATAAAGAAGCGGCGGAAGCCATCAAAGAAATCAAAAAGCGCATTCATATACCGCTCGTTGCGGATATACATTTTGATTACCGTCTGGCACTGGCTGCCATTGAGAACGGCGTGGATAAGGTGCGGATCAATCCGGGCAATATCGGCCGCCGCGAGAAGGTTGAAGCTGTCGTGAAGGCGTGCAAGGAGCGGGGTATTCCGATACGAATCGGCGTCAACGCAGGTTCGCTTGAGAACCATCTGCTTGAGAAATACGGCTATCCGACTCCCGAAGCAATGGTGGAAAGCGCCCTTTTTCATATCGGTATTTTGGAAGAACTTGATTTTCATGACATTATCGTTTCTCTTAAAGCATCCGATGTGCCGATGGCTATAGCCGCTTACCGGATGGCGGCCGAGCAGATTCGCTATCCTCTTCACTTGGGCATTACCGAAGCAGGAACGCTGCATACGGGTACCATTAAGAGCTCTGCGGGAATTGGCGCGCTGCTTGCGATGGGAATCGGGAACACCGTACGGATCAGCCTGAGCGCAGATCCGGTGGAAGAGGTCAAGGTAGCGCGGGAGCTTTTGAAGTCCTTCGGTCTGATCACCAACGCGGCGACGCTCGTTTCCTGTCCGACCTGCGGGCGGCTGGATATTGATTTGTTCACCATCGCCAATGAAGTTGAAGAGTACATCAGTAAAATCAAAGTCCCCATTAAGGTCTCCGTTCTGGGCTGTGCGGTTAACGGGCCGGGCGAAGCCAGAGAAGCAGATATCGGCATTGCCGGAGCACGGGGAGAAGGCATGCTGTTCCGGTACGGGGAGATGATCCGCAAGGTGCCTGAAGCTGATCTTCTGGCTGAACTGAAGAAAGAAATCGATGAAATCGTCCGCGTCTATGAAGCAACGGGGGAGATTCCCGGACGCAAGGCTCATTCTGTACCGCATGCGTAAAAGCAGCAAACGATTCAAACTTTAGAATCAAATAGCGATTATTCCATCCGGCTGGGGGCAATACTGACAGGTATGAGTCCCGATATGCCGGATTTTTTTTAATAGCAGACCGCACGCTGCTGCTATTTCCAAAAGGGATAACACATACTTCACCGCCAGGAATGGCCCAAGCCTGCCTGCCTGCAGTTTTCGCTGCCGCAAGCATGCAGAACGGACCATTTGCCCAGTGGTTTGAGAGGAGTATTAATCGTTATGAGTTTAAATTTGATTCTGATGCTGATTCAAGTATTTTTTGCGATCGTGATCGGACTGTACTTTTGGAATTTATTACGCAGTCAGAAGACCAACCGCACCGCTGTTGACAAGGAGTCCCGCAAGGAAATGGATAAGCTCCGCAAGCTTCGCTCGGTATCGCTTACCAAGCCATTGTCCGAAAAAACGCGCCCCCAGACCATTAATGATATTGTCGGTCAGCGCGATGGCTTGAGGGCCCTCAAAGCGGCTCTGTGCAGCGCCAATCCCCAGCATGTGATCATTTATGGACCCCCGGGGGTAGGAAAGACCGCGGCAGCCCGTGTCGTTCTGGAGGAAGCCAAGAAGAATCCAACCTCTCCATTTCTGCCGGATGCCAAGTTTACGGAGATTGACGCCACCACCGCCCGCTTTGACGAACGCGGGATCGCGGATCCACTGATCGGCTCTGTACATGATCCGATTTATCAGGGGGCTGGTGCCATGGGTGTGGCCGGGATTCCTCAGCCGAAGCCGGGTGCAGTAACCAAAGCCCACGGCGGTATGCTGTTCATCGATGAAATCGGTGAGCTGCATCCCATACAGATGAACAAGCTGCTTAAAGTGCTGGAGGACCGTAAAGTGTATTTGGAGAGCGCTTATTACAATTCCGAGGATACCTCAGTGCCCATGTATATTCATGATATTTTTCAAAATGGGCTTCCGGCGGATTTCAGACTGGTGGGGGCTACCACAAGGTCACCGCAGGAGCTTCCGCCAGCACTGCGTTCCAGGTGCATGGAAATCTATTTCCGTCCGCTGCTGCCTGCCGAAATTGCCCAAATCTCGGTTAATGCCCTGAAAAAAATCGGCCTGCCGCCTTCACAAAATGCGATTGATGTGGTTACCCGCTATGCCACCAACGGCCGTGAAGCGGTCAATGTGATTCAGCTTGCCGCCGGCCTTGCCTTGTCTGAATCGCGTGAGGGGATCACAGCTGCGGATGTCGAATGGGTGGTCAACAGCAGCCAGATTCCGCCGAGACCCGACCGCAAAGTCCCTGCGCTCCCGCAGATCGGTTTCGTCAATGGTCTTGCCGTCTATGGACCGAATATGGGAACGATGCTGGAGATTGAAGTCAGCGCGATTCCAGCCAGGGCCGGCAAAGGCAGCTACACCATTACAGGCGTTGTGGAAGAGGAAGAGCTCGGCGGCGGAAGCAGCAGGACAATACGGAGGAAAAGCATGGCAAAAGGCTCGGTCGAGAATGTTCTGACAGTGCTGCGGAGAATCGGGTTTAAGCCTGAAAACTTTGATTTGCATATTAATTTCCCCGGTGGAACACCGATCGACGGTCCTTCAGCGGGAATTGCTATGGCAACCGCCATTGCTTCCGCAATTAAGAGCGAGCCCATTGACAATAAGCTTGCCATGACCGGGGAAGTTGGCATCCATGGAGATGTGAAGCCGGTGGGCGGTGTGCTCGCCAAGGTGGAGGCAGCGTTCCAGGCAGGCGCGGATACGGTTATCATCCCGCGTGAGAACTGGCAGGCGATTTTTGCGGATCTGCAAGGACTGCAGATCATCCCGGTCGGTCATATCGACGAGGTGTTCAGGCATGTATTCCGCGATATGGATAAGCTTATTCCGGCGCATCAGCCGACTGCTGCAAGTGATGTTTTTATCGCACCGAGCCTTCCCTATTTGCAGGCTGATTCCGTTGAGTGATAAAATAGGGATAGGCACTCAAGTAAGAGCCTTATTTTTCCGTTAGACAAAAGGGTTGAAATTGCTTCAAGAACGGAGGTGCTGGTATGGGACCTGCAAAATGGAAAGGCCGAAGGCTGCCTCTGCTTCCACTCAGAGGGCTGCTTGTATACCCCAGCATGGTGCTTCATCTTGATGTCGGCAGAGAGAAATCGGTACGCGCATTGGACCGTGCCATGCTTGACGATCATATGATCCTGCTGTGTTCACAGTCAGAGGTAAATATTGAAGAGCCTACACAAGAGGATATTTACCGCGTCGGCACGATAGCGCGCGTCAGACAGATGCTCAAGCTGCCGAACGGCACGATACGTGTATTGGTGGAGGGTGTCAACAGGGCGGAGATTGTGGATTATTTGCCCAATGATGATTTTTACGAAGTAACCGTCAAGGAAATGCCGGAAGCGGAGTCCAGCGATCCTGAAATCGATGCGCTCATGAGAACGGTATTGAACCAGTTCGAGCATTATATTAATTTATCGAAGAAGGTCACTCCTGAGACGCTCGCGGCCGTTTCTGATATTGATGAGCCAGGCCGGCTTGCCGATGTCATAACGAGCCACTTGACTCTCAAGATTAAAGACAAACAGGATATTCTGGAAACCATTGATGTCCGTGACCGGCTTGAGAAGCTGCTCGATATTTTGAATAATGAGCGCGAAGTGCTGGAGCTTGAACGGAAAATAAGCCAGCGCGTCAAAAAACAGATGGAAAAGACGCAAAAGGAATATTATTTGCGTGAGCAAATGAAGGCCATCCAGAAGGAGCTAGGGGAGAAGGAAGGCCGCGCCGGAGAAGTGGAAGAGCTTCGGACGCTTATGACAGAAGCCGAGCTTCCGGATAAAGTTAAAGAGAAGGTCGAGAAGGAAATCGACCGTTTGGAGAAAATGCCGGCTTCTTCTGCTGAGGGCGGTGTTATCCGCAATTATATCGATTGGCTACTTTCGCTTCCCTGGAATAAGAAAACAGAAGATGATCTTGATGTATCCAAAGCCGAACAAATTCTCAATGAGGATCATTACGGCTTGGAGAAGCCGAAGGAACGGGTTCTGGAATACTTGGCCGTGCAGCAGCTTGTGAAAAAGCTGAAAGGGCCGATTCTGTGTCTGGTGGGGCCGCCAGGGGTAGGTAAAACATCACTGGCACGTTCCATCGCCAAGTCGCTCGGACGCCAATTTGTACGTATCTCGCTTGGCGGCGTGCGGGATGAAGCGGAGATCCGCGGCCATCGCCGTACGTACGTCGGAGCCATGCCTGGTCGGATTGTACAGGGCATGAAGACAGCGGGAACGCGCAATCCGGTATTCCTGCTGGATGAGATCGACAAAATGGCGATGGATTTTCGCGGAGACCCGGCATCAGCATTGTTGGAGGTGCTTGATCCGGAGCAGAACAACACATTCAGCGACCATTTTATTGAGGTGCCGTTTGACTTGTCGAATGTGATGTTCGTGACAACGGCAAACGCTGTGCACAATATTCCGCGCCCTTTATTGGATCGTATGGAAATGCTCTTTATTCCCGGTTATACGGAGCTGGAGAAGCTGCAGATTGCCGAGCGTTATCTACTGCCCAAGCAGAAACGGGAGCACGGCCTTCAGGAGGAGCAGCTTCTGCTCGACGATATCGCAATGATGCAGGTCATCCGAGAGTATACAAGAGAATCCGGGGTTCGTAATCTGGAGCAGCAGGTCGCGGCAATATGCCGTAAGGCAGCCAAAGCGATCGTCTCCGATCCGGAGCGCACCCCTATTCAAGTGGATACGGCCAAAGTGAAGGAGTGGCTCGGGCCTTCCAAATTCCGCTACGGTATGGCTGAGATCGAGGATCAGATTGGGGCAGTTACCGGACTTGCCTGGACGGAAGTCGGCGGCGACACGCTGGTCATTGAAGTTACGGTATTGCCCGGAAGCGGCAAACTGACCTTGACAGGTCAGCTTGGCGATGTCATGAAGGAATCGGCTCAGGCTGCTTTTAGTTTTACGCGTTCCAAAGCCAAGGAGCTGAACATTGATCCGGATTTCCATGAGAAGAACGATATTCACATCCATATCCCGGAGGGAGCGATTCCCAAAGATGGCCCTTCTGCCGGCATTACGATGGCAACGGCGCTCATCTCCGCGTTAACCGGCCGTCATGTATCCAAGGAAGTGGCCATGACCGGAGAGATTACGCTGAGAGGCCGTGTACTGCCAATCGGAGGATTGAAAGAAAAATCCTTGGCAGCGCATCGCGCAGGGATCAAAAAGGTGCTGCTCCCCAAAGAAAACGAGCGTGATCTGCGCGATATTCCGGAGAGCATAAGAAACGATCTGGATTTTATTCCGGTCAGCCATATGGATGAGGTGCTGCAGCACGCCCTTACGCAGCTGCCTATTCAGACGCATTAGAAAGCAGGTTATTCAAGAATGAATGTCAACAAAGCCGAATTTGTGATTAGCGCTGTAGAGCCTTCCCAATATCCTGAGGACGCCTTGCCGGAGTTTGCTCTGGCAGGGCGTTCGAATGTCGGGAAATCATCATTGATCAATAAATTGATCCAACGCAAGAACCTGGCCCGCACGAGCTCTCAGCCCGGCAAAACCCAGCAGCTTAATTATTACCGTATCGAGGACAGACTTTACTTCGTCGATTTCCCCGGATACGGGTATGCCAAAGTGTCCAAGACGCAGCGCGAGCAGTGGGGCAAAATGATTGAGAGATTTCTGCAGAACCGCGAACCGCTCAAAATGGTCATGCTCATCATCGATGTTCGTCATGAACCGTCCAAAGACGATAAAATGATGTACGATTGGTTGAAGTTTTATGATATTCCGGTCTGTATCATAGTCACCAAAGCGGATAAAATTCCACGCAGCAAGTGGGACAAACATATTAAAATGATTAAGAACACATTGGGGACCGTCCCCAGTGATGCAATGGTGCTGTTTTCTAGCGAGACGGGGCTTGGACGCGACGAGGTCTGGAGCATTATTGTGGAGCGGATCGCGGAAGCGCGGGAAGAGGATGAACAGCAGGAAGAGCAGGAAGTCCGCGATGAAGCATCCGAATAACGAGCAAAGTGCATAATATGATACGTTCATGAGTGATTATTCGTGATTCTTCTGGAATTTGAGTGAATTTCAAGAACAACCGGCAGGAATAAACGGCAATGATGAAGTATAATATATTTAAGCAAAGCTTTACAAAGGGCATGTTTATAGAATTGAGGAGATTTTTATGGCTCAGCGGATAGCCACGGAATATGTCAAAGCTTCTCTGCAACTAACGGCTGATGAGATGGCGGGATTTGTTCGTTTCTTTGAAGATCATCATGTGCAGCAGCAGGTCATGGTGCTCGATAACGGCAATCACGAAATGATTCTCGAAGACCAAGCAGGACATGAAGAAGTCCGCTTAATTTTTGAACGTCAAGAAGATCATTACATTTGTGAACTTTCCTGCCGGTTGGTTAAACCTAAATTAACAAATGCTATGCGTAAAGCAGTTTCCGTTTTTCGCGGGAATGCCATTGTCAATCGGATTTATCCTTCTTATACGATGGTTTATTTTTATGAAATGGGCGCTGTACGCAAGATTGTAGAGAATGCCGGTGGAGAATTGAGTGTTGTTTTTGAGTATAAGAATACCGTTGGCCAGCTTGAGGAACGGTTCCGCAGCACAGAAATCGAACGTGAGATCAAAATCATCCACCACACCATCAATGAACTGCTCGATTTACGCAACCAATGCACAGACCGGGATCAGATTGCCGGAATCGACGAGCAATTAAAGCGCCACACCCGTCATTTGTTCGTTTTGGAAGCATAATCACTTGACATTATATGCATGATTGAAAGCCGCCGCCTTGGCGGCTTTTTATTTTTTGCGGCCACTACGCAGCTCAGGGCTCTGGCGCGAATGCTGCAGTCATGGGACTGAGGATAAAACTTCATATAAAGAATTTAAAAAAACTATTGCATTTATCAGCGATAGATGTTATTTTTATTCTCGTTGAAAAGAATATTAGGAACCAGGATTCACTCAGGACATGGTAATGTTGCGAGAGATTTTTCCCTCGGGCAGTGAATGACGTAGGTCCTAGCGGATGAAAGTTTTCAAACATTTTATTCCTAGGAAGGGGGAACCGAAAGATGGAATACTCAACTTTCGGAAGACACGTTGCTGTTGACACATGGGGTGTGGATTTTGACCTGCTCAACAACGCGGAATTTTTACAAGCCCAAATGGTGGAGGCTGCTGAAAGCTGCGGCGCTACCGTACTCTCTGTGCAAGGAAAACAATTTGAGCCACAAGGCGCAACCGTTCTTGTACTGCTGTCTGAAAGTCATCTCTCCATTCACACGTATCCTGAGAAAGGTTTTGCTGCTCTCGACTGTTATACGTGCGGAGAAACAGTGGATCCGCAGCTTGCGATCGACTACATGCTGTCTGTTTTGAAACCAACAACGACTCATGCCAAGAAATTGATTCGTGGAATGGGCGAATTGAAGGTTGTAGAACCGGATTTGAAGCAAGTCGAGCTTGTGTAACATTTTCATATGACTTAATCAATGACCACGGAGCTTTCGTGGTCATTTTTAATGCGGTTTTTAATCATGATGCATTCAAACAATTTTCATAATTGCAGGAGTACAGGTTGTCGAACTATGCTATAATAATTGATGATTAAGACGATAATAACTGTAAAGAAAGGCAGGTGAACGCGCATGCACATATTGGTTGTTGGCCTTAATTACCGTACGGCTCCAGTCGAAGTCAGAGAAAAATTTACTTTTACAGACGAGGACCTTCCGGAGGCCCTTAAACAATTACAGCAGACGAACAGCGTCATGGAATGTGTCATTGTTGCGACCTGCAATCGTACTGAATTGTATGCTGTAGTCGATCGTCCGCATTTATGCGGTCATTACATCCGTCATTTTATGGAACAATGGTTTGACATGCCGAGACAACAATTTACGAACGATCTATATATGTATGAAGATGAACGTGCGATTGAGCATTTGTTCCGAGTCACATGCGGACTTGATTCCATGGTGATTGGGGAAACTCAAATTCTGGGTCAGGTGAAGAGTGCTTTTCTGCTTGCCCAGCAGCAGAAGACGACGGGCACGATGTTTAACATGCTGTTCAAACAAGCGGTGACACTGGCCAAAAAGGCGCATTCCGAGACATCAATCGGAGAGGCGGCCGTCTCGGTCAGTTATGCGGCTGTTGAATTGGGCAAACGAATTTTCGGACAATTCAGCGGCAAGACAGTCATGATTATCGGTGCTGGCAAGATGAGCGAACTGACTGCCAAGCATTTGTATGCTAATGGAGTCAGCAGAGTTTTTGTCGTGAACCGGACGTATGACCGTGCTGTAGAGCTTGCGGACAAGTTTAACGGGATTCCCCTATCCTTGACGGATGCGATTCATCGTCTTCATGAGACGGATATTGTCATCAGTTCAACAGGATCCAACGGTTATGTACTGTCGAGGGCACAGGTGGCGGCCGCCATCAAATCACGCAAGGCGCGTCCCCTTTTTATGATTGATATTGCTGTGCCGCGTGATCTGGATCCTGCAATCGCAGCAGTTGAAAATGTGTTTTTGTATGATATCGATGATCTGGAAGGCATTGTAGAGAGCAATCTGGAGCAGCGCCGTACAGAAGCAGCCAAGATTGAGACCTTCATAGCTGAGGAATTGGATGTATACCGCCAGTGGTACAAGACGCTAGGCGTTGCGCCGCTCATTCGCGCTTTGCAGGACAAAGCAGCGGTTATTCACGAAGAGACCATGGAGAGCCTGACCAACAAGCTCCCTGACCTGGGCGAACGTGAGAAGAAAATTATCCGCAAGCTGACGAAAAGCATAGTGAACCAAATGATGCACGATCCGATTGTCCGTATTAAAGAGATGGCTTCCGAGAAGCATGCTGATGATGCGATGGATTTGTTTGTGAAATTATTCGCATTGGAAGAGGAAATCGCAGAGGCCAAGCTTGAGGAACGCAGATCCAACAAACAACGTGAGGCTGTCTCTTCATCAGAGGGCGCTCATATCTCGTCACTCGGAAAAAATCCTGGAGCGCAGACAGCCTCCCGTACAATCGCTGCTGCGACCACTTAATTTTTATATCGAGAGATTGGGATTCAAGTGAACTTGACAGGCGGCGAATAGCCGCCATTTCCTTATCCGGCGATCTCAAGCCGTACTTGTGGAGGCGCCCATGGTTACACAAAATTGGTTATATGATGCAATGCTTTATATCTATGCCCTGAGCCTGCTGTTTTACTTCTCGGATTTCGTTGACCGGAACCGGAGAGCGAAACGAGTGGGAACAGGGCTGCTTACTTTCGTTTGGGTGCTGCAGGCGGTATTTCTGGTTCAGCGGATTGCTTCGCATCTGGATATGACCTTTATGAGCCTGTTTGAATATTTATTGCTGTTCTCCTGGCTGCTGGTGACGATATCGCTCGTTATCAGTCAATTTTTCCGGATTGAATTTATTGTTTTCTTCGCGAATGTAATCGGCTTCGCGGTACTGACGCTTAATTTGTTCGGTATCGGCTCAGGAGCTTCGCTGGCCCCTTGGGAGCTCGCTAGAGAACTGCTGGTGGTTCATGTCAGCCTGATGATCTGTGCCTTCGCCGCGCTTACGATAAGCGCCATTTTCTCAGGTATGTATTTGTTCCTGCATGGCAGATTGAAAGGGAAGAGGTGGACCAAGAGTGTTCAGCGGCTGCCCAGTTTGGATGTTATGGACCGGTTCATGTTCAGGGCGTCGTTAATCGGTACGCCGCTGCTTACATTGTCTTTGGCGGTTGCGGTTACATCGATTTTGACGGAAGGCAGATACACTTTGCTGCTAGATCCCAAGGTGCTTACATCCTTCGTTGCATTGGCGCTTTATATTGCCAACGTATTGAGGCATCGATGGTTCAACGGGACAGTCTGGAACAGCGCCCGCTTTAATTTGATCAGCTTTGGCGTTCTGCTGCTTAATCTGTTAATGAATAAGGCCTCTTCTTTTCACGGCTGGTCATAGATTCCTTAAGCCGTATACGCTAAGGAAAGTAGGTTGAACAATTTTGGCTGATTTTTATCCAATGATGGTGAATCTCAAAGAGAAGCTCTGCGTTGTAATCGGAGGGGGAGCTGTCGCGGAGCGCAAGGTGCTGGGACTGCTGGAAGCCGGAGCGGACAGGCTTGTGGTCGTGAGCCCCCTGCTTACTGAGGAGCTTCAACGATTGGCAGAGTTGAGGTCTATCCGGCATAAGCGGAGGGAATACAAGGAAGAGGATTTAGCCGATGCTTTTCTTGTATTCGCAGCTACCGGCAATCGGGCTGTCAATCATTCCATCTCCTTGTCTGCAGCGGGCAGCGGGGTATTGTGCAATGTGGCGGACAAAGCCGAAGAAGGGGCATTTATTACTCCTGCGGTCGTCCGCAGAGGCGATCTGCTGTTGACTGTGACGAGCGGAGGGGCGAGCCCCTCCTTGATAGCCCGCATCAAGCGGGAGCTGGAAACGAACTATGGGAAAGAGCTGGGAACTGCACTTCCGAAGCTGGGCCTTTTGCGTAAACAAGCTCTTGAGAAGGAGCCTGATGAGAAACGAAGGCATGCCATTTTAAAGCTTGCGGCGCAGGAGATACTTGCTTATTCGAGAGGAGAATCATCTGCGGCAGAACGCTCTGGTTCTACGGAGGAAGAGATCGGCAGCTGGTTGAACCGGCTTCAGGATATAGCGGAGAAGGAGCATGAGGGATGACATATATCATTGACGGAAAGCGGACTATTGTGGTCGGAACACGGCAAAGCGCGCTGGCTTTGACCCAAACGGGCCAGGTAATCGATCAGCTGCAATCATTATGCGCTCTGCATCAATTGGATTATTCTTTTGAGGTGCGTAAAATTATTACGAAAGGCGACCGCATTCTGGATGTCACGCTGTCCAAGGTTGGTGGAAAAGGTTTGTTTGTGAAAGAAATTGAACAAGCCTTGTTCGACGGGGAGATTGATATTGCCGTTCACAGCATGAAGGATATGCCCTTCGAGCTGCCTGAGGGGCTTATCAATGGCGCCACGCCCAAGCGGGTCGATCCAAGGGATTGTCTGATCAGCAAAAACAATTTCTCGCTGGAGCAGCTTCCACAGGGAGCAAAGGTCGGCACCAGCAGTTTAAGACGATCCTGCCAGCTTAAGCACGCCCGTCCCGATCTGCAAATTGAATCAATCAGAGGCAATATTGATTCACGAATCCGCAAGCTCGAGACAGAAGGCTTCGATGCCATCGTTCTGGCGGCTGCGGGGATCAAGAGAATGGGCTGGGAGGACAGGGTATCCTCTTACGTGCCTGCAGAGCTGTCTGTTCCCGCAGTGGGTCAGGGGGCGCTTGGCATTGAGTGCCGCGAGGATGACAAGGAAGTTCGCGATCTGCTCGATTTATTTAATGACCCTATGACGTCATTAGCCGTACGTGCAGAGCGCAGCTTTCTTGGCGCGCTGAACGGGGGCTGTCAAATTCCGATCGGAGCCTATGCGACGATTATCGATCAGCAGGAAGCCGTGCAGACTCCTGTTCTCGCGCTTACAGGTATTGTCGGTTCACCGGATGGCGCGATACTGCTGAAAGAAAGCATTCATGGGAGTGATCCCGAGAAGCTGGGCAAGGAAGTCGCGGATGCGCTCATAAAGAGAGGTGCAGACCGTATTTTGGCCGAATATGGGGGGTGAACGGCATGGAGAAGGCGACAGGGAAGGTTTTTCTCGTAGGAGCAGGTCCCGGAGATCCGAAGCTGATTACAATCCGGGGCATGGAATGTTTGCAGGCATGTGATGTCGTGGTGTACGACCGGTTAGCCAGCCCCCGTCTACTGAAATATCTTAAGGCAGGCACAAAGAAAGTATATGTGGGAAAGCTTCCCGACCGTCATACGATGAAGCAGGAGGATATCAATCAGCTTCTTGTTGATCTGGCGCTTGAAGGGAAGATTGTCACCAGACTCAAAGGCGGAGACCCCACGATCTTCGGTCGTGTCGGGGAAGAAGCGGAGCTGCTGCAGCAAAATGGCATTGAGTTCGAAATCATTCCCGGCATTACATCGGCGATTGCCGTACCTGCCTATGCGGGAATCCCTGTTACACACCGGGATCTGGCTTCATCCTTATCTATTATAACGGGGCATGAAAGCCCTGATAAGCTTGACCAGTCGATTCACTGGGATAAAGTGACGAATGCGACAGGCACACTTATTTTTCTTATGGGCGTTGCCAAGATCGGCTATATTGCCGACCAACTCATGAAGCACGGCAAGCCTCCTGAGACTCCTGTGGCGCTGATCCGATGGGGCACCCGGGTCGAACAGCAGACCATCACCGGAACTTTGGAAACGATAGAAGCTGTTGTGAGAGCAGCAGATTTCAAGCCTCCTGCGGTTATTGTCGTAGGTGATGTTGTCCGGCAGCGGGACAAGCTTCAGTGGTATGAACGCAAGCCCTTGTTTGGAACAAGGGTGCTGGTGACAAGAGCGAGAGCGCAAAGCAGCGACCTGGCGAACCGTATTGAGGAATTGGGCGGGGAGCCCTGCGAATTTCCGGTCATTCAGACGCGTGAGCAGAGTTCTGCTGCCGCGGTGCGGGAGGTAGAATCGGCGCTGCTTGCCGAAGAGCAATTCGACTGGCTGATGTTCACAAGCGTGAACGGGGTCGAGTATTTTTTTGGCTGGCTGAAAAGATTGGGTATAGATATCCGGCAATTCCATCAGGCTCGAATTGCCGCCGTCGGGCCCAAAACAGCTGAAGCTTTGGAGAAACGCGGTCTGATCGTAGAGTCGCTTCCTGTAAAATTTCAGGCAGAGGGCTTGCTGGACAGCTTGCATGAGAGCTTGCTGCCAGGTCAGCGCGTGCTTCTGCCGCGCGGCGATCTGGCCAGGGAAGTGCTTCCGCGGGAGCTTGCCTTGCGCGGTCTCGTAACTGTGGAAATTGATGTCTACGAGACTGTAATTGAAGATGACCAGGATGAAGATGTATTGCAGCTGCTGATCAAACGCAAGGTGGATGTCATTACTTTTGCCAGCTCATCAACGGTGACGAATTTAATAACGGTTATGCAGCGCATGGGAGTGGACAATCCGGTAGATCTGCTTCAGAGTGCGGATATTGCCTGCATCGGACCGCTTACGGCCAAGACAGCCGCGGAATCGGGACTGGTCGTGACCATTCAGCCGGAGGATGCGACAATTGACGGTCTCATCGAGGCTATCGCGGCATCGCGCTTAGCCAAACGGATTCCTGGCTAGTAAGTTTGAAGCCGGGGGAAACCGAGTCTTGTTGGCGGCTTGCCAAACCATGAAATGAAGAACTTTGCCATAAACGCCTAAGGAGGTATTATTATGACTTTTCCGATTACTAGACATCGCCGTTTGCGCCGTTCTGCGGGACTGCGCAATATGGTCCGCGAAACGCAGCTGACGGTGAATGATTTTATTTATCCGATTTTTGTTACGTACGGTCAAAATATTAAAGAGGAAATTCCTTCCATGCCCGGTGTTTACCATTTATCACTGGATCAGCTTCAACTGGAAATCGATGCCGTTGTAGCTTCCGGCGTACAGTCCATTCTCCTGTTTGGCGTTCCCGAACATAAGGACGCTGTCGGCTCATCCGCCTATGAGCCGGATGGAATTGTCCAGCAGGCCATACGCAGCGTCAAATCCCGGGCACCTCAACTGGTCGTTGTGGCAGACACCTGCCTGTGTCAATTTACAGATCACGGTCACTGCGGCTGCATCCTGCATAATCAGTCGACCGGCGCAGCTGAAGTGGATAATGATGCTTCGCTCGAGCTTTTGGTGAAAACGGCTGTTTCCCAGGCTCAAGCCGGAGCCGATATCATCGCTCCATCCAATATGATGGACGGATTTGTGAGTGCCATTCGGGACGGGCTGGACGAAGCCGGTTTCGAAATGATTCCCATCATGTCCTACTCTGTGAAATATGCCTCGGCCTATTACGGGCCTTTTCGTGAAGCGGCTCATTCGACTCCGCAGTTCGGGGACCGCAAGACCTATCAGATGGATCCGGCCAATGGGCGCGAGGCGCTGCGTGAAGCGGAATCCGATGTTATTGAAGGTGCGGATATGCTGATGGTGAAACCTGCGCTTGCCTATCTGGATATTCTCCGCCAGCTGAAGGATCATTTTGATTTGCCGGTTGTGGCTTACAATGTAAGTGCGGAATATTCCATGGTGAAGGCCGCAGCCCTCAACGGCTGGATCGACGAGAAGGCGATTGTGCTTGAGACATTAACCGGTATGAAGCGGGCCGGAGCGGATCTGATCATTACTTATCATGCCCTGGATGCCGCGCGCTGGCTTAAGGAATAGACGCAATCATACTCTATCGTGAAAATGATAGGATTGCGAACAAATAACAGGTGGTGTGTCGAATTTGAGCGAAAATAATCGGTTTCGCCGGGATGAGCGTTCCAAGGCGGCTTTTGAACAAGCGAAGGTTGTCATTCCCGGAGGTGTAAATTCCCCGGTTCGGGCTTTTCGGTCCGTTGGGCTTACGCCGGTCTATATGGAACGCGGTGAAGGTTATCGCGTCTTTGATATTGACGGGAACAGCTATATCGACTATGTAGGCTCCTGGGGGCCGCTGATCATGGGTCACGCCCATCCGGAAGTCATAGAGGCCATCAAGCGGACGGCTGAGAAGGGGACCAGCTTCGGTGCGCCAACCGAGCTGGAAACCAGAATGGCGGAGCTGGTATGCGAGCGTGTTCCATCAGTTGAAGTGGTGCGTATGGTGAATTCCGGCACAGAGGCGACCATGAGCGCCCTGCGTCTGGCAAGAGGCTACACGAAGCGGAGCAAAATTTTAAAATTCGAAGGCTCTTATCATGGTCATGCCGACAGCCTTCTGATCAAAGCAGGCTCCGGTGTCGCCACGCTGGGTCTGCCTGACAGTCCTGGCGTGCCGGAAAGCGTGGCTTCCCAAACCATTACAGTACCCTATAATGATCTGGATTCGGTAAGGCTCGCTTTCGAGAAGTTTGGCGAGCAAATTGCCTGCATCATTGTTGAACCGGTCGCCGGCAATATGGGGGTGGTTCCTCCTCTGCCGGGTTTCCTTGAAGGGCTGCGCGAGGTGACGGAGCAGTATGGAAGCCTGCTTATTTTTGATGAGGTCATGACCGGATTCCGCGTCCACTATCATTGCGCGCAGGGCTTGTACGGCATCACTCCGGATTTGACCTGCCTGGGAAAAGTGATCGGCGGCGGGCTTCCGGTTGGCGCTTATGGCGGCAGACGCGAGTTGATGGAGCTGATGGCCCCGAGCGGCCCAATCTATCAAGCCGGCACATTGTCGGGCAACCCGCTCGCGATGGCGGCGGGATATACGACGCTTAGCCTGCTCACGCCGGAGAGATATGAGCATATGGAACGGATGTCGGTCAGATTGCAGGATGGTTTTGAATCCAATGCGCTCAAACATGGAATCGCCTGTACGATTAATCGTGTTGGATCCATGTTGTGCCCATTTTTCACTGACAAGCACATCATCGACTATGACACGGCTAAAACCGCTGATTCGGAACGGTTTAAGGCTTATTTTGGAGCGATGCTGGATTTGGGAGTCAGCGTTGCGCCTTCCCAGTTCGAAGGCATGTTTGTTTCTGCCGTCCATGATGAGAATGCCATTGATGCCACGATTGATGCTCATGATGAAGCGCTGCGGCGTTTATAGGAGCGATGGGGCTAATGGATGAATGGACGCAAGGCAGGAGCATCAGACGAAGCGGGGAGTGGCTGGAGCTGCCGGTTCCCGTTCTGGCTGAATGGTCTGAAGAAAAGCAATTGAATATTCCTGTATTGAAGGCCGGGAGCCATCCGCATGCTGTGCGGCAGTGGCTTCTGGCTCTTGCTTTCTTTCCGGACAAATGGGTGAACCGGCTGTTTTCGGTTGGCGGCATTCAGCTGGAAGGCGATGTTGTCCGATTGCATGCCTTTGTACCGGTAAATGTTGAAGCCGATCCACTTTACCGCCTTGCCCAAAAAAAGCTCATCGTGAAGACTCATGGGGAAGCCGCTGTCCTGTTTGAGGATGACTGGTGTCTTGTAATGGACAAACCAGCCGGAATGCCGGTCCATGCTTCGGTTCCCGGTCAGCGAGGCACGCTGGACGAGGCCGCTGCCTGTCATTGTCTAAGAGCAGGCGACCCCATGCCGGTCAAGCATATCCATCGCCTGGATGATGATACATCGGGACCTGTGCTGTATGCCAAAAATGACCTCGCCCAGCTGCGTCTGGATGAGTCCATGCGGATTAAACAGATTGGACGCCAGTATACTGCGCTTGTCCAGGGCTGCATGGGCAATCAACGCGGTAAAATAGCTGCACCAATCGGGAAGGACCGCCATCATAAGGCCCGCAGGCGCGTTTCGCCCGCAGGCGATGAGGCTGTCACGCATTATGAGGTACTGGAGACCTTCAAGGAGGCCACCTGGGTACGCCTGACGCTGGAAACAGGACGTACGCATCAAATCCGTGTCCATCTAAGCCATATCGGTCATCCGCTTATCGGCGATGTTCTGTATGGCGGCAGCAGCCGGCTTCTTCCCCATCAGGCGCTGCGGGGCGAGGAACTGGTATTTCAGCATCCTTTTTCCCATTGCACAATCACCGTTCGCTCACCGGAGCCCCCTTGGTTCCGGAATGTCGTCAATCAATTGGGTACTCCATTGAAAATGTAGTCATGCCCGCCTACCCCTCGCCATATAGATAAATAGGGAAGATAGCTATAACCAAGCTATGAGAGGGGAAAGGAGGACGACTAGCGTGTCCAATCCATCGAGCGGTTTACGCTTTGACGTTTACGAACGTGTTCATTTGCCGGATGATGTGGCTGCAATAGACGAGCTCGAAGAGATCGAGCTTGTTCCCCGTATCCAGATTGTTCAGCAGGGTGAACAAGTGCTGCTAAAGGGGCATCTGCTGCTGTCAGGAGTATATCGGGCGCCTGACGGGCTTGAGGGAGATCAAGCGCTGGAGCATTTGATTCCAGTGGAAATCACGCTTCCTATGAACCGCATTAACAGACTCGATGACATCGCGGTGGAGATTGATAACTTCGATGTCGATCTGTTATCCGCCAGAACGCTCAATGTAACAGGCGTATTGTCCCTGCTTGGCATTGAAATCGAGCAGAAGCAGGAGCAGGAAGAATGGCGTGAGGAACCCTTTACTGTCGTTCATAAAAGGGAAGATGAAGAACAGCTGCCTTCATGGGGCGCTCCCGTATCACAGCCTTCGCCACCGGGAGTGCAGGAGCCGCCAGCGGGTTTCGACGGCTGGGGCGCTCCCGTATCACAGCCTTCACCACCACGAGTACAGGAGGCGCCAGCTGGCTTCGACGGCTGGGCAGCTCCTGTTACGCAAGGATTCAGGGAACCGGCAAACCGCGAGATCGCCGAGCGGGAGGCCGCGAACCGCGAAGCCGCTCTACGGGAACAGCTTCAGCGTGAAACAGAGGAAGCCGCCAGGGAACAGCGCCGACTGGAAGCCGAGCAGCGGGAAGCATTAGCCTTCCAGGCGCTGCGTCAAGCGGAGGCCGAGCGGGAAGCGGCTGCACTGCGCGCTGCCCAACTGGAGGAGGAAGAACGGGAGAGGGCTCTCGAAGAAGAGCGGGAAGACGCCCGCCGCGAAGCTGCCGAATGGGAAGCCTACAGGCTAGAGGCGCTCAGACAGCAGCAGCTTGAAGAGGAAGAGGAAATACTTAATCTCTCCGAGCTGGAAGCGGAAGAGCCTGAGGGTTCTAATCGGGAACCACAGCGTACCGACCAGCAGTTTTCAACATTCCACCCGACAGCCGAAGAGCAGCCTCCTGATCCGTCTGTTTTAGCAGCGGACAGCCCATTGGGCGCTCAGCCACTCCAGATTGATCCCGTCGCGGCGGAACCTGAACCTGCTCCCAAGGAAATGCGCGTTGCTTTGGGGATCAAGCCTTCTGATGAAGCGTCCGGACAGCCAGCAGGCAATGTCGGTTTTCGTTCTCTTTTGCAGTCCAGCCTGAGGGAGCAGGAAGCAAGAGCGGTTGCGAAGCAGGATGCGCAAAAGGCGGCGGAAGCGGCAAGTCAGCCAAACGGCGATGAGATCGAATGGAAGAATCTGTTCTTCGGAAGAAGCGCGGACGATCAATCGTTCCGCAGATTGCGCATGTGTATCGTACAGCGCGAAGAAACTCTGGAGACGATAGCGAGCCGCTATCAAATGCAGCCCCGCGAAATCGCTCTCTATAACCGTTTGTCCGACCACAGCATCAATGAAGGCCAGGTTTTATATATTCCATAGCTTCAAACCATGAATCCCTTTGCAGCGGCAATCCGCTCCAGAGGGATTTTTTGCTGTGAACACCCCATAATGGGCCGCCCGTATCCCGCTTTAGGATTGACGAGTGCAAATCATAACGTGTATGATAGAAAAAATAAGGCAATACTTTTAAGTAATAATAACATTGAAGGGGAAGAGTGGCATCAATGCCTTCAGAGAGCGGAACCGGATGGCTGTGAGGTTCTGCAGGATGTTTGCTGCAACTGGTCGCCCCTGAGTTGCTTGGATGAGCGGATTCGTCCGTTAGTTCCAGCCGGTCGCAGCCGTTATCTGTTCGAGGTGTCGCATCAGGGGGAAACCGCTGGTCGAAACAAAGGTGGTACCGCGGAAGCATAACCTTTCGTCCTTTGCAATAAAGGGGCGGAAGGTTTATTTTTATTTGGAAAATAATTGCTCCTTTCTTTTCCATTTACAATGTTTCACCATATTCATATTCACAACCGGAGCAGCGGCCTTCAGGCCGTTACTCAAGTTTCGGTTTGCAAACATAATGGAGGTAAGTAGCCATGTCTGAAAAACAAATGACGACAGAGATGCCGACGACGTATGATCCGAAGGCCTCGGAAGCCAAGTGGTACGAATATTGGATGCAGGGAAAATATTTTGAAGCCGGCAAGCGTCCTGATGCTCCGACGTATACCATTGTTATCCCGCCGCCCAATGTAACGGGGATGCTGCATATCGGGCATGCACTTGATTTTACGCTTCAGGACATTATGATCCGCACGAAACGGATGCAGGGCTTTGACGCGCTCTGGCTGCCGGGCAGCGACCATGCCGGGATTGCGACACAAACCAAAGTGGAGCAGAAGCTGCGCGAGGATGGTGTATCCCGATACGATCTCGGGCGCGAGAAATTTTTGGAGAAGGTCTGGGAGTGGAAGGAATTATACGCACAGACCATTCATGAGCAGTGGGGCAAAATGGGATTTTCGCTGGATTATTCGCGCGAACGCTTTACGCTTGATGAAGGACTTTCACGAGCTGTGCGCGAGGTATTCGTAAGACTGTATGAAAAGAAGCTGATCTACCGCGGCAAAAAGATCATTAACTGGGATCCCGCCGCGCGTACAGCGCTTTCGGATATTGAGGTTGAATATAAAGAAGTGAACGGGCATCTCTACCATTTGCAATATCCGCTGAAGGATAAGGGCGGCTTCCTGACCGTTGCTACAACCCGTCCGGAGACGATGCTTGGCGATACCGCTGTTGCTGTTCATCCCGAGGATGACCGCTACAAGCATTTGATTGGGCAGGTGATCGTTCTGCCGATTATCGGCAGGGAAATCCCGATTATCGCTGATGAATATGTAGAGAAGGATTTCGGTTCCGGCGCGGTCAAAATAACGCCTGCCCATGATCCGAATGACTTTGAGGTCGGCCTGCGCCACGAGCTCCCGCAAATTGTTGTCATGGATGAGAGCGGCGTGATGAACGACGAGGCAGGCCCCTACAAGGGAATGGACCGTGCGGAATGCCGCAAGCGCATTGTGGCTGATCTTCAGGCGCAAGGCGTCTGCATTAAAATTGAGGATCATGTCCATCAGGTAGGGCACAGCGAGCGCAGCGGCGCCGTTATCGAGCCTTATTTGTCCACGCAATGGTTCGTATCGATGAAACCCCTTGCACAGGCGGCGATTGAGGCTCAGCGTGCGGGCAGCGGTGTCCGTTTTGTTCCTGACCGGTTTGAGAAAATTTATCTGCAGTGGATCGAAAATGTCCGTGACTGGTGCATATCCCGCCAATTGTGGTGGGGGCACCGCATACCGGCGTGGTATTGTGAGGATTGCGGAGAACTGCTTGTTGCAAGAGAAGATATTAAAGTTTGCGACAAATGCGGTGGCTCCTCGCTGAGGCAGGATGAGGATGTGCTGGACACCTGGTTCAGCTCGGCATTATGGCCGTTCTCGACGCTTGGCTGGCCGGAGCAGACTGAGGATCTTAAGCGTTTCTATCCAACCGACGTACTGGTGACCGGTTATGATATTATTTATTTCTGGGTCGCCCGCATGATCTTTACCGCCCTGGAATTCACGGACCAGAAACCGTTCAAGGATGTTTTGATGCATGGGCTTGTTCGCGATGAGAATGGCAGCAAGATGTCCAAATCCAAGGGCAACGGCGTCGATCCGCTTGAAGTGATCGAGAAATACGGCGCTGACGCGATGCGCTTCATGATCTCGACAAGCAGTACGCCTGGCCAGGATTTGCGTTTTCGCTGGGAGAGAGTGGAACAGGCGCGTAATTTCGCGAACAAGATCTGGAACGCGTCCCGTTTTGCGCTGATGAATCTGGAAGGGGTAACGGCTTCAGATATCGATATCAGCGGGAAGCTCGGAACAGCAGAGCGCTGGATTCTGCACCGGTTAAATGAAACCTCACGCGATGTTACACGTCTTATAGATAGCTATGAGTTCGGTGAAACCGGCAGATTGCTGACGAATTTCATCTGGGACGACTTATGCGATTGGTACATTGAGTTTGCGAAGCTGAACCTGTACGGCAGCGATCCGGAAGCGAAGCGGGCCACGCAGTCCGTTCTTGCATATGTGCTTGACCGGACGCAGCGGCTGATTCACCCGTTCATGCCTTTCATCAGTGAAGAAATATGGCAGCATCTGCCCCATGAAGGCGAGACGATCACGCTGGCTGCCTGGCCGGCATATGATTCGGCGCTGGAAGCGCCTGATGCCGTTCGCGAGATGGAGCTTCTGATGGAGATTATCCGATCGGTCCGCAATATTCGCGCAGAGGTCAATGTGCCAATGAGCAAGAAAGTCGAGCTGCTCATCAAGCCATCCGGTGAAGCGGAAGCGGGCATTCTCAGCCGCAACGAAGAATTCGTCAGCCGTTTCTGCGGGACATCCTTGCTTGAAATCAGTCTTTCCCAGGAGGCGCCGGATAAAGCAATGACGGCGGTTATTACCGGAGCGGAGCTGTATTTGCCGCTGGCCGGGCTGATTGATATCGACCAGGAGATTGTACGTTTGGAGAAGGAAATTCAGAATTTGACCGGCGAAGTTGAAAGGGTCGAGAAGAAACTGGGCAATGAAGGCTTCGTAGCCAAAGCGCCTGCCAAGGTCATTGATGAAGAACGGGCCAAAATGGCCGATTATGCGGATAAACGGGAAAAAGTGAAAGCAAGACTCGCGGAGCTGCGCGGATAGCGATCGTTAACGCTGCTATAGCAGCCTGCGAGCAATTGCTTAGGTTAATATGAGGAAGAAGGAAAAACTTTTATGACAGATCAGCTTCTTAAGTCCGCTGACGGCGGGCTTGCAACTTATCAGGAAGCACGGGATTGGATAGAAGGATTAGTTGCGTTCGGCATTCGGCCGGGAATGGAACGCATCGAGCTGTTGATGGAACGCTTCGGCCATCCAGAGCGCCGCTTGAAGTTTATTCATGTTGCCGGTACGAACGGCAAGGGCTCCGTCTGTGCTTACCTTACCAGCGTGCTGATTCACTCCGGTTATGATGTGGGGACCTACACGTCTCCTTTCATCACCAAATTCACCAACCGGTTTCAATATAACGGTGTCGATATCCCGGAGGAAACGCTGCTGATGCTGTCCAATAGGCTTAAGCCGCATGTCGAGGAGATTGCGGAATCGGAGCTTGGATCGCCCTCAATGTTCGAGGTTTCAACGGCATTGGCTATACTGTATTATGCGACTGTGGCTTATCCGGATTTCGTGGTTTGGGAGACGGGGCTTGGGGGAAGGCTTGATGTAACGAATATTGTCAATCCCATCGTCTCTATCATCACGAATGTGGGACATGATCATATGGATATTCTGGGTGATACGATTGAAGATGTCGCCCGGGAGAAAGCAGGGATTATCAAGCCCGGAGTTCCAGTAATAAGCGCCGTCAGTCAGCCGGAGGTCATCGAAATCATCGCTTCCAGGGCCAAGGCTGCAAACAGCACCTTGTATCTGCTCGGTGAGAAATTCAGTGAAACCACACTCAATGTGAAGGAAGACGAGCAGCATTTTCGTTTCAACGGGTTGTTCCGCTCCATTGACGATTTGACGATTACGTTGAATGGTGCGCATCAACGCGCCAACGCTGCGGTAGCTGTCATGGCGCTGGAGGTTATGCGTCAATACTATGCGCTTGTTATGGATGATGAAGATCTCCGGCAGGGATTGCGCAAGGCAGCCTGGCCCGGACGGCTGGAGATGCTGCTCCAATCTCCCCGACTTCTGGTTGACGGCGCGCACAATCCCGAGGGCGCAGAAACGCTCGCGGACGCACTCCGCAATACGTATACGTATAACCGTCTTCATCTTATGATCGGGATGCTGGCGAACAAGAATCATCCTGACACAATACGGCATATACTACCTCTAGTGGATACGCTCGTGGTAACTGAGCCTGATTTTCGCAAGGCGATGTCGGCCGAAGCATTGGCAGATATCGTTCGGGAGATGAGGGAGAAAATCGGCCGCCCTTTCGAGCTCATCGTGGAACCGAATTGGAAGCAGGCGCTCGCGCGGCTTCAGAAGTTGACCGGTGAAGCCGATTTGGCGGTTGTAACCGGAACGCTCTATTTGATTGCAGACGTCCGCTCTCAATTGCTCTACAATATGGATTCTGAAAAAGGTTGGTGAACCGTCTTTGAATACGGCAGAACACGTTCATTTCATCGGTATCGGCGGTTATGGTATGAGCGCTATCGCTCGGGTCATGCTGGAAATGGGGTACAAGGTGTCAGGTTCCGACGTCGCAGGGCAGGAACTCACCGAGAAGCTTGCGGCTAATGGAGCGCATATCTATATTGGCCATGAGCGGGAGCATGTGAGAGGCGCGGACCTTGTTGTTTACTCTACCGCTTTGTCCCGCGACAATGTGGAGCGCAAAGAAGCAGAGGATTTGAACATTCCGATCCTGCATCGCGCACAAATGCTGGCGAGACTGATGAATAACGGCAAAGGCGTCGCAGTTGCGGGCGCTCATGGCAAAACGACGACTTCATCGATGATCGCACTTGTTATGGAAACATGCGGACTTGATCCCACCTATATTATCGGGGGAGAGATCATTAATGTAGGCACCAATGCAAAAGCCGGAAAGGGAGAGTTTGTAGTGGCGGAGGCCGATGAGAGCGACGGCTCCTTCCTGCAATATCATCCTGCGATTGCTATTGTGACCAACGTTGAGCCTGACCATTTGGAGAACTACGACGGCGATTTCACCAAGCTGAAGGCCGCTTATGTGCAGTTCTTAAGCCAGGTTAAGGAAGACGGGAAAGCGATTATTTGCATTGACGATGAAAACCTCCTGGATATGCTGCCGAATCTGGAAGCCGGTCCGCTTGGCGGATCCGGGATCATCACATATGCGATCGAAAGAGACGACGCCGTATACACAGCAGCGAATATTGAACTCGGCGACCGTAAAGCCTCCTTCGAGTTGACGAAGCATGGCAATAAGCTGGGCAGCATCAACCTGTCCGTTCCGGGGCGGCATAATGTCTACAACGCGATGGCAACTATCATTACTTGTCTGGAGGCAGGCGTGCCTTTCGACGCAATAGCCGCGGCTATCGTCGATTTTCGCGGAGCCAAACGCCGTTTTCAGGTTCTCGGCGAAGTTAATGACATTCTCGTTATTGATGATTACGCCCATCATCCCACTGAGATCCAGGCGACCATCAGTGCGGCAAAATCAACTGGAAAGCGAATTATCGCCGTATTCCAGCCGCAGCGCTACACGAGGACCTTCTTTCTGTTCGAGCAATTCAGCAGGGCTTTCCTGGAGGCGGATGAGGTCATTATTACAGACATCTACTCTCCTGCCGGCGAATTGCAGATCGAAGGCGTTCATTCTAAAAAATTGGTCGAGCTCATCGTCAAAAACAGCAATGCGAACACCGCCTATCTGCCAACTAAAGAAGAGGTGCTTGCCGAGCTGTCCGAAAGAGTGTCACCAGGTGACCTTGTCATTACTATGGGTGCCGGAGACATTTGGAAGGTTGCCGATGGACTCGCAAGACTGCTTCGATCAAGGCATCCCTAAGTCCTCTGTGGGACGACAAGTGCCTCTTGGCCCTCTGGACATCCGATTCAATTTCGGATGCTGCCAGAGGGCTATTTTTATTTGGGGATGCCCCCTAAATCCCCCAGAGGGGGACCCCAAAGGGTTCCGGCCCTCTGGATACCCGGTGGGGTAACGTTGGCGGGGCGGCGAAGCGGATTAGCTGCTGCGAGGTGGCCTCGTTTTTCGTCCCTGACGGGACCCACTCCTACTTTTACTGCTGATGGCCCCCTAAGTCCCCCGGAGGGGGACCCCAAAGGGTCCCGGCCCTCTGGACACCCGGGTGGGATAACGTTGGCGGAGCGGCGAAGCGGATTAGCTGCTGCGAGGTGGCCTCGTTTTTCGTCCCTGACGGGACCCACTCCTGCTTTTACTGCTGATGGCCCCCTAAATCCCCCAGAGGGGGACCCCAAAGGGTTCCGGCCCTCTGGACACCCGGTGGGGTAACGTTGGCGGGGCGGCGAAGCGGGTTAGCTGCTGCGAGGTGGCCTCGTTTTTCGTCCCTGACGGGACCCACTCCTACTTTTACTGCTGATGGCCCCCTAAGTCCCCCGGAGGGGGACCCCAAAGGGTCCCGACCCTCTGGACACCCGGGTGGGATAACGTTGGCGGAGCGGCGAAGCGGATTAGCTGCTGCGAGGTGGCCTCGTTTTTCGTCCCTGACGGGACCCACTCCTACTTCTTCTGCGCTTGGGGCACCAGATGTCCCTTCGGGACTGGAATAACGTTTGAGAATCACAGACTCATTTACTCCATTTACGATTACATTCTTCCAATCTTATTTTAATCCCCGATTTAAGAATTCGAGATAATTACAATTCAATTATACCAAGGTAAATTCCTCATCAATATGAACCAAATCTTATCAGGGGCGAAGTCCATCAGCGGCTTGGGAACGCATCATGGAAGTGTGTCCCGGGGAGGGGCGAAAACGATCCCTGCTTGCTGTAACATAAGAGCGTCCCTGCAGCTGCGTTCGTTATTCAGGGACGAAAGTCCACAGGCGACTCGGGAGCGCTACATGGAAGTGTGTCCCGAGAGGGACGAAAACGATCATAGCAGTCAGCGGCATACTAGCGATTCTCTATAACGCCCCCGTTAGTCAATTCCGGGTGTCCAGAGGGTCGGAAGACCCTTGGGGTCCCTCCTCAGGAGGGATTTAGGGAGGGGCACTTGTCATAAGTCTCTTAATCTCTTCATACACTATTACTAGAGAAGAGGGAGAAGGAACACAAAGACATTGCTGAGAAGAGGGACAGGATTCACAAAGATATTTGCCTAAGTACCACAGGAAGCGTACTAGAGAATGCGGACAAGGAGAGAGTGATATGAATTCAAAAGCACGCATTACGTACCGTTTTGACAAGCAAAACGGAGCTCGTGAGCAGCGAATGCCGGATCCGGATTTGCAGGAACGCCCGAACAAGTCCAATGTCGTGCCGATTTTTCAGGAAGAACTTCAATTTTCATCCGATAAGGGAACATGGAACAGCCCGTTCCAAAATGATGCGCATGCGTTGGAGCAGTTGATTCGCGAGACGGATCGTCAAACGGTCAAGGGAGCATCTCAGCCTTCAGCCACGCCTCAGGACTCCAGGAATACAGTAAAACCTGCCGAGCCCGCCCATGCTGACCCGCCACAAACAGTGAAACCTTTAGAAGCGAAGCTTTCGTCCTGGGAGGATGCCTATATGGCATCAACTCCCGTCTATGACGCTCACGATAGTCTGTATCATATGCCGGCAGCGGAGGAGCCGTTCAACGGGAGACCGAAAACAATTCAAGAGCATCAGCCTGAAATTGATCTTGCGGATCTGGACGAGCACGAAAGGAATCCTTCAGGTTCACAGGGCAACCTCAGCTCGTTCAAGACGGCTGCAAATTACCGCCATGGCCGGAATCCATCCTGGTACAAGGTATTTGCATCCGTGACCGGAGCGGTTGTGACCGGAGGATTGTTCGGTTATTTTATATTGGCCCTTTTTGCGGGAGGTCCGCCGTCGACGGAGGATCCTGGGGCCGGAGCGACTGTGCCGACTGTTGAGGTTGGTGCGGGCGCGAACGCCGCAGATAATAAGGACAGTCAAGTCGCGGCGGTTAATTCAAATGGGAGCAGCAGCGCTTCTGGAAATCAGAGCGGGGCAGCGGCTGGATCATCCAATATCAATGTCGATATACCTGAAAGTTCCTATTACATGCTGCAGTATGGAGTTTTCAGCAATCAAGAAGGATTGGATGCGGCAGTTCAGGAGCTGACGGCAAAAGGGTTGGCGGCTGCCTCTTATGCGGATGGTGAAGACTATCGGGTTTATGTGGGTATGGCTGCGGATCGAAACGAGGCGCTTGCGCTTGGCCAAACGTTAACCGGAATGGAAGTTTATATCAAACAAATCGATGTACCCGCACTCTCCTCCATACCCTATACCGGGAAGCCTGCAGAAATTGAAAGTTTTTTCAAACAAACGGGCGAGCTTATTCGTCAAATGGATGAGAGCACATTAGAAAAGCTTAATGATGCCTCCACGGGTGAGGCGAGCAGTTGGAGCGAGCTTCATCAGCAGTGGGTAAAATCAGCTTCGCTTGTAGAGAAGGGTGTGACAGATGCACAGCAAAAAACAGCGCTGCTCAAGGTTATTCAGCAGGTGAACGCGGCCTCCGCTGCAGCTGGCGAATATGCAAAGAAGCCTTCTGATGCGCATCTGTGGTCAATGCAAAACGCGCTCATGGAAGCGGTGTTTGCCCAAAAAGCCTGGTTTGCTGCTATCGATGGATTGTAAAGCGTTTCGCTGGAGCGTATAATAGAGCAAACGTGTCAAAAAATGGCGAGGGACGATGGAAGATGAAGAAAAATGGATGGATTCTGCTGTTATTCATCTTAATCGGTTTACTGGCGGGCACTTTGGTGGCGCGCTGGCTTACTCCCGTCTCTGGACTATCGTTTCTAACCAAAACCTCCGAAGTTAAGTGGTCGCCAGCTGCAGATTTACTTGTGCTGAGCTACGATTTCACAATCCGCTTAAAGGTAAGCCTGCTCAGTATCATCGGGCTTGTTGCAGCCGTCTGGCTGTACCGCAAAATGTGACAACGCATCAGTAATTAATAGGAGTGCTACTCAAATGGATGCATCCCTTCCTACAAAACAAGTTCGCCAGCTCGTGCTGGCTTCATCATCTCCACGCCGGCGGGATTTGGTCGCATCGCTCGACCTGTCCTTGCCGGTTCTCATTTTGTCGACCGATGCGGATGAACAAACACCTCCGGATTGGTCGCCATCCCGTATTGTTGAGCAGCTCGCACTACGCAAAGCAAGAGCGGCTGTTCCCATGCTCGGCGGCCATGACGCGGACCGGTCTCTTATTATTGGAGCGGATACGATAGTCGTAGTGGACGGAGACGTTCTGGGGAAACCTGTCGATGAGCAGGACGCGCTCAGGATGCTGACCAGACTTCAGGGACGGGAACACCATGTTTACACAGGTGTCGCCTGCCTGGAGACTTCCTCAGGGAGGGAGCTTGTCCGTTACCGGATGACCAGGGTTGCCATGAAACCGCTTGATCAGGACCGGATGAAGCGTTATGTGGCGACCGGAGAACCACTGGATAAAGCGGGAAGCTACGCCATACAAGGTCTAGGCGCGACGCTGGTAGACAGGTTGGACGGCTGCTATTTCAATGTCGTGGGCTTGCCGTTATCCCTGCTGTCCGAAATGCTGTCTGCTTTTGGCGTAGAAGTCATTTGATTCAAGCATGATTTGTCAATTCATCCAAGAAGGCAGGAACAGGACATGGAGGCGCAGCAATATGTGCTGAGGGATGTCCCTAACGAAGACCGACCAAGAGAACGCCTGATGACAGTTGGGGCCGAAGCATTAAGTCATGCCGAATTACTGGCTATTTTGTTACGAACGGGAACCAAGAGTGAATCTGCTGTGTTGCTCGCTTCGCGTATTCTGAAAGAATGCGGCAGCTTGTATGGCCTGGTTGACATGAGCATTGATGAACTCACGGCCATTCGCGGTATTGGACCGGCCAAGGCCGTTCAGCTGCGTGCAGGCATTGAACTGGGCAGGCGCCTTGCGCGCAGCCAGCAGAATGAGACTCTGACGATTCGCAAGCCCTCCGATGCGGCTAATTTCATGATGGAGGAACTCCGGTATTTGAAAAAGGAGCACTTCGTCTGTTTATTTTTGAATACCAAAAACCATGTCATCCATCGCGAGACCCTCTCTGTTGGAACCTTGAATGCGTCGCTTGTGCACCCGCGTGAAGTCTTTCGGGCGGCCATTAAGTGCAGCAGCGCATCTATAATATGTTTACATAACCATCCAAGCGGCGACCCTACGCCGAGCCCTGAGGACATTACTTTGACACGCAGACTGGTGGAGGCGGGCGAACTGGTCGGCATCGATGTGCTTGACCATTTGGTAATAGGTGACAATCGGTTTATCAGTTTGAAGGAGCAAGGTTGTATGTAATATAATATGAGGGATTGCCTTAAGAAGAGAAAGGAAGATTATCATGTTTGGTGGTACAAAGGATTTAGGGATTGACCTGGGAACGGCAAATACGCTTGTATATGTAAAAGGAAAAGGTATTGTCGTAAGAGAACCCTCAGTTGTAGCTCTTCGTACGGATACAAAAACCATTGAAGCTGTTGGCGAGCAAGCCAAAAAAATGATCGGCCGCACACCGGGCAACATCCGGGCGATCCGTCCGATGAAAGACGGCGTTATCGCTGACTTTGAAACAACAGCTACAATGATTAAATATTTTATTCGCCAGGCTCAGAAGCAGCGTTCTTTTTTTCCGCGCCATCCGAATGTCATGGTTTGCGTGCCATCTGGCATTACAGCAGTGGAACAGCGGGCTGTCAAGGAAGCAACGGAGCAGGCGGGAGCCAAGGAAGCTTTCACAATTGAAGAACCTTTCGCAGCGGCTATCGGGGCCGATCTTCCGGTATGGGAGCCTACTGGCAGCATGGTCGTCGATATTGGCGGCGGTACGACCGAAGTGGCGGTTATTTCCCTTGGAGGTATTGTAACAAGCCGTTCGATCCGGATTGCCGGCGATGAAATGGATGAAGCAGTTATCCAATATATCAAGCGCATGTATAACCTCATGATCGGGGAACGGACAGCGGAACAGCTCAAGATGGAGATCGGTTCGGCTCTGCCGATGGACAAGCCCGAAACCATAGAAATTCGCGGCCGCGACCTTGTGTCCGGACTGCCCAAAACATTGCCGATTTCCTCCGGCGAAATCACGGAAGCGCTTATGGATACCGTGAATTCGATCGTTGAAGCGGTTAAAGTTACCTTGGAGAAGTGTCCGCCGGAGCTGTCCTCCGATATTATGGATCGTGGAATTGTACTGACCGGGGGAGGAGCGCTGCTGCGCAACCTCGATAAATTGTTGGCCCGTGAAACAGGGATGCCTGTTATTGTTGCGGAGAATCCGCTTGATTGCGTTGCAATAGGAACTGGACGTGCGCTTGATAATATTGATTTATTCAAAACGCGGGGCGGCCCGGTTTCTCGTTCCAAACGATAAAGTCCGGATGGGGAAAACGGATGAGTGGAATGGACGGGTGATAATAATTGTTTAATTGGATGCGCAATCGACGCATGTTTGTTCTGATGATCATATTTATTATTTTTGTAGCCGTTATGGGCTTTTCGATCGGTGAGCGCAAGAAGCTCACCTGGCCGGAAAATTTTATCCTCGATTCCAGCGCATTTGTACAGGAATGGTTTTACAGGCCCGCAGGCTATATCGCGGGCTTGTTTGAAGATTTATCCAAGCTGCATGACGTATACAAGGAAAATGAAATTCTCCGCGGAATTGCGGCAAATTATGCCAGGGACAGCATTAATTTTAACCAGATTAAAAAAGATAATGAGCGGTTGACTGAGGCATTGGGATTTACACAACGGCAAAAGGAACTGTATAAAAATTATCAATATTTGATTGCACAAGTTGTTTCCGCAAGTAATGATCCTTATGACAAGACCATTCGTATTGATCTGGGGTCTAAGGACGGGATTAAAACAAATATGGTTGTCGTCACAACCAAAGGTCTCGTCGGTTTGGTAAGCCGGGTTGATCCATTTTATTCCTCAGTGATGCCGATAACGGATTTGGATGCGAATTCACTCGATGCCAGTACGAAGCAAATTCCCGTCACGGCACTGAACAAAGAGGACTCCTTTGGCATGATTGAAAGTTACGGCAAGGATACGGGCAAGCTGACGATGAGCAAAATTCCCGAGAACGATCCTATTGCCAAAGGTGATACAATTATTACTTCCGGGCTTGCCAATGTGTTCCCGAGAGGTTTGATTGTGGGCACCGTGGATTCCGTTCAGGTAGGGGATTTTGGTCTGACACAGACAGCAACGATTACGCCTGCAGCGGATTTTAATCATTTGACGGAAGTATTCGTGGTGAAAATTCCGGATACCGGAGCAGAAACGCAATGAGCATACAACGGATTATCCTTGTGATGCTGCTTTTCTTTATTTCGGAGGGGACGATTTTTTACTGGATTCTGCCGGATGGTCTAGTGGGGCGGGTAGTTCCTCATTTCACACTGGCTTTAGTGCTTTTTGCAGCGATGTACCGGGGCCGCCATTCCGCAGTTATTCTTGGCTTGTCCTTTGGATTGCTGCAGGATCTGGCTTTTTATGGCCGAATTATTGGAGTTGAGTCCTTTACGTTCGGGCTTGTGGGATACTTGTCTGGTCTGCTGCTGGAAAATAAAAGAAGTACCCTTCTGATGGCCTTATCCATCATCGGTTTGTTTACTTTTATAAATGATACGGTTGTCCATTTTATTTACCGCGTCTTCAGACTAACCAGCCTGTCCTATGAATGGGCGATTTTTGATCACATTCTGCCGAGTCTTTTTCTTCAGCTGTTATTTTCCCTGCTCATGTACGTGCCTGCAAGGCGGTGGTTCGAGGGCAGCCTGAAAAAGAATAAAGAAGATGACGATGAAAAATAAACCCAGGCAGGAATCGGGAGGTCCGAAAAAGAATCGTAATAAGTAGAGAAGGAGGGACGAGCGTGACCGATAAGCAGCATATTACGATCAAAGGCGTTAAAGAAGGATTGGTTTTTCTTCTTGACGACCATTGCGAATTTTCCGTGCTACTTCAAGAACTGCAGTACAAATTGGAAAAGTCGCATCAACAGCTGCTGACCGGTCCGATCGTTCATGTTCATGTGAAGCTGGGTGCCCGCCTGGCGAACGAGGAGGAGAAGGATCAAATAAGGTCCGTTATCCGCCAGCAAGGCAATCTTATCGTGCAGTCGGTTGAAAGTGATATGCCGGAAGCACCCAGGATTGATGAGGGCAACAATATACGCGTCATGACCGGCATTATCCGCTCCGGGCAAACCGTGGAGCATCATGGCGATTTGCTGCTGATGGGAGATCTGAATCCCGGAGGTTCGCTGCTGTGCACAGGGGATATTTATGTGCTTGGCGCTCTTCGCGGACTCGCCCATGCTGGAACCGGCGGCAAAACGGATGCTATTATTGCAGCTTCTCTGCTCAGACCTACTCAGCTTCGTATCAATGAAGTGATCAGCCGGCCGCCGGATGAGTGGATGACAGGTGATGCAACGATGGAATTCGCTTATTTGAATGAGGGCGCCATGAAGATTGACAAGATGTCGCAGCTGCATCGTTTACGCAATCATTCATTTGTTTTTAAGGTATAGGTTTATTGGATTTATTCATGAAGCGAAGAACAATCTTGTTATACCGCCAGGCTTTTAAAAGTCCCAATACTATCCAGGTTTTGGGTCTTAGCGGAGTATATGCTCTGGTACAACGTTACTTAGACTGCCAATTGGAGCCTGGCTTATCGGTTTGAGGCTTCGATGGTTGCAGCGGGGGAGTGTTAAGCTTGGGAGAAGCGATAGTGGTTACATCAGGGAAAGGCGGAGTCGGAAAAACAACGACCTCGGCCAATTTAGGGACGGCGCTGGCTTTATTGGGCAAAAAAGTTTGCATGGTGGATACCGACATCGGTCTGCGTAATCTGGATGTGGTGATGGGGCTTGAGAACCGGATCATTTATGATTTGATCGATGTTTCCGAAGGCCGCTGCCGATTGAATCAGGCGCTCGTTAAGGACAAACGTTTCGATGAACTCTATATGCTGCCGGCTGCTCAGACCAAGGACAAGAACGATATCACACCCGAGCAGGTAAAAGATATTGTATTGGAGCTGAAGAAGGAGTTCGAGTATGTCGTGATTGATTGTCCTGCAGGGATCGAGCAGGGATTCCGCAATGCCATTTCGGGCGCTGACCGCGCGATTATCATCACCACGCCGGAGAATGCCGCTGTCCGGGATGCGGACAGGGTGATTGGACTTCTTGAACAAAACAAGGTCCCCTCCAAACTGATCATTAACCGGATCCGCGCCAATATGGTGCGGTCGGGTGAAATGCTGGATATCGATGAAATCTGCCAGGTGCTCGCAATCGACTTGCTGGGGATCGTTCCGGACGACGAGAACGTAATCCGATCGGCCAATGCGGGTGAACCTACCGTCATGGATCCTTCCTCGCGTGCTGCTATTGCCTATCGCAATATCGCCCGCCGGATGTTAGGCGACATGGTGCCGCTAATGCCGCTTGAGGAAAAGTCGGGAGTCATAAAGCGTTTCCGCAAGTTTCTTGGAATAGGTTGATTGCAAGTGATTGAGCAATCTCTAACCGTTGAACCGGAGTGAATTGTTCATCCCCCTGGCTCTCTTGGAAGCCGTTCAGCAAAGCTGAACGGGTTATTTGTGTCCGCTGCCCAGTTTTGCCAACAACATAAACAAGCCCGTCTTCTCATATAAATAAGCGAACAAGCTTGATGAGATGGAGGGATTGGCCGTGGATACAAACAATGGTATCCGTCAGCGCCGCCAGGAGCGGATCCGTCGGATAATGAAGCAAAAGCAGAAACAGGAACAAGCTGTCATGATACCGGTACGCAGCTTCAAGGATAATCAGCCATCACCCGTTATGCCGCTGCCTTTCGAAGAGAAGAACTTTCCGCTCACTGTGCAAATCCCGGAGCAGGGACTTGATCCTGAGCAAATGTGGAAAGCGCAGGCCAATCCATGGGAAAGAACGGGATGGGAGCGCTCGCCTCAAAAGGGCATCGGGAACCGGCCGGTTCCCGATGCCCCCGGAGGCGAGCGCCCTCCCGGCAAACCGTTCATCGTCCAGGGACTTTTCATTCAGAGTGCTATCGCCGCTGCGCTTTTCGTTATTGTATTCGCCATGTTCCATCTGGAGACTCCTACAGCGAAGAAGGGACAGGAAATAGTTACGGCAGCCCTCACGGAACAAATCGATTTTAACCAGGCTGCAACCTGGTACAATCGGATGTTTGCCGGTGCGCCTTCCTTTATTCCGCTGTTCAACGGCGGGGATCAAGGAGAGTCGCAGCTGGCCGAGGGGGAGGTGGCGCTGCCTGTCGTCGCACCGCTTCCAAAGGGAGTAATTATCCGCTCCTTTGCGGAAACCTTAAGCGGTGTCGAGCTTGCCGGCAGCTCCGCGGCTCCGGTACTGACGGCTGAAACAGGCCGGGTTCTGCTTGTATCCGAAGAGAAGGAGACGGGCAAGACCATTGTTGTCCAGCATGCCAACGGACGGATGACGGTCTACGGACGGCTTGGCCAGGTGAAGGTGGCTGTTAATGACTGGGTGGAAGCCGGGGAGTCGCTTGGGGAGCTGCCTGCTGCCAAAGAAGGTGAACAAAGCTTGTTATTTTTTGCGGTGAAGGAGAAAGGCCGGTACGTCGATCCCGCTGACGTCATTCCGTTTGATTAAGCTGTACGGGATTGCGTGGTCGGTTCATCCGCTTTTTGTGCTTGTCATGCTGGCTTCCATTGCAACGGGTTATTTTGTAGAGCTTATCACTTTGTTCGCTATCGTGCTGGTCCATGAAATCGGACATGTCGTTACGGCCAGAGGCTTCGGGTGGACAGTCCGTGAAGTGAAGCTGCTTCCCTTTGGAGGCGTTGCTGAAATCGAAGAAGGGGCCAACCTTCCGGCAAGGGAAGAGGCGATTGTCGCAATTGCCGGTCCGCTGCAGAATGTCTGGATGGGGGGCTTGGCGTGGTTTATGGGTTTCTTAGGCTGGTGGAGCCATGATTGGGCCCTTTATGTGATGCAGGCGAATATGATGATCGGGCTTTTTAATTTACTGCCCATCCTGCCCCTTGACGGAGGCAAGCTGCTGCAGGCAGCCCTGAGCAGAATTCAGCCATTTCATCGTACGCTTGTCTGGGGGACGAGAATTAGTCTGCTCCTCAGCAGCTGCATGATAATAGTGTCGGTTGTTCCCGTATTTCGTCATCCGGGCGGCGGGATTCAGGCGAACTTGCTGGCGGTGGGATTTTTTTTGCTGCTGACGAATTGGACAGCCTATCGGCATATCCCTTTTTTGTTTATCCGCTTTCTGACACATCGGGCGGTAGCCTCTTCAAGATCACTTGAGCATGGGAGCTGGGCGCTTCCCATTATTATCTCAAGGCATCATACAATCGCTTCTGCTTTGCGTTTGTTTAAACGCGACAGCTACCACTTGATTGTCGTCATGGAGGAGCAGGGAAGCATTGTCGCGGTGCTGCCGGAACAGCGGCTGGTGAACGGTTTCCTGGCAGAGGGAAAGGCAGACCGTGCAGTTTTGGAGCTTTTCATGTAAAATATAACCCAGAACACCTACTGGGCAGGTGATAAATCAAGATGAAGCTGATGCTAGTGCATAGTGAAAAGGATAGACTGCAAATCGCAATCGTCGATAAAGGCCGTTTATTGGAATTTTATATGGAAACCAGAGAGATGGACAGCCAGCTTGTCGGGAGTATATTTAAAGGAAGAATCGTGAACGTCCTTCCAGGCATGCAGGCGGCGTTTGTGGATATAGGACTTGTCAAGAACGCATTTCTATATATTGACGATGTGCTTCATCCCCATCTGGATCAACAGCCGAAGGAGAAGCCGACGATCGCTCAACTTCTGCGGGTCGGTCAGGAGATTCTGGTACAGGTTGTCAAGGAGCCTCTCGGCGGTAAAGGGGCGCGCGTAACCACACATTTCTCGCTGCCGGGGAGATTTCTCGTGTATATGCCTCATGCCGCATATGTCGGAGTATCCAAAAAAGTGAAGATGGAGCAGGAGCGGACAAGGCTGCGTTCATTTGGTGAACGTTTCCGCCATTTTGATGAAGGAATTATTCTGCGCACCGCGGCCGAGGGCGAGGCCAGTGACGCGCTGCAGACGGATGTGCAGTTCCTGCGGGAGCTGTGGCAGGGGATCGAGGCCCGTTCGGAGGATACTCCGGTACCCGCGGAGCTTCACCGCGAGGCAGGTCTTGCCCACCGGCTGGTGAGAGATCTGCTTACTGTGGAAATGGACGAGGTCTGGATCGACGATCAGGAATTTTACACCGAGACGGAAGCTTTAATCAGGCAAATGGCGCCTACCATGCAATCCCGGCTGCGGTTCTATGATCAGTCCCACTCCAGTCATTCTTCTGTGGGGCTCATGAATCGCTATCAGGTAAATCATCAGCTGCAGGAGGCATTCGAGCGCCGTATCCGTCTGAGCAGCGGAGGAGATCTGGTCTGGGACGAAACGGAGGCTTTTACCGTGATTGATGTCAATACCGGTAAATTTGTCGGTTCGCGCGATTTGGAAGATACGGTGTTCCAGACGAATATGGAAGCGGCCGAGCAGATTGCCAGATTGCTGCGGCTGCGTGATGTAGGCGGCATTATTATCATTGATTTCATTGATATGGAGCAGGAATCGCACCGTGAACAGATCGCGCACCGGCTGGAGAGCTTGCTCAAGCTTGACCGCACCAAATGCCAGGTTGTCGGCTGGACCCGTCTTGGACTGCTGGAGCTGACCCGCAAGAAGGTGCGCGACCATGTCATGAATCAATTGCTGGAGGTCTGTCCGGTTTGCAAGGGCAGGGGCAGAGTGAATATGTCCAGGCCATCGGGTGGCAAGTAAATAAACCGGCAGTTTGATAGCTGGAATGGAATTATATTGTTGCTATTGTGACTGATCCTGTGATAATATATTATGGTGCCTGTAGGAGTGGGATTTTTCCCCTGCAGTCATTTACCGCACAGAACAGGTTGACAAGCCCGGCCGGTTATTGAATCGGAAGGCACCTGCATCAGGCGAGTCTTCGAAATTAAGGAGGTGCAATACATGTTCGCGATTATTGAAACGGGTGGTAAACAATACAAGGTTCAAGAAGGCGATGTTCTTTACATCGAGAAATTGAACGCCGGTGATGGCGAGAGCGTAACGTTCGACCGCGTACTGGCTGTTTCCAATAAAGATGGTCTCGTAACCGGAACTCCCGTTGTTGCTGGAGCTTCTGTTACAGCTACAGTTGAGAGACACGGCAAAGGTCAAAAAATTATCGTTTACAAATACAAGGCGAAGAAAAACTACCGTCGTAAGCAAGGTCATCGTCAGCCGTATACGAAAGTAACGATTGGCGCGATCAAGGCTTAAGTGAGGGCGCAGGGATGATTACGATCACTATTTTGCGGCATTCCGCCGAGAATTCACGTATCGTATCATTTGCGATTGAAGGACATGCGAAGTTTAAGAATCCAGGCAAAGATATCATTTGCGCCGGGGTATCGGCCATTTCGGTCGGTACAGTCAACGCGATTGAGGAGCTTGCGGGCCTGGAGCTTCCAGCTTCCATGGACAATGGGTGGCTGCAGTCTGATATTCCGGAGCAGAGCGATCCCGTTATGAACCAAAGGGTACAGCTGCTGCTGGAATCGATGATTGTTATGCTCAGCACAATCGTAACCTCTTACGGAAAGTACGTTCAGATTCGTCAACTAACTCGGTAACAAAGGAGGGTACAACCATGTTGAAACTGAATCTTCAGTTATTCGCATCGAAGAAGGGCGTAGGTTCCACAAGAAATGGTCGTGACAGCCAATCGAAACGTTTGGGCGCCAAACGCGCAGACGGTCAATTGGTAACGGCGGGCAGCATCTTGTTCCGTCAACGCGGAACCAAAATCCATCCGGGCAATAATGTCGGGATCGGAAAAGATGACACATTATTCGCATTAATCGAAGGCGTTGTGAAGTTTGAACGCTGGGGACGTGTACGTAAGAAAGTTAGCGTATACTCGGTCGAGGCTGCTCCGGTAGCTGCGGCAGTCGAAGCGCAATAATCAAGCTCGCCCCGGTCTGCACGCAGGCCGGGGCTTCCTTTTTTTCCTTAGGCGGCGCCTGGAAGCATATGCTATACTGGTAATGGCTAGGAGAGAACAGGAAAGTAGGATCGGTCCATGAATCGCTTTAACAGGAACAAGTATTATGCAGCCGCGTCATTGATTATCCCAACCGTTGCCGTTCTCGAATGGCGGTTTGAGCCTTGGTTTATAGCGGGTTTCGTTGTTTGGTTCGTGGCGGCCGGAGCGGTCTGGGCATGGTGTGTACGAAAAGAATTTGCGTTACGGGAAGCCCGGATGATTCATGTACTGCAGACATTATCAATTACAACTTTGAATCATCATCGTCATGACTGGATGAATGATTTGCAGGTTTTATACGGCTATATCAGGATGCAGAAGGCCGAGAAGGCCGTTCAATGTGTGGAGCAAATAAGAGAACGAATGATGACTGAGAGCAAGATCGCCAAGCTCGGCGTTCCATCGCTTGTCACTTTTCTGCAGTCCTTTCGAACGCTGACGAATGCGGTGGAGCTGGATATTGATATTGAGGGTGACCTTAATTTCATGGAATTGGGTGTTGACGGTCATCGCGCGGCACAGACTATGCAGGACATTATTGATGCGTACCGGCTCGCGGTTAAACCGGATTCCGGAGATGCGGCTAAGCTGCTGGTCGATCTATCGCTGAACGAGAATACAATGACCGCATCGTTTCATTATGACGGCGGAATGAAGGATACAAACGAATGGAAGCATAAATGTAAGCGGGCGATGACAGATTCGCCGCTGAGGGCAGCCGGAGCGGATATAGAACCGGACAATTTGGTGCTCCATGCGGAGCTTGTGAAATAAACGGAGGCTGGGGCATGTTTGTCGACAAAGCAAAGATTTTTGTAAAAGGCGGGGACGGCGGTAACGGTATCGTATCCTACCGCCGGGAGAAATATGTTCCCGAAGGCGGACCTGCCGGCGGAGACGGAGGCCGGGGAGCCGATGTGATTTTTCGCGTGGATGAAGGGCTTCGGACACTGATGGACTTCCGGTATCAGAAGCATTTCAAGGCGGACAAGGGCGAACGCGGCAAAGTAAAAAGCATGCATGGAGCCAATGCCGAGCACATGATTGTCCGGATACCGCCAGGCACGATTATTATTAATGACGATACCCAGGAAATTATCGCCGATATGACCCAGCACGGCCAGCAGGTCGTTGTAGCGCGCGGCGGACGGGGCGGACGGGGAAACTGCCGGTTTGCCACCGTAAGCAATCCGGCTCCGGATTTTGCCGAGAACGGAGAAGAAGGCCAGGAGCGCTGGATCGTTCTCGAGTTGAAGGTAATGGCGGATGTTGGACTGGTCGGATTTCCGAGTGTAGGCAAGTCTACGCTGCTCTCGGTCGTTTCGGGGGCGAAGCCGAAGATCGGCGCGTACCATTTTACAACGCTGTCACCGAATCTTGGTGTGGTCGAAGTCGGCGACGGCAGGAGCTTCGTCATGGCGGATCTGCCGGGTTTGATTGAGGGAGCTCATGAAGGCGTGGGACTGGGCCATGATTTTCTGAGACATGTGGAGCGGACGCGTGTTATTGTGCACGTGGTCGATATGTCCGGATCCGAAGGAAGAGATCCATTCGAGGACTGGAACAAGATCAATGAAGAGCTGGCCCTGTATAATCCGCTGCTGGCCAAACGTCCTCAAATTATTGCCGCCAACAAGATGGACATGCCGGATTCACAGGAGCAGCTGGAGCTGTTCCGGGAACAGTTGAGCGGGCTGGACGGCGAGATGGAGTACGAGATCGTTCCGATGTCTTCTCTAACCAAGCAGGGCGTGCAGGAACTGCTCTACAAAGCGGCGGATCTGCTTGAAACTGTACCGGAAATGCCGCTTATCGAAGAGGTCAAGGATGTAGCAGAGCGTAAAGTATATACGCTGGAGCAGCAGGAAGACGAGTCCTTTACCGTCGGCAAGGAAAACGAAGGCTTCTATGTCGAGAGCGCAGCAATCGAGAAATTTATGAGGCGCGTCAATTTGAACACGCATGATGCCGTCATGCGGTTCGCCCGCACTCTGCGGAAAATGGGAGTCGACGCCGAGCTGCGTAAAATCGGAGCGAAGGACGGCGACACCGTTCGGATCGGGGATTTCTCATTCGAGTTCTTCGAGGGCAGCGATTATTTCTACGAATAAACGCTTCTCCCGCACTTGGCTGATTTGGCATAGAAATGAAGTGGGACAGGAATAAGACGGACCCGGATAATATGCCGGGTCCGTCTTATTTTTGTTGGAAGTACAAGAAAATTTAAATTCAGGTCTATACTATGCCAACGTTTCTAGGGCGAAGAAGCTTTGTCCCTGAGGATGGCAATGCGGTTTCTTCTTGTTTAAGAAGATGCATACGGGAGCATTAAGCCTCAGGCTTCCCTCTTCTGTCAAATCAGGTATAATAGAAATATTGTGTTCATGGAATTGCCTATTGCCGCTTCGATGGATATTCGATATAATGTCCACTATAGAAGAACAGTTGTCTTTCTTAGGAGGACGGTTAATGGCGGAACGATATTTTATCGTCCGAGAGGACATTTTGCCTGAGGCGATTGTCAAAACGATTCAGGTCAAAGAGATGCTCCAGCGCGGCGAGGCCGCTACTGTCCATGAAGCGACAGAGCGTGCCGGGCTGAGCAGAAGCGCCTTCTATAAGTACAAGGATGGCGTTCATATGCTGAATCAGCTCGAACGTGAACGGATCGTCACGATCTCCATGGATTTGGATCACCGATCCGGTGTCTTGTCCAAAGTGCTTGGTCTTGTTGCAAGCTCGGAGGGCAATGTGCTGACGATTCACCAGAGCATTCCGCTTCAAGGATTAGCCAATGTAGTTATTTCTGTCGATACTTCGCAGATGGGTGGGACGCTGACGGAGCTTATGACAGCCATTCTTGAACAGGATGGCGTCCGCAAAGCGTCGGTCATCGGACAAGGATAGAACGAGTTGATGGAGGAGAAATCATGAAACCGGTAAAAGTGGGACTGCTTGGTCTTGGAACGGTTGGAACGGGTGTTGTTCGGATCGTCGAGGGACATCAGGAGGATTTGCAGAGCCAGGTGGGTTCGCCGATCGTTATTGATAAAATATTGGTGCAAAATGTGAACAAGAGCCGCGCGGTGAATATTGATCCGGGCAAGCTTACAGAGGATCCCTGGGATATTATTCATGATCCGGATATTTCCGTTATTGTCGAGGTCATGGGCGGGATTGAACTGACCAAAGGTTATATTCTCGAAGCATTGGCAAGGGGCAAGCATGTCATCACGGCAAATAAGGATCTGATGGCTCTGCATGGACCCGAGATTCTGGCCAAAGCGCAGGAGCATGGATGCGATGTGCTCTATGAAGCCAGCGTCGCCGGAGGCATACCGATCATCCGCACGCTCGTCGAGGGTTTTTCATCTGACCGGATTACAAAAATTATGGGGATTGTCAACGGAACGACCAACTTCATCCTGACCAAAATGACACAGGAGGGCACTGCGTATACGGAAGCGCTGGCTGAAGCCCAGCAGCTCGGCTATGCCGAAGCGGATCCGACATCGGATGTCGAAGGGCTGGATGCAGCCCGCAAAATGACCATTCTTTCGACACTTGGCTTTCGTGCGAATATTGCACTGGAAGATGTCGATGTGAAGGGAATATCATCGGTCAGCCGCGAGGATATTTTATATGCGGGCCGGCTTGGATATGTGGTGAAGCTGCTTGGAATTGCAGAGAGCCAGGATGACTTTATCAGCGTTAGCGTGCAGCCGACAATGGTGAAGCATACCCATCCGCTTGCTTCGGTCAATGGCGTCTTTAATGCGGTTTATGTATTTGGCGAAGCCGTCGGCGAAACCATGTTTTACGGCGCAGGAGCAGGAGAACTGCCGACGGCTACATCGATTGTGGCTGATCTGGTGGCTGTCATCAAGAATTTGAAGCTCGGTGTCAACGGCAAACAGGCGCTGCTCTCCTATAAACAGAAGAAGCTCAAGACCGATGAGCAGATAGCATCGAAGTATTTTATGCTGCTGCATGTCGATGACCGCGCAGGCGTTCTGGCGAAGATCACGCAAGCCTTTGCAGAATGCGAGGTCAGTCTGGAATCGGTGCTTCAGCAGCCCAATGCAAGCATACCCGAAGCGGAAATCATCATTATTACGCATGATGCCAGCAAAGCGGCAGTTCTGAAGGTGCTGGAATCATTTGAAAGTATGGATGTGGTTAAGACCATCAGGAGCGTTTACCGTGTAGAAGGCTGAGTCAGGCATTTAAGCAAGGAAACTAACTTTGCCGCCCAGGGGGCATCAAAGCCGTTTCTCTATGTATAACCCTTTTTGAAGGAGTATTGACACGCATGAGATACCTTGGTTTGCTTCAGAACGGCAAAGAATATTTGCCTGTAGTCTCCGGATTGGGATGTGGTGTAAGATGACTGATCGCAAAATAATCGTTAAGGTTCCTGCCAGCACGGCCAATTTGGGTCCAGGTTTCGACACGCTGGGCATGGCGCTTTCCCTCTATTCCTGGCTGGAGATGTCATTGCCCCGAAGCGGCAAGACGGTTATTGAACTGCATGGCGAGGGCTTGGATGGCATTCCGCTGGATAAGTCCAATTTGATTTACAAAGTAGCACAGCTGGTATTCGCAGAGGCAGACATTGAGATTCCGGAGCTGCACATCGCCATGTACAGCGATATTCCGCTTACCAGAGGACTTGGGAGCAGCGCTTCGGCTATCGTCGGAGCCTTGACGGCGGCCAACGCCCTGGTTGGCTTCCCGTTAACGGACGACCGGCTGTTCCAGATCGCGACTAAGCTGGAAGGGCATCCCGATAATGTCGGGGCTTCGCTTTTTGGCGGAATTGTTGTCTCGGCCTGGGACGGAGAGCGGGCGGAGAAGGTTCGCCTTGATCCGCATGGAGATCTTGAGGTCCTGGTGGCCATTCCGGCCTTTCATCTAGCAACGGAAAAAGCCCGTCATGCGCTGCCTGCGCACATACCGCATGGAGATGCAGTCTTCAATGTCGGCAGCAGCTCGCTGCTCGTCGCCGCATTGGCAAGCGGGAAGCTGGAGCTGATCAAGCATGCGATGCGGGACCGGCTGCATCAGCCTTATCGGGCCGCACTAATTCCGGGAATGCAGGAAATACTGATTAAGGCAACAGAGTACGGTGCTCTTGGAGCTGCTCTTAGCGGGGCTGGGCCGACACTGCTGACTCTTGTTGATACTAACAGTCTGCGCAAGGCGGAACTGGAGCAGTTTCTCATTCAGACACTCGGCAGGGCAGGAATCAAGGCGGAGACGCTGTGGCTTAAGCCATGTGCGACTGGCCCTGAAATAACCATTCTGCAGGGTGAAGAGAGCGGCGGCTTGCTGCTGGAGCGGATTAAAGGAGAAGTAAGAGCATGATACGAATTGCGTGTTTGACACAAGGATCAACATCGGATGAGGCGGCGAGATATCTGTTCTCCGGCGTCGAGGTTGATTACAAGTACTTTCGGATTATTGGAGATGTTTTTCTTGCCACAGCCGACGGGACAACCGACTACAGCATTATTCCAATAGAAAATACGATTGACGGCTCCGTAAGCCTACATACCGATTGGCTGATTGATGAGGTGAATCTGCCGATTCAGGCTGAGTGGGTATATCCTTCCATCCAGAATCTGATCGGGCCGCTGGCAGAGCTCTCCGGCGCAGACGGAGTCCTGGATTACAACCGGATTACCAAGGTAATGAGCCATCCTGTTGCCATGGCGCAGTGCCTGCAGTACCTGCGCAAGCATCTTCCGCATGCGGAACTGGAGCATGTGGGAAGCACGGCTGAAGCGGTAAGCATCGTAAGGGAAAATCCGCTAAGCGGATGGGCGGCTATCGGTCAGACGACGGCAGCATGGAACAACGGGCTTGATGTCCTTGAGCGGGGCGTAACCGACCATGACAACAATTTTACGCGATTTCTTCTTATAGGCCCGGAGCCGTTGACCAGCAGACAATCGCAGGCATATAAAACAAGTATATTAATTACGCTGCCGGAGGATTATCCGGGTGCGCTTCATCAGGTGCTGTCGGCTTTCGCGTGGCGCAAAATCAATCTTTCCCGCATCGAGTCGCGCCCGACGAAAAAAAAGCTGGGCAATTATTATTTTCTGATCGATATCGAAATGTCATTGGATACCGTATTGCTTCCATCCGCAATCAGCGAAATTGAGGCAATTGGCTGTCAGGTCCGAACGCTGGGCAGCTATCCCAGCTTCACATATCAAGGCTAATATTCCTGGAGGTGCACACACGCATATGGCAGAGCAAGTTATCTATTTGAATGGAGAATTCGTTACTAAGGAAAATGCAAAGGTATCGGTTTACGATCATGGCTTTCTTTATGGCGATGGAATATTTGAAGGGATTCGCATATATAACGGCAATATTTTCAAATGCAAGGAGCATCTTGACAGGCTGTACGACTCGGCAAAATCCATAATGCTGGATATTCCCCTTTCCTATGAGGAAATGGAACAAGCCTTGGTCGAGACAATCCGGCGCAATGAGTTCCGCGACGGGTATATCCGGCTGGTTGTGTCCCGCGGACCCGGCAATCTGGGGCTTGATCCGAACCGCTGCCCGACCGCATGGGTAATCATCATCGTCGAACAGCTGGCCATTTACCCGCCTGAAGCATACCGCGACGGCCTTGTCTCTGTGTCGGTATCGCAGCGCCGCAACATCCCGGATGCGCTTAATCCGAAGATCAAATCGCTCAATTACCTCAATAATATTCTGGTTAAAATCCAGGCTAACCTTGCAGGCGTAGGCGAGGCAATCATGCTGAATGCCCAAGGCTATGTGGCGGAAGGCTCGAGCGACAACATTTTTATTATCAAGAAAGGTGTCGTGTACACGCCGCCCTGCTATATCGGAGCGCTTGAAGGCATCACCCGCGCAGCCATTATGGAGCTGTGCGATAAACTGGGATATAAGCTTAAGGAAGAGCCGTTCACGCTTCATGACGTATTTGTGGCTGACGAGGTGTTTTTCACAGGGACGGCTGCAGAAGTTATCGCTGTGCGCGAGGTGGACGGCAGAACGATCGGCTCCGGCAAAGCGGGCCCAATCACAACCCATCTGCTTGAAGAATTCCGTAAGATTGTTGAAGTGGATGGCGTAAAAGTATACGAGTAATCATGGTTTTAATAGGGCCTGTTGCGGGATTTTGTCCCGCGGCGGGCCAATTTTTTTTTGCTAAAGAGTGTGGCAGCCGCCTATCTCTCGCATAGGATGTAGGGATTGGTGGATGGGCGTTCGCCGCTGCCCATAAACTACAGACCGTGACAGGAGGTAAGTGGCAAGTGAAAATTCATATTGTGAAAAAAGGCGATTCATTATATATGATCGCTCAAAAGTATGGCGTGTCTTTGGAAGACATTGTTGAGCTTAATCCATCCATAACAAACGTAGATATGATTGATGTGGGAATGAAGATTAAAATCCCGGCATCGAAGCCGGAAGACATGGAAATCATGCATCAGCATGAGGTTAAACAAGGGGATACACTTTGGAAGCTGTCCAAAGCCTGGGGCGTTCCGCTGAGCGATATGATTAAAGCCAATCCTCAGCTCAAAAACCCGAACGTTCTGCTGACGGGTGAGATTGTCAACATTCCCAAGACCAGCACTCCGGGTCAAATGCCGCATATGCACGATCAGCATCATGAGGATGCAGGCCATCATCCGCTTCATCCATCTTCGGTGATGCAAGGTGTACAGGGTTTGATGGGGAAGATGTCCACGGCACCCTTCATCGGCAAAAAGCCGACTGGGCAAAAGCCGAGCACGATGCCTGTTCCAACTCCTGTCCCGACACCGGTTCCCATGCCCCTTCCAGAGCCTGCTCCTGCTCCAATGCCTGTTGTGCCAGTGGTGGAGAAGCCGAAAACGTACCCGATCCATGTCGAATACGAGAAGCATATCGATTTGTTTCAACAATACGGAGTGCCGGCTACCGAGGTAATGTCATTGTATGATATGCCTAATATGCCGGAGAATGTCTCGCCGGCAATGCAAACTCATGGATACGGCTATCCTATGACTTCCCCGGCAATGTCCGGAGGCTATGGCTATTCAATGCCAACCGCTGTGAGTCCAGCTGAGATGGGGCCGGCTAATTGGTGTCCGCCTGGGCAGGTGATGGGCTCATCAACACTGCCTTGGGGAGCTCCGGCGCCAATGCCCTACGGACCGATGGGCGGTTACGGGATGGAGAACGAAATGGTGTCTCCGGCAATGATGATGCCGCAAGGAGGCGGCTACGGGCAGTATGATCAAATGGCCGTATCTCCGGCAATGATGATGCCGCAAGGAGGCGGCTACGGGCAGTATGATCAAACGGCCGTATCTCCGGCAATGATGATGCCGCAAGGAGGCGGCTATGGGCAGTATGATCAGACGGCCGTATCTCCAGCAATGATGATGCCGCAAGGAGGCGGCTATGGGCAATATGATCAAACGGCCGTATCTCCGGCAATGATGATGCCGCAAGGAGGCGGCTATGGGTATTATGATCAGACGGCCGTGTCTCCGGCGAGTATGGGCCCATATGGAGGTTATCCGTCTGCAACGCTAAGCCAGGCGGAATCACCTTATCCGAGCTATAATTATGTCGGAAATGGCCAGGTTGCGGCCCAGCAGACTACCGGTTCCGGCAAAAAGCCCTGCAACTGCGGCTGCCATGACCGCGATGAGGAAGAGCAGGCTGGAATAAATGAGAGCGTCGAGCAAAGCCAACCGGCCAAGGTGGCTAAGATCCGCAAGCCCGCTGCCAAGCCAGCAGTCCGGGTATCCCGTAAGGCACAGACCCAGCAAAGACAGAAAAACCGCGGCTCCTATCCATGGATTAACCGATAATTGATTTTAAATATATGGCTCTCTCCGGTCCTCGTTGGACAGGGGAGAGTCTTTTACTAACTGCTTCCGAATTGAAAAATGTCATGTCCGGCCCGTCTTCTACATTCTATCAGGACTTTTATTTCACAATATTCCAAGGTGCATATTTCCTGAACAATGGAGGAATACTAGCAGAAAAGTTAAAAGGGGAGTTCCTCCATGATGGAATTCAGCCTGTGGAAGCAGTTGAAGAAGAGAATCCGCCGCCGCCGCCGCTCCTTGTGGACGCTTGGCTCTATGCTCGTCCTGGTTAGTATATCGGCACTATCCGAAGACGTTTATGCTGCTAGCCTTCAGGATAGCAGCGGCTCCATGAACATAGCCAGGGTCGATGTCTCCCGAATGCTGCCGGAGACGCATGGAGAGAGTGAATCCCCTCCTGCTGCCAGCAGCAGTGTCATCAAGCTTCTGGCTGAGCATCAGGGGCAGGTGGAGGTTTGGCTGCATCGGACGTATATATGCGGTGAGGAGACGTCTTCACTTGGAACAGCGGATGCCCGAGCAGTTCTTGGGATGCTTAAACAACATCCGGAATGGACGGCGGTTACAGGTAAAAACAGTACGGTTGTGATGGAGCAGCGGATGGATGACTTGTCAGAAGCTTGCAAAAGCCATGCCTATATTGGAATAGACAAGGATGGCAACCTCACATTATTCGATGGGCCGCCGAAAAAAGAGAAAGTCATGCGGACCTTTTTTCAGCTTGATGTTAACTACATGGAGAGCAGTCTACCCAAGGAGCGAATGGATGAATTATTGAACGGTATACGGATAAGCGATCTGGACGGATACAACAGCGTGTTGTCCACATTCAGCGACTATGCACTGGACGAAAGCGAGAAGGTCATGAAGTCCACTTATTGAACTAGAGATGAAGCAGGACGTGCGTGGGTTGCCGCATGTCCTTTTTTGTGTGCATATGAGATTCCGGTGAAAGACAAAACGCGTGTTCTCATTCCGCTTATCATTTGTTATAATGGGAGGTAGGCAAAAAAGGCCAATTGACTGGCATGAGGAGAGATTAGGCCTTGCGTGTATTAGGAATCGATCCGGGAATCGCCATTGTAGGATTCGGATTCATCGATAAAATAGGACATAAACTTGTTCCCGTCCAGTATGGCTGCATTGAAACCAAGGCACATACTCCCCAGGAAGAGCGGTTATTGCAGGTGTATGAGTCGACTTGCTCGCTCCTTGACAAATATGAGCCGGATACTGTAGCGGTCGAGAAGCTTTTCTTCAACCGGAATGTGACAACAGCCTTTGCGGTTGGCCAGGCGCGCGGCGTTATCATACTGGCTGCCGCGCAGCGGGGACTGCCGGTTTCCGAATATACACCGCTGCAGGTGAAGCAGGCGGTTGTGGGTTACGGGAAGGCGGAGAAGCGCCAGGTGCAGGAGATGGTCAAGATGCTGCTGAAGCTCAGCGCAATCCCGAAGCCGGATGATGTTGCCGATGCGCTGGCCATCGGAATTTGCCATGCCCATTCATCCGTGCTTACCGCCAAAATTAACGAGGTGACACGCCGATGATCGATTTTGTGAAAGGCCGCGTTGTTCATCTGGATGCTGAATATGTGGTTATTGATGTCCGGGATATCGGATACCGTGTCTATACGCCCAATCCTTACGCTTTTGCGGCAGGAGATGAGAGTGTAACGGTTTATACCCATCATCATGTCAGAGAGGATGCTATACTGCTGTTCGGGTTTCAAAGCCGCGAGGAGCAGGCGATGTTTCGCAGGCTCCTGGAGGTTTCCGGGATCGGGCCGCGCGTGGCATTGGGGATCCTCGCGGGAGGACGTCCGGAGACAATTATCGCCGCCATCCAGCAGGAGAATGTAGCTTTTCTGATGAAGCTGCCGGGAATCGGGAAGAAGACAGCGCAGAGGATGATTCTGGACTTGAAGGATAAGCTTGCTTCCGTATCTCCGGGATTCGGCGTTAACGGAGGCTGGTCGCTTGAAGAGGACTTTGCTCCAGCAGCTGGTGCAGGTGAAGGCGGTAAGGTTTGGCAGGAAGCACGTGAAGCCCTTGGCGCGTTGGGCTATACGGCGGCTGAGCTTGACAGGGCCTGGACCTTGCTGCAAGGCACGGCAGTTCCGGACGAGACAGTAGACGCGCTTATGAAAAGAGCGCTGCAGCAGTTGTTTAAAGGTTGAGGGGAAGGAGGCAGGCGTGAATGGATGATCGGATAATTTCCGCTAACCTCATGATGGAAGACCAGGCGGTGGAGCTTAGTTTGCGTCCCCGTTACCTGGCTGAATATATTGGCCAAACGCAGGTCAAGGAAAATTTGAAAGTGTTCATCGAAGCCGCCAAACTGCGCAAGGAAGCGCTCGATCATGTGCTTTTGTATGGTCCCCCGGGGCTTGGCAAGACCACGCTCTCCAACATTATCGCCAATGAGCTTGGAGTAAATTTGCGGACGACGAGCGGCCCTGCGATCGAGCGTCCCGGCGATCTTGCCGCATTGCTTACGAATTTGCAGGAAGGCGATGTGCTGTTTATCGACGAGATCCACCGTCTCCACCGGAGTGTTGAGGAGGTGCTGTACCCGGCGATGGAGGACTTTGCGCTGGATATTATGATCGGCAAGGGACCAAGCGCCCGCTCTGTCCGGCTGGAGCTGCCGCCCTTTACTCTTATTGGTGCTACCACAAGGGCAGGATTGCTCTCTGCGCCTCTGCGGGACCGGTTCGGAGTGACCAGCCGACTGGAATTCTACAATGTTGATGAGCTTGCTTACATCGTCAACCGCGCTGCGGAAATATTAGGAGTGAGTGTGATTGGCGAGGCGGCCGGGGAGATTGCGACGCGCTCGCGGGGGACGCCGCGTATTGCCAACAGGCTGCTCAAGCGGGTGCGCGATTTTGCGCAGGTGCGCGGGGACGGGATTGTCACCCATAAATTGGCGCAATCCGCACTTGGTCTGATCCAGGTTGATGCGCTGGGGCTTGATCAAATCGATCACAAAATGCTCCGTGCCATGATTTCCAATTATCGCGGCGGTCCGGTGGGTCTTGACACCATTGCCGCTACAATCGGTGAGGAGAGTCAGACGATAGAGGATGTATACGAGCCTTATTTGATGCAAATCGGATTTCTCCAACGTTCTCCGCGCGGCCGCATCGTCACACCGCTCGCTTATCTTCACCTTGGTCTGCCTGTGCCGCAGCGTTTTACGGGTGATGAGGAGAGTTAGCGGCAGCCATAAGCATGTGTTCGTTCGTATGCCTGCAATGACCCTTTGATATGGAGTATAAGGGGTAGTTTGGCTGAAGGAACAAAGGAGGCGGTCTTCTCGGATGGGGAAGCGCGTGAAGGACAATGAAGGCGAGAGGCTTATCGTTTTGTATGACGGTGTATGCAATTTGTGCTTGACCAGTGTGCGGCGAATGAAGGAGCTGCGCTCCTCGGCGGATTTGAGGTTTATCTCCATCCAATCCCTCGAAGAGAGCGAGGAGGAGATTGCAAGCATTCAATCATTCCCCCGCGAACAACTGCTCTCCAGGCTTCATGTCATTGATCAGGGCGGGGCTGTCTATGCAGGAGCAGATGGTATAGTTCGTATTCTGCGTACTGTCCGTAATTTGAAGTGGGTGGCTCTTCTCTACCGTATACCGGGTATGCGGGGATTGGCTGATTACTTGTACAGATATATTGCTGCAAGACGTTATGACTGGTTTGGCAAAGCAGACGATGGCTGTACGAATGGGTCGTGCACCCTGCCGAGGCGTGAATAAGCATAAGGGGGATGAACGGCATATGAATGTCATGCGTGCAGGCTCTGATAAGAAGGCTTCGGGATCAAAAGGTCCCAAAGCAGGCTACAAATGGGCCGTTACTGCAATGCTTTCAACACTTGTATTTCTGCTGGTTGCTGCTGCACAGCCAGCTCAGGGAGCGGTTACGTCACTGGATACCATTCGGGTGGGGCTGTTCCTGGATGTTCCGGGCAAATATACGCTGAATACGGCGACAGCCACAGTCTCCTCCGCAGCCCCGATCCAGGTGGGCTTGAGGCAGCCTTCGGGCGTTACGCCATTGTTTCAATCATCCGCTGGAGAGTCGATCCGCTTTACTCTGGACGACTATAAGCCGAAGGTGCTTGAGACCGGCGACTTCCAGACGGCGCTCAGTGCCGCCAAACGGTTGAAAGCAATAGGCGGAACACCGCTGCTGACTTCCCTATTCAAAAGCAACGGAACAGTATATCAGGTTCTTGAAGGTACATACACAACAGCAGCAGCAGCGCGCACCGCCAGTGAGAAATGGCAGAAGGACGGCACAATCGCTGCTCTGGGAGGACAAGCCAAGCCGGATATCACCGGCCCTCTGCATGCTGAGGCAGGCTCGTTTAACACCCGGGAAGAAGCTGCGGCTGCGGCGAAATCGTTCGGAGCAGCGGGTATTGACGCGTTCGCAGCAATCAAATCTGTTGGAGGCGCAGCGGGTTCCTACACTGTCATTGTCGGTGCTGCTGCTGATTCGGCCGCATTGGACTATATCAAAGCGCAGGCTGCCGCAGCGGATAACGGCTTGCCCCTGACCGCAACCGATCCCGCTGCCGCTTATGTCATTATCCGCAATGATCATACCATCTCGGAAGCGGCCGCCGCGCCTCAGATGCTGTATTCTGTCCCGATGGCCGAATCGAAGTTGTGGTTGTCCACATCAGCCTCCAGCGGAATTAAACTGACAGAACGATATAACCGCAGCTACCGGGGGCAAATTGAGCTGAGCGGAGTCAACAATAAGCTGACCGTTATTAATGAACTGCCCTTTGAACAATATCTGTACGCTGTTGTAGGAGCGGAAATGCCGGCCTCCTGGCCTGCCGAAGCACTCAAATCGCAAGCGGTGGCTGCCCGCACCTATGCCTTGTTCCAGGGCTTTAAATTTCAGGTTGCGCATGTTGTGGATACGACGCTAAGCCAGGCTTACGGTGGAATTGGTTCGGAGAAGCCCACAACAATTGCCGCAGTGGATGCAACCAAAGGTGAGGTTCTTACGTATAACGGGAGCGTAATCGAAGCTTTGTTCTCTTCCAGCGCAGGCGGACAAACAGCTGACTCCATGGAAATATGGGGCAATGATGTCGGCTACCTGAAGACGGTAACGAGCCCGGATGAATCCTCCGAGAAGGGACTCAAGCATTGGCAACGCGCCGTCCTTCCGACAGGAGTGGTCGGTTATATCCGCGAGGATCTGCTGGAAGAGACGGGGGAGAAGAATGCAGCGGGCCAGCCGCTGATGCGGGTGAATGCCGACTCCGTCCAGGTCAGACCCTCCCCATTATTGGATGAGAAGGCAGCACCCGTGGCTCAGGTATCCAAAGGTACTTTGGTTACGGTCATTGAGACCGTAACTGAGTCCAACCAGATGTCGTGGATCAGGGGACCCTATACTTCCGACGCGCTGTTGGCGTTCATGAAGGGCAAGGTTCCAATCGCGGTGAGCGGAGCGGTCAAGACGTTCGAAGTGAGCCAGAAAGGTCCATCCGGACGTCCAACCGAGATTCTGGTCAATGGTCAGAAGGTGGATGTGAAAACACCAGACTCCTACCGTTCCGCTTTTGGAGGGCTGCCGAGCACGTTGTTTACCATTGACCAAACCGCGCGCTTAACGATTGCAGGCGCCAGCGGCCGGGTCAGCGAGAGGCCGGCGGAAGGCGGCATGCTTATGGCCTCGGGCAGCTCCCAAACGAAGGAGTTGAGCGGCAATATATTCGTTCTGAGCGGTGATGGTACGGTGAGAGCGGCAACTACGGAACCGGCGTTCCGGTTTGTCGGGCACGGAAACGGGCATGGCGTGGGTTTATCGCAATATGGCGCTTTGGGACTTGCGGGATCAGGGTATGACTACAAATATATTTTGCAATACTACTTTAAAGATGTAACGATCATGAAGGAATGAGAAATAACAGATGAATGTAGATGATTTTGATTTTGAACTGCCGGAATCGCTTATTGCCCAGACACCACTAGCGGATCGTACCGCTTCCAGGCTGCTGAGCCTCTCTGCCGGGACAGGCGTTATCGGCCATCACCGTTTTGTAGACCTGCTGACGATGCTGGTCCCCGGAGACACCATTATACTTAATGATACGAGAGTAATGCCGGCCAGACTCCTGGGAATCAAGGCGGATACAGGAGCCAAAGCCGAGCTGCTTCTGTTGAAACAACTGGCCGGAGACCGATGGGAGACCTTGGCCAAGCCGGGCAAACGGTTAAAAGTTGGCGCAGAGCTGATTTTTGGCGAAGACAGCCAGGGCCAGCCTCTTTTGAAGGCTACGATTATTGGCGAAGGCGACATGGGAGCCAGGATAGTTGAATTTCATTACGCGGGCATCTTTAACGAGCTGCTCGACCGCCTTGGCGAGATGCCGCTGCCGCCGTACATCAAGGAACGGCTGGATGACCGTGAGCGGTATCAGACCGTGTACGCGAAGCATGAAGGCTCAGCCGCCGCTCCTACGGCAGGGCTGCATTTTACGCAATCGCTGCTGGAGCAGATAACGGCAAAAGGCGTTCATATTGCCTATATAACTCTGCATGTCGGATTGGGCACGTTTCGGCCTATGTCGGTGGAACGAATCGAAGAGCATACGATGCATTCGGAATATTATGAATTAGGCCGGGAGACAGCTGCTGTGCTGCAGGCGGCGCGTGAGCGCGGCAGCCGGATTATAGCGGTGGGAACTACCTCGGCGCGGACGCTGGAAACAGTGGCCAGCCGCTTTGAGGGAGAACCGATACGCGAGAGCAGCGGATGGACGGATATTTTCATTTATCCCGGCTATGCCTTCAAGCTTGTCAACGCGCTGCTGACCAATTTTCACCTGCCGAAGTCAACGCTTGTCATGCTGGTCAGCGCGCTTGCAGGGCGCGAGGCGGTGATGAGAGCTTATCAGGAAGCAATTGATCGAGAATATCGCTTTTTCAGCTTTGGCGATGCGATGTTTATCTACTAGGAATGGACGAGAGCAAATTGGCGATTACTTACGAATTGATTAAAACCTGCAAACAGTCCGGAGCCAGGCTCGGAAGGGTGCATACTCCCCATGGAGTCATTGAGACACCGGCATTTATGCCGGTTGGCACTCAGGCAACGGTCAAGACGATGAGTCCTGAAGAACTGAAGCAGATGGATGCCCATATTATACTGAGCAATACCTATCACTTGTTTATTCGCCCAGGACATGAAATTGTCAGGAAAGCCGGCGGATTGCATAAGTTTATGAACTGGGACCGGCCTATTTTGACAGACAGCGGCGGATTTCAGGTATTTAGTTTGAGCAACATGCGTAAAATCAAGGAAGAGGGTGTGGAGTTTCGCTCCCATCTGAACGGGGACAAGCTGTTTCTCTCTCCGGAGAAAGCGATGGAAATCCAAAATGCACTGGGCTCCGACATTATGATGGCTTTCGACGAGTGTGCTCCTTATCCAGCCGAATATGATTATGTGAAGAAATCGCTGGAACGGACCACCCGCTGGGCGGAGCGTTGCCTGGAGTCCCATGCAAGACCTCAGGACCAGGGTCTTTTCGCTATTGTTCAGGGCGGCATGTTTGAAGATTTGCGCCGCCAAAGCGCGACCGAGTTGACTTCCATGGATTTCCCGGGGTATGCTATTGGTGGGCTTAGCGTTGGAGAACCGAAGGATATGATGTATAACGTGCTTGAATGTACGGTTCCGCTGCTTCCAGCCGGGAAACCCCGTTATTTGATGGGAGTAGGATCACCGGATGCTCTCATTGACGGTGCGATCCGCGGAATTGATATGTTCGATTGCGTTCTGCCGACCCGTATTGCGCGTAATGGTACAACCATGACAAGCAGTGGAAGACTTGTTATACGAAATGCCAAGTATGCCGAGGATTTTGGGCCGCTGGATCCGGAGTGTTCCTGCTACACCTGTAAGAATTATTCCCGTGCATACATACGCCATCTTATTAAGGCGGAGGAAACGTTCGGTATCCGGCTTACGACGATCCACAATTTGCATTTTCTACTGCAGCTCATGAGGGACGTTCGCGAAGCAATTATGGAAGACCGGCTGCTCGATTTCCGGGAGACCTTCTTTGCTCAATACGGTCTGTTTGAGAACACCAAAGGATTTTAAGGAAAGGGGTGAAAGAAAATGACAGGATTAACATCTATTCTGCCATTTGTACTGATGTTTGCGGTTTTTTATTTTCTCCTTATCCGTCCGCAGCAGCGCAAATCCAAACAACGCAGCAACATGCTGAGCCAATTAAAGAAAGGCGATAAAATCGTCACGATTGGCGGCATGCATGGAACGGTCTTGGAACTTAGCGATGATATCGTGGTATTGCGTGTAAATGACGCGACAAAAATTACCTTCGACCGCAGTGCGGTGAATAACATTGTAACCGCCAGCGCACCAGTCTCACTTGATAAGAAAGAAGAGTCAGCTACATAAATAAACAGCCTTCTTGTCAATAAAAGGCCGGCATCTGAAGAGGTTTCTTTCCTCTATCAGCTGCCGGCCTTTTCAATTGGAATTAAGAGATTCAAATGAATATATTCCAGTGGGCGTGGGAAGGATTTTAGGATTCCAGAGTGATAAAATACCAATGGCTTTCTGGATGAATGGGAATTTGCGAGACGATGTTAAGTCCGCTGACATGAGCCAAATCCGTGAGCTCTTCCCGGGTCAGTATTGGAAACGGTTTCTGCTGGGCAGGCGTGAGACTGTTGAAGGCATCTGAAAATTTTTTACCGCGAGAGGCTACATGAAGTGGAGTGATGATGGATACCGAGCCGTCTCCAGCCAGAAATCCGCTTACCTTCTCAAGCATCCATTTGCGGTCCCGGGGTTTGACCTGATGCAGAACGTTATTCAGCATGACCAGATCTACCGGCTCTTTGGGACCCTTCCAGCTGCGAAAATCTCCCTGCACCAGTTCAATTCTGCCATGGTACTGACGTCTTGTTCCTTTTAAGGACTTGCCAATTAAAGAACGATTTTGCTCGATCCCGATTAATTTAAGTCTTCTGTCCCTTTTAGCCAGTTTTTTCAGATAGGTGGCGCGGCCGCAGCTGATGTCCAGAATGGTTTTGGCTCCCTGCCTGCGCACCCATTGCAAGATTTTTGGGTAGGCGAGCGTCTCCAGCAGAGAGGAAAAAGAAGTCGATAATGATTTGGAATATGTATGTGTGCTTTTAGAAGAGGCTGTCAACAGGTCCGGGAAGCGCAGCAGCGTCGGAATGTGGATCTCCATCATTTCCTCCAGCCAGTGTCCTATCGATTCGTTGCTTTCGCTTGAAGCATACTGCCGCATGATGGAGCTCGTCATATAGATATCCCCGGTTTTATGCAAATGCCCGACTTCAATCCCCACATCAGCCCACTGCTGAAGCAGCAGAGGATCCAGCCCATAGCGTTCGGCAATATGGGCAATGGTGCCACCCTGAGAGAACCGGTCAAACAGCTGGGCGGTATAGCCAACATAAGCATGCCAGCTCGAGATGAAGGAGGTATTTTGTTTTGCCCATTTTTTGGCCTGAAAATGGCGGTTCCATTCAATTATGTGCTCTATCATGAGAGCACCTCCTATTGTGCGTAGTTGATGAATTGCTTGGTTGTTGTGACCCAAATCTTCTGGATCGAATAGTTCTTTTGTTCGATGCAGGAGAGCATCATAGAAATAAATACCGCCATTTAGCCGAGTTGAAACGGGGACTGAAGTAGGGGAAGTATGTTCCTTCAGGACTTTCTGGAAGTCAAAACAAAAAACACGCTCCGGCTGCAAGAGCCGGGCGTGCGGTGAAAAATGTGCGTGAAATCAGTTTCAGTTTCATTCCTCACGAACGAAACTGACATTTGCGGATCCAGGTGCTGGCGAAGCCTCGGGTCTTCTTTTGCGATTTTCGGATGGATCTTTGATCGCGCTGAACTTCATGCCGAGCGTCGAGGCCGCAAGGCCAAGTAGCAACCCTCCGCACATATCGATGAGCCAGTGGATACCCAGGTAGAAAATCGCAAAGATCACGACAACCGCGCTGATGCTGCAGAACCAGGCCCAGCGTTTGTTGCCTGAGCGTATAGCCAGAATGGCAAGCGTTACGGATATGGAGGTGTGCAGGCTTGGGAAGCAATTATTTATTCCGGATAAAGCCCGGTATTGAGTCTCGAAGTGAGGAAAAGCGTCAAGCATTAAAAACTGTACAGTCGGATCATGCGCCCAAACCTCATTGACAGGGAAATATAAATAAAACGGGATAGCTACAAGATAGTTCAGCATGATCGCGTAGCATAACGCGTAGAACATGCGCCGGGTTTTTTCCTGATACGTATAAAGACCGATTGAAGTGATGAGCAGCGCTTGAAATACAACGACATACATCATCGCCAGTACAGTCGTCAAAATATCATTTTTAAAAAAATGCTGCAGGTTGCCCACAAAATGACCTTCGATTGATTGAAAAAAAGTAGCGAAATCATGAGTGTTTATCATATTTTGTTCGATAGAAAGCTCATATTTATTGAAAAATAAAATGAGCATCATTGCTGCAAAATGAAGCAGGTATTTGCGGTTCGTCGCCAGCTCTTTCAGAAATAATCCGCCGATGCGGAGCGGGTTGCTCAAAGAACCATACCCCAATAAAATGACAACCACAATCGTGGTGTAGATGGCAACGGTTGTCATATTGTTGAACAGAATCATCGTATTTACTTTCCCCCCAAAAAACGGTTTCTATGGATGCGATTCAGTATAGCATATTTTAAGGGGGAGACTGCATGTTCAAAAACTGTTCACGAATTAGATGTATTCGCTCAGGAGCGTTTGGCATTTACGCCTACCATTCCGCCGACCATGCCGCACAGAAGCGTTTCCAGAAGCATGATCAAGGTTCGTCCGCTGACTCCCGTATTGGAAGCCATGAAGCTGATAAACAGCACCAGCACCGCATAGAAAAGACCCAGCATTCCGCCTGAATACCAGCCGCGGCGTCCGGATCTCCGGCCTGATACGAAGCCGCCGGCGAGGGCTGCGCAGCCATGGACGATCATACTGTAGGAAGGCAGCTCGCTTTCCTGCATGCTGCCCCATCTTAACAATGCCGACAGGAGCAGGGCTCCGGCAGCCAGCCAAATCCCCGCGTACAGAAGTCCCGAGAGCATGGGCGATTTCATATGCACATTAGGAACATTTTTCATTGGATTCATTCCGTGCAGCCTCCTTAAGAATTATAGCGATGCTTTCCTTCCACGGATGACATGCTGCCAGAGAATCATTTTATACCCGGGAAGGACAGGTTAAAACTTTTCGTTACTAAACATATGGTCAAGCTGACAAGAATAGTACAAGTCGAGCGGTAATATTCCAATTGTGGCAATGAAGATTCCATGGGGCAGAATTTGGGGCAGGAGATGAATATAACCAACCCTTTTGGACGTATGACCCCGCACATGGAAGGTGACAATACTCCTTAGAACTTTGGGAGGACGTGATCTGATGGACCTCTGGATTCTTGCGCTCCGTACCGTTTTGATTTATTTTGTGGTCTTTCTGACCTTGCGTTTCATGGGGAAAAGAGAGATCGGCCGGTTGTCAGTCTTTGATCTTGTGATCTCTGTCATGATCGCGGAAATTGCGGTCATTGTTATTGAAGACACGTCAAGACCGATGATGGAAGGCTTGCTTCCGATGGCCGTACTGGTCATCATCCAGATTGGGATTGCATTAATCACCTTGAAAAGCCACACGCTTCGCACATGGTTTGATGGTAAGCCCTCGGTCGTTATTCAGGGAGGCAAGCTGGATCGCGAGGCCATGAAAAAGCAGCGATACAATCTGGATGATCTCATGCTGCAGCTTCGGGAAAATCAGATATCTTCTGTTGCCGATGTTGAATTCGCGCTTCTTGAACCAAGCGGCAAATTATCCGTCATCGAAAAAGAGAATCCGCAGCCGGATGAACCGGATGCCAACAACCGGCAAGATTCCGAATGGGCCAAAAAATCAACGCCGCCGAAGCCTTTTCCCAAAAATTTCAGATTCGAATCCTTGCCTGTTGCCTTGATCATGGACGGCAAGCTGCAAACCGATAATTTGGAGAGTATGGGCAAAGACCGTTTCTGGCTTAATAACCAACTGCGCCAGAATGGCGTGTATGATATGAAGAAAATATTTCTCTGCACCATTGACCACAATGGCAAGCTGTATATCGATGATGGCCGCAAATAAGGACCGTTCTTTCTCTCCCCGGATGAGAAGGAGCGATCCTTTTTTCTGCCCATTCCTCTTTAGGATTTAGATATTATTTAGCGGAACCACCTTCCGATCAGGGGGAGCCGGGCGGCATCATAACGGTCAATAATGCGAAGCTTAACCATTAGAATCAAATATACCAAAACGCCAAGGAGGCAGGCTGCGGTCATGTTTTGCCATAATGCTGGCAGGGTTTGTTGATTCATCATCCAGAGGGAGACAGCCCCCATGATAACCATTGCCGCTCCGACCTTCAGGAAGTCCATAATGTTCATCCGGAATTTGACAAAACGCATAACACTGAATGCATGAAGCAAAGTGACCAGAACGATATTGATATTGATGGCGATCAGAGCACCATAGATGCCAAGCTCAGGGTCAGAAGCTAATTTGATAATAAGGAGAAGCTTGACCACTGCGCCAATGAATGTATTCATAAGAGCTGTACCTGGCTTCTCCAACGCCTGGAGCGCAGCCTGGAGCGGAGCCTGCATGTAAATAAAGAGACCGATTGGCGCCATCCACTTGAGCATGGGGGCAATTTCCGCATGATTGTACAGCAGCCGGCAGATCGGTTCGGCGAACAGGGCCATCACCACGACGAAGGGGGCGCCAGTGACCAGGGCCAGCCGCATCGATTGGTGAAGCCGCTTATGGATTGTCGTCCAATCTCCTTTGGCTGCTGCTTCAGAAAGCGAGGGAATCAGAGAAACAGCCAGCGAGTAAGTAAGCGCCGTCGGCAGAAGCAGGATAGGGATGATCATTCCCTGCAGGGCGCCATACTGGGCAGTTGCAATGCCGGTTGCGATACCCGCGGCTGCGAGCGCACGAGCGGTGAAAATGGATTCGAGCAGGTAGGAGAAGGAGCCGATCATTCTGCTTGCCGTCACGGGGACGGACAGATTGATGAGCCGCAGGATTGGTTTTTGACTATCGCTGCCCATTATTGGCTGGCCGGGCTGATAGGCGGCTTCCAGACTGTCTGCCGCTTCATGCTGCGGGGCGGAGGATTGCCGGCGCTTGTCCCGGACATACTGCCAGACTAATACCGCCAATCCCATAATTTCACCAGCAACGACGCCGATCATGGCGCCTGCCGCCGCCCATGCCAGACCGTAAGGAAGCAGCCAGCTTGCAAACAGGAGTACAAAAACAATACGGAAAATCGTTTCGACGGTCGTGGAAATCGCGGTTGGAATCATATTTTGTTTGCCTTGAAAATAGCCCCTGTAAACGGAAGAAATCCCGATTATGAGAAGGAGGGGGGTCATCATGAGAAAGGTCTGATAAACGCGCTGGTCTGTCATCAAATGCTTGACCATCCAAGGGGTAAGCAGAATAAAGGAGACTGTCAGCACGCAGGACAGAGAAACCACCAGTCCCATTGCCGTCCGGAAAATTTGTTTTACGCGTCTATGATCGCCTTGTGACTCCGCCTCGGCAATCCATTTGGCGATTGCCAGGGGAATCCCGCCTGTTATAAGGGTAAGAAGCACGATCAGGAAAGGGTAACCGAGCTGGTATAGGCCCACGCCCTCCGCTCCGATGATTCGCGGCAGCGCAATACGGGGAATGAACGCAAGAATGCGATTCACGACCCCGGCAGCCAGCAGGATAAGAGCCCCTTTGATAAACGTTTGCTTGGTCACGGTCGTTCCCTCTTTCCTCCACGATTAATGGACGTGCTTAAGTGAATGACAGCATGCAGACGCTAACCTGTCCTGTCTTCATGTTTATGCGAGGCATGTCCGTTTCCATGCAGCCAATTTTGAACCTGCAGCAGGAATTCAGGGGCTAAGCGGCGAATATAAGGAGCAGCAGAGAAAGAAAGCAGGAAGTGCGAAAGGAGTTGTTCCCTTGACAACGGATAATAATCTTTTATTGACTGATGACGATAAGCCGATGACAAGTGAAGAATGGGTGAGCTCGATTGAATCGCTGTGTCAGAGCAAAGCGGAAGAGTTCAGGCTTGTGGGCTACGAATATGTTTCAGGCAAGGATATATGGGAATGTGTCAGTGAGAAATACGCCAAGACCGGAGAACCGATGATGCACCAGGTGGTAAATGACATTTTGTCGCTCAAGGTAACGAAATTCATGAACTTTATGACCATCAGCGCCTATAAAGGAACCCATTTTTAAAAGAGGGGCTCTTTTTTTTTTGACTCGTTTTTGCACCATCGTTATAATAGGAATATTGACATGAGAATTTAAGGGGGAACTAAGGGTATTATGAACCGTCGTCTGCTAGCATTTGTGCTCATCGTCGTCGTATCCGTCGGCGTCGTAGCAGCAACTAGCCCTATGATCATTGACAAGGTCAGGCTGGGTCTTGATCTGAAGGGTGGATTCGAAATTCTGTACGAGGCACAACCGATTGAAGCAGGTGGAAAGGTTACCAAAGAGTCCTTGACCGAGACAGCCAAAAGTCTCGAACAGCGTGCAAACGCAACGGGGGTTGCTGAGCCTGACGTAACAACTGAAGGTTCAAACCGGATTCGCGTCAAGATTGCAGGAGTCACCGATGAGAATAAAGTACGTGATATTCTCAAGAAACCGGCTGAGCTTACTTTCCGCAGTGCCCGCGGCTGTGCTGACGACGCAGGCTATTGCAATGTGGAGCTTCAAGGGAACGAGTTCAAACAAAATGGGGCGGATATCCGCCAAACCAATTTGAACCAGTATGAGATATCCATAAAGATGAAGGATAAAAGCAAATTTGCTGAGATAACCAGAGAAATTGCGAAGCTTTCTCCAAAAAATCAATTGGCCATTTATTTGGATGATACAGAGCTATCAGCGCCTAACGTTGCACAGGAAATCAACAGCGATGAAGCTGTTATAACCGGTGATTACACCCGTGAGGAAGCAACCGATCTGAAGAATACAATCAACCTTGGCGCACTTCCGCTTAAATTGACGGAGAAATATACCCAGAGCGTAGGGGCGACCCTGGGCAAACTTTCCTTGCAGGAAACATTGTTTGCCGGTGCGCTCGGAACGGTGCTTATCCTGCTGTTTATGATGATTTTTTACCGTCTGCCTGGAATTATTGCCAGTGTGTCGATCGTGGTGTTCATCTGGCTTTTGCTCCTGTGCTTCAACTTGATTAATGCGACGCTTACTCTGCCTGGTATTGCCGCCTTTATATTGGGAATCGGGATGGCGGTCGACGCCAACATTATTATGGCGGAACGGATCAAGGAGGAAATGCGCAGCGGCAAGAGCATCATGTCCTCGCATAAGGCCGGTTCCAAAAACTCTTTCCGGACCATTATTGATGCGCACGTAACGACAGGGATTGCAGGGATCGTGCTTTATTTCCTTGGGACAGGCGCTGTCAAAGGCTTTGCGATCATCCTCATCCTGACCATTATTGTGAGTATACTGTCCAACGTGTTCATCTCCCGCTTTCTCCTTTCCCTGCTTATTCGCAGTAACTTGGTGAAAAAACCGGGATATTTCGGAGTCAAGGAGGAGGATATCCGTGCGCTTTAATAAATTTGGTCATGATTCGAACATCAAGTTCGATTTTGTAAAAAGATCCCGTTATTTCTTTATCTTTTCGATTGCCATCACGATATTGGGAATCGCTATGCTCGGCATTTTTGGAATGAATTACGGGGTTGATTTTCGTGCAGGCTCCAGTGTCGATATCGCCGTCAAGAAGGATATGAGTGGACAAAAGGAAGCCATCGAGAAGTTCCTTGCGGATAACGGCCTGGGTCAACCGGCCATAACCGTTGGAGCCAGCCGTGTAACCATGCGCTTTGACACCGTTCTTGACGACGCCAAGGAAAGAACGCTTAAAGATGGCTTTGCTGCGAAATTTGACAAGGATGCATCCGCCGAGGTGAATACGGTTGATGTTGAAATTGCCAAAGAACTGGAACGCAATGCATTAATTGCGATGCTCGTTGCAAGTTTGGGTATCGTGATCTATGTAAGCATCCGTTTTGAATGGCGCTTTGCGCTCGCGGCGATTGTCGCCCTGATGCATGACGCCTTCATCGTAATCAGTGTGTTCTCCATTCTGCAGCTGGAAGTGAATTTGCCGTTCATCGTTGCGGTATTGACCATTATCGGTTACTCCATTAACGATACGATCGTCATATTTGACCGTGTGCGCGAGAATTTACGTTTTGCCAAGATCAAAAAGCCGTCCGATCTGGACGAGCTGGTTAATGCCAGCGTAGGGCAGACGTTCACACGTTCCATTAATACGGTATTGACTGTTGCGGTCGCTGCAATTTGTTTGTTGATATTCGGCAGTGAAGCCATCAAACTGTTCTCACTGGCCATTCTCATTGGACTTGTCAGCGGAGCATATTCTTCGATCTTTATCGCAAGCCCGCTCTGGCTGGTGTTGAAGAAGAAACAAAAACCAAAAACTGCGGTAAAAACGCCAGCCGCTTCATAAGAATATAAGGATTCAATTATTATGATGGCTTAGGAGGCCTCCATGACAGCGAATCAACGTTACGCTAAGGCGGAATCAGCGGCATGGACCGGACTTCTCGGTAATGTCTGCATCGCGGCGGTGAAAGGTGGAATCGGTGCGCAAACAGGCAGTAAAGCATTGCTTGCCGATGCATGCCGCTCCGCCTCCGACGCTGCTTCATCATTTGTCTCTCTTACCGGTATCAGGCGCAGCAGGAGGCTTGGCGCACCCGATGCTCCGGTACCGGCCCTGCAAGGAAAAACCGAGGCAGCATCCGGTGTGATGGCTTCGATATTACTGATGATTGTCGGATTGGAAATCGGTATATCCGCCATAAAATCAATCGCCGACGGGGTGGACAAGGGGCCGGGCTGGCCTGCCGTTACAACAGTCGTGCTAGCTTTTGTCATAAAGGAGCTGTTCTTCCCGATTAAAGAACGCCGCACTGATTTTTATGCTTCATTGGCTGCTCTCGTGGGAACAGGTGCGGCAGCCCTCGGCAAGCCGCTCGATCTGCCGGTGCTCTATTATTTTGACCCCGCGTCATCGCTTATTATTGTGGTGATTGTGTTCTCCAGCGGTTATCGTGTAGCTTCAGCTTCCGTATTGAAAAGCCATTCAAGTGAGATCGAGCCTGCGGATTTGAATGAATTCAAAGCCGCGATTCAGCGGATTGAAGGCGTAATTGCAGTTGAGGAGCTTCGTGTCCGGGAGCATGGGCATTATGTTGTCGGGGACATCGTAATTAGTGTTAATCCGCGCATCTCGGTTTTAGAGGGCAACGAGATTGCCAAGCGGGTCAAATACTTCTTGATGAAGCGGTTCAGTCATGTTACGGATGTATCGGTACATGTTGAGCCCTATGACCCGGGTTATCCATACAAATCCAATCACGATCCGAACCAGGACCATATGCCGACGCTGTTGCAGTAGCAGCAGCGTTTTTTTTGAGCTCATAACGATTTTTCAGTCCCGGTGAAAGGAGGTGTGCATTCTGATCAGATCCAAAACACGTTGGACTATCGCAAAGATTGACGATGAAGGAGAGGAGCGCGCCGCCATATTGGCCCGTGAATTATCCTTATCACCATTGGTCGCAAGACTGCTTGTTCAAAGGGGTTTAGCTGGCGTTGATGCCGCGCGTCAGTTTCTTTATAGCGGTGTAGAGGGCCTGCATGATCCATTTCTGCTGAAGGGGATGGAACAAGCCGTTAAGCGCATCAGGCAGGCGGAGGAACGAAATGAGTATATCCGAATATTTGGCGACTATGACGCAGATGGAGTTTCCTCCACTGCGCTGATGACCTTTTTGTTCCGCAGAATGGGACTGAAGTTCGACTTCTACATACCGCACCGTACCCTGGAGGGGTATGGACTGAATGTAAAAGCGATTGATCTTGCCGCTGAAGCGGGGGTTAAGCTGATTGTGACAGTGGATACTGGAATCAGCGCTGTTGAACAAATCAATCACGCCAATTCGCTGGGGATCGATGTTATTGTGACGGATCACCACGAGCCGCCGCATGTGCTGCCGGATGCATGGTCATTAATCAATCCCAAGCAGGAGGACTGTTCCTACCCGTTTAAGGGCTTGGCAGGTGTAGGCGTGGCGTTCAAGCTGGCACAGGCGCTGCTGGGCGAACCGCCGGTGGAATGGTGCGATGTTGTCGCTCTTGGTACCGTCGCGGATTTAATGCCGCTCACGGATGAAAACCGGGTATTGGTGCGTCTTGGCCTGCTGGAGCTGCGCAAAGGGGATAAGCCGGGCTTCCGTGCTCTTGCGGACGCGGCGGGTATCAAGCTTGCTGATGTCAATTCTACAGACATTGGTTTTGGAATGGCGCCGCGGATCAACGCGGCGGGCCGTCTGGACCATGCGCATCGGGCATTGAACCTGCTTATCGCTTCGGATGACGAGACAGCGGCAGAGGCTGCTTTTACACTGGATACCTTGAACCGTGAGAGGCAGATTATCGTGGAAACCATTGTGAAGGAAGCCGAGCAGCAGTGGGAGGACAAGCGCAGCTTAGCCGCTGAAGCGGGGCAGAAGGAGCCGGCTGTCATCGTACTGGCTTCAGAAGGCTGGAATGTCGGCGTTGTAGGAATTGTAGCGTCCAAGCTGATTGATCGATTCTACAAGCCAACACTTATTCTGAGTATCGACAAGGAAAGCAGGATGTGTAAGGGCTCTGCCAGGTCGATTGCCGGATATGATTTGCATGCCGCGCTGACACGATGCGATGAACTGCTGGACCATTATGGCGGCCATCAGGCGGCAGCTGGCATGAGCCTGCATGCAGACAATCTGGAGCTGCTGGAGTCGCGTCTGTGCCAACTGGCGGATGAATGGCTCACGGAGGAAGACTGGATCCCGGGAACCTTGATTGATATGCCGTGTACAATCAAAGATGCTTCCATGGATGTATTGGAGCAGCTTGGACAGCTTGAGCCGTTTGGAAACGGCAATATGGCCCCTAAGCTGCTTCTGCAAGGGGCGAAGCTTGCGGACCGGCGGGCCATTGGCAGGGAGAGCAAGCATTTGAAGCTGTCGCTAAGCGGCGACGGGAAGCTGCTGGATGCGGTCGGTTTTGGCTTCGGCAAACAGTTGGATAAGCTCTCCGATGACGCTGAGCTAGAACTGGTTGGCGAGCTTTCCATCAATGAATGGAATGGCGAACGCAGGGTGCAGTTCATGGTTGGCGATATGCGGGTACCGCATATTCAGCTTTTTGATCGCCGTGGACAAGCCGGCAGCGATTCGTTCTCAGCTTTGCTCAAGCTGATCAAGGATGACGATCTGGAATCTGTCCTGGTCCTGATTCCATCGCCGGTATGGCTTGAGGCCGTCAGGGAATCGGAATCCGCGGCTCTCCCGGATGGCCTTCGAATGGTCACTTATGAAGATGCTGCAGAAGCTAGCTGGTATTGCTCTAAATTGATTATTCTGGGGAGGCCGCCTTCTGCAGATAAGCTCGCTTCCTCCATTAAGGCTTGCCAAGGGATTGAAAGGGTCTACGCCATGTACAGCGAATCCTTTAACGGCAATGAAGACAAGCCAGGCAGCAAAGCGAAATCTGCCGCATCGCGTCAGGACAAGCAAATAAAACCTGAAACTGCAGCCGTACAGCCATTCTCCCATACGGACCGCAAGAATTTCGGCCACCTGTACCAGACCCTTCGTCGCGTATGTCCAATCAACGAGGATGGCGCAGCGGATCGGCTGTCTGTCATGATGGGTTGGAAGAAAGCGTCTGCCGCTTTCATGCTGAAGGTGTTTCTGGAGCTGGAGCTGATCCATACAGAGAACAATGAGCTCCGGCTTGTCGCCGATCCCGTCAAAAGAGAGCTTGCCCATTCTCCGACATATCGTGATGCGCTGCGGCGGGAGAAGACGGAGCAGATTTTGTTCGCAGAAACCAAAGAGCTTGCCGGCTGGATTATTGAGCAGGCGGAGGAAGTTTTACCGTTATCCATAATAAAAGGAGTGGGCGTTTCATGAATTTTAAGGATTATATTCGGATTATTCCCGATTTTCCACAGCCGGGCATTCGATTTAAGGATATTACAACACTGATAAACAATGGTCCTGTTTACTGCGCGGTTATCGATGCCCTGAAGCAGGCGGTGGCAGACAAGCAGATTGATCTGATTGCCGGACCGGAAGCCCGCGGCTTTATTGTAGGTGCGCCGCTAGCGGTTGCGCTTGGCGTTGGATTCGTACCGATTCGTAAAAGCGGCAAGCTTCCGGGTGAGGTGGTAGAAGCCGATTATGATCTTGAGTATGGCAAAGACAAGCTGGCGATTCACAAGGACGCCATCCAGCCTGGCCAGAGAGTGCTTATCGCAGATGATCTGCTCGCTACGGGAGGAACGATTGCAACGACACTCAATCTGATCGATCAGCTTGGCGGACAAGTAATCGGAGCGGCCTTCCTGATCGAGCTTGGTTATCTGGACGGCCGCAGCAAGCTTGGCGACCTTGATATTTTCTCATTGATGACCTATTGATTCCTTCGAACAGATGGTAAGAAAAAACACCGGAATGATCATGTTCCGGTGTTTTTTCTCAATTTATAAAGTTCATTCCGTATCATTTTATAAGGCTTTCTTCTCATCTATCAACAGTGAGAGTTGACCTTGCTTTTTGTTTTGTGAATGGGGCGAAGGTCTTGCTTTGACCGGCTGCATGAGGTATGCCGCATCATGCTAGTGTATGAAGGGCCTATGTCAGGTCCGGTGGCTCGCTTCACAAGAGGGGCAAGAGTGCCGCCAATGGCTGCCATAGTTGACGCTGAGCCCTGACAGGGGGCATAATAAGGGGAAATAGAAGTCGGGAAGGGACGTTTCATGGGCATCGAGCAGTTACTCAAAATAGCTTCCACCTATATGAAGGAACAGGATTTGCAAAAAATTCAGGAAGCTTATGATTTTGCAGATCAGGCCCATCACGGGCAGGTTCGTAAATCAGGTGAGCCCTATATCCTGCATCCTGTTGCAGTTGCGGAAATTCTCGTCAATATGCAGATGGATGTATTGTCGATAATAGCGGCTCTCCTTCATGATGTGGTCGAGGATACGACCGTCCCGTTGGAAGAGGTCAGGTCCCGGTTTGGCGAGCCATGCGCGGCGGTTGTGGACGGTCTGACCAAGCTGGAGAAGATCCAGTTCCGCTCCAAGGAAGAGCAGCAGAACGAGAATTACCGGAAAATGTTTGTCGCGATGGCGCAGGATATCCGTGTCATTCTTATTAAACTTGCCGACCGCCTTCATAATATGCGCACACTCAAATATCAGTCAGAGGAAGCGCAGCGGCGTATCGCCTATGAGACGCTTGAGATTTTCTGTCCGATCGCGAACCGTCTTGGTATTTCTGCCATCAAGTGGGAAATGGAAGATATCGCGCTGCGCTATTTGAATCCCCAGCAGTATTACCGAATTGCCAATCTGATGAAGAAGAAACGCACGGAGCGGGAGCAGTATATCGCCGACGTCATCGGACGGATCACCGAGAAGCTCGAGGAAATGAATATTGAAGGCGATATATCCGGCAGGCCCAAGCATATTTACAGCATTTATAAAAAAATGACGACGAGAAGCAAGCAGTTCAACGAAATCTACGATCTGCTCGCCATCCGTATTATTGTGGATAATATCAAGGATTGTTATGCCACACTCGGTATTATTCATACGCTTTGGAAGCCGATGCCTGGCCGCTTCAAGGATTATATCGCGATGCCCAAAGCCAATATGTATCAGTCGCTCCATACGACAGTGATCGGACCGACAGGGGAGCCTACGGAGGTGCAGATCAGAACGTGGGACATGCACCGCACATCCGAATTCGGGATTGCCGCCCACTGGGCCTACAAGGAAGGGGCCGTAGTGCCAGGCGGCTATTTCGAGGATAAAATGACGCTGTTCCGTGAAATTATCGAGCTGCAGCATGAGGCCAGCGACGCATCGGAATTTGTCGAATCCCTGAAGATGGATTTCTTTTCCGATCTTGTTTTTGTATTTACCCCAAAAGGGGAAGTCTTTGAGCTGCCGGCAGGTGCGGTACCGCTGGATTTCGCTTACCGGGTTCATACGGAGGTCGGCAACCGTACGATCGGAGCCAAGGTCAACGGACGAATCGTCCCGCTTGACTACAAGCTGAAGACCGGTGACATCGTTGAGATTCTCACCTCGAAGCATTCCTACGGCCCCAGTCAGGACTGGATCAAAATCGCCCAATCCTCTCATGCCCGCAGTAAAATCAAGCAGTGGTTCAAGAAAGAGCGCCGCGAAGAGAATGTGGAGAAAGGCCGAGACATGCTCGAGCGCGAGCTGAAACGTCTGGGGCTGGAGCCCCCGGCATGGCTCAGCGATTCGCAGCTGCAGGAAGCTGCCGCCAAATTCACCTTTAACGATATCGACGATATGCTGTCCGCGATCGGTTTCGGCGGCATCACTGCTGCCCAGATTGTAACCAAGCTGACGGAAAAAATGCGCAAAGAAGCAGAAGAAGCCAATCAAATTGAATTGACGAATGAGAAGAAGGATGTCAAGACCGCACCGGCGCAGCGCAAGACGCGGCCCACCCATGGTGTTACGGTCAAAGGCCTGGATAATTTGCTCGTTCGATTTGCGCGCTGCTGCAATCCGATCCCCGGCGACGATATTATCGGATATATCACCCGGGGCCGCGGCGTATCCGTTCACCGGGCGGATTGCCAGAACATTCCACTCGGTGAAGGCGGCGAGGAAGCGGGACGCGTTATTGAAGTGGAGTGGGAGCAGTCCATTGAGGCCAACTATAGTGTGGATATTGAAATTACCGGCCATGACCGCCGCGGCTTGCTGAATGAAGTGCTTCAGGCCGTGTCGGAGAGCAAAACCAATATTTCCGCGGTGTCCGGACGTTCTGACAAGAACAAGCTGGCCATGATCCACATGACCATCCTGATCCGTAATCTGGAACATTTGCAGTCTGTTGTGGAGAAGATCAAGCGTGTGAAGGATGTGTATTCGGTCCATCGGATCATGCAATAGGTAATGAAGAGGGTTATAGACATATGAGAGTCGTTGTGCAGCGAAGCAAGCATGCGGCCGTAACCATCGATGGCGAGACGGTGGGCTCCATCGAGCAAGGTCTTGTCTTGTTGGTAGGTCTTACGCATGAAGATACCGAAAACGATGTCCGCTGGATGGCTGATAAAATTGCGGGCTTGCGGATTTTTGAAGATAACAGCGATAAAATGAATTTATCCATTCTTGATACCGGAGGGTCCATTTTATTAATTTCCCAGTTCACTTTGTACGGCGATTGCCGAAAGGGCAGGCGTCCCAATTTCATGGCTGCGGCCAAGCCGGAGCAGGCCGAAGCGCTGTATTTAAACTTTAACGAGGTGCTGCGGTCCAGTGGGCTTCATGTGGAGACGGGGCGTTTTGGGGCAGTGATGGATGTCTCTTTGGTCAATTGGGGTCCGGTCACTCTTTTATTGGACAGCAGGCAATAAGGGAGTCAGGAAGAGAATTTATTCCAAACCGGCCGGACACGGCTTAATTCCGGGCGCATGGGCAACACTAGTAACCATATAAGCTTAAAAAGGCGATGCAGCGGGAATGGAGAATTCATAACCCGGCTGGTTTTTCCTTGAGACTTGGCGACAGATCTTTTTATCTGCCGCCTTACGGACTCTGGACGACTTTTTTAAGTAAATGGGTGAAAAGGGGTTTGCCGCCATGCACCAGTCGCGTAAGGAGCAAGGTATGGAACGATCCTCCAGGAGACTGCTTCAGGCGGACCGCCGGGAAGCATTGATCTTCTCGGAGCTTGAGGAGGAGATCGCTGCCGAATGGTTGGGCGGGGCAGTGGCTCCACGCCGAGAAACTCAGGGCGAGCGCGGCAGTTGAGGATGTGCAAAGAGAGGAGAGGCCGTAGCTGAAGTGAGGCCTCTTTCTCATCTTGTGCGGAGAATGTTGTGATTTTTTCTAATCAAACATTGCTTGCATCTCCATGTAGGTAATTTTTTTGGAATGTCGAGCACGGTTGTGAAGTGTGAAAGGAAACGCTTTTAATTTTGTAATGAAAATGTAACTTATTTTCAATGTTCCTATAACATGTTGAACCTATAATAAAGGTCGACCCCCTTTTTTGAATATATTATTGATGGACCTACAACATTGTTTGTAGGTTTTTTTCTTTTTACATTCACCTCCCTGTATCCCTCCACAGGAGGGACCCCAAGGGCCGCCGGCCCTCTGGACACCCGGAATGAATAACGTTGGCGGCACAGAGAAACGCATGGAAGTTACTTCTCACCATGGATCGTTTTCGTCCCTTGCGGGACACACTTCCTTACTGTGCTCCCAAGTCGCCTGGTGGACTTCGCCCCATAATAACGTTGGTGTGACAGAGCCGGTTTTTGAGTGATGTTTAAGTTTGATAAGTTTACTTTTCAGTCTCCAGTAACGTAAACGTGAAAGTTTAAATAGTTGCATGAATGCGCCCTCTGTTCCCCAAACGTTATTCCAGTCCCAAAGGGACATCAGGTGCCCCGAGCGCAGAAAAAGTAAAAGTGGGTCCTGCAAGGGACGAGAACCGAGGCAACCTCGCAGCAGCTAACCCGCTTGGCAGCATCGCCAACGTTATTCTGCCGGGAGTCCAGAGGGCCGGACCCCTTTGGGGTCCCCCTCCGGGGGATTTAGGGGGCAGCTGCAGGTCCCGTCAGGGACGAAAGCTAGAAACCATAATAATTACGCTGATGCGCCCTCTGTTCCCCAAACGTTATTCCAGTCCCAAAGGGACATCAGGTGCCCCGAGCGCAGAAAAAGTAAAAGTGGGTCCCGCAAGGGACGAAAAACGAGGCGACCTCGCAGCAGCTAACCCGCTTGGCAGCATCTCCAACGTTATTCTGCCGGGTGTCCATAGGGCCGGAACCCTTTGGAGTCCCCCTCCGGGGGATTTAGGGGGCAGCTGCAGGTCCCGTCAGGGACGAAAGCTAGAAACCATAATAATTACGCTGATGCGCCCTCTGTTCCCCAAACGTTATTCCAGTTCCGAAGGGACATCAGGTGCCCCGAGAGCAGAAAAAGTAAAAGTGAGTCCCGCAAGGGACGAAAAACGAGGTCACCTCGCAGCAGCTAACCCGCTTGGCAGCATCGCCAACGTTATTCTGCCGGGAGTCCATAGGGCCGGAACCCTTTGGGGTCCCCCTCCGGGGGATTTAGGGGGCATCAACAGGTCCAGTCAGGGATGAAAAATAGAAACCATAAATAGTCACGCTCATGCGCTCTCTGAACCCCAAACGTTATTCCAGTCCCGAAGGGACACCAGGTGCCCCGAGCGCAGAAAAAGTAAAAGCGGGTCCCGTCAGGGACGAAAAACGAGGCCACCTCGCAGCAGCTAACCTGCTTGGCAGCATCGCCAACGTTACCCTGCCGGGAGTCCAGAGGGCCGGAACCCTTTGGGGTCCCCCTCCGGGGGATTTAGGGGGCAGCTGCAGGTCCCGCAAGGGACGAAAAACGAGGCGACCTCGCAGCAGCTAACCCGCTTGGCAGCATCGCCAACGTTATTCTGCCGGGTGTCCAGAGGGCCGGAACCCTTTGGGGTCTCCCTCCGGGGGATTTAGGGGGCATCCCCCTTGACAGCCCCCATTCCCATCGCTACAATGATTGTTATATTGTGTCGATCCAGTGATGGGACCGCGTCGTTCAACCCGCACCAATTCAGAGAGGGATTCCTTGGCTGCAAGAATCCTCGGCGTGCATGAACGAACAGACTTCCCGGAGGACAATCGGTGAACCGCAAACGGACTGCATCAGTTCCGTTGCACATTAGCCGATCTGCGTAATCGGGCGTTAACCGGGTAAAGCGAATCAATGCCGTGCTTGCTGGCGGTCTGATTCGAAATGTGGGTGGTACCACGGAAGCTTCGTTTATCGCAGCTCTCGTCCCTTTTGCCTTATTTTGATAAGGCAGGGGCGGGAGCTTTTTTGGCCTTATAGAGCGTAGAATCATCACACACGTATCTAGTCCAATAAGGTACAAGGGGAAGAGGGCTATCTGCCCGGAAGCCGTTGCAGCCGGGTTTTCCCCATCAGATGCAATTGAATTGGTATTTGCGAAGGAAGGGCCATTATAAGAAGGAGGGGTTAACGATGGGGTTTCAGAAGCCGCCTGGAACGCAGGATTTTCTGCCTGGTTCTGTAGAAAGATGGCAATTTGTAGAGAGCAAAGCACGCGATATTTGCCGACGGTTTAATTTCCGGGAAATCCGTACACCGATTATTGAAGCGACAGAATTGTTTCAACGGGGTGTGGGAGAAGCGACGGATATTGTAGAGAAAGAGATGTACACATTCATGGACCGCGGCAACCGCAGCATCACGCTCCGCCCGGAAGGTACCGCAGGCGCAGTACGGGCTTTTGTCGAGAACAAGCTGTATGGGGAACCGGATTTGACGAAGCTGTATTACATCGGCCCGATGTTCCGCTATGAACGCCAGCAGGCAGGCCGCTACCGCCAGTTTCACCAGTTCGGCGTAGAAGCGCTCGGCGCGGTTGACCCCGCTCTCGATGCGGAAGTCATTGCGCTGGGCTATATGTTCTATAAAGAAATTGGCCTTAGCGGAGTGACCGTGGAAATCAACTCCGTTGGAACGCCTGCTGTTCGTGCCGCATTTCGCGGTGAGCTGCTCGGCTTCCTGAATCCGATTCGCGGGCTGCTGTGCAAGGATTGCCAGGCCCGGATCGACCGCAATCCGCTGCGTGTGCTGGACTGCAAAGAGGATCAGCATCTTTTTGAAGGCGCCCCGTCCATTCTGGACAGCCTGGATGAGGAGAGCAGGACGCATTTTGAGGGTTTGCAGCGCAGCCTGACTGATATGGATATCCCGTTCACGATCAATTCCCGGCTTGTGCGCGGTCTTGATTATTATACGCACACCGCCTTCGAATACAAGGCTGCAGGCATCGGCGCTATCGATACCGTAGGCGGCGGCGGCCGCTATAACGGACTGGTTGCCGATATCGGGGGTCCTGATCAGCCGGGCGTCGGACTTGGACTTGGTTTGGAACGCGCAGTGATTTTGCTTGAAGCGCAGGGCGTGGAGCTTGAGAATTTGAACGGGGTCGATGTCTACCTGGTTGCGCTCGGCGAAGCGGCAGAACGCGAGCTGACGAAGGTGCTGCAGCAGCTGCGCCTGCGCGGCATTGCGGCAGAACGGGATTATCAGGGGAGGAAAATGAAGGCCCAGATGAAATCAGCGGACCGCCTGCAGGTACGCTACACCGCGATACTGGGCGATGACGAGCTGGCCAAGGGCGAGATTGCTCTGAAGGATATGACAAGCGGCGAGCAGCGCTTCGTTCCGCTTGACCGGCTGGCCGATGAAATTCTGGGGTAACGACAGTTTTTTTCTTAATGTACGATCCGGATTTGTGTATGGCCAAAAATACGAACACACCTTAAAAGGAGTCGACTCTAATCATGATGTTGAAAACTCATTCTTGCGGCTTGTTAACGAAAACGGAAGTAGGCCAGACCGTTACATTGAACGGCTGGGTACAGCGCCGGCGCGACCTCGGCGGCGTGTTGTTCATTGATCTTCGCGACCGTACAGGCATTGTGCAAATCGTCTTCAACCCGGATTTCTCCGGAGATGCGCTGGCTGTTGCAGACCGCGCGCGCAATGAATATGTACTGGCTGTCAAAGGTCAGGTAGTCGAACGCGATGCGGAAACGGTCAATGCGAATATTGCAACAGGTGAAATTGAAATCCGCGTTACGGAAATCGAAATCATGAACGCGGCCAAAACACCTCCATTCCCTATTGAGGATGGCGTGGAAGTGGATGAATCGGTACGTTTGAAATACCGCTATCTGGATCTTCGCCGTCCGGAAATGCAAAGAACGCTTCAGCTTCGCTCCAAAGCGGCCAAAATATTCCGCGACTTCCTCGATGGAGAAGGCTTTATCGATGTGGAAACGCCGATCTTGACCAAAAGCACGCCGGAAGGCGCGCGTGATTATCTGGTGCCAAGCCGCGTACACGCCGGCGAATTCTTCGCGCTCCCACAGTCACCGCAAATCTTCAAGCAGCTTCTGATGGTCAGCGGACTTGAGCGTTATTATCAGATCGCCCGCTGCTTCCGCGATGAGGATCTGCGCGCCGACCGTCAGCCTGAATTTACGCAGGTGGACATCGAGACCTCCTTCCTGTCGCAGGAGCAGCTGCTTGAGCTGATGGAGAAGCTGGTTGTCCGGCTGCTTAAGGAAACCGTACAGGTCGACATTCAAGCCCCTTTCCAGCAAATTACCTATGCCGATGCCATGAACAAATACGGCTCGGATAAGCCTGACCTGCGTTTTGGCCTGGAGATGGAAGATATCACGGATATCGTGAGCACCAGCGATGTTAAAGTATTCGCCAGCGTAGCGGCAAGCGGCGGCGTTGTAAAGGCGCTCAATGCCAAGGGCTGTGCCAGCTGGAGCCGCAAGGAGCTGGATGACCTCCAGCCGTTTGCATCGCGTTACGGCGGCAAAGGCCTGGCTTGGGTAACGGTCAAGGAAGGCGAATGGCGTGGACCAATCGTGAAATTTTTCAAGCCGGAGGAAATCGCTTCGCTTACCGAGCGTCTTGGCGTGGAAGAAGGCGACTTGCTGCTGTTCTCGGCCGATAAGAAGAAAGTGGTCGCCGATGTGCTTGGCAATTTGCGCCTGAAGATCGGCAAGGATCTGGGCCTGATTGATGAGTCGGCCTTCAAATTTGCTTGGGTTGTGGATTTCCCGCTGCTTGGCTGGGATGAAGATTCCAAACGTTTCGTGGCGGAACATCATCCGTTCACCCGTCCGAACGAGGAGGATCTGGCTTTGTTCGACACGGATCCGGGTCAAATCCGCGCGCAAGCGTACGATCTGGTGCTCAATGGGTATGAAGTGGGCGGGGGCTCCATGCGTATTTACAAACGCGAGGTACAGGAGCTAATGTTCAAGGCGCTTGGCTTCTCTTCCGAAGAAGCGCATGAGAAGTTCGGCTTCCTGCTGGATGCATTTGATTATGGAACGCCGCCGCATGGAGGAATCGCTTTTGGCTTCGACCGTCTGGTGATGCTGCTTTCCGGCCGTACCAATCTGCGAGAGACGATAGCTTTTCCAAAAACGGCAAGCGCAACCGATCTGATGGTCGATGCCCCATCCGAGGTCGATTTGTCACAGCTGCAGCAGCTTCATATTCGCACGCTTCCCAAGCCGGTAAAACAGACGGAAGCCGCAGCAGCCGCTGCCGGAACGCCAGCTGAGTAGACTTGCGGGAAAGCTGCACATTTAACATAGACCTCGTGTAAACAAGGACGGATCGATCCCGGTACGGCTGGAGCGTTCCCCCGGGTTATCCGGCGGGGATGCATGCCTATAAGACAGAAGTATCGTACTGAGAGGCTGTCCTTGCTTATGCAGGACTTTTAGGAGGTGCTGTACCATATGCTACATCAATTTTCGCGTACGGAGCTTGCTATCGGCCCTGAGGGCCTTGAGATCATGAAGCGGAGCACTGTCGCCGTGCTTGGCATTGGGGGAGTAGGCTCCATTGCTGCAGAGGCGCTTGCCCGAACCGGTGTGGGCCGTATTATTCTGATTGACAAGGATGTTGTGGATATCACAAACATCAACCGGCAAATCCATGCGCTCACAACTACAGTGGGCCAGCCCAAGGCCGATCTCATGCGGGAGCGGATCAAGCTGATCAATCCGGATTGCGATGCGATTTCGCTCAGGATGTTTTATACCGAAGAGACCTATGAGAAGCTGTTCGAATACGAGCTGGATTATGTGGTTGACGCGTCCGATACCATTTCGTACAAGATCCATCTCATCAAGCAATGTCTGGAACGTAAAATTCCGATTATTTCAAGCATGGGCGCCGCCAACAAAATGGATCCGACGAAGTTCCAGGTGGCGGATATTTCCAAAACGTCCATGGATCCCATTGCCCGCGTCGTTCGCACGAAGCTGCGCAAGGACGGGATCAAAAAAGGCGTGAAGGTCGTGTTCTCGACAGAGGCGCCGCAGAAGCCGCGTGAGGATGTTACCCAGCGGATCGTGCCCGATAATGCGCCGGAAATTCGCAAGGCTCAGCAGCCGCCGGCCAGCAATGCATTTGTTCCTCCGGTGGCGGGTCTTATCATGGTTAGTGTCGTTGTTAAAGATTTGCTACAAGCAGGAGGACAAACACCGTGAACGCAGCCTTAGTGAATAAATTACGTCTTTCTCTGGATATGCGGGCTTTGATTCTGGAGCCGCCATCTCCTGATTATTTGGAGGAGCTGAGCGTCAGCGGGGAATCGGTCGCCTATGATCCCAAGCTGGCCGGCTCTTACGATTTTGTACTATTGTTTGCACCCAGTATTGCCGATTTGAATGAGCATGCACCTATTGTCATGGAGGCGGCCAAGGATGACGGCATGGTCTGGATCTGCTATCCAAAAGGCACGTCCAAGATCAAAACGGATCTTAACCGCGACCGCGGCTGGAATGTGTTGAAATCGGCAGGCTGGGAAGGGGTATCGTTAGTTTCGCTTGATGATACCTGGACCGCTATGCGCTTCCGTTCACCGGTAAAGCCCAAGCCCAAGAGTTCCGGCAAGCGTCCGGCAAAGAAAAAGATCAACGCTGCCCCTTCACAGGATACTCCGGCAGTGGACAAGCAGGAATAATCAAATACCGCGAATAAAGAACCGTTTCAGTGAAATCATGAGATATGATGACATTGATGCGGTTTTTTTTGTGCATATCAACAAAAGTTGCCTTTGACAAACTTTTTTGTGGGTGTACAATGAAATGAGGAAACAATTCAAAAGCATTGGCATACATGTAGGGAGTAGATATTGGATGACATCGAGAGGTGAGGGCAAGATGAATGAATCAGCACCCGTTGTAAAAGAAACAGGCTGGCGGAATGAACGGGTTTCGTCATCGCTTCCGGAAGTATACCGTTCCATGAAAATACCGAAGAATGGATCATGGTTTCGTAAATTTCTTGCCTTTGCGGGTCCCGGCTACCTGGTGGCTGTCGGATATATGGACCCCGGCAACTGGGCAACGGATATAGCAGGCGGCTCCATGTTTGGATACACGCTGTTATCGGTTATTTTACTATCTAATCTCATGGCGATTTTACTGCAGGCTCTTGCCGGGAAGCTTGGAATTGTTACGGGCAGGGATTTGGCTCAGGCTTGTAAGGATCATTACAGCAAACCGGTTGCGATGATGCTGTGGGTTCTGTGTGAGTTGGCTATTGCCGCATGCGACCTGGCTGAAGTTATCGGTTCTGCGATCGCGCTAAACCTGCTGTTCGGTATTCCATTGATCGTCGGTATTATGATTACGGTCGTTGATGTTCTGCTTATTCTTTTGCTGCAAAATAAAGGTTTCCGATATATAGAAGCTCTAGTCATTACGCTGATCGTTACTATAGGGGGCTGTTTCCTGGTTGAATTATTTCTGTCAAAACCCGAAATCAGCGGCGTACTGAAAGGCTTCATCCCAAGCAGTGAAATTATTACCGATCCGAAAATGCTGTACATCGCCATTGGGATACTAGGCGCGACAGTCATGCCGCATAACCTGTATCTGCATTCTTCCATCGTCCAGACGCGCCAGTTTGAACAAACGACACTGGGTAAACGTCAAGCCATTAAATATTCGACCTGGGATTCGACGATAGCCTTGTTTTTCGCACTGTTCATCAATGCGGCTATCCTGATCGTCGCCTCGGCGACCTTTCACACTTCGGGTAATACCGGCATCGCAGAGATTGATGATGCCTACCATATGCTGGCTCCGCTTCTGGGTACGACCGCCGCAAGCGTCTTGTTCGGAGTAGCGCTTCTGGCGGCAGGTCAGAACTCGACGCTGACGGGAACGCTGGCCGGTCAGATCGTGATGGAAGGCTTTCTGAATATTCGCCTCAAAGCTTGGCTGAGGCGCCTGATCACGAGGCTGATCGCCATCATTCCGGCCGTAATCGTCACCATGCTGTACGGTGAAGAAGGAACGATGGATCTTCTGATCCTGAGTCAGGTTATCCTGTCGCTTCAATTATCATTCGCCGTCATTCCGCTTGTTAAGTTCACAAGCGACAAGCTGAAGATGGGGGAGTTCGCCAACCCGCTGTGGCTCAAAATTCTGGCATGGGTTGTGGCGGTCGTGATCGCGGTATTGAATATTTATCTGCTCGTCCAGACTTTTCGTGGATAAGAGCCGGATATCGTAAATGTCAAAGCAAACGGCAGTTCTCCGTTGATGCTGGCCCCTTTTTTCAGGGCAGGGCCCCATCACGGAGAGCTGTTTTGTTTTATCCAAGGAAAGAATCTGACTCATGCGAAGCTTAGTCAGTTTGACTTAGAGAGATGCCTGCCGGGTAGCGAACATTTGTGCTTGTATGTTATGATGACAGTATTATACAGACATAAATGATTCCAGGGGCGAATCTTGCAAAGGTAGTGTTATGAATGGATTTATTCAATTATCAGGAAACGACGGATTCCTCCAAAGCCAAGCTGTTGGCAGACAGGATGCGACCGCAAACCATCGACGAATATATCGGACAGGAACAGATAGTCGGCCGGGGCAAGCTGCTTCGGCGGGCAATCGAGGCGGATCAGGTATCCTCGATTCTGCTGTATGGACCGCCTGGCTGCGGCAAGACCACGCTAGCCCATATTATCTCCCGGAGAACACAAGGGGAGTTTGTCAAACTGAATGCGGTGGATGCCACGGTCAAGGATGTTCGTGCGGTTATAGAGGAAGCCAGGCTGAACAAGTCCATGTATGGGCGTAAAACCATTTTGTTTTTGGACGAGGTGCACCGCTTCAATTCCTCCAGGCAGGATGCCTTGCTGCCGGCTGTCGAGCAGGGTGTCATTGTATTCATAGGAGCAACGACGGAAAATCCGTTTCATTATGTGAACGGAGCGCTTTTGTCGAGATCCACCTTGTTTCAGCTGGAGGCACTGACCCGTGAGGATGCGCTTGAAGCGATGCGGCGGGCGCTGGCTGACAAGGAGAAGGGCCTGGGCTTTATGGATCTGCATGTTGAGGAAGAGGCGCTGCAGCATATTGCGAACAAGGCAGGGGGCGATATCCGAAGAGCGCTAAATGCCATCGAACTCGCAGCTGTAACAACGCCTTCGGAGCAGGATGGGTCCGTACGGATTACGCTTGAAGTGGCGGAAGAATCAATCCGGATGCCGACCATCAGAGCGGATGAATCCACGCAGTACGATGTGCTTTCGGCTTTCCACAAAAGCGTCAGGGGCTCCAGCGATGCGGCGCTCTTCTGGTTCCTGTATGCGGTCGAGAAGCTTGGAATGGACCCTATGACTTTCATCAGGCGGCTTATTGTCGCCTGCAGCGAAGATATCGGACTTGCCAATCCGCAGGCTATGGTGCAGGCGGTTACAGCTATGGATGCCTATCACAAGATCGGCTGGCCGGAGGCCAAATACAATATTGCGCAGGCCATTCTTTTCGCGGTCGAGAGTCCCAAATCGAATGCTGCGGCGGTGGCCATCGGCAATGTCATGAATGCCATTGAGGCGGCAGGCTCGGCAGAAGTTCCGCTTCATCTGCGGGATGCCCATTACAGCGGTGCGGAGCAGCTTGGCCATGTTGGTTATCAATATCCGCATAATTTTCCCGGGCATTATGTCAAACAGCAGTATCTGCCTGATAAAATCCGCAATAAAACGTTTTACGAGGCTACCCAGCAGGGAATGGAAGATAAAATCAGACAGAATCAAGAGCGGCGAAATGGGCGTTAAACGACGAGTTTCTTTATAAAAGTAAGCAAGAGCAAGTAAAATGTGCATAAAGGTCAACCTTTACCGAATATTCATTACTATAGACTCGAAAATGACCACATGCAGCATTCACCACGTTTGACGTAAAGTTAGCATTCGACTAATCTTAGATTATAAACTTTTATTATAATTTTCATGGCCAGAAGGAGGTGCACCTGTCGTTGCTACCGTCGTTCCTTACAAGCGACAAGCGGCAGACAGGGAATCGTTGAATAGTGACCCGTTACCCATATTGTGGAGTGGTGTTTTGATTTTGTTGCTTGTCTTTTTGAATGGTTTTTTCGTAGCTGCCGAATTTGCAATGGTGAAGGTGAGAAGCAGCCGAATCGACACACTCGTACAAGACGGCAATCGCCGTGCGCGTTTTGCCTCGATGTTGACAAACAATTTGGATGCGTATTTGTCCGCTTGTCAGCTTGGCATTACGCTCGCTTCGCTCGGTCTCGGGTGGATTGGAGAACCGGCGCTCAAGCACTTTATTGAGCCGATTATGCTTAAACTGGGCTCCAATGAGACGGTAATCTCTACGGTTTCATTTGCAATTGCATTCTCCATCATCACGTTTTTGCATATCGTGCTTGGTGAGCTTGCTCCAAAAACAATCGCCATTCGCAAGTCGGAAGATGTGACGATGTGGACTGCCATGCCGCTCATCGTTTTCCGCAAAATTATGTTCCCGTTCATATGGTTCTTAAACGGCACTGCCAACTGGATGCTGACACGGATCGGTATTGAACCTGCTTCCGAGCACACCTTGGCGCATACGGAGGAAGAAATCCGTATCTTGATGAAAGAAAGCCACAAATCCGGTCTTATTGATAATACAGAGCTCGCACTCGTTGATAACATATTTGATTTTGCCGAGACGAATGCCAGAGAAATCATGATTCCCAGGACCGAGATGGTATGCTTGTATGCCAATTTCTCCTTTGATGACAATCAGGCGATCGCACTCAAGGAGATGCATACCCGCTATCCCGTATGTGATGGTGACAAAGATAATATTATCGGTTTCGTTCATATTAAAGACATGCTGAAAGTGACGACGGCTCCGGGCATTTCGGATCTTCGCCAGATTACCCGCCCAATGACAACAGTGCCCGAATCCATGCAGATCAGTACACTCTTAAAGCTGATGCAGAAGAAAAAGACGCAGATCGCCATCCTGATTGACGAATATGGCGGTACATCGGGGCTTGTGACGCTGGAAGATATCATGGAGGAAATCGTCGGGGAAATTCAGGATGAATTCGATGAGGAACGTCCGGATGTTGAACGCAAGGATGAATATTCCCATTCCGTAAGCGGGATGATGCTGATTGAAGAAGTCAACAGCTACTTCGGCATCGATATTGAAAGCGATGATTATGATACGATAGGCGGATGGATGTATGCACAGATTGAGATACCGCCGACTCGCGATCAAATGGTATATCACCCCGACGGCTATGAGTTTATCATTGAAGAAACAGACCATTTACGTGTATCGCGAATTTTAATTCGCAAACGATCGGAAGAAGCGTTTAATCCTGTACAGGAGCTTCAAGTCGATACCGGTTAATATAAAAAAATAAGGGATTGTCCCCGTCATGAATCATGATGGAGGCAATCCCTTTTTTGGCTTTATAGCATTAATTCTGCAAACCAGAGGACGGCAGGAGGCTGCTTTAGGTTCATCTTCAAGACTTAATCCTGATGAACCTGGTCTATTGTGCCGCCGCCCAGACAGATATCGCCATCGTAGAATACGACGGCCTGCCCGGGGGTGATCGCTTTTTGCGGGCTGTCAAATACAACTTCACCGGTCAAGCCGTCACTGCTCAGCTTCAGGGTGACGCCCTGATCCGGCTGACGGTAACGGAATTTGGCGGTACAGCGGGCAGCGCCCTCCGGCTTCACATTGGCGATCCAGTTGATGCCTGTGGCGGTAAGCGAGTTTGAGTACAAGCTGGAATGCTTGTCTCCTTGTACGACATACAATATATTTTCGCTCAGATCCTTGGCTGCGACAAACCAGGGTTCTCCGTTTCCGGAGCCGCCGATGCCAAGTCCCTGACGCTGACCTAAAGTGTAATACATCAAGCCATCATGACGGCCCTTCGTTTCGCCGCTTTCGATATCTACCATTATTCCGGGCTTGGCCGGCAGGTAGCCGCTCAGAAACTCCTTGAAGTTGCGCTCCCCGATAAAACAAACACCGGTGCTGTCCTTCTTCTTGGCCGTTGCAAGCCCGAACTCCTCCGCAATTCTTCTCACTTCCGGTTTGGGCAGATGTCCGATTGGGAACATCGCTTTAGCCAACTGCTGCTGGCTCAATGCGTGCAGGAAATAGGTTTGATCTTTATTGCCATCGATACCGCGCAGCAGGCGCGATTCTCCATTGTCCAGCTGTTCAAGCCGTGCGTAATGACCCGTTGCCAAATAATTGGCGCCCAGATCCAGTGCTTTTTGAAGAAACTCACCGAATTTGATTTCACGGTTGCACATGACATCCGGATTCGGCGTGCGTCCGCGCCTGTATTCGTCCAGAAAATAAGCAAATACCTTATCCTGATAGGCTTGTTCAAAATTGACGGTATAATAAGGAATACCGATCTGATCGCAGACGCGCCTTACATCTTCGGCATCATCCTCTGCTGTGCAGTGGCCGAATTCGTCTGTATCATCCCAGTTCTTCATGAATATGCCGATCACATCATAGCCTTGCTGCTTGAGCAGTAGGGCAGTGACGGATGAATCCACACCGCCGGACATGCCGACAACTACGCGAATTTGACTGTTACTCACCCTTGATTCACCACCTTGATTATTACAATGAGCGGGTACATCCTGTTATATTGAAAAGAAGGTTTGCTCATAAGTTTCTTTATTGTAGCATAATTTGATAAACTTTTTCATGAAGTAGTCAAGCTTTTTTCCCCTAAAGCGCATTTCGTATGTTAACATATATATGTTATGGGAATACCATGATTTAGAAGTGTATAGACCAACCTACCTTAAATACAGATATATTTCAAATGAAGAAGAGGTGTCGAAGTTGAAGATTTCAACTAAAGGACGTTACGGATTGACCATTATGATGGAGCTTTCCAATAAATTCGGGGAAGGCCCCACATCACTGAAAAGCATTGCGGAGCGAAATAATTTATCGGAGCATTACCTGGAGCAGTTGATTGCGCCGCTGCGGAATGCGGGACTTGTCAAAAGCATCCGCGGCGCATACGGCGGCTATATTCTCTCCAAGGAACCGGAATCCATTACTTCCGGCGATGTGATCCGGATACTGGAAGGGCCGATTTCTCCGGTTGATTTTACAGAAGAAGACGACCCTGCCAAGCGGGATCTGTGGCTTCGCATCCGGGACAGCATAGCTGAGGTGCTGGATTCTACCACTCTTGCGGACCTGATCTCCTATAAAGAGAATGGTGAAATCGATTCATACATGTTTTATATCTAAGAATGAAAGCATGGTTTGACGGGATAATGTCAAGGCCCGAAAGGCCGGTAAGGGTGAAGGAACGATGGCTTTAATTTATTTGGATCACGCAGCAACAACACCTCTCCATCCTGAGGTGGCCAAGGCCATGATGGAGGTTTATACGGGTGAACCCGGCAACGCGTCGAGTATTCATCATTTTGGCCGTGCGGCGCGTCAGCGGCTCAATCATGCACGGGATATTATTGCATCAGCGGTGGGCTGCCAGCCTTCGGAGCTCGTTTTTACTTCCGGCGGCACGGAGAGCGACAATACCGCTATCACGGGTGCGGCAAGAGCAGGCAAGCATAAAGGAAAAACACATATCATTACATCGGCGGTGGAGCATCATGCGGTGCTGCATACCTGCGAGGCATTAGTGAAGGAAGGATTTCAGTTAACCGTCCTTCCGGTCGATTCGGATGGCCGTGTATCTCCCCTGGACGTGGAGAAGGCGATCACTGCAGAGACAGCGCTTATTAGTGTGATGTATGCCAACAATGAAACCGGAACCGTACAGCCCATCGAGGAAATTGGCGAAATTGCCCGTTCGCGAGGGGTTCTCTTTCATGTGGACGCCGTTCAGGCGCTTTCTTTGCTTCCGATCGATCTGAAGGGTATGCCGGTCGACTTGATGAGCTTCTCAGCCCATAAGATTAACGGACCGCAGGGAGTCGGTGCTTTGTATGTTTCCAAACAGACATCTATCATGCCTTTGCTATATGGCGGTTTGCAGGAAAGAAAACGGCGTGCAGGAACCGAAAATGTGGCTGGAATCGTAGGTTTCGCCAAATCGATTGAACATTCTGTGAATTCATGGCAGGAAAAGAAACTTTTTATGGACGAGCTTCGTTATAAATGGATAGATAGTATGCGCAGGATAGTCGGCTCTGAGCGATTGATCATTAATGGCCACGATACGCTGAGAGTACCGCATATTATTAATGTCAGCTTTATCGGTTTGAATACGGAGACGATGCTGATGAACCTGGATTTGGAAGGGATCGCAGCGTCAAGCGGCTCAGCCTGTACTGCGGGAGCACTCGAGCCGTCTCATGTGCTGGAAGCGATGGCTTTGCCGCCGGAGAGATTATCGTCTGCCGTACGTTTCAGCTTTGGTTTGGGGAATACTTTGGAGGAACTTGAGATTGCGGCAAAAAAAGTTGAAACTTTTTACAACCGCATCCGTACTAATGCCTAGGAGGCCTCCAAACCCTTTGATCCGATTACAGCATATGATTGGACTTCCTGTTATTGAAGTCAGCAAAGGCAAGCATGTAGGCTATGTAAAAGACGTCTGGTTTAACGAACATTGGCAGCTTGATGGAATAGTGCTCGATGCCGGGAGGCGGTTCTTATCCGCCATGAAGACCGTGCGCTGGAGTGAGGTTCTGATCTGCGGCGGTGACGCCGTTCTCGTCATGAATGAGGCATCGGTCCGCAAGAAGGAAACCGTTGAGGTTCAGCGGACTTTTCACACCGGGCTTGTCCATTTGAAGGATTTGCCGATCGTTACGGACCTCGGCGAGCAGCTTGGCCGGGTATCGGATGTTTATTTTGAGGATTTACTGGGTACACAAATAGTAGGCTATGAGTTGACAGATGGGTTTATAGCGGATTTGATGGAAGGCCGCAAGTGGCTGCCCGCTCCGCGCGATGCTGATCTTGTCCTGCTCGGGGAAAATGCGATTATCGTTCCGGCCGGCATTGAGGCATTTATGGAGCCGGTCGCCGCTTCTGATTCGGATATAGGGAGAAATGAAACATGAGATGCCCAAACTGCAACTCGAAAGATATCGGGAAAATCGGATCCCACCAGTATTACTGTTGGGGATGCTTCATTGAATTGACAGTCAATGGCGATAAAATGTCTGTCTTTCAAGTGGAAGAGGATGGCACGTTAAGCTCGCTCGACGATTTGTTTTTTGAAGAGGAAATTCCTCAGATTCATGCAAATTAGTAAGGGTCTGCAAGAAGAAACGCCTGATGGACGTCCTATGGCGGCTCAGCGAGTTGAAACGATTATAAATTCTATAGGTTTTTAAAAAAGGCGGCCGAAAGGCCCGTCTTTTTTTGTGGACTTTTTTGGCTAAACCCGCCAACCGGTGATTGGAATTAAACGGCACTCCGCAATTACAAAGGATGAATTCCCTGCCTTGTACATATACTGTACGGAAGAACGATTCTGGACAGGTTCCTAAGGGTCGTGCGGGGGGACGAGTATGGAGCGCTTTACTAACAACCGCTTTTTTGCTTGGCTCATATATCTGATTTTGGGGCTGATTTCTTTATATTTACTCCTGTTGGTGAAGCCGATCATCGTGCACATCTACGGATTTCTCAAAGCCGTTCTGGCTCCTTTTCTCATTGCCATGATTGTTTCGTACGTGTTGAATCCGATCGTGAATTTACTTAATGAACGGAAAGTGCCGAGAACGATGGCGGTGCTGCTGATTTACGCTGTGTTCTGTGCTTCGCTTACGGTAGTGCTTATCAATGCGATCCCGATGTTTCTGGAGCAGCTGCAGGAGCTTAATCAGCATATGCCGGATTTGACGATGCGTGCGCAGAGCCTGGTAAATGATTTGAACAATACATCATTTCTGCCGGAAAGCATCCGCAGCGGGATCAATAATTCGTTGTATAAGCTGGAAAAACAGTCATCCGATGCGATTTTTGATTTTGTCAATAATATTGGGGCGATGCTCAACGTCATCTTTATCGCATTCATTATCCCATTTCTGGCCTTTTATATTATGAAGGATTTCAATGTCTTCGAGCGCACGGTGCTGACTTATGTGCCCAGAACCCACCGCAACCATGCTGTAAGACTCATCAAGGATATCGATAATGCGCTTGGCAGCTATATCCGTGGGCAATTTCTCGTTTGTCTGATTGTCGGCATTCTGGCCTATATCGGTTACTGGATCATCGGGATGCCCTATCCGCTGCTTCTTGCAAGCGTGGTGGCGATTACGAATATTATTCCTTATCTCGGACCGTTCTTCGGCGCGGCGCCTGCGCTAGTCATGGCATCCACCATATCGATGAAGATGGTGCTGATGGTCGTTATTGTCAATACCGCCTGCCAAATCCTTGAGAGCAACGTCGTATCCCCCCAGGTCGTAGGCAGGACGCTGCATATGCATCCATTGTCGATTATTTTTGCCCTCCTGGTTGGGGGTGAACTGGCGGGCATGGTGGGGATGATTCTGGCGGTGCCGATTTTTGCGGCCCTGAAGGTCGTCGTTCAGCATATATTCGCCTATTATGTGCGCCGAAAGACCATTTGACAGCAGGCCTGCTGTGTCGCTATACTAAATGCAAATAAGTCAATTGCATGACTGCCAAAGCGTAGATGAAACTATAGTAGGCTGTAGCCCGCCAATCAGAGAAAGAATTTCTTCGCAGATTGCTTGCATGAAGAGCAATACTGCGTCGGCTGAGAGAATTCTATTGGCGAAGAACCGCTGAATGCTGGTTTCGGAGTGTGAAAGAACTTCACCGGTTGGGCCCGTTAACGCCCGCTTAAGGAGATTGCCCATATTGGGATTACCGGTCGGAAGAGATTTCTTCCCTGCTGGTGTTCGTGGCAATAACCAGGGTGGTACCGCGAATGATTCGTCCCTGTTTTTAGGGGGCGTTTTTTTTATTTTCAATTTATGATGGAGGTTGATTCTTTATGAAAGCCAGTGAGATCCGTTCCAAATGGCTCGCTTTCTTCGAAAGCAAAGGCCATAAAATCGAACCAAGCGCATCGCTCGTACCGCATAACGATCCTTCCCTATTGTGGATTAATGCCGGAATGGCCCCGCTTAAATCGTATTTCGACGGCCGTGTCATTCCGGATAATCCGAGAATCGCCAATTCCCAGAAATGCATCCGCACCAATGATATCGAGAATGTGGGCAAAACGCGCCGGCATCATACGTTTTTTGAGATGCTGGGCAACTTCTCGATCGGCGATTATTTCAAGGAAGAGGTTATAACCTGGGCCTGGGAATTTCTGACGAGCCCCGAGTGGATCGGCTTTGAGCCGGATCGCTTGTCGGTGACGGTATATCCCGAAGACGAGGAAGCCTTCCGTTACTGGAATGAGAAGATTGGTCTGCCTGCAGAGCGGATCTACAAGCTGGATGAGAACTTCTGGGATATCGGCGAAGGACCATGCGGCCCTTGTACGGAAATCTTCTATGACCGCGGGGACAAATACGGCGATCTGAGTGATCCCGAATGCTGGCCTGGCGGGGAGAATGAGCGCTTCCTGGAAGTGTGGAACCTTGTTTTCTCACAATTCAACCATAACAAGGACGGCAGCTATACGCCGCTCCCGAACAAAAACATAGATACCGGCGCAGGTCTGGAACGCTTCGCATCGATCCTTCAGGATGTGGATTCCAATTTTGACACGGATCTGTTCCGTCCGATTATCAATCAGACCTGCCAGATTGCCGGCGATTCCGTTCGTTATGGGGCCAATGTGGAGCATGACATCGCATTAAAGGTTATTGCCGATCACATCCGTACAGTTGCTTTTGCCGTAGGAGATGGCGTTCTTCCGTCAAACGAAGGACGCGGTTATATTATCCGCCGCTTGCTGCGCCGTGCGGTCCGCTATGGCAAATCGCTGGGCGTAGACCGGCCTTTCCTGCATGAACTGGTCGCAGTAGTAGGCGATATCATGGGTGTCTACTACCCCGAAGTTGTTGAGAAACGGGAATTCATTGAGAAGGTCATCCGCACGGAAGAGGAGCGTTTCCACGAAACGCTGTCGGATGGTCTTGCGCTGCTGGATGAACTCGTACGAACGGCCAAGACGGCCGGCCAGAAGGAAATCAATGGTCCGGATGCGTTCAAGCTGTATGATACCTACGGATTTCCGTTTGATTTGACCGAGGATTATGCGTCAGAACAGGGTATGACGGTAGATCGCGAAGGCTTCGACACAGCAATGGAAGCGCAGCGCGACAGGGCGAGGTCAGCGCGACAGGATACGGGCAGCATGAATGTGCAGGGCGGTCCGCTTGCGAATTTCACCGAGAAATCGGAATTCATCGGCTATGATGAGCTGACAGCCGAAGGGGCAACGGTGATTGCCATCGTCAGCGGCCAGGAGTCGGTAAGCGAGGCTGGTGAAGGCAGCCGCGTTCTTGTGCTGCTTGACCAAACGCCTTTCTATGCAGAAAGCGGAGGACAGGTCGGCGACCATGGGATGATTACAGGAAGCGACTTTACGCTGATTGTCGAGGATGTAACCAAAGCGCCGCATGGACAACCGGTTCATCACGCCCTTGTTACAAGCGGAACGCTGCGTATCGGCGATCGTGTTCAAGCCGCTGTCAGCAGACAAACGCGTGAAGCGACCGTTAAGAATCACACCGCAACTCATTTGCTGCACCGCGCGCTTAAAGATGTTCTTGGCGAGCATGTCAATCAGGCGGGATCTCTCGTTGAGCCTGAGCGCCTGCGCTTTGACTTCTCCCATTTCGGCAGCATCAGCGCCGAGGAGCTGAGTGATATTGAACGCCGTGTTAATGAACAAATCTGGATCGGAACGCCGCTGCAGATCGATTATAAATCGCTGGCCGAAGCCAGGGCAATGGGAGCTATGGCACTCTTCGGCGAGAAGTATGGCGATGTCGTGCGTGTCGTGCGCGTCGGAGAATACAGCCTTGAACTATGCGGCGGCTGTCATGTTGCCAATACGGCGCAGATTGGGCTGTTCAAGCTGGTAGGCGAAAGCGGAATCGGCTCAGGTGTCCGCCGGATCGAAGCGGTTACCGGCCGCCATGCCTATCTATATGTAGAGAGCCAGCTGGATCTGCTCAAGCAATCTGCCGGATTGCTGAAATCGAATATGAATGAAGTGCCAAAACGGATTGAAGCATTGAATGCGCAAGTGAAGGAGCTAGGCCGGGAAAATGAATCGCTTCAAAGCAAGCTTGGCCGCATTGAAGCAGGCTCTCTGGAATCGCAGGCGAAGACTGTGAACGGGGTTACGGTTCTGACGAGTCAGGTCAATGCGCCGTCCATGGATGCGCTGCGCGGCATTGTGGATGAGCTCAGAGCAAAGCTCGGCGAAGCCGTGATCGTTCTTGGAGCCGTTTCAGAGGACAAGGTCAATCTGGTGGCAGCGGTATCTCCTGAGCTCGTCAAACAAGGCTACAATGCCGGAAAAATCATTAAAGCGGCAGCGGCAGCTTGCGGCGGAGGCGGTGGCGGACGCCCTGATATGGCCCAGGCTGGCGGTAAAGATCCGTCTAAATTAGGAGAAGCGCTGCAAATTGCGCAAGAACTGGTTCTATCCCAGGGAAATGTGATATGATTAGCTATATTACCGTTTTTAAGCGACTTGGAAAGTGAGGTGCTGGCGATGAGTTCCATGGACAAGACAATGAAATTCGACGTGAAGGCGGAGGGACCCGAGACTTCTTCAGAAGAGATACTGCTGTCTGTTTACGATGCTCTGCAGGAGAAGGATTACAATCCGATCAACCAGATTGTCGGCTATCTGTTGTCCGGAGATCCCGCGTACATTCCGCGGCATAACAACGCCAGAAGTCTAATTCGCAGAAAAGAAAGAGACGAGCTTATTGAAGAACTCGTACGCTCGTATTTAAGCAAGCATCGTACGTAATTTTCAATGAAAGAGGTCATCTGGCGTATGCGTCTTATGGGATTGGATTACGGCGACCGCAGAATCGGAGTTGCCGTCAGTGACGCATTCGGCTGGACTGCTCAAGGACTCGGTATTGTCGAGAAGCGTCGCGACAATAGTGAAATCAATGCGATTGAAAGTCTGGTCCGTGAGCATGAAGTAAGCGAAATTGTGGTCGGTTTACCGAAAAACATGAATGGAACCATCGGTCCGCGTGGCGAAATTTGCATCGCATTCGCACAAACATTGCAGCAAAAGCTAAATGTACCCGTTCACCTATGGGACGAACGTCTGACAACCGTCGCGGCAGAAAGAACCTTGCTCGAAGCGGATGTCAGCCGGAAGAAGCGAAAGTTAGTGGTGGACAAAATGGCGGCAGCGCTCATTTTGCAAAATTATCTCGATTCTAAAACGAAAAGGTGAGGGTAACGATGACAAAGGACGACATGCAGTACGAAGAGCCGGAAATCATCTACATTCCAGATGAAGAAGGCAACGAGGAAGAATTCGAGGTTGTCATGAAGTTTGAGGTAGACGGTTCCGATCAGAAATATATGATGGTTGTGCCATTGAATGCAGATTCCGACGAGGATTCGGAAGAAGCTGAAGAGGTTTACGCTTTCCGTTATGAAGAAGAAGGCGATGATCTGAAGCTGTATACGATCGAGGACGAAGAAGAGTGGAATATGGTTGAAGAAACCTTCAATACACTTCTTGCCGAAATCGAGGAGAGCGAAGGCTAAGAATTATTTTTTCTGAAGAAAGGTGTGCATAATCGGTGTCCACTGTCGAGAGAATTTCCGTCCTGAAGGCTGTTTACGGGCAGGAAGTCGAGTTGGTCGGCGAGGACGGACAGACAGAATCGCTGAGAATTGTAGCTGAGTTCCGTGTTGGCGGTTCAGATTATGCGGGTCTGCAATCCGCTCTCATGCGAAAGTCGGATGAAGTAGCATTCTTCCGAATTCTTACTGGCGGTTCAGAGCCGTCACTGGAGTCCATTGAGGATGATGAGGAATGGGAAGCTGCTGCAGAAGCTTATGACGACTTGTTGTTTGACGGGGATCAGCAGCCGTAGCTTAGCCCAACTCAATTGGTTATCAAAGTATGATAACTGAAATAATAAGAAGAAAATGGTAAAATTTCTTCACATAGATTAGATCAGGGATGATCAGCCGAAGCTGAAGCTGTCTCTGATGCTTCAAGGATGGGGGCGGCGCAAGGCCGTCCTTTTCCGCGATTTCATTATAATGGAGGATATATCCTTGGATCGATCAGACCAGCAGCCGGTGAGTGAGAAGCCGGTAAACAATAATAATCGCCCAGCAGGACCAAGGCGTGGACGAATAACCCTATGGGTCATACTTACACTGTTAGGCTTAATTATTGTTATAACAGCCAGTATCGCATTCTACATATGGAATGGCCTGCGCCCTGCCTCAAAAGGTGAAGCCAAACAGATCGAGCTCAAAAAAGGAATGTCTCCGTTTAATTTTGCCGATACTCTCGAAGAAGAGGGAATTATTCGGAATGCCTTTCTTTTCAAATATTATTTGCGTTTGAAGGATGAGGGCCCGAGGTTTCAAGCTGGCGTGTACGCCTTGAATCCCGGCATGGACAAGGATTCGGTTATTGCTGCCTTGAATGCGGGAGCAATATTGGAGAAGGAAACGATCCGATTTACCATCCCGGAGGGCTTTACGATTGAACAAATCGCCGATACCTTAAGCAAAGACGGCTATGTGGACCGGGAGGCGTTCCTCAAGCTGGCTGATACCGATCGGACCTGGGGGGATGCGGAGGCTGTGAGGGATATCCCTAAGGACAGCAAGCAGATGAAGCATCGCCTGGAAGGGTACTTGTTCCCGGAAACTTACGAGATGGAGAAAGGCAGCGACGCAGAGGCGATCATTACCCGTATGCTGGGAGAACTGGATCATAAGCTGGATTCGCTTCCGGAGAACTGGGAAGAGACGCTTGCCGAGCGTAAAATCGATTTTCATTCTCTGATGACCATTGCTTCTCTGGTTGAGCGTGAGGTTGTGGTGGAGAAAGAACGGCCAATCGTGGCTGGAATTATCTATAACCGGATTGCCGAAGGCATGCCTCTGCAAATTGATGCTACCGTACAATATTCCCTTCCTGCACCCAAAGAGCGGCTGCTGGAAGAGGATACCCAAGTGGATAGTCCCTATAATACGTACCGGATTAAAGGCCTGCCGCCAGGTCCGATTGCTTCGCCAAGCCTCAAATCGATTGAGGCTGCCCTGCTGCCGGAGAAAACGGATTATCTTTATTATGTGACCAAAAAAGACGGCAGCCATGAGCATTTGTTCGGCCGCACTCTGAAAGAGCATAATCAAAATATAGCCAAAAGCAATGAGACGGCGAAACAGGGAGGGTAGATAATGACAACGAAACCCGAGCTGCTCACAGTCGCCGCTTCATTGGAAGAGGTGGAGCGGCTGATTGAAGCGGGCGCAGATGCATTTGTGCTTGGTGAATCCCGATACGGCCTGCGGTTGCCGGGCGAATTCAATGCTGCGGCTATGGCCGACGCGGTCAGGATAGCGCACCACAAGGGTGTTGCTGTCTATGCGGCTCTTAACAATGTTATGGATAATGCGACAGTAGAAACGCTGCCTGACTATATCCAGGCTTTATCAGCTGCTGGCGTGGATGGCATTGTATTCGGAGATCCTGCTGTTCTGATGGCTGCGCGCATGGCTGCTCCTCACTTGAAGCTTCATTGGAATGCGGAAATGACTTCAACCAATTATGAGACGGCTAATTATTGGGGACGCCGCGGCGCTGTAAGGGTAGTGCTTGCACGCGAGCTGAATATGGAGCAGGTGCTGGAAGCCAAGGCGCACACGAAGCTGCAGGTGCAGGTGCAGGTTCATGGTTTAACGAATATTTATCATTCCAAGAGGCCGCTTGTGCAGAATTATTTGGATCATCAGGGACAATCGGCGAATGCCGACGAAGTGGATGGGGATATGCAGGGAGGAACTGCGCATGGCACATATGAGGACGGTTTGTATTTGATTGAGGTCGAACGGCCGGACGAACGCTTTCCCATTTATGAGGATGCGAACGGGACGCATATCATGAGCTCGGATGATATCTGCATGATTGAAAATCTGCATGAACTCATGGAAGCCGGGATTGACAGTTTTAAGATTGAGGGACTGCTTAAATCGGCCAAGTACAACGAGACCGTCGTACGCAGCTACCGTGCCGCTATCGATGCTTATTTTGAGAGTCCGGCAGACTATTCCTTTCAGGAGGAATGGCTTGATTCAATCAAGGCTGTACAAGATCCCGCGCGCGAGCTGTCTTACGGCTTTTTCTATAAAGAACAGGTGTATTAAAGTTTAAATCGATAACGATTATTCAGGAGGTGACACCGTGACGACCCTAACATCGCCGAGTTTAACCGGTAAACGTCATCGGCTCGCCAAACCCGAGCTGCTGGCGCCGGCAGGGAATTTGGAAAAGCTTAAATTTGCCGTTCACTATGGAGCAGACGCCGTATATATTGGTGGCCAGAAGTATGGTCTGCGGTCGGGAGCCGGCAATTTCAGCTTTGAAGAAATGAAGGAAGGCGTCGAATTTGCCGCACGCTATGGAGCGAAGGTATTCGTAGCTACAAATATTTATGCCCACAATGAGGATATTGCAGGCTTGGAGGATTATCTTCAAAATCTCCAGAAAGCCGGAATTGCGGCCATCATTGCTGCTGATCCCGTCATTATTGAGACGGCACAGCGAGTAGCCCCCAAGCTGGAGGTGCATCTGAGCACCCAGCAATCTACGCTGAATTGGCAGGCTGTCCAATTTTGGAAAGAAGAGGGACTGCCGCGCGTGGTGCTTGCCCGCGAAACAAGCCTGGAGGAAATCGCTCAGATCAAGGCACATGTGGATATTGAGATAGAGGCGTTCATCCATGGGGCCATGTGCTCTTCATTCTCGGGCCGCTGCGTGCTGTCCAATCATTTCACAGACAGAGATTCCAACAGGGGCGGCTGCTCCCAGTCCTGCCGCTGGAAATATGATATTTTTGAGGAAGACAGGCCGATGTTCGGTGCCGATGAAGACAAATTCACCATGGGCTCCAAGGATCTGTGCATGCTGTCAGACATTCCAGATTTAATTGAAGCGGGCATCGACAGCTTCAAAATAGAAGGCCGGATGAAAAGTGTTCACTATGTCGCTACGGTCGTTAATGCTTACAGGCAGGCTATCGATTCCTATATGGCTGACCCGGAGCATTATATAATGAAGCAAGAGTGGCTGGATGATTTGAACAAGGCGGCCAACCGTCCGCTCAACACCGGTTTTTTCTTTGACACGCCTGGTGCGGAGGATCATATTTATGAGCCGGAGGAAAAGGCGGCTCCGTATGATTTTGCCGGCGTTGTTCTGTCCTACGATTCATCTACAGGGCTTGCCGTTGTCCAGCAGCGCAATCATTTCAAGCCCGGACAAGAAGTGGAGTTCTTTGGCCCGCAGGGCACCTTTTTCAAGCAGATCGTCGGTCCAATTACCGATGAAGCAGGAACAACGCTAGATGCGGCGCGCCATCCGCTGCAATCTATCGTAATGAAGACCGAGCATCCGGTCAAGCCGATGGATATGATGCGCAAACGGGTACGCGTAAGTTAGGTTCCTTCATAAGACTAAAGTCATGTGCCTTTCCGGTGAGCTTTCACCAGGAAAGGTTTTTTTTATGAATTTTTGATGAAATTGGCTAACAATGATGGCCTTCATTACCGATATATAGGATATTGATTTTCGCCAGATTGTGAGGAAAGGCTTGGGACGTTAGGAGGATTCAGCACACAAATTAATTTTTTTCGTATTTTCTTACATATAACCATGGCAGCGAACGACTCATTAACACAGACGTACGAGCACAATTGCAAACAAACATTATATCAGGTGGTGTCTGGTCGATGAAATGGACGAACAAGGACAAGAAAGCAAACACGGGCGCAGAAGAAAAGAAAAAGGATGCGAAGGCACTTTACAGTTCGTCTGTAAAAAGTTTGAAGAACTTTCAATTTACAAGTCCGCTTAAGTCAGTGGGAACCAAGCTGTTTCTAATTATTTTCAGTGCGATTCTGGTATGTGTGCTGTTTGTCGGATTATTTTCTTATTCTACATCGAAGTCGATAATCAAGAAGAAGGTATCCGAGTCGAGCTCAGTTGCACTCTCTCAATCCAAGGGCAAACTGGATCTTATGTTCGGCAACTATGAAGATTTGACAATGCAAATTATGCTGGACAAAACAGTACAGGAAAACCTGCAGATGCTTGACGCTTCAAAAGAAGCCTATGAGAAATTTGATGCTATGAAAAAACTGACCGATACAATTCAAACCTATGTTATCGGCAACAGTACGATTGTAGGAGCATCAATCATTCCAATCAAGGCAGGAGAAACAAGCATTACGGTTGGCGGAAGCTCGATTAATGCAGAAGAAGCTCAAAAGTCGGATTGGATGCAGCAAATTGTTGACGGGGATGGCAAGCTTATATGGCTGCCAACCAAAGTGAAAGGGTACAGCGGCTCTTTGACAGAGCCTTCGTTTGCGCTTAGCCGAGTGCTGAAAAATACCGTAACCAACCAAGGCAATTATATTGTCGTGGTCGAGATATTCCTGAAACAAATCACCAAACAGATGGAAGATTTGCAGCTCGGCGACAACAGTGAAATTACCATCGTGAGCAGTACAAACAAGATTATCTATAGTGATGATCCGGAACTGCTGGAGAAGGACTCTCTGGTCGTTCTTCCTACGGAAGGGAAGAATGCAGCGGATGGATCGATGCAGGTGGATGATAAGAACGGGAATGAAGTTTTGGCTATGTATCATCAATTCGATACGATGAATTGGAAGCTGCTTGGTACGGTGCCTGTCAAGGAACTGGTAAAAGACGCAGCCGCAATCCGCAGCTGGACCTGGATAATTGCCGCAATATCGGCTGTTATTGCCGCTGGTATCGGATTCCTGGTCATCCGTATGGTAGCTATTCCGCTCGGCAGACTCCGCAATTTGATGAATGAAGGCGAGAACGGGAATTTATTTGTACGGTCGAATGTAAAGTCACAGGATGAAATCGGCCAATTATCACAAAGCTTCAATCAAATGATGGCGCAGATCACGACGCTTGTTAATCAAACCACGCAGTCAGCGCAGGATGTACTCAGCACTGCCAGCGAATTGACCGATGCGTCGAAGAAAACGGCTGTATCCGCCAAGGAAATTGCGGTAGCGACTGAGGAAATTGCCAATGGGGCTACAAGCCTTGCGATGGAGGCGGAGAAAGGCAGCGACTTGACAACCGAGATCAGCAACCAGATGAAGGAAGTCATGGATGCCAATCAACAGATGGGCACTTCTGCCGCTGAGGTTGAGAATGCCAGTCGTCAAGGGACGGTTTATATGAACAGTCTCATTGAGAAAACGGGCCAAACTGAAGAAATGACCCGATCAATGGTTGAGAAGGTTGATCGTCTCAAAGAAAGCACGTCATCGATTCGCAAGATTCTGGATGTCTTGAACAATATATCCAAACAGACGAATATCCTGTCCCTCAATGCAACCATTGAGGCAGCTCGTGCAGGGGCGGCAGGAAGAGGCTTTATGGTGGTGGCTGACGAAATCCGGAAGCTTGCAGATCAATCCCGCCAATCCATTGATGTGGTCGGACAATTTACCGATACCATCCAGAAAGAAATTGATGAGACGGTTAATGTGCTTTCCGATGCCTACCCGATCTTCCAGGAACAGATTGGTTCCGTTAAAGAAGCGAATCAGATTTTCTTAACGGTTCAGAGCCAGATGGGTCAGTTCGTTGACCGCCTCAGCTCCGTCACGGAATCGATTATGGTATTGGATCGATCACAGCTTGTTTTGTCGGAAGCAATGGGAAATGTCAGTGCGGTTGCCGAAGAATCATCTGCAACTTCCGAGGAAGTGGCCTCCCTCAGCAATGAACAGACGAATATCAGCGAAGGGCTTGTCGGGCTATCAGATAAGCTTCAGACTGTCTCGACTGGCTTAAAGGAAACATTATCCCGTTTCCGCACGGAAGAACGTTAGAACGAAACTTGACGAACATTACCGGGCATGAGAATGCCCGGTTTTTTTTGCATGGGGATTGCACTTCTCCTCTTAACCGCATTATTAGCGTGGCAAAAGTATTCCTTGTCAGGCTTATGAGGGAGTGAAGCGGCAAAGGCTAAGAACGCATTCACTGATTCGTATAACAAATAAAAGAGGCGGGGATGATTCCCCGCCTCTTAGCTGTCTTTTGCGATATTAATCTCTGCTTTGTGTGAAGATCATAATATATTTCAATAACTCAAGCAGAGAGATGAGGGCGGCTGCAACATAGGTCAATGCAGCGGCGTTCAGCACCTTGGCAACGCCCCGCTCTTCATCGTTTGTAATAAAGCCTTCCGCAATCATCAAGTCCCGTGCTCTGTTGCTGGCATTATACTCAACCGGCAGTGTAATGAGCTGGAAAGCGACGGCGCAGGTGAAGAATATAATACCCAGGCCGATAAGTCCGCTTGCCTGGAACAGGAATCCGGCAATCAGCATAAAAGGTGCGACCCCGGAAGCGAATCTGACGACCGGGAAGATACGGTGGCGAACGACGAGCATCGGATAATGCTGCTGATGCTGTATGGCATGACCGACCTCGTGACAAGCCACAGAAACGGCCGAGATGGAGTTCTCGTAATAGACGGGCTCCGACAACCGTACAACCCGATGGATCGGATCGTAGTGATCGGAGAGCCTTCCTGGTAAAGGCTCAACAGGCACATCATGCAGGCCGTTCGCATCGAGCATTCTTCTGGCGGCGTCATAGCCGGTCATCCCGCTCATCGTTCTCACCTCAGCCCAGCGGTTAAACGTTCCTTTAACCCGGAACTGAGCCCAAAGCGACAAACCGAAGGCAATGATGATCAGAAAGTCCATGGGATGAAAAAAAAGCATCTGAAGTCCCTCCATTATTTAATTTTACATTAGTCCGCCCTTATTCAGGAGCAGCACCAATGCCTCTACACAAGCCGCTGTTTGCGGAACAAGCCGTTTGAAGACCTGCTTGGCCTGCTGGGGCTTCATCTGGCTCAAAACCGGCTCAAGCTCCTTTACTTCGCGCTGCAGCTGTTCCAGATGGAGCTGCAGGTCTGTAAGCTTGCTTGAAACCTGCTCTTCGGATGAAACCTTGCGCCATACGTTAATATTTTCTCTGATTTCATCAAGCGAATATTTATCTTTCTTCATTTGTACAATACGTTTGAGGCGAATTAAGGTTTCATCACTGTATAAGCGGTAATTTTTGGCTGAACGCGTCTCTGGCTGAATCAATCCAATCGAAGTATAGAAATCGATTGTGCGAGGGCTGACGTCGGCCAGTTTTGAAAGCATGCCAATACGGTACAAAGATTTTTCCGCCAACATTCTCACCTTCTTTCATTAATTACACGAACACAAGGGATCTGTATAAATGGACAAATTGCCTTCCTATCCAAGCTTACCTTATTAGTATATGATACAGAATCTATAACCATACAGTCAAACGTAATGCTTTCAAAATTGTTAATTGTTTAGAATATGCCTCATAATCCTCACTGATTTTTAAGATTTTACAAACAAATTCAGAGTTGACAAATAAGAGTTTCTAATGGAAAAGGCGAAGGATAAACCCTTTAATAGATGATTTTGGAGTTGAAATTGTGAAAAAACTTAACATTCGGGTCTTTGGAAGTAACGAATGTTTGATTTTTTTGTAGAAATTCGAAAAACCGTATTGTCAAAATGAGCACTTCTGACTATAATGACATTAAGTCTTTCCAAGCATGTCAAGAAACATTACACATTTAGGGAGTGGTCGTCATGGTTAAGAAGTTGGTCTTATCGATTGCTGCGTTATCTTTGGTCTTCCCCGCAATGGCATTTGCGGAAGATCCTACTCCGGCAACGCTGAGTCTGGGGATTAACACGGTCTGGATTCTGGTTGCAGCAGTTCTCGTTATTCTTATGCAAGGCGGCTTCATTCTGCTGGAAGCAGGATCGACCCGGATGAAAAATGCCGGGCACGTAGCAGGTAAAACAATTTTCACAGTAGGTCTTTGTTCCCTGGTATTCTGGGCAGTAGGTTATGGTTTGATCTTCGGAGGAGACAACGTCGATCATGCAATCAATAATTTTATCGGCTCAGGCAATTTCTTCTTTAGCCCATCTGTTGTAGGAGATTCTACCAGTGAAGCTTATCCTTCGAGCGTATTCTTCCTATTCCAATTGGCGTTTGCAGCTATTTCGCTGACCATCGCATGGGGCGGATTCGCGGAACGCGCGAAATTATCGGCATATCTCGTATTCACGATTTTGTTTACCGCATTAATTTATCCTGTTGTCGCTCACTGGATCTGGGGAGGCGGCTGGCTGGCCAAGGACGGCGCACAAGATTATGCCGGTTCGACGGTCGTCCATTTAACAGGTGCGCTTGCAGCTTTCGCAGCAACCGTGCTGCTTAAACCGCGTATCGGAAAATTCAACAAAGACGGTTCCGCTAACGAAATCCTCGGTCATAACCAAGTATTCAGTTCACTTGCTGTACTGCTTCTATGGGTTGGCTGGTTTGGTTTCAATGCAGGTTCGGCTCTTACAGTCGGCGAAGGATTCTTTGGTTATGTGGCATTCAATACACAACTCGGCGCGGCAGCCGGTGCAGTGGCAGCGCTTCTGATCTCATGGCTGGTTAACGGCAAAGCTGACATCTCCACGATGTTGAACGGTGCGCTTGCCGGACTCGTTGCCATCACAGCATCTTGTGCGTTCGTTGATCCATGGGCAGCAGTTGTTATCGGTCTGGTTGCAGGTGTGCTTGTATTCTACAGTGCAAAATTCTTTGAGAAAATCAAAGTGGACGATCCGATTTATGCCATGTCTGTTCACGGCGCCGCAGGTGTTTGGGGTACGCTGGCTAACGGTATCTTCGCAACAAAAGCACTGGCTGAGCAAGTTGGCGTCGGTGAAGGCGGTTTGATCGATACAGGCAGCTGGCATCAACTGTGGGTTCAATTCGAATCCGTTGTTGTCTGCGGTGCTTATGCGCTCGGCGCATCGTTCCTGCTGCTCGGTATTATGAAGCTTGTTATGGGCTTCCGTGTTACGGAAGAACAAGAGATTATCGGACTTGATCTTTCTGAGCATGGTACTTACGGCTACCCTGAGCAAATGAAAAAAGCTCAACAAAGCCTGTAATCCAAATCATAAGCTTTCATACTGGCCAGGGGAGAGGGATGCATGAGCGATTCGATTTATGCTCAGCTGCTGGCGCTCATCGGCACCGCTGATGATGTGAAGACGCTGCGCGGCTTGCGGGATCAAATCCACGAGCAAATGGAAGCTCTGCTCTCGGAACAAACGGTCGAACAATTTTATACCGATTTAAATGAGGTGCATGACGCTTTTATCAAGCGTGCAATTATCCTCTCGGAAGCGCAAATGGCACGGCTGGGGCATGGAACCCCACCCGTGCTTTACGCTTATTTATTGTTCGGCAGCGGGGGCAGAGAGGAACAGACGTTATCCAGTGATCAGGATAGCGGTATTGTTTACGAAGATCCGGAGGATGAACGCCTTCAGGAGAAAGTATCGCTCTATTTTAAAATATTCTCCGAAACCATAGTCGATTTGCTGCAGCAGCTTGGTTATCCGCCATGTGAAGGCAAAGTTATCAGCTCGAACTCCGAGTGGCGTCAATCACTGACCGAATGGAGATCCAGATTGAAGGAATGGTTCACGGAACCAAACTGGGAACGTGTAAGATATTTGCTCATCATTGCCGACAGCCGGCTGATTTATGGAGATTTGGAGTTAATGACCGTATTCCAAAATCAATTTTATGCCGATTTGCTGGATAACCCGGCTATCGTGAGAAGCATGCTGAATAACACGATGCGCCACAAAATGCTGGTAGGTGTTTTCGGTCAGCTGCTTAAAGAGCAATATGGCGAGGATGCGGGCAGTCTGGATATCAAATACGGTGCCTACATCCCAATGGTCAATGCCATCCGGCTCATGAGCATCCGCAGCAATATCAGGACAACCTCAACGCTTGAGCGGATTCAGGGACTGCTGCTGAGCGGAGATTTTACGCAGCAGGATGCCGATTTATATTCCGGGGCTTTCCGGTTGGTTCTGCGTATTCGGTTAATGACGACAGAGCGTCAGGAAGATGGATTGTATGCCAATAATGGCAAGCTTGCAGGCAGCAGAATGACCAAGGAGCTAACCGATGAGCTCAAAATTGCTTTGCGCCTGGGGAAGAAATTGCAGCGGCGAGTTTATAAAGAGACGATGAACGGGCTATAGGGGAGGCGAAAGGGGATACCATGAAGGAGCAAAAAGGCGTCGGACGGATGTGGCATTTGTATAAAATGGGCGGCATTACGCCGGCGATCGCTTCAATGATGGGTGCGCAAAACGCCCAGCAGATGGCCTTTATACGTTCCATGTCCAAGGAGCAGCGGAAAGAATCCATCCTGGATCAATCACTGAAAGAGATGGAAGTGGTCGTATTTGATTTGGAGACTACGGGCTTCTACCCTGCCAATGGCGATGAGATTCTGTCGGTGGGTGCTGTAACCTTAAGAGGGGAAACGATTCTTGAGGAGCGGTCCTTCTATACACTTGTAAACCCGGGACGCAAAGTTCCCAGACATATAACTGAGCTGACAGGCATTACGAATGAAATGGCGGAGAGTGCGCCGGATTTGATGCAGGTTCTCCATGATTTTATGGAATTTGTGGGTAAAAGAATGCTGATTGCCCATGCCAGCGGCCATGACAGGCAATTTCTGAACGCGGCACTGTGGCGGACCTCCAAGGTAAATCTGACCCATCGGGTGCTGGATACGATGATGGTGGCCAAATGGCTGGAGCCGCGACGAGAAGGCTATGGCCTTGATGAGCTGCTTGAGGATAGCGGCATTCGCATCACGCAGCGGCATCATGCTCTTGAGGATTCCATCATGACCGCGCAGCTGTGGCTTGTTTATTTGAAGCGGATATTCTCACGTAACGTGGTGACACTCGGCGACCTTTATGCCTATCTGAGCAAGCATTAATGGATAAAGTGAAATTCCGTTAACACCAAAAGCGCTTATGACAGGACATGTCTGCTCCGCCAGCGAAACAATCCAGTAGGATGCGGCTTTGACGTGCTGCAAACCCTGAAGATCCGCATCTGACGGAAGGGGGGGCGAAGCAGGGTGCGAATGATAGAAACCGACAAGCGATTGTCGGTTTTTTTGTATGCGGTACATCGTCTGGACCCATTCATGGGGATCAAAGGAAAAAGTGCTTAATGGTTCCGCTGCAGCATTGGGAATGGGATGGACAGCATCCACGCGGACAATGCCATCGCTTGTTCCTTGCAAGGGCTCTCTTATGGAGCCTGTGAGGACACCGCATGCCTCGCGGGGGTAAGCTGACAAAGAGGATTCAATTAGTTGAATTCGAGCCTCTCCAGTTATCTGGGCTATGCTTAAGCGGGCAGTGAGCGTAATCCCAGATTGCTGTTTATCCCGCTTGTCCACGCCAATCCGCCTCCTGGTCCTGTTTGAAACCATTATACCGTAGATGGTAGCTTGACTGAAGCACCGCTTATAAGGAATGGAAATGGTTAGCCCCCGGCCTGCTGAGGAGGTTTTACAAACGCCAGAATAAGAAATAAGCCGGCAAGTGAAAGCCCGGAGACGACTCCAAAGAGCAGCGTGTCCGACCGGTCCGCCATCCAGCTGAATATCGGCGGGCCAAAGGCAACGCCCAGAAACCGCAGACTGCTATATAATGAAGTAACCATACCGCGATGAGAGCTGTCCACCGAACCGGTAATCAGCGTGTTCAGGCAGGGAAGCAGGAGACCGGTTCCAATACTGCTCAGGGTGGCGAAGCCGATCAGGGCGTAAATATTATTGTGCAGAAAAGCACAGGCGCCAAGCGCCGCGCACATCAGAGCCAGCCCGATCAGCATCAGCCACCGCATGAGCGTCCCGTTGTTTTTGATTGCACGGCCGGTCAAGTAGGCTGTCGCCACCAGGCCAAGCAGCGGGATGGCAAGGACCCCGCCCTTGGCCACACCGTCTATGGAATAAGGCGGCTTTTCCAGCAGATCGGACAACCGGAACAATACTCCGAATAAGATGAACAGGCCGAGGGAACCGGCGACAAAGGCGGATGTCAGCCATCGTCCCTTTTCACGAAACACCTTGACCGTATCGGAAATATACTGCTTAAGCGTCGAGCTTTCCTTATCGCTGGCTGGTTCCTTGATCATTACCTTGACAGCCAGGAAGGAAGCCGCACAGAAGACAGGAAAGGCAAACAACGGCGCGTACCATATAATCAGAGCAAGCAAGGAACCAAGTATCGGGCTGATCACTTTGCCTGCTCCGTTGGAGGCTTCAATTAAACCCAGCGCCTCGCTCTCTTCGCCATCCTTATATTTATCTCCGACCAATGCCATGGCAATCGGGGCTGTCCCGGCGGCTCCTATGCCCTGTAAAGCCCTTGCGGCTATCAGGAAACCATATGAATGCATCAGGGCGGCTACGCCCGCTCCGATACCGGCTAAGCCGTATAAGGCGAGAGAAGGGAGCATCACGGCCTTGCGGGAGTAGCGGTCCGATAAAAAACCGGCAGCAGGAATAATGATTCCGGCGGATACCGAGAATAGGGTTATAACCAGACTGGCCTGAAAGCTGGATATATTAAGTTTGGTTTCCATGTCAGGAAGAATCGGCACAAGCATGGAATTGCCCAGAACCAGTACGAGCGGAACCGAGGATAAAGCAGCATATTCCCGCCATTTTCCACTGCTTTTTGGCTTATTGTCAGATGCAGCGCCGCCTTCGGAAGGTGCAAGTTCGGTAGTGCGCATTGGGGTGATGAATTTAGTGGCGGCTCCGGATTTGGTCTTGTTCATGATTGTCTACACTCCCATGGTATCTGTTGTAGTGGTAATGTGCCCCCCGACTTGAGCTTCCATTCTCCAACATGGTAACATATAGGGAGCTTAAGAATCCGCAGGGCGAGGGAAACACAATAGAAAAGCTTGCCTGGACAGACTGCGGGACGCTTTTTACAGAAGGAAAGAAGGCTTATGATGAGACGGACATGGATATTGCTCACGGTTGTACTTGTGCTGGCAGGAATCGCAGTGTATCAAAATAAAAGCAAGCAAAGTGAAGCTTTGGCTGCGTCGGCAGACATGCTGCCCAAGCCCGGATTCACTGCGCCAACGCTTGAACTGCCCGATTTGAACGACAATAAAGTTGCGATCGGCGGAAAACAGGACAAATTGGTTTTAATCAATTTCTGGGCGTCGTGGTGTTATCCTTGCGAATTGGAGGCGCCTGACATGGAAGAGCTGTCACAAGCATACGGCGGCCGCGTCGATTTGTATGGCATTAATGCGACAAGCTATGACAAGGAACGGCAGGCGCGCGAATTTGTGGACGAGCAGAAGCTCACCTTCCCGATTCTCATGGACAGAGACGGGAATGCTACGGATCTCTACAAGGTATCGTCTTTTCCGACAAGCCTGTTGATCGATAGTCAAGGGATTGTACGGGAGCGGATTACGGGCGTCATTTCCAGGCAGGAATGGCAGGACCGGATTGACAAGTGGCTGAAGGTGGAAGATGATCAGAAGGCTGCGGCCTGATAAAAAAATGGACATGCCGGATGGGTTTGAGACCCGTAGGCATGTCCATTAATTGTTTGAGGGTTATAAAACGGTCGTTTAATGGTTCACAAGACCCAGGCTTGCGCGCGGCTGGTCCTTATTGCCATCTACCTTGGCCATATTCATCATGGCATAGCGTATGCTGTCCACGAGAGCTTCCCAGCTGGCTTCAATAACATTGCTCGACACGCCAACAGTATTCCAGGTGTTTTTGAAATCGGTGGATTCGATAAGCACCCGGACCTTGGCGGCGGTGGCATCCTTCTCATCAATGACGCGCACCTTGTAGTCAGCCAGATGAATGTTGTTGATGCTTGGGTAAAATTGGACCAGTGCTTTGCGGAGCGCATTATCCAGAGCGTTCACAGGTCCATTGCCTTCGGCGGCGGTGTATACGGTTTGGCCTTCCACGTTAACCTTGACGATGGCTTCCGCATTCATGCTGCCATTGTTTTTTTCCACAAGCATCTTCAGCGATTCCAGCTTGAACAGCTCTTTCATCTCGCCGAAGGCGTCACGAAGAAGCAGCTCCAGGGAGGCATCGGCTCCCTCAAATTGATAGCCCTGATGCTCCAGTTCCTTGATCCGTTCCATAATCTGTTTTGTTTTTTCGTTATTGGCGTTCACATCAAGACCAAGCTCCTGCGCCTTGGAAATGATATTGCTTTGTCCGGCAAGCTCCGATACGAGAATGCGCTGCTTGTTGCCGACAAGACCTGGCTGAATATGCTCGTAGGTTTTGGAATCCTTCATAATCGCCGATACATGAATGCCGCCTTTATGGGCGAATGCCGCATTTCCTACATAAGGCTGGCCCACCGGCATATGCACATTGGCAATTTCGCTTATGTAGCGGGCTGTGGTCGTTAATGACTCAAGCTGCTCGTCTGCGATACAGCGATAGTCCATTTTGATTTGCAGAGTCGGGATGATGGAGCACAGATTGGCATTTCCGCAGCGCTCGCCGTATCCGTTAATCGTGCCTTGAATTTGACGTGCGCCCGCCTGTACAGCCGCAAGCGTATTGGCGACGGCGAGCTCGCAATCGTTATGGGTGTGGATGCCAAGCGGGGCAATAAGCTCGGCGCGGACGCGGCTGACGATATCATGAATTTCCGTAGGCAGAGTACCGCCATTGGTGTCGCACAGCACAATCCAATCTGCGCCGGCATCCTGAGCCTTGCGCAGCACGGAGAGGGCATACTCCGGATTATTTTTGTATCCATCAAAGAAATGCTCGGCATCAAAAATCGCTTCTACATGATTCCTTTTGAGAAAGGCGAAGGAGTCATAAATCATGGATAAATTTTCTTCTAGTGTTGTTTGGAGTGCGGTATGGACATGGAAATCCCACGATTTGCCGACCAGCGTTGCCGCAGGTACGCCGGATTCCACGATACGAAGCAGATTGCTGTCCTGCTCCGCCACACTGTTCTTGCGCCGCGTGCTGCCGAAAGCGGTTAGTTTGGCATTCAGCTTCAAAGCCTTGACACGCTGGAAAAACTCAATATCCTTGCTGTTGCTTCCCGGATTGCCGCCTTCAATATAATGAACGCCAAGCGTATCGAGCTTCTGGGCGATTTTTAATTTGTCGTCCGCTGACAGGCTGATACCTTCGCCTTGCGTACCGTCACGCAGCGTCGTATCGAAAACCGAGATAATGTTGGTCATTGCTTGGACGCCCTCCTCTATCCATACTTTGAAAAGTCATAATTTCATATTATAGCATAAGACCTGATGGCTGTCGCTAAACGCGCTCCTGTCGGGATTGTTCATTTTAGTAACGGTTTTTGTGGTATGCTAGAAACAATCGAAGCTTTTACATATTCATATAGGAGGTGCGGAAGCTATGAAGACTTGGTTGGCGTCTATTAGCTTGGAGCAGACGGCACCAGGGCTTGTTTTAAGTCTATGTGCGGTTAAAACCGAATATGAAACAGGCCGGTGAAGATCAGGAAGTCAGAAAAAACCGTATCATCATTCACCTGGATATGAACGCATTTTATTGTTCGGTTCATGAGGCGGAGGAACCAGGCATTTATAAAGGAAAGCCGACGGCAGTTGCCGGCAGTGTAGAGCAGCGCAGAGGGATTATCGTAACGTCCTCCTATACAGCGAGGCAGAAGGGCGTTAAAACCGGAATGACCGTAAGGCAGGGCCTGCAGCTGTGCCCGGAAATGATTCTGATCAAACCCGATTTTGAACTGTACCGCAAGTACTCACGCGGATTTATGTCGGTTGCCAGTCAATACACGCCTCTCTTGGAAGCAACCTCGATTGATGAATGCTATCTTGACATTACAGGGTCGTCGGCTTTCGGGGAACCGCTCGATATTGCCCGGGATATTCAGCATCGGATCCAAACCGAATGGAATCTGCCCTGCTCAATCGGCGTTGCGCCTAACAAATTGCTCGCCAAAATGGCTTCGGATATGCACAAACCCAATGGGATGACGGTTTTGCGGATACGTGATGTGCCGCGTCTGCTTTGGCATAAGCCTTGTGACTCGCTGTTTGGAATAGGGCGCAAAACAGGCGAGAAGCTGAAAAAATTGAATATCCATACAATCGGTCAGCTCGCGGCGGCGGAAGAGGCCATGCTGGTAAAGCATTTCGGTGTGGCAGGCTCCTGGATGAAGTCGGCCTCGCACGGATATGATTATTCTCCGGTGAATGCTGTCAGAGAACGGAATAAATCTATCGGGCATACAACGACACTTCCGCAAGATGTAACCAAGCGGCAGGAGGCGCATCGCATCCTGCTGAATCTGGCCGATCAAACAGCCAGAAGAATGCGCCGCCAGAAGCTGGTGGCTGCCACGATCCAAGTCATTATCCGCAAACCGGATATGACGACAGTTAACCGCTCGGTAACACTCCATGTTCCGACGGATACAACGGCTGAGATCCATCTCGAAGCCTGCAAGCTGCTCGACAAGCATTGGCGCGAAGGCGACCCCGTACGGCTGCTTGGTGTGACGCTGCAGAATTTGACATCACGGAGTGAGACCGCTATGCAGCTTGATCTTTTCAGCTACGAAGAGCAGCCCCGCAAGGAAGCCCTGACGCGGGCAATGGATCTGCTTCGCGATAAATTCGGAGAGGATGCGGTGCTTACGGCAAGCATGCTTGGCGAAGACCCGTCCGCACTGATCCGGAACAAGCGAATTCGTGGGACATCCTTGCAAACAGACGAGCATATGTTATATAGTGATGAGTAAGGACTGTTCATTACGTTTATATGCAACAATGGTTACGCGCTTACAAAACTAAGCTGATGCATGCCGAACTTTTTTGCAGAATTTGTACCTGCGTGTATGCATAACACTTTTGGGAGGGTATACGATGTCTAAATTCACTTGGGTTGAAAAAGATACGTGCATTGCTTGCGGAGCATGCGGAGCAACGGCACCGGATATTTATGATTACGACGATGAAGGTCTGGCTGAAGTGATTTTCGATGGTGACGCAAATAAAGGAAATACGGAGATTCCTGAGGATTTATATGATGATTTGCAGGATGCGGCAGACGGCTGCCCTACCGATTCTATCAAAGTCGCAGACGTACCTTTCAATATGTAATACCAAAAGCGTATAGCCTGAGCATAGCGCGTGTAATATGGAAGAGTCCCGTTTCTTGTGCTGACAAGGGCGGGATTCTTTTTTGAAATATAAGAAAGGATAGAAATCCATAAACCTTTGCTTATATTTTTGGGGATGTAACTAACTTTGTTGCCAAAAAGATGGCGAAGTCGGTTCTTCTTACGTTTTGGCTTATTTTTTATTGCTTTTTTGCGCTAATTTATAAAAAAATATTAAATTTAGGGCCGTTCGATTCCAAATCGGGCGGCCTTTTGCCGATATAGTAGTTAGCTCGGATTCCAGGGAGGGATGGCTATGGAGCAGCAGGACGATATGGCGTATTTGAAGCGTTATGTACAAAACCATCCCGATAATCGCATGGCATGGTACCTGTTAGGCAAACAGTATGTGATTGAAGAAAAAGAAGCGAAAGCGAATTATTGCTTTCTCAAGGCAGGCAGCATATATGAAGCATTTGAGCGCAAACAGCATCCGCTTGCCAATGAGCCGCAGCAGCTGATTGCCCAGTGGAACCGCCGCCGGCGCATGAAGCAGCTGGTTATCCGTTCATTGATTGCGCTGCTGCTCCTATTGGGCGCTGTTCTGACTGATCCTTTTGCCGATGGTCCAAGCAGCCGGGATGAACAAGCTGCTGATCAGAGTGCTGCGGTTGATGATTTGCCGGCCGGCTCTGAAGAGAATTCCGGTCCGGATGTCCGGGTGGCATTCGTAAAGCCTGCCGACAGCAGCGGTCTGGGGAAGGCGATGGGCGTACTGATGGAAGGAGGGGAGAAGTCGGCCGATCTCGGACTTGCCGTGATGCTGGAGCAGGACGACAGCTGGCGGAAATGGACGGGTAATACCCGCATGCTGCTGTCAACCAAGCGGCAGGGAGAAGGACAAGCCTTCAATGTCAGTCTTCACGATGCGATAGCCTGTAATTGCCAGCCAAGCGATGCAGCCGGAGCCAAACAGGCTTATGGAAGCTGGAGCAAGCAGCAGGAGCAGCGTTGGACGCTGACCAGCGCGATTGAACAGTACCGGGAGCTGTTTAAACATTGGCCAAACAAACTTGAGGATATGGTGCGCCCCTATCCGAACAATGTCCTGTCCGGCGAAACTTCATTAATGAGGAAGCTGTTCCCGGATATTCTCCAGAGGCAAAAGGCGGCTGCAGCTGCCCGGGGCGATTCCGCCGGGAACGGATCAGGCGGCGCAGAGTCGAATGGTAATGAAAGGTCAAGTGCAGCGGCGCAAATGGAGCTTCCGGATAAACCGCTGTCCATTATCGTCGATCAAGAGAATCACACGTTGGCCGTCGTGAGCGGGGATGTCATCATCCGCAGCTATAACGTGGGTCTTGGCGGCGAGAAGACGCCTTCAGGAAGCTTTTACATCAGCGAGAAGGTCAAGAATCCGAACGGGCGCGATGACGGCGAGTTTGGAAGCAGGGGAATGACGCTGTCCGGAACGCGTTATGCCATTCATGGAACGGATGAGCCTCAAAGCATCGGCAAGGATGAATCGCATGGCTGTGTACGGATGAACAAGGAGGATGTGGAGGAGCTGTTCGATCTTGTGCCACTTGGGACCAAGGTGGAGATCAAGAGCGGGGTTCTGCCTGCAGATGCTCCCAAGCCGGCTGCAGAGCGCTTCAGCTTGCAGCCGATGCAGGATGAAACGAATCCGGAAGTCGTGTACCGCTGGCTGAACTAATTAATTCTCGAATACGAGCAGAAGCGCAACTGCTGCGACGATCACAACGATAACGGCACCGATCCACAGCAGCGCCCTCTTGTTAACCTCTTCTTTTGGTTTGGTTTTTAGAATGGGCGGTTTCTTCTTGGTTTGGCTCATGTGGATCAACCTTTCTCTTATAGGTAATAGGATGTGATCTCATTGTATCCGTTTTCCTGATAGCCCGCAATAACGACAAAGACAGTATAAATGCCCGCTCGTGCTGCTGATGGCCTGAGCCGGGCTCTTTCTTTTTTTAGTTGAACACGTTAAAATGTTGCGTAGAGCTAACATGATGAACGGAGTGAAGAAGTTGTTGTATAAAGTAGCCAAACCAATTCTGTTTCGGATGGATCCGGAAAAAGCCCATCATCTCGTTATAGACGGTCTGCATTCCGCGGGCCGGGTTCCCGGAATCCCGGCTATGATGCGGTCGCTGTACGGAGTCAAGGAATGCCCGGAGCTTGCCGTGGATGTATTCGGTCTACATTTCCCCCATCCGGTAGGGCTGGCAGCCGGCCTGGATAAGAACGCGAAAGCGGTGGATATGTTTGCCAATATGGGCTTCGGCTTTGCTGAGGTGGGTACGGTGACCCCCAAAGGACAAGCAGGTAATGAACTCCCCAGACTGTTCCGCCTGCCGCCCGACGAGGCGCTCGTGAACCGGATGGGATTCAATAATGAGGGAACGGCAGCAATGGCGCAGCGGCTCGCTGACGGGAAGAAGAGGAGCATTCCGATTGCCGTCAATATCGGCAAAAATAAATCAACGCCTAATGAGCTGGCGCATGAGGATTACCGCGCCTGCATTAAAGCGTTATATACGTACGGCGATTTCTTCGTTGTCAATATAAGCTCGCCGAATACACCTGACCTTCGCGCCCTGCAGCATGGCGATGAGCTGAGGCTGCTGCTTTCCACCGTTATGGAGGAGATGCGTTCTCAGGCCAAGGCAAACGGCGGGGCCGTGAAGCCGGTGCTGGTCAAGATTGCGCCGGACATGACGAACGAGCAGCTCGCATATACCGTGGAGACCATTGCGGCGAGCGGTGTGAACGGGATTATAGCATCGAATACGACGCTCAGCCGGGAGGGGCTCCGGCATCCGCACGCGAGCGAAACCGGCGGCCTCAGCGGCAGGCCGCTGAAGGAACGCTCCACGGAGGTCATACGCGAAGTGTATAGGCTGACTGGCGGCAAACTGCCCATTATTGGTTCTGGCGGCATCTTTACCGCGGACGATGCATACGATAAAATTCGCGCCGGAGCCAGTTTGGTCGAAATCTATACGGCGTATATTTACCGCGGGCCGGTGCTGCTGCGGGAGCTGACTTATGGAATGAAAGCACTCTTGCACAGAGACGGATATCAAACGATCGCCGATGCAGTCGGTGCGGATCATAGATAACAGACAGGAGGCGGCTGGATGGACGGTAGAGATTGGGGGCTGTTTTTACAGCCCTATGAGCAGGCTGTTGAGGAATTGAAGGTGAAATTCAAGACGCTTCGTACAGAGCTGAAAACAAGAGAGACCTACGCGCCGATCGAGTTTGTAACCGGACGGGTGAAACGGATCTCAAGCATTCTGGAGAAGGCGAAGCGTCTGAATGTTCCCATGGAAAGCATCGAAACGGGCATTGAGGATATCGCGGGAATCCGCATCATGTGCCAATTCGTCGATGATATTCATCGTGTGGCGCAGTTGATCCGCAACCGCAAGGATCTAACCTTGGTGTTTGAGAAGGATTATGTCACGAATTTCAAAGACAGCGGCTATCGCAGCTTTCATATGATTGTAGAATATCCTGTCCAGACGGCAATCGGCCTTAAAATCGTGCTGGCAGAGGTGCAAATCCGGACACTCGCGATGAATTTCTGGGCAACAATCGAGCATTCCCTTAACTATAAATATAAAGAAAGCCTGCCTGATGATGTGCGGACCCGGCTCAAGACAGCGGCCGAAGCCGCAGCGGTACTGGATTCGGAGATGTCGAGCATCCGCAAGGAGATTCTGGATGCCCAGCGCGATTTCGAAGAAAAATCAAATATGGTCTCGAGTGTGCTGAGCGATATCCAGGACCTGTATTTCTTCCACAGGGTCAGAGAAGCCGTCCAATTCCAGCTGCGGTTCAACGAGCTGTGGGAGAAAGAAGACGGCTATGCCATCCGCATGCTGGCTGATGAAATCCGTACAGCGCTGATCAAGGTCAAGAAGAGCGGAGGCTCGTAAGTGGGAGGCAGGGAGCAGGAACGGTATGATGAGCGTTTCGTTCATTTTATCGTGCTTTTCAATATGGACGAGGATTACTTTGAATGCCATGAGGTGATGGAGGAGCTGTGGCTTGAGGAAGGTCGGAATACGTTGTATCAAGGCCTTCTTCAGGCTGCAGTCGGTCTGCATCATTGGCGCAATGATAATTACTCGGGCGCTGTGAAGCTGTTCACGCAAGCAGAGAATAAGCTTGCTTCATACCCGGATGTTCTGATGGGACTGGATTTGGGAATGCTCCGTCAAGACATCGCCCGCGTTCTTGCGCCGCTCCATTCCTGGGTGAACCGGATGGTGGACGAGGGCAATCGAGCCTCTGAAGCCGCCGGTGAAACTGTTCTGACGAGGCCTGGACCCGGGCTTGCGGGGCCCCCTCCGTTCGCAGCTTTTCGGCTGCTTGTACAGGATGATGAGCTTCGCCAGCTTGTCGGGGCGATGTCGCAAATTCCGTTGGAGCAGCGCCTGCATGCGGAGGATGAGCTATGAGCGTCATGAACCCGGATAGCCGGCTTGCCGGCACAATCATATCCACCCGGGATAATAACCGTCTGTCGCTGGCCTGCTCCGGATAGGGGGGCGAAGCGGCTCAGGCGGTTTATTTTAAATATGGGAATCTGAGGGAAGAAATCTGCCTCGCAGCAGCCATTTGTTCTCACTTGGACGGAATTGCCTGAAAAAAAGCAGTTGGTGAAGCCAGGCGCTGTATAATACAATATGTTAATGACTACAAAGGTAAAAAAATGCTTTGCTTTTAGATGAACGAGAGAAACGGCAGGAGGGGTTTTGGCAAGTGGGCATCATGCTGCCGCAATCGTTTACGGATAAAATGAAAATCATGCTGCAGGGCGAATATGACGATTTTATTGCTTCTTATGAACGGCCGCGCAAATTCGGACTGCGGGTAAACGGATTAAAGCTGACGGCGGCGGCTTTTGCCGAGCTATCGCTGCTTTCGGATAGATTGACAGGTGTTCCATGGGAACAGGGGGCGTTCTATTATGAGGAAGCCGACCGCCCAGGCAAGCACCCGCATTATCATGCGGGGCTTTACTATATTCAGGAACCCAGCGCAATGGTGCCCGCGGAGCTGCTCGGCGTTCTGCCTGGCGAACGCGTGCTGGATTTATGCGCGGCTCCCGGGGGCAAGTCGACCCAGCTGGCGGCCAAGCTGCAGGGCAGCGGCGTGCTGGTAGCCAACGACAATGCCAGGGAACGGACGAAGGCGCTCGCCAAAAATATCGAGCTGGCCGGAGTACGGAATGCGGTTATTCTGAACGAGGAACCAGGGAGGCTTGCGGAGGTATTCGAGGGATGGTTCGACCGAATTCTGGTGGATGCCCCCTGCTCGGGAGAGGGAATGTTCCGTAAGGACGAATCGATGATTGCCGAGTGGGAACGTCATTCAGTGGAACGCTGCAGCGTCATGCAGCGGGATATTCTCGTTCATGCGAGCCGGATGCTGGCGCCGGGCGGCACTCTGGTCTATTCGACATGCACGTTCTCGCCTGAAGAAAACGAAGCCCAAATTGCCGCTTTATTGATTGCGGAGCCGTTGCTGGAGATTGTCCCCATTGAGCTTGCCCATGGTTGGGCGGCAGGCAGACCGGATTGGATCGGATTGAGCGCTGCCGAGGCTGCTGGTGCCGTTAATGATACAGATCCTGACATGGAACGGATAGCCGGAAGAAATCTGCTTGTCGGCCAGCTCGGAGAGAACGCCGAAACGGGCCGTGCGCGGTTGGCAAGCATTTCGGGTACGGTCCGTTTGTGGCCGCATTTGACCGGAGGCGAAGGGCATTATGCAGCGGTCCTGTATAAACGCAAACCGGTTGATGCTGATGAGCTGACAAGCGACGGCGGGCGAAGCGGTGCCGTAACAGGTGCGGAGCCTGAACGTCATGGAAGGAAGCCAAGCCACGGCGGGCAGCTGAAGCGGACTGCCGCCAGCAAAGCTGGGATTGATGAACAAGAGAAGTCAGGTTATCCGCAATGGCCTGTCCGCGAGGAACGGTATTCCGGGGCGAAGCGTCAGGCTAACGGAGCGCAAGACAGCAGTGGACAAGGTCATGCTGATGAGCGCAGCCGTAAAAAAGCCCATAGCCGGCAGGGCAGCCATCCTCAGGACAGCGTCAGAATTCATGCCGGGCAGAAGGGCCTCCGCGGCGGAAGGGCGGACAAAACAGGCGGCATAAGCTATGGGGGAAAAGTCGCGCGGGACGATAAGCGCGCTTCCGCCCACAAGGGGAGCAGCAGCCCCGGAACGGCTCCGGATGCCGCGGCGTCCTGGGGGAAATTCGCGGCCGAGCAGCTGATCGGCGCGGAGCAGTGGACCGGCGAGCTGGTTGCTTACGGCTCGCGTGTCTATTTGCAGCCGCCGGGCATGCCTTCGCTCGGCGGATTGCGGGTCGTGCGGGCCGGCTGGTACATCGGCGAAGCCGGCCCGCACCGGTTTGAGCCGTCGCAGGCGCTGGCCCTGGGACTGCGGCGCGGGGAAGCGGCGCTCAGTCTGCGGCTGGGCGCGGATGATGAAGCGACGCTCCGGTATTTGAAGGGCGAGACGCTGCATATCGATGCAGAGCGTCTGGTTCGGGCCGGGGAGCCGGATGGCCGGTCCGATGCGCGGGACGGAGATCCGCACGAACTGGAGCATAGTACGCCGGCTGGAGCCGCGGCAAAGGGTTATGTGCTGGTTTGCGCGGATGATTTTCCCATTGGATGGGGCAAGGTTGGCGGAGAAGGCTGGCTCAAGAATGAGCTGCCTGCCGGTTGGAGGTTGATATAAGTGGCAAAGAAGATGAGGCTCGACAAGCTGCTGGCCAATATGGGCTGCGGCTCGCGAAGCGAAGTGAAAATAGCGATTAAACAGGGGCGCGTGAGCGTGGACGGCGTCCGTGCCAAGGATCACGGTCTCACGCTTGATCCGGAAACAGCGGTTGTCCTGTTCGATGACGAGAAGGTTGTGTACCAGGAAGTGATCTACGTGATGCTGAACAAGCCGCAGGGGGTCATTTCGGCAACGGAGGACAAATGGGATCAAACCGTAATCGAGCTGCTTGATCCGGTGGATCGGGTGCTTCAGCCATTTCCTGTCGGTCGGCTTGACAAGGATACGGAGGGACTGCTGCTGCTGACCAATGACGGCCGTCTGGCTCATGAGCTGCTGTCGCCGCGCAAGCATGTGCCCAAAACGTACGAGGCTGTCGTACTGGGGGATGTCACCCGGGAGGATGTGGATGCTTTTGCTGCGGGAGTTGCTTTGGACGACGGGTATCAGACGATGCCTGCAGAGCTTCATATAACCGGTAAAGAAGCCGCGGGAGAGGGAGCAGTGCACAGTCGAATTTCACTGACGATCCATGAAGGCAAATTTCATCAGGTTAAGCGGATGTTTGAATCCGTGGGTAAAAAAGTCATCTACCTGAAACGGGTCGCCATGGGACCGCTTGCGCTCGATCCGGCTTTGTCCCTTGGTGAGTACCGTCCGCTTACGGAAACGGAGCTGGAGCAGCTCATGTTGATTAAAGAGGCGAAGGTCAAGAACAGCTAGACGTATTTGCTGTGCATAAATTAAGCCTGTTTGTTGAGGCAAACAACCGTGATTTTGTGAAGGGCAGGTAAGGACAGGATGTCGATTCAGTATGATTTGATTGCGCTTGATGTGGACGGAACGCTTCTCACAGACGGTCATGTACTGACTCCGGCCGTGCGTGACGCTGTGCGGGAGGCAGCCTCCCGCGGAGCGGAGATCGTGCTGTGCACGGGACGGGGGCCGAACAATGCGCTGCCGGTACTCGCTGAGCTTGGTCTCTCAGGTACGATGATTACGCATAATGGAGCGGCGACGGTCGATGCGGACCGCAGAGAGGTGATTCATCAATATGCGATATCCGGCACTGAGCTTGCCCGTTTCCGGGAGTACTGCCTGCAGGGCGGCTATCATTTTGATATAAACACGGCGTTTGATCTGATGATTGAAGGCATCACCACGGAAGCGGAGGCCATGTACGGACGCTATGAGGTGAAGCCGGTTTGGCGGGATAGCGCCGCACCTCTGCCGGAGGGTCTAGTAAAGTTTACGGTATTTGGCAGCGCGGCGGAGATGGACAGGATCGAGGCGGACTGGAGTTTGTGGAAGGACGGACTAAAGCCGATACGCAGCGGAGAATATTTTATTGATGTACAGCATCCGGAAGCCGGCAAAGGCACGGCGCTTACCCAGCTTGCGCATGTGCGCGGCATCGACAGCAGCCGGGTGATGGCTATCGGTAATTATTATAACGATATCGGCATGCTGACCTTCGCGGGACTTGGCGTTGCGATGGCCAATTCGCCGGAGGCGGTTAAGGCAGCTGCGAGCGCGGTGACGTTCTCCAATGAAGAAGATGGTGTCGCATATGCGCTGCGTACTTATGCCTGGTGATGAGGCTTTATAGGGAATGCAAAACCGCCTGAGGGAACTCCCTCAGGCGGTTTTATTCTTAACTACTGTAAGGAAGTCTGCCTTTCCGTCATATGTATTTTCTGAAATAAAGAAGCTTGATGCGCCGCCCAAGGACGGCGCCAGCTCTTCTTGTGCGCAAACGGGATTGATCCGTACAGGATTCGGCAGGTTAAGATGACCAGCAGAATGAACAGGACCAATATTGCGCCGGCCGAAGTGAAACCTCCGTATCCTCCGACAGCTCCGGACAAGCAAATTTCTCCCTGAAAAGATAATTCCGGCACCGTTTCTTCTGGTCATTCATGATGATCTTCGGTACTCGGTATACAGTATAGTATGAAGAAAACCGGCATGCGACTGGACAGCAGCCCAGGCTGCGGCCATATTTGGGCATATGTCCTGCTGTGATACGCAGAGACTGCCGCTCAATTATGGAAGGCAGCTGCCGGGGAGTGTCGGGAGCTGGCGTGCTGGTGTCCTTCAGGTGAAGCGCCGCAGCCCTTTGGGCAGGTGGTTCTTGATCTGGCCGCCGTTGGCTTTGCCCCAGCCAAGCGGGAGGCCGTCTACGGCTATGAGGCCCCAGCCGGTGCTGCTCTCCTGTGCGGGAAGGGTCTCTCCGCGCAGGAAGGCGGCGATCTCCGGCGCCTCGGGCCGGTAGCTCTGCATCCATGCGGCGGCGCCAGCCGGGACTGCCATAGCCAGAGCATGCGCCGGCTCCAGGCGGTTCTTGCGCACGTCGCCGAGGTGCAGGCCGGGGCGGGGGACCTTGAGACCGTTAAGGTCCCCTGCCCCGATGGGGCTTGTGCCGCCGCTTGCCGGATGCGGCAGCCAATAGAGGGCGTCGCCGAAGCGAAGCGGCTCGCCTGGCCCCAGCGTCCATCCGCCGGGCAGCGCTGTTTCGGCGAAGGCGCGCATGAGCGCCATATCCGCTTCGAGGCCGTTGGTTCCCGCTGCGGTGTGATTCCGGCGGCGCTCACGCTTTGACTTGCCCGGGTGCTGTTCCGCGGCAGACGGGCTGTCGCCAGCATCTCCAGCAAACGCGGGGGAAGAAGTCCCGGCTTTTTGGAGCACAGCGACAAAATGGCCTTCTCCCCGTTCTATATGCGGCCATATGCGTTCCAGTCGCATAACGCTGAACGCCGGATATTTGGAACAGAAGGCAGCAATCGTCTCTTCATTCTCCAGACGGTTAAAGGTGCAGGTTGAATAAACCAGCCTTCCTCCGGGCTTCAGCAGAATGGCGGCATGATCCAGAATATCCGCCTGCCTGGCCGCGCACATGGCAACATGCGCCACCGACCATTCACTGATGGCCGCTTCATCCTTGCGGAACATGCCTTCGCCCGAGCATGGGGCGTCCAGCATAATCCGGTCGAACAGCCCCGGAAACTGGCGGGATAACTCATCGGGGGCGGCGCTTGTCACGATAGCGTTGGCAATGCCGCAGCGCTCCACATTTTCACTTAATATTTTGGCTCTGGCGGGATGGATCTCATTCGCGATCAGAACGCCCTGACCGGCCATTTTTCCGGCGATCTGGGTCGTTTTGCCGCCTGGAGCAGCAGCCAGATCAAGAATAAGCTCGCCTGGTTGAGGGTCAAGCAGCTCCGCGGCCGTCATCGCCGAGGGCTCCTGGATATAATAAAGTCCGGCCATGTGGTATGGATGCTTGCCGGGCCTTGACGCTTCTTCATAATAATAGCCGGTTCCGCACCATGGGACAGGCTCCAGCCTGAACTGCCGGACAGCTTCCGCAAGCAGCGGCTGCCCGGCAGCGGGCTTGAGCGGATTGATCCGCAGGCCGAAGGTCCGGGAGGCGTTGTAGCTCTGGAGAAAGGCTTCCATATCATGGGGCAGAAGCTGGCGCATTTGATGGATGAAAGCATCCGGGAGTGTGACGGGCACGGTATTTTAGCTCCTTTTCAGCAGAGATGGCAGGCTGGGCAATACAATGCAGATTATTATACCATAAAGAGGCGAATGGACAGCCTGATACGGCAATCTATTCATGCTATAATTTGATATAAAGCTATCAACAAAAAGGAGTGCCTATGAGAATATCGATTGAACTGGTTCCAAGACTAGCGGAGCATTTGCAGCAGGAGCTTCAATTTATCAAAACCCATTTTCCATCCGTCAATACGGTAAATATACCGGATTTGCTCAGGCTGAGCATCCGCAGCTGGGAAGGCACGGCCATATCCAAACCCTATTTTGAGAACAGTATCCCGCATATAAGGGCTATTGATTTTGATCCCGATGTTCCTATGAAACTATTAGAAGAGCTGCACCGCAATCGCATTTCAGAGATTCTCGTCATTACCGGCGACGCGCCGCAGGATATGAGCCGTGCCGTTTATCCGACCACCAGCATCGATTTGATCAGGAAGATCAAGGCCGCAAGCCCCGAGACCCGGATTTATGCCGCATTGGATCCCTATCGAAGCGATGTGCAGGCCGAATATGAGTATGCACAAAGAAAGCTCGATGCGGGGGCTGACGGATTTTTCACACAGCCTTTTTTTGATCTTCGCATGATGGACAAGTACCTGAAGCTGCTGGAGCCAGTTGATACCTTCTGGGGAGTATCGCCGGTAACGTCCGTGAAGTCCAGAAATTACTGGGAGGTTAAAAATAAAGCCCTCTTCCCTGCGGATTTCGAGCCTACGCTGGAATGGAATATTGCGTTTGGCCGCAAGGCGCTGGATTATGCTTATGGAAGTGGCAGCAATATCTACTTCATGCCGATCAAAAATGATATTGCCGCTTATTTAACGGGGATTTTTCAATAAAAGCTGGAACATAAAGGAGGAAAATTCATGTCGTCAGATTCCATCAAAAAACAGGTACAGCAGCAGTTCGGCAAAAACGCCGAAAAGTATATCACAAGTCCGCTTCATGCCAAAGGCGAGGATTTGGCGCAGCTGGTTGCCGCATCCAATGCCAATAAGCAGATGAACGTACTGGATATTGCAACAGGCGGGGGACATGTGGCCAAAGCGCTCGCTCCATTGGTGCATCATGTGATTGCCTATGATTTGACGGAGGATATGCTCAATACCGCAGCTGCGTTTATCCGCAGCGATGGACATGCCAATATTGATTTCGTTGCGGGGGATGCGGAGGCGCTGCCTTTTGACGAGCATTCCTTTGATTTGGTCACCTGCCGGATCGCCGCTCATCACTTTGCCGATGTGGGAGCTTTTTTGGCGGAAGCGCTTAGGGTCGTAAGGCCAGGTGGAAGGCTGCTGCTGATTGACAATATTACGCCGGAGAACGACGCGTTCGATCAATTCTATAACCGGATCGAGAAGCACAGAGACGCAAGCCATGTGCGCGCCTATAAAAAATCCGAATGGATCCGTATGATCGAAACGACGGGATTCCGGATTGAAGGGATGACGTGTTTTCCGAAAACGTTTGATTATCGTTCCTGGTGCGAGAGATCCGGGTTGCCGGAAGACGAACGGGCTGCGCTGGCAGCATCCATGCTTCAGGCCGAGCCGCAGGTGATTGATTATTTCTCGATCACCAGGGATGAAGCTGGAGAACTGGTCAGCTTTACAGGGGAGTCGGCTTTATTTCAGGCTGTGAAGGGGAAATAGAGAAATTAACGAAATATGAAATTTTTGATGACCATGTCCGTATAGAGCATACGGGTGGTCATTTTTTTTGATAACAGGACCAGCCGGTTGATGCACGGGGATTCATAGGAGATAATGAGAGCGTGAGAGAAACGGTCGGATTTGTGCTGGAAGTGGGTAAATAAAGGAAACCGGAAATGACAGGGGAGGACAAGCAATGATCAAATTGAACAGCTTTATCCGATTGTGTATCGCGATCCTTCTGGTGATAGGGATCATTTATTTGGGATCGCGGGTGGATTTTATTTTCAAGCCCATCCTGTCTCTATTCAGCATTATCATTGTTCCGTTGATGCTATCGGTGTTTTTCTATTATTTGCTCCGGCCGCTTGTAAACATGATGGAACGCTATAAAATAAACCGGGCGCTGTCGATCCTGCTGATCTACCTGGTTGTTGCCATCGTTCTGGTAGGTTTCAGCATCGGGGTATGGCCTTCCCTGCGGACGCAGCTTGTGAATCTGGTTGATAATGCGCCGACCCTGTTCAATACGCTCAGCGAGCAGGTGGAGAAGCTGGAGAAGAACGGATTTATCGGAAATCTGTTCCCTGGGGACCTTAGCCCGCTCAACCGGTTAACCGATTTTCTGAACAAAGGTTTTGGCGTGCTGACGGATTATTTTACGAGCCTGTTCTCGATCATTTCCAATTTCGCCATCATCCTGTTTATCTTCCCGATCATTTTGTTCTATATGCTAAAGGAAGGCGGGAATTTCGGGCGCAAAATTGTCAGCTTTATGCCAAAACGGTTTCGAGATGAAGGAAACGAGGTTATGGACGAAATCGACAATGCGCTAAGTGGTTTTATCGTGGGCAGAGTGATCGTGAATCTGTCTTTGGGTGTTCTGATGTATTGCGGTTTTCTCATTATCGGGCTGCCTTATGCTTTGCTGCTTACCGTAGTGGCTGTTATTTTGAATTTCATTCCATTTGTCGGTGCGATTCTCTCGGCGGTTCCGATTGTCATTATCGGGTTTATAGAATCGCCTACGACGGCAATCTGGGCGCTTATTATTATTCTGGTGGCACAGCAAATCCAGGATAATCTGATTGCTCCGTATGTTTTTGGCAAACAGCTGGATATCCATCCTCTGACGACGATCATCCTTGCTTTGGTGGGAGGAGATATGGCCGGAATTATTGGGATTCTGCTTATTATACCGATTTACATGATTCTCAAGATCATTGTAACGAAGGTCTATCAGCTGTTCTTCAAGCAGAGCTGGGAGAATGCGTAACTTGGATCGGGACATCGGGACACTTGCAAGAAGCGTGATATGACATGAAGTTAGACATGCGGATATGAATATGATGAATGCAGCCGAATCATAAGCAAGAATAAATAACGGGATAGGAGACTTGCACGTCTCTGTATCCCGTTATTTTTCTATGGCAGATCTGCTGCGAGGATTGTCTATTAACAGACGGTTACCAAATAATGTATTCTATAAATATGCAGCGGACCTGCCATATCCAATGGATTTGTAAAATCGCTGGCACTCCTTGTATCAAGGGCAGCAATCCGGCATGAATGTCCCACAAAGAGTTAAGAATGCCATATTGCATCTTGATTTGCAACAAGTATAAGATTGTAGAACATTGATGTCCTAATGGCTATCATCATCGAAGAGAGGGGGAGGCGCATCATGCTTCTTTTGAAAATTGACGGATGAATAAAGTCTCTTTGCGCTTCACATCGTCTTTTCGCAACAGGATGATTTTGATCTTTTTTATGATCATTATCGTCCCTTTTTTGCTGTTCGCTTATTACGCGCATATCAAATCGATCGAAGGGATTTCCCATGCCAATACGACCATGTCCATGAGCTATTTGCAGCAGGCCAGAAAAAATTTCGAAATCTATCTGAATTCTGTCAACGACCAGGTGAATGATCTCATCGGCAACAAACAGCTCCAGGAGCTGCTGGAGAAGGAGCCCGGCAATCAGGCCGAGGAAGAAGCGTTCACGGTCAACCTGTTGACGATCCTGTATCCGAGTACGCCCCTGATCGATGCATTCCGGGTGCATGTGTACCCTATCAATCCCTCCCACTATCCCTCTTATATGAGCACAATCGGTGAATCCGTAGAGGTTGGAGAAGAGGAATGGTTTCTGGAATCCAAAGCCTCGATCAGTCCGACATGGCATTTGTCCATGCCCCAGCGGGGCAAATATTCCAAGCCGCTGCTTTCTTATGTAAAAAGATTCTCGGGACTCTACGATCAGATTCCCCGCGGAATCATTGCGACCGATTTGTCCGAGGACCAGTTGAAGCGTTTCTTCTCGCCATCGGATCAATTGATTGAGCAGAAGCTGCTGCTTCTCAATGATGAGGGCATGATTTTCTTCGATTCCGGCCGTAATGAATGGACAGGCAGCCTGCTCCCTTCGCCGCGGTTTAATGAGCTTATTCATTCAGGAAGGGAGGGCTCGCAGTCCATTACCATGGAGGGCACAACCTATCTGGCTACTTTTGTCAAAATGGATTCCGTTCCCTGGTCGATTGTCAGCCTTACGCCTCTTCAGGAATTAACGGGAACGATTGATGAGATTAACCGGCTGCTCATTATTTTTCTCATTATCTATTTAATCTGCTGCCTGGGCGTAGTCGTCTATATCACGATTAATTATACGCAGCCTATTGCTAAGCTGGTCCGGCTGATGAGAAGAATGGAAACCGGGGATTTCAGGCAGCTTCCCTATTCCTCCCGCGGGGACGAGGTGGGCTGGCTGTACCGGGGGGTAAACAGTCTTACGCAGCGGATAGAAGGATTGGTAGAGGAGGCCTCCCGGTCCGAGAGGAAGAAGAAGGAGCTGGAGTTCCAGGTGCTCAGTCATCAAATCAATCCGCATTTTCTGTACAACACGCTGGAGTCCATTCGTTGGAAGGCCGAGAGCCACGGGCGGAGCGATATCAGTGAAATGGTCTCGGCACTTGGCAATTTGCTGCGGCTGAGCTTGAATCAGGGGAATGAAATTACGACGTTGGCGCGTGAAATCGAGCAGGTCAAGGCCTATGTCCTGATCGAGCAGGCCCGGATGGGCCAAACGGTGCGAATCCTGTATGCCTGCGACAGCGAAGCGATGTCGAGTCCGTTTCTGCGCCTGCTGCTTCAGCCACTGGTAGAGAATGCCATCCAGCACAGCATACGGGACAATTTTGAGAAAGGCAAAATTCTGATTTCCGCCCGCAGGGAAGGAAAGGATATGGTCATCGATATTGTGGACAATGGGAAAGGCATTCCGGACGAGACGCTTTTACAGCTGAACAGGGACATGGATCATGGCGGCAAGCCTGTGCATAGAGGCGTCGGGCTGCGGAATGTGAATGACCGCCTTAAGCTGTATTTTGGTGACAACTACAAGCTGAAAATCGAAACAGGCCCGGAAATCGGGACGAAGATCACCCTGCGGCATCCGATTCTTGAAGAGGAGACGCTGCGGGGGGAGGTGGCGGAAGCCGTCCGATAGGGTCGGTTTTTGCCGTTATTTGCGCACGGCACCATACTAAGGAAGCTTAAGAATAGTGTGCGCCTTCCCTCAAGCAGAAGTCTCGGTCAACAGGCTAATATCGCACCGCAAAGGATAAGATTAGCTCATAGTAACCTTTTGCCCCCAAACTTATGATAATACTATCAAGATTTGAAACATCATTCGATCAAGTAAGGGGAGAAGTCCAGATGCCAGGAAGAAAATCAAGAATACCGCTGTTCATGGCCGCGCTGCTAATTGTAATGCTGCTTGCTGCGTGCAGCAGCAGCAATGAGGGCAATCAGCCGAATCAGTCGAATCAGCCTGCCAATACGTCCGAAAAAACCGACGGAGCGGCCGAACCGGCGCCGGAGCAGGAAGACGAGGTGCTGCTCAAGTTTTATTTTGGCGGGGACAAGAAGGCGGCGACCGATGAGGTCTGGTCTGCAATCAGCGATTATGTGAAATCCAAGGGGCTTAATATCCGCTTCACTGTCAACTTCATTCCTTTCGGCGATTTCAAGGATAAGATGCTGGTCATGGCCGCATCCGGGGACGACTGGGATATGAACTTCGACGGCGATTGGCTGTCTTACAAGCAAATGGCGGCTAAAGGCTCATATATGGCTCTTAATGACCTGCTTCCGAAATATGCTCCCAATCTGAACAAAAAATATGAAGAGCAGGGAACGCTGTCCGCGGCTACCGTAAACGGTCAAATCGTCGGGCTTCCGTGGACGATGAAGATGAATGAGCGCAAGTTCGCCGGGTGGCGGGCCGATCTGGCCGAGAAGGCCGGAATCACGATAGCTCCCGATTCCATCAAAACGATAGAAGATATCGATAAACTGCTGCGTGATTTGAAGAAAGCGTATCCGAACGAGAAGCTGTCGCGGACGACGCCGCTATCCATTTATATGATTCGTGATGAGTGGGTGGATCTTAATTTTCACGGGCTCGGCTTCTACCTGAATGATCCGGCTATCAAGATTCAACCGATTGAGCAGCAGCCCTTCTTCAAGGAAGCAGCGGCGCTGGCCAAGCAATGGTATGATGATAAGCTGATCAACCGCGATGCGATGATCGACAAGGAGGACGGAGCCGCGCAGTGGAGAAACGGCAAAACGCTCTTCACCGTCACCTCCCATGAATGGGCGAATGCTGATCCGGGCTTCGCCGATCCGAACTACAAGCAGCAAACGTCGCTGCTCTATCCCGATAAAAAGTTTGTTAACCGGACTGCGCTGGCCAATGTAGTCGCCATCAACCGGAATTCGAAGCATCCCGATCGTGTTCTGCGTTTCCTGGATATGATAGAAACCGACAAGACGCTGTACGATCTGGTGCAGTACGGCATTGAAGGCAAAACCTATGTGCTCAATGGCGAAGCGACCGAGTATCCGGAAGGCATGACGACGACAACCAGCAACTATATGGAGTGGGGCGGGCAGTGGGCCTTCTGGAAGCCGCAGTTCATGCGTCCGACAATGACCTACGGCCAGGATTTCTGGTTGAAGGAAGCGGAATTCGCCAGCCAGCCAAACAATGTGAACTCCCCGATTGACGGTTTGTTTATCGCCGAAGATGCCATGAAGAATGAAATAGCCAAGCGCGATCAGGCGACGGAGGAAATCAGCAGACCGATTGAATTCGGGATGGTCAAAAATGTGGATGAAGCTGTCGCGGATTATATTGAGAAGCAGAAAAACAATGGTCTTGACAAGATTCTGCAGGAGACGCAAAAGCAAATCGATACCTATCTGGCAAGCAAAAAATAAAAAGCCAGGCGTAAAACAGGGATGTTCCAAAATGGAGCATCCCTGTTTGCATGGATCAGCCGTAAACACGCATAAAATGATTCTATTGATAAGTTACACTTGCCCATCAATCTGTTGTATGATTTTGAGTAGGAGCCCGGTGAAATGGATCTCCGTTAACAGACAGACATCCTGACAGAAAAGAGTGATCCTGCATGATTCGAGCAGTTGTATTTGATTTTGACGGATTGATTATTGATACGGAAACGCCATCCTATCATGCATTTTGCGAGGTATACCGCGAATATGGAGCGGAGCTGCCCCTGGCGGAATACGCCAAATGCGTAGGTACCAGCCATGATCTCTTCAATCCCTACACGTACATATCCGATTGTCTTGGAGAAACCATTGACCCGGAAGTCGTCCGTACGAAGTTTCAGGCTATTTACTCGAAGCTGTTGTTCGAATCGGCTCTGCGTCCCGGTGTGATGGATTATTTAAAGGCGGCACGGAAGCTGAATTTAAAGACGGCATTGGCGACAAGTTCCACCATCTCATGGATTGAGCCTTTCTTTAATCAATTTCAACTGACGGAGTACTTTGATTATGTCACGACAGCGGATGAGGTATCGAAGGTTAAACCGGATCCCGAGCTCTACCTGAAAAGTCTGGGCAAGCTTCAGGTTGCGGCGGATGAAGCGATTTCTTTCGAAGATTCCCTGAATGGCTTCAATGCCGCCAGGACGGCCGGACTTCACTGCGTGGTCGTGCCGAACGAAATGACCAGACAGTTTGCGTTTGCGGATTATGATCTTCTGATCGACTCCATGACAGACAAGAGTCTGGAAGAAGTCATCGCATTTCTGAGTGCGCGCCACAAGGTCAATTAAACGAAAACACTGAGGTGATTTCATGGATCGAATAGCCGTTATTTCGGATATTCACGGGAATATCCCTGCATTGGACGCGGTGGTAGCGGATATTCATAAACGGGGGATCTCAACCATTTATTGTCTGGGCGATCTGGTTGGCAAAGGTCCAAGCGGGGATAAGGCAGTTGACCGCGTCAGAGAGGTCTGTACGATTGTGGTCAGGGGAAATTGGGATGAGATTATGGCTAAAGACAGCGAATACCCCACAATCATCTGGCATCAGAACAATTTGGGCCCGGGGCGGCTGGATTACCTCCGGAGTCTGCCGATGATCCATGAGTTTGAAATGAGCGGCAGACATATCAGACTGTTCCATGCCTCACCCCGCAGTGTGCATGAACGGATTCAGCCATGGGATACCCATGAGTCGAGACTGTCCTTATTCCGGCATTCCGAATATTGCGAGTATGCGGGCGATGCGGATGTTATTGGATATGGCGATGTTCATAATGCTTACGTGCAGAATTTCGAAGGAAAAACATTATTTAATGCGGGAAGCGTGGGCAACCCCCTGGAGATTAACCAGGCTTCTTATGCGATACTGGAGGGGCAGCTGCATAGTGCGGAGCTGTCCCCTTTTGGCATCCAGCTGGTGAGAGTCCCGTATGATATTGATCTTGCGATCCGGCAGGCGGTTGAGGCGGAGATGCCTGAATTGGAGTCTTATTCGCTGGAGCTCAGAACGGCTGTGTACCGGGGCAGACAGAAGAGATGAATGGATAAAAAGGAGAATAAACGATCTGGCTAAGGCGATGAGGAGCTGGAACGACAGGAGGAGGAATCCACGTGAATGTGCTCGCTGTCGGGTGTCACCCGGATGATCTGGAAATCGGCTGCGGCGGAACATTGGCAAAGCTTGCTTCACAGGGGCATGGAATTACGATGGTGCATGTGGCGAATGGGGATAAAGGGCATAAAGTCATTGCGCCTGCGGATCTGATCAAGATTCGCGAGCAGGAAGCCAGGAATGCGGGGGCCCTGATCGGCGCTCAGGTCATCAGCCTGAATAAGCCCGATTTGACGGTCAAGTCGGATGAGGCCGATCTGATCGGGCGGCTGGCCGGGGTGATCCGCAAGGTGAAGCCCGATTATATCATCACGCACCCGCCCGAGGATTATATGAAGGATCATATGGAGGTATCCAGGGCGGTGTTTGATGCCAGCTTCGCAGCAACCGTGCCCCATTATACAGTCGAAAACGGATTGCCCGCACATGAAAAAGTTGCCCCGATTTTCTATATGGATACGCTTGCGGGCGTAGGCTTTCTGCCGACCGAATATGTGGATATATCGGATTTCATTGATGTTAAAATTCAAATGAACGACTGTCATCAGAGCCAGATCAAATGGCTGTATGAGCATGACGGCATCGATTTTCTGGATTTTGTCCGGACCGTTTCCAAATTTCGCGGATTGCAGTGCGGCAAAGCGTACGCGGAAGGCTTTCAGCAATGCCAGGCATGGCCGCGTCTGACAACGGAGCGGCTTCTCCCTTAACGGTTAATAGAAGAACAGGAGCGTGACGGCGATGAATTTTATGCGAACGCTGAAGGATTCCATGCTGGAAGGCTTCTATCCTGCGGGCTGGGATATGGACAGAATCGACCAATGCTGCGCGAACAGCCCGGAAAGCATTCAGGAGCCTCAAGCCTTTTGGCATGCGGACTTTCAGCCGGTTTCCTGTGAAGAGGTGCAGGAGCTGGATGTGAAGATGGGCCATGAAATCGCCCGGGAAATCCGGATAAGCAAAGAAGCGGGCCGCAAGCTGGCGATCATACTGCCGGCTGGACCGATGGGAATGTATAAATGGGCGGTCTATTTTCTGAAAGAGTGGCAGGTGGATTGCTCGCATGTCCACGGCTTTAACATGGATGAATGGAGCGACGGGGATGGGCGCACGCTGCCGCCGGAGAATAAAGGATCTTTTCAATATGCGATGGAGCAGGCATTCTACGGGCCGCTTGGCGAGCTGACGGTTCCGGTAATGCAGCGAAATTTTGCTACAGCGGACAGCTTGCCGGCTTATGCATCCAGGATAGAGAGGCTGAGGAAGGATGGGGCCGAGCTTATCACCGTCTTCGGGATCGGCCGCATGCTGCATATTGCTTTCTGGGAGCCGCATTTCGCTGCGGAATTCAGCACTGAACAGCAGTGGCGGGAAGAGACGCACCGGCTTGGCGCGAAGCTCCATCCTCTGACCATTGAACAAAATGCCGTCACCAGCTTCAAAAGCCGCACAACGCTGGTGCCCTGCCGCGCGAATACCATTGGACCAGGATTGTTTCTCCAATCCGACAGGGTCATCGGCGGCTGCGACGGCGCTCTGGGGCGCGGCATGCAGTGGCAGGGGCTTTCGCTCTGGACAACACTGCGCTACGGCCCCGACATGTGGCTGCCTTCCACCTATATGCCGACACTTCCGGGCAAATTGTTTTTCCTGAGGGAACTCGCCGGTCCGCTTGATGCGGAAATTAATTGAGATCCGGCTTGAGGAATGGGCCCGGCTTTGTTTGGCTCTCCTATGTGAACAAGAAATTTTGTGAAATCTCGCAATATGAGCGGGAAGCGGGAAGAGCTGATCGGACGTGATCATCGGATCATTAATTCAGGGTATCATGATAAAGCGAGCTTCGTCCTTCGGTGCTGGATGATCTCGGCGTGGTGCCGGCGATTCGAACCTATATCGAGAATTATTCCTCGCATTACGGTATCGATGTAAAGTTTACCTGCAATCTCCGCAAAAGGCTTGATATACAGGCAGAAACAGCGATCTACCGCATCGTTCAGGAAGCGCTGACCAATATCGCCAAGCATGCCGACGCGGCTGAAGCCGAAGTGTCAATGCTTGAGACCGATGCGGGAATCACCGTGCAAATCAGGGATAAAGGTCATGGCTTCGATGCGAAATCTCACACCAAGGGCGTGGGATTGTTCAGCATGGAAGAGCGGGCACGTATCGCAGGGGGCCAGGTTCAGCTCGCAACAGAACAGGGTCTCGGCACAACGGTGACACTTCTATTGAAGCGTGAACAAACGCAGTTCGATAACGGCAGCTCTGCAGAGGAAGGTTTCAGGGACTGACAGACTTATGCTGTCTATTTTGTCAAGGCTAATCTGCTCAGCAAATTCTCATCAATCTCTCATAATCGCAGGGAAATGCAGGTGGTGAAAGGGTTTTCTTAACCAATGGGAAATGGTGGGCGTTTAAAGTTGTGTTATGGTGGTATCAGGTGATCGCCAAATCCAACTTTCCTATTGGGAGGGAGACATGGACAACATGAAAAAAAACCACATGGTCAAAATGATCGCAGGAATCGGCTTCAGTCTCACGGTTGCCTTTTCCGGCAGCATACTAATCACACCCCAGTCAGCTCAAGCGGCTGTTTCCTCCAGCGCCTCAACTGCGGACAACGTGATTGCAACAGGAAAGCAGTTTCTGGGCGTTCCTTATAAGTTTGGGGCAAAATCGGGAATAACCAGCTCATTTGATTGTTCCTCTTTTGTCCAATATGTATTCAAGCAAAATGGGATTGATCTTCCCCGTTCCTCGCGCGAGCAGGCGAAGGCTGGAACCAAAGTAGCCAAAAGCGATCTGCAGGCCGGCGATTTGGTATTCTCCGATACGAACGGAGACGGAACGATTAATCATGTCTCGATTTATATGGGTGACGGACAATTGCTCCACACTTACCGGGTCGGCATAGGCGTTACAATTTCCGATTTTGCGGGAAGCACGTGGGATCATGATTTTGTTACGGCACGTCGTGTCATTTCGGAAGATCAGGCATCACAGCCTGTTGATGATGGTTCGCAGCCCGCTGTGAATGCTCCGGCAGATCAGCAATCGGATGATCAGACAACTCAGCCCGCAGAAGATAGCTCACAGCCCGCAGAAGATAGCTCACAGCCAGCGGTTAAGGCTCCGACGGATCAGCAAACGGGCAATCAGTCATCTCATTGGGAACATAACGAAGGATGGAAATCCGGCAACCGGCACGGAGACCGCCACGAGGACTAATCCAACTTTATATTTTTTCGAACAGAGCTGCCTTCATGGCGGCTTTTTTGCCGTGTTATACCGGCAGCAGGTTCAGTACGGCGGAAGTTTTGAAAATTTAATATTATTTCATTACTCTACGAAGCAGAAGGATGTGTTATTATAGAATTCAGCCGTTTTTTACAATAAATGATAGCCAATATAAGAAAGGAAGATACTAACCTTTTTACCAACTTCCAGTAGCAGTTAGGAGAAGCAGCAGCAATGACAACAGTAAAAAAGAAACAAAATTCAATACGGTTTGCCTTGATTTTAGGCGCATTTTCAGCGCTTGGTCCGCTTACGATCGATATGTATTTGCCCTCATTCCCTGAGATTGCAGCTGATTTTGGAACAAAAGCATCGTTGGTTCAGTTGAGTCTGACCGCATGTCTGGTCGGATTAGGTTTGGGACAGCTGATTATGGGCCCTCTGAGCGATGTTCATGGAAGACGCAAGCCTTTATTGATTTCACTTGTTTTCTATTTAATTGCTTCGTTTGTTTGTGCGGTCGCCCCGAATATTATTTTCTTCATTGCGGCCCGGTTTATACAGGGCTTTGCAGCCTCGGCCGGCATTGTCATTTCCCGTGCCGTTGTCCGGGATCATTACAGCGGCCGTGAATTGACCCAGTTTTTCTCCATACTGATGCTGGTGAACAATGTGTTCCCGCTGATTGCTCCGGTAGCAGGCAGCGGCGTCATCTCCTTTACATCGTGGAACGGTGTGTTTATTACACTTGGCATCGTGGGGATTCTTCTGGTTGTCACGGCTGCCTGGAAGCTGGAGGAAAGCCTGCCGGTGGACAAACGTGTACCCGGCGGACTTGGCGAGCTGTTCAAAAATTTCCAGGTCCTGCTGAGGGACAGGCAGTTCATGGGATATGCGCTTGCGCAGGGCATTATGATCGGCGGAATTTTCGCCTACGTATCCGGCACGCCGTTTATTTATCAGAACATTTACGGAGCGTCTCCACAGCTGTTTGCCCTGTTATTCGGAACTAATGGGATCAGCCTGATTCTAGGCTCCCAGGTGGTTGGCCGTTTGGCCCACCGGGTATCGGAGAGCCGCTTCCTGACGATCGGGCTGCTGCTCGCAGGGACGACCAGTATCGGGGTTCTGCTCGTCATTCTTTTGAAGGGCCCGTTGTTTGCGCTGGTTGCGCTGCTGTTCATATTTGTCGCGTCAATCGGCATCACATCGACGGCTTCCTTCTCGCTGGCGATGGAGACGCAGAGTCATATCGCGGGGAGCGCATCGGCCCTGCTTGGATTGTTCCCGTTCGTAATTGGCGCCATCGTTTCCCCGCTTGTCGGGGTTGCCGGCGAGTACACGGCTGTTCCTATGGGCGTTATTCTGCTGTCTACTAGCTTCCTGGCCCTGCTTGCTTACTTTGGGCTCGTTAGAGTGCCGAAGACAAGGCTTGCTTGAGTATCAGCTTCAGCCAGCATGCAAAAAAGCCTGCACCCTTTGCGGTGCAGGCTTTTTTGTCAGGACTGCCGACTGTCTGTGGCGAGTTGGTGACTTGCAGGTTTTACCTTTGCGGCCTCATTAAGACTGCCGGGCTTCGATCGGGATGGAGATTTCCACGCTTGTTCCCCATCCGTCCTTGCTGAGGATGCGCAGGCCATGCTCTCTTCCATATGATAGAATCAACCGTTTGCTGCTGTTAGACAATCCGATATGACCGGAGCCGCTCCGGGAGGAAGCGTCCCCGCTGTGCACGGACAGCACTTCTGTACCTTCAAGCCTATCCCGTACTTCTTTAAGGCGCCGCTTGGTCATCCCCCTGCCATTATCGATTACCCGAATCCATATGTTGGGTGATTTATGATGGATTTTAATCTTGATTGCGCATCTTCCCGTCTTCTCCTTAATTCCGTGATAAATACTGTTCTCGATCAAAGGCTGCAAAATCAGCTTCAGGATCGGCAGATATCTGGTATCGTCATCCACATCCCAAATAACCGAAAGCTTGTCTTTGTTTCTAATTTTCTGGATTTCCAGATAAATTTCCGTGTAGCGGATTTCCTCGTTTACAATAACCGTTTGCTTCGGGCTGCTCAAGGCGTATTTCAAAATATCGCTGAGATGCTCGATCATCTTGCTGGCGTCATTAGGTCCGCCGGACAGTCCAAGCGTCTTCCAGTTGATAATTTCCAGGGTATTGTAGAGAAAATGGGGATTGATCTGCGATTGCAGCGCCAGCAGCTCCATGTATTTCAGTTCGTAGCTTCGATTGGACAGCTGTGTTTTCAGAAAATCCTGCTCGATAAACGTTTTGATAAAATTTTGCAAAATAAAGCCGTATTCATCCGAAACCTTATTCAACTGCATCGGAAGAGGCCGGTCATGCTTGGCTGCTGAAATAATCGACACAATGTTCTTTAAGTTATTGTAGTTGCGTTTGGTCAAAATATAGGTGATGGCAATCCCGATCAGAAATGAGCCGATCAGCAGAATGAAAGTAACCTGCCGCAGCAGCGTAGGCACGCGGTACAAGACATCCTGCGGAATAAGCAGGATATAATGAAGCTCATGCTGCTCGGACTGAATATGGGATACCGCGTAGCTTTGAGTGCTTGTCCGAAGCGGCAGCTGGTCCGCTGGGGAAGCGCTTATCTGCTGCAGATCGGTCGCAGATAAATCCGGTGTCCGGTTGCTTTGAAATAGAATCCGGTCCTGCTGATCGGCAATGAGCAGCGTTTGCTCCTTGGAAGGAGCCAGATCCTGCAGCAGGCTGTCGATATAGGCCGGTGATATATTCAATACCAGAATACCGGTCGCCTGCTTCGAGCCTGGTGTATACAGCTTGCGGTAAATGGTGACGATCCTGTTCTTCCCGAGGCCGAAGCGGTCGATATTGCGTTCTTCGATCCAAGTATCGTCGCTATTTCCCGCCTGATAGGAGCGGAACCAGTCGGTATCGTAGAAATTGCCGATCGTGGCAAGCCCCTCGGTCGAGGTGAGTACCCGTCCGGCGGGATTGTCGTAATAGACATAAATCGAATCGATATAAGGGCGCGCATTAGCCGGAGAGCTCAGGAAATTGATGAATAATTCCAGCTGCAGCACCTGTTCGTACTCCAGACGGGCTGCGTTCAGGATCGATTTAAGGCGCACGGAGATGTTGTGATTGGCCTGATAGCTTAATGACAGCGTATCCATCTCATTGAGGATCAGCTCCAAAGAGTCTCTCGTTTGCGCCAGCAGATTCCAGTTTTTCTGGTTTACGTCATTTTTGATGAAATGCTGGGTGATCAGTATCGAAAAAGCGCCAAAAATAAGAATAGGCACCATTAAAGGCACCAGAAAGAAAAGAAGATTTTTGAACATATATTTCTGCTTCCACATCGTAGGTTTCCTCTCTTACTGGCCGCTTCGAAATTGTCTCGGATTTCTTCCGTAGAAGGCCTTGAACGCTTTGGAGAAGTTCTTGGGATTGCCGTAGCCCACCAACTCGCTCACCTCATACGTCTTGTACTGCGGGTCCGACAAATACTGTGCAGCCTTCTCCATCTTCACGGAAAGAACATAATCGCTGAAGGACTGTCCGGTCTTCTTTTTGAAATAGGTGCTGATATAATACAGATTCATATGGACAATCCGGGAGATGTCTTTTAATTGAACGGTCTGAAAATGCTCCTTCACATAGTCTTTCATTTTTCGGATCATGATATCGCTGTCCTGGTCATCCTCATGAACAGGTTCGGATTGCCGCTCCTGATCAAGCTCGATTTTTAATTTCTGGAACACCTGGGCCAGCTCCTGGTATTTGGTCGGCTTTACGATATAATCTCTGGCACCGTAAACCAGCGCCTCCTTGATGAGCTCGAATTCCTTGTGTCCGGTCAAAAATACGATCCGGGTCGGATCGCCTATCGCTTTCAGATCCTTCGCCAGCTCAAGTCCGGATTTGACCGGCATCTTAATGTCGCATAATATAACATCCACCGCATGGCCGCGGATAAAGTTGAGCGCTTCCAGTCCATTCTCCGCTTCACCCGCGACGTGGAATCCCAGCTCGTCCCATGGAAAATAGCTGCTGATGCCATGCCGGATTTCATATTCATCGTCCACGATAAGCAATTGATACATGGTCGGGTCTCCCTATCGTATTATGCAAGCGTTTTAATCTGATTATAGCATGGGAGGGAGAATGCTTTGCGGATTATCTATAGCTGGCATCCCTTTTCTTAAAATAACGCCCCTTTATGGGGAACGATTCCCAAAGCTTCTAAAACAAAGGGGTATAAACGCGAGTCCGGTGCATACCAAATCGCGCCATGAATTGATAAAGTGTCACTAAGAAAACGTATATGCTGCTGATCAATCAAAAAAAAGAAAAGGGGTTGTAAGCAATATGATGAAAAAAGGGATGGCTTTACTGCTCGGCGTCTTTCTGCTTGGTTCGTTTGCGCTTGCCGGGTGCGGCAATTCCGGTTCGTCAACCGGTAATGGGGGAGGCGAGCAGGAGAAGGTGACGCTTCGCTTCCTGTGGTGGGGCAGCGATGCCCGGCATGAGCAGACACTGGCCGCACTGGACAAGTATATGGAGCTGAATCCGAATGTCAAAGTCGAGGCTGAATACAGCGGATACGAGGGCTATGAGCAGAAGCTGAAAACACAGCTGGCCGGCGGGACCGCCCCTGACCTCATTCAGGTGGATCAGCCCTGGATTTACGATTTTTCCACTCAGGATGACATGTTCGCAGATTTGAATACATTCAAGGATATTATCGACCTGTCCACCTTCGACGAGAAATTTCTGCAGGATTATTCGGTTCTGAACAATCAGCTGCAGGGACTTCCGACGGGGTCGACCGGAATGATCATTTCCTACAACAAAAGCTTTTTTCAAAAATACAACATACCGGAAGACACACAATTCGATTGGGACAATCTGCTCGAAATCGGCAAGAGAGTCCACGATGAGAGCGGCGGTGCGGATGTGCTGCTGAATGCCGGGCCGAACACCTTCCTGGCCATGTTCAAATCCTATGTCAGGCAGAAAACAGGCAAGCAGTTCATTCAGGACGATTATACGCTGGGCTTCGATAAACCGCTAGCCGTCGAGGCGCTGGGATATTTGGAGAAATATCTTGACGCCGGTGTTGTTCAGCCTTTTGCGGAATCCGCCCCTTATCAGGACAATCTGGACAAGCATCCGAAATGGTTCAAGGGAGAGTTCGGCATGACGAAGAACTGGCCTTCAACCATTCCCTCACTGCAGGATGGGGTCGATTTCGAAGTGGGGGCACTGCCTGAAATTATAATGAAAGGCGCGCTGACGACGGCGGTGGTCAATCGTCCATCACAGCTGCTCTCCATTGCGAAGAGCTCCAAGCATCAAGAGGAAGCGGCCAAATTGATGAATTGGCTGCTCAATGATAAAGATGCGGCCGTTATTCTCGGAGATGTACGAGGCGTACCGGCAAGCTCAGCCGCTCTGGATGCGCTGGAAGGCGCGGACAAGCTTGATTCGGTTATCGTGGATGCGACGGAGCTGGCACTGAAAACAAGCGGCGAGCCGGAGAACGGAATTACCAACAATGCCGAGCTGATCAAAATTGCCACCGACGTCATGCAGAAGCTTGGTTATCACAAGAGCACACCGGAAGAAGCGGCCGATGAGATTATCAAGGAACTGACTGCCAAGCTGGAGGAAATCAAAAGTCATCAATAATTCACTGGACTCATCCATGAACGGGCAAAGGAGGGAACAGAGCTTGTGAGTGAATCAGTATCCAATGCCGCTGCAGCGAATGCGAAGCTCAAGTCACCCAAAAAAAGCAGGAACCGCAGATGGAAGTATATGGGCTTTCTCTATATCGGTCCATGGCTGCTCGGGTTTGCTATTTTCGAATTATATCCGTTTATCTCATCCCTGCTGTATTCGTTTACGGATCTGAATATGTTCAAGAGTCCCAATTTCGTCGGTCTTCAAAATTACATCGAGATGTTTACCCGCGACAAGCTGTTTCTGCAATCGTTGAAGGTTACCTTTATCTATGCCGTCATCGCGGTCCCCTTGAAGCTTGCTTTCGCTCTCTTGATTGCCATTCTTCTGAACAGAAAGCTGAAGGGGATCAATTTCTTCCGCACCATTTATTATCTGCCGTCCATTATGGGAGGCAGCGCTGCGGTAGCTCTGCTCTGGAGATATCTTTTCTCCAGGGAAGGGCTGGTCAATCAGATGACGGGGAAACTGAGCATCGCTCCGATCGATTGGCTGGGAAGTCCGGATATTGCCCTGTATACGATCAGCGCGCTGACAGTGTGGCAGTTCGGATCGTCCATGGTCCTGTTCCTCGCGGCGCTGAAGCAGGTGCCCGGTGAGCTATATGAAGCGGGGCGGATCGACGGGGCATCCCGGTCCCGGATGTTCGTCAGCATCACGTTTCCGCTCATTACGCCAATTATTTTCTTTAACCTCATCATGCAGATGGTGAACGCTTTCCAGGAGTTTACCGCGGCGATGGTGATTACAAGCGGCGGACCGCTGAATTCCACCTACCTGTACGGGCTGCTTATTTATGAGAACGGGTTCAAGTATTTTAAAATGGGCTACGCGTCGGCACAATCCTGGGTGCTGTTCGTCATTATAATGATTTTTACACTGGTTATTTTTAAATCCTCATCCAAATGGGTGTACTACGAAGATGGTGGCAAATGATGAAGAATCTGTCCAAAATCGGCGCTTACCTGGTATTGATCGTATTCGGCTTTATTATGATCTACCCGCTGCTCTGGATGGCGGCGGCTTCCTTCCGGCCCAATGCAGAGATTTATACTTCAATCGGATTAATTCCGAAGCGGGTGATCTGGGACGGTTTTGTGGAAGGCTGGAAGGGCTCCGGTCAATTTACGTTCGGAACGTTCTACGCCAATTCCTTTCTGCTGGTCGTTCCCACTGTCATCGGTACGGTCGTCTCAAGCGTTCTTGTCGCATACGGATTCACAAGGTTTCAATTTCCGCTGAAGAAGGTGCTGCTGGCAGTCATGATAGCAACATTGATGCTGCCCCATGCGGTGCTGATCATTCCGCGTTACCTGCTGTTCCGGAATTTCGGATGGCTGGACAGCTATTTGCCATTTATCGTTCCGGCTTTCCTCGGTGGATATCCGTTCTTCATCTTTATGATGGTTCAATTTATTCGCGGTCTGCCGAGCGAGCTGGATGAATCGGCGAAAATAGACGGCTGCAATTCCTTTACGATTCTGACCCGGATCCTGATGCCGCTGTGCAAGCCTGCGCTGTTCTCCGTCAGTATTATTCAATTCATCTGGCTGTGGAATGAATTTTTCAACACGCTGATCTATGTGAACAGCGTCAGCAAATTTACGCTTCAACTGGCGCTGAGGATGTCTATCGATGCCACCTATGATATTCAATGGAATCAGATCATGGCGATGTCATTACTGACGATGCTGCCCTGCATGATTATCTTTTTCCTGGCGCAAAAGCATTTTGTAGAAGGAATTTCTACTACCGGATTGAAGGGTTAATAGAGTACTTTTATTTGCGGGGAGGAATATTTATATGCTGCATCCATTTATGGGAATCAAGGATTATGGCAAAGTAGGCATGTCGGTAGCGGAATCATCCCACAAATTGCATCGAATCGGCTATGTGGACCGCCGATTGATGAAGCTTGAGGCCGGGCATATGGTGGCGCGTCCCGAATATGAGGTGAAGGGGGCGCTCTCCCGCCTGATGTGGCAGGATGCCTCGCATTGCGATCAGCTGCGCAGCCGCTGCAAGCAGCTCCGAATGAGCTCGTCGGCCTTCGACAAGTCGCCGGACCCGAATCTGGAGCTGCTGATGGACGAGGTGCTGAAATCCGCGGATACGCTGCAGCTGATGAGAGCGTTGTTCGAGGTGGTGAAACCGGATCAAATCCGCTCTGCGCGGGCATATATGGCAAGCGCCCAGCCCATTGTCGATGAGCCGACGATTCATTTATTGAAGCATCAATTGATGGACCGGGAGGAGCAGCTGGAGTGGGGGAATGAGGCCGTGCGGCATTTCACGGCCGAGTCCACTGAGAAAGCGGTGGCCGATGCCGACCGCTGGGTCGGATACCTTCGTAATTTGCTGGCTGCAGCCGGAGGGATTAACGGGGATCTCGCCAAGGAGGAGCCCGATCCCGAGCTTGCGGTTGCCGCCCAGCCATTCGAGCTGCCTGCTTCCAGCACGCGCGACGACCGGTTCCGCAGCGCAGTGAGCAAATTCAAGGAATTTCAGTTCGAGGACTCCGAGGCGGGCCGATTCGAAATGATGATGTTTACGCGCTTCTTCGAGATGTCTCCGGCGGAAGCGGTAGCCTGCGTCCACTTTCAATCCGAAGGCAAGCCCTGGGAGTTCTACCTCGATACCGCCAGGCATGCCTGGGATGAGGTCAGACATTCCTGGTTCGGCGAAGCGGCTCTGCGCGTCAAGGGCTATGATATTTACGACAAGCCGAACTGGACGGGCTGGCTGGACATGACGCTGCAGCTGTTCGAGCCGGACGAGGCCTATACGCATCTGACGATTGCCATTGAGAAAGCGGCGATGAAATATCCGCCTGGCAAGCGCGAGGAATGGGAATTTTGCCGCGACATTGCCCGGGATCCGCTCATGACGACCTTCCAGGACTTCGACTGGGCCGACGAAGTGGTGCATGCCGGTTTCGGACAGCGATGGATCGTGAATGATGTGCATAAAGGGGATCTGAAGCAGGCGATGACTTCCTCAGCAGAAACAGTCGAGAAGAGAGGGGCCTATATGGCGAAGTTCGACCATCAGGGAGCAGAGCCGAAAAGCCCGTATGCCGGCGGGTATTGAGAGGATAATAATGTCCGCAACGCTTGCCCTTTCAGATGCGGCTTCTTCCTGGCCGCATAAGGTTGGATCCGCATATTTGCAGCCTTCCAACAGATTTTTATTTGCTTTTTCTAGCATTCGTGATAGTATAAAGCCAATTGCATAGGATGTATCACTAGGGGAGCCGAATGGCTGAGATTGAAGATGAATTCAAACCCTTTGCACCTGATCTGGGTAATACCAGCGTAGGGAAGTGGTCTCACGATTGGTCTATCGGCATATGAATAAGTATGCTATTGCCTAGTTGAACAGGGCCGCCTTCTTATCTGGAAGGCGGTCTTTTTTGTGTTTTTATCCATACCGTAGTCTGGGAGGGCGGTGAACGTTTGACGGCACTGGAATTACATATAATTTCGGATGGCCGGCAGGATCTGGAAGCCTATGCGAGGACTGCCGGGAAGATTCATCCGTACGTGACTTCCTTTCATCTGCGGGAACCGGCGAGGAATGCTTCCGAGCTGTGGCAAGGGGTGCAAGCTCTGCTCGCCGAAGGCGTTCCGGCCGGGAAAATAATGATTAATGACCGGATCGATGTAGCATGGGCCGCCCGGCTGCAGGGCGCTCAGCTATCTTACCGCAGTCTGGGCGTTCGGGAAGCCAGAATGGCTTTTCCCGGACTTCGTCTGGGCTGCTCCGTGCATGGAATAGAGGAGTCTGTCGTGGCCGGGCAGCAGGGAGCGGATTTCCTGATTTATGGTCATATATTCGCAACGGCTTCCAAGCCGGGGCAGGAGCCGAGAGGGATCGGCGCTCTGGCGCATATGGTCCGGAGCGCAGATATACCCGTAATCGCCATTGGCGGAATTAATCCGGAGCGCGTGCAGCAGGTCCGGGCAGCAGGAGCAGCGGGTGTAGCGGTGCTGTCGGGCATTATGCAGGCGGCGGATCCTATGGGAGCCGCCTTGCAGTATGCCGAAGCTTTGAACAGACGAGGAGACGAATCAGATGACGAAAATGTTTGATGCGATCATTGTGGGCGGAGGGGTGATCGGAAGCTCGATCGCTTACCATATGGCGGCAAGAGGCATGAAGGTTGTGCTGCTGGAGCGTGACCGGCTTGCCGGGCAGGCCTCCAATGCCGCTGCCGGCATGCTTGCCGCACAGGCGGAAATCAACGAAGCGGGGCCATTATTCGAGCTGGCCCTCCGCAGCCGCTCGCTCTTCCCATCACTTGCCGCCCAGCTTCGAGAGCTCAGCGGAATTGATATCGGTCTGGAGCGCAAGGGGCTGCTTCGCATCGCCACAACCGTCGCGCAGATGAACGAGCTTCAGCATGCGATCGTATTTCAGCGCAAAGCGGGGCAACAGGCAAGCTGGTTGACCGGTCATGAGGTTCGCAAGCTCGAACCGGCGCTTGCCCCGGATATTCTGGGCGCCATGCTTGTTGAAGAGGACGGGCATGTGCTGGCCCCGGAGCTTTCCCTTGCTTTTGCCAAGGCGGCCGCGGCGTTGGGAGCGGACATCCGGGAATATGCGGAGGTTCAATCGCTTGTGCTGGAGCAGGGCTCTGTATGCGGCGTCCGGACCCGGGACACAACCTTGTACGGCAGCCGAGTCGTCATTGCCTCCGGCACCTGGAGCGGACCGCTTATGGAGCAGGCTGGACTTTCAAGCCCTGTTTTCCCTGTTCAGGGAGAATGCTTCTCGGTGCTTACCCATGCACCGCTGGTGCAGGCGACAATCTTCAGCCATGATTGTTATCTTGTTCCCAAGAAGGGCGGACGGCTTATTGTCGGAGCCACAATGAGAGAGCATTCCTATGACCGTAAAGTCACCCTGGGGGGGATTGGCAAACTCCTCGAAGCCGCCAAGCTGCTGGTTCCGGATATTGTGCATGCGGAATGGGAGAAGGCCTGGTCTGGGCTGCGGCCGCAGACTGCGGACGGTTTGCCTTTCCTGGGTGAGCATAGGGAACTGCGGGGCTTGTACGTAGCGGCCGGCCACTATCGCAATGGCATACTGCTTAGTCCCATTACCGGGCAATTGGCCGCTGATTGGGCGGAGGGAAAAGCGGCAGAGGCCGATTATCTCGACGCTTTTCGATTGGACCGGCAGATGGACATGAAAGGAGCGCTGAACCAGGATGAATTTGCACATTAATGGCGAGAACGTTGAAGTGCCCGGTACTTTAGCATCCGTGCACGACCTGCTCCGTCATTTCGGTTTGGAGGAGAAGGTAGTAATTGTAGAGTGGAACCAGAGCATTCTGGAAAAGTCCGCTCACCAGGATACCCGTCTGTCGGACGGAGACCGTATTGAGATTGTCCATTTTGTAGGAGGTGGCTGATATGTTGAAGATTGGAGCGCATGAATTTCATTCCCGGCTGCTGCTCGGCACAGGGAAGTTCCCGGATTTTGAAATCCAGAAGCAGGCCGTCGAGGCTTCGGAATCGCAGATTCTGACGTTCGCCGTGAGAAGGATGAATATTTTTGAGGCGGGCCAGCCTAATTTTCTGGAGATGCTGGATGTGAGCCGCTACACGCTGCTGCCGAACACGGCAGGGGCCAAGACCGCGGAGGAAGCGGTGCGTATTGCCAGATTGGCCAAAGCTTCCGGGCTTTGCGATATGATCAAGGTCGAGGTGATTGGCGACTTCAAGACACTGCTGCCCGATCCTATCGAGACGCTGAAGGCGTCCGAGATGCTGCTTGCCGAAGGGTTCACCGTTCTGCCTTATACGTCAGATGATGTTCTGCTGGCCAGACGCCTGCAGGATTTGGGTGTGCATGCCATCATGCCGGGCGCATCGCCGATCGGCACAGGGCTTGGGATTATCAATCCGCTGAATCTCAGCTTCATTATTGAACAGGCGACCGTTCCTGTCATCGTGGATGCGGGAATTGGTACACCGTCGGATGCGGCGATTGCGATGGAGATGGGCGCTGATGGCGTGCTGTTGAACACGGCGGTCTCCGGCGCCAAGGACCCTGTCAAGATGGCTTTGGCGATGAAGCTTTCCATTGAGGCGGGAAGGCTGGGCTTCGAGGCGGGAAGAATTCCGAAGAAACGGTATGCGTCGGCCAGCAGCCCGATGGAAGGCTGGAGCTCCAATTGAACGGGCGCTATTCCAGGCAGGAGCTGTTTCCTCCCATTGGCACGGCCGGGCAGGAGAAGCTTGGAAGCAAGCATGTTCTGCTCATTGGAGCAGGAGCGCTGGGCACGGGCAACGCCGAAGCGCTCGTGCGCGCGGGTGTCGGGAAGCTGACGGTTGTGGACCGCGATTATGTGGAGTGGAGCAATCTCCAGCGTCAGCAATTATTCAGCGAAGACGACGCGAAGCGGCGGATGCCCAAAGCGATTGCCGCGAAGGAGCGGCTCCAGTCGATTAATTCGGAGGTTGAGATCGAGGCGTTGATCATGGATGTGACGACCCGCGACATTGAGCAGCTGGTCCGGGGAGTGGATGTCATTATCGATGCCACGGACAATTTCGACACGCGGCTGCTTATCAATGATATTTCCCAGAAGCACCGTATCCCCTGGATTTACGGGGCTTGTGTGGGCAGCTACGGCATCACCTACACGATCCTTCCGGGCGAAACGCCGTGCTTGAACTGTCTGCTCGAAACCGTCCCGCTTGGAGGAGCGACCTGCGACACGGCAGGCATTATCAGCCCTGCGGTGCAAATGGTAGTCGCCTATCAGACGGCGGAGGCGCTCAAGCTGCTCACAGGCGGGCGCGAGGCGCTTCGCGGCAAGCTGACTTCCTTCGATCTGTGGAACAACCAGCATTCCTCCATCGCGGTGGAGAAGCTGAAGAAGGAGCACTGCCTCTCCTGCGGGAGCAGGCCGACCTACCCGTTCCTGTCGGCATCGAACCATACGAGAACAGCGGTGTTATGCGGAAGAGATACCGTTCAGATTCGTCCGCCCGCTCCCGTGAAACGCGACCTGGAAGCGGAAGCGGCCAAGCTGGCGCAGCAGGGGCGCGTGGAGTTCAACGGATATATGGTCACGCTGCATATTGCTCCTCACCGGCTCGTGATCTTCCAGGATGGAAGGGCGCTGGTGCACGGCACCAGCGATGAGGCCGAAGCCAAAGGACTTTACCACCGCTATCTTGGATAGCCTGAGAAGGCGATGAACAAGTTATCGTCAGCCCTTCAGACGAATCCCATCTGGTTCGGGAAGCAAGCTTCAAGTGTCATTCCAAGGTTAATGCAGGAAAGGGAGAATTATGAGCATGCAGGAACGAGAACGCGCGCAGGACTTGCCCGATCAGGAGCCGGTCTATCTGAGTGTCGGAGTGGAAGAGAAGCTTCCGGCGCATAAAAATATTCTTTATGGCTTGCAGCATGTATTTGTATCCAATGTGTGGCTGGATCCCGTATTTGTGGCCGCATTGATTGGTCTGCCGATGGCTCTTGCCGCCAATATGGTCAACGCGATATTCATCGCGGCAGGGCTGGTCACGCTGGTCCAGGCGACACGCCTGGTGAAGCTTCCGGTTGTACAGGGGCCATCGGCCGCCTTCGATTCCCTGATGATTTCCGCAGGCAAGGATAACGGACTGGCGGCGGCGGGCGGCGGCATTATTTTGAGCGGACTTATCGTCTTTGCATTGGCCGTTACAGGCGTGCTGGGCCGGTTGAAATCGATCTTCTCTCCGGTGGTTTCCGGCTCCGTGATTCTGGTTGTCGGGATTGCGCTCTCAGGCTTTACGCTCTCCGAATTTCTGGGCGGGTCGCCTGGCACGGACACCTTCGCGACCACTCCGGTGCTGACCATGTCGATTGCAACGGCGCTTGTCGTTATTTTGCTGTCTGTATTTGCAAAAGGGGTCCTGCGTTCCTTCGCTTTCCTGATCGCGCTGCTGGTTGGCGATCTGATCGCGTTCGGATGGGGCCAGATCGACTTCTCCTCTGTTGCGGAAAAAAGCTGGTTCGGACTGCCGCATTTTCTCCCTTACGGCTCTCTCACCCTGGACCTGCCAACCTTCGCAACCTTCTTCTTCGCGTATGTGGTTGCAGTCATCGAAGCGATGGGCGTCTATCACGCCGCCTCGGATATGGTGCGCGTACCGCTGACCGCCAAGCGGATCCGGTACGGATTCTCCGGAGAAGCGGCAGGCTCGGTGGTATCCACGCTGATTGGCGGGTTCCCGACAACCGCTTATGCGCAAAATGTCGGGCTGCTGCGCCTTACGGGAATCGGTTCACGGCATGCGGTTACGGCTGCGGGCGTGATCTTCCTGATTCTCGGTTTTGTGCCTAAAGCCGGGGCGATTCTGGTCGTGACGCCTGGCGCCGTCGTGGGAGGCTTATTCCTGCCGGCCGCCGCTTCGCTGATCTATTCCGGTGTCGGCATCCTGGGCCGCATGGCCAAGACGGAAGCGAATTTCACGATTGCCGGCCTCTCCATCCTGCTGGCAATTTCACTGCCTCCTATTTTTGAGGGCGCCGCAGGCTTTGCCGGCAAGTTCCTGTCCAACACGATCATGGTTGGCGCATTGTCCGCCATTGTTCTGCAGCTGCTGCTTGTCAACATACCCGGCTGGTTCCGGATATTCAGGCCCAAGCCAAGGGAGCTGAGCTCATGAGAAATGAATCCGCAGGCATCGTACAGGAAATTCTGGCTTTTATGGAGCGGTTCGGCGACCGATCGGCTGCCGAGAGCGGCGAACCTGCACTGGAGGAAGCCTATAATAAGCTGGCGCTGCAGCTTTTTCAGTACCAGTTTCAATATAATATCCCTTACCGGAAGTACTGCCAGGCGCGCCGGAAATCACCGCTCAACGTCCGGGAATGGAGAGAAATTCCGCCGCTGCCGATTCAGGGCTTCAAGGAATTGACATTGTCCTGCGAGCCGCCGGAAAAGGCGGAAGCGGTATTCATGACCAGCGGAACGACGAATGCGGACAAGAAGGGGCGCAATTACCACCCGACCCTTCAGGTGTGGGACAAGTCGATGGCTTTGTCGTTTGCCGACTTCGTGCTGCCGGATACCCGGAGAATGACGATTTGGGTTATCTCGCCGGGCAGCGATCTGAATCCGAATTCCTCGTTGTCCCGTTATGTCAGCCGGGCTGTAGAGCTGTATGGGAGTGAGGACAGCCGTAACTTCTATCATGCCGGATCGGGGCTGGATATGGAGGGGCTGGCTTCGGCAATGCAGGCTGTTCAGGGCCGCGTGGAGCCGGTTCTGATCCTGGGAACCACCTTTTCCTATGTTCATTTTCTTGATTATTGCCAGGCTCGCTCGCTTCAGTTCACATTGCCCGCAGGCAGTATCGTGTTCGATACCGGCGGCTTGAAAGGGCAGGCGCGGGAAGTGACGGTGGAGGAGCTGCATCAGGCTTTTACAGCTGCGTTCTGTCTGGACCGCAGCCGGTTCGTGAATATGTACGGGATGACGGAGCTGAGTTCCCAGCTCTATGACCGGACGGTGAGCTCGAGTGTTTCGGATGCGCAGTCCATGTATGTGAAATCGGGACCGGCATGGATGAGAACGCTGGTGCTTGATCCCGATACGCTGGAACCGGTCAGCCAGGGTGAATCCGGTGTTCTTGCCCATTTCGATCTGGCAAACTGGAATTCGAGTCTGGCTATACTGACCGAGGATACTGGTTATATGACTGACAGGGGATTGATGCTGGAGGGCCGCCTTCAGGGCTCGGAGGCGCGCGGCTGCTCGATCGCTGTCGATCAATTGAAGCAGGCGGCGTGGAATGGATAGGGAAGAAAGGGCCGCGGGGTGGGCGAGTCGGGAATCAGCAGCAGAGCCCCCTGTCTATCCGGCTTATGCCGTGCCCCGCGGAATTATCTTTGACGGCTTCACGGAGCGGCGGCTTGAGACATCCGAGGGAACCGTCATTCTGTCATTTCCAATTCTGAGCCGGTCCAAAATAGAAGAAATTGCCGCGAAGGTGAGAATGAATCGCGTCGCTTACCTGGCTGGTCTGCGAACCGGCGAGATTGTGGATGTTATCGATGCCGCCGTGCAGCTGTGGACGAATCCGGATTATGAGCTGCGGAGGAAGGCGGAGAGCTGGCTTCCGGCTATGACCGGCTATGACCGGGATATGATCAGGCTGGAGCTCAAACGATTCATGCGCTTGTTCCGCAGGAAAGAGCTGCTCCGTTTCCTGGAGGAGGAATTGGACTCGAGCGCCGTGCTGGATGAATTCCGGCCCCGCAGAACCGGCGGGATGAGCAGAGCCTATGGACCGGAGCTCATCTATCAGGTAGGCTCGGGCAATGTTCCGGGTCTGCCGGTCTGGAGTCTGGTCATGGGGCTGTTGGTCAAATCTGCCACCCTCTCCAAGACCGCCTCGTCCGAACCTGTCATGGCTGTTCTGTTCACCGAGTCGCTGCGGCAAATCGACCCGAAGCTGGCCGATTCCATTGCTGTTCTTCCCTGGAAGGGCGGCAGCCTTGACCTGGAGGCTCCGGCAATGGAGGCCGCGGAGGTCGTGGTCGCCTATGGCTCGGATGAAGCGGTCCGGCAAATCCGCAGCAGGCTGCCGGAGTATAAAAGGCTGGTCAGCTACGGACATAAAATCAGCTTTGCCATGGTGGGAAGGGAGGCGTTGACCCCCGACCGTTATCAGGATACGGTGCGCCGGCTCGCTCAGGACGTAAGCACCTATGATCAGCAAAGCTGCCTGTCTCCCCACTCGGTGTTTGTGGAGTCGGGCGGTTCGGTGCCGCCACAGCAGTTTGCCCAGCTGCTCGCAGCCGAGCTTCAGCGCTTTCAGCTCAGGAAGCCGCGGGCGGCTGTCACCAGGGAAGAAGCGCAGGCTATCCATGCGCTTCGGAACCAGTACGAGCTGGCAGCCTTGAATGGAGCGGGAACCGCCGTTTACGGCAGCAAGCGAGGCACGGAATGGACGGTGATCTATCATCCCTACGGAGAGCTGCAGGCTTCTCCCTTGAACCGGACGGTTCATGTTATTGACTGTCTGTCCCTCGAAGAAACGATACCGGCCATGCCGCTTCACCGTCGATACTCCCAAACTGTGGGGATAGCAGTGGGGCCGGCCCGGCTTCAGCGTCTTGCGGAGCGCCTTGGTGCAGCAGGGATCAACCGGATTTGCGCCTTGGGCCAAATGACGCGCACGCCTGCCGGCTGGCATCATGACGGCCGGTACAATCTGCTGGAACTGCTGCGATGGACAGATATGGAGTGGAGCGCAGAGCAGGGAGCGGAGCTGTATGATCCCGATATGGAATAAGCAGCAGAGGAGGGGATCGATATGGATTTCCGTAATAAAGTCGTCCTCGTAACCGGAGCCAGCCGCGGCATTGGCGCAGCGGTCGCTCTGGCTTTCGGAGCTTTGGGCGCAGTTGTGGTCGTCAATTATTTGCACAGCGGGAAGCTGGCGGAAGAGGTCGTGTCCAGAATCAGGGAGAGCGGCGGCGATGGGGCAGCGATGCAGGCGGATGTGACGAATGGGGATGAAGTGCAGCGGATGGTAGCAGCCATTGCGGATGGCTTCGGAGGCATTGATATCGTGGTGAATAATGCGCTCAGCCAGTATTCCTTCAATCCGAAGACGCGCCAAACCGCATGGAGCCTTGACTGGGCGGATTATCAGCGTCAATTGGACGGCAGTCTGGGCGGTGCTTTTCATATTTGCAAGGCCGTGATCCCGATAATGAAGCAGCAGGGTGAAGGGCGGATCATTAATATCGTGACGAACCTGATTGATTTCCCCGTTGTGCCTTACCACGATTATACGACGGCGAAGGCCGCCCTGCTCGGGTACAGCCGGAATCTGGCTGCGGAGCTTGGGGCATTCGGCATCAACGTCAACTGCGTGGCGGCCGGCCTGACGCAAGGAGCCGACTCCAGCCGCGAGACACCGGAGGATGTGCGCGAGGCGATTATTCGGCTGACCCCGCTTGGGCGGCTGGCTGTGCCGAAGGATATTGCCGGAGGCGTCTTGATGCTGGCGTCCGATTGGGGCTCATTCATAACCGGACAATGTCTGAGAGTCGATGGCGGATTGGTTATGGTCTAGAAGTATGGTGAATAACAGGCGGAGCAGGCGGAAATAGTCTCGAGAAGCGTAAGATGAAAGCTTACGCTAGAAAGCTGCTTCGTAAGCATCCACTTGCGACCTTTGTACCCCGAATTTAACAAATAGGGTACAAACCCATCCACATCCATACCGTGGATGGGTTTGCGCCAAAGCTATCCAAAATCAAAAAAATCAGGGGTACCACAGCTCCACGACAAGTGACAAGCGGCTAACTCGCTTGCAGCACTTGCGGGTATCGGAAGACGTTTCCGCATGCGCAGTTTTCACCGGACTTCTAGACCGGCGCCGAAGAGGAGGAGTGGACAATGACGATTCGCAAAGTATTAACGATTGCCGGCTCGGACAGCGGTGGAGGGGCCGGCATACAGGCTGATATCAAAACCTTTCAGGAGCTTGGCGTTTACGGCATGTCGGCAATCACGGCCGTTACCGCGCAGAACACGCTTGGTGTTCAAGGGGTTTTTCCGCTGGACGCCCTGGCTGTTGCGCGGCAGCTGGATTCAATCGGAGCGGACTTGAGGCCGGATGCGCTCAAGACCGGCATGCTGTTCAGCGCAGAGCTGATCAGGGCGGTTGCCGATAAAGTGAAGCATTACGAATGGTTGCAGCTGGTGGTTGATCCCGTAATGGTGGCGAAGGGCGGTTCCCCTCTGCTGCAGGCGGAAGCAATCGAGACCATGATCAGCCACCTGATTCCGCTGGCAAGGGTGGTAACGCCGAATATCCCGGAGGCTGAGGCGCTCACCGGCATCCGGATCAGCAGTAAAGAAGACAAGAAGAAAGCCGCAAGAGCGATCTGTCTTATGGGTGCGAGCTATGCGGTGATCAAAGGCGGGCATGAGGAGGATGCGCTGCACACGGTGGATTTGTTCTCGGACGGGGAATACTGCGAGGAATTTACCGGAGAGCGGATTGCGACCCGGCATACTCATGGTACGGGCTGTACCTTCTCGGCTGCCATAGCCGCGGAGCTGGCCAAGGGTAATCCGGTACGCGAAGCGGTGCGTACCGCCAAAGCCTTCATCCAGGCGGCTATTGCCCATTCACTGGACTTGGGCAGCGGTAACGGCCCGACGAATCATTGGGCTTACCGGCAGGAAAGAGGGGCTGTTCTTGAATAACGGGATGACGGATATCCGCCCGCAGCTTCGGCTGTATCTGGTAATGGGGAGCGTTAATACGGGAGGAAATCCGGTTGAAGTGCTGCAGGCGGCGATCAGAGGCGGAGTCACAATATTCCAGCTCCGGGAGAAAGGAACCGGCTGTCTGACGGGCCTGGCCAAATTGGAGCTGGCCCGTCAGCTGCGGCTGATTTGCCGGGGGAGCGGCATTCCTTTCATCGTTAATGATGACGTCGAGCTTGCCCTCAGTCTGGATGCGGACGGCCTCCATATCGGTCAGGAAGACGGAGAGGTGCCCTGGATCCGCAGCAGGCTGGGAAGCAAGCTGCTTGGGGTATCCGCGCATAATGTGGAGGAAGCACGGATTGCATTGGAGCAGGGAGCCGATTATCTCGGCGTGGGACCGATGTATCCTACAAGCACGAAGCTCGACGCCAGGGAGGTTCAGGGGCCGCAGATGATTCGCCGGATCAGGGATGCCGGAATAACCGCTCCGCTTGTTGGCATTGGCGGTATCGGCATAGCGAATGCGGTCCCGGTTTTGCAGGCGGGTGCAGATGGAATTGCCGTAATCTCGGCGGTCAGCCAGGCAGCGAACGTGGAAGAGACTGCCCGCCTGCTGCTTGCGATGACAGCTGTGTAATGAATAGAAGTGTACTGAAAACCGGACAATACTGTCCGGTTTTCTTCGCGTTCAGGAATATGTAAACAACCATAAGTCGTGGGAAATGATCCGCCCAGCGGATGAGTGATTTTCGTTCTGCAGACAGTTTGTCGCGTTCATGGATTTCGTTATAGTAGAGCTAGCCATAGAAGACGTAAGCGGTTGGGGATGTAATCACAGATACAGCGACTCAGGAAAAGGCAAATAAAAGGGACCTTTGTGTTTTAAATTTTGACTGAATTGTTCAATCATCAATAATCGAAGTATAATCAGGAGGATTGCTATGAGCGCACAGGTTAAGCTGCAGTTGAAGAAAGACGTGGCTCCATTTGAAAAATCAAATCTTAGGTCCAGCATATGGCAAATTTGCAACACGGTCATTCCTTTTTTTCTGCTATGGTATCTCGCCTATGCCAGCCTCAGCGTTTCCTATTGGCTTACACTCGGGTTGAGTATTGCAGCTTCGGGATTTCTGATCCGGACGTTTATCCTGTTTCATGACTGCTGCCATTATTCGTTCTTTAAAAGCCGGTTGGCCAATGAGATCCTCGGAACGCTGACGGGAATTCTGACCTTCTTCCCCTATCATAAGTGGAAGCACGAGCATGCCATACACCACGCAACCAGCGGCAATTTGAGCAAACGGGGGACGGGTGATGTGTGGATTCTGACGGTTGACGAATATAGGGCCAGTCCAGCTCTGACAAAGCTCGCTTATCGTCTGTACCGCAATCCGTTAGTCATGTTCGGCCTGGGTCCGTTCTATATTTTCATAATTGCCAACCGGTTTAACAAGAAGAAAGCCAAGCTGAAAGAACGCCTTAACACCTATCTCACTAATGCGGCCGTCATCGGGATTCCGCTCCTGCTGTGCTTCACGATTGGATGGCAGCCGTTTCTGCTGATACATGGACCGATATTTTTCATATCAGGGGCTGCGGGCGTTTGGCTCTTCTATGTACAGCACCAGTTCGAGGATACCTACTTCGTCAAGGAGCCGGAATGGAGCTTCGTGAGCGCGGCTGTGGAGGGGAGCTCCTATTACAAGCTTCCCGGGTGGCTGCAATGGCTTACAGGAAACATTGGCTTTCACCATGTCCACCATCTCAGTCCCAAAGTGCCCAACTATTATTTGGAAGCCGCGCATGATCACACACCGGCGCTTCAAAAGGCCACGACGATCAATATTGCTGCCAGCCTGCAGGCATTTCGTTACCGGCTCTGGGATGAGAAGAATGTTAAATTCGTCAATTTCAAGGAGGCTGCAAGGAGCGGTTCTGCCGATCAACAATACCGGTAAGCGGGAATCACATTTAATAAACGACGAGTATGGGCGCAGCGCCAGTGAGGCTGGCCGGCATAACTGGAGGTTGAGCGCAACGTAATGGGATTGAAAAGGAGGGGAAGTAACGAATAATGGGCGCACCCGGTTCTAGGCATTCACATACCCTATCCAATAAGGCAAATGTCTAGAACGATCATGAAGGGAAGGGCTTATATTGGCGATTTCGTATATGGACTATGCTTCACCTACCGCACAGTTTTCTTATGATGTAAGCAAGAATAATTTCTTCACAAAGGATTCGCGGAATTTAATCAACGCATTATCCATCCAGCAGTTGAACACACTCGGAAATACCTCTTTGCTTGATATCTATTTGAGTACGGGGAATGTCATAGAGCCGCATACTCATCAAAACGCTTCGGAGCTGGTATACTGCATTTCTGGCGCTGCCGTTGTATCCTTGATCAACCCGTTCACCAAGGAGCTGCGCAATTTTCCGATACAGCCCGGACAGGTGGCGAATGTGCCGCAGGGATGGTGGCATTACGAGGTTGCTACCGTCGACGACACCCATCTGCTGGCTATATTCGATGCGCCGATTCCGGAATTCATTCCGGGCTCCGATCTCCTGCGGTTGACGCCTGCGAATGTATTCGCGCACACTTATTGTCTCGATGAAGCTGCAGTAAAGGCTACACTGGCGCCTATCACAGAAACAGTCGTCATCGGCCCCCCTGCCAATTGCAATAAGAATCAATCCCGGGAACAAGCCGAGTCACAGAATTATTCCTATCAACCGGTCCAGCAGCAGTCCTATAATAACCAGGGCCAGGGATTTGTCCATCAAGGACTTCCAAGCTACTATCCGCAGCCGCGGCCTGTCATCGGCAATGGGGGAAATTCCTTTTAAATATTAATCATACAAGAGCCTCGGGAGTCTTTGAACATCTCAGGTTCTTTTTTTTTTGTAAAAATTTCTGTATTCGATGTCCAGGTGTACATCTCAGAAAGCGGCATACCGATAACAAAGGCAGGAAATCCAGTATATACCATAGGAATCAGGAGTGTTATTATGGAATCCGGGTATAAACAAGAATGAGGATTCCGCTCTTTTTGTATATGGATGAGTAGAAAAATGGATATAGGATGCATGCTCTGTTTTTCAACAAATTATGACAATTCTTGGATTGACAAGTCTTTCCGGATTCAGTTACTGTAAAATATGGCAGACACTCCATAGTGAAAGGGTGTACAGATGTGGACAACGGAATTGCAGTCATCTTATATGAGAAAGAACCCGAAGGCAGCTTGCGCCAGATCGACGAACGGACATGGTCGACGAGCATGATCGCCTCGCTGGAGCATATTAATTATATAACGGTGAGCGGCCGCGAGTACGAGACGCTGGAAGGCAGATTGAATCTGGATAACGGAAAACTGGAGATATTGGTCGTTCCGATGCAGAACATATAAGAAATATCAGCGACAGGGGGAACAGCAGTTGAAGTGGGAAGAGAAACCGGATGAACCGGTCAAATTCAAGCTTTTTACCAAAGACGGCAAGCCGCTTCGAATATTGTCGACCTCGCTTGGGATCGCGCTGCTGGCTAATGCGGCTTTCGGCTCTGCTGCTTTTGCGGCCGATGATACAGGCAGCGGGCAGCCCAAGCTGGTAGAGTGGTCGACAGATGAAGTGAAGCAATATTTCGACCCGGCGGTCGATTGGAACATCCCGCTGCTGGATGAGGGAGCCGGCGCTGTTGCGGGAACTGATAGCATGGGAACGCTGGGCGGCAACTCGCCTGATACGGTCATCATTAATAACGGGGCGACATCCGGCTTTGGCTGGGATGATCTGATTCTCTATCATTTGCTCTTTAATAGAGGCTCTTCTTATTCGGCTTCCGGATGGTCTTCCTCGCATACGACCTATTACGCCGGAACGACCAAGCCGTATAAGTCCAAGACTTATACGAGCGATACCTTCCAGAACAAGCCGGTGGTCGGCTCCACCATCCGACCCAAGACGACCAATACGACCGGTTCGGTTACCCGCCGCAGCACATCCTCCAAACCCGGCGGAATCGGCGGCAAGTCAAGCGTGCTGAGCTCATCCAGCTCCGGAAGCTCAAGCTCGTCCAGCAGCAAGTCGAGCAGCGGCTTCAGTTCCTCATCGAGCAAAAGCTCCGGTTCGTCCGGAGGGTTCGGCGGTTGACCTCTTCGATATTCGAGGTGCTGGGTCAGCCGCATTCCGACCGCGCCGCCCGGGTTGCCCAGCTGAAGGAAATCGGCTTCGCCTGGGCGGATCTGGAGGATGAGGCCTACTGGATCGACCAGCTGATTGTCATGCCGGAGGCTCTATACAGCGAGCTTGCGCACGCATCCGCAATGCTGTGGCTCGTTCTCGACAAGACAGCGCGTTATCTGGCAGGCAAACGCGAGCTTTATGTACTGCTTGGCATCCCCGAGATATTATGGGATGCAATCGATCAGCTGCCGCTTCCTCCCGAAGGCAGGATCAGCCGGTATGCCAGGTTCGACTTTGCCATCTCCCACGATGGAACGATCAAGCTGCTGGAGCTCAATGCAGACACGCCGACAGGTTATGTGGAAGCTGCGATAGCGACGCCCTGGCTGTTCAAGCTTGCCGGGCTCGAATCTCCTAATGCAGGCATGGCGCAGCTGGTTGCCGCTGCCTGGGCGGAGGAGCAGCCGGAGGCTGCCGCATGTGTGGGCTATGGCGCCCATATTGAGGATTCCGGGACCATCGAAGCGCTTGTGCGGCATAGCGGACTGGATGTCCGCTGTACGGATTGTCTGGAATTGTGGGTGGACGACGGGGTATTGAAGGATGGGGAAGGAGCCCCGATCAACCGGTTGTTCGCCTTGTACCCGAAAGAGTGGATGGCTGTCGATGAGGGCGGAGACGCTCTTGCCTATGCGATTGAGAGCGGCAGCCTTACGCTGTTCAATTCCCCGCACAGCATTATTCTCCAGTCCAAGGGGCTGCAGGCCGCCGCATGGGGGCTGTACGAATTGGGTCTGTTGTTTGATGAAGAGGAACGGGAAGCGATCAGACTGTATATGCTCCCGACCTACAACAAGCCAGTCTTCGAAGGCAGTTTTGTATCCAAATCAATGTTTGGCCGCGAGGGCGGCTCGGTCAGGCTGTTCGACACGCAGGGCGAGCTGGAGCTTGCAGATGAACACGGTTATGATACAAGCGAATTGTTTCCTGTGGTATACCAGAAAAGAGCAGAGCTTGCCCGCATCGAGACGGCGGCAGGGGAATTTCATCTGCTGACAGGCATGTTTATGCTTAATGGCGCCCCCTGCGGGCTGCTCGGCAGAGCCGGAGGGCCGATTACCGGAAATACGAGCCATTTTATCGCGTTGGGAGTGAAAGAAAGAGAATGATAGAAAAAAGAGCAAGCGATTCAGCAGCAGAGCGCGGAGTGATTCGCCACCGCGGCCGCGTGAAGCTGATCGGCATCCTGATGCTGGCTGTCTTCGCCAGTCTGCTCCTCAGCTCGTGCTCGACCGATCAACCGTCCGTATTTCATACCACCTCCGATACAGCTGCGGCTTCCGGCGGAGACGCGCAGCGGATTCCGTGGGATTACCGGATTGTTGAAGGTACGGTCGGCGATTTGATCGGCAGCGACATGACCGTTCTGCCTGACAATACACTTTTGCCCAATGACGGGAACTACGCAACGGGCGCCAAAATCTGGACGCTGCAGTTCATGAGCGCGGATATGGTGACCAACGAAACCGGCAGCAATGAAGTCAAGCTGTCTGCCTGGAATACACTCAAATCCTATCCGGATCAGACCAAGGCGAAGGCGGATCTCGACAATTTGAAGATTTCGCTGAAGACGAATGTCCCGCTGGTCGGGGTATACAAGACGGAGTATCAGGGCAAGACGCGGAACTTTGCGGTCCTGACGCTGCCATCGGGCAACCAGCTCAAGCAGCCGATCGACGATGATCGGTACAAGGCGCTCAAGAGTGTGACAAAAGTAATGATCATGGTGGAAGAAGTCCATGATTACAGCGACTATGATATGGTCTATGCAAAATTCAGGGGGTGGGCATGATGACCATTGTGATCAATATTGTGGTAAGTGTTGCTGTCATTATCCTGCTGCAGACGCTCGGCATGCTGATCTTCAGCTGGATGACTCCATTCCGCGACATGGATGAGCTGCGCAAGGGGAATATGGCGGTAGGGCTCGCGCTGGGCGGAAAGTTTCTGGCAACGGCAATTATTCTGGGCGTTGCCGCCTATACCAATACGTCCATTTGGTTTATGATGATCTGGTTTGCGGTGGGCTATGTCTGCCTGATCGCCGCCTATTGGATTTTCGAGCTGGTCACACCGGGGCTGAAAGTATCCGAGCATCTGCAGAAGGGCAACACTGCCATCGGCATTCTGCTGTGCTTCGTATTCCTGGGTACGAGCTTCGCCGTAAGCAGCCTGATCGTATAGCCAAGATCCTATATAGCTTGCATGATGCTCTGTCCGTTCCCATTCCGGCAGGGCAATCTCTTTTTTTTATGCGGCATTCGCCGATCTGAGCGGAAGAGGATGAGGATCAGCATGTATTTCTTTCTTAGAGTGCTTAACAAAACCATGCGTTTCAAAAATACGTCGATTATCCTGACTGTTATCATTTTCATTCTGATCAGCGCCTCCATCGCTTACTTGCTGGAACCGGCAACATTCACCTCATGGTTTAATTCCCTGTATTGGGTACTGACGACGATGGCTACGGTTGGCTACGGCGATTATTTTGCGAAGACGGTACTGGGCAAGGTGTTTACGATCTTTCTGTATATTTTCGGAATCGGCCTGTTGAGCTTGTTGATCGGCAAAGTCATCGATTCCGTGGCAGGCATTCAACGGCAGAGGGAGGCCGGTCAATTGAACTTTCAGGGCAAGGATCATATCATCATTATCAACTGGAGCAAAAAGGCGCACTACGCTGTAGAGGAAATTATGACCTACCTGCCGGGTGCGGAAATTGTTATCGTCGACGAGACCGACAAGCATCCGCTGCTGAACCGCAGCAATGTCCATTTCATCAGCGGCGATCCCGCATCCGATGAAGTGCTGGAACGGGCTATGCTGCAGAAGGCGCGGTCAGCAATTGTGTTTGCGGATTCGCGGATTGACGAGGCGGCGCTGGCTGACGGAAAGTCGCTGTTGATTACCTCGAGCATTGAAAGGACTGCTCCGCATGTCCATACGACGGTGGAGATCGTCCAGGAGAAAAACATTCTGAATTTCCGCTATATCAATGTAAACGAGTTCGTTCTCTCCCATGACGCTATATCCAGACTCGCCGTCCGGGCTGCGCTTCAGGAGGGGAATTCGGAAATCTTCAGCCAACTGCTCAGCCGTCAGCATGGCGACGATATCTATGAGGTTCCTGTAGAAGCAGGTTGGCGGACATACGGGGATGCTTTTCAGGATCTGTTGAGCCGGGGAGCGACGTTGATTTCGGATCGCGGCGATCTGGGCGTCAACCGCAAGCTGAACACGCCGATTCCCGCCGGGGCGCGGCTTTATATTATCGCTGACTCTGCTACCTACCAGGCTATCACCGGGAAATAAGACGTAAGGACAGACGAACTGGCCAAGTTAAGCAAAAGGGATGGTGCAGCGATGCAGAAATAGACAATTCATTGGCCAAAGAAGGCACCCTTATTTTGTAAGAGAGGGCGGGCGATACGCATAGAAGCAAATGAGTGGAATCATCCAGTGGAGAACATCCCCGGCACGAACCGGAGGCGAGCATACCTCAGCGGTCTGCCAACCTTATCCGGATGGATCGATTGGGACATCGTGAAGTCCCGGTTTACCGTAGAATCACCGACCGATGAATCGTTGATTAGCAATATCAGCATTATCCCTACCGTCGGAAATCGATATGTCATGATCCAGTTGGATAACGGCAGATGGGAGCTGCCTGGCGGGACGTTGGAGCCGAATGAACACTACCGGGAAGCCCTGCGGCGGGAAGTGCAGGAGGAGCTGGGGGCCAATCTGCTGAATTATGAAATATTCGGTCATTTCAAATGCCGGTCATTCGCAGAGAACCCTTTCAGAGCCCATATTCCCCATCCCCATTTCATCAGGCTGGTTGGATATGGGGAGGTTGAGCTCGTCGGAAAGCCGCTTAATCCACCGGATGCCGAGCAGATTGCCGTCGTAGATGTTGTGGAAATTGAAGAAGCTGTGCGAAGATTGGAGGCCTCTGATCGTCATGATATCGCGGAGCTGTACAAGCTGGCGCATCTGATCCGATCGGATGCTCCGGAATGAGACAAAATGGCGGCATATCTGAAGATGTCAAGCGATCCTTATCAGGAGCTGCTGGAGATGTATGAGTGGTCAGATAACAAGCTGAGTGAGTTCCTTCTTGAAAGAGTGCCGGTTAGCAGATAATAGTGATTACAGATTAGACAAAAGATACTTAAGCATACACAGTGTTTGCGTGTGTGTCCTTACGTATCTTTTTTTCACATCCATAATTTTAGATAACTTTCCACTTGTTGAATGACTAAAAGGAAGATTCATATCAAAGTGCTAGGAGTACATGACAAGTTTTGGGAAAATAAAAGACAAAAGCAACCAAATAATGAAACTAAGCATCTATAAGCTGCTTAGAAATTGCGTCATTTAATGTTATAAAAATTAACACAACTATTATTAAAAACTTCCATTCTTGCGTCAATTCTTTAATTCTATAAATTTATCTTGTAATATAATATAACATGGTCGTATAATGAGCTTGCGGAAATTCATATATTACATTAGGAGGTAGTTTAAGTGACTTTAATCAGCAGAAAAAGATTGGCCAGATTGTTCCTCGTCCCTTTCGTAGTAATGGCTTTGCTAAGCGTGACGGCAGTAGGTGCCTTTGCAGCGGATGCTCCAGCGGCCGGGACTACCTTCCCCATTCCTGATGTAAAAGTAAAAGATGCTTCAACGAAATCGAATGTTCTTGTTATCGGAACGGGCGGTACCATTTCGGGACAAGCAAACGATGGAGATCCTACTAATTTGCAATCCTATAAATCCGGAACATATAAAATCGAAGATATGGTGGCCCAACTGCCGAAAAAGGAAAAAATCGCCGATGTGTCCACGTACCAATTCGGCAACAAAGGATCAGGCAGCTACGCGATCAGCGATCTGTACGATTTGTCGCTAACGGTTGACCAAGCGCTGAAGACTTACGACGGCGTCGTTGTTACGTCCGGTACGGATACGATGGAGGATATTGCTTATTTCCTCGATCTGACTGTCCAAAGCGAGAAGCCGGTTGTCATTACCGGCGCAATGCGTCCATGGGATGTTATCGGCACAGATGCTCCTGCCAATCTGTACAACGCCATTAAGCTTGCGGCTAGCGGCAAAACCAAATGGTTCGGTACAGTGCTTATGCTTAATGACATTGTACAAGCAGCCCGCGATGTAACGAAAACCAACGCGCAGCGCCTGGACACATTCCAATCACCGGTTCTTGGAGCGCTGGGCTATATCGATCAAGACAACATCTCCATCTATCGCGCACCGGGCAGAGTAAGCAAAGCGGGCAAACCAGAGTGGAAAACACCGTTTGACCTGACCAAAATCAGCAAAACGGATCTGCCGCAAGTTGAAATTGCTTACGCTTATCAGGATGCCGGCGCAGGCGCAATTAATGGTTTTATTGCCGACGGAGCGAAGGGCATCGTTACAGCCGGTACAGGCGCAGGCGGAATTTCGCCGAAAATGAGCGCAGCGCGCAGCGAAGCGATCAAAAAAGGTATCCTTTTCGTTACGACGACAAGAACAGGCTCGGGAACGATGTATCCTTCCGATAGCGACGGCATTATCGCCGGCGATAGCCTGAACGCGACGCATGCCCGTATGCTGCTGCTGCTTTCGATGGGCTTCTCCAAGGATCAGCCGACGATTAAAAAATGGTTTGCCACATACGGCACGCAAAATGTTGTTGTTGATGCGCCGAAAGCATAACACACAGGAGGTAAGGCTACATGATATCAATGTCTAGCGGCTTATTTGGAAAAAGACTGCTTCTTCCGTTTCTTGCACTTCTCCTTCTCAGCTTGTCGATTCCGGCTGGAGGCCTGGTTTCTACAGCCTCTGCCGCAGACGAACCGGCCGCATTGCCTCCGCTTCCTGCTCTCAGCGATGCGTCCAAAACTTCTGCAATGCCAAACGTCCTTGTTATCGGGACGGGCGGTACGATTTCCGGGCAGGCCAACGACGGAGATCCTACCAATTTGCAAAACTACAAGTCGGGCACCTACAAAATTGAAGATATGGTGGCCCAACTGCCCAGAAAAGATAAAATTGCCGATGTATCCACGTATCAATTCGGCAATAAAGGTTCAGGCAGCTATGCGATCGGCGATCTGTACGATCTGTCGCTGACTGTTGATCAGGCGCTGAAAACCTATGACGGCGTTGTCGTCACATCCGGTACGGATACGATGGAGGATATCGCTTATTTCCTCGATCTGACCGTTCAAAGCGAGAAGCCGGTGGTCGTAACGGGTGCAATGCGTCCTTGGGACGTTATTGGCACCGATGCTCCGGCCAATCTGTACAACGCCATTAAACTGGCGGGAAGCGGCAAGACCAAATGGTACGGCACAGTGATTATGCTTAACGATATGATTCAAGCTGCCCGGGAAGTAACGAAAACAAACGCGCAGCGTCTCGATACGTTCAAGACGCCGATACTCGGCTCGCTGGGCTATATCGATCAAGACAATATTTCCATCTACCGTCTGAATGATAGAGCTTTGAAAGCAGGCAAGCCAGACTGGAAGACGCCTTTTGACCTAAGCATGATCCAGAAGACGGATCTGCCGATGGTCGAGGTCGCATTCGCTTACCAGGATGCCGACGGCGGGGGTATCAAGGGAATGGTAGCTGACGGTGCGAAGGGGATTGTTACCGCCGGTACAGGTGCAGGCGGAATCTCGCCGAAAATGAGCGCTGCACGCACCGAGGCCATCAAACAGGGTGTTATTTTCGTCACAACGACGAGAACGGGTTCGGGAACCATGTATCCTTCGGATAGCGAAGGCATTATTGCCGGGGATAATCTGAATGCCCAGCATGCCCGGATGATGCTGCTCGTGTCACTGGCTTTCTCCAAGGATTTCCAAACGATTAAAAGCTGGTTCGCCACATATGGCAGGCAGGATATCAGCACGGCGGATGTCGAGGGTACAGCAGATCCAGTGGATATGCCTCCAGCTACACCGCCGGTTGCTCCGCCAGTGCCTGTTGCATTAAAGGATATTGCCGGGCATTGGGCAATGGCTTCCATTGAGGAGGCAGTTGCTGAGGGCATCGTCAGCGGCTACAGCGACGGCACGTTCAAGCCGAATCAGAAGCTGACCCGTGCTGAATTTGCGGTTATGCTGATCAACGCCCTGAAACCTCAAGGAACAGGAGCGGAGCTTGCTTTCAAAGATAACGCCAAGATCAAGGGTTGGGCAGCAGATGCTGTTGCTCAAGCGGTAAAAGCCGGGATCGTCAGCGGCTATTCCGACGGTACATTCAAGCCGGACGCGACAATTACACGCTCCGAGATGGCTGTTATGATTGCGAAAGCGATGAAGCTGGACACGAGTGCCGGCACAGCAACGGGATTCGCGGATGACGCCAAAATCCCGGCATGGGCCAAAGGCGCGGTAAAAGCGGCCAAGGACAACGCCATCATCGGAGGCCGCAGCGGCGGCATGTTCGCTCCGAACGATACGGCAACCAGATCGGAAGCAGTGGCCATACTCGTCAAGCTTCCGGCTGCCTCCTAAAGCCGGATTCATACCGAACCGATAGATTGAAAGACCATGCCTCTCGCGGATTTTTCCGCAAAGGGGCATGGTCTTCTTTTATGATATATTACAATAGGGAGTGAATTCCATTCCTGGAATAACGGATTGCTGCTCTCCAAAGGGGAGCGTAAATGGGAAGGTGAGGGATGCTTGTGGAGAATGAATATCTGATCAGCGAGGATAAGGAACTGCTTGATTTGGCAGTAATCAAGGGCTTTCTGGCGAGAAGCTATTGGGCCAATAAGCGGTCGGAATCAGTTATTGAACAATCTATCCATAATTCGCTGTGCTACGGGATCTATAAAGAGAAGCGCCAGGTTGGCTTTGCGCGTGTGGTGACAGATAATGCGACGATGTACTGGTTATGCGATGTATATATTGATGAGAGCTTCCGTGGACTGGGACTGGGCAAGAAATTGATTGAACATATCACGGCGTCCGACCGTTTGAAAAATTTAAATGGGTTACTGGGAACAAAGGATGCGCATGAATTATATGAGCAGTATGATTTTGTGAGGGACAGCGAGAGATTTATGAGAAGAGTGCCTGATATACTAAGGGCCAAAAAGTAACGGAAAGGATTCGTTGGCTGACTTGATTGACCTCGTATACGCGGGCAAAGGACTCGGATTATGGATTAAATTCTGGGATTCATAGTTAATTAAAGAAGAAGGAGTACGGTCTCTTGGGATATATATCGGATTTGAGAAAATATGTCGGCACACAGCCTTTGATTATGGCAGGTGCCTGCGTGCTGGTATTTAATGAGCAAGGCCAACTGCTGCTGCAGAAAAGAACCGACAGTCTGGACTGGGGAACCCTTGGCGGGGCGCTGGAGCTTGGCGAATCTCTGGAGGAAGCGGCGGCACGCGAATTATATGAAGAAGCCGGATTAAGGGCGGGCTCTTTTCGCTTTATAACCTTGTTGTCCGGCAAAGACATGTATTATAAATACCCTCATGGCGATGAAATTTATAACGTTATGGCCGTTTATGAAGCTTTGGATGTCACAGGCACTCCGTCCATTCAGGACGACGAGGGATTGGAGCTGCGCTATTTTTCGATTGACCGGCGCATTGACGGGATTAATCCGTATGCTGAGATGACTCTTAGAAAAGCGGGATATATCAAGTCAGGCTGGGCATAGGCCGGCTTAGAGCCTTCTTCGCCCGAACAGCTCTTCCTATGCGAATCTGGCATTCGTTCTCGTGCTGGCCCAATATTGATTATCCTTAAGTCCTGGAATCAGGGCTTTTTTTTATTATAATCTTGAAGCTGCCTCTGCCAGTCTCCGTATTCCTTCCTCAATCTCATTATCGTCCGCGCGGCTGAAGGTCAGACGGATATGACGTGTAGAAGAGCCAAGCGTGGTGCCCGGCGCAAATACAACCCCCTGCTTGACCGCCTCCTTGAACAATTGATGTTCAGTTCCTTCGATGGCGAGCTTGCACCAAAGATGGATCCCTCCTTCGGGCACGAAATAATCGGCGCTGCCCTTAAAATATTTGTCCAATGAGCGGATGATCCTATCGCGTTTGTTCCTAAGCCCATGCCGGAGCTTCCGGATATGTGCATCAAATTGCTCGGAAGAGAGCAGCTGGGCGGCAATCCACTGCGGGTAGTTGGGATGTCCATAATCAATCTGCTGTTTGGCGTCGGCCATTCGGTTGACGATCGACCGCGGCCCCAGAATCCAGCCGATCCGCAGGCCTGAGGCGATGATTTTGGACAAGGAGCTGATATAGATGACAGTTCCGTCTTTATCCATGGATTTCAAGGTTTGCACGCTGCGGCCTTCATATTCGGTCAGGCTGTATGGGTCATCCTCCACGATGGGTATTCCGTATTTGGTTGAAATATCAAGCACCTTCCGCCTTTTTTCCATGCTAATCAGGGTGCCGGTCGGATTTTGGAAGTTCGGATTGAGAAAAATCATTTTGATCCTGTGTTTCTTGTGAAGAGCAAGGATTTCGTCCGGATCAATACCATCCTCGAATGTCGGCAGGGGGAAAGTCCGCAGTCCCGCAGAATGGAAGATTGGCAAAGAAAAGGCATAAGAAGGATCCTCAATGATAACGGCATCCCCCGGATTCAGCAGACTTTGGATAATCAGGTGCAGGGCTTGTTGGGCCCCCGATGTAATCAGGAGCGAAGAGGATGCCGAATCAATGCTGCGGTAAGCTTTCAGATGCGCGCAGATGGCATCGCGAAGCTTGAGATTTCCTTGTATATGCTCATACCCCAAATACTGACTGATCTCCATTGTATGTTGTATATGCTGCATGAAGGAAACCGGAAGCAGATCGGGGCTCAGCTCCCCGACAGCAAAATTCACAATATCGTCCCCGGAGTGGACGAGCTGATAGATTTGCCGGTTGATCGGATTGTTCAGCTGAAAGAATCCGCCCTTGACGTAACTCTCCCAATCTGGAAGGCGCTTATCCGCATCATTCCATAACTCCGTACTGACAAGAGTCCCGGTGCCTTTCACCCGTTTGACAAGCCCTGCCGCGTGAAGCTCGTCATAGGCGGAAATGACGGTGCTTCGGTTGACATTAAGCCGGGCGGCGAGCAGCCGTTCGGAAGGCAGCCAGCTTCCAGATGGAAACTCGCCGCTTATAATCCGGTGCTCGATATCATTCGCGATTTGCTTATAAACGGCTATGCCGGACGACTTTGCAGGTTTCCACTCCATGCCCCTTTGCTCCCTTCCGACTTTAACATGACGGTTTGGTCACCATCTGAGTTTATGTGAACAAAAGTACCATATATGGACCATGATAGCATAGAAATACGTCTCAGACCTGACATAATAAGCTGGATGAGCAAATTAACACTCCAGTGGATGAGGTACACACGCAAAATTTCCTCTATTATTTGTTATATAAAGTGACATGAACAATTATTCATACAGAGGACCAACAGCAGGAAAGGTGGATGAATATGAAGGATTCCTTGGAACGGGCAGGGGACGGCGGCGGATTTCCCTCTTCCGAGAATGCCTGGCGGCTGGTCGATCTTCAGAATAAGGGCATTCGAACAGAAAGCAGGATAGAAGCCGGCCGCCGGGGAGGAGCGGGGCCATCGGATGATGTAGCCTTTCGCATGGGAAGCACGACGGTTATGCTGCCCGCCTTTAATGGACCGGCGGAAAGCTCGCCTTATACGCTGGTGGAGGGGGATGATGGATACGCCCTGCAGTTTGAAGGCAAAACGTTAATGTATCTCGATCCCGTCAGCCGTCCGAAGTTTTATGATCTGACAACGAAAGACGGCATTGCGTATAACAAAATTGCGGTGCGCCACAGCTCGGATGTGCTGGCCAGTACGGTCATCCAGAGCTGTATCCGGTGGAGTCCGAATGACCGGTGCAAGTTCTGCGCCATCGGTCATTCGCTGGAGGGGGGCGCCACCATTGCCAAAAAAAGACCAGAGCAGCTCGCAGAGGTCGTCCAGGCAGCCGAACGATTGGACGGAATCACTCAGATTACCTTGACGACCGGCACCCCGAATGAAACGGACAGGGGGGCGCTTCACCTGGCTGATTGCGTGAGAGCCATCCGTAAGATCAGCAATCTTCCCATACAGGTGCAGTGCGAGCCGCCTGATGACGATGGGCTGTATCAGGTTCTGAAGGATGCCGGCGCAAACACGATCGGACTTCATGTCGAATCGTTCGATGAGCGGGTCCGGCGTGAGATGATGCCCTCCAAATCTGCCATAAAGCTGGAGACCTACTTCAGCGCATTTGAAAAAGCGGTTGCGGTATTCGGCAAGAACCAGGTCACCACATATGTCATCCTGGGGATGGGGGAGGACCCAGAGCTTACGCTTGCCGGCTGTGCGAGAGCTGCAGCTATGGGCGTGTACCCCTTTGTCGTGCCGCTTCGCCCTCTGCGCGGCACGCTGCTTGAGCACGCGGAACCGCCGTCATCGGTGTATATGGAGCAGATGTACCGCAAAGTTGCCGGTCTGCTAGCCGAGGCCGAGCTGACTTCCGCAAGCAGCATGGCAGGCTGCGCCAAGTGCGGCGCCTGCTCCGCTCTGCCATCCTTTGAAAAGCTGCCGGTCTAGAAACCAAGGTGATTAACTGGCAGAGCAGGCGGAAATAGTCTGGTGGTCTAAAGAGGAGGAGTCCATGAGAAATTGCGATGTGAGGCTGGCTGCCAGCGGCGAGGAAATGGAAGCGGCATTGCTGCTGCGGCGCCGGGTTTTTGTAGACGAGCAGGGCATGTTTGAGCAAACCGATGAGGATGACGAAGATTCCTCCTCCATCTATCTGAACGCCTGGGGCAGCGGGTCTGTCCTGATGGGGACTGTCCGCTGCTATCCCGACAGACAGGAGGAGGGAGTCTGGTGGGGAGGGAGACTGGCCGTCCATGAAGCCTATCGCCTGAGAGGCATCGGGGTTTATCTTATCGAGGCTGCGGTCGAAGAGATGAGACGGCGTGGTGTCCAGCGGTTTTTGGCCCAGGTGCAGGAGCAGAATGTGAAGCTGTTTGAGAAGCTGGGATGGCGCAAGGCCGGGGCTCTCTACTCAATCCGGGACCATCCACATCAACGAATGGAGGCGGATTTAGATGTGCATGATGCACAATCACGCAAGCGCCGGCAAACTGCCGGCAGCTGAAGGCCAGGGGATGGGCGAGCCTCTGATTCAAGAGGCGAAGCCGCTTACGATGGCGATTGGAAGAAGAGTATACAGCGTGCACAATCACGTCGGCTGTTTGGACCCATGGCCCTTCTATGAATCGGAGGTGCCGGTTTCGCCGGCTGATCCGGGCCCGGAAACCAGGGAAGAATTGGACCATTTTATGAAATGCCGGGGAATTGAGAAGACGCTGATTATCCCGAACTATGGCATACCCGTGCAGGAGCAGCCGTTCAGCCATAATGAACTGGTCGTGAAGCTGGCCGGGCAGGAAGGCGGCAGGGTGGCTGGAGCATTGTGGGTATCCGGCCTCCCGAGAAATCGCGGGCTGACCGATTCGGCCCTGCAAATGCTTGATCAGCCGGGAATCATCGCCATGAAGATGAGTTATTTGCTCGGAGGCACATCGGATCCGGATAAATGGGATGAGCCGACACTCCGGCAGCATGAAGCCATTTTCCAGGCAGCGATCGAGCGGGATATCCCGATTCATTTTCACACCAGCCCAGGTGAAAGCTCCGATATTACGGGATTTTTCAAAATCATCAAACGCTGGGGCAAGGAGCTGAAGATACATCTGGTTCATATGGGCGGCGGAGTAAGCGGTCATATCCGGCTTTTGTCGCAGTGGAAGGATCTGATCGAAGGGCATTACCGCGTCTATCTTGATACCAGCTGGGCCATCGGATTTGCGGTCCGCAAGCTGCTGCAGGAGCTGGATCGGACAGGAATCGGTCTGGACCGGGTTATGTTCGGCTGTGATGAGCCTTGGAGCGATTTTGAAAGTGAATTCTGGAAAATCCAGGGCGCCAGGGTATCGGACGAAATTAAGGAAAGAATCTTCTGGGGCAACGCCGAGCAGCAGTATTTCAGCAAGCTGGCATAAGAGCTTTACGCTCTTTTCCATATAAAAATATCTTTTGGAGGATGATGTATCATGGCTAATTTTACAGAACTTGAACTGAAATCGATGAATGAGATTCCCCACCCGACTCTGCCTGCCGGCTCCAGGCTTTACGGAGAAACGAAGGTGTTCCCGGATTACAAGGCGAATGAGGGCGACAAGTTCCTGTCTCTCGTCCACGGTATCGCGCATGAATCCTCATTGTCCTACGTTGCCATTCTTCAGGCGATCCGCGCGCAGCGCAAAGGCTTCGAGACGGCGATTTATTTCTACGGCACCGGGGCGATGAATGCGATAGCCACCCGCGGCTTCCCGGCAGTCGGCAGCTCCGCTTTTGCAGGACAAATGAACCATAACGACAGTCTGGCCACCTTCATCAAGGAGGGCGGAAAAGTATACGTATGCCGCTTTGGCCTTGGTCTGCACGGCCATCGCGAGGAAGACCTGATTGAAGGCTCCATCCCATGCCATCCGCTCGACCTTCAGGATTGCCTGATCGAATATTCCCGCGCCGGCGCCTTCATCCTGAGCACATTCCAAATTTAACAGCTCCATGCCGCGCAGCATGAAGAAAGGGAAGGTACGATATGACATTATTATTGGAAAAAGGAAAGCTCGCGCCGGAGCATTTTATCGTTACGGCTGAATTGATCCCGCCCCGCAGCTGGAATCCGCAGCCCCTCGTCGAGCAGGCGATCCGGTACCGCGGTGCCGTCGATGCGGTCGACCTCAGCGACAATCTCCTGGCAATCGCCCGTTTGTCACCCGTAGTCGGCGCATACTTCGTGCGTCAGGTCGGGGTTGAACCGATTGTCCAGATTAACCTGCGCGACCGGAACCGGATGGCTATACAAAGCGATCTGCTGGGTCTTGCAGCCATCGGTGTAAAGAATATTGCGATCCTTGGAGGCTACCCCGCGAAGGTCGGGACAGAGCCTGATGCCAAGGAGGTATATGATCTTCAGACGATGGAGCTGGTTAGCTATGTGCGTAAATTTGTCGATGAAGGCAGACTCTTCGACGGCACGCTCATGGAGGAGAAACCGGTATTTACGATCGGTACGGTGGAAAATATCGCGGGTAAGCCAATAAAGGAGCTGATTGACCGCCTGGAGGCCAAGGCGGACGGGGGTACGAACTTCGTGCGTACCCAGCTGGTGTTCGATATGGACCTGATCGGAGAATGGATGGAGGAGGCAAGGCGCCGCGATCTTCATAAACGCATCACCATTATGGCCAGTATTCTGCCTCTGCGGGATGCGGCGCATATCGATACGGCCCTGCGTATTCCCGGCATCGTTATTCCCGACTCGTTCAAGGCTCGTCTTTCGGAGACCGAGTCCAAGGAGGAAGGGCTTGCGATCGCCGCTGAGCTGATCGGAAAGCTGCGGGAAATTGAAGGAATCAAGGGCATTCATATCCGTCCCATCGGAGGGGCGGAAGACAGCGTGAACAAAGTCGTTCGATTGGCTGGGCTGAATGCGGCTCATCTGATGGATGCGGGCGTATAACGCTATGCTTCCTGAAGAAAAGGAGGCCGCCGATGAAAATTGCTCTCTATACGTATAATACCAAACCGCGCGGCGGTGTCGTGCACACGCTGGCTCTGGCGGAAGCCATGAACCGGCGCGGGTGCCAGGTCAAGGTTTTCGCTCTGGGTCTTGGCGGCACAAGCGGATTTTATCGGCCGATAGAAGCGGAAGAGAGAATTATACCGTTCTCTGCAAGGGCCGGCGAGACGTTCGAGTCCCGGGTTATCCGGTACATCGAGACCTATACGGCAGGCCTGGAAGCAGAACCGCTTGAGCAGTTCGATATTCATCATGTGCAGGATTGCATCAGCGCAAACAGTCTCAGCCGGTTGAAGGAGAAGAGGAGAGTCCCCTTCTTCATCCGGACCGTTCATCACCTGGACGATTTTACGACGCCCGCTCTGGTGGATTGCCAGCAGAAATCAGTTATCCGCCCTGAAGCCTTAATCACGGTCAGCGATTACTGGAGGAAACGTCTGAGCGACGATATCGGTCGCAACTCAACCGTCATCCACAACGGCGTGGACCATCGTTTCTTCAAACCCTGCGACGATAAAAGGGAATTGAAGAAAAAATATGGCTTGGCTGACAAAACGGTCTACTTCACGCTGGGCGGTATCGAACCCCGCAAAAACACGATTCGGACGCTGCGCGCCTTCGCCGAGGTAAAGCGCTCCATACCGGATGCGGTCCTGGTCATTGCTGGTGGAACAACGCTGTTCGATTACCGCTATTATCTGGATGACTTTCATCGGGAATTGAACAGCCTGGACAAAGCTGTCCGGGATGATGTTCGCATTGCCGGTTCTCCGGATACGGACACGATTCAGGACTATTACCAATTGGCCGATTGCTTCGTGCAGCCGTCCTTGAAGGAGGGATGGGGGCTTGCGATTATGGAAGCGATGGCTGCCGGAACGCCGGTGGTTGCCTCCACGATAGAGGTGTTCCAGGAGTTTCTCATCCATGAAGAACATGCGCTTCTTGCCGATCCGGAAGATGAAGGCTCCATTGCCGCAAGCATGACCCGCATCGTGAAGGATAGCGGATTAAGCCATAAATTGAGCCGGAATGGGAAGGAAGCCGCAAAGGCCTACCGCTGGGAGTCTGCGGCAGACCAACATCTGGCTTTATACGAGAGGATGGTGCAGAATGGGCGAGCTGGCGCTGCTGATTGAAGAACTGGTGAAATCATCCGGCATCAGTCGAAAAAAAGACATTAAGCCGCTCCTCCAGACGTTTCCCTGGGATCGGGCAAGCATGCTGGATCCCATTGGGGATGATGCGGCCGTGCTGCCTGTACCGGATGGCTATCTGCTGATGTCCTGCGACGGTATTATGCCAGAGCTGGTGCGGACCGAACCGTATTGGGCCGGCTACTGCGCGGTGCTGGTCAGCGTCAGCGATATTTATGCGATGGGCGGAAGACCTACAGCCATGGTTAATCTGCTCAGCGCTCCCACTCATGAAGCAGCCGCCCAGATTGCCGAAGGGATGGCCGAAGGCTGCCGGAAGCTTGATGTTCCGATGGTCGGAGGCCATTTTCTCCCCGGTGAGGCGGAAGGGGTCGGAACCGCCGTATTGGGCAAGGCGACGCATCTTCTGCGCGGGACGCAAGGGAAGCCTGGGCAATCGCTGATCGCGGCGATCGACCTGGATGGGCGGCCGGTGAAGCATTACGCCCAATGGGATTGCACCAGCTTCCGCGAGCCGGAATCCCTTCGTACCAGGCTGGAGCTAATGCCCAGGATCGCGGAGATGGGAGCGGCCTCGGCCGCGAGGGATATCAGCAATGCAGGCGTGCTGGGTACCATCGCTATGCTCGCGGAGAATGCAGGCTGCGGAGCAACCGTCAGGCTTGACCACATTCCGAAGCCGGAATCGGTGGAATGGGAATGGTGGCTGCGCATGTTTCCCGGCTATGGCTTCATCCTCGCCGCGGATCCGAAGCAGTGTGGTGAGATCATCTCCATGTTCGCTGCCCAGGGCATTACGGCGAGTATCGTCGGGGAGCTTACAGCGGATTCCCTTATCCGCGTCCGCAAGGATGAAGAAGAAGCGGTGCTGATTGATTGGAGCAAGGAAGCACTGGTTGGGAGCGGTCGGGAGTGAATATTAACAATCATGAGCAGGAAATTATCGTCGCTGCCGTACAATTTAATCCCGAACATGGCAATGTAATGCTTAACCGGTCGCGTATGGCCGATTACCTGAGAACAGCTGCCGAGCAAGGCGCCCGGCTGGTTGTATTCCCGGAAATGGCGTCAAGCGGCTACGTGTGGGACAGCAGGGAGGAAATCAGGCCGTTCGTGGAAACGATACCCGGACCGACGACAGACAGGCTGTACGCCGTGGCGAGCCAATACAATTGCTATGTTGCCGCCGGATTGGCGGAAATTGACCCGTCAAGCGGAGCTTATTATAACAGTGCCGTGTTGATTGGACCGGAAGGCATCATCGGCTCATACCGTAAAACGCATTTATTTGCTGCCGATCCGAGATGGGCACGTGAGGGCAAGGAAGAAATTCCGGTGTTCGAGACTCCGATCGGGAAAATTGCGCTGCTGATTTGCATGGATGCGATGTATTTCGAACCAACGCGGATCGCGGCGCTAAAAGAAGCGGATATCATTGCGTTCCCGACGAACTGGGTAGGCGGAGGGAACAACCCGCCTAGCAGGACCTGGTGCCTGAGAGCCAAAGAAAATGCCTTGTACTGGGTGGCGGCTAACCGGTCCGACCGGGAGAGAGGGGCGCAATTTACCGGCGGCAGCGGAATTATCGGACCGGATGGAGATGTTCAGGACATGCTGATCGCCGGCGAAGGAATTATTTTCGGAACAGTCATCTTAGAAGCAAAGAAACGCCGTCATATCTTGAATTCGAGACGGCCGCATGCCTATCAGGAGCTGCTTCTTCACCCCTACCTGTGGAAAGAAGGGGAAACCCGAAATTTGCCAGCCCCGGCATTCTTTGAGATCATCCTCGTTCCTTGCAAGCCGGATAACAGTCCGCTCCCGGAACGGTTGACAACAGCGTTTAAGACGCTCGAACCGCCGCAAGAAGCGGCAGCAAACCGTGTTTATGTGCTTCCGGAGCTGGAAATCGGTACGGGAATAGCGCTTGGGGAAGAAATTATACAACAGCTGCAGAAATTGGCGGCGGATGTATCTGGGTTTATCGTCGCAGCTTTGGCTGAGAAGGATACGCGAAGAGACCAGAGGATCGTTTATTTGATCGGTCAGGACGGTATCGTCGGTCAAGCCGGTTCTGTTCATGGAAACCGGCTTAATCCTCATCTATTCCGTACCTTCGAGCTGCCAATCGGCAGGGTTGGCATTCTGGCAGGAGAAGATGCCTGCTACCCGGAATCGTATCGCGTGCTCGCCAAGCAAGGCGCAGACATCATTGTGGTCAGCAGTGACGGATCCGAGGCTGGAGCAACCTGGATGCGCCGCATTTGGGCGTTCGAGAACGATGCGATCATTGCGGCGGCGGCTCCCTTGGGTTCGAAGGAAAGCTTATTGTTCCTGCACCGCCAGGTCCATCAGGAGGGAGACACTGGAGAGGAATACTTTGGCCAGACCTTTCATCCGGAAATGCTGGACGCCGCTCGCAGCCGCTCCTTTATGAGGCGTTTGAAGACACATCTGTACGATCGTTTGGTGCAAGTCTGATGGAAAGGTAGATGCGAATGAAGCTGCTCGGGATTTCCGGAACGTTAATAGGCGGTAAGACATTATCCGTTGTTAAGAGCGTGGTTGATCAGGCGTCAATATTGGATCCTGAGCTTAAGACGGAACTGCTGGACTTAAAAACCTGTTCGATTGAATTTTGTGATGGGCGCAATTTCGCCGATTATAACGATGATACGCGCCGGGTGGTTGAACTTGTGCTCGCTGCCGATTGTTTTGTGATTGGAACTCCGATATTTCAGGCTTCTATGTCCGGCGCTCTCAAAAACTTATTCGATCTTCTTCCCATAACCGCTTTCCGCAGCAAGATTATCGGGTTTATCGGTACAGGCGGAACGTATCAGCATTTTCTTGTGATCGAAAATCAGCTGAAGCCCATTGCCGGCTATTTCAGAGCGTTTACAGCGCCGGATTACGTATATGCACATCGTGAGCATTTCAATGAACGGAACGAGATTGTCGATGCCGGCATACTGGAGCGGATTGAAGCGCTGGCGTCACAGATCGTTCGGATGTCCAGAGCGCTGCGAGCCGGTTAATGCGATTGAAAGTACAGCGTGCAGTGCATTGGATTTCAACATGCACAGGGAATAACAAAAGCAGCGGACTTCCGAATCTTTCGGCGGCCGCTGCTTTTTGCTTGCTGCTTATTGTTTGGCTTTGAAACGTTGATTAAAGCGATCAACCCGTCCGCCAACTTCCGTGTTGCGAAGCTTGCCGGTAAAGAAAGGATGTGAAGCAGAGCTGGTATCGATCCGCAGAACCGGATAAGAATTGCCGTCTTCCCATTCCATTTGTTCATTGGAGCTTTTGGTTGAACCGCTCAAAAATTTAAATCCGCTGCTCGTATCAAAGAAAATAACACGCTGGTACGAAGGGTGTATGCCTGGTTTCATTTGAATCATCCCATCTATTCGATATTTTTTGTAATTTTTACGGATTTTTCTTCTTCCTATAATAAAGATATGTATCCGGTATGTCAAACTAAGGCGAGGTTGACTGTGCATGAATTAATATTAGTATTCCAAATCGAGGATTATTTATTTGTCGAAAACAAAATTGAATTTCTCGTATAATGTCGAAAAAAATTGACACCGAATATCGTAAAGGTTACAATTAACTCAAAATGTAATAATTACGAAATTTGGATGATAAGAATGCGATAATTATTGCATCACACTTGTTGAAGGGTGAGTTGTTAACATGTTGAAAGCAACCGGAATTGTCCGGAAAGTGGATGAGCTGGGACGAATTGTGCTGCCAATTGAATTGCGCCGTACGCTTGGGATCGAGGAAAAAGACGCGATGGAGATTTTTGTGGATGAAGGAAGAATCATTCTGAGAAAATATGAGCCAACCTGCATATTTACCGGAAATGGGGATAATTTGGTATTTTTTAGAGGCAAGATGGTCAGCAAGGATGTTTTGGGCGAGCTCATTGATGTCTTTAACAGGGCATAGCTATTATACAATAATAAGATAACGATCACGGCTCTGAAGAGGTCCTCTCATCTTTGGAGTTTTTTGTGCCGGATCAGATTTCGAGTTGACTTTGCGATGGAGGAAGCGTTATTCTGATTTTAAATAGTAATTATTACGATTAAAGAAAGAGGTCGTGACTGGTGAGTATTGAGCTTTTGGATAAAAAGATTCCGGTAACCGTATTAAGCGGTTATTTGGGTGCGGGGAAAACAACGATTTTGAATCATGTGCTGAATAACCGCGAAGGCATGAAGGTGGCCGTAATCGTCAACGATTTGAGCGAGGTTAATATCGACGCGGATTTGGTAAGGGATGGCGGAGGTCTTAGCCGTACGGATGAGAAGCTGGTTGAAATGTCGAACGGCTGTATCTGCTGCACGCTCCGCGATGATTTGCTGCTGGAGGTGGAGCGGCTTGCCCGGGAGAATCGGTATGATTATATTCTGATTGAGTCGACAGGGGTCGGGGAGCCTCTCCCGGTAGCCCAAACCTTCACCTACATCGATGAGGATAATCATGTTGACCTGTCCAAGCTTACGCGGCTTGACTGCATGGTAACTGTGGTTGACGCCTGTCATTTCTGGAAGGATTACAATACGTCTGAGAGTCTGCTGGACCGCGGACAGGAAGCGGGAGAGGAGGACACGAGAGGTGTCGTGCACCTGCTTATTGATCAAGTCGAGTTCTGTGATGTGCTGGTGTTGAATAAATGCGATATGGTCTCCGGGGAAGAGCTGCAAAAGCTGGAAACTGCCCTGCGTGGACTGCAGCCGCGCGCCAAAATCATCCGCAGCAGCCATGGCAAGGTGGATCCGAAGGAAATTTTAAACACCCATCTGTTTGACTTTGAGGAAGCGAGCCAATCGGCAGGGTGGATACGTGAGCTGCAAAAAGAAGCGCATACACCGGAAACGGAGGAGTATGGCATTGCTTCTTTCGTGTATACCCGCAAAAGACCTTTTCATCCCGAACGTCTGGCCCAGTGGCTAAGTGCATGGCCTGCTTCCGTGGTCCGCTCCAAAGGATTGATGTGGCTGGCCACCCGCAACAACATGGCAATTTCCTTCAGCCAGGCCGGTGTTTCCAGGCAGCTGTCACCTGCCGGACTGTGGGTATCGGCCTTATCCGAGGAGGAACGTATGGCCTACTTCGGCAGCGAATATCCCAAATCGCCCGATTGGGACGAGGAATGGGGAGACCGGGTGACCAAGCTTGTCTTTATCGGAATCGAAATGAACCGCGAGGAAATCGCCCGTTCACTGGACAAAGCTCTGCTTGACGATGAAGAAATGGCCGCGAATTGGCGTACGCTGAAGGATCCGCTGCCCCGCTTTCAATAGAATTCCCTGACATTCGAAAAAGCCCCGGAATCCACGTCAATAGTGGTTTCCGGGGCTGTTTTTGTCAAGCCGGGCTATTACCAAACAATCCTTTAAATAAGGGATTGTTTGGGAGAATGTTTTACAGACTGCCCTTGGAGTCGTTTATAGCGTTACTGTGCCGGAAGGATCGGACAGGGCGTTGGAAGACGTATTTCCGTTGGCCGCAACCGAGAGGACATAGACTTTATACGAGCTGCCTCTGGTCAGGGGCGCGCCTGTAATATCCTTGTCATTGTCATTGGTCGTTGTTCCGGTGCCTCCGTTAACCTGTATAAAATATGCGGCATTGTTTGCCGCCTTCACATCAAACGGAACACCGGCGGGCACGATCATCACGGCATAATACGAAATCCCGGTTTGGTTATGCGGCTTGTCAAAATTGATGTCAATTCTGCCGCTGTCTGTTATCTTCGCCGATACATTGGTTGCGGCAGAGATGGAGTCTGTCAATACAACCTCTCCGGATGGAGCGGACAAGGCATTGTTTCCATTATAACTGCCGCCGCCGACAGAGAGAATAAATACGCGGTAGCTGACGCCGTCTGAAATTTTTGTACCATCCACGTCCCGGGAACCGGCTGCGAGATTCAAGCTGAGATTGCCGCCGGTTTTGTTAAGGGCCGTATAGTTGGAGCTTGCAACTTCATTCGCTTTGCCCAGTGTAAAGCTGCCTGCATTGGCTGCTTTGACGATCAGCACGCGGTAATGGGCGATGTTAGTTTCATCATAGGCTTTATTGAAAGTAACCAGCATGTCGCGTGCGTCATTATAATCGCTGCTGTCGCTTGCTTTAACATCGGTTGCTGCAAGCAAGCTTGAGCTGTTCGTTAAAACAACATTAGGGGACGGAACCGATAAACGGTTGGCGCCAACCGAAACAACGAATACGCGGTAGCTTACGCCGTTCTTGATTTTCTCCCCGCTGGTATCTTTGGCACTGGATGCCAGGGCTTGCGAAATATTATTGCCGGTTTTATTCGCAACGGTATAGAAAGAGCTTGGAAGAGCATTTGCTGTCGTAAGAGTAAAGCTGTCCGCATAAGCGGCTTTTACCACGAAAATACGGTACTGGCTGACCCTGCTTTCATCGCTTGCTTTATTAAAGTTAACCCTCAGGTCGCGTGCGTCATTATAATCGCTGACATCGAATGCAACTACATTGCTTGCTGCAGCATTGCCTGTATTAGTAGACAACACGATTGGAGCAGAGCCTTCTGATAACGTATTATTGCCGGAATTGTTGTTGCTTGCTACCGACAGGACAAATACCTGATAGCTCATACCGCTTACTATGGCTGCTCCGTCCACATCGCGTGTACCGGAAGCAAGAGTCTGGGTAATGCTGCTGCCTGTCTTGTTGACCAACGTATAGTTGGAGCTTGCTGTGGCATTGGCTTTCGCCAGATTGAAAGTGCCGGCATTTGCCGTTTTGACAACAAGCACGCGATAGGCGCTGATCTTCGATTCGTCGGACGCTTTTGTAAAGCTGAATTGCAGATCGCGTCCGTCGCCATAATCATTAATGTCATTTGTTTTTACATTCGTTACGGCCGGCGCAACCGCGTTTACAGTTATCGTAACCTTCGAGGAAGGCTGCGACAGCGCGTTTTGGCCATTTGCTTTGCCTACCGCCAATATAAAGGCTGCATAGGATTGATCAGCCCGGATCAATTCTCCATTTACATCCCGGGTTTGCGCAGACAATGAGATGGTTTGATCTCCGCTTTGGGTCAATGCGGTTGTATAATTTTTGGACGTTACGGCTTGTGCCGCCGCCAGGTGAAAGCTTGGCACGTTAGCTGCCCTTACGATCAGAATGCGATAATGATCGATCGTCGATTCGTTTGGCGATTTGATAAAGCTGACGACCAGATCACTGCCGTTTCCTTTATGTCCGACAACCTGTGCATACACATTCGGAACCGGACTTACTTCACCTGAAGTTTTGATGAATACGCTCTTTGACCCGGCGTTCCAATCCACTTCTGCGCCCATGGCTTCACTGACAAACCGGACCGGAATCATGGTTCTGCCATTGATCGATTGGGCGGCAACATCCAGCGTCACGGCTTCATTGTTGATGGTCGCTGTTTTGGAGCCCAATTTCAGAACGATGGTCGTGTCATCCTTGGTTGCGGTGACTGTCTTTGCTTTCGCATTCCAGTCCACTGTTGAATCCAATACTTCGAAAATAGCCCTTAACGGAAGAAGAATGCGGCTTCCGACTGTTATCGGCGCCTGATCCGTTACCAGCTTCACACCATTAATATAAATGGTTGTTGTTGGAGCCGCGGCCTGTACTTGCGTCTGCAGTACCACTGAGAACAACAGCAAGCTTGCTGCCAATGTAACCAATAATTTTTTCAACTTTACTCACCCTCCAGATTTATTTGTCTTTATCTCTTCGAGTCTCAGACGTAGAGGGTCTGATTAATGTTTCCGGGTTTCAAATTTTTTTTGCGGTCCGCGGCTTTTTTTTGGAAAAATCCGCATAGGCACAGGACGGACCTGTCAGGTTTTTGGCGGTTTATGAGGGAAAATGGAGGTGATATTTTACAATTCGCAATCGCTGCCTTCGCTAATCTAAAATTAATATTTTAAGCTTATTTTAATGGCTTAATCCATCATTTAAGCTTTATAATAGTAATGAGCTAATTAAAAAGAAGACTGGAGAATCCCAAGGATGTACAGAATTGTAATCTTCTGTTTATTAACCTTATGCCTCCTTCTCATGTCAGCCTGCGACGACGGAAAGACTGGTGCCGGTTCTGTGAATGTCGATAGCGGGGGGCCGGGAAAGCCTGCCGGCTATTATGCGCATGAAGTGATGATTGCCTACGAGCAATCTATTATAGAAGCGATAAACAAGAATAAATTTTCTCTTGTAGAAGGTCTGCTTGATGAGGAAGGACCGCTGTATCAGGACCAGAAGAAGCTTGTCGCCCACCTGAATGACAAGCAGGTCAAAGAAAAGCTGATCCGCTATGAAATTCGAAGCATTCAGGGAACGAATGGCGTATACAAGTTTTATGTGGTTGAGAATACGGAGCTGTATCATCCTGACAGGGCTCCGGAAGTGTTCGAATACGAATGGGTATATACAGTGAAGGAAAATGCCGCCAAGGGCGAAGCCAAGGTCTACAGTATTGAAAGATGGACGCGCTGAACAAGGGAATATTCATACCCCCGCTTCGACTGCGGAAGCACAGCCCATACATGAACTGCGAAGAAGCCCCCTTGCTGGAAAAGGAGCTCAACCTTATGCCGGACTGGTCCTATCAATCCCTCTTTCGTCCCCTCTTGTTCAAGCTTCCGGCACGCGTCTCGCGTGCCGTTACGCTTCGTGCAATGGGAGGGCTGAGCGCAATACCTGGCGGATCACTTATTATCCGGATGCTGGGACATATGGAAGTTTCACCGCTTCTCAGGCAGCGGCTGAATGCTATTGATTTTACATATCCCGTTGGGCTCAGCGGGGGAACTGACCCCCATGGAACCGCCCATGGCGCTTTGGCCCAGTTTGGACTGGGCTTCATTGAAATTGGACCTGTTACTGTACAGCCAATTCTGTATAAGGAAGCCATCAGCAGAGAAACCGCACGTGAAGCATTGGTCTATCCCGATAAACTGGAGAATGACGGACTGGAGGCAATAGCCGCCAGAATGAAGCGAAAACAGGGTCATAAGCTGCCTGTTTTTTTTCGCATCTGTGCGATGCCTGGCTCCTCAAGAGACCAAGTGCTGACGGAATTCAGGCAGCTCATGGGCAGACTGGCGCCTTATGCTGCGGGGTTTTACCTTGATTTCCTTGATGAGAGCAGGCTGCAGCCGGAGAATGGGGAAGCCGGGAGTTGCACGCTTGAGATCATGCGTTCCGCCCGGTCACTTGTGCCGGGCAAGCCTCTATTTATATATATTCCGCTCGCGCTTCCGGATGGGAAGCTGACCGCGCTGGTTCGTCTGCTCGGTGAACATAGGCTGTTAAGCGAGGGGATCGTCCTTGGTGACGGGCTGCGTACAGCCCAAGGCTATGAAATTGGAGCAAGCGCCAAGGCGCCCACCATAGACAAGCTGAATCTGTTGAAGCGTGAGCTCCCAGACAGTCTTACGCTTATAGCTGACGGCGGCATTCACGAGCCGCAGGATGCGCTTGATTGTGTAGATGCCGGAGCGGATTTGGTGCAGCTTCACAGCGGTCTTGTCTATTCCGGGCCGGGCCTTCCCAAACGTATTAATGAAGCGCTGCTTCACCGCATTGTCACAGCGGAAGAAGCAGAGGCAGCTCCTTCCTTCTGGTCCGGCTGGGGCTGGATGTGTCTGCTCGGTCTGGGAATGATCATCAGCGGAATCATCGCCTGGATCATCGCGGCGACTACCGTTGTTCTTCCTTATGATACGGTTTTTCTATGCATCACTCCGGCTACAATGGAGTCGATAAACAACCGGCTGCTGCCGTTTATGTCGCATGACCGCGTGACCTTGGCCGGGACGATGATATCGATCGGCATCCTTTATGGCCAGCTGGGCTGGCATGGTCTCCGCAGCAGGCTTCACTGGGCGCGGACAGCGCTCCTGACCTCCGGAATTGTCGGCTTCAGCAGCTTCCTGCTGTTCCTGGGCTACGGTTTCTTCGATCCGCTTCACGCGGCTGCGGCTGTAATTCTCCTGCCCATGTTCCTGTTCTCCATGCGCGACCGGATCGAGTGGCCTTCACGCAAACCAACGAATGTCCGCAATGACCGGGTCTGGCGTATGGCCCAGCGGGGACAGCTGATGATGGTAACGCTCGGGTTTGCACTGGCAATCGGCGGTATTACGATATCAGTAATCGGTGTAACCCATGTATTCGTTCCCGAAGATCTGGAGTTCCTGATGACAAGTTCCGCTTCGCTTAGCAGCGCGAACGGCAACCTGCTTCCATTGATCGCTCATGACCGCGCCGGATTCGGAGGGGCGCTGGTGTCCGATGCCATCGCGCTGCTGGCTGCGGCATTGTGGGGGATCGGCCAAGGGCAGCGCTGGCTGTGGTGGACATTTCTTGCAGCGGGTCTGCCCGCCTTTATTGCCGGCTTCAGCGTGCATTTGCAAATTGGCTATACAGATCTGCTGCATCTCTCGCCGGCCATTGTGGCGCTGCTGCTTTATGTCCTGGGCCTGATCTGGCTTTATCCCTATATGGTGAAATCTGCGTCTCCTTCTGCAGGAAGCCGCCGAATTGCAGTTGGAGAAGCCGATTGAAACTGGATATTATCTCGTTGCAATAGCTTATCTATTGAATAAAATTGCATATGATTGTATATTTATTCGAAATACACCTGAATGGGAGGTTCGAATATATGTACAGAAAAATAGAAGAGCTTGCCCTCAACGGCTGGCCGGCGCTGCAAACCTTGGTGATGGACGGTTGGCTCCTGCGCACAGCGGATGGATATACAAAACGCTCCAACTCCGTCAGTCCGATCTATTCCTGTGACGGTGATTCGCTTGCGGCAGCCTGGAAGCGAATCCGGGATGTGGAGCATTTCTATACATCAGCCGGACTGGATGTGATCTTCAAAATCACGCCTTTTGCGCAGCCGGACATTCTTGATTCGCTGTTGGAGCAGGATGGCTATGAGAAGGTGGAACCCTCCAGTGTCAGGCTGCTTGATTTGAAAAAGCTCCCCGAGCCCGGCCCATCACCGGCACTGACTGATATCCGGATTGAGGAAACAGTGACGGATCGCTGGCTGCAAACGCTGGCGCACGTTAGTTCGCTTTCCGCAGCAGCTGTGCAGACCACCCGTAGTCTGATTGAAAACAGCAAGCTCCGGCAGGGCTTTCTCGAGTTGTCCGTTCAAGGCCGGCCTGCCGCATGCGGACTCGCCGTTGCAGAGCGGGGATATATGGGGCTGTATGATATCGCGGTGCATCCGGATTACAGAAACAGGGGCTTGGGGATGGAGCTTGTTGCCCGGCTGCTTCAATGGGGCGGAGCACAAGGCGTCGCCGCCTGTTATTTGCAGGTTGTTCAGAGCAATGCGCCGGCGAACCGGTTATACGATAAATTTGGCTTTGAGGACATTTATACGTACTGGTACAGAGTCAAACGAAGAGCACCGGCAGACTCCGGCGGGGATTGATCTAAATAGTGCGGCAGCTGCTGATCGCAGGAATTAATCGTGATAATTACGAGCCAGAACATGACATTAAGCGACTTTATTGATAGTTAATCACATATATCTTTCATATTTTACAACTGCAGGCTATGCTGGTTTGTCCGATAGGAGTCGATTCTTACATGATGAAACCGCTTGTTGCATTAATCACGCTGCTTTATACGATTCTGCTGATTTACTGGATGTTTATCGGTTTTGGCCGTTCCCAGCATCTGTCGGGCGGTTATCATTATAATCTTGTTCCGTTGAAAACGATCAAAATGTATATGGAATACGCCGACAAGTTTAATGTCCGGAACTGGCTTGTCAATCAATGTGGCGGTTTTTGTGCCGTTTGGCATTACCCTGCCCTATATATTCCGATGCCGGCTGCTCCCCTTGTTAATGGTCACTGTAATGGGACTTGTAATCCTGGAATCTTTGCAGCTGACCCTGCGTCGCGGAACCTTCGATGTTGACGACGTCCTGCTTAATACGCTGGGTGGCATGGTTGGTTTTTTTATTTACAGATTTGGCGGCTTGAATGGACAGAGGAGGCGCAAAAGAAATGTACAAAGCGATTCTTTTTGATCTGGACAATACATTGCTGGACTATGATTTCAGCGAACGGGATGCGATGCAAAAAGCGGTAGAGCATCATCGTCTGCCGGAGATTGCGAATTTTGAATGGGACAGCTTCCGGAACGTATTTGCCCCCATTAACTGGACCTACTGGATCGAACGGGTGCAGCGCAATTTGACTATTGGGGATGTCCTGTATCATTCGTTCCGCGACACATTGGAGCAATTGGGACATGACTATCGCATATCCTCGACACTTGCCAAGACGTATTGGGAGTTGTTCTGCGCCTCTTGCCATCCTATGGAGGGTGCGAATGAGCTGCTGGGCAAGCTTCACGGCCGCTACCGGATGGGGATTATCTCCAATGGAATCGGTGAAGCACAGCGGGGACGCTTGAAGACAGGTGCGCTGGATCACTATTTTGACCATCTGTTTATTTCCGATGAAGTCGGCTATTACAAGCCGCAGAGGGAAATTTTTGATACGGCGGTACGGACGCTTGGCGTGGATCACACAGAGGTGCTGTTCGTCGGCGATTCCCTGCAGGATGATTACCACGGCGCTGCCGGAGCGGGGATTGACTTCTGCTATTACAATCCACTGGCGAAGCGGCTCGATGAATCATTCATGCCGGCTTATATGATTCACAGCTTGTCCGAGCTCATTCAGATGGATGTCCAGAATCAATGGATAAAGCGGGTGCCGCTGACATGAGCGCTACCTTGTACGTGTCGGATCTCGACGGAACGCTGCTGAACGAACACCAGCAAATAAGCGATGAGACCAGAGATATTCTCAATCAGCTGATCAGTCAAGGGATGTGGATCACCTTTGCCACCGCCAGGTCGCAGGATTCGGCCGCCAGGCTGCTGCAGGGCATTCATTTCCATTTACCGATGATATTCTTCAATGGCGTATTCATTTACGATCCGGCAGGCGGCAGGCTGATACAATCCAATCTGCTTGGAGCGGAGACTGCTGCGCAGATCATAGCCTCTTGCGAGTCCGATGGGCTTCACCCGCTGGTTTATACGATGGACAGCGCGGGCAGCTCGCATGTTTATTACAAGGGTATATTTAATCCGAGCGAGGACCGGTATATTTCCGACCGTCTGAGCACGGGAGATTCCAGATTCAGGCTCGTGGATCATTACCGGGACGCGCTGAATGAGTCGATTGTCAATGTCATTGCAGTTGGCACGCAGGAGCAGCTGGACCCGGCCTATTTGGCTTTTCATCAACATCCCGAATTAATATGCCATTATGGGCCGGATATCTACGCGCCAGGCTATCATTGGCTGGAAATCGCCAACAGCCGCGCGAACAAGCGTGAAGCCGTAGAGTTCGTAAAACGCCGTTTGAAGGCGGAGCGCCTTGTGTGCTTTGGCGATAATTTGAATGATCTTCCCATGTTCAAAGCGGCGGATGAGAAATATGCAGTCGCTAACGCCCATGAGCTGGTTAAAGCGGCCGCAACGGGCATGATTTTATCCAATAAGGAGCATGGAGTGGCGGTCTATTTGAATTCCCTCCAGCATATGATCCGCCCATAGCTTCGATCAGCGTACCGATATCTGCTACAATGGTAGGATAGAATGCCAGAAGGAAGAGGGATTTTTCATGAAATTCAGGCCTTGCATTGATTTGCACAGCGGTAAAGTAAAGCAGATTGTGGGCGAAACTCTGGGAACAGACCAGCAGCAGGTTGTTGAAAATTTCGTCTCGGATCATGACTCGGCTTATTATGCCCAGATGTTCAGACGTGACGGACTTACGGGCGGTCATGTCATTATGCTGGGCGGGGGGAATGAACAAGCCGCGCTTGAAGCGCTTCGTGCTTACCCCGGCGGACTGCAGATCGGCGGCGGCATTACAACGGATAATGCGCTGCGGTATCTGGAAGCCGGAGCCTCGCAGGTTATCGTCACCTCCTACATATTTCCGGATGGCAAGCTGGACAAGAACCGTCTGGACAGTCTTGTCGCTGAGGTCGGCAAGGAAAGGCTGGTTATCGATCTTAGCTGCAAGCAGCAGGGAGATAGGTGGTTCGTCGTTACCAACCAATGGAGAACGTTCAGTGATTTTGAAGTTAATGAGATCAATCTTAACGAGCTTGCCGGCTGCTGCAGTGAATTTCTCGTTCATGCCGTCGATGTGGAGGGCAAACGAACAGGGATCCTGGAGAGTCTGGTGGAACAGCTGGCGAAATGGGTAACCCTGCCCACAACCTATGCCGGCGGGGCGAGATCGTTCGAGGATCTGGCGCTCTTTCACCGCCTGACGGCGGGGCGTCTGGATATCACCATCGGCAGCGCGCTCGACATTTTTGGCGGCAATCTTCCGTATTCCGAAGTGATCGCCTTCTGTGAGCGGCTGGATAGCGGTTCGATTGAAATCAATTAACAGGGGGATGTCATGTCTTATCATATTCGCGTTCGTCCAACTGCCCTTATTATTAAAAATGATGCCGTCCTGCTGGTGGAATATGAAGATGAGGACGGCATTCATTATAATTTGCCCGGAGGCGGCGCGGAGCCGGGAGAGACGGTAATCGACGGGGTGCTCCGCGAGCTGATGGAAGAGACGAAGGCGGAAGCGGACGTAGGTCCGCTTGCATTTGTTTATGAGTGCGCGCCTCACAAGCAATCCGGCGAATACCCGGCTGATACGCCGCATTCGCTGAATTTAATTTTTGAATGCAAGCTGAAGCCGGGCTCCGTTCCGGGTTTGCCGGAGATTCCGGACCCCGATCAATCCGCTGTGCGTTGGGTTCCGCTCTCGGAGCTGGCTTCCATTATGCTTTTTCCGAATATTAAAGAGCAAATCATTCACTATGCGGCTCATCGGCGATCCATCGAATTGATCGAAGATCATCAGCTTGACTGTTATGTGCATAATAGCCAGAAGCGTAGTGGTCTTTTTCACCCTATCTTCCAGACCTCCAAAGGAGGATACTTATTTGTCGATCTTGACAAGAGAGCTTGCGGATCAAATCGAAGGCTCTGAAATCCGCTATATGATCGACCGGATGACCGCGATCCGGCAGCGTGATGGCAACCCGGAGGGGATCCGGATCCGCCGGTTTGGCCGGGCAGCCGCATTCTGCAGCCGGACGATGCCATGGCCGGCATTCAACAGCGTCAAAGGAATGGGAGAGGAAGAACTGCCGCTGCTTCCTGAAATCCTGGATTTCTATGAAGAGCAGGGCCGCACGCCGCAAATCGAGATTGTTCCAGCCAAGACCACGACTGCGTTGATGCGCCGGCTTGGTGAGCTCGGCTTTGCCGCGAGCGGATTTCATGCTTCCTTTTATATGAAGCCGCAGCTCCCGGATTTCACCGAGGACCCAAATATCCGGATAAGAGCCCTCACGAGCGATGAATTTGATATTTATGCCCGCATCCATTGTCTGGGGTTCGGTCTCGGGGAGGACGGCATTCCGGCCATCGCGGCAAACAATCTAGTGCTGGATCAGCGGCCAGGCTGGCGTTTCTTTCTTGGATTTGTGGACGAGCAGCCTGCTGCCGCCGGTGTTATGCATATGGAGGATGACGTTGCCTCGTTCACCTTCGCGGCTACTTTGCCTGAATGCCGGTCCCGCGGGCTGCAGCTGGCCTTGTTGAAGCAGCGCCTCAGGGAAGCTGCGCGCAGCAGCTGCCGTTTGGCGGTTGGTCAGGCGGCGTATCTTTCTCCCAGCCACCGGAACATGGAGCGCCTGGGCATGAAGCTTGCTTATACAAGGGTCGCTATGACCCGGTTGTAGACGAATGGATGTGGAAGAACAGGCAGGTAACAGCTGCAAGAAAGGAGATCGGGACGATGATTCCAATTAAGCTGCCGCGCGAAGAGAAAGAGCAGATCATCGAGCAACTGGTGAATTTCTATGCGGAAGAGAGGTCAGAAGAGCTGGGAAGCATCGGAGCGGAGCAGATTATCGATTTTATGCTGCGCGAGATTGCTCCCTATGTGTATAATCGAGCTATAGAGGATGCACGAAAAGTCGTTATGGAGAAAAGCTCTTCCATTGAAGAGGAATTGTATGCCCTGGAGCGAAGAACCAGGTAAATGAGTGAGAGAGGGTTGATGAGGAATGGACAGTAAAACACGTTTTTCCAATCGGGTGGATGCTTATGTGAAATATCGGCCCAGTTACCCAAGCGAGGCGCTGGACTTTCTGTATACGAAAGCAGGCTTCCCGCAGGATGGGAAAATAGCGGATATTGGTTCAGGAACCGGGATTTTCTCGCGTCTTCTGCTGGAGAGAGGCAGCACTGTTTATGGAATAGAACCAAATGACGAGATGAGACAAGCATCCTTGGAGCTTTTGGCGGACAGTCCGCTTGGTGAACGATTTATTGCGGTCAAAGGCTCGGCGGAGCATACCACCCTGCCGGATCAATCCGTCGAATCCGCCGTGTCCGCCCAAGCTTTCCATTGGTTCGACATCGGTCAGGCAAAGTTGGAATTTGCGCGGATTATGAAGCCCGGCGGGATCGCGGCGCTGATCTGGAACAGGCGCCGGACGGACCGCGATGACTTTGCCGCCGCTTACGATGAGCTGCTGATGCGTTATGCCAGCGATTATGACAAAGTCAAGCATACCCGGTTGGGACCCGAGCAATATGCCTCCTTTTTCCGGGACGGCCAATATAATCTTGAGCTTTTTGCGTATCAACAGCTTTTCAATATGGAAGAGCTGGAGGGGCGGACGGCTTCTTCATCATACACGCCTTTGCCGGGTCATCCCGACCATGCATCCTTCAAAGCGCAGCTTCAGCAGCTATTTAATGATTATCAGAAGGATGGCAAGGTTGCTTTTAAATACAAGACAGAGGTTTTTTACGGAGCCGTTTAATACGAAGAGCGATCCGCGCCACAGAAAGAGAGGGATGCCGGCATGATACTGGAAACAGCCGTTTTGCATGTGAAACTAGAACTGAATCATACTTTCCTCTCAAGCTTCAAGCAGGCTTCGGCGATAATTGTCTCCATGTCTGGCTATATCAACCATGAGCTGCAGCGGTGTGTTGACGGGAACCGGGAGAATCAATACCTGCTGCTGGTTTGGTGGGAAACGCTGGAGGATCATGTGACAGGCTTTCGCACTTCTCCCCAATATCTGGAATGGAAGCAGCTGCTGCATCATTATTATGAGCCGTTTCCAGTGGTCGAGCATTACGAGAAACTTGATCTTCTATAGAGGGGCTGCGGCTTGCTGTGAAATTCCGGACCTGTGAAAACTGGCTGTTTGATCTCGACGGCACCCTTACGGATCCCAAGGAAGGGATTACCAAGTCCGTCCAATATGCATTATCCAGATTCGGTATTCCCGCTGATGATCTGGATGCGCTGATTCCCTTCATCGGTCCGCCGCTTGCGGTAACGTTCCGGGAGGAATACGGGTTTTCTGCGGATGATACGAACCGGGCTATTGCCTATTACCGGGAATATTTTACCCGCCAGGGCATGTTTGAGAATAAGCTGTTGCCCGGCATCCCCGAGCTTTTGTCAAATTTATCCAATCAGGGGAAGAGACTGTTTGTCGCTACCTCGAAACCAATTGTTTTCGCCCGGCAGATTCTGGAGCACTTTGGTCTGGACCGATACTTCGAACAAATCTGCGGCAGTGAGCTGGATGGAACACGCTCTGACAAAACCGAGCTGATCGCTTCTATCATCCAGCAGTATGGCATTGATCCGTCCCGGACGATCATGGTCGGAGACCGCGAGCATGATATAATCGGCGCCGTTAATAACGGCATTGCCGGAATCGGAGTCGGTTACGGGTATGGCACTGAGATGGAAATGATGAATGCAGGCGCTTCGTATTTTGCGCCCACAGTGAATGTGGTAACAGCCTTATGCGAGCCGATAGCTATTCTGATTCTCCGGCCCGATGAAATTAAGTTGATTCATCAGGTTGACCGTTCTGAATGGATTGAGCGGATTTACAGGATGGAACAAGGCGTTTTGATTCATCAGCCAGCCGCTCATGAATGTCCCGGGTGGGATGAGGAGCAGCTGAAGGACCTGCAGAACAGGATACTGAGCGAAATGCGGCATGGTGGAACGGCATGGGGCGCCTTTGACGGAGAGCAGCTTGTCGGCTTCGCCGTACTTGGGCATAAACGAAGGGGCGAGCGGCGGGATCAACTGCAAGTGGATCTGATGTATGTCAGCCGCAGCCACCGACGGAGGGGAATCGCCTCACGATTCATGCGGCTGATGGAAGAGCAGGCACGAGCGCAGGGTGCCCGCTATCTGTATATCTCCTCTACCGAGACGGAATCCGCCGTGTCCTTCTACCAAAGTCTCGGAAGCGCGCCAACAGAACATATCGATGACGAATTGTTCATGCTGGAGCCTGAAGATATTCATCTGTTGAAAAGTTTGTATAGCGAATAGACAAACTAAACCTCCGATCCAACAGGGATCAGGAGGTTTTTCTTTCCATAAGTATGGTGGTAAAATAATATATATCCCATTGGAGCATGAACATGTTACACTGAAAAAGATATATTTTCATTGAAGGCGCCTGTCAGCGAGCGTAGTCTCTTCACCAATTTATGCGGGAGGTTATTCGCGATGGATAATTGTACAGTGGTTACAAAACCAGCGTTAAATCTGGTTGGAATCAGTTACTGCGGACCGTATTCGACATTTCCGGATGAAGCCATTCTTTTGCAGAGCGAGTTTCTCTCGAGAAAGCACGAATTAAACGGAGAGGTTAGATCCACCGCGCTGTACAGTCCTTATTTCGGCAACGAAGTGTTCGCCACTTATTGGGCGAGTTTCGAAACCGCGCATATGGAAACGGTCCCGGATGGAATGGTGCAGTTTATTATTCCGGAGCATACGTACGCCATGGTGACATGCACGAACAAGCGCATTGGCGAAGGCTACGAACAGTTATCCGCCTGGATGAATGAGCAGCAGCTGAAGAAGCGGGATAATGCCGTATCCATCGAAATATTTTATATTGATGAGCATCTGGAAGAAGAAGCGGTCGACCTGCTCGTTCCCATAGAAGATCAGGGTGGACTGGGAGTTTTTGAATAAACGTGACAGGTTTCGTATAGATCAAACTTAAGTGGGTGCTGTGATTTTAGGGAATGAATATGTTCCCGGATCGCACTAGCCCATTTTTATTTAGGAGGTACCCATGTCCATTCCCATTCATATTATTGATGCCTTCACCAATATAATGTTTAAAGGCAATCCGGCTGCGGTATGTTTGGTGGAAGCGGAGCTGGAAGAGGTGCTGATGCAGCAAATTGCGGCAGAAATGAATCTTGCGGAGACCGCCTTTTTGCATCCTCTAGCAGACGGCAGCTACTCCCTCAGATGGTTTACCCCTCAGGCAGAGGTGGACTTATGCGGTCACGCAACACTGGCAAGCGCCCACCATCTGTGGGAAATCGGTCATTTGGGCGAGGCTGAGCAAGCACGCTTTCATACCCGCAGCGGATTGCTGACTGCAGTGCGCTCCGGGCAAGGGATTATGATGAATTTCCCTGCGGAGCCCGCTGTTCAAGCGGCAGCTCCCGACGAGCTTATACAGGCTTTGGGCCTGATTCCCCGTTATGTGGGCCGCAACCGGATGGATTATTTGGTTGAAGTGGACAGCGAGGAAACCGTAAGGACGCTTCGTCCTGATTTTGCCCTGATCGCCAGAGTGGACGCGCGCGGAGTCATCGTAACAAGCCGCTCATCGGAGGCTTCGCGTGAGGAATATGATTTTGTATCCCGTGCCTTTTACCCGGCCCAGGGTGTGAATGAGGATCCCGTTACAGGCTCCGCCCACTGTGCGCTTGCTCCTTACTGGCAGCAAAGGCTACGCAAAACGGAGCTTCGCGGTTATCAGGCTTCGGATCGTGGCGGATATCTGCATCTTCGGAATGCGGAAGACCGCGTATTTATAACAGGTCAGGCCATCACTGTGCTGAGAGGAAGCTTGTCTTAGGTAATGAGTGATTATCTTTAAGAGTTGATCCATTTTCCTGAAAGGCGGCAATCCCATCATGAAGCGAAAACTGGTTATTAGCGATATCCACGGCTGCTATGAAGCATGGTTAAGCTTGTTGGAGAAGGTGGATTACGATAAAGAAAGGGATCAATTATTAATTCTCGGCGATTATGTGGATCGTGGACCTAACAGCAGGGAAGTGGTCGAGCATCTCATTTATTTGCACGATGTGCACGGAGCGGTTGTGCTCAAAGGCAATCATGATCAGAGGCTTGTCGATCTGATGAGATTCAAGGATGAGGCTGTGATCAGGAAATTTCTGTCCCATGGGGGCAGGGCGACTGTGAAAAGCTATCTTCAAACAGATCTGAGTGACCAGGAAGTGACGACTCAGACCGTGCACGAAATGATTGCTGCAATAAGCAAACATTATGAGTATCATATCACTTTTCTGAACAGTCTCCCCTACTATGCGGAGGACCGCCATCATATTTATGTTCATGCAGGGCTGAACCCGGAGTACCCGGATTGGAAGAAGCAGCCGCAGCGTGAATTTATGTACATCAAGGAACCCTTTCTGAGCAAGCCGACCGTTGTCGGCAAGACGGTTATTTTCGGTCATACCCAAGCGGAAGATATTCATGGAAGCCCGGACGTATGGTTTGGCGAGGGGAAGATCGGCATTGACGGCGGATGTGCTTTCGGGCAGCAGCTTAACGCCCTGGAAATAGACGCAAGTGGACATTACCGGACGTACAAAGTGGGCTTTCACTCCTAGGTGAAGGCTCTCTTTTTGTTAAATAGAGAAATTATGCGCCGGAGATCAGTTGTTTCTTCCTGTATATTTCTGTATAATACCTAGTAAATTTATACATAGATTTACTAGGTATGGAAGGAGATAAAATCCATGAAGATCAACAAGGAATTATTAAAGGGAAGCACGGTCATCATGATACTGACGATGCTGAATCGCAGAGCCATGTATGGCTATGAAATGATTAAGGAGATGGAGCAGCAGTCGGGGGGCATCTTCAGTCTTAAGGAGGGTACGCTTTATCCCATTCTGCATTCACTCGAATCGGAGAGCTGGGTAGAGGCTTATTGGAGCGAGCATGATGGCCGCAAGAGGAAATATTACCGTATAACCGATAAGGGCGGTAGGCAGCTGCAGGACAAGAAACAGGAATGGGTCGTATTTCGTACCGCTCTGGATCGCATGATTGGGGAGGGGGGAGCATGAGGTCTATTGAATCCTATCCACAGGTGCAGAAATTTCTGCAAGCGGTTTGTCAGCAGGTGAAGGCGGTTGATCTGCATGAGGAGATTAAAGAAGAATTAATCGTACATATCGCTGATCGGGCGGAGGAATTGTTACTTCAAGGACAAGAGGAAGCACAGGCAGTTGAGCAGGCCATTCAGGCAATGGGCTCTGCGGCGTCAATTGGGGACAAGCTGCACCATATTCACAGGCCAAAGCTGGATTGGGGATTGATTTGCCTTCTGGCTCTTATAGCGGGAATGGGCATAATTGCGATCTGCGCGGTTCAAGCTGTAGATAATTCCTATATGAATGAAGGCCGTTATGTAGAGAAAAAGCTGGTATTTACAGGGCTTGGCTCAATTGGACTCGCCGCGTTATGGTTTTTCGATTACCGCAGGCTGAACCGGTTTTCGCTCGTTTTATTTCCGGTGACGCTGACGGTGTTGGCGGCAGGCATTGCTGCAGGCCGACCGATTAACGGTATGCCCTATTTAAACTTTTATGGAAAAAGCATTGATGTGGTGACCATCTGCACCTTTATGCTGGTCATCTCGCTTGCGGGAATGAAACTGCCAAAATATTGGACCGTGCGGGAGACCTTCCTGCGAAGCATCTACCTGCTCGGCATTCCTACCGTGATGTATATGAAAGGAAACAGCTTATCCGCAGGAATCTTGTATCTGGCGCAGCCTTCGGATTTTTCTGGTTGTATCGCCGTTCGTCATACCAATTTGTGGTTATTATTGGAGCTTATGTTATTACTGCTGTATCTATTGGTATGCTGAATCAGATGTATTCCCGTTATTTTCTCTCCAGGATGACGTCATTCCTGTCCGATGACAAGTTTGGGGCGGGATATATGACCTATCAGTCCCTGCAGGCTATTAACGCCGCTGGCTGGTGGGGGCACGGCTTTGCAGCCCCTAACACGCATCTGCCTTATCAACACAGCAATATGGTGTTCTCGTATTTGATATATAGCTTCGGCTGGGCAGGTGGTCTCATCATTGCAGCGGTTGCTGTGTTATTTATTGTGAAGATAGCAGCGCTTGCTCATTCCATTCGGGATGAATATGGCCAGCGTTTAGTGGGGCTGCTGCTGATCGTCATAGGTATTGAATTTGTGCTGCCCATGCTGATGGCAATGGGACTAACTCCGAATATCCAGGTTCTGCTGCCGTTTCTGAGTTACGGCAATACGCTGCTGCTGCTTCATTTTGGCGCTGTCGGTTTGATTCTCACGGTATACAAGCGAAAGAACATGATAAGCAGCCAACAAGTCTGGAACAGGCAGTAGGCAGAAACCAAAAAATGAGACTGCTTGCGGGCGCTTCCGCCGCATGCAGTCTCATTTCCTTGTTCAAGCCCAAATAGACGGCTTGAGATTTATTCACTTTAAAGCGATTGTTTGTTCCACCTTCTGAATGACGGCATCACCTATGATCCCGATCCGCCAGAGGGCAACCCCCTTCAGATCGTAACGTTTGGCCAAACCGATTTTGCCGTTAATAGTGCCGGCATTCTCACTGCCCATGGAGATGCCCAGGAGGATCTTGTCTTTGGGCACCTGATTCAGTGCCAGATGAATTGCTTCATCCACACGCTTCAGCGGCTCAGGTCCTTTCTCATAGGAATAATCGTAAGCCATTATGACGAATTGATCGGCATATGCGGCCAATTTCTTGTAATCATAGCCTTTGTAGGAGCCATTAAGCGGATGAAGGGCAAGGGTGAGCTTTAGATCCCGATTTTGGGCTTGTTCATTCAGGAGACGGACAAATTCGGTGAATGATTGCTGGACCGTACTGGCCTCCCCTGTCAATCCAAGACCTTCAAAGTCCAATGTAATGCCATCGAACTGCTTGTCCGCAGCCAGCGCAACGATATTATCGATTGCCTTGCTGCGCAGCTGAGGATCTCCAAGAAGTCTGGTCAGTTCTCCCTTGACATCGGTTGCCACCACCATAAGTTCAGGGGAGGTTCCGGCCTGGGATGCTCCCGTAATAATGGATTCCGGCGTCGTGTCGCCTGCACCCTGGGGCCAGTAATAATCTTTTCCCTGCAGCGTTAATTGGCCTTGTTCATCAATTCGTGCCCAGCCAAACGAGACGGAATCGAATTTACTGATAAATCTCCGCTCATCGAACGAGGAAATAGCATAAAAGCCCATGGTATACAGGTCTTCCTTGGGGGAAACAATCGATACGGTCCTGCTCTTGGCATCCCAGCCTACGGAAGCGCCAAACTGGCTGCTGAAGAAGCTGAGCGGAACAAGCACCGATCCATTGCTAACAAGCGGAGCAACCGCCAGAGGAAGCGAGTTCCCATTAACTGTCGCGTTCTTGCTGCTGACGCGGAGAATCACGGTTTTGCTTGCTCCCGCAATGGACTTGGTTGCCTCTATCTGTTGGGTTTTCGCCGTCCATTGAACCGAGATCTGCATGGCTTCGGCAATTGCCCGGAAAGGAACCATCGTTGTGCCTTGGATGACGACAGGATCAGCAGGGAACGGCAGCGGATAGCTGTCCAGCATTATGGAAAGAGGTGCGGGCGCGTCAGAAGCGGCCTGTGCCTTGGGAGCCAATCCGTAGCCGGAGATAAGCATGAAGGAAGAGCAGAATATAAGGGCTATCTTTTTGGATTTTCTCATCTTGAATATTCGTCTCCTGTCCAAATCTATTAATCTATTAAGTATAGCAGGTCGTTTTCACAGAACAAAGAAGATGGCCCAAAACAGCACCTAAAGAATTGTTAAATCCGATCGATCGCGGTACAAGCGCTCCACAGCAGCCTATGCAGACCGTTGATTACCGGATCGACGAAACAAACCGAAGCAGAGGCTTCGGTTTGTTTCGCGAGAGTAGGATTGCTGAAGCAGAGATAATTCAAACGTGGATGTTTTGCTGGGAATCTTCTCCGGCAGAGCGGCTCCGCGAGCGTTTCATCGAGGCATGGAGAGTCACTTTATTCTTGCCGGACGTCTTCGACACGTACATGGCTTCATCCGCCTGCTTCACGACTTCCTCGGCAGAAACGCCGTCGCGGGAGCAGCTCACACCTATGCTGATCGTCACGATGCTTTCTTTCTCAACGCGGCTTCGAATGGTTTCCGCCACTTTCTCAGGCTTGACGCCAGCAGCGGCTACCAGTCCCAGCAGCTCCTCGCCCCCGTATCGCCCGGCCGCTCCGATACCGGCGGTTTCTTCTTTTATAATATCAGCAACCTGTTTGAGTACGCCGTCGGCACGATGATGGCCTTCCGTGTCATTCAGCTTCTTGAAGTTGTCTATGTCACAGAAAATAATGGCGATCCGTCTTGCCTCGCGCAGCATCTGCTCTGCTTTCTTATTGAAATGCCTGCGATTATACAAGCTGGTCAGGCCGTCTGTAATGGAGGATTGAAAGGTCATCAGCAGCCTCTCCAGCACCCAGTCAAACAAAAGCAGAAACAACAGGGCATAATAGACAATAGGAAGCAGGTGGGAAAGAATCACAAGCATCGGCTCGCTTCCGTGAAAAACATAGCTGTCTGCGAGATCCGAGAGCTGATAAATGAAATAAACAATCAGACTGGCAGAGTAGCTGAAGCGTTGATCGATGCCGCGCAAATTCAGCAGTATGATAAAGTTGATGACGAGGCCATAGAAATCCAGAGCGAGTGCGGACAAGCCTTCAGCGCCTACCGGATGAGTGAGAATATTCGGGTCCAATGCGATCTGAAGCGCCGTAATCCCGACCAGGCCGATAACCATAAGAAGAAATGGCATTCCTTTAAGACGTGTTGAAGGCTGTGTATACAATTTCATGAAAACAAAGTTTATAATAATAAAGGAGAGCAGGCTTGTAACGGAATAGGACAAGTTCAAATAAGGCGACTGGGATAACCCGGGAAAAGCGAGACTGACAAGCGCTGCTTGCTGTAGAATAACAATAGAAAGAACAACAATCAGCAACCGGTGGGTTTTGTTCCGGCGGTAGCTTTTGTACAGGCGAATCGACATAAAGAGCGTCAAGACCAGTATGGTCAAAACACAAGCGGAAGCGAAGGTTTGACCGGTCGGACCGGCAATCCACTGCAAAATCGTCATATGATACCCACCTAGCGAGGTTGAAGTTATACCCGATTAAACTTCTTATGTATGGTTGAAACTTGCCGGGTGGAATAAACTTTACAGAAACATATGTTCTAGTATATCATGATTTTGTTCAGTCGAAAAGTGTCGAGGACGACCGTATGAAGAAATGTTTTCTTGACGGAAACCATCATTTTTATGCTTGCGATGATATGTTTTCTTAACAGAATACATTTGAGGAGGACAAGAATGAACATATTACAAGCTTTGTTTTTTCCGCCGGATCAGCCCGGTGGTGTGTCCTCAATGGTTCCGTATATCCAAGAGCGGTTTAATAAGATGGGTTGGCAGATGGAGCTGTTCTCTATTCCCAAGAGGGTCAGAAGCAAGGGGCAGGACGCTGTCAGCTTCGATACGTTCGATATACGACAGTACGAAGGCAACCCGATTGTTGATAAATATATTCAGACCTATCGCGACTACTTGTGGTGGACGCGAATGCGGATTAATAAATCATACGACCTGATTCACGCGCATCACCCCATAGCGGCGCTTGCGATGAAGAAGCTGTATCCGGAAATGCCGCTTATGATGACGATTCATTCCAGCTATGAGCGGGAGCTCATATTGAACGGCAGGATCCGGGAGGGCGGACAGGAGCATCAATTTCTGACATCCATCTACGGTGAGCTGGAAGCCAAGGTTGACCGGATTCTGACAGTCTCCGAATCCTTCAGAAGCTATATAAGCCCCTATATCAAAAATCCCGATGCGATCAAGGTCATACCGAATGGCTTCGATGAGAAGCGCTTCCGGCCGATCTCCCATGAGAACGAGGTTGTACAGCTGATTACTGTCTGCCGGCTTGTGCCTGCCAAAGGTCTGGATATTCTGCTTCATGCCTGTGCAGGACTAAAGGCAAAGGGGCATGCGTTTGTCCTGCATATCATTGGCGATGGCCCTATACGGACGGAGCTGGAGCAGCTTGCCCTGCAGCTGGATTTGTATGACGATATTATTTTTTATGGCTATATGCTTCATCCGGAGGAATTCATGCCGTTCTTTGACGTGTTCGTACTTCCGTCGCGCGCCGAGGCGTTCGGATCGGTGTTCGCGGAAGCCGCGCTCTGCTGGCTGGCTTTGATCGGAACGAATGTAGGCGGCATCGCAGAGCAAATCGATGATGGCGTCAATGGCCTGCTCGTTCCTTCGGAGGACCCGGAGGCCCTCTGCGAGGCGCTTGAGAAAGTCATCAGTGATCCCAGCTTCCGCTACAACCTGGCCCGGGCAGCCTGGAATAAAGCGAAGAAGGTATATTCGCTGCAGCGCGTCATCGCTCAATTGAAGGAAGTTTACCTGGAGATTAATCCGGAACCGGAAGTGAAATCTTAATACCGGCAGGAGGAGTTTACGAATGAGCGTCCCGTTCCGTTTTATTCATGCTGCCGATTTGCATGTGGACAGTCCCTTCCAGGGTCTCCCGGACGCGCCTCATCATGTGCGTGAAACACTTGTGGACTCAACCTTCAAGGCAGTGGAGAAGCTGGTGGAAACGGCAATAACGGCAGATGTGGATTTTATGGTGATCGCCGGTGATTTGTTTGACTCGGCAGACCGTTCCTTGCGCGCGCAGCTGGCACTGCAAAAACAATGGCAGCGGCTGCACACCCATGGTGTGCAGCTGTTTGTCATTCACGGCAATCACGATCATCTGGGCGGCGGCAGGGCTAACTTGCAATGGCCGGAATCCATGACCATTTTCGGTTCGAAGCAAGTGGAACACTCGCCAGCCTACCGAAAGGACGGCGAGCTTGCCGCATATGTGTACGGCATGTCGTATGGAGCGCGAGCGGTGACAGACAACATTGCCCGCGGCTATCGTCCGGATCCGGAGGGCCCCTACCATATCGCGCTCCTCCATGGGAATGTGGACGGCAACCCGGCCTATGATCCATATGCGCCCTGTTCGCTCACTGAGATTGCTTCAGCCGGTTTCGATTACTGGGCTCTCGGACATATACATACCCGTGCCGTTCTGCATACATATCCCCATATAGTCTATCCGGGAAATACACAAGGGCGTCATTCCAGAGAAACAGGCGCCAAAGGATGTTATATCGTCGATGTAAAGCCCTCCAGGGAAGCGGAGCTCACCTTCGTGGCTCTGGATACCGTCCGATGGGAACACATGGAGGCGTCCATCGAGGAGGTAGAACATGAGCAGGCTTTGCTGGATCTGCTGGAGCGGACGCTTCTCGCCGGTCTGACCGGAAGCGGCGACCGGCCGCTGGTCGTCAGGCTGCGCCTTACAGGCAGGGGGGCCATGCACAGTAAGCTGACGGATCCTGTCTTTGCAGCAGAGCTGCTGGACGGATTGCGCCAGCGGATGGAGAGCGGATCGGCTGGCTGGCAAACCGGCGAACAGCCGTGGTGCTGGGTCGCCGGCTTTGATCTGGCGACAGGGATCGTTCTGGATCTGGAGGCTGCTGCAGGTGAGGACAGCTTTACCGGTGAACTTCTGCGCGGCGTGTTAGAGATTGAAGCTGACGTAGCGGGCCGCCTGGAGCTGTTGGAGGAAGCGCTTGCGCCGCTGCTTGCCAATGCCCGGATGCGTAAGCTGGTAAGGGAACGCATGGAAGGGCATTCGCTTTCCTGGCTGCAGCAGGCGAAAGAGCTGGCAGCCGGTTTACTGACGGAGGAGCATGAAGCGGTTCCTTCATCCTCTGCGATGGAGACAAGCGAAGGAGGAGCTGTGAAGTGAAATGGATAGGTCTGCATGTGGAAGGCTTCGGCAAGCTGAGCGATTTTCGCTGCAGCTTCGATGCGCCGGTAACGGTCATTTACGGGCCGAATGAAGCGGGAAAAAGCACGATGCTGGGGTTTATCCGCTCGATGCTGTACGGCTTTGCAACGAGGGCCAATCCCTCCGAACGGCAGGAGCCATCCGCTGGAGGCCGTCATGGCGGCAGGCTGCTATTCCGGGATTCGCTCGGGCGAGCCTATGTATTGGAACGGCTTGCCAAGACGGCAGGGGGGAAGCTGTCTGTCCGTCCCTATGAAGGCCAGCTGGCAGAGGGGCAGCAGAATGACACGGACGTGCCCGCGGCGCCAGACCTGCCGGAGCTGCTCCTCCAAGGCGCTTGGGAGCAGCTGTTTCTCGGTGGAGTCAATGAGAGAGTATATCGTCAATTATTCGCTATTACGCTGACGGAGCTGCAGGCCGTAGGCATGCTGGAAGGCGATGAGCTGGGCAAGCAGCTGTATCACGCAGGCTGGGGCGGAGGGCAGGCGATTGCCAGGACAGAGAAGCAGTTGAACGCCCAATTGGATGGACTATTCCGTCCGCGCGGGAGCAATCAGCAGATGAACCGGCTGATCAAGGAATTGGACGATACGGAAACGCAGCTGCGGCGTCTGGAAGACGAGATCAGCTCCTATAATGATCTGGCGGATGAACTCGTACAGACACAGCAGCAGCTTCAGGAATTGGAAAGCCGCCTGCCCGCAATGCGGGAGCAGGCGGCGCTGCTGGCTCGAGCCCATGAAACAAGACCGCTGTGGATCGGGCGCATGGCGCTTGTGCGCGAGCTTGAGGATCTGAATACGGCCGGAAGGCTGCCTTCGGATATGAGAAGAAGATGGGAGCTGTGGACGGTTGAACATGACCGCACGGCTGCTGAGCTTCGCGGCATTAAACTGAAGGCCGACGGACATGAACGGGAATCAAGGTCCCTGATCTATGATGTGAAGCTGATTGAGGCTGTTGATGAGATCGAAGCTCTATTGATGTCAGTGGAACGGATGAATGCGGTTCGTCTCGAACGCAAGGCATTGGAGGCAGAGCTGCGAGAGCATTCCGAAGCGCTGTCCCGATTGTTGTCACGGATTGCTCCGGACTGGACAGAGCATCAGCTGCGCCTCTTCCATTTCACTGTCGCCGACCGTGAAACGGTGAGGGCGGCAAGAGCCGCGATGACGGACGCGGCGAGAGCCAGCCATCTGGCGGAGGCGGAGCTGCGTTCAACCCGCGAGCAGACGCAGGAGGTGGAGGCGCAGCTGGCCGAGATTGAAGAGACGGCTGGGGGAAGGGAACTGTTCCGGCGGGGCGGGTCTCCAGCCGGAACAGGCAGCCAGCAGCGCGGGCAGCTGCATGGGAGCGACGGAAGCTTGGGCAGCCGTGAAGAGGCAGCGGCTGCTGTCCGCATGGCGGACTTTGGCGGCGCTGAGCTGCTGCCGGCAACGCCGGAGGGGCTGCGCCATGCTGCGCGGACGTTCGAGGACGCGTGGCGGGAGCTTGAGCTTGAGCAGCTGCGCGCTGAGCAAGCGCAGCAGGGGGCTTCCGGCGCCAGCGCCGCCGGGCACCGCGGCGGCGCGGCGCTCTGGGCCGCGGCCGGCGCGCTGGCTGCGGCCGCGGCTGCGCTGCTCGCGGCCGGATGGCCCACGGCCGCGGCCGCCGCCGCCAGCGCCGCGCTGGCTATCGCGGCGCTGGCGCTGCTGCGCCTGCGCGAAGCGCGGCAGGCTGCGCCGCGCGCCGGCGCAGCGCCGGCCCGCGCTCGCCGCGGCGGGCCGCATCGCGCCGCGGCAGGCCCCGCGCCTTCCGCGGCCGCGGCGGCGCTGGCCCCGCTTGCCGCGGCGGAGCGCCGCGTTGCGGCCGCGCTGCGCGTGCTCGTCAGCGAGCCGGAGGCACTGCTCGCCGCGCTGCTGGCAGACCGTGAAGCTGCCACCGGGCGAAGCTTCGCTCCTCCGGGCAGCGAAGCATACAGCCCCGCCGCTGCGGCTCCCACAGGCGCTGACAAGCAGCACACCGCATCGCGGGCTTACATCCAGGAAGCCGCGGCTGCCGGCGCAGCGGTCAGCCGGGCGGCAAGCGGCGGCGGGATGCACCACCCCCAGCCTGTCAGTCCTTCAGCGCTGCTGGAGCAGCTCAGGGCGGCGATAGATGCCCGCCTGGATCAGCTGCGCGCGGGCCAGCACAGCGCCCAGCGCAGAAGAGAGCTGCAGCGCCGCCTCGCTTCGCTTGCGGCTCAGGAAACAGAGCAGCGGCTCCAGCAAGCGCAGGCCGCCGAACAGGAGCAAGCCGCGGCCGCCAATTGGCATAGCTGGCTTGCCGCGCAGGCGCTGCCGCTTACATTATCCCCGGAGGCGGCGATAGAAACCGCCGACCTGGCTGAGCAGGCGGCGCTTCGGCTTCAGGCACGCGACCGCCTGAAAGCTAAAGCTGCCGATATGGATACGCAGCTTGCGGACTTCGAGGCGGCGGTCAGGACGCTTGGCTCAAAATTTCCGGATGTCAGAGGGACCGCGTCTGCGGAACCTGGATTTGCCTTGAAGCTGATGCACAGCGAAGCGGGGAAGCAAACGGCAGCGCGTGCGCGACTGAACGAATTAACAACGGAAATTGCGAGGCTCCGCACCGCAGAGACCTCACTTGTGGAAGCACATAACAAGCTGGATGATGAGCGGGAGACGTGGTTTGCGGCAGTTTCCGCGGACAATGAACGCGATTTTCTGGAAGCGGTCAAGAAATCCGAGCGACTGCAGGAAATTGAGCCGGAGCTGTACAAGCTTGCGGCAGAGCTGGATGCGGGAGTAACCTCTGCCCAGAGAGAACGTCTGGAGCAGTGGTTTCAATTTGTCGATGCCGCCCGGCTGGAAGCGATGAAGCTGGAAGCGGAATCGGCCTTGGCAAGCGGAGAGCGGCTGAGAAGCGAGCTGCTGGAAACAAGCGGACGCCAGCGCCAGACGATGGAGCAATTGATGCAGGCCGGCAGCCGTACGCGTCTTCTGGCGCAGCGGCAAGAGACTTCAGCGGCGCTGAAGCAGTTGATGGACAGGTATGCGGTAGCGGCATTGAGCATGACCATGATACGAAGAACAAAACGGCTGATGGAGGAGCAGCGGCAGCCCGCCGTTCTGAAGGAAGCCTCGCGCTATATGGCAAAGATGTCGAAGGGGAAATACACCCGGATTTCCGTGCCGGAGGGGGAACAGACGATTCGGCTTGAGACGCCGGACGGTCAGTTCGTCGACAGCATCTTTCTCAGCCGGGGGACGGCTGAGCAGTTGTATCTGTCCATGCGGTTTGCTCTTGCGGATGAAGCGGCGATGACGACGGAATTGCCGATGATCCTGGATGATTTATTCGTCAATTTTGACGGCTCCCGGCTGGAGGCCGCCATAGATATCATTGGAGAGCTGTCCAGCCGCAGACAGCTTGTGCTGCTTACCTGTCATGATCATATTCGGGACAAGCTGATGGAGCGGCTTTCCAGTGCCAGGCTTGTCCACTTATCCTAAACGATGCACAGGGGGTTTATTTGCCTAGGGGAGCAGACTGCTTGATCAGAAGTGCGAGCCATCCGAGACTGACAAGGCCGAATATCGGGTAAAGCGTGGACAGCAGCGGTCCGAACCCGATTTGACTGGCAGCATAACAGATTACGAGTACGATTAAGGTGATCCGGGTATGCGACATCTTCATCCGTTCTTTAAGCTGAAGCGTCAGTCCATAGATATCTGCGACCAATGTGGTGAAGATCTCGGCAAAAATCAGGCCGATATAGATCCACTGCATGCCATGTCCAAGCTCGCGGGCGATCCCGCCCATCGGAATGGCATACTGCTGAATACCGGGCATGTAGAGGGATAAGGCCATATGCCCGGCGATCAGCATGAAGCCGATCCCGATTCCGCCTATCCATGCACCGGCGATGATAGTCTTGCGGTCCCGCACCTGCGCTCCGAGAGGGACAAGCACAGCCTGGGACATGGACAAATTGAATGCCGCGTACAGCAGGGGCGAGGCCCACACGGCAAAGGGAGAATAATCGCTGGTCAGCAGCATCCAGCGGCTTGAGCCAGGAGTATTCAGCGTGTCTACAACGATAATCAGCGTAAAAACAAGCATCAACGGCACGACAATCGAATTGATAGTCAGTATGGCGCTCATTCCTTTGCGGACAAGAAAAAAACAGCCAATAAGCGTCACAAGCAGTCCGGTCTGATAGGAAACATTCCAGTTTTCTGTGAAGATTGTCCCCGCGCCGGCTAGCATAACGGCATTGACTCCAAGAAGTACAATGAGCATAAAATGGCTGACCCAACGCCCGAAACGCGGGCCAAACAGCTTCTTGTTGACATCCTCGTATGACTTGGCGGATATGTCGCTTGCAATCAGCATCATTTTAGCTCCAAGCCAGATGAACATGGCGGTTGCCAGGAGAATAGTGGCTGCGCCCCAGTAGCCGAAACGTGTGAAGAACTGCAATATTTCCTGTCCGGTCGCGAAGCCGGCACCAACTATGGTGCCCATATACGTGAAAGCAATCTGCAAGACTTTTCCAAATTGTTTCATGACGGTTCCGACCTGCCTCTCGTTCGCACTTATCTACAAGATATGTGAGAAGAAGGACAGGCATGACAAGTCCCGGCATGAAAATCGTCTTGTTCGGGTTTTACTCGGAATCGGCAAAGAGCTTAATGGAAATGATTTGGTTGTTTTCGGGGTCCAGATCAAGCTTCAAGAGGGCGCCAGATGCTTTGTAGGCGATAACGCTTGAGGTGTGTGTTTCCGGCTTGCCAAGCAGCGTCAGGGCTGTTTTTTCACTGTCTCCGACGCGCAATCCGTTGAGATCGGTGACGGCATCGCTCTCGAACACTTCGATGAATTTTACTTTTTTGCTCGCGTCGAAGCCGATGGAGTAGCCTTTATATTCGTGGACTGTCAGTTCATCGCCGCCATCATCCAGGCTGTAGCTCTCGGAAGGCTTGCCGAGCAATTTGTCCAGGGAAGCCTGGGAATCGGCGATGGAGATCTGGCGCAGCTTGGGTGCCTTTGGATCCCATTTCAACTCGGCCTTTCCTTCTTTGGCCGTATTCTTTAAAGCGGTTGATTCGGTTGTGGCATCCGCTTCGGATTTCGCGTCATCACCGGAAGCAGGAACAACAGGGCTATCTCCATTGTTCTTGTCCTTATTGAAGGATTGCTGCGGACTGTTCGTGCGTTCTGAAGAGTTTCCGTCAGCTTGTCCCTGAGGCTGGGCGGCGTTGTCGCCGGCGGAGGACGGATTGCCGGACTGCATCTGGCATCCGGCAATGACAATGGAGAGCAAAGCGACAGCCGCCCCGCGCGCAGCCTTGCGGGATCTCGGGTTGTTCAATTGTACGTACACCTCCTGCATTTTGATGCTCTAGTGGCCTTAAAGCATCCAACAACTATTAGACGTAAAAACCTGGCAAAAAGTTGCATTAAAGCTTGTGGAATTTGAATCCTTCCTGCTTGTCCAGCTTGCGGAGTTGGCCTTGCATATGGTACTTTAGACGTAAAAAGGTGTTTGGTGGAGGGAAAGCGATGGAACTGTTAAAAGAACGGATTTTACGCGAGGCTTCCGTCATCAACAATGATGTGTTAAAGCTCGATGCACTGCTGAATCATCAGGTTGACCCTCAGCTGACGATGGCGATGGGCAATGAATTTGCCAGACGTTATGCGGAGCATTCGATTACGAAAGTGATTACGGTTGAATCTTCCGGCATACCGGTTGGATTTACAACCGCCCTGTCATTGGGTGTTCCACTGCTTTTTGCAAGGCGCAAGAAGACGCTGATCGCCGATCCGGATGCGCTGACGGAGCGGGTGCCCTCATTTACGAAAGGAATTGTAACGGATATTATGGTATCCCGCCAATTTCTGACCGGGAGCGATACGGTCCTGTTCATAGACGATATCATAGCCAATGGCGATGCAGCCCGCGGACTCATAAAAATAATTGAACGCTCCGGCGCGAAGCTGGCCGGTCTTGGAATCGTAGTTGAGAAATCCTTTCAGGCCGGGGCGCGAACCATACGGGAGCAAGGGATTCGTGTGGAATCGCTTGTCCAGATTGCCTCCTTGGAAGGCGGGCATATTCAGTTCCTGTAGCTTCATGAACGAAATATTCCACAATCAGTACCTTTTCGATTCAGCCGTTTTGCCTTATAATGTTCTTATTGACCGAGGGGAGGCACAAGAGCATGGGGAATCTTTCTGCAGATTTTTTAGAAACCAAATTGTCCGACGCCAAGAATCACTTTGAGCGTGCACTCGATTGCAAGCATACGGAATTCGATGACTTGTATCCTTATATGATCGAGCATCCACAATTTTTTTGGTACAAACGCTATGTTGCCTGGTCCGAGTTATTAACCATTGTCAAATTGTCCGAAGAGCTTGAGATGGATTGGAAAACACAATTCACAGCCAAGCAGGCTGATTATATTTCAAGTCGTGTCATGTCGTCGCGCGTACTTGATGAATGGTATGAAACCATTGATTCGAACGAAACGGTGACTTGATAACAGCATAGATTGAGTAAGAGACCTCAATGAGCAAACTTGGGCATTGGGGTCTTTTACATATAGGGATACATGATGAGAGGGTTAGGGGGCAAACGAAAACCGTGATATCAGAGGAACAACTGGATGCATATCGGGTGGAAGGCACACGGATTCGTGTAGTCCGTGACGGCATAGAAGACAATGACGTGATCGGAATTGTAGTGGCCTGGGACGATGAAGTTGTAGCAATCCGCCGGCCGAACAGACGGATCGTGAAGGTGAAGCGGAATTATATCATCGAGCCGGCATCTGAGCCCCGGAGCAGCAATTGGGAAGTCTAAAGCCAAAATGGAACCCGGCAGGATTGCTGTTTTTCCTTGGCAGTAAGCATCATTGACCACAACCAGGAGGAAGTTCAGACTTTGAAACGGAAGAGCAGCATATTCGCCCTATTATTAGCAGTTATCGTCCTATTTATTATTCCCCGTCTGGATTTTCTGAAGGAACAGACGGAAGCGCCGGTATACGGAGAAGCGGATTATTCCATTCATTTTCCTACCGACCGTTTTCCGAAGACAGCCAGGCATATCAAAGAGGCTATTGAAGCGGGGAAGTCGCCGGTCTGCACCATTGACAGGGATGGAGCGGATGAGAATAGAAAAGCCTCTCTGAAGGGCATTGATACGAAAAAAGGTTTTGACCGCGACGAGTGGCCGATGGCCATGTGTGCGGAAGGCGGCGAGAATGCCGATATTGCTTACATAACCCCATCGGATAACCGGGGAGCGGGCGCTTGGGTCAGCAATCAGCTGGAGGACTATCCGGACGGGGCAACGGTGATGTTCATTATGGAATAGAACGCTTGCTGGATCCATCTTCTTTACGCTGCGCAGGACAAAACATGAAACCTCAGCCCCATTCAAACGTAGAAAAGACCGAGCAACGACATGAATTGAATGGAGGATATTCATAATGAAATGTCCCGTATGTGATGATGCGCGTATGCGTGAGGTGGAGAAGAACGGCGTGGTCATCGATGTCTGTCCCGAATGCAAAGGCGTTTGGCTTGACCGGGGTGAGCTGGACAAGCTGACGAATGGAATTCGTGAAGTCCGCAGCGAATATGACCGTTTGGAACGTCAGGTCTCCTATGATAATCAAGACAGCCGCGGCTACAGGCAGGATGATCACTCGAACGATGCTTACGGTTCAAGAGGCTACGACAAGAATGGCAGACCGTATAAAAAGAAGAAAAACATGATGGACGTGTTCGGCGACTTGTTTGAATGAGTCAAATGACAGGAATTCAATAGCAGGCTTCCTGGTTTTGAGGGGGCCTGCTTTTTTAAAAGCCTGGAAATGAACCCGCTGCATGATCCTTTGTGAATTATAACTATATATACTGTTTAAGTAACATGACGATAATAAGACTCTGGCAAGTTGGCTGGAGTTTTTTGCTTTTTAGAGGGGAGGAATGAACAGCGTAAAAGCTATTAATTATTGAGTATTTCGAATTGTGGAACTTTATCCCGGATGATTGACTTCGGATTGTACGGATGATAAGATAAATCTCGTGGTTAAGAGATATGCCACAAGAAATACCAACTTATGCGGTCGTGGCGGAATTGGCAGACGCGCTGGATTCAGGTTCCAGTGGTAGCAATGCCGTGGAGGTTCGAGTCCTCTCGACCGCACCAAACCCTCAAGCCAAACTCTTCTTGATGAAGAGTTTTTTTATATGTAATAGAAACCGAAGAACCATTTAAAGAAGTATTCCCTGACAGCGGAGCGGGGAAATACTTCTTTTTGCGATTCGATCGTGTCGCATTTTTACAATGAGCCTTCGGGCAAGGATGTTAAGATAACAGCAGAACTCAAGCATAAAGGAGCTGCATCACAAATGTCCAATCTTGAAACGCTGCCTGTTGGAGAAGATTTTCCGTTCGAATCCCGTTATCTTGATGTGAATGGTCATCAGCTGCATTATATCGATCAGGGGACCGGGATACCTGTTGTTTTTCTCCACGGCAATCCCACTTGGGGTTACACGTTCCGGAATGTGATCCCTTATATGCAGCAATCCGCTAGATGCATTGCGGTCGATCTGATCGGAATGGGCCGATCCGACAAGCCGGATATCGGCTACACCTTTCTGGAGCATGTGATTATATAAGCCGCTTCATCGAAAAGCTCGGATTGAAGGATATCGTCCTGGTGGGTCATGATTGGGGAATGGCAATTGGTTTGCAGGTGGCGGCCAACCATCCGGATAATGTGAAAGCCGTAGCGATGATCGAGCCGCAAGCCTTGTATCCGAATGCGTCCTGGTCGGATTTCTCCCCGCCGGAATCCAGAGAGCTGTTTCAGAAGCTGCGCGATCCTGAGGAGGGGTGGGCGTTCATGCGGGATAACAGTGTATTTATTGAAGGCATGCCTCATATTATCATCAACCGGACGCTAACGCCGGAAGAACATGCGCAGTATCGGGAACCGTTCCGAAATCCGGATGAGCGGAAGCCGATGTGGGTGTTCCCGAATCAGATTCCCGTTGAAGACGAGCCAAGCGATGTTGTACAAGCCGTGGAGGAGTGCAACGTGTGGTTTACAGGCAGTGACATTCCGAAAATTTTGTTCTATGCAACGCCCGGCTGCACCGTACGCGAGCCTCAATTGAACTGGTGCCTCTCTAATCTGCGGAACTTGTCGTTATTCCATATCGGCACGGGCTTCCATCATCTGCTGGAGGAGAACCCGCATGCGATCGGACAAGAGCTTCTGAGGTGGTTTCGTCAGATGAGCGAGGTTTCCCATCGGGTGCTGTAAGGTGATTTAGATAAGATCAGAATAAGCTTTGGTATAAGGATTCCGGCGGATCATCTGAATGAGATTGGATGCGGCAGCGGATAAGGGTTCGTTTTTGCGGGTACAGATGGCAATGCTGTTTACTAGGTGGATTCCTTCTACATACACGCGGCATAACTCCCCGCGCGCCACATAATCGCGGACGACCAATGAAGAAACGAAATTCGCGCCGTATCCGGCAATAACCGCTGTGATTGACTCATGCAATCCATTGAACTGCAATGCTATCCGCGGAGCCGATGAGATGTATGTCCGGCATAAGGCAAATAATCTCTCGCGTGTGGAGCTTCCCTCCTCGCGCATAACAAACGGCTCCTTCATCATCTCCAGTAAAGAAACATGCTGATTCGCAAAACGGTGATTCGGCGCCACGACGAACCATAATTCGTCCTGAAACAATTCCTCGGTCTGAACCGTATCTGGATATTCTTCCGGCAAACCTCCATAAATCGCCAAATCCGCCTCCACATTCAAAAGCTGCTTCAGGGCATCGCTGGAGTTGGTTGTCGTAATCGTCATTTCCACTTCTTCATACTGCTGTTTGAACTTGGCAATCCAGGCCGGGATCAGAAAATGGGCAGGCAAATACGTCGCAGCCAACCGGATGTGACCTTTGGCGCCTGTACGGTAATCCTGGGAGAACTGTTCGATCTGCTGTTCAACCGCAAAAAGTCTCTTGGCGAGCAGAGCAAGCTTTTCTCCCGCATCGGTTAAAGCAATTCCCCGGCCATGCGGTTTAAGCAGGGTGAGATCCAATTCTTTTTCGAATTTTTTAACCTGGGCGGTAATGGCCGGCTGGCTTATGTTCAGTAATTCCGAGGCACGAGTCACACTTCCGGTCGCAGCTATAAGATGAAATAAACGCAAGGCGTGAAGATTCATAGCGGCACTCCTTATCTCAATTCATATATTTAAATTATAAAATATCTAAAAAGATATATTATATCTATGATTATACTTCAATTACAATGGAGTTGAAAAATAAAAAGGAGTGATAACGATGAATCAAACGAACACGTGGACCCAAGTAGACCGGTATATTACTGAGCGTCTTATTCCGCATGATCCCGTTCTGGAAAAGGTGTTGGCCACCAATCATGAGGCTGGGCTGCCGGCGATTGACGTAACGCCAAACCAGGGAAAGTTATTGAACATTTGGGCTCAAATGCAAGGCGCAAAACGGATTCTGGAAATCGGCACATTGGGCGGCTACAGTACCATCTGGCTGGCAAGAGCGCTGCCGGCAGGCGGACAACTGGTCACGATAGAATTAGACCCTCACCACGCCGAAACAGCTCGGACCAACATCTCGCTTGCCGGGTTGGATGATATTGTGGAGCTTCGTGCAGGGGACGCCCTGGAGCAATTGGCCCTGTTGGAGAAAGAGCAGGCAGCGCCATTCGATCTTATATTTATCGATGCCGATAAGCCGAGCAACCCGGCCTATCTGAAGTGGGCGCTTCATTTTTCACGCAAGGGAACGGTCATTATTGGTGATAACGTCGTCCGTGATGGAGAAGTCATAAATGAAAATAGCAGCGATCCGCGCGTCATAGGAGTAAGGGAATTCTATGATCTGCTGGCTGAAGAACCGGGAATTACGGCTACTGCCATTCAGACAGTGGGAAGCAAAGGCTATGACGGGTTCGCAATAGGGATTGTGAATCGCAATTCGGAAGAAACCGCGGGTTAAAATATATGCTAATATTGCTATAGAGAATCTCATTCGCATAGAATGTAGAGCTGCGGCTCGACCATTTAACGGGGGGAGAAATGGAGACAACCAACAAGATCCAACCGGGAACCAGCGGGAAGGATGCAAAGGCATTGCCTGGCCATCAGCAGGTCAATGAATATAAGAACAAACTCGAGCATCCCCTGAAGAAGGAAATAGAGGCAGTACGAACGATCATTTTAAGTGCGGATAAGCAAATCAGCGAACATATAAAGTGGAATGCGCCGAGCTTCTGTTATGGGAAAGAGGATAGAATGACGTTTAATCTTCACGGAAAGGGATTTTTCCGGCTTGTTTTTCATCTCGGGGCGAAGGCCAAAGATGGCAGTGCGCAGAAGCCTTTGTTTGAGGATGCTACAGGATTATTGGACTGGGCTGTCAGTGACAGGGCGCTCGTGAGGTTTACTGATATGAATGATGTGGAAGCCAAGAAAGAAAAGCTGGTGGAGCTTGTAATGAAATGGCTGGAAGTGACGAGCCCGCGGAAATGATAATGGGACGATGGTTTAGGGCAGGGGGTGTAGCATGCGCTCATATTGGGTTTGGTTTTCGTTTCTGGCGATTGCCTGGATTTGCAATTTTGCTTCTTTTTCAATGAGCCCCGTGCAAATGCCTTGGCGTATCCTTATGAGCGCACTGTTCTTCGCCTTGTATTTCATAACTCCTCTCTTCCGGCAGAAACCAATTGCGCTGACGGTAATTTTAAGCGCTGCTGCCATAATGGCTGTCACTGCTCTTTGGCCGGAAAGCGGAGGATTCCCCAATCCTTATCCGCTGCTTGTTTTCTCGCTGATCGCAGGGGAGGCGGTTTACCGGCTGCCTGCCCCTCACGCATCGGTAATTAGTGTTATTCTGTTGATTGGGGCGATTTCACCAGGTTACTGGGGATATTCCACCCTTTCACCGCTGTTTATTGGCTTGTATGGCTTATTGCATGGAGCAGCCTTTATGGTCTTTCGCGGAATCTGGAAGAATGAAGAGGAAATGACTGCCCGGAATGAAGCGCTGCTGAGCGAATATCGTAAAATGAAACGGCGTATCGTCTCAGACGAGCAAGCGGCGCGTCAGGAGGAGCGGGTACAGGTTGGACGGGATATTCATGATTCTGTCGGGCATAAATTGACGGCGCTGTTAATGCAGCTGGAGGTATTCCGCATGGAGGCAGACCCTGCAGCGGCGGGCCGCATGCAGGCGCTTAAGGTTCTGGCCAAGGAAAGTCTCGATGAGACGCGAAATGCGGTCAAAGCCTTGAAGCAGCATGAGGCAGGCGGGTTGGCCGCCATTCTGAGCTTGATCCGCAAGCTGGAAGCGGAGAGCTTCATCCGGGTTAATTTTTCTGTGAAGCATGGCGCTCTTTCTGCGCCCTTGAGCAATACCCAGTCCATTGCCGTCTACCGCGCTGTGCAGGAGGCTCTGACGAACATGATGAGGCACAGCAATGCCCGCGATGCCGATATATTGTTTGAAGCGCCTGGCGGAGGCGTATTCAGATTTGAAATTATCAATACACGCAAAGAAAATAAGCCATTCCGGGAAGGCTTCGGACTCCGCTCCATGCGGGAGAGAATCGAGTCTGCCGGAGGGCAGCTGGATGTCCTTGCCTACGAAGACCGGTTTATCGTGCGGGGGACATTATCGATGGTGAAAAAGGGTGAGGTGGAGGCATGATCAGAATTCTGCTCGCCGAGGATCAGGCAATGGTACGCCAAGGACTCAAAATGATGATCGAAACCGACAGCGAAATGCGTGTCACCGGTGAGGCCGGCAGCGGGAAGGATGCCGTGAAGCTGTGCGAGTCCCAGGTCTTCGACATTATCGTTCTGGATATTCGCATGCCGGAGATGAACGGTCTGGAGGCGGCGCGAATAATCCGGACACGCTGGCCCCAGTGCAAGGTGCTCATGCTCACCACATTCAACGATGAACAGTATGCGCTGGAGGCGCTGAAGCTTGGGGCAAACGGATATATGCTCAAGGATGCCGAGCCGGAAGCGCTCATCCGCTCCATCAGAAGCTGTCTGGCTGGCGGGCTTGCCCTGCAGGACGACGTGGCGGCCAAGATCATTCCGCAGCTGCTCAGGGGAACCGGAGAAAAGCAGCAGGTCGATGCATCCATTACACCGCGTGAGCTGGCGATCATCCGCCAGGTAGGAGTCGGAAGGAGCAACCAGGAAATTGCAGGCGAGCTGGGGCTATCCGTCGGTACAGTCAAGAATCACCTCAGTCAGGTCATGGATAAGCTGGACCTGCGCGATCGGACGCAGCTGGCCATCTATGCGATCCGGCACGGTATCGTTTGAAAAAAAGTGACGCAAGTCATGGTTTGCCAAACTTGAAATGACCGAAGGCAGTGGGAGCACTGTCTTTTTGTATATAAACTTTAAGTATGCCATCGGGATAATAATGGAGTGTTTTAAACGGGATGAAGGATCGCCATAACTCGAAAGGGGGCAAGCAACATGCTGGAAACGGTGGAGCTGCGCAAGGTTTTCAAAGGGAAAACCGCTGTTGACGAAGTCAGCTTGTATTTGGATCAAGGCGAATCGGTCGGTCTGCTCGGACCAAACGGAGCGGGGAAATCGACGACCATCTCGATGATTTCATCACTTCTGAGACCAACGGGCGGAGACGTGAGGCTGAACGGGAAAAGTGTCGTGAAGCATCCGCAGGATATCCGCAGGGTGCTGGGTGTGGTGCCGCAGGAAATCGCCTTGTACGAAGAGCTGTCGGCCTATGAGAATCTGAAATTTTTCGGCCGCATTTATAAGCTGAGAGGCAGCGGACTGGAACTGAAAATTCAAGAAGTGCTGGAGATGGTCGGTCTTCGTGAGCGGCAGAAGGAATTGATCAGAACGTTCTCGGGCGGTATGAAACGTCGTATCAACATTGCCGCTGCCCTGCTGCATGATCCGCAGATTGTGATTATGGATGAGCCGACTGTCGGAATTGATCCGCAGTCCCGCAATCATATTCTGGACACCGTCCGACTGCTGAACAGGGAGAAGGGCACAACCGTTCTGTATACGAGCCATTACATGGAAGAGGTCGAACAATTATGCAGCCGCGTATACATCATGGATCACGGCCGGATTATTGCTTCGGGCACCCAGGAGGAATTGCGGCGCATTTTATCCGGGGAAGATACTCTGCTTATCGAGCTTAACGAGCCGAGCCCGGAGCTTGCCCGGGAGCTTCAAGTATTGAAGCCGGTCAGAATGGCCGAAGAAACGGAAAAAGGGCTGAAGCTGATTGTCATGAAACAAAGCGGCATTCTCTCCGAGGTGGTCAAAGAGGCTGAGCGGCAGCATGTGCAGATTGTAAACATCCACGTACACACGCCAAGTCTGGAGGATGTATTCCTGCATCTGACCGGCCGTAAATTAAGGGATTAGCTTCTCGGAAGAATAAACGTGCGATAGAAAGTTTTGCTGCTGCAAAACGTGAGGGAGGGGACCTGGTTGGGACCATTTATTAGAAAGGATTTCCTGGTTTTGTGGAGAGACCGCATGGAAATGATCATCTCAATCCTGACATCTCTCGTTATTATTGTCATTCTGGGATTCACCACGTCATCCTGGGTGGAAAAATCGGATGTTCCGCTGCAAATGACCGTGGCCATCGTCAATGAAGACAACGAAGCGGCTGCTCTGGAACAATTCCAGAGTTCATCCGCATCACTATCTTTGGCTGGGAAATTCACATCGTCGCTTGAGAATCAGCCAGAACAAATACTGCCGGCCTCACTGCTGATGCAAAGGATAAAGGAACAATCCTTCATCACAACCAATGTGATGGACAGCGAGACCGCCCGTAACCAGCTGCAGCATAAAGATATAGAAGCGATAATTACCATTCCCGAAGGCTTCACTCTTGCGGCACTGAACAAGATGCTGCTGAATGAAGGGGGCGGCGCCGCTCTCACGCTAACGGCAGATCACCGTTCATCGATGCGGATTGACGTGCTGCAGGATCTGATCAACGAATTTATGCAATCATTGAATCTGCAATCGGCGATCGATCATACGCTGGATACGCGTACAGCAGCGCCAGACCTGACAGAAGCGGTATCTCCGGCTGGCGGACTGGAGACGATAGCCGGTGTAAAGCCGCTCACTTCATTTCAATATTATGCCATCGCAATCAGTATCGTGTTTGCCCTGTTTATCTCCATTACAACCGCTGTGAAAGCGATAACCGAGAAGAGGGAGCATGTGTTTCAGCGAATCCTGCTGGCAGGCAGTCACCCTTTCCAATATCTGGCCGGGAAAGTTGGATCGACCTTCTGTATGTCACTGCTGCAATTATCGCTCCTTATTCTTCTGTCCCACTTTATTTTCAATTTGTTCCCGGGACGCTCGCTTCAATTTTGGTTGGGTATGGCATTGATTACGATAGCGACCTCCCTGAGCGTGGCAGCTTTCTCCGCATTGTTCACCTCTATGACGTTTCGGATGAAAGACTCGGCGGCGAGCGGATTGTTTTCCCTCATCATCGGAATACTGGGGACGATCGGAGGGAGCTTTATTCCCAAATACATTCTGCCCGATTGGCTTAAACAGGTTGGAGAATGGACGCCTAACGGCGTTTCCTTATCCGTCTTCATCCAGTGGATCGGGCAGGATTCGTTTACTGTTCTGACGACGCCATTTCTGAAAATGGCGGTTTTCTCGATAATGCTGATCGTATTGGGATGCTTGCTGTTTCCGAGAAGGGGGCGGATCTGATGTTTCCGGTATTTTTGGCGCAATGGATGAAAGACAGGCGGTCCCCGGTTCTGGTTCTCGTTTTTCTTGCGATCAGCATTGGGGCTACTCTTCTATCCAGCAGCTTGATGGGCTCCAATAAAATGAAGATCGATGTCTTCGGCGATCAAGGGCTCACTAAAGCGGAAGCCGAGTCATGGATAGACCGGTTAAATCAAAGCGAGGCTTATCAGTTCAAGCTCCGGGACGAAAAACAGGCCCGGCTGGACGTCCGCGAAGGCAGGGCGGATGTCGCAGTCAAGCTCATGGCTGAGGATTACCGGATGATTGCGGCGGTTGACGGTCCTAATGTTGAAATCGTGGAAAGACAAGTACACGCGGTCTTCGAGAAGGAGCTGAAGCTGCGTGCCGCCGCAGAACAAGCAAAGGACGCAAGCGGATTCCGGGAGGCAGCAGATCATGATCTCCAGCAGCCGGCTCTTACCCTGCGGACACAATCATTGAACGGGCAAGCTATCGCCAAGTATGATATGAGCGTACATTATTTATTCGGGTTCACCCTGTTCCTGGTCATTTTTACCATCGGATTCAAGGTCAGTGCGCTGACATCTGAAAAAGCCTCCGGCATATGGAACCGGGTCATTCTGTCGCCAGTACGCAAAACGGAAATGTATCTGGGACATCTGCTATACAGCTCTCTGGTCGGATTCGCGCAAATTGCAATAGTCTTTCTCGTCTTCCGTTATGGATTCGGCTATCAGCTTGGCGAGCAATTCGGCATGCTGCTCATTCTCGGGGCCTTGTATACCTTTGCAATGGTGGCGTTTGCCATGCTGCTTGCAGGCGTGCTGAGAACACCGGAGCAATTCAACTCGGTGCTGCCGGCCATCGTCCCGATTATGCCCATGCTCGGCGGAGTATATGTCCCGCCCGGCACGCTCACGAATCCAATCATTCTTGGCTTGGCGCAGATTTTCCCGCTGACCCATGCACTGCAGGCATTAACGGGAGTGGCAATTTATGAGGATGGATGGTCCGATGTGCTGATGCCTGCCGCCAAGCTGTTGTTGATAGGCGTGGTATGCCTCGGAGTGGGAATTAATTTAATGGAACGCCAAAAGGCATAATCGTTGTGATGACCGTGTGAGCCATAATAACTGCACGATGCAAAAAAAGATCCTCAAAACCGATGCGGTTGAGGATCTTTTGGCAATATGGAATGAGCTATTCGAATAAATCCGTGACCGCGCCTTTGGATGCCGATGATACCAGCCGCGCGTATTTGGCAAGCACGCCTGTCGTAAATTTCAGCGGCAGCGGAGTCCATTCCCGGGTCCGTTTCTCCAGCTCCTCCGGGGTAACCTGGAATGAAATGTCCTGTGTTTCACTGTCGATAGTCACGGTATCCCCCTCCTGCAGCAGGGCGATGGGGCCGCCTGTCTGCGCTTCCGGCGCAACATGTCCCACGACGAAGCCATGCGATCCGCCTGAAAATCTTCCGTCGGTGATCAGGGCAACTTCACCGCCAAGACCTTTTCCGACAATCAGAGCCGTAACGGACAGCATCTCGGGCATACCCGGTCCGCCCTTGGGGCCGCAGTAACGGATGACCAGCACATCCCCTTTATGGATTTCATTGTTCAAAATCGCGGCTGTTGCCGCGTCCTCGCTGTCGTATACACGGGCAGGGCCGGTAAAACGCAGCTTTTTCATCCCGGACATCTTGGCAATGGCTCCCTCAGGCGCCAAATTTCCACGCAGCACGACCAAGGGGCCGCTTTGCTTCAGAGGGTTATCGAACGGACGGATAATATCCTGATTCTCCTGCAAAGGCGCGGCCTCCGCCAGGTTCTCAGCCAACGTCCTGCCTGTAACGGTCATGCAGTCCCCATGAAGAAAGCCTTGGTCGAGAAGAAGCTTCATCACGCCGGGAACACCGCCGATATCATTAAGGTCCTGCATGACATATTTGCCGCTCGGCTTCAAATCCGCAAGATGAGGTACTTTGATTCGTATGCGCTCGAAATCGTCATAGGTCAGATCAACCTGCACCGAATGGGCAATGGCAATCAGATGGAGGAACGCGTTGGTTGAGCCGCCAAGAGCCATGACAACGGTGATCGCATTCTCGAATGCCTTCTTGGTCATGATATCCCTGGGATAAATCCCCTTCTCCAGGAGCTCGAGCACGCTTCGTCCCGCTTCCTCGCATTCCACCGCTTTATTGGCGGAGACAGCGGGGGTGGAAGAAGAGCCGGGCAGACTCATTCCCATCGCTTCGGCGGCTGAGGCCATGGTGTTGGCCGTATACATACCGCCGCAGGCGCCGGCTCCGGGACAGGCATTGCATTCGACCTTATGCAGTTCTTCATCGGTCATTCTTCCGTCATGATATTGGCCGACTGCTTCGAAGGCGCTGACAATATCGATATCTTTGCCATCCAGCTTCCCAGGCTGGATCGTTCCTCCATACACATAGACAGCCGGCAAATTCATGCGTCCGATGGCCATGAGGCAAGCAGGGGTGTTTTTATCGCACCCGCCTACGGCAACCAGGCCGTCAAACCGTTCCGCGTTCGTTACGATTTCAATGGAGTCCGCTATCGCCTCACGGCTGGGCAGCGAATACAGCATGCCTTCATGTCCCATTGAAATCCCGTCCGAAACGGTAATGGTATTGAATATCAGGGGGGCGCCGCCATGCTCCTGAATTCCCTTTTTGGCCTGGACGGCCAAATCATTAATATGGATATTGCACGGAGTGACCTCGCTCCAGGTGCTTGCCACGCCGATCATGGGCTTCTTGAAATCCGCATCCTGAAATCCGACTGCCCGGAGCATGGCGCGGTTAGGGACGCGGTTCACGCCCTCGCTGATGACTTTGCTGCGAATTCTCAAATCTTTTTTGTCTGTCATTCTTGTTCATTCCTCTCGTCGTCAGATTAACGCATACAGCTCATGCATCGGTCTGATCAGGTTTTGTTTCATCATTGCGGAAGCCTTGTCCGGATCCTGCTTCTCCAAGGCTGCAATGATGGAGGCATGCTCTTCCACCGAGGTTAAGGTCGCGGCGACCGGCTGCTTCAAAAAGACATATTTGAACCTTCTGATGTGAATCTGGAGCGATGCGCTGAAGGAAGCGATGTAGGCGTTGTCCGAAGCCTCAACGATCAGATTATGGAATTGTTCGTCAAGCTCCATCGCCTGGTATGGCTGGCCGATCCCGATGGCATGGGCGAACTGTCCGTTAAGCTCCTTCAGCAGCTCAATCTGCTGCGGCAATAGGAGTCTTGACGAATATTCGGCAGCGAGCGCATGCAGCGAGGCAAGAGTCGGATACATTTTGAGAATATCGTCCTTCTCGATACGGGTAACTCTGGTTTCTTTGCCGGGATGCATGGAAACCAGTCCCTGGACTTCCAGCAGCTGAAAAGCTTCCCTGATCGGCGTTCTGCTGACAGCCAGAGATTCTGCCAGCTCGGCGTCGATTAATTTCTCGCCTGGTCCAAGGGTCCCGTCAATGATCCATCGCTGGATTTGCGAGAAGGCTCTTTCTTTGGCGGACATTCGAATGGGAGAGGGAAAATTCGCAGGTATGGGCATTTGCATCATCCTTGTTCATAATGTTATATGCAATATATCGCATACATATATTGATTGCAAGTAAAATCGGGATGGAGCCGAATATTGTCCATCATAAACCGTCAATGGTCAATTGTTCTCTCCCTTGCTCCCTTGTAAAGTTAAAGCATATCAGGAAAGGGGCACGAGGCAATGGACAAGAAGATTCCACAAGCAACAGTCCGTGAGGAAATAGTCGAAATCCCCACTTACGGGGTCGGCAAGCCGGATAAAAACCCGATGTTTCTGGAGAAACGGGTTTATCAGGGCAGTTCGGGGAAGGTCTATCCCCATCCGGTAATTGATAAAATAAATGATGACAAGGAACTGCAGGCTTACCGGATGGTTATTCTGGAGAATGAGTTTCTGCGGATTGAAATCATGCCGGAAATCGGCGGACGAATCTACCGTGCAGTAGATAAGACGAATAACTATGATTTTGTTTATTATAACCGGGTCATCAAGCCTGCCTTGGTCGGCCTGGCGGGGCCGTGGATTTCGGGCGGGATTGAATTTAACTGGCCGCAGCATCACCGGCCCAACACGTACGGAGCGGTGGAATGTACGTTTGGCGAAAATGAGGACGGCAGCGCAACGGTTTGGGTCAGCGAGATTGACCGGATGTACGGCACCAAGATGACTGCCGGATTCACGCTCCATGCGGGAGCGGCTTATCTTGAGATCAATGCGCAGCTGTACAATCGCACACCGGAGCCGCAAACTTTCCTGTGGTGGGCCAATCCGGCGGTAGCGGTCAATGATCACACCCAATCGGTATTCCCACCGGACGTCCATGCCGTATTCGATCATGGCAAGCGAGATGTATCGCGTTTTCCCATAGCAACTGGAACCTATTACAAAATGGATTATTCTGCCGGGGTCGATATTTCCCGGTATGCCAACATTCCGGTTCCTACCTCGTACATGGCATATCACTCCGACTATAATTTTGTCGGCGGTTACGATCACGCGGTTCAGGCGGGTCTGCTGCATGTCGCCAACCATCATATTTCACCGGGCAAAAAACAGTGGACATGGGGCAATGGGGAATTCGGCCAGGCGTGGGACCGCAATCTGACAGACGAGGATGGTCCTTACATTGAGCTTATGACGGGAGTCTACACCGATAACCAGCCCGACTTCACCTGGCTTCAGCCTTATGAGGAGAAATCCTTCACCCAATATTTCATGCCTTACAAGCAGATTGGCGTCGTGAAAAATGCTTCGAGGGATGCCGCAGTCAACCTGGAGGTGGATTCCGCGGACCGCAGCATCCGGATCCAGGTCTATGCGACGTCCCGGTTCGAAAATGCCACGGTAGAACTGTCCAGCGCCCGCAGCCGTTATCTGCTGCAGAGCGTGAGCCTGTCGCCGCTTGAATCGTTCACGCAGACGATGCAGCTTCATGAAGACGATCAGGCCCACGACCTCATGCTTACTGTACGCGATGCGGCAGGACGTACGCTGGTCGGCTATCAGCCCAAAAAACCGGCAATCGAGAAAATGCCTGAGGCCGCACAGCCGATGCCTGCACCGCAGGAGCTGCTTACGATAGAAGAGCTGCAGCTGGCCGGTCTTCATCTGGAGCAGTACCGCCATGCGACATTCGAGCCGGAGGAGTATTATCTGGAAGGATTGAAGCGCAGTGCCGGCGATATCCGCATCAATGTTGCCTATGGCACGCTTCTGCTGCGCAGAGGCCTGTTTACAGAGGCGGAGACGCATTTCCGGCGCGCAATCAAGACCTTGACAGCGCGCAATACCAATCCGTACGACAGCGAGGCCTATTACCAGCTGGGCGTTTCGCTCAAGCTGCAGGAACGTCACGAAGAAGCCTTCGAAGCGCTGTACAAATCGGTATGGTCCGCCGCGTGGCAGGACAGCGGATATTTTACGCTCGCTCAAATCGCCAGCGCCAGGCAGTCCTATGAGGAAGCGCTGGAGCTGACAGAACGCTCGCTTATCCGCAATACGCGGAATTATAAGGCGCGCCATCTGAAAGCAGCGCTGCTGCGGAAGCTTGGCAGGTATGAACCGGCTGTAAGCGCGGCAGTGGAAACATTGAACCTCGATGTTGCAGACTTCGGCGCAAATTATGAAAAATATTTAAACCTCGATGCAAGCGGCCTGCATGAAGAAGCGGCTGCCGCCCTGGACAATTTCAGGTATTTGCTGCGCGGCGATGCGCATAATTATTTGCAGTTGGCCGCTGACTATGCGGGATGCGGGCTGTACGAGGAAGCCGCTGACGTATTGCGTGGAGCCCTGCCGGATCAAGCCAGGGATGTATATCCAATGCTGCATTACACATTGGGGTATTTATATGGGAAGCTTGGAAGACAGGACGATTCCGCGAAACAGTTACGGGCGGGGCAGGCAGCCTCTTCAGCATACTGTTTCCCTAACAGCCTGCTCGATATGCAGGTGCTGGAATATGCTTTGGGGCAAAACCCTGGCGATGCACGGGCTCATTATTATCTGGGCAACTTATTATATGATAAGAAAAGGCATCAGGAGGCCATCCGGCATTGGGAAGCCTCAACAGAGCTGGATTCATCGTTTCCAACGTCCCACCGCAATCTGGCGCTGGCCTATTTCAACAAACAGAACGATCCCGGGAAAGCCCGGACTTATCTGGAGCTCGCTTATGCCGCAGACCAGAGCGACGCGCGGGTGCTGTACGAGCTCGACCAGCTGTACAAAAAGCTCGGCATCGATGCGCAGCAGCGACTTGATCATTTGAGCAGCCATCCGGATCAGGTGAGAATGCGCGATGATTTATTTGTAGAGTATGTCACTCTGCATAACACGGTACGCAGGCATGAGGAAGCAATCGGCCTGTTGAATTCCCGTAAATTCCATCCATGGGAAGGAGGGGAAGGCAAGGTTACCGGTCAGTATGTGCTGGCGCATGTGGAGCTGGGCAAGAAGCTTCTTGCTGAACAGGCATACCAGGAAGCGGAGAAAGTGCTGCTGCGCGCGCTCGTGTATCCGGATAATCTGGGCGAGGGGAAGCTGGCCGGGGCACAGGAGAACAATATTTACTTTTACCTGGGATGTTCGCTGGAAGCGGATGGACGCAATGAAGAAGCAAAGAAGGCATTCCGGCTTGCCTCGCAGGGTATTGATGAGCCTGCGGGAGCGATGTTCTATAATGATCAGCCGCCGGATACGATTTTCTATCAGGGGCTTGCCTGGTTCAGGCTGCAAGGGGATAAGGAAGCGGCTTCCCGCTTCAATAAACTGATTGATTATGGGGAAACCCATCTGTTTGACAAGGTTAAGCTCGATTATTTTGCTGTTTCGCTTCCCGATTTTCTGGTGTTCGATGATGATCTGAACAGACGCAATGAAATCCACTGCCGCTATATGATCGGCCTCGGTCATCTGGGGCTTGGCCGCCTGGCTGAATCGCAGGCTCAATTGGAGGAAGTGCTCCGCCTTGAACCCAATCATCAAGGGGCAATCATTCATTTGCAAACCGCGGAGTAAACGAGAATAATGGCAGGGGAGAAAGGCAAGAAAGCCGTATCTTCACCATAAGATTCAAGGTGGGCTGGAGAGTAACATAAAAAGCGGTTGAGCAGAAAGTAATCTGTTCAGCCGCTTTTTCATTGGAGATTCACTAAATATGGCCACCCCCGGCTGAATTTGCGAAGGTCTGGAAATGATTGGATATCGCCTCGGACAATCGTTCCTTTTGCACCGGTTTGACGACAAAATCGCATGCGCCGCTTCGAATGGCCTCAAGGACCATTTCCCGCTGTCCCATCGCAGAGCACATAATAATTTTAGCTGCCGGATCGACCTGCTTGATATTTTTGAGGGCGCTGACTCCGTCCATTTCGGGCATCGTAATATCCATGGTCACAAGCTGGGGTCTTACTCTTTTATAGAGATTAACAGCTTCAATGCCGTTGCCGGCTTCCGCTACGACCTCAAGACCCAGACTCTCCAGAAGGCCGCGCATCATCATGCGCATAAATGCGGTATCGTCGACTACCATTACTTTGATTCCATTCATGGTCATCGCCTCCTTGTCTTAAGCCGATCATATCAGGGCAGTCTGAACAAAAACTGAACGGACCGCTGGCTAAAAAGCGTGAACAGCGCAAGCTCCTGTGTCAGGATTGCATTTAAGCGGAGGGATGATTATAATTTCAGATAGGTTATCATGATCGATAAGGAGAATGATATGAATTATATTATCGCTTTTGTGTTTGCTATTGCTATTGTTATCGCACTTATACCGCCGCTTCGCAAGCTGGCACTCAGGATCGGATTTGTGGACAAGCCCCAAACCAACAACGAACGCAAAATTCACCGGGAACCGATTCCGCTGACCGCAGGCATTGCGATTTACGCTGCCTTTGTCATTTTATATCTGATATTTGTTCACGATAATTGGATCAAGACCGGGGCTATTCTCGGAGGCGGCCTGATCATTCTGATCATCGGCCTTGTCGACGACTGGTACAAGACGCATGCCAAGGAATTTGCCTCGCTGCCAAAATTTGTGGTTCAAATGGGTGCTGCCATTCTGGTCTACAGCTCGGGGATTGTATTCAGCGGTTTTGAGAATCCCTTCACAGGAAGCTATTACGTACTTCCCGAGTTGTTCCAGTTCCTCTTCACCGTCTTATGGATTTTTGGCGTAACAACGGTAATTAACTTTACAGATGGGATTGACGGCTTGGCCAGCGGATTATCCGCTATATCGGGAACAACGCTTCTGGTAGTCGCGCTTGTAATGGGACAGGGCGAGTCGGCGATGATGGCTACGATTCTTGTGGGCGCATCCCTGGGTTATCTGAGATACAACCGTCCGCCGGCAAAAGTGTTCATGGGCGATGCAGGGGCTACTTTTCTTGGCTTCATCCTTGCCGTTATTGCGCTTGACGGAGCCTTCAAGCAGGCGACAGTCCTGTCCTTGTTCATTCCGATTCTTGCGCTCAGCGTTCCGATCCTGGACAATGTCCGTGTTGTGATCTGGAGGATGATGAAGGGCGTTCCCTTCTACAAGGCAGACGCTTCCCAGGCGCATTATGTATTGTTAAAAACAGGCATGAAACCGGTTCAGGTGGTATCCTTCCTGTATTTAATCAATATTTGTACCGGCTTATTCTCCATCATATTGTTGCTGATTCAATAATTAAGGAAAATAATGTTGACATTCTCATAGATAAACGGTATAGTATTGAATATTGAGCGAAAATGATTTTCTCGCTAATATGCGGTCGTGGCGGAATTGGCAGACGCGCTGGATTCAGGTTCCAGTGGTAGCAATGCCGTGGAGGTTCGAGTCCTCTCGACCGCACCATACCCTTTAAACTAACTCTTCTCAAAGGAAGGGTTTTTTTGTTTGTTCAGCAACAGCTTCATGGGTTACTGCTCTAGGCGTTTTGCTCCACTTCATGAAAGGCATACATTTGGAGACTATCTCATATTTTAATTCAGTATTGCATTCATTAAGCTTTCGTTCTATAATGTGCCTACATCAGTTGCATTTAAACTTGAGTATTGCTGAAGGCTGACAAGGAGAGATGAGTGTTGATGTATTATGCTTTATGATTACAGCCATGGTCATGAACATTGTGTTAAAAAGAACATGCGGGGAGAGATCGATGTGGACGTTTTAGCCATGATTATTGAAATCCTATTAGGTCTGATGTTTCTGATGGCGGGTTCGATGAAGGTTTTTGGCACCAAAATGCAGGTGGATAGTTTTGCGCATTTGAAGCTGCCGCAATGGTTTCGGGTCTTTACCGGTCTGACCCAGTATATAGCGGTGATCGCGCTGGTCATCGGCTTCTGGGAGCCGAGCTGGTCGGCATGGGCAGGCATCTGGCTTGGATTTATCATGCTGGGCGCTGCCGCCGCCCATATCCGGGTCAAGGATCCGGTAACCGCGTTATTGCCCGTAATCGTACTGCTGATTCTATCCGTTGCGGTTACTCTGCTGCAAAGCTCGGAGCTTGCGAATTTCCCGGGTTAATGACGGCTGTTCGGGCATCCAAATTATCAGTCGTCAGCTTCAACAGGCAGATGTGTACAGGCGACACTATAGAAATCAAATCAAAGAGAGCCAATCACGACTGGCTCTCTTTTTCTAATAGATGCACCAGAGGAAACAGGTTGAATAGAATTTGCCACAGACGGGTAAAAAACATATAATGTGCCTATATTACACACATATTGAAACTCTGACATGCTGTAATGAAGAAGGGAGTGAGCGGTAATGAGCACAGCGAATAAACGAATCGATTTCGGGCCGCCGCATTTCAAAATCGCCATTCATGCCGTTGTCTGGCTGGCCCAAAGCAGGGGCATTTTATCAAGTGCCATGATTGCCAGCCAGGTGGATTCCCATGCCACTTTCCTGCGAAGAGTTCTTCAAGCCTTGGCCAGCGCCGGAATCGTGGAATCGAAGGGTGGTCGTGAGGGAGGATATATTCTCAAAAAAGATACTGCCGCGCTTACGCTCGGAGATATATATGATGCAGTCAACACGGGAGGAAAAGAGCCCGCTCAAGAAGCGGATTGCGGGGAGGCCGGGGAGTTTCTGGATCTGGAGCTGGAAAAAATTCTCCACAATGCGGAACAGAACACCATTCAGTATCTTCATCAATTCACCATTGATCATGTCATGTCCAGGGTCGACTTCTTCAACGTTTAGGGTATATCGCACCAAATAATAAGTCCGGCAAGATCAACAAGAAGCACGTTTGGGGCCACTCATTCACGAGGACCCAAATTTTTTTTTTGGGAAGGGGGCCCCGTCTTAATTTACACCTGCCAAAACCATGTGCTACTATGATGGTAAACGTTTTCAGAAAGGGGATGCATTAATGAACCGGATACAACGATTGACTCCGATGCTTAAGAGCTTTGTGGAGAAAGGACCGGCCGGCTGCGCATTAACCGTTGTCCGCCGCGGGGAAGTATTATACCAGGACAGCTTCGGTTATGCGGATCTGGAGAAGAAGAAGGAAATCAGCACGGATACCATTTACCGAATTTATTCGATGACCAAAGTGATTACCTGCACCGCGGCGCTCATGCTTTACGAGAGAGGACACTATCTGTTGAACGATCCGCTTGAGGAGTATCTGCCCGAGTTCAAAAATCCGATGGTGTACCGCTACAACGAATTTGGCGATATGACGGTATCTCCCGCGGCGAACCCGATTCGCGTCAAGGATCTGTTCACCATGTCGTCCGGTCTTACATATGGGGGGATCGGGACGGAAACCGAACGGCAGACCCGCGTTATGATGGAGAACGCCGCCGCCACGATGAATATGCGGGAGCTGTCCAAGCAGCTTGCGGCCATCCCTCTTGCTTTTGATCCCGGCACGCATTGGAAATACGGCACAAGCCATGACGTCCTGGCCGCTTTGATCGAGGTGCTGTCCGGCCAAACCTTCGAAGAGTTTCTGAAGCAGGAAATTTTCGGACCGCTCGGGATGAACGACACCTCGTTCAGAATCCCAGACGACAAGCGGGACCGGTTATGTGTGATGTATGACAGTGCAGAAGACGGCAAGCTGACCGTCAACGACAGGATGGATACCCCTTTTCAGCCAGGATGCAGATACGAAAGCGGCGGGGGCGGCCTTCTGTCGACAGCCGGCGACTACAGCCGGTTTGCGCAGGCCCTGGCGAGGGGCGGGGAATTGGATGGCGTGCGGCTTCTCAGTCCGAAGACGATTCAGCTGATGCGGACCAACCATTTGAGTCAGCAGCAGCTCAAGGATTTCAGCTGGGCGCATATGAACGGATACGGTTACGGCCTTGGAGTCCGCGTGTTGATGGATCCGGCGGCGGGCGGAAACAACGGCACGATCGGTGAGTTCGGCTGGGCAGGTCTGGCTGGCTCATGGACGCTGATTGATCCGCACGAGGAATTGTCCGTCGTTTATATGCAGCAAATGCTGCCAAGCCGCGAGCCTTATTTTCATCCAAGGCTGCGGGCCGTTATATACGGAGCGCTGTAGCAGGAAATATAGCCGACAGTGCGACACTTTGACAAGTGCTGTTTCTGTGTGGCTTCAACACTCCACGCAATAGATACTATATGGTAATAGAACAGCAAGATCCAAAAACCAGTCTATCACGTCCAATCCGTGATAGGACTGGTTTTTTTATTTTTCCCGGATGGTTCAGAGTGTTCTATACAGCTCCGGGGGAACTGATGCGCATGTCAGGCTGCCTGCTCTTCTACCAGATCAAGAAGTATGTTTGCTTATACGATTTTAAATAGATACAAGTCGATACACTTTGTTTACAATTTTCAGAAGATTTGTCTATATCCATCTTTTATAACTAAGAGAGCAGGTGACAGCGAAGAGACAAGGAACAAGGAGAGGAAGACAGCATGATAAAAACCGGATTATTTCTGACAGGATTCATGATAGTGTCCGACCCCGGCGTGGCAGCAATAGCAAATCTGATCCATCATAGAGCTTCGCTCTATTTGCATGAATGAGGTGGCTGACATGCAAAAACCGATGAGGCCGGCTCGCACAGGACGCAGAATCGTTACTATCTTCATATTATTCCTGCTGTTCTGCACATTTGCAATCTATGAAATCAATCATAATTCATCCAAGGTCGTAGGGATGCTCGCAGGTCCCGAATCACCGTCCGCCACATCTTCAGTTGACGACAAGCAAATGGGGAAGTATAAAATTGTCATTGATCCAGGCCATGGCGGGCATGATCCTGGAGCTCCCACAATCAGCGGATTAGAGGAGAAAGCCTATACGCTTGCCCTTGCGCAGGAGGTATATGATCAGCTGAAGCAGGACCCGATGTTTGATCCTTATCTGACCCGCAGCGACGATACATTCGTCTCATTGGATGACAGGGCGAAATTTTCGAATGACTTGGAGGTGGATGCCTTTATATCGATTCATGGGAACACCTATGATGACCCGGAAGTCAGCGGAACGGAAACCTATTATTATTCCGATAGCAGCATACAGCTTGCTGATGTCATCCATGAGCATATTCTCGCGGCCAACGGCTTTAAGGACCGGGGCGTGCGCTATAATGATCTGCAGGTTCTTCGGCTTAACGAGGTTCCGGCCATCCTGACTGAAGTCGGGTACTTGTCCAACGCAAGCGATGAAGCTCTGCTGCTGGATCATGACGGACAAGCCCATATCGCCCAAGGGATTATAGACGGACTCAAGGATTATTTTGGCGGACAGGCTCCGTGATGCAGGCGACCTTCTGGCTAATGGCAGCCGGGGGTCTTTTTCTTATAAGTTACAGTATGTACAGGTTTCACTTGGCTTTGCCGCGGGAGAGCGGAGATAGCGGTTTCTTCTTGTAAGTGCTGCATTGCTGCCTTATAATAGTTATCATATCAACTAATGGGCTTCTTGTAGGCAGGAGGTGATCAGCTAAGATGGTTCTGCCTGATAATGTTGTGAAATTGATTCATGATGTCAATTTGGAAATTGCCTTTCGTGTCAAGAAAGATCTGGCTCCTTACGGGATTACGCCCGAGCAGGCGTTGATCCTGATCCTTCTGAAGGAAAGGGACAAGCTTTCCCAGAATGAGATTGCCGGCAGGTTAAACAAGGATAAATCAAGTATAACGAGGATGATCATAAGTCTGGAACAAAAGCGGATTATCCGCAGGATGGTCCGGGAGAATGACCGCCGGTATTTTATCGTCTCTTTAACGGAGACAGGGATGCGGCTTGCTGAGGACATATTCCCTGTTGTGGACCATATTTCGGGTCTTGCAGTCAAAGGAATAGCAGATCATGAGATGCAGGAGCTGCGCAGACTGCTTGCCAAGATTCGGGAGAATGTGCACTAATCCAGGTTATGGACAAGCGGCTGATGAATCAACTATTTTAACTGCGGAGGTGTATGCACAGTATGAAGAGCAAGCTGGAGCAGCCCAAAATCCCGTCAGACCTGCCAGATATCTCCGACCGGATGCATGCGCTGATGACCAAAGATGAATTCAGTCACGGATGCATTGAAGATATCACCATACATAGCCAGGAAGCGGCCCGGGTTTCATTTGAAAAAATAGTGTTCAGGAATGTGACCATTGCAGAGTCGTCATTGCCTGATGCTGAACTGACGGACGTTATTTTTGAGAAGTGCGATCTGTCGAATGTCGATTTCGCCGGCATCTTCCTGCACAGAACAGAGTTCAGAAACTGCAAATTGATGGGTACGGACTTTACAAAGAGCAGGATGCAGCATGTTTCCTTTCTCAGCTGCCTGAGTGATTACGCCTTGTTTCGGTTCGCGAATTTCAAGCAGGTTGAATTTGAGGAATGTTCTTTGGTCAGCGCTGACTATTATCAGTCTTCTCTGAACAAAACCGGGTTCATCCGCTGCAAAATCGATCAGGCAATCCTGTCGGGGGTCAAGCTCAAGGGGATCGATCTGAGCGACTGCGATTTCGATGAATTGATGGTGGAAATCGATGACTTGAGGGGCTGCATCATTTCGGCGGGGCAGGCTTCGACATTCGCGGGCCTTCTGGGCCTGGTCATTAAATAGCCAATGATGATGGGGGCAGAAAATGTATCAATATACGGATCAACACTACGAAGCAGTGGATTTCAGCGATCGCGATCTGCGGGACGGCGAGCTGCTGCGCTGTACATTTGAACGCTGCACATTCACGAATGCTTCCATGGAGGAAATGACGAGCACCGGCTGCCGGTTTATTGAATGCAATTTTCACGGTGCGATGCTGAATGCTTCGATCCATACGGAATCGGCTTTTTTGAATTGCAATTTTGTCGATGCCAATTTGTTTGTTTCCAAATTCAACAATTGCAAAATGACGGGCTCGGACTTTTCAAAGGCTCAAATGGATGGCATTACGCTGCTCCGGGGCGATTGGTCTTATACGAATCTGAGGTATACGAAGCTGAATAAACAGGATCTGCGGGAAATCCGCTTTCTTGAGGCTGATCTCTTCGGCGCCAATCTGGAGAAGGCGGATTTGCGGAACAGCGACCTGACCCGGGCGAATTTGGCGCAAACGAAGCTGAACGGGACCGATTTGCGCGGCGCCATCATGGACGGGGTCAACTGGAAGTCGCTGGATGTGAAAGGGGCCAGGATGGACACCGCGCAGGCCGTTGGTTTCTTGCGCTCGTTTGGCGCCAAGGTTGATTGAGGCTTGTCAGATAGCATTGCGTAAAATGCATACGGATCAAAAAAGCAGTGGGCTCCTCCAATCAGGAGCCCGCTGCTTTGAACTAGAATTCCCAACGCACTCTGCGAGGGAAGAAACTTACTCTGCCGCCAAGGGTGGCAAAGTGAGCTTCTTCCTGTTTGGCGGCGTGAAACTTTTCGTTATCTCCAGCTTATTTGCTTTCCTGACCTGGAGCCGTCTTGTCCCCGCTCTCGCTGACAGCAGGCAGGGAAGAGACGAACTCATCGGACATGCTGATGAGCCTGTGAGCCTTGTCGTATTCGCTCTTGGCATCCAGCGGCTTGGCGACCTTGCCGCCTTCCAGCGGGTAAGTGATGCCGTCCCCGTAACCGGAGCCCGGGACAAATGCGCCTTTGGCCGTAATGAAGGAGCCTGAGGGTAGGTAATAACGCTCCGGAAGCACATTGGTGGTCTGGTTCAGTATATCCCGCCCAAAAATCACCTGATCCTTAAGCGGGACGCCGATGAGATTCGCCACTGTAGGATAGATATCCGACTGTCCTCCGACCTGCTGGAAGATCTGCGGCTGTTCATTGGGCACGGAGATGACGAGCGGAATGTTCATCATATCCGGAAGACTGTAGTCGCGGCTGTAGATTTCCTTCATCAGCTTTTTTTCCTTATTGTTGAGGGAATAGATCGGCAGCCCCTGGTGGTCGCCGTACAGCACGATAACGCTGTTGTCCCAGACGCCGTTCTTCTTCAGCTCGTCAATGAATTGACCGAGTGCGTAGTCCGCATAATTTTGCGACTGGATATAATCGCCGACCAGAGTTCCCTTGTAGCGCTTCGGCAGCTCCATCTTGAATTTGGCGGCCGGGATGCGGAATGGATGGTGACCGGACATCGAGATGATTTGGGCGTAAAAGGGCTTGCCGCTCTCCTGGAAGCGAGCCAGCTCTTCGGCAGTTTTGGCGTAAAGCACTTCGTCGGAGGCGCCGAACGAGACCAGATCGCTTTTGCCGAAAAACTTGTCGTCATAATACTTGCCCCAGCCAAGCGCCTTGTACAGCTGATCCCGGTTCCAGAATATGACGCTGTTTGTATGGAACGTAGCCGTTTGATAGCCGTTTGCTCCAAGCAGCTTGGGCATGCTTGGCAGCGCCCGGTCAGCATAGATCTCAGAGGCCGCGCCGTTCGGCGGAACATAGAGAGAGGTGTTGACCACAAATTCGGCATCGGCCGTATTGCCCTGACCGACCTGCTGGAAAAAATGCGGGAAATAAAAATGGTCGTGGACGAGAGCGTTCATGTTGGGCGTAATTTCCTTCCCGTCTATCTTCAGATCGACCAGAAAGTTCTGGAAAGCCTCCAGCTGAACAATAATCACATTTTTCCCTTTGGCGGAATTCCAGTATGCCGGCTGCTCCGGCTCCGCGGCGCCCTTCACCTGCGCAACCATAGCGGGGGTCACCGACTGTGGTTCGATCTTCAGGTCCTTGGAGGGGGCAAAGGCCGCATAGGCTTCATAGTTGATGATCCCCATGCTCTGAGCCTGCTGGAACTCATTCATGCCGCCATGGTAAGGAAGGACGGACAATACGCATGCGGCAAGAGCGAGCACCTGGCCGGCTGCAAACCAGCTGCGGCTCTCCCGTACGGACAATCCCCGTCCCCAGGCGCGAAAACGCCGGTTGGTCAGCATCAGAATGAACAGGACTATAATATCCGTGAAGATAAACAGATAATAAGGGTCCATCAGGGAGATGACGCTGCTGTTGACCTCCGATACCTGATTTACCTGGCGAAGCTCGTGGTAGGTGACAATGACGCCAAAATATTTGTAATACATGATCACCGCAAAATAAACGATGGTCAGGACGAGATCGACAGCCAAATAGGTACCCAGCTTCTTCCGGTAAGCGAAGCTCTCGATCAGGCAAAATATAAACCAGATCGACGGAATGCCGGTCAGCAGCGTCATGCCGAAGCTGCCGCCGGTTTCTTTGAATACGACGCTCCAGACGAGCAGCATTTTCAAAATCATCAGGATGGAAAAGAAAATAAAGGGCTTTTGCAGAAGGACGCCCCATCGAAAACGATTAACCAAAACCAATCCTCTCCTCTTTGGCAAAGCTTATTATAGGCGTTAAAAAGTACGATAAACGTAAGGATCGGATGGCGCCGCTATATCGTTCCAGGACAAGGTCCTGAGCACCGGAACGGTCTGCTTGAAAGGCTGGTACAGCTCCGATGTCAGCGTGCCGGACACATGAACCCATTCATCGTCCTTCAAAACGGTTCCCTTCGGAAACTCGACAAGCATGCCGAAGACGCCGGAGTCCGCAACACAATGGATGAAGCCGAAGCGGAACACGAAATAATGGTTGTCGTCCACCTGCTCGCCTTTATACACGAACCCGTCAAAACCGATCGATTTTCCCGAAAAGCTTATCGGATAGTTATAGATTGCCTCCAAACCGGTCAAATAATTTTGGTCGGTCAGGATAATTTTACGTTGATTGGCGAAATTGGACAACTCCGCCTGCGAAACCTTCTCGTAGCCGGCTTTACCATAGAACACACTCGTATCCGGCTTTAGAAACTGATGATAACCCGGATTTTCCGCCGAAACATTGAGACTCGGGAATGAGAAGCCTTTGGCCTTGACGAAGCTTGAATCAAGAGTCTGAACCGGAAGCAAAAGACCGGTCAAAATCGGGAAGATCAGCACGATATAGCCGAGCGTACGCTTCAGCCTGGAGGATTCGCCGTGAGAATGGGCGTGATCGTCATGATGCGAATGGGAATGTCCTTCATGGCTGGTATGGCTGTTCTCATGGGCTTTTGCGCGCTTTTCCGCCCGCTCCTGCCGGTTTAACCGCAAGAACTCGAAGATAAACAAGACCGCGAGCAGAACGATCGCGCTGACCGACAGGTAGGCATATTTCATATTGATATATTTGTTCAGGTTCCCATTCAGGTGAAGCTGCAGAAACATCAGGGCGAAGCCTGCCAAAACATACAGCCGCGTCATCCGAACAACCTCCCGACCAAGAGGGAGGTCAGCAGCGTGCTGGCCGTCACAAGACCGATCAGCGCTGCGACGAATCTCCCATTAAATACGCCCAGCAGCATCATCGTATTTTTAATATCGATCATAGGTCCGAAGACGAGGAACGCTGAAATTGATCCGATCGAGAATGTACTGCGGAACGAGGATGCGATGAAGGCATCCGCCTCGGAGCACAGCGACATAACGAACGCGAGCACAATCATGACAAGAATCGATGTAACCGGATTGCTGCCAAGATGAATAAGAGACGAGGTCGGAATAAAAGTCTGCATGGAGGCCGCGATAAAAGCGCCCAGCACGAGGAACTTGCCGACCGAGAAAAATTCCTCGACCGCATGCTGCATCACGTCGAGCAGCTTCAGATGCAGCGGCGGCCGGGCTGCAGCTGCAGCAGGCTGTTCGATCGCGGCAGCCACGAGTGAGCTTGCCGGAACGCCGCCGCGGAACGGCAGCTCGCGAAACAGGAACGAAATGGCGATCGAAACCGTGAAAGCGACCACAATCGCTGCACCTGCGCGAATCGCGGCCATCCGCCAGTCGTTGCCGAATGCGATATAGGTGGCGAACAGCACAATGGGGTTAATAATCGGCCCGGTCAGCATAAAAGCGATGCCGGCATTAAGCGGCACGCCCTTGCCCAGGAGGCGCCTTGTAATCGGCACGATTCCACATTCGCAGGCCGGGAAAAAAATCCCGATGCCGCAGCCAAGCAGCGTGGAGAAGAAACGGTTCCGCGGCATGATGCGGGCGATCCATTTTTCCGTCAGAAAGCTCTGAATAAGTCCGGAGACGATGACTCCCACCAGCACGAACGGTATTGCTTCCATAATCATGCTGAGGAATATGGTGTTCAGCTGCAAAAATGTTTTCACAAGTACCTCCCGCCAGGCTTCCTTTCTTACAATATTTGTTGAGTCTGCAAAAGCTCGTCTCTTTATCTCAATATAATAGTAAAAATAACTGTTAGTAATTTAAACATAGGGATAAAAGAATTGCAAGAAATGAGAGTAAAAGCAGGCAAAGCGTCAGCTAAAGCAAATAAAGGCCATCTGGAAATTATTTTTTTAATTCCCGGTTGACTTTATTGGGCTTCGGATTTAATATTACTTAAGTTATCTAAAGTTTTCATTGTTTAAATATTACATGACCTAAGTAAATTGACGGGGGGTTCAAAACTTATAGAAACCAATATGAATGCGCACGCTGAGCGTTTCAGGGGTGTGCTTCAAACACTCAGAAGGAAAATGGCGCATGAATTTGCAAACAACTACAAATCGGAAATGACCATACCCCAGTCTATAATTTTATTTATAATCCGGGATAACGGACCGCTTAAAGTAACCGCATTGGCTGAACAGATGGGCGTCAAGCCGAGCGCGATCTCCGTGATGATCGACAGACTGGTGCTTCTGGATTTTGTCGTTCGTCTTCCTGACCATAACGACCGCCGCGTTGTTTTGCTGCAGATCACAGATGTCGGCCGGGCTGCGAGCAAGCTGCTTGAAGAGCAGAATAATGAACTGATCGGGCAATATTTCAGCAAGCTGAGTGTGGATGAGATAGAGAATATGCTTGTTACGCTTGAGAAGATCATCAAGGACTAGTTTGACAAGGTTAAAAGGAGGAGCAAGAATGGAAACAACTGGCGCTGTAAAGAGCGAAACTCCCACGGACACAGTCCGAAAGGGGAAAGGATTATTAATTCTCGGTTTGATGATTGCCATGCTGTTTGCGGCATTGGATCAGACCATTGTCGGTACTGCGATGCCGCGGATTGTTGGGGATCTTGGTGGACTTGGGCTCATGGCATGGCTGACGACAGCTTATATGCTGACCTCCACTGTTGTCGTTCCGATAGCAGGCAAACTGGCGGATTTGATCGGAAGACGGGTCGTCTATGTGACTGGCCTTGTCATTTTTATCGGGGCATCTGCTTTGTGCGGAACCGCGCAGGATATGACCTGGCTCATTATTTTCCGCGCGATGCAGGGAATCGGCGGCGGTATTATTATGCCGATGGCCATGATCATTATCGGAGACATCTTCACCGGCAAGGAACGCGCCAAGTGGATGGGAGCTTTCGGAGCCGTATTCGGATTATCGTCCGTCATTGGACCTCAGGTCGGGGGCTGGATCGTCGATTCGCTGAACTGGCGCTGGGTGTTCTATATCAATCTTCCCGTAGGACTTCTTGCCGTCGTTCTGATCGCTCTGGCACTTCCGAAGCACAAAACAGAAGGCAAGGTTGTTTTTGATATACCGGGCATGCTTACCATGATTGTCGGTGTTGTCAGCCTGCTGCTGGCCCTGACATTCGGCGGTGTGGATTACCCTTGGGCTTCGTGGCAGATCATTGGATTGTTCGCTCTGGCTGCTGTGGCTATCGCCGCCTTCCTTATGATTGAAGCAAAAGCCCAGGAACCGATTCTTCCGCTCAAGCTGTTCAAAAACCGGGTATTCAGCACAATCAACGCGATCGGTTTCTTGATGTCCGTCGGCATGTTCGGCGCGATCATGTTCGTTCCATTGTTTATGCAGGGTATTGTCGGGATCAGCGCTTCCGCATCCGGCACGGTCATGACGCCGCTCATGATCACCATGATTATTACCAGCATTATTGCAGGGCAAATTGTATACAAGATCGGGATCAAAATACAGATGATCCTTGGTATGATTATTATGGCGGTAGGATTCATGCTGCTTACGACCATGGATATTAATACAACCAAGCTCAGCGCATCGGGCATTATGATGGTGATGGGCTTCGGCATGGGATTCGTAATGCCGCTTCTGACGCTGGCTTTGCAGGAAAGCTTCCCTAAATCGGAGCTGGGCGTCGTAACCTCCTCCAGCCAATTTTTCCGCTCCATCGGGGGGACCTTTGGTATGACGGTGCTTGGCGCCGTGATGAACAGCCAGTCCGGCAAGCTTCTGACGAAGGATCTGCAGCCGGTGCTCACCGGCATGGATGACCAGACGGGTACTGCCGCCAAGATGATTGACGGCATTCACAGCGATCCGCAAAGCGTCTATTCCATGCTGCTGAGTCCGGATATTCTCAAAGCGCTGCCGGCGTCTTTTGTCGAGAAGGTATCGCCTATATTGAAGCACACGCTGATCAGTTCGCTGCAGCATGTGTTTTGGGTCGGTCTTGCTTTTATCATATTAGGCGTTGTGATGAGTCTGATGATCGGCAAAATCAAGCTGTCGCAGCCGGATAAGAAATCCCGCAAAGAAAGAAAAGAAGCGGCACCCATGATGCACTAAAGGAAATGTCTGGAAAAACAACCCTTCCCAGTTATGGAAGGGTTGTTTTTTTGTGTTTACGTCCGTCATCCGCACATATTTTGCCCTTCGCACACAAACAATGAGTGTAACTCGAAAGGAAAGCAGGCGGTTCTAAATGATGAACAACCGGATAAAACGGATGGCGCTGATCCTGTTGCTGCTGATCAGCGTACAGATGAGTTACCATACGGCTGCCGATGGGCTTGAAGGGGCAATAATCCAAGACGCTGGAAGCCCTGAGGACAGGCAGGTTGCCATCGTCATTGACGACTTTGGCAATGGATCGGATGGAACGAAGGAAATGTTGAATTTGCCTGTTCATTTCACCGTCGCTGTCATGCCTTTCATGCACATGACCAGGCATGACGCGGAAATGGCGCATAAACGCGGCCATGATGTGCTGGTGCATATGCCGATGGAACCGAACAGCGGCAAACGGGAATGGCTTGGTCCCGGAGCCATTACCTCGGCCTTAAGCGACAAGGAGGTGCGCCATCGGACGGAAGCGGCCATCAAGGATGTTCCGTATGCCATCGGCATGAACAATCATATGGGATCGAAGGTAACGGCGGACGAGCATATCATGCGCATCGTCCTGACAGTAGTGAAGGAACACGGGATGTTCTTCCTGGACAGCCGCACCACCTACAAGACCGTAATTCCCAAGATCGCTGCGGAGCTGGGTGTGCCGCTGCTCTCGAATGATGTTTTTCTCGATGATGTTTATACGGAAAGTCATATCGCCAAGCAGCTGGGCATCCTGCACAAGCATATGGATTCTCATGCGACGGGCGTTGCTATCGGGCATGTCGGTGTTCCGGGCAAGAAAACAGCCGCAGTACTCAAGGTTACCATCCCGAGGCTGCAGCAAAGCATGAACTTCGTCCGGCTTTCCGAGATGCTCACCCCCTCATCGGAGAAGGACATAATTCCGCACCCCTGATGCGATCGCGTCGGCAATTTCCTGCTGCCGGCGGGGATCTGTCAGCATCCGGCGGTCTCCGGCGTGGCTGATAAAGCCCATTTCGACAATGACGGCCGGTTGTTTGACAACATTGAGCAGATAGAAGGGTTTGCCGATCACGGGTAATCTGTTGGTGTTCTGCTGGCGGTTCAGGGAATCTTGGATGCAGAAGGCCAGCAGTGCGCTTTCCCCTTGGTCCTGATGGAGCACGAGAGGACCATAGCGTTTTGGATTCCTGGTCCAGTTGACATGCAGGCTCACCATAAGCCGGCTGTGAATCTCGCCGGACAATTGGCTGCGCTGGGACAAATCGCGCTTATGCCGGGAGCGGCTCGAATGCCAGCGGTTGTCATCGCTTAAGGCGTAATCGCCATCCCGGTTAAGGACGGTACGGATGCCATAGCCCCGCAGCAGCACATAGAGCTTCTTGGCTACAGCAAGGTTGATGTCCTTCTCGAGCAAGTCTTCATAATGGGCACCGCCATCTATGCCTCCATGGCCTACATCAATAATGACGTCGGTTGTCGGCAGAGCTCTGTGGTATTCAGGTATAACGCCAGATTTACGCACTTCAGGTCCATAGCTGGTATCCGCCGAAGCTTCTTGTTGAAAACCGAGGCAGCAGAAGCTGGCCAGGCAGATCGCAGTTGTCCGGAACAGCCATTTTTTGAAATAGATCTTTGTCAGATAACGCGGTCGTTGGAGCATCTTAGTCATTCCTCCACTATCAGGTTCACTCTCCTTAGACTGGCACAGATGAAGGAAACTCATTCATGTTTGAGCGAAACAATTGAAGGGGAGACTAAAGGTAATGAATGAACATGCGGTGAAGGCGTAAACGTAGAAGGAAGGAGGCGAAGAAGATGGCAGATAGCGATGAGTGGGTCAAATATGTGACCGAGCAGTTTGTTCAATACGTGGAAACATCCAAGGATGAACGCAAACAATCACGCCAAACAGCCAAAGCTTCACGCGAGCCTTGGCTGACGAAATGGTTTGGAATTGCGCCTCTCGGCGTCGCGCTCTGGTGGCGCAGCCGAAGCGGAAGATAAAAATCAGTCTTCAATCCGCCATTATTGATAGAAAAGGCCATTGCCAACCAGCATTTCCAGCGGGACATAACGCGTGCCCTGCTGATCGAAAGCTACGTAAACGTTTTGGTTATTCCATGCGTGGTACCCGACGGCAGGCCAGACATGGAGAATAGTCTGATCGAACAGCTCGGCTGTATATCGTAATTTCGCCTGATCATCCAGAAGCTTGAGCAATGAGCCTGGCTGTTCAATCATGAGCGGAGATTTTGTCAACCACGGCATGGTTTCATAGGGATCGAATGCGCTGTTTAAACGGGACCCGGACAGGCTTGTAAGTGTGCTTGCCTCTTCGTCCGCAGCAAGGTCCAGTGGCTTGACTGACAGCTGCTTCTGCCACATGGCATCATTGACCGGAAGCGCCCCGCCGGTCCAGGCATCCAGATAATAGGCTTGTCCATCAGGGGCATCCCATTTCCAAACCGCCAGCAATGGATGGACGTATATACGTTCCAGCCGGAGCGGCTTTTTTGTTGCTTCGGCATAAGATTCAATAAGTCCTTGCCGTACCAATGAAAGGTACAGCGTATTGGGATCAAAAATTGGGTGGCGCCCGACACCGTATTCACCGAGGGCATATCCGCCCTGCTCAGTGGCATTGACAATCATGTAGCCGATGGGCTGACGGTCCAGGATGATCGTGACAAGATAGCCATGTGTGCCCGGACCAAGCGGAACAATGGCAGATTCAGCGTTTTTCCAGGTATGAAATTGCTGCTGCTCAGACAAAATATCCATCCATGTTCGTACCTGCGTCTGCAGCTGTGATGGATTCTCAAGAGATAAAGAAGCATTCGCTTCCGCTGCGGCCGCTGCCGAAACATGGCTGCTGACCATGAGCAAAATAATGGCGGCGAATAACGGAGTTCGTTTGTGCATGAGCTATCACCTGCTTCTTTCATGGGTTTGGGTCATAACGTCATTGTAATCAAGCCTGTCTGAAAAGGGTGTTGGAACCTGTCGCGCCGAAGCGGACAAGCTCCGTTCTTTTTTTGCCGTATTGCTGCGAAGAAACCAAGGATCCTCCGGTTTCCTGTCGTTTCCGGTGTCAGCCGATTCCTTCCAGATAGAAGATTCCGCAGTTTATGGCGGATACACTCACCCGCGGCTCGTACTGCCAGCGGATTTCATCCTGCCTCCGCTGAAACTGCTCGGTAATGAGCGTCCGCTGCTCCTCGTCAATGGAAGCAAGCAGAGGCTCATAATAGTGATGGAGAGTGACAAGCTCTTCATCGAGCCTTGCCGCAGCTGCAGCCGCCCAGGCGTAATCGTAGGTCTTCAGCTTCCGCTCCAGCGTTTGCTCCGCGATGGTCGCCGCTTTGTTAAGCGTTAATGCGTTTTTGGCGGTGTGTATATTGGGCGGCAGCTTGGGTGTCATCCGATGCTGCGTAATCCGGTCGTAAAAGCGTTCCACGCATTGTCCGGTTGCCAGCGAAACGCCAAAGGAGTGAATTTCCTCCCGTTTCATATCGCAGGCGAATTCCACTTTCAAATTCACTCCAAGCCACGCGGTATAAGCCGTGGATTGGAGAGGGTGGGCGCTGCGCTTCTCGGGCTCCTGGAACAGACAGACGTAGCTGCCGTTATGCCGGGCGGAATCGAACAGCTGCTTCAGCTTGTGAGAGCCGTAATGCAAATCCTCGCGCGGCACTCTCGCCGCCGTATTCAAGGTGCCGTGAAGGAAGCCGCGCGTGCGGCTGAGCGCGGCTTCCGCCGCCTGATCCGCTTCGGATGGAGCGGCAGCTTTCTCGGTGCGGACTTTCTCCTGCGCGGCAGCCTCGTCATATTTCTGCTTGTCGGTAACAAGCAGCAGCGACATTGTTTCGGGCTCAGCGCCGGTTCGGTCGATGAACCCCCAATAATAGGTCCGGTTCATGAGCTCCCGGTCCGCTTTGGGCGAAAGCTTGACCAGGTAATGCGCAGGCGATTTCTCCATTACATGACAATTTGTTGCTTCCAGATAACGCTGGACAAATTTATGGACCTGACGCTCATTCAAGGTCTCACCTCCTGGCCTACTGCATCCAGCATGGCATCAATGGCTTCAAGTCCTTGGGACGATTCGGATTCTACTTCGCTGCGGATCCGGTTCAGGGAGTTGCCCAGATCGTCGATCTGTTTGCGCAGCTCCGCGGAGTTCCCGGACTCCAGCATGACGCGCGCCAGCTTCTGTTCGAGCGTTTCTTTCTTGTCGAAACGTTCCAGAATATGATCCAGCTCGCCGATTACCAGCTCGAAGAGATTGATTTTCTCATGCAGCAGGGACACAATATGCTCCTCGATCGTTCCCAGCGTACACAAGTTGAAAATGTTCACGTCGCTGGTTTGACCCAGCCTGTGGACCCGGCCGATCCGCTGCTCAACCCGCATCGGATTCCAGGGCAGATCAAAGTTGATCATGTTGTGGCAGAATTGGAGGTTGATCCCTTCGCCCCCTGCCTCGGTTGCAATCAGCACCTGGGCGCGGCCGCGGAATAAATCCATCATCCAATCTTTCTTACCCCGATTCATGCCTCCGCGATACGGTACGGCGGTAATATTTTGCGAACGGAAATACTGCAGCAGGTATTCCTGCGTTGCGCGGTACTCCGTGAAGACAATCACCTTGTCATCCATGGCGCGTACGAGCTCCAACGTTTTCTCCGCCTTGGTGTTGGCCTGAATGCCGCGGATGACTTCGACCAGCTCCCAAATCTTGGCCCGTTTAGGCGAATCCTCGGGCGTCTTCTTGAACATATTCACCAAGGTAAGGAAGACGGCGTCGCGGCTGCTGCACACCTCGCGCTGGAGCGTGACCAGCGAAAGCATGCTGCTCAGATCGCCATCGCTTTCCTCATAGCGTTCTTTTACGAATCTCGTCACGGCATCATAAAGCGCCTGCTCTTCATTAGAGAGCGAAAGCGGGATATTTTTGACGATCCGTCTCGTAAAGTTGATTCCGCCGTCGCCGCGGCGATTGCGGATCATAACCGTAGACAGCGTTTCCTGCAATTGGCCCTCATTCTTGGGAATACGCTTGTCCACGACAAAATTGCTGGCGAATTCGCTTTGACCGCCAAGCTGTCCGGGCTTGAGCAGCGTAATCAGGTTATACAGCTCGTCCAGGTTGTTTTGTACGGGCGTTGCGGTCAGAAGCAGGCAATACTTTTTACGGAGCAGATTGACGAACTGGTAGTTGGTTGTCTTTTTGTTCTTGAGCTTATGGGCTTCGTCTATAATGAGCAGATCGTAATCCTGGCTCAGCAGCATATCCCGGTGCGGATCTCTTTTCGCCGTATCGATGGAGGCCACGACAATGTCATGCTGCCAGGTATGCTCTTTCTTCTGGGCGATTGCGGCGATACCGAATTTCTGATTCAGCTCGCGCACCCACTGGAGAACGAGTGAAGCGGGTACCAGAATAAGCGCGCGGCGGACGAGCCCCCGAACAAGATACTCCTTGAGGATCAGACCGGCTTCGATTGTCTTGCCAAGCCCCACCTCATCAGCGAGAATGGCACGGCCGCTCATCTCGTGCAGCACCTTGCGGGCGGTGCTGATCTGATGCGGCATCGGCTCAAGCGCGGGCAGGCTGCGTATGCACTGGAGATCGTCGAAGCTGCTGATCAGCTTGGTCTGCTCGGCTTCGACAGCCAGCTGATACATGGTCCAGTCGTCCCATGGACCGTTGCGGTCGACTTTGTCCTGAAGCTGATCGAACCAGCTGCGGTCAAAATAAAGCGGAGCATTCGGATGCAGTTTGCGGCCTGCAGGACCAGGACCGGAAGTGGACTCCGACTGCTGCGGATGGTTTGTAGAGTGGGCCATGAAGGACTCCTTTCCGAGGAAGGAATTGGATTGATTGTCCTTAGTATGACCTTCAAGCCGGCAATTCATAAGAGGGTCGGAGAAATAATGGCAGAAGGTGCGTCCGGCGCAAGGGCCGCACCGTCAATCCTATGGACGGCGGAGCCGGATGATGTCTCGTAAGTCAGCTTAATCTGCGGACGTTATTACTCTTGCAAACCGACTCTGAACGAACTATGATTTAGATGATATTGAGCGAGAGGAAGGAGAATAACCATGAAGAAGCTTCATTACAAGCAGCCGGCTCATTCCTGGGTGGAGGCGCTTCCAATAGGAAATGGCCGGCTCGGGGGGATGATCTTCAGCGGGGTGGAACAAGAACGGATTCAGCTGAATGAGGATACGTTATGGTCCGGAAGCCCGAGAGAATTCAATAATCCTCACGCGCTGGAAGTGCTGCCGGAGGTCAGACGTTTGCTCGCCGAAGAGAATTTCATGGACGCTTACAAACTGTCCAGAGAAATGCTGGGCCCATATACGCAATCATACCTTCCGCTTGGCGATTTGCATCTTCAATTCTATCATGGGGATATTGCAGGTTCATATGAACGCAGCCTGGATATAGAGAGAGCGCTTTCTTGTTTGACCTATCAGATTGGAGAGGTGACCTATACCAGGGAGACCTTCGCCTCCTACCCGGATCAGGCGATCATTATGCGTTTGCAGGCCGACCGTCCCGGTATGATCAGCTTCAGCGCCCGTCTGACAAGCCAGCTGCGCTCCCGTACGAGTCAGGAGGATCAGCAGCATGTTCTGCACGGGACAGCTCCCGAGAATGTGGATCCCAGCTATTATCCAACCGACCGGCCAATCGTGTATGGGGATGGCGCGTCGAACAGAGCAATGAGCTTCACAGGACGTCTGGGCGCAGTAAATACAGGGGGCACACTCCATACCGATGCCGATGGGCTGCATGTGTCGGATGCGGACTCCGTTACGCTATTCATTGGCGCCGCAACAAGCTTTCAGGGCTTTGACAGGATCCCTTCGGTCGAGGGGAGAAATCCGGCTGTAATCACGGAAGAGCAATTAAGCGCTGCCATGATCAAATCATATGAAGAGCTTCTTAAGTCCCATGTAGATGATTACCGCAGACTTTTTGATCGTGTAGACATTCATTTGGGAAATTCTTCAGCTGCCGCAAGTGTGCCGACCGACCGGCGAATTGAAGAATTCGGAGCCGCTGATCCGGCGCTGGTTGAGCTGTTGTTTCATTACGGGCGTTATTTGATGATTGCCAGCTCCCGTCAGGACAGCCAGCCTGCCAACCTGCAGGGGATATGGAATCAGGAGGTGAGGCCGCCCTGGAGCAGCAACTATACGATCAACATCAATACGCAAATGAATTATTGGCTGGTGGAGAGCTGCAATCTGTCGGAATGCCATGAACCATTAATGCAGATCATTGAGAATTTATCGGTCAATGGTGCCTCAACCGCCAAGGTCAATTATGGGGCCAGAGGATGGACGGCTCATCATAATACGGATATTTGGTGCCTGACATCGCCGGCTGGGGATTACGGCCATGGCGATCCGTTGTGGGCGTTGTGGCCGATGGGCGCCGCGTGGCTGTGCCAGCATCTATGGGAGCATTACAGCTTTACGCAGGACGATTCTTTCTTGCACGGCCGCGCGTTTCCGGTGCTGAAAGAGGCAGCCCATTTCTACCTGGATTGGTTGATTGAAGATGAATCGGGCAATCTGGTTACAGCCCCGTCAACCTCGCCTGAGCATAAGTTTGTAGCGCCTGACGGTTCGCTTGCTGGGGTCAGCCGGGCGTCGACAATGGATATGGCGCTCATCTGGGAGCTGTTCACCAATTGTATTGAGGCTTCTCTGAGACTGGATGCCGATGAAACCTTCCGCGAGGAATTGACCAAAGCGCGCGAGCGGCTGCTGCCTCTGCAGATCGGACAATACGGCCAGCTTCAGGAGTGGAGTCTGGACTTTGAGGATGAAGACGTGAATCATCGCCATGTGTCCCATCTTTACGGTGTTTTTCCTGGCCGTCAGCTCACTGGAGAAGATACGCCGGAGTGGTTCGCCGCAGCGGAGCGTTCGCTTGAGCGGCGGGGGGATGATGGAACCGGCTGGAGTCTGGCGTGGAAGGTGAATTTGTGGGCGAGGTTCATGGACGGCAATCGGGCGTTTGCCCTGATTTCCAATTTGCTTCGTCTGGTCGAAGATAAAAAGAATACGAATTATCACCATGGAGGGGTGTATGCCAATTTGTTCGACGCCCATCCGCCATTTCAGATCGATGGCAATTTCGGCGTTACCGCTGGCATAGCGGAGCTGCTGCTGCAATCCCAGAAGGGATTTATTCACCTGCTGCCGGCTCTTCCGGATGTTTGGGAAAGCGGCTGGGTAAGAGGGCTCAAGGCAAGGGGAGATTTCGAAGTGGATCTCGCTTGGGATAGCGGCCGCTTGAAGGAGGCTGCCATAACTTCGGGACAGGGAGGGCGTTGTCTGGTGCATGCAGACTCGTCCGTTATTGTGTCGGAGAATGGCAGAGAAATCGCTGCGGAGCTTATGCCGGGCAGCTTGATTTCATTTGATACCGAACCAGGTAAAACGTACACGCTTACGGCCGTCGAAAGCTCTGTTGTTTCCTGATGGTTGCGTAGCGGCTGGGATGAAAGCAGGCCTTCTCTCAAAAGGGAAGGCCTGCTTTACGTAAACCGGGCTGTAATGGAATCCTTCCATGGAGGACGAAATCTGTATTCAAAGGACAAATTTTAAAAATGAACTTAATAAAGGTTTTTTTTACAATTAAAACCTTTATAATGGATATTAATCCAAGAGAAACCAGCTATCGACGCCCTTTGGCGGCAAAGCGCGTTATTCCGACAACAAACTTATAGAAATTTATAGCGCTGAACATATAAAATTCTATACGTTTATAACTCAACTTTCGCAGCCGCGAAAATTGAGTTTATCAATACACGATTCAGGGGAGGTGTTTCATTATGACTTATTCATTTTTGATGATGCCGCCAACCGTTCGATGGATAATCGTTATACTGGGTGTGCTGCTTTTTTCGCTTCTGTTTTATATGGATCATAAGGAAAAGAAGAGGAGGAAGATGAAGGAAATAACTGGAAAATCAAATAAGGATGTGGATTGATAAAGCCGAATGCTCTGTTAAATGTAATGCAATGCGATGCAATGAACCACTCTCCTTGTAAGGAAGGTGGTTCAGATGCAGGGCGGCAGCATATTGCCGCATGAATCAATAACGGGCTTAGCCCGATTTGGTCTGGAGAGAGGTACCCTTGCCATCAAGCCGCCCCGTCCTACAGAATACGGGCCAGATTCCGGTAAGCCTTCGGGGGTATTCCTTCGCTGCTGCGGAATAAGCGGCTGAAATAATGAATATCCGGATAGCCAACCTGCGCTCCAATCTCTCCTACCGACAAATTCGTCTCCCGCAGCAGCCTTCTTGCCTCCCTGTGCCTGAGCATCTGCACATATTCCCCCGGGGGCATGCCTGCGACCTTCTTGAAGACCTTGATCATATGATCCTGATTCATAGCAAGCTGCTCGGCCAGAACCGGATTGGACCATGAAGCAGCCGGGTCTGCCTCCATGGCCGTCATCATTTCCAGAATCCGGTCGCCCTGAAGCGGCAGGTTGACGGGATTGTAAGTTCTCTGCGCGCGCAGCAGCAGCCCCAATACCTGCAGCATCAGCGCTTTGCAGAGTAAGTGATAAGCGGGCGGGCGCATCGTAAATTCATGCACGATCTGCTCCATCAACTGGACGCATAATGGGGTAGGCGTGTAGACGAGCTTCTCCGAAAGCGGCTCGAAGCCCTCGGCAAGGGCTTCCACTCCGAACTTGATTTCCTGGACGGCCGCTTCGTTCACGACCATATCCACCTCGCTCACAATATCCAGCTCATCCTGAAAATCAAAATGAATGCCCATAAACTGCGCATAGGAAGAAAGCACCTCATTGCGGTGGTAAACACCCGCCGGGATAAAGATTAATTGTCCGGGCGCAATATCGTGGCGCTCGCCGCCGATCCAGGTGGCAGCTTGTCCCTGTCGGACATAAAGCAGCTCAAAGTCATAGATCCGCCTGCCATCGAGCGGACCCTCCGGCATTTTTTGAAATTTGGCATAATGCACGCTGGGTGACCAGTCGCGAAAGGGAACCTGCTTGCGAAGAGGATATAGGAAACCGGAATTGTCCAAAAATTGATCTCCTTTCGCTAAATATTTCAGGCTGTTCTATTGTTAAAATAGCTTTAGCTATTACTTATTTAACATAAATGACGTTTCGTTGGCAAACGGTATTGTCCAAATACAGGTTATGGGAGGTTTTAATGATGAAAAAAGGAATCAATATTTGGTCGTTTCCGGACGGCATGCCCATTGCAGAATGCATCCGGATCGCCAAGGATGCCGGGTTTGACGGCATTGAACTGGCTTTGACCGAGGGCGGCGAGCTGGGTCTTGACATTAAGGACTCCAAGATCGGCGAAATCCGCCAATTGGCTGCGGATGCCGGTATTGAAATCAGCGGGCTCGCGACAGGCTTATATTGGGATTATGCCATGACCAGCGACGACGAGGCGATTCGTGACAAAGCGGTCTCCATTTGCAAAAAACAGCTGGAGCTTGCGGCAGCTTTTGGCGTTGACGCTATTCTCGTTATTCCAGGCGGCGTTGGCGTTGATTTTATCCCCGGATACCCGGTTGTACCTTATGATATCGCTTATGACCGCGCACTGGCGGCGATTAAGCTGCTGGCCGCGGATGCCAAAGCCGCAGGCGTTCACATCGGTATCGAGAATGTCTGGAACAAGTTTTTGCTGTCGCCGCTGGAAATGAGGGGCTTTATTGATGCCGTGGGTTCGGACTTTGTCGGCTCCTACTTTGATGTAGGGAATGTGGTTTATTCCGGTTATCCCGAGCATTGGGTGCGGATTTTGGGCAGCCGGATCAAGAAGGTGCATTTTAAGGATTACCGCAGAGAGGCTGGAGGCCTGGTCGGTTTTGTGGATTTGCTGGCTGGCGACGTCAACTACCCGGCTGTGGTCGAGGCCCTTCGGGAAATCGGCTATGCGAACTATGTGACGGCGGAAATGATTCCTTCGTATACTCATCATTCCACACAGATTATCTATAATACGTCCCGTTCCATAGATGCGATTTTGAACGATTCGGCAAGAGCTTAAGGGAGGATGAAGAGACGATGCTAAAGGTTGGACTGATCGGCTTCGGATTTATGGGCCACATGCATATGGAGAACTATGTAAGGCTTCAGGCAGAGGGAGTGGAGGTGGAGCTTGTCGCCATTTGCGATCTTCTGATCGAGGAATTGAAACATCAGAAGGTGGAGGGCAATATCGCGACGGATTCCCAAATCACCGATTTGTCGAAATACCGTCTGTATGCGGACATTGAAGAGATGCTCAGCAGCGAGCAGCTGGATATGGTCAGTATCACGCTTCCTACTTATTTGCACGCCGACTTGACCTGCGATCTGCTGAACCGCGGTTATCATGTGCTCTGCGAGAAGCCGATGGCGCTGAATTCCGCCGATGGCAGACGGATGATTGCAGCAGCGGAGCAAAGCGGCAAGAAATTGATGATTGGTCAATGCCTGCGCTTCTGGCCGGCTTATGAATATTTGAAGGAAACGGTGGATTCCGGACGTTTCGGCGCAGCTACAGGGGGGTACTTCTTCCGCGGCGGCGCGACACCGGATGGCTGGTTCCGAATTGGAGAGAAAAGCGGCGGCGCGATGCTGGACATGCATATCCATGACACGGATGCCATTCACTGGATTTTCGGCAAGCCTGAGAAGGTATTGTCCATGAGCCGTAATGTGGTGCCGGGCAGCGGCTACGATATCGTATCGACCAACTACAGCTATGCGGACGGTAAAGTTATCAATGCCCAGTGCGATTGGACCCTGCAGGGGGATTACGGTTTCTCGATGGTGTACAGGGTTAATTTTGAAAAGGGCAATATCGTATTCGAGAACAATCAGGTGAAAGTAAATCCCAATGACGCTCCCGGCTTCATCGCCGAGCTGTCTCCGGATATGGGCTACTACCGGGAAATTCGTTATTTTGTGGAATCGGTCATGAACGATACTCCGATCACGACCGCGGAGCCTGCGAGCACGCTTGGTTCGCTTGAAATCATTGAAGCCGAGATCCTCTCTGCCGACCGCAGGGGAGAGGCGGTAACGCTGAGGAGCAAAAACGAACCGTCACCGCAGGTTTAATAGTAAGAAGAAACCGGCTGAATACCGTCCATCGGAGGCGGCCGGTTTCTTCGGTTTTAGTACCACAAGGAGTGCAAAGATGTAAATTCATACGTTCTTGGTGTTCCAAAAAGGCGTTGAACTTCCAACGCCTTTTTTGCTATTTTCCGCGCTTTAACATCCTCTCAATTGAAAGCTATACCAGTCTGTTTTTCAGCCATAGACGATATATGAGGTAGACCAGCAGCAGGAAAGCGCTGTATATGCCAATGACCAGGAATGCGTTTGAGAGATCGGAGAATATATTTTTTCCGAGGTATGAGAATACCAGCATCGCCGGTATTTTGCCTAAAGAGGAAGCGGCCGTGTAGGTGAGGAGATTAATGGACAGAAAAGCAGGATAGATATTGACGATGGCTTGCGGAAATACAGGAATTATTCTGGCCAGGAAGATGACCAGAAACGGATTCTTTTCCATCAAAACCGTCCATTTCTCAAGCCTTTTATATTTAGCCAGGTAGGCTCTGCCCTTCTTCTGAAAATATATGCGCACAACCAGATAAACAATGACTGATGCGGTGGAAGCCGCAGCCCAACTGATCGCAGCGCCAATAAGCGGTCCGTAGATAAAGCCGAGCATGCCGATAATAATCTTGAAGGGCAGCACGGGGAACAGCAGAAAGCACAGGCTGAGCAAAAACATAGTCAGATAAGATGGACGGCTGTACATCATCCAATCGGTTATTTCCTGCCTGTAGATCAGCAGGCATATAATTGCGGCCGCATAGATCAGTATGGTCTGCCATAATTTCATTGCAATCTCCTTATGGGTTGAAGCGTTGAGTTTATCTTATCTTCGTACAACTCAATATCTATCTGTGGAGCTTATCAAATCGGCTTTTTCCTAAGCTTCCATCAACGCCAGCTTATTCGCCAGCATTCGTGAGATATGCGTTTGAATTTGTTCCAATTCGTTTTGTTTTCTTTCAATCTCCTGCATTTTTTGACGGAGAATCTCAACCTTCCTTGATAGGGATAGCTCATTTGCCTCATCGGCTTGAATCACTTCTTTTATCTCCGATATCGTAAATCCTGCAGTCTGAACCTTTTTGATCAACTGAAGATGCTCAACTGCCTCCTGGCAGTATTCACGATAGTTATTTTCTCCTCGCTGTACATGGCGTGCATCCAGAAGACCTTCCTTTTCATAAAATCGGATGGCGGGAGCCGTTAAGCCTGTTTTTTGTGCCAACTTATTAATTCTCATGAGAATCACCCCAAAAAAGGATTGACCTTCAACTATACTTTATAGTTTATACTCTACTCGTCCAGCAGCACCATGTCAAAATGCAAGAAGAAGAGAAGGAGATGCATAATGAGTACTATTCGAGCCATTGTTGTTTGTCCTGCAATCGAAGGACGTCTCAAGATTGACAATGTGGAGTCGCCCTGCCCTGCTTCATCTGAAGCACTTGTTCGTGTCTCTGCCGTATCGCTCAATCTTGGCGAGGTCCGCACCTCAACGAGAGCGTCTGCGGGATGGCGGCCAGGGTGGGATCTGTCAGGAGTAATCGAACAACCGGCAGCAGATGGATCTGGACCGCCAATCGGAACAAGAGTCTTTGGAATGGTCCCTTCCGGATCATGGGCAGAATTTGTGGCTGTTCCAACGGCCTTTTTAGAGGAGATTCCCGAAAATGTCACTTTTGCTCAAGCTGCTGCGCTGCCCGTCGCTGGCCTCACAGCTTTATATGCTCTGGAGAGAGGCGGGTTTCTACTTAATCGCAATGTCCTGATCACCGGAGCATCGGGCGGTGTAGGCCATTTTGCCTGCCAGCTGGCTCATCAAGCAGGCGCTGCAGTTACTGCGCTTGTACGGCGCGAAGAACGCGCCGCGAGTCTCCGAAAGACAGGAAGACTCAATATAGTCGTTGGAGAAGACGCTGCTGCAGCTCATTCATCAGGGCCTTACGATTTCATCGTGGATACGTTGGGTGGAAAATCGTTAAGCATTGTTTCGTCTTTTCTCGAATCCGGCGGCCGCTGTGTTAACGTTGGAGCTGCAACAGAGCCTGAGATGACATTAGAAGACCGGCTAAAGTCCGTACCCGATGGTGTACTTGTCCTTGATGGGATTGGAGACCGGCAGGGTGTATCTAAGGATCTCGGCCGATTAGCTCAGATGGTTGCTGAGGGACGATTGCATCCGCAAGTGGCCCAGGAGTCATCCTGGACTGAAATTGCTGAGGTTGCCCAAAGCCTCTTAAACCGTCGTATCGCTGGCAAGGCGGTGCTTTCTGTTTCTTAATAAGACATTTTACAATCACTGGAATGGAAGAAATGATCATTGGTACCGGGAGTGGCTGCATGGTTTATTCCGGATTTGAATTTAGGGTAGAGTGGAGCAGCTGTGCAGACAGCTGCTCCTTTCTTATTATAGACCCGGCACTTGAGTCACTCCAGGGCCGAAGGGAGCAGGCGATACTTCCCCTTAACCAAGGAAAGGCATCCACCACGAGCGGGAAATTTCGAATAACCGGGAGTTTGTGTGTGTTTGCTATTGACACATTAAACTGTAGAGAATATTATTTGATTAATCGATCAAAAAATTATATATATAATCAAATTTCGTGATGAAGGAGGGATCCACTCCGATGAAAAAGCAAATAGAGAGGTTAAAGAAACGGCGGATAGCCGCTTTGCGTACAGATATGCCGCTGGTGCTGCTTATGGTGTTGGCTGCAATCGCGATTCCCCGCGTGGTCATTGAAGACTTGCAGCTGCTTTCGCTGGAGTCGCCTCTATATAAGGCGCTTTCTGCGGGTCCGTTTGTGATCTACCTTGGTATTGCCTTGTTACGGAAGAACAAAAGGCCGTTTTATGACTTTATCGTTCTAGGTACGCTGCTGGGCCTGTTTGTTGCAGTAACTCATCAGATCACCATGGACAATAATTTGCCTGAGCTCAAGGGAAATTTGAAAGATTTCTTCAGCCCGGCAGGGGAAGAGATAGTTATTCGCTTCGTGATCTTTATCAGAATACTTGCTGTCCGCTTCATGGCAGGGGTATGTCTTGGCTTGATCGCAAACGTTGCATGCAGGATTCGGGAGAGAGGAACGAAGAATCCATCCGGCAATTCATTCCCGTCTTCAGTACGGCTCCGCCGCCTTGCTCCAGCGCTGGGCCTGCTCCTTCTTGCACCATGGGTGGGTGAATTTTTACTGGGAGTCAGTCCCCTCCGGAACCTTCCCGGGTTTCCGCTTATTGTGCCGCTGTACGGCGGAGGTGCCCTGCTCATTCGAGAGCTGGTCCGTCATACCGGCCGCGGTTGGCCGTCCCTCTTCCTCTTGGCTGCGGCATATGGCGTTATTGAGGCGGGTCTGGTGGATCAATCGCTCTTTAACCAGGCCTTCTTAGGCCTAGAATCCCAGAAAGTCACACCTATTCCCGTGCTGGGAATCAGCGCCTATAACACTCTGGCTTTTGTGATGGGGCATGTCATATGGAGTATCGCCGTTCCTGTTGCACTTGTAGAGATGATGACGCCTGCCAGAATGACGGTACCCTGGTTAGGGAAGGCGGGTCTGATCATAACCGGCGGTTTGTATCTTATGGGTTGTGCCATTGTTTTCAGCTTTATATACGCCGATGAAAAATTCCTGGCTTCGCCAATGCAGTTGATGTGTACAGCCTCTGCGGCGCTCGCGCTGATTGCTTTCGCCTTTGTTATTAAAAAGAAAAGGAGTCCTGATGTTCCTTCGGCCCGCCCGGTGCCAAAGCCATGGCCTCTTGGTGTGGGTGCATTTGCAGCGGCCAGCCTGTTTTTTATGAAGCCCGAAAGCTGGGCTGGCCTGACGATGGGCATCTTCATCTTATGCATCGTGTCGCCGCTCGTTGTCCATTGGTCACGGCAGGAGGAGTGGCGCTTGGTGCATCAATTCGCCTTGGTTGCCGGAGCTTTGCTGACGTATGCATGGGGAGGCTTTGAGTTGACATTGTTGTTGTGGCCGGATGACTCTTTGGCTTGGATCGGAAATGTACTTTTTGCGTTGATCGCCGTAATGCTGCTGTTTGTGACCGCAAAACGAATACACCAAGCCCCTTAGGCAACGTAACTTTATTTAATTGGCAGCGAAAATACGAGGCTTCGTGCTGCCCGGCACTTTGAGCTTGATACGAAACATAAAAGGCAGCCGAAAATGAAACGGCTGCCTTGTCCACAATTGATCCTGTTCCGAAAACTTTTAAAATTCATTTCGAAGGACAATTCTGCCTATTATTTCTTTTGCATCCATCCTTCGATGCGCCTCAGACGCATTTTGAAGCGGAAGAAGGGTCACCGGAAAATCTATCTTTCCTTCCTCGAGTAATTGGAGAACAGCCTTTGCGGCAGGACGGCCGGCACTCGGGTTTCCCATCAAATAGCCACCAACGTTAAATCCCTGAACCCCTAAATTTTTTAACCACAATGTGTTGCTCGAAATATCCACGGCATGCTCGCTTGCATTGCCTACAAGCAGAGCACGGCCGAGTGGAGCCATTAAGTCCAAGCTTGAAGCAAGCATATCTCCGCCTACGGGATCGACCACGATATTAAACTGTTCATCTGCGAACGCCGTTGGAAAATCTTCGGACAGAACAACATCGTCATAGTCTAATTCACGCGCAGCTTCCAGTTTGGAGGCAGTTCGAACCGTTCCAACGATGCGGGATGCTCCAAGTGAACGAGCAACTGCAGGGTACGCAGATGCCAGTCCTCCAATAGCGCCGTGGATTAATACATTCTCACCTTTTTGAATGTGGGCGACCTTTGTCAGGGACAAATACGCAGTCACAGCGTTCGGGAGCGCCGACACGGCAAGCGCCGGGTCAATGTTGAATCCATCGAGAGATATGGTAAGAGCGGAATCGGCAACTGTAACAGTCGCGTACCCACCCAAACTCATCAAAGAAAGTGTAACGACAGGCTCACCGATTCGAAAGTCGGTGACACCTTCTCCCAATTCTCGGATAGTACCCGCAACCTCCAACCCAGGTACGTAGGGCGGCGAAAAAATAGGAATCGTACCGCGGCGAAGGAAAGAATCAATCAATCCGACTGCAGAGTGGGTTACATCAATGCTGACCTGCCCCGGTTCTGGATGAAGGTCTGGCGTTTCGGATTCCGAGAAGACGTCAGGACCTCCGTATTGTGTGACTACCATAGCTTTCATGCTGATTTCCTCCTTAAGTCTGGGTATGGGCTTGCTTTTTAGTTTGTCAGCTCGCTGACCTCTTTATTTTCAATGATTTTCAGATGCAAAAATAGTCCGATTGTGCTTAAATATTGCCTAAGACTGTGAAAAAGAGACATAATACAATCACGGAACGAAAACTATCAATCCTATAAATCAAAACGCCGGTTTATTTATTTTGTGCAAATTACTAATAGGGAAGGTAGATGAAATGATAGAGGACATCTCTGCTGATACTAGACGTTGTCTGAGTAGAATTTTAACTCTGACTTCACAATTTTCATTTTACGATGGAGTTTATCATACAAATATTCCATTTCTCTCCATACTTAAGGAAAACAAATCTACGCCCGTCTCGCAAGGGGTTCTTGCTCCTTCTGTTTGTGTAGTCATACAAGGAAATAAAGTACTTCATGCCGGGCGGGAAACAATTGAATACGGAGCGGGGAATTATCTTGCTTCAAGTATCAACATGCCAATCAAGGGGCAGGTTCTGAAAGCCACAAAAGAAACACCATATGTTGCGCTGCAAATTAATTTTACCTCTGAAGAGGTATCATCGGTTGCTTTGGAGGCAAAGGTTAACATCAATTCGTATAAAAGCTTAAGCACCGGCGCATTTATTGGGAAAACGAATATGGAAGCGCTTGGGGTATGTGAAAGGCTTCTTCGGCTTTCCGTTGACGCCCAAGCGGTCGCTTTTCTTGCTCCCGCCGCGAAGCGCGAGCTTATTTATCGCCTTTTAACCGGCGAGGAGGGTGATGTTTTTTATAGTAAAATGCTTTTGCATCAAGAGGCTGCCGGGATAAACCATGTAATTAATTGGATTACTGCTCATTTCGACAGTCCGTTTACGATCAGTCAATTAGCTGATTTGGGAAACATGAGCGTTTCCAACCTGCATCACAAATTTAAAGCCGTAACGACTATGACGCCGCTTCAATACCAAAAGCGGATCAGACTTCAAGAGGCACGAAGACTGCTTATAGCAGGTATGATTGATGTAACCAGAACGGCATCGCAGGTTGGCTATGAAAGCTCGACACAGTTTATACGGGAATACAAACGTCTATTCGGACTCTCGCCCTTAAGGGATGTTCGAGCCATACGGGCAGCAGGGGGCACAGAAAAGTAAGGAGATAGTCCGCTTTATATTCTTGCAGGTTCGATTGCTGCCGGGTCCGCCGAAATGATCCAAGCCAATAAAGGAATTAAATATGCCTATCACGAACAGTTTACTATTCCAGATATAGAGATTGCCCGACAGAACGAAAATGAAATAGAAGGGTGGGTGCAGCCCCATCCCGGCGGTCCATGGTGGCAGGTGCGGGCCGTCAGAGTCACTCATAACGAACAGACGGGAGCGTGTGCAGGATGAAAGTGTTATTTATTGGCGGAACCGGCCTGATTAGCTCGGCGGCTTCCAAACTGGCGATCGAGAAGGGCTTTGATCTTTATTTGTTAACCCGGGGAACCCGTGATCAGTTGGCGCCTGAAGGTACAACTGTACTTCATGGAGATATCAACAACCGTGCTGAAATGGAAACGCTTTTGAACAATCAGCATTTTGATGTAGTGGTTAATTGGATCATTTTTGAGCCGGATGGCATTGAGCGAGATATTCAGCTGTTCGCGGGAAAGACCAATCAGTATATTTTCATCAGTACGGCGGCTACTTATCAGAGGCCCCCCGGCTACTACATCCTGGATGAATCCACACCTCAGCACAATCCCGGATGGCCTTACGCCGTCAATAAAATAGCCTGTGAGGAAAGGCTCGTCAAGGAATATCGGGAACAGGGTTTTCCCATCACGATTGTAAGACCTTCCCACACTTACGGTCCGACCAGCATTCCGTTTGCGATCACAAGCGGAGCTCATCCCTGGACGCTTGTGGACCGCATCCTTAAGGGAAACAAGATTATTGTTCCGGGCGACGGCACTTCGCTCTGGACAATAACCCACAATACCGATTTTGCAAAAGGTCTGGTAGGGCTGTTAGGAAATACGCAGGCCATCGGCCAATCTTTTCACATTACCTCCGATGAAGTCAAAACATGGGATCAATACTTGACTATCATCGGCCAAGCGGTCGGTGCGGAACCGAACATCATTCACATCACCTCGGAATGCATCTCGCTTGCCATGCCGGAATTCAAAGGCCAATTATTCGGGGATACGTGCAACAGCTACGTTCTGGACAACAGCAAAATCAAAGCTTTCGTTCCCGGCTACATGGCGACAACCAGGTTCGAGCACGGGATTCGTCAATCCATTGCCTATTTCAGCGAGCATCCGGAACGGCAAACCGTGGATGAAGCGCTAAACGCAAAAATGGATCATTTAATCGCGGCTTACGAGGCGTTTTTGTCGAAGATATAAAGGCAAGCCGCCGCAACTTTGTCCAGATGAGTAAAATATTATTCCGGACGGGCGAATATTGCCAAGCTAAAAGACCTGTTCGCGGGAATCGTTCATGTGACGGAAAATTGAACTTTTTATCTATTAACCATAATCTAGAAATATTCGCGGGCCTTTTTTTGACTCTCCCTTCCGTCTTGGATTACCATTAGGTGGAAGGGAGTGATGGATCATGGGAAATGTTTTGTTCATTGGTTTTCCCGGAGAAGGACATGTCAACCCGACGGTAGGATTGGTTAAGGAGCTTACTAGCAAAGGAGAGAAGGTAACGTATTATTGCACGGAAAAATTCAGGTATCGAATGGAAGGAGCCGGAGCTGAAGTCCGAATATACGAGGATTTCGTTGAAGAGCTGCTGAACAATGCCGGCCAAACGGGCAGGGACCCGTTCATGTTCATGGAGTTTTTGCTGCGAAACTCGGAGAGGCTGTACGAGTCGATTCTGCCGCAGGTGCAGCGCGAAAACTACGATTATGTCATTTACGATCACGTGTTTCTGGCCGGCTGGATGCTTGCCGAAACACTGCAGGTGCCAAAAATCGCCTCTTGTACGACGTTCGCGTTTCATCCCGAATGGGAAAATCCGATGAAGGATTTGATTCCGCCGGCCAAGCTTGCGGAATTTAGAGACAAAATCGATGACTGGTCGGAGCAGATGCAGACCAAATATCAATTGGACCTCAGCTTCCTTAAGCAGCAGATGGGAATCATGTGCCACCCGGTCGATATGACGATTGTGTATACTTCGACGTATTTTCAGCCGAAAGCGGATCGGTTCGACGATTCGTTTCATTTCGTCGGGCCGTCCATCGCCGACCGCGCGGATGCGCCGGATTTTCCATTGCATGAGCTGAAAGGGCGCAAGGTTGTCTTTATTTCCATGGGCACCGTATTTAATCAGCAAAAGGCCTATTACGAGATGTGTTTCGAGGCGTTCAAGGATCTGGATGCGGTCGTCGTGATGTCCGTCGGCAAAAAGACGGATTTAAGCGACTTCCCGTCGATTCCGGATCATTTTATCGTCCGGAATTATGTGCCTCAGCTCGAAGTGCTGCAGTGCTCCGACGTATTCTTTACCCATGGCGGGATGAACAGTTCGAGCGAGGGCCTGTTCTTTGATACGCCGCTTGCCGTCGTGCCGGTCTCGGCGGATCAGCCGATTGTGGCCGGACGGGTTGCCGAACTGGGAGCGGGAATCGCGCTCAAGCTGAGCGAGATCTCTCCCGTGCAGCTGCGCGAAACGGCCAAGAAGCTGCTGAGCGATCCATCGTATAAGCAGCAGGCCGCCAAAATCGGGGCATCCTTCCGCGAAGCGGGAGGGGCGCGGAAAGCGGCGGAGCTCATTATGCATTGGCGGCATCTTACGGCCTTATAAAGCGGTCGGTCTGGCATCCGGGGTTCGAAGGAGACCGATCAAGTTCCAAAATTTCTTGAGCAAGCAATACTGATGATGCAAAAAAGCCGCGCTTGCGGTTTTTTTGTATCTGGACCCAAGCGCAAAAGATGAGACAAGAAATAAACCGTATGATTGTGACACAAGTCCTCAGACCATACTACTGGAAGATGAAGTCATTTACATTAAAAATGACCTCGTTGATCCAGAGAAACCTAATAGCGGAGAAACTTCTAGACCAACTGATCAGGCCAATATCACCGGCAGTTTCAAGCACGGAAATGAGTAGGGCAAAAAAAACGTATTATCCAGATTCTGGTTGACGCTATTCGTAAGCCCGTGATATAGTTTCCTTATTCAAGTTCCAATTCTAATGATCTAATAAAGGAGGTCACCGAGATGGCAAGTCCAATTGTCCCAATCCAATCCAACTTAATAGGCTTGTATCCATCGGCTGGCCCTGCCGTGCGTCTGCATTAATTCCCCCATGTACCTCGCTCCAGGCGGTTTCGCCTGGAGTTTTTATATTTCATCTCCAGGTTCCCGTCTGCACGGTCACGGTCACGCCGCGATTGCTTTAAGTCAGAAAGGGGCTCTTCGCCACCATGCCGCAAACACGCAAACCAAAACAATCCATGTCCTGGCTCCTCCAATACCTGCGTCCCGTCAAATGGCGGATGCTCGCGCTGATGCTCTTGCTGTTATTGACGACAGCGCTCCAGCTCCTGAACCCGCAGATCATCCAACGGTTCATCGACCAGGCGACCGGCTCGGGAAGCGTCTCCAGCCTGCTGTCTCTGGCAGGGCTGTATCTCGTCGTTGCCGTGCTCAATCAATTGTTCACGGTTTCGGTCGACTACCTGGGGAATGACGTCTCCTGGCGTGCGACCAACCAGATTCGGGCGAACCTGCTCAAGCACACTTTGCGGCTCGATATGCGGTTCCACAACGTAAAGACGCCGGGCGAGATGATTGAACGAATCGACGGAGACGTGACCTACATGTCGAACTTCTTCGCGATGTTCATCGCCAAGATCGTGGGCAGCTTCGTCCTGCTCGCGGGTATTCTCGGATATATGTTCGTCTATAACTGGCCGATCGCTGCGACGATGACGGCCTTCACCTGCCTATCCATCGGCGTCATGATCGGAATCCGTGACATGGGCGTGAAAGCCTCCCAATCGGAACGCCAAGCGAATGCCGCCCTCTTCGGCCTTATCGAGGAGCGGATCGCAGGCATTGAAGACGTACAAGCGAACGGTGGAGTACCGCATCTCATGAATCGCTATCACCGGGCAATGCGGTCGGTCTTCCTCTCCGGCCGCAGGGCTTGGATGCTCCGGGTCATGCCTTGGAATGTCACGGTCGTGATGTTCACGGTCACCGTCACCATCGTTCTGATGATTAGCGTCCGCTTGTTCCTGCAGGGGCAGATCACGCTCGGCATGCTATTCCTCTTTTTTCAATACACCCAAATGCTGAATGACCCAATCGAACAGCTCGGCGATCAGCTGCAGGAGTTCCAGAAGGCGAAGTCCGGCATGCGCCGCGCCCAGGAGCTGCTCTCGCTGCGAAACGAGATCGTAGATGGCGATGACGACGAGCTGCCGCAAGGCCCGCTCTCCGTGTCGTTCGAGCAGGTGAACTTCAGCTACAACGAGGATCAGCGTATCCTGCACGACATCAGCTTCAAGCTGAAGCCGGGGGAACGGCTGGGCCTCATCGGACGGACCGGCAGCGGCAAGTCGAGCATCAGCCGGCTGCTGCTCCGTCTATATAATTTGGACAGCGGCGTCATTCGGGTAGGCGGGGTGGATATCCGTTCCCTGCGCCTGGAGTCGCTGTACCGCAGGGTCGGCATGGTCACGCAGGATGTGCAGCTGTTTGACGGCACGCTCCGCGACAACCTGACGCTGTTCAATCCGCACCTCTCGGACGAAGAGATCCTCAAGACGACCGAACGGATCGGGCTGCGGCCCTGGATCGAGGCGATGCCCCAAGGGCTGGATTCACGCCTCTCCGCCGGAGGAGCATCGCTCTCAGCAGGGGAAGCGCAGCTGTTCGCGCTGACGCGGGTGTTCCTGACCCAACCGAGTCTGGTCATCCTCGACGAACCGTCCTCGCGGCTTGACGCCGCGACGGAGGCGATCCTGCAGACGGCTGTGGATCAACTGCTGGAGCGGTGCACGGGGATCGTGATCGCCCATCGGCTGGCCACGCTGGACCAAGTCGACAAAATCATGGTGCTGCGCCAGGGCCGAATCATCGAGTTCGGCGCGAGAGCTGCCTTGGCGCAAGATCCGTCATCGGAATATGCCCAGCTGCTGCGAGCCAACCGACAGGAGGAATTGGCATGACCGTCAAGCAATTCATGGGGAGATTGTTTCGTTACAACCCCGTTCTATATCTTGTAAATGGCCTGCTATGGGGGCTCTTCCACGCGATGCCCGTCGGCATCGGGCTTGGGATGAAATGGTACTTCGACCGAGCGACGACCCAGTCCCATGATTACCTGTGGCTCGCGCTGCCGCTAATCGTCGTCGCGCTGATCCGCTTCTCCAGAGTCGGCATGTTTTTTATCGCCTTTTTCAAATGGGTGACGTACATCTATCACCTCCAAGCCGTTCTGCGCCGCAATATGCTGGCCGGGATCATGCGCTGGCCCGGACGCAATCTGCCGGCCTCTCCCGGGGAAGCGATGACCCGCTTCCGGGAAGACGTGGACGAAGTCGTTGAATACGTGGAGTCCTGGGTCGACTTTTGGGGCCGCGTGATCTACGCAGTCACCTGTATCGTGATCATGGCCCGCATCAATTGGCAGATTACGATGGTGGCCATCCTCCCGCTCGTCGTCGTCACGTTGTTCAACAACTTGTCTGGCAACCGGGCGAGACGGTATTCCCAGCTGAACCGGGAAGCGACCGGCCGGATCACAGGCTTCATCGCGGAGACGTTCGGCGCAGTGCAGGCCGTGAAGCTCGGACGGGCAGAGGATCACGTGCTGAACCGGTTCCTCCAGCTGAACGAGAGCCGGCGGAAGGCGGCCTTGCGGGACAATCTGTTCAAGCAGTGGATGAGATCGCTGAACCAGCATGTGCTCAGCATCTGCACTGGCGTCATCCTTCTGATGTGCGCCGCGGAGATGAAGGAGGGCCGCTTCACCGTAGGCGATATCGCTCTCTTCACCTCCTATCTGAGCACGTTCGCGTTCAGCGTTTCACTATTCGGCTACATGGTTTTCCAACATAAGCGGCTGCGCGTTGCGCTCGACCGGATGCGGATTCTGTTCCGTCCGGGAGAGGAGGACCGCATCGCGGATCATAGCGAGATCCATCTGTATGGCGATCCCCCGGAGATCGAAGCCACGGTCGCGAGCGAGGATGATCGACTACAAAGCCTGGAGGTTCGGGGCCTGTCCTATACGTATCCGAACTCGAAGAACGGAATCCGGGACGTCGGCTTCCGCCTGGAGCGCGGCAAGTTCCTGGTCGTTACCGGCCGGATCGGCTCGGGCAAATCAACGCTTGTCCGAACGCTCCTCGGCCTCCTGCCGAAGTCAGACGGCACCATCCAATGGAACGGGCGGTTGATAGAAGACCCGGCTGCCTACTTGAAGCCGCCGAGGACGTCCTATACGCCTCAAGTGCCGCGGCTGTTCAGCGACACTCTGGTCGAGAACATCACGCAAGGCAGTCCCGTCCCGCCGGACGCGCTGGACCGCGTCATCCGTTTGGCCGTAATGGAGCAGGACCTTCGAACGTTGGAGAACGGGCTCGAGACGTTCGTCGGCCCCCGCGGTGTCATGCTCTCCGGCGGACAGATTCAGCGTGCCGCCACGGCTCGGATGCTCATGACGCAGTCGGACGTATTCCTCTTTGACGATCTGTCTAGCGCGCTAGACGTCGAGACGGAGAAGGTTCTGTGGGAGAGGCTGTTCCAGGAACGGGACGTGACCTGTATCGCGGTGTCTCATCGCAGAGCAGCGCTGGCGCGTGCCGACCACATCCTCGTGATGAAGGACGGACGGATCGAAGCCGAGGGCTCGTTGTCCGAACTGTTGGCGACCAGCGCGGAGATGCAGCTGCTGTGGCAGGGCGAGGAGTCGAGGGTGGACGTCGAGGAAGAAGAGGCCGAACAGCCGGCGTGAGGTGCGAATGGTTGGACGCCGACAAGCGCTTAGCCAGGCTTATCTAACGGGACATAATAGCTCATTATATGAGGCAGCCGGTCAGATGGATCGGCTGCCTTTCTTCAACTAACAAAGTAAAAAGAGAAAGAGGGGAATCGGGAATCGGACCAAGCTGTTGTGTTCGTTAATTGCTGCAGCAGTGGCTGCTGCGGCGGACTGCTCCTGTTTTCTATTGAAATAACAGGTAATTGAACTTAATTAATGTGTTCGTTTTCAGATATTCCCTGTTACAATAAAGGCATCATTTTCGCTAATATTTAATAGATATTTTTTAACAGGGAGTGATATCGAAATGACTGAAATATTACCGGAAGCTGTTAATCGATCTATGCGGAAGTTGTGCGAATCGCTGGAAATCCGGATACCGGATACCGTAGAGTCCGTTTATGTATATGGCTCGACCGCTCTCAATGCTTTTATTGAAGGCTCAAGCGATATAGACTTTCTCGTATTTGTTAACCGAACGTTAACGACGTCTGACATCCGATTGATTATGGAAGCGCACGAGGATGTTGAACCAGCGCTCTCTGGAATGGATATTATGGGCGCCTATATCCATCGGGAGGATGCGGGTAAGTCCGTCGGAGCGATCTCTCCCGTTCCCACATATTTCGATAAAAAAATGCAATCTGACGGGGACGGGGATTTAAATCCGGTCACATGGTGGATCCTTCAAAGACATGGCATCTGTGTGTATGGCCAGCCTATGTCCTTCAATTATGAGCTGTCATCCGATGAACTCACCCAATACGTTATTGAAAATATGAATTCATATTGGGCCGGATGGATTGACCGATTGGAGCAAAAACTTAATTCGCCGGGTATGACTGAGCAGGCAGTCTCAATGGAACGGAATGACTATGCAGTTGAATGGTGCACCCTCGGCATGCTGCGGCAATTTTATACGATTCGAGAGCATGACGTGACCAGCAAAATTGGTGCCGGAGAGTATGGCCTTACACGATTACCCGAACGTTGGCATGGACTTATCCGGGAGGCCATCTCAATCAAGCGTGGAGAGCATTCAAGAGAATATGCTTCGCAATTGAAACGGATGCATGATCTAGTCGAACTGCTTCGCCTGATTCACACTGAGAGTAAGAACGTCTACAAAACGAAGATTTCTTGAATCGTTCTTTAATACCGCCAAACAACACAACCAGAACTCATTGATTTTTACAGTCATTATGTATAAAATGAAATGACGAAAAATTTCCGGAAGGAGTGGGAATATGAGAGTAAAACAGAAACCAATCCATTTTACTTTTTCATATTCTCCTCCTTTCATCAGGACACTAAAGCGTTCATCGCTTTAGTGTTTTTTATTTTTATGGAGGTGTAACGATGACGAAATACAAAAGAGTGCTTATTAAACTAAGTGGCGGAGCAGTCGCAGGAAATACTGAATTCGGTTTTGCGCCGGAAAGATTGGATTACATCGCTAATGAAATTATGTCCGTTGTGAACCTGGGTGTAGAGGTATCCTTGGTTATAGGCGGCGGAAATATATTTCGGGGAAATATGGCGGAAAGTTGGGGAATCGAAAGAGCAGAAGCTGACAACATCGGTACCCTTGCAACTGTTGTCAATAGCTTAATGCTCCGTGGAGTTCTGAAGGCCAAAACAAATAAAGAAGTTCGGGTAATGACAGCAATACCCATAACATCAGTTGCCGAGCCGTATATCAGGCTAAGGGCCGTCCACCATCTGGAAAAAGGATACATTGTCATTTTTGCGGGAGGAAACGGGCAGCCTTACGTAACAACTGACTATCCTTCGGTACAAAGAGCGATTGAAGTTAATTGTGAAGCGCTTTTAGTTGCAAAACAAGGCGTAGACGGCGTTCTCAATGCAGACCCAAAGTACGATAAAAATGCCAGAAAGTTCAAATCCCTTCATTACAACGACGTTTTACAACATAACTTGAAGGTGATGGATCAGTCGGCATTCATATTGGCAAGAGACTATAATCTGCCAATGTATGTGTTCAACTTTGACAAGCCTGGTTCAATGAAAGAAATTTGTGAAGGGGAAAACATCGGAACGATCATTAGCGGTGAATCAGTTCTGGAATTGGAATGAATAGACTATTGTTGCCGCGGGTTTCTTCACAAGTACGACGAAGACGCCCGTTTATGTTTTTGGACAAGGAATGGAAAGTACTTGAACAACTCTCTGAAAAGTATAATATGGATAGTAAGCTGTATTTCATAGACAAAGAAAAAGAGGGAGTGTTCATGAGGGTGAGTCAATATGATGCTGCTGAATATCATGGGGTGGAGGAATTTAGATGAAGAATGGCGATCAGAAGTATTTTACTAGCGAGGTCTCTCTGACTTTGAAAGCGGTTGCCGACCGGATGATTCCGGAAGATGCATGGCCTTCGGCGACCGGTGGAGGAGTCCTGACATACCTGAAACGTAGTGCCGCACAGGATGCTGCTGCCTGGACGGATGTGATAGAACCTGGACTTCGCGCACTGGATGCAGAAGCATCAGCTCTCCATAACCGACCATTTTCGGAACTGCCGTCTCATGAGAAAGATAGACTGCTCCACGACGCCGAGCATGATTCCTTTCGGGACTGGCCTGTTTCGTCTAAACGCTTCTTTGACACTTTATTGTGTCTGGTCATCGAAGGCTACTATGGCAGTCCTGAGGCGGGCGGGAATATTGAAGGCAAGTCTTGGGACATGATCGGATTTCGCCCGGGCCCGGTATCCGAAAGCCATGTGCCGGTCACGGAAACCGATCTGCCGCAAAAATCCTTCGATCAACTTCGTGATCAGTATGATGTGATCATCGTTGGAGCTGGGGCTGGCGGATCGGTAGCGGCTGCTGTATTGGCTGAATCTGGACTTCACGTTCTTGTCGTTGAGCGCGGAAGCTGGCTTCGTTACAGTGAGGTAGGCAGCGATCACTTGCGTAACCATCGTTTCAGCAAGTATGGCCATAATACGGGACCAGGCTTGGAAGGCAACCCTCGTACGATTCTATTGGCGGGCGGAAACGAGCGGATCACCGCGCCTTTTGAAGGCGACTACCATAATAACGCAATGACGCTGGGTGGAGGAACACGGATCTACGGGGCGCAGGCATGGCGATTTCATCCGGATGACTTCCGTATGGCAAGTCGCTATGGGATACCAGACGGGAGTTCGCTAAGCGATTGGCCGATTCGCTATGAGGAGCTCGAACCTTATTACATGCGTGCCGAGTGGGAAGTCGGTGTCTCCGGTGATGGGGATGCCCACCCTGGACGCGGGAAGCGGCAACGCTCTTATCCAATGCCGGCGCTGCCGCGTACGCTGGAAGCAGAACGCCTGGCCCGGGCGGCAGAGAAGCTGGGATGGGAAGCGGGGCCGGTTCCTCTCCTCATCAACTCCATCGACCGGGACGGTCGGCCGGCTTGCGGCCGGTGCGGCCAGTGTGTCGGATTTGCCTGCCCGACCAACAGTAAGAATGGCGGGCACAATACGATGTTAGTAAGGGCTGTTGCTACCGGCAACTGCGATCTGATCTGCGATACCACGGTAGAGCGCATCGATACCGAGGGAGGAAGACATGCCACCGGGGTTCGTCTTGTGCAGCAATTGGACGGCGCTATCCAGCGGCGGCAAGTGCGGGCTGGGCATGTTGTGGTTGCCGCCGGAGCCATCGAAAGCGCACGCCTTCTTCTCAACTCGGCAAGCGTTTCGGAACCGCATGGAATCGGCAATCGGAACGGACAAGTAGGGAGAAACCTTCAAGGCCATGTCTATTCCGGCGCTTACGGCCTCTTTGATGAACCGGTTCAAGATGGTCTTGGTCCGGGGGTGAGTATTGCCACCTTCCGTTTTGACCATCGCAACGAAGGCGGAATAATCGGGGGCGGATTGCTTGCTAACGAGTTTACTCGGCTGCCGCTTATTCACTGGTATCGGGCGCTTGCGCCGGATGCTGCACGATGGGGGAGCGCAGGCAAGGACACGATGCGCGAGAGTTACCTGCGCACCAGCCAAATTCAGGGACCCATTCAAGAGATCCCGAGCGCCGAGTCCAGAGTGCGGCTATCGAAGACGGTCAAGGACCGCTTTGGCATACCTGCAGCCCAACTCTCCGGAAGTGTCCATCCCGAGTCTCTTCGAGCTTCAGCCATGCTGGCTGAGCAAGCGGAGAAGTGGCTCTGGGCCGCCGGCGCAAGCGAGGTATGGCGAACTCGGCCAGGTGGCGGGCTTAGTGCCGGTCAGCATCAGGCGGGTACACTGCGCATGGGAAACGACCCATCGACATCCGTTACTGATCCCATTGGCCGCATACATGGATACGACAATCTCTGGGTGAGCGACGGCTCTGTGCACGTGACCAATGGCGGCGTTAACCCGGTGTTGACGATTCTTGCCTTGGCTTTCCGCACGGCAGAAAACCTGGTGAAACAAGGGTAGCGAGATGATGGGATATGCGTGACCAAGGCACATTACCTAAAAAGGCAGAGACAGTTTGCTGTGTCCTCGTTCGTGTACTCCGTTTTGAACCAAATCATCATAGCTGCTTTTGTATTAATACTAACAGACAAGGAATTGTCTTGCTTTGGTATTCCAACGAAATAACCCTTAAGGAGTATGTTCAATGAAGCCTGTACTCAGTTATACAATCTGGTTTTCACAGCGGACCGGAAGTACCTTGCTGTATAAAGCACTCGAATCGACCGGGGTAGCAGGAATTCCAGGTGAGTGGCTGACGGAACCAGATCCCGCTACATTCGGCTACCAGGACATACGGCAAATGTGGCAGAATGGTATGACTCCAAATGGCGTATTCGGGCTCAAGATCTCGTCAGTCAAGTTGGATGAATGGTTGGGTACATTCCAAAAAGAGTTACTTCTGCCTGATGGGCTGTCCGGGCCAAAGATTTGGGAAGAAGCTTTCCCGGCTTGTAAACACATCTTCATGACCCGTCGTAATAAAGTGAGGCTCGCGGTGTCGTGGTGGAGAGCGATCGTAACCGGTGAATGGCATCGGGTACATGGCTTGCAGCCGCATCAAGAGGAGATAGTGGAAAAGTATTCCTTTGATGCAATCAATCATTTGCTTGTGGAGTGCACGTTGCGTGAAGCTGCCATGGAAGCTTTTTTCGCAGAAGAGCATATTGTACCCATGACGATTGTATACGAAGACTTTATCCGGAACTACAATGATACGGTTATGAAAGTTTTGAGCTTTCTGAACATATCGACGGAAGCTATTCAGGTCGCTTCTCCCTTCTATGACCCAATCGCCGATGATATCGCTGAAATCTGGGTACAACGTTTTCGCAAGGAGCGGCAAGTGGGCTGGGACAACATAGCCTGGTGACTGAAGATGGCAGGCGCAGGAGGGAGAATCATTGTACATAAGAAAAGCTTGTTTAGAGGATGCAAAGGGTATTGCAAAGGTTCACGTCGATAGTTGGATATCTACTTATAAAAACATTATTCCAGATGAGTTTTTAAAGAACCTGTCTTATGATCAACGAAAGGACCTATGGGAACGTAATATCTCTAAAAAGGGGAATTATGTGTTTGTCGCATTAAATAATGAGGGAGAAATCGTAGGATTTGCAGATTGCGGAAAAAGAGAAAGCAATAATATCGATAATTCTGGTGATTTGACATCTATATATTTGCTTGAAGAATTTCAAGGAAAAGGTGTAGGGAAGAAACTTTTAAAAGAACTTTTTCTTCAATTTGAAGAACTCGGTTACAATAGAGTCTTTGTTGAGGTATTAGAAGATAATAAAACCCGTTATTTCTACGAATATTATGGTGCCAATTTATTTAAATCAGAGATGATAACAATTGCCGGTAATGAATTGAATCTCCTTATATATGAGTGGAGTAATATTGGCGAGGTATTATCTAAATTAACAAGGTGAGGAAGGTTTATTGCAATCAAAAATGGCAAAACATTAATTTGTCGTGATTGAGCTAACTGGGCACGTTAGTGAGGAGCTTGCCGCGCGGCAGCTCCTTTTCGTTTGTTGAAGTAACAGGCAGGATAGCGCAGGATGGAGAAACCTAAAAGCTATAAAAGTAAAAAGGGAGGAATGGATTTGAGGACGGATATAAGTAATTGGATGCCAATAACTGTGTCGGAAATAAATAAAATGTTTTCGGACATGCCTCTTTACTGGTGTATCGCTGGAGGTTGGGCTTTAGATTTGCATCTATGCAAGCAAACAAGGGAACATAGCGATATTGATGTTATTATCATTCGAGAAGAGCAATTAATCGCCTATCAGTATTTAAAACGTGATTGGAAGTTATACAAGGCGGAGGATGGTAAGCTTGATCTTTGGGAAGATGGAGAATATTTGAACTCGACAAATGACATATGGATTAGTAGGAGCAGCGAGACGCCTTGGGCTTTTCAAATAATGATAATTGATACCGAAGAAAATTCTTGGATTTATAAGAGGGATAAATCAGTTAGAAGACCACTTGATGAAATTTTTTTGAGAACTGTTGAAGGCATACCTTATTTGAGACCTGAAATCCAACTTCTCCATAAAGCGGGTGGTTCGCAAGTACGCGAAAAGGATTATAATGATTTCCAAACCATGCTTCCGTCACTTCTACCACAAGAAAAAGCATGGCTGAAATCTTCTTTATACCGGCAATTTCCACAAGGTCATGCCTGGGTCAAATTTCTATAAATTGAATAACCTGACTGCTTGTTGCTGCTATTAACAAACGGGTACAATAGTGTGAAGCAGCTGCTCCATTTTTTGGAATTAATAGGTCAAACGCCAAACCACCACATTCGAGCGGAAGGATAGATATCCCTATGAAATCATCCATGACAGAGCTTTATGTGTCGCATGAAACTCGACTTGTCCGCTATGCCGATGTGTCCACTGCCTTATCGTTGCTCAGCGATGAACGGCTTCGAGAGCGGATGGAGGATGCTGTGGTTCTTAGTACAGGCATCGGTGGCACAACGGCGTTGTTGCAACTTGAAAACATGTCCATCTTCGTGAAAATAGTACCGCTTACGGAATTAGAAAGACGCACCCGGAATGTCATGTCTACTGGAAACGCGTTTGAACTCCCTCCGTTTTGCCATTATGGCTTAGGTTCACCAGGTGGTGGAGTCTGGAGAGAGGTCGCCGCCCACACCATGACCACCAACTGGGTGCTGGCGAAACACTGTGAGAGCTTCCCGTTAATGTATCACTGGCGGGTGTTGCACAATCCGAAACGACATATGCCACTCCCGGAGGAACTGAGAGATGTTTCCCGTATGGTTGAGTTTTGGGGTTCCCAGGCAGTGCGGGATCGTATCGAGGCAATTGAGCAATCCGTGGACAGTGTTCTGCGAGTACATACCCTATAACCTGCACGACTGGCTTACAGAACAAGTCGCTATTGGTGAGGATGCAGCCACCTCAGCATTTAGAATGGTGGATTCTAACCTGCGGTCTGCTGTCTCGTTCATGAATGCGAATGGGTTACTGCATTTCGATGTTCACTTTAGAAACGTTTTAACCGACGGACACCGTGTTTATATTTCGGACTTCGGTCTTGCAACGTCTTCTTTGTTTGAGTTGTCCGATTGCGAATTGGAGTTTCTCGAATTGAATAAGGCTCATGATGGATGTTATGTGGTAACAGAGCTTGTGAACTGGCTTGTAACGGCCTTAGGCGGTACTGTGAATCAAACAGAACGTATAAACTTTATACGCCAATTTGTTGAGGGTAACGAGTCGCCAGCGGTGATGGATTCAGCAGCTGGGATTATCAAGCGGTACGCTCCAATAGCCTTAGTGATGAATGATTTCTACACGAATCTCGTTTCGGTGAGCAGAACTACGCCATTTCCAGTCAAGGAGATTCAACGTATCTGTGCAACAATCGGGTTCGAGCCGGGATTGAGCTAACAGGGCAAGATAATTTATTAAAAAGGTCTGCCGCGCGGCAGACCTTTTGCTTAGGAACCAGGCAGACTGCGGCAGCTTTAATGACCGCAGAACATTCATAATAACCCCAGAAAGGCCACGGAATCCGCGGCTTTTTTTTTGTTCCCAAAGAGCGGCTATTCTCTTTCTCGTGACGATGCGCTGCAAGTGATTAGTATGCGGTACATATTTAAGGTTTATGTAAGGTTCGGATTAAAATCCTGTAAGGTGGGGCTGTTACGATGTGTTTAGCGACATAATTCATTTCTTTAAGGAGATAGTCAAATGAAAACCATTCTGCAAGCTGTTAATTTGCAAAAGACGTTCGGAACCAAAGAAAATGAATATCCGGGCATCGACCTCGATATAAAGGAAGGGGAATTCGTCGGGGTGATGGGCCCTTCCGGGTCGGGGAAATCGACATTGCTGAACATTCTTTCGACCATCGATACGCCGACCTCCGGCGAAATCACGATCGACGGCCAAAATATCGTGTCCATGAGCGAGTTGGAGCTGTCCGATTTCAGGAGGAATAAGCTGGGCTTTATTTTCCAGGATTATAATCTGCTCGATACATTGACGGTACAGGAAAATATATTGCTTCCGCTCGCCTTGTCCAAAGTGCCGCCGGCGGAGATCAAGGCGCGGGTGGGCAAAATCGCGGATACGTTCGGTATCGTTCATATTCTCGGGCAGTATCCGTATCAGATTTCGGGAGGGCAGAAGCAGCGGGCGGCGGCGGCGAGGGCAATGGTTGCGCAGCCTCGCCTCATTTTGGCCGACGAGCCTACCGGCGCACTCGATTCGAAATCGGCAGCCGGCCTGCTGGAAAGTTTGCAGGAGCTCAATCTGTCCGAGCATTCAACCATTATGATGGTGACTCATGACGCTTATGCCGCCAGCTATTGCCAGCGGGTCCTTTTTATAAACGATGGCCGGCTCGTTAGGGAGCTTCATAAGGGTCAGGGGACGCGCAAAGAATTTTTTCAGCACATTCTGGAAGTGCTGGCGTCGCTCGGAGGTGGCTATCATGACGTTGTTTAAAATCGCCGGAAAAAATATCCGGAAAAATTTCGCCCATTATTTCCTCTATTTTGCTTCCATGATTTTCAGCATTGTCATTTACTTTACCTTCGTGTCCTTAAAATACGACAGCACGATTCAGTCGGTATCGGACGGAACGATCCAGATCAGGTCCGCTTTCAGCGGCGCGGCAGTCGTGCTGGGCATATTCGTCGCCATATTTATCTGGTATTCGAATTCGTATTTCACGCGGAAGCGCAAAAGGGAGGTTGGGCTGTACGCCCTGCTCGGGATGCGCAAAAAACAAATCGGGCTCATGTTATTTTATGAAAATATTGTGATGGGCCTTCTCGCGCTTGCAGCGGGGATTGTGCTTGGCTCCGCGCTCTGCCGGTTCTTCGTAATGGTTCTGATGAAAACGATGGGCTATGACGCCGCAGCCGGCTTTTCCATTTCTTCCGCCGCCGTCATCAACACGTTCATCGTGTTTATGATCATTATACTGTTTACTTCAATTCAAGGTTATCGGCTGATTTACCGGTTCAAGTTAGTGGAATTGTTTTATGCGGACCGGCAGCGCGAGGATGAACCGAAGGCTTCTGTGGCGATCGCAGTACTTTCTCTTATCCTGATCGGAGGCGGCTATTGGCTGGCCTTGCAAAATCCGCTTCAATCGGATGCGTGGATGGCTCTGGGATTCATGATCACCCCGCTCTCGATCCTGGTTGCGGTGATTATCGGAACGTATCTGCTGTTCAATACGGTGACTGTTACCTGCCTGAAGCTGTCCAGACGCAACAAGCGGCATTATTGGAAAGGCGTCAACCTGATCGGGACGTCCCAGCTGTTGTACCGGATGAAGGGCAACGCCCGGATGCTGACCGTCATTGCGGTGCTGAGCGCAACCACGCTCACGGCAGTCGGCACAGCGTACAGCTTGTATTACAACAACCGGAGCTCTGTCTCGCAGGCCAACCCGAACAGCATCATGTTTGTGGATACGGACATCGGCGTCACCGGTCAGGCGGATAACGCGATCCGGCATTCTCCGGATCATCACGTACGCTACCATGAGTCGATTCCGCTGCTTCAGGCGGATGCCGATATTTCGGAACTGTACAAGACCGGCGGTTCGGACGAGCAAACCTTTACCGTGCTGTCCAATCGGGAGTTCAACCGGCTCGCCAAGCTCCAGGGGCGGAACGATTCGTTAAGCCTGCAGGTGGACGAAGCCGCCGCGCTGGACCCGGTGTATATCGACGGCATGTCACCGGCATACACGGGTTCAGCCATTACGCTGAATGAAAGCGGGGGGAGCGATAAGCTGACCTTCAAGGAACTGAAGAAATACAATGTTCTGAACCAGCGAACGGTGTACTTCACTATCGTCGTCAGCGATGAAGTGTATGCGAAGCTGAAGACCAAGTCTCCGGCAACGACCGTCGAGGCTTACGGCATCACCCGCCAGGACAATGCCAAGCCTCTGACGCAGGAGCTGAAGGGCATTCTGCCGGAGAAAGCCAATTTTACAAGCTTTTATAGCGATTACTCCCTGGGAATGCAATCGACCGGCCTGATCATGTTTATGGGCGCATTCCTGGGCCTTGTCTTCTTGGCGGCGACAGGCAGCATCATTTACTTTAAGCAATTGACCGAAGCGAATTCGGATAAAGCGCGGTACCGGATTTTATATCAGATCGGTTTTAATAAGAAAGAGATCCGCCGCGCGGTCGCCAAACAGGTCAGGTTTATTTTTGCCCTGCCGCTGGTTGCCGGAATTGCTCACTGTGCGGCGGCCTTATCTGCTGTGTCCCATCTGATGCAGTCGGGCTTGGCCATTCCGGTTGCCATCTGCATGGGGGTCTATACGTGTATTTATCTCATCTACTATTTGTTTACGGTGAATGCCTACTGCAGAATCGTAACGAACTTCAACTAACGATAAATAGAAGGAGCGATTGGTGATGAAAGCTTTCCTAATCACGATTATAACCGTACTTGTCTTGCTGTTCGGATCTGTCCTGCTGCTTCAAAACGTGAATTTGAACAGGCTGGGCACCGACCAATATTATGTCCAAGTCGGAAAAGGCGTGAAAATGGAAGATAAAGCGGACGACGGCATGACCTATGTGTATTACCAATATTCGCTGGATGGCTTCGACAAGGATGGCAAAGAGAAGAACGTCACATTTACCGCAAACAAAGAATTGCGCAAGGATGCTTACTTGTGCGTATATCTGAAGGGCAGCAAGGCGAGCTCCTATCAGGAGGTTCAGGCGCAAGAGCTGCCGGAGCCGGCCAAGCGGGAGCTGGAAGGTCATTAATACGGAATTTTAATCATAAGGAGAGCTGAAAATGAAAAAAACAGTTTTTGCATCCGCAACCCGAAAAGCCGTGACTTATTCCATTGTATTCACACTTGCGGCTTTCCCAGCCGCCATTGCAGGGACCGCCTCGGCAGAGCCGGCAGCGGCTGCCCGGCAAGCCGCTAATATCGCCGAAGCGCCCGCGCCTGTTCAATATCGGATCGATGCCCGGCTGGATGAGACGAATATGCATATCCTGGGAAGTGAAACAGTCACGTACCGGAATACGTCGAAGGATACGCTGCAGGAATTGGTATTTCACACGTATGCCGACGCCAATCGCTCGGCATCCACCCAGTCTGCGACTTTTGCAAACAGCAACAAAGAGATTCTGAAGAATAATCCGGCATTGAAGTCCGACGACTTTCTCGGCGGCATCGATATAAAGGAGGTGGCTGCCGATGGTCAGCCTTTGACATACAACAATGCCAATCAGGCGTTCACTGTTCAGTTGAAGCAGGAGCTTAAGCCGGGCGAGGTGGCGAGCGTGCAGGTCAGCTTCGATGTCACAATTCCGTATGGCCAGGAGCGCTTGTCGCATTATAAGGACATCATCAACGGAGCGCATTGGTTTCCCGTTATGTCCATCTATAATGATGGCACGCATCAATGGGATCGGGCGCCGTACAGCACAACTTTCGAATCCGACTATTACATTTCCTCCGACTTCCAGGTACATCTCAATGTGCCGGACTCGTATCAAGTATTGATGCCGGGAACGATTACCACCGAGGAGGACCGGGAAGAAGCCGGGCGGAAAATCGTATCCGCCGCTGCTGCAAACACCCGGGAGTTCGTCTTTTTTGCAAGTGCTGACTATAAGGTGGCGAGCGTGACGAGGGATGGGTTGACCATCGAATATTATTATTTCGACAATCAGCCGGATAAGAAAAAGCTTGTAGACCGGTATATCGATCAAGCCTTTCAAGCGATCGGGTTTTTTAATGAAAAGTACGGCAAATACCCGTATCCCGAATTCCGGATTGCCGAGTCGTACGTTGAAGGAGCCGCGGTCGAATTTTCCCGGATTATTCAGATGGGCATGCTGCAGAGCAATGCTGACCCGGCGAAAGATACGGTATTCGTCCATGAAATCGCGCATCAGTGGTTCCATTCGCTAATCGGCAACAACTCGGAGAAGGAATCGTTTCTGGATGAAGGCTTTGCCGATTTTTCCAGCGCTTATTTTTTTGAGAAACAGGGAGATGCCTTAAGCGGCTTTCAAGCTGTTCGATTCGATGAATCGTCCTTCGATGTGTCCATCACCTCATCCAACAGCGAAGTTGGCGATTTGGCGAATCCGGTCTTTTATGTGAAAGGCCGGCAGGCGATTTACCAGCTGTACCGCACGGTGGGCGAAGAGAAGTTCGATACGTTCATGAAGGAATATTTCAATAGGTACGAATATAAAAACGCATCGATTGACGGGCTTTTGCAGACGGTCAAGGATACATTGGGGAGCGCGGCGGCCGATGAGATGGACAAGTCTTTGCATGAACCGAGCTTTGTTCTGAAGCAGGAATTTCGGCTCTCGGACGCAGAGAAAGCCGCATACACCCATAATGTTTTCCAGCAGGCATACGAATCTTCCCTGGAAGTGCCGGACCTTCCCTTTGAAACGATGAGCCGGATCATTAGCAAGGCGCTGCAGGGGGAACCGCTGGCCATCGTCGTGAGCGACGATGCGGGCGATAATGACGGGCAGGGAAATTTCGTCACCGATCTGAAAAGCATGCTGGCCATCTTCGGAATTCAGCCCGAGGTCATCACAAGCCGCCGGCAGTTGAAAAGCGAAATGGGAAAAGAACTGGCGGTCAGCAATATTATCGCGATCGGCAATGCCGAGTCGAACGGGCTTATTCAAGCGCTGAAGCCAGGCATTATCCAAAATTCCGGAGACATCGGCTTTGCCTGGAAAGACAGGATGAGCAAGCCGGAAGCGGCGGGGGCCTATATTATCAAGCACCCCTATAATCATGATCGCCTGCTGCTCCATTTTTATTGGAACCGGGATAAATTAAGCGGGGAAGCCGCGGGGCCGATTTCGGCGCAGATGTCGAAGGTCTTCAATTTCACCTCCGATTTTTATCAATATTATGAAATGGGAAAGACGGGAAAAATCATCTCGGAAAAGAAGCTTGTCAACCCCATTTCGAAATTTTTCGCAGAGTAGCAAAGGCATACCCCTTGCGGCCGGACATTTGTATAGTAACCTGTTGGGAGGGTAATATGAGGGTATGTGCCGGGTTCGTCTGCCGCGGCAGCGAATCCGACCCCAGGCAAGGAGGATGTGAACGGTTTGACGCTCAATCATAAGGTGCTCATTGTGGACGACGAGGCGGACATTGTAAGGTTGCTGCAAACGGTATTGATCAAGGAACGGATCGGACATGTATACACGGCCTCTACGGCGGAAGAGGCTTGGCAGGAGTTTCAGAGAAGGCAGCCGGATATTGTCGTTCTGGACATCATGCTTCCTGACGGAGAAGGGTACGACGTATGCAAAAAAATACGCAGCGTCTCCAATGTGCCCATTTTCTTCTTATCGGCAAAAACCGAAGAGATCGATAAAATTCTGGGCTTCGCGATCGGCGGCGATGACTATATTACCAAACCGTTCAGTCCGAAAGAAGTAGCCTACCGGATCAAGGCCCGTTTCAGGAGAGAGGATTTCTCTCAGGAAGGGGAGAAAACGGGGCATTTGATCAAGGCAGGACCGTTTGAATGGGATGAGCAAAAAGTCGAATTAAAAAAGAACGGAATGCTCCTTGAATTGAAGCCGAAGGAGCTGGGCCTCCTCACCTATCTGCTCAAGCATCCAAACCGGATTATAAGCAAGGAAAGCCTGTATGACCATGTGTGGGGCGAGGAGTTTTTTGGATTCGACAATACGGTGATGGTTCATGTCCGAAGGCTTCGGGAAAAGATCGAAGACGATCCCTCCAACCCGCAGTATCTGGTTACGGTTAAGGGATTGGGATATAAACTGGCCGTAAAGGATGATTGACCGATGAAATGGCAGTTGACCGGAAGATACCTCGTATCCATCGTACTCATTGTCGTCATTGTGATCGTCATGAATATTACGGCGGTTATTGCGCTGCTGGTGATGAACAGCGGCTTTCTGGCTCAGACCGAAGGGAACTCCGCCGAGTCGATGACCCGTTCCTTCGGGCAATATATCGCGGCAACGCCATCCGGAATCTCGGTATCGGACGGGGGAAAGGAGCTTCTTGCCCGCCATCAGGCATGGATTCAGGTATTGGATGAAGACGGCGGGCAGCTGTACGGCTACCTCGTCCCTGAGGGGGCTAAAACCAAATATACCCCGCTGGATATTATAGATATTTACAAATACCTGGAGGTTAACTACCTTTCAACGGTTTTTGTGGGGGAAAAGAAGGTTCAAAATCATCGCTACAGCTACTTGATCGGGTTTAAAGATCCAAATTTGCGGCGGGTGGTTGTAGCGCTTGATATCCGCAAAACCGGGCAAATTTTGAAAAACGGCAGCCTCGTTCTGATTGTCCTCGATGGGTTGATCGCGCTGTTCATCGGCTATCTGTTCAGCAAACGGCTGACGCAGCCGCTGTATGTGCTAATTGAGGCCATCAAGCGCATGGCGAATAAAAATTACAAGGTCCAGTATAGGCCCGAGGGTGTATACAGGGACGTTTTTTTGAACGTCAATTTGCTTTCCAATGAGCTTCAGGCCAACGAAATCGAAAGAAAAAAGCTGGATCGGATGAAGGAAGAATGGATCGGCAATATTTCGCATGACATCAAAACGCCCTTGGCTTCCATTCAAGGATACGCGGAGATGATCAAGGACAGGGACTATCAATTTTCGATCGAGGAAATAAGGGAATATGCAGAAATCATTGAACGGAAATCGCTGTATTTGAAAGAGGTCATCGAGGACCTGAACCTGTCCACCCGTTTGAAGAATAAAGAGCTTGCGCTCAAACTGAAAAATGTAAATATCGTCAGTCTTGTCCGGAATATCGTCATTGACATCCTGAACGATGCCATGTACGCGAGCCGCAATATCGATTTTCACTGCAGCGACGAGGTCATCGTCACGGAGGTGGACGACATTCTGATCCGGCGGGCGGTCGCCAATATCATCTATAATTCAATCGTCCATAACGGCGAAGCCGTGCACATCCAAGTAAGCGTGGAGACAAGCGGCAGCGATGCCATCATCCGTGTCGAGGACAACGGAAAGGGAATCAAGGAGGAAGAAATTGAACGCATCTTTGACAGATATTACCGTGGCACCAACACAGGCGAGCTTCATAAAGGCTCCGGTTTGGGCATGGCCATTACGAATGACATCATTGTGGCGCATAAAGGAGAAATTCAGGTCAGCAGCGCGCCTCACCAGGGTACCCGCATTGAAATCCGGTTAAACTTGCCGCAAAAAGCGGGCAATTGATAATTACCGACTTCGATTTCATGGGCGTGCGCGCCCGCATCGACGATCTTGCTCTAACCTTGTGCTACTTTGGGCGAAACAGGATTTTACAATACCTCATGTCGAAGAAGAGAAGAAGCAGACTACTCTCTGAAAGGAGACATTGGGCATGATTGTGATCCCTGATAATTTTATTGAAAGAATGCACGAACTCCATGGTAAGCAAGGCGTAACATGGTCGGAGGCGCTGCCTGGGTTGATTGCCGACTGTGAAAGCCGTTTCAATTTTATCGCAGAAGCTCCATTTGCCGATTTATCCTATAACTTCGTGCTTCGAGTAAAGCGCAGCACCGGGAAGCCAGCCGTCCTTAAATCATCTTTTATGAAAGATGAGCTTTCTAGGGAAGTCAGTGTGCTTCGTGCCTATGAGGGCCGGGGGGCGATTCATGTCCTGGATGCGGACGAGGAGTGGGGCGTGGCCCTGCTGGAGGGGGCCGACCCTGGCACACCGTTGTCATCAATTCAGGATGATGCACGCGCGACGGATCTCTTTTGCGAAGTATTTCGCCGTCTTCACCTTCCTGCACCAACCGGGAGTGTGTACCCGTCTATGAGGCAGCATTTCGCGGCAATCGAGCGATATAGAGAGCGATTCGATGATGTGAACATTGCCGCGCCGCTGCCTGTGAGCTGGGTGGAAAATGCCGAAGAATATCTGGCGTATCTCATAACGACCACAAGTGAGAATCTCCTGCTGCATGGCGATCTGCATCATGAAAACATCCTTCGCCAAGGCGAAGAGCAATGGGGTGTCATTGATCCCAAAGGCATCATAGGTGACATCCATTTTGATACTATCCAGTTTCTGCTTAATTATGAGGATCGAGGCGGTAACTGCGAGCAGGTTCTACGGGACCGGATTGCGATAATGGCCGATCGACTCGGCCTGGATCCTCGCCGAATTGCGATGTGGGGTGTGGCGCGAGGTGTGCTTGAGGCGTGCTGGACGATTGAAGACGGAGGAACGGATTGGCACAGAGGCATCCAAATTACAGAGCGCTTTGCCAAATGCCTGGATTGAGATCTATCCAAAAAGAATGGAGTCGTGATCAAAAGCTTTGGCATTATCGTGCCGAGGCTTTTTAACATGCAGTCAAACAACCAAATGGCATAAAATGTTGTCACACATTGCTTACAGACGTTTTCAGCGGAACTTAAAAATGTGTTGACAGGACACTTAACGGTGTCCTATAATCAAATCGTCACCATATGGTGTCCAATTTGGATGGTCATTTGGAAAGTTTGGAGCAAGAAAATAGTTCGCTTGAATCCATTATGAGGAGGAACCAAAATGAGTACGATCATTGGTAAGGAAACAACCGCGATAGTACAAATCCGGCCCCGAGGAAAAATGCTTGCTTATTGGTCAGTCACAATACTGCTCTCAGCAGCTCTTATGTTAAGCGGTATCGGGCAACTGATGCAATATGGGGGAAACGTCGAGTTAGTGACGAATATTGGATACCCATTATACATCTTGACCATTCTCGGGATTTGGAAAGTGCTTGGAGTCATCGCTCTCGTCGTACCGGGTTTTCCTCAGCTTAAAGAATGGGCTCACGCTGGTATCTTCTTTTTAATGACTGGTGCGGCTTTATCTCATGTGTTTGCTGACGATTATGGTGATTACGGGTTTAATGTTATTCTTCCACTTTCATACGCTGCACTAAATATCGCCTCGTGGGCGCTGCGTCCGAAGGGCCGCAAATTTTAGGGAGGCGGTGAAATTAACGGCTGTCCATTGGTATCGCCAATAGATTTCTACTACAGAATGGAGAGGGTGTTGTGAGCGAGAACAACCAGCTGCAACGAGCAAGCTTGCCAAGTGGGCGGTCAACATCCATAATGGTCAGGCGATGGAAAATGATTTTGAGCCCGTCGTCGGACATTGGAGTAAATGGTGCGGCGAGCTTGAAAAGGTATTGGCAACAAGGGCCGTATGAAGCACTTGAGAACCGCGGCTTTTGATTTATCGGACCGCAATCAAGCAAGTGAAAACAAAAAACTGAAGGGGGTACCATTATGATAAAAGGTGAAAGGAATCCTAAGATTGATCCTTATTTTAACAAGCTTAAGAAGTGGAAGGAAGAATTCGAGCTATTGAGAGAAATCGTTCTTGACTGCGGGCTGACCGAGGATTTTAAGTGGATGCATCCTTGTTACACGGTTGACAATAAAAACATCGTTTTGATCCATGGTTTTAAGGATTACTGCGCGCTTCTGTTTCATAAAGGCGCGTTGTTAAAAGATCCCCATGGGATCCTAATCCAACAAACGGAGAATGTTCAGGCAGGGCGCCAGATTCGGTTCACCAATGTTCAAGATATCGATGAAATGCAGCTTATGTTGAAAGCATATATTGATGAAGCCATTGAAGTTGAGAAAGCCGGCTTGCAAGTGAACTATAAAAAGAATACGGAATATATCATACCTGAAGAATTAGATAATAAATTCGTTGAAATCCCCGACTTAAAAACAGCTTTTGAAGCACTGACGCCGGGACGGCAAAGAGCATATATTTTGCATTTTTCTACACCCAAGCAATCCAAAACTCGAGAATCAAGGGTTGAAAAATATATTGTGCATATCCTCAATGGAAAGGGATTAGATGATTAGTATACCTTTGTTGCAAAAGCGCGGTGCATGAGATCCCTCATTTCATGCATGCCAAACAAACTGTCCAACGCAACGCCAGGATTTCCTTAGGCTGCATAGGACGGCTAGGATACTATGCACGGAGTTCGGCTCGAACCATGGTTTTTGATGTGACTAATGATAGCGGGAATACAAAAAAGAACCTGGGTAGTTTAATCAGGTTCTTTTATATTGCATATAAACAGACACGATGATATAATCAGATCACGACTCCGTAAAGTCATATGGACATAATTGTTTCATCTTACACTCTTAGTGTACCATGCCGGTAAACTCTTGTCAAATGTTTTTTCTCAATTTAACAGTTAGGAGAGATGTTGAATGAGTTCTTTGGTTCTCGATTTTCAGGAAATGGAAAAAACGCAGCTTTGGCTTGTTGGCGGAAAAGGGTTGAATTTAGGGGAATTATCAAAAATTCAAGGGATACAAGTACCGGAAGGATTTTGTATTACAACAGCGGGGTACCAAAAAGCCATCGAACAAAGCGAAACGTATCATGCTTTGTTGGATCGACTAACCATGCTAAAAGTAGAGGATCGAGATCAAATTGGTGAAATCGGCAGGAAGCTGCGACACATCATCATGGAAGTAGAAATTCCTTCCGATGTTGTGAATGCAGTTGCTCACTATCTCTCCCGGTTTGGCGATGAACATGCTTATGCCGTGCGTTCTAGTGCGACTGCTGAAGATTTGCCGCATGCCTCCTTTGCCGGTCAACAAGATACCTATTTAAATATCATCGGCAAAGATGCGATCTTGCAGCATATCAGCAAATGTTGGGCTTCCCTGTTTACGGATCGCGCGATAATCTACCGTATGCAAAATGGATTTGACCACAGTCAAGTTTATTTATCCGTTATCGTTCAAAGGATGGTTTTCCCGCAGGCTTCAGGGATTTTATTTACCGCTGATCCGATTACTGGAAGCCGAAAGCTGCTATCCATCGATGCCAGTTTTGGACTTGGAGAAGCGCTGGTCTCCGGCTTGGTATCTGCCGATTGTTATAAAGTGCGGGAAGAGGAAATCGTCGAGAAGAGGATCGCAACCAAAAAATTGGCTATCTATGGACGAAAAGAAGGCGGAACAGAGACAAAGCAGATCGATCCTGATCAGCAGATGTCTCAAACACTCACTGAGCAACAAATTTTGCAGCTGGCACGCATCGGAAGACAGATCGAAGCTTATTTTGGCTGCCCGCAAGATATCGAATGGTGTTTGGCTGATGATACATTTTATATTGTCCAGAGTCGGCCGATCACTACTTTATACCCGATCCCTGAAGCGAAGACCCAAGAAAATCACGTCTATCTGTCTGTTGGTCATCAACAAATGATGTTAGATCCCATAAAACCGTTGGGATTGTCTTTTTACCTGTTAATTACGCCTGCACCTATGCGTAAAGCCGGCGGGAGGTTGTTTGTTGATGTTGCACCTAGGCTGGCTACACCTGCCGGCCGGGAAGCTTTATTAAATACCCTGGGATCCGATCCGCTCATAATAGGCGCACTCATGACCATAATAGAACGAGATTTTATAAAATTGTTACCTAATGATCAAGCAGCTCCGATTCTGGGTAGAAGTAATACAGATATGCTGGCACAATTCGAGAACGATCCGACAATCGTTTCTGATTTTATTAAGCGCAGTCAAATATCGATAGAAGAGTTAAAACAAAACATCCAAGCGAAATCGGGATCGGAATTGTTTGATTTTATTCTGGAAGATCTCCAGCAATTAAAGAAGATCTTATTTGACCCGCAAAGTTCGGCTGTGTTTATGGCTGCTATAAATGCTACATCATGGATCAATGAAAACATGAACGAGTGGTTAGGCGAAAAAAACGCAGCAGATACACTTTCTCAATCTGTACCCAATAATATTACTTCGGAAATGGGTCTGGCGCTATTGGATGTCGCGGATGTGATTCGCCCTTATCCAGAGGCGATTGATTATTTGCAGCATGCAAAAGAAGATAACTTTCTGGATGAACTGGTTAAGTTTGATGGAGGAAGGGAAACCCGAGACGCTATCTATGAGTATCTCAGCAAATACGGAATGCGATGTGCCGGAGAAATCGATATTACGAGAACACGTTGGAGTGAGAAACCAATTACACTTGTCCCCATGATTCTTGGTAACATCAAGAACTTTGAGCCTAATGCCGGCAAGCGAAAATTTGAGCAAGGGCGCCAGGAAGCTTTGGAAAAAGAACAAGAGTTAATAGACCGATTGAAGCAATTACCGGATGGTGATCAAAAAGCCAAAGAAACAAAACGAATGATCGACCTCATCCGGAATTTCATCGGCTACCGGGAATATCCAAAATACGGCATAGTAAGCCGCTACTTCGTTTATAAGCAGGCTTTACTGAAAGAAGCCGAACAACTCGTTCATGCTGGCGTAATCCATGACAAAGAAGATACGTACTATCTCACTTTTGAAGAACTTCACGAAGTCGTACGCACAAACAAACTTGATGATCAGATCATCCACAGACGAAAAGAGGATTACAAATTTTTCAAAAAACTGACTCCCCCGCGTGTCATGACGTCTGATGGTGAAATCATTGCAGGTGAGTACAAACGAGTAAATTTGCCGGCGAATGCGATTGCAGGTCTGCCTGTTTCTTCCGGAGTGATAGAAGGAAGAGCGCGTGTCATTTTAGACATGGAAAATGCCGATCTGGAAGATGGAGATATATTAGTCACCTCCTTTACTGATCCTGGCTGGACACCATTATTTGTATCCATAAAAGGTCTGGTCACCGAAGTTGGCGGACTGATGACCCATGGAGCAGTTATCGCGCGTGAATATGGCTTGCCGGCCGTTGTCGGAGTGGAAAATGCTACCAGGCTGATTAAGGATGGGCAACGAATTCGCGTGCATGGAACAGAAGGGTATATCGAAATATTGTAATGGCTGAATACGTCAAGTAAGAGCCTCTAACATAATGGACGGCATTAAATGCATCCTGTCATGGATAAAAGGGCGGTTAGCCTGTTCGTCCATTTATCTACCCACCTTAGTTAGGTGATTGGCAGCATAATAAACATCTTCCTCCATCAAAAGCGAAAGCTGTCCAGAAAATCTGAACAGCTTTCATAATGAGATTCGAGATGTTAAGAGCACATTCATATGGCTGCGGCTATTCTTTAATATTACCGGCTAATTTAAGTCGTTTGGCTATGGCTTTAAAATCCTCTTCGGAAATTCCGGGTGCAAATTCCTCTTCGGCAGCAGGGGCTTCTGGAATGGGTACCCCTTTGGGTACGCCTTGAATAACCTCAAGCGGGAGTCCATCTTCGGGATGCGTTCCTTTCCAGATCTGATCAATCGCATTAAAATCATTATCGCTCCACGTGTACAGTTTCGTGTGAACACCCTTTTCCTCGTACTTTCTGGCTTCATTAAACGATTTATTGCTCAATGACGGTATCGGCACCAATTTCGTTACATTGACCCCTGTTGCGATTTCCAGTGCTTTGGCATACGCCACAACATGTACGCCCCCTCTTACAAGGAGAAATCCAACGACTGCACGGGCAGCAGGATGATCCGTCATTTCATAGACCTTCATTTTGTGTGTTCTGGCGCCACACTCAAGGAAAAAGTTATGCAGCAGGTCTTCCACTAAATTTCCGCTGTTAAAGACATGGGCACCCGTCCAGGGATTCCCCATGGAGTCAAATGGCATCGCACCTTGCGCTCCGGCTAAAAAGTGGTAAGACAAGCGCGAGTCTTTGACCGGACCGAGAGGAGTCTTGTCCGGCTCTTTATAATCGGTTGAGCCTCTCAGACAGTTATTAATCGCATGAGAAACCAGCTCGACGTGGCCAAGCTCTTCCGCCGTTATGCTCATAACTAAATCATAGAAAGGTTTTAGTTTTTCTTTTGAACGAAAATTAAAAGATTGGTAAAGGTAATTGTTTAACGTCGACATTTCGCCGAACTTCCCGCCTAACAATTCTTGAATGGCTGAAGCAGCATTGGGATCGGGTTTCTCGACAGAAGGTATCTCAATCATTATTTCATCCATACGCTTGAACATAAATTTTTCTACCTCCCAAAATGGTTGTGAGATGCTAAGGGCTATTAACCTGGAATCACTAGTAATAAGCATTTATTATGCTTTTCGAGAATTGGACATCCTGAAAATTAGGATTCATGAGGCTAAACCAGTCCCCTGAGGGGGCTGGTTTTTTTCGGTACAACTGAGAAGTTAGCTTATTGGTTGTTGCCAATATTGCGACCAGGCTGCTTGTATTTACTCAACGTTCGCAGACCGGGAATCAGCTCGCCATGAGGTGGGCTTTTCTTGTTTTCTGAATCGATTTTTGCTCTAAACCTTTAGTTTTAACAGCCCGGATGAAAAAATGCATGTTCAAAATTATAAAAATAGAGGTCGACATTAAATATCGTTTATAGCCTATTTCAAGCGTTGCGATTACGCTTATGTGACACCAGGTATCTATTCCTTGCAGCTTTGATAAGTGTTTGATTCCGGGTGATAAGAAAAAGGAGGTAATAGATTCATGACGAAAAAGAAACAGGTTTCAAGTTTTCTTTTCATTACATGCTTGGGAGCATCCCTTTTGGCTGGATGTAACTCATCCAGTCCTGCACAAGAAGCAACTACCGATCCGGCAGAGGTTCCAAAGCTGACCAGTCTGACGTATTGGACTGGCATGGCCGGTCAAGCGTCCGCAACTATGAAAAGTTATAACGAAATCGAACTATATAAAGGACTGGAACAAAAGACCGGAGTCAAAGTCGACTTCCAGCATCCGCCTCAAGGACAGGATGCAGAGCAGTTTAACTTAATGATTACATCGGGCAAGCTTCCTGATGTCATTGAATATCATTGGACAACGAGCTTCCCCGGCGGTCCGGAGAAGGCGGTCAAAGACGGCACCATTATCAAATTAAATGATTATATCGATAAATACGCTCCTAATCTTAAACAACTGCTCGATTCCCACCCGGATTGGCGTAAGCAAATTACTACAGACGACGGCAGCATCATATCATTCCCGTTTATCCGGGATGGCAGAGAGCTGCAGGTGTTCCAGGGACCTGCCGTCCGGCAGGATTGGATGGATAAGCTCGGGCTGAAAACGCCAACGACGATCGACGAATGGTACAACGTTTTGAAAGCGTTTAAAGAGAAGGATCCGAACGGCAATGGCAAGCCGGATGAGATCCCTCTGCTGCTGCGGGTTGCAGAACTCGGAACGCATGCATTCATTGGCGCATACGGCATTACCAACGGCTTCTACCAGGACCAGGGAACCGTCAAGTTCGGTCCGGTTCAGCCCGAATTCAAGGAATTCCTGATAACGATGAACAAATGGTATAAAGAAGGCCTGCTGGACCGTGATTATGCAGCGACGGATGATAAGCTGTACGATGCCAAAATCACGGGCAATCAAGTCGGATCCGCCGTACTCCTTGTTGGTGGGGGAATCGGAAAATATTCCAACCTGATGAAGGATAAAGATCCGAACTTCAAGCTGGCGGCTGTGCCGTATCCCGTGCTGAATCCGGGCGATAAGCCGGAGCTCGGGCAGCTCGATTTTGCGTTCAACGGAAGAGGAGCGGCGATTACAACAAGCAACAAGAACCCGATCGAAACGGTCAAATGGCTCGATTATGGTTATTCCGAAGAAGGGCACATGCTGTTCAACTTCGGAACGGAAGGCATAAGCTACAATCTGGTTGACGGCTATCCCAAATGGACGGATGACATCTCGAAAAATGCTGACGGGCTGCCGGTACAGCAAGCTATGGCCCGCCATAACAGGGCGTCCTGGGATGGCCCGTACATTCAGGACAAGCGTTATTTGGAACAATATTTAGCGCTGCCAGAGCAGAAAGATGCGGTTACGGTATGGTCCGAACCGAGCAACGAGAAGAAGATGCCGCTCGTAACCCCGACCAAGGATGAAAGCAGCCGGTTCGCGTCAATTATGGCGGACATTAATACCTACAAGGACGAAATGTTCAACAAGTTCGTCATGGGAGCCGAACCGATCGAAAACTTCGATAATTATGTCCAAACCATACAGAGTATGGGCCTCGATGAGGCTCTGAAAATCCAGCAGGCCGCCCTGGAAAGGTACAACAACCGTAAATAACCGGCCGTTCGATTCTTCGGAGGATGGGGCATACGTTTTAGCTCCCGGCAGTTTCAGGGAATCATCGGAAGCGATCGAGAGGAAGTGAATATTCATGTCCGTCATGCAAACGGAGCCTGCGGTACACAAAACCGCAGTATTGAAAAAGGACAGTGCCTGGCGCACCATACGAAAGGATCTAAAGGTTAATAAACTGATCTATCTGATGGTGCTGCCCGTTGTCGCTTATTACGTCATCTTTCATTACGGACCCATGTACGGCTTGCAAATCGCCTTCAAGGATTTCAGTCCTGGACAAGGGATTGCCGGCAGTCCCTGGATCGGATTCAATCACTTCCAAGAGTTTTTCAGCAGTTATTATTTTGGGCGTCTTGTCCGTAATACGATCCTGATTAACATTTATGAGCTGTTGTTCGGTTTTCCAGCCGCTATCCTCATGGCCCTTCTACTCAATGAAATTCGCAGCACCCTATTCAAACGTTCCGTACAAACGATTTCGTATTTGCCTCATTTCATATCGATCGTTGTGGTGGTCGGGATGATGGTTGATTTTTTGGCCCGTGACGGACTTATCAACCAAATAATGGGGTTTCTGGGCCTTGACTCAATCGCTTTTTTCCGGGAGCCCGGATGGTTTCGTTTCTTATATGTTTCATCCGGCGTCTGGCAAGGTGTAGGCTGGGGATCCATCATTTATTTGGCCGCTATCGCCAATATTGACCCAACGCTTTACGAAGCCGCCAAAATCGATGGGGCAGGCCGATTGAAGCAGGTTCTGCATATTACCATCCCCGGCATTATGCCGACCATCGTGATTTTACTGATCTTGAATGTGGGATCCATGATGAGCGTGGGCAGCGAGAAGGTCCTGCTTATGTACAACCCCCAGACCTACGAAACCGGGGACGTCATCTCGACATTCGTCTACCGCAAAGGGATTCTGGAGGCCAATTACGGGTATACCGCTGCCGTAGGTCTCTTTAATTCAATCATAAGCTTTGCACTGATTGTCATCTCGAATACCGTCAGTAAACGAGTGAGCGAAAATAAGCTCTGGTAAAGGAGGGAACTCATGATTAAAAGGAGTTTAGGGGAGAAGAGCTTTGACGTGTTCAACGTCATTCTCATGCTGCTGCTTTGCTTTATAACGCTTTATCCGTTTCTTTATGTCCTCTTTGCCTCCTTCAGCGATCCCTCGGAGGTCGCTCAGCACCGTGGACTCTTGTTCGCACCGCGCGGATTTAATTTGTCGGCATACAAAGCGGTATTCGATAATCCCATGATTGCCAAAGGTTATCAAAACACGCTATTTTACGTGCTGGCAGGTACCGCGATCAACTTGTTCGTGACCTCGCTGGGGGCGTATGCGCTCTCTCGCCGCAATTTGTATTTTAAAAATCACATCATGTTCATGATTGTCATTACGATGGTATTCAGCGGAGGCCTAATTCCCTCTTACCTGCTGATCGGCAATCTCGGTATGTTGAATACGCCTTGGGCGCTGCTCATTCCAGGGGCGATCAGCACTTTTAATCTGATCATCATGCGGACGGCTTTTCAAGCAATACCCGTCAGTCTGGAGGAATCCGCCAAAATCGACGGAGCGAACGACCTGACCATATTGTTCCGGGTCGTTATCCCGCTGTCCATGCCTGTCATTGCCGTGATGATATTATGGTACGCGGTAGGACACTGGAATTCATACTTCTCCGCATTGATCTACTTGCGTGACCGCGAGTTATATCCGCTGCAGCTTATTTTGCGGGAAATATTAATTACAAACAGCACGGACGCGATGATGACGGGCGCCTCCGTCGGGGACAAAATGCCGATTGGGGAAACGATCAAGTATGCGACCATCATTGTATCGACCCTGCCGATTTTGTGTCTCTATCCGTTCTTGCAAAAATATTTTGTCAAAGGAGTCATGATTGGAGCGATTAAGGAGTGAAAACATGGATGAACAGAAGGAAATGGGACGGTTTTCCACGAATTAGTGAGGAAAGGCATATTAAGTGAAGAAAGGGACCCCTATGATTCCTTTTGTCATTCAATTACTCCGGTTAAAGAGGCGCAGCCGGAGAAGCGTGTTCATGACTTTGCTGATTTCTTACATTTGCTTTCTTGTGTTTCCCGTTGTAATCGGAGGCGTCTTGTATTCACGGGTGGAAAAGGCGATGGTCGATCAGGCCAACCGTTCCAACCTTGCCATGCTGGAGCAGCTCAGGCTGTCCATGGACAGCAGCGTGAAAGAAGTCGATCAGTTGTCGCAGCAAATCGCGTTGAACCCCAAAATGGATCTGCTGCTGAACAACGACCTGGCGGACGAATCATCGTACAAGTACATTGAATTTATTTCGGATTATTTAAACCGCTATAGAAGCTTCAGCGGGCAGTTTATCGAGGATTACTACGTTTATTTCAAAGGAAGCGATACCATTCTTAAACCGGGAGTCCGCACGGATTCCCGAACGTTCTACAATAGTTACTACAGCTATAAGGACATGAATTATGAGTCCTGGCGCAAGGAGGTACTGGAGAGCAGTCACAATAGGGATTACTTGCCTTCCCAAACACTTATCCAGGACGGAGGTCTTCCTCTTACGGCAAGCCTGGAACGACAACCCATTCAAGTGATCACGTATGTTCAGTCTCTCATTCCCATACAAGGCACGTCAGACGTCAAGGGAAGTCTTGTCGTGCTGATTAATGAAAAGCAGGTCAAAGAAATGATACGGCAAATCGAGTCAGCCAACCGAAGCAACATCTACATTATCGACGCCAATCAAAAGGTGCTGACCGGGACAACGGATCAGGTTCCACTCAGCAAGCAGGTTTTTGCGCAAATGCAGGATAAACCCGGGTTTTTCCCCTATAAGAAAAATGGACTGGATCTGATGGTTTCCTACACATCCTCCAAACAAATCGGTTGGAAATACATTTCCGTCATGCCGCGGGACCTGTACATGCAGAAGGTCAATTCGGTCAAGGTAACCGCGATTTGGCTGTTCGCGGTTTATTTGGCAGGGGGGCTGGTGGCCTCGTATTTGATGGCTTACCACAACTACAGACCGGTAAAGCAAATGCTCAAGGCTTTCGTAAAAGGCCGCACTGCAGCACAATCGCATCTATCCAATGAATACGAATGCATTCAGGAATCTTTTGAAAGCGTACTCATTGAACAGAAAAATTTGCAAGGGATGCTGAAACAGCAGACGCCCGTCATGCGGGCGAACTTTTTGTCAAGGCTCATAAGGGGGCTTGTGGATCACACGGAAGATTTTAGCCATTCGCTTGACTTTATGAACATCCAGTTTGTGTCCGGGTCATTTGCAGTTATTCTGATCCAGGTCGATCAGGCAGGGAAATTTTCCAAAGAGCATTCCGAGCGGCAATGGGCGTTGACCCGTTTTGTCATTTCGAATATTTGTACCGATCTGATTCACGAGCATCATGCCGGATATTGTATTGAACTCGACCGCGATCGTCTCGTCATTCTGCTTAATTTCAAGGAAAATCGCCTGAACGAAGCCATGCAGGATACGGAGAAGCTCGTTAGTACACTCAAGGAGGTGGTGGAGCACCAATTCAAAATCGCCATTACCCTGGCCGTCAGCAACATTCACGAAGGATGGCAGCGGATCGGGAGCGCTTATGTTGAGGCGCTCGCGGCTATGGAGTATAAGATGATTAAAGGGAGCGCGATTATATATTTTCACGAAATAAACTGCAAAGATCAGAACTACTATTATCCCATGGAGACAGAAATACAATTGATGAATTATGTCCGCAGCGGTGATGCAGAAAGCGTCGGCAAGCTGTTGAATAATTTATACGCGGTCAATTTCACTTCTAATCCGATTACACCCGGACTCGCCCGGTGCCTGTTTTTTGATTTGGCAAGCACGCATTTGAAGCTCATTAACGTAACAAGGGCACGGCTCGGAGAGCAGGTTGACGGTCAATTCGAAGCCATCACAACCATATTGGCCTGTGCAACGGCCGAAGAGATGCATGTACAGATGAAGCAAATGTTTCTGTCGCTGACCCTTTCGCTCAAAGCCGACCGGGGCTGCCATAGCGATCAGCTGCTGCAGGAAATGACTGCTTTTATCGATAATCATTACTCCGATCCGTATATGGGACTTAATATGATTGCCGAACAATTCAACCGGACACCACAGTATGTCTCGACTTTTTTCAAGAAAACGAGCGGCCGGAACATCACCGATTACATTGCACAATGTCGTATCCATCAAGCGAAAAGACTGATTTCCACAAAAGACTTAACGATCGCCCAAATTGCCCAAAAGGTTGGCTATGCGAACGATCTCGTTCTGATCCGCGTATTCAAGAAGATAGAGGGCATTACGCCGGGCAAGTACCGCGACAGCTGCTGATTATTCATCATAATTATTGCGGTGTGACAAGGGGATGCTCGATACTTTAATAGTGGAGGGGCTTGCTACGCGGCAGCTCCTCTTATCCATTAAAGTAACGAATAAATATAGGTGTCATTCGACTACCTTTCCACACTAACGGGCGGAAAGTAGAAACCTATGTTAATATGGGTTTTGAGTATATTGGGGAAATTATGCAGTACGGTATCTTCCAGCACAAAAGGCATGATCTACGGAGGTGCAATATGTCAGTCGTTTTCCTGTCTATTGATTTGCAGAACGACTTCGCCACTGCAGGTGGCGCCCATTACAGCCGGCGCCCGTGCGTGGAATTCATCAGGGACACAGTATTCCCGTTTGTTCGCGAGCGAGGTTGCACGATTTTTGAGATTATCTCGGATTATCGTGCTAGCGAGCCTGGAAAGGATACTTCTGTATGTGTCCCGGGTATGTGGGGGTATGAATCTCTCATCCCCGACGACATCAAACACCCGTCTACATGGGTGAAGTCCGAACCGTCGCCGATGTGGATTCGTGAAGGAGCCGGCAAAGCGAATGATCTTCCGGGTATCCCGTATCCCTCGCCGAATGGTTTCAGCAAGTGGTTGTCCGAAACAATCGGACCACCGGGCTCCGGGCAAGACATTGTCTTGATCGGACTGGTGCTCGAAATCTGCGTTCTGAGCACTCTCCAGGAACTGCATCATCGCGGCTATCGTGCCAAGGTCCTGTTTGAAGGCGTGGACACTTATTCGGGTAATTTGGAACAGAAGAAGGTGCTTTTCGAGACGCTCTTTCCTTTCTGGGGTACGCCTATTTATTGGGACGAGCTGGAGATAGTCAGAGATATACGTCATAACGAAGAATTTTGAACGTATTTAACGGATAAAAAGGGCTGCCTCTTGGGCAGCCCTTCGTCAAGCTGAACGGGTAGGATCGTGCAATAATATGTAATAGCTGATAACAGCTTTTCCTTATTTCGATTGCAGGAATTCGAACACGGCGCTGAGGAATTCGGCTTGATACTCGACATTGGACAGGTGAACTGCGGGCAGCATGACGAGTTTTGCATTTGGCACCGTCTGAGCGATCAATTCGCTGTGGCTGGGAAGCGTCACTGTATCATACTGGCCGGCAATGACTAGTGTCGGGCTGCTGATAAGGGCGACCGTCCGGCGCATATCCATGTCACGGATCGCAGCCCAGCTTCCTGCAATTCCCTGCGCACGAGTAGCGAGCACCATCTTGCGAAACGACGTGACGAGCGGGTTCTGCGGCTCCAGCATATGCGAAGGGAACCAGTTCTTCATGAACATATCGGCGAATTCGGTCCGTTTCTCTGGTTGCTGCACAGAGGCGATCAGGCTCTCCCAATGCCCGGCCGGTCCCAGGTAGGAGGAGGTATTGCTCAGAATCAGCCGGTCGACCCGCTCGGGAGCGTAGATGCCGAGCCATTGTCCGATGACACCCCCCAGCGACAGCCCGAGGAAATGCACACGGTCGATGTGAAGTGCGTCGAGCAGTTCGATTACATCCCGTCCCAGTCTGTCGAATGAATACGGACCGGCGGGCGTATCCGATTCGCCATGCCCCCGATAGTCGTAGCGAAGCACGCGGAAATGCCGAGAAAAATCAGCTATCTGGCCATCCCACATGCTCATCGAGGTGGCGATGGAGTTTGCAAGCATCAATACCGGTTTACCGGCTGATCCGTTGATTTGATAAGCAATCCGAACTCCGTCACCGGTTGTGAAAAAGTTTAACCCTTCAGCCGCTCTGGTTTCGTTTGATGTCATTGTCATCGTTTTCATTCTCCCTCACTGGTTGTTAGTGACATTTTATTGGAATTGCCCTACAATTTAAATGAGATTATTAAGGAGTTTATGGCCTGAAAACTTAATTCTATCGTTGTTTTCCGATCCTGACTTATAAAAATGAGGTGTTCTGATCATGGATCACATTGATTATAAAATATTGTCAACACTTCATGATAATGCCAGAATTACGATTTCCGAGATGAGTCGAATAATCGCGATGTCGCAGCCTGCTGTAACGGAACGGCTTCGGAAGCTGGAGGATCAGGGCATCATCACGGGCTATCGGGCAGAGCTTTCCCCGTCTAAGCTTGGCAAGTATACAACCGCGTTTGTACTGTTTAAATCGAATAAATGCAAGGAGTTTGAAGCTTTCGGCGAAACTGCCCCCGAGATAGTCGATTTTTACAGAACCAGCGGAGAGTATAATTATTTATTGAAGGTTGTAACCGAAACAAGCGAAACCTTGGAAACCTTCCTTGAAACGTGCAACACATTCGGATTTTCGTCGACCCTCGTTGTTCTCTCCACGCGATTCGAGGATAAAAGCATTGTCGCAAGCCATGATAGACTTATTTAAAGCAAACTGGGCAAGGACGTCAGACAGTCGTTATCTTAAAGATTAAAGAAAGCAGCGAACTATTATTCTAACAAACAGAGGGGCTGCCGTATGGCAGCCCTTTGAGATGTTAATCGGCAGTTGTGGGAGGGGGTTTGCAGTCTGAAGAAATATAGCAAATACAAGGAGGAAAATAAAATTGAAAAATCGGCAATCAAAGTATAATCTCGTTTCCTTCTTTTTAAGTTTATTTTGTTCCCTGACAACAGCATATTCTGTATATTCGAATGTTCACGACATTTGGTTGATTGCCCCGCCTAATTATATGATTTTATTACTGTCCATTCTCGCTTTGATCTTAGCTATTATAGGTTTTAAAGATAAATCCAGTTGGTTTGCAAGAATGAGAAGTTGGTTAACTGTGCTTCTTTCAGTCGTATTATCCTTCGTTCTATTAATTGCCCTATCATTCACAACCATGTTTTCAGGAGCAAAAGTATTTTTGAAGACGGCACACTCCCCAGACAACCACTATACGATCGATTTTTACTATACCGATGCAGGGGCCATGGGGACGTTCGGAATAATGGGTGAATTAAATGGACCTCTCTGGTTTAAGAAAAAGATTTATAGTGAACGAAGAGTGGATCAAGCTGATATTGAATGGGCAAATAACCATATCATTTTGATTAACCATCATGAATTGGATTTAAAGGAAGGCGGAACTTTATTTATATTTGACGGATTGTAATATGAAGTGCGAAGCAAGAAAAACAAAGAGGCCATGTATGGATTCGTGTAAAGTGGAAGTCGCCACAACACCCCCGTCTTTTCACCGGATTCAGGAGGAGCAAATGGAAAATAGCATAGCAAACGATTATTGAGAATTGTGCTGTTCCGGGGAAAAGGGTATACGTTGGTTGTGAACATCAGCGTACTGGGAAGGGAATGAATGCGATGAGCGAGTCGAAGGATACACTGCAGGATCAGGAAGAACAGGTGATTGAATCCGGCGTGCACAATTTCAGCAAAGAGGAAGAATGGATCAAGCCGGAGGATCCGCTGCTGAATGAACGCCTGGAATGGTTCAAGGATCAGAAGCTCGGCCTCATGATGCATTGGGGGCCGTATTCGCAGCTTGGACTGGTAGAATCCTGGGCGTTAAGTGATGATGACGGGGATTGGTCCCGCAATGACATCGACTGGCTCGATGACATGGAGGAGTTCAAGCGCCAATACTTCGATCTGAACAAAACCTTCAACCCGATTCGGTTTGAACCGGAGAAATGGGCAGAGCTTGCCGCCGACAATGGCTTCAAATATTTTCTGTTTACCACCAAGCACCATGACGGGTTCTGCATGTGGGATACGCATACGACCGATTATCGCATTACGGGACCGGACACACCGTTTCATACCCATCAATATGCGGATATTTGCCGGGAGCTATTTGACGCTTTCCGCGCCAAGGGATTGGGAATCTCGGCTTATTTCTCGAAGGCGGACTGGCATACGCCCTATTACTGGGCGCCCGGTATGGAGCGCGGGCGGCATATGTGGCGCGGCCCTTCCTATAATCCGGAACAATATCCCTGGATGTGGGAGAAGTTCGTGGAATTCACGCATGAGCAGATTATGGAGCTGTTGACCAAATACGGCCGGATTGAATGCTTGTGGCTGGATGCGGGCTGGGTGCGGGCGGGCCGAAGAGGCCAGGATATCCGGCTGGGTGAGGTCGTTGAGAAGGCCCGGAAGACACAGCCCTGGCTTTTGGCCGCGGACCGAACGGTCGGAGGTCCCTATGAGAATATTGTAACCCCGGAGCAGACGATCCCGGATCGGCCGATGAATATCCCGTGGGAGAGCTGTATTACGGTCGGGAATTCCTTTGCCTTCGGATTCGATGACCATTATAAGACGGCAAGACAACTGGCTCACATCCTCCTGGAGGTGGTGGCCAAGGGCGGGAACCTGGCGCTGAACGTCGGGCCGCAGCCGGACGGTCGCCTTCCGGGAGGCGCGGTTCGGAGCATCAAGGATCTTGGCGAATGGCTCAACGTATATGGTGAAGGAATCTACGGAACAAGGATTTGCGGCCCTTATTTCACGGGAGCATGGGCATTCACCTGCAAGGCAGACACGACCTACGCTTTCCGCCTGTACAAGAATGAGAATGAGCCTGTGCATCAGCAGACGGTCATTCCTTACACAGGAAGTGTAGAACGGATTGAGTTCATCGGAACGGCCGGGCGTCTGGAGTTCAATCGCACGGACGAAGGGCTGGTGGTTGAACTTCCGCAAGCAGCCGTCACGGAGCAAGCGCCGATTACCCATGTATTTCGATTGATTGCAAACGAATAAGCAGGTTCAGGAATTCCGGGGGAGCAGTACCCCCGGTTTTTTTATTGTGCAAGGGGTTGCGGGCGGAACGCAAGCGATTCAGGCAGGCTATCAGGCTCAAAACAACGGTTTTTCCTTGTCGGACAAGGGTTTATGGAATATGGAGAGGTATGAGAAAATTGCAAATTGCTTAAAGAACGCCTCTCAAGGTACTATCAATTCATACCACTTAAGAAAGCGTTTCCTGACATGTATCTTTACATAATAAATCTTTACAAGAGAGTTTCGGAAACAAAAAAAGATAAATAATGAAGGTTTATGTAAAGTATTATGACACAATACGCGTAAGGGGTGACATGGATGAGTCAAGTTACAGAAAGCATACCCGCACAGATGAAGCTCCAGAAAGGAATCAATCCGCCCAAACGCAAAAAAGGGCATCCTTTCATTAAAAGCATCAAAAAACATTGGGAGCTCTATTTATTGGTGCTGCCTCCGGTAGTGTATCTATTAATCTTTAAGTACATTCCCATGGTGGGTGTGCAAATCGCCTTCAAAGACTTTAGTGTGGTTAAAGGCATTTGGGGGAGCCCGTGGGTCGGCTTCAAGCACTTTGAAGCCTTCTTCAATTCTCCTAACTTCTGGCTGCTTATCAAAAACACAATTGGAATCAGCTTCTATTCCTTGCTGGCCGGTTTTCCGGTTCCGATCCTGCTCGCTCTAGCTTTGAACGAAATTCGCACGGGTTATTTCAAAAAGACGGTGCAGATGGTAACGTACGCCCCGCATTTTATCTCAACGGTCGTTATGGTATCCATTATTATTCTGATGCTGTCTCCTCACGTAGGGATAGTAGACAGGCTGTTCTCCTTTTTTGGATTCTCGATGACCAACTTTATGGGCATTCCGGAATATTTCAAATCCATCTATGTATGGTCGGGTGTGTGGCAGGGGATGGGCTATTCATCCATTATTTATATCGCGGCACTGGCAGGGGTGGACCCTGCCCTATATGAAGCCGCCCGGATGGACGGGGCTTCCCGGCTCAAGAAGATCTGGCATATCGATATTCCGAGCCTTATCCCGGTGACCGTCATTATGCTCATTTTGAGCCTTGGCAGCATTATGGGAGTCGGCTTCGAGAAGATTTATTTGATGCAAAATCCGTTGAATACGAGTGCTTCTGAGGTTATTTCGACTTATGTGTACAAAGTGGGTCTGATCGGGGCGAACTTCAGCTTTTCCTCGGCTGTAGGGTTGTTTAACTCCATCATTAACCTGATTCTGCTTATCCTTGTCAATGCCATTTCCCGAAGAGTCTCTAAGAACAGCCTGTGGTAAAGGAGGGGGATATTTATGTTTAAACGAAATCAGATCAAGGATCCGCTTGGCGACCGCATCTTCATGGGTTTCAACTATGTATTTCTGATTATTGTGCTATTGGTCGTCTTTTACCCGCTGCTCTATATTGTCAGCTCCTCCTTCAGTTCCTCCCGGGCGGTCACGTCGGGGCAGGTCTGGCTGTTTCCGGTCGATTTAAACTTCAAGGCGTATGTTTCTATTTTTAATAGCTCGCAGCTGATGCTGGGTTTCTACAATACGATCATCTATACCGTCGTAGGGACTTTGATCAATGTGGCGCTGACCGTTATGCTGGCGTATCCCTTGGCCCGCAAGACGTTTTATGGCCGGAGCGCTATTATGATCCTTATGATGATCACGATGTTCTTCGACGGAGGTCTCATTCCGACCTACCTGCTCATGAAGGATATTCATTTGCTGGATACGCGATGGGCGATGTGGCTGCCTGGAGCACTGGCTGTATTCCAGGTTATCGTAGCGAGAACGTTCTTCCAGTCTTCGATTCCGGAGGAGCTGGGGGAGGCGGCGGAAGTGGATGGCTGCCGGGATACCCGGTTTTTGGTCAGCGTCGTTCTTCCGTTATCGAAGCCGATCCTGGCCGTCATGACCCTGATGTATGCGGTCGGCCACTGGAATGCTTACTTCGATGCGCTGATTTATCTGCGGTCCGAGAACTTGTTCCCGCTGCAATATGTGCTGCGCAATCTGCTGATCCTGAACGCCGCCGATCCGGCGATGTTGGCCAATACGAGCCAGCAAATCCGCGATCAGGGGTTCGAGCAGGTGCTCAAATATGCATTGATCGTTGTAGCCAGTATCCCTGTTCTCATCATGTACCCGTTCGTTCAAAGGCATTTTGTCAAAGGGGTTATGGTGGGCTCCTTGAAAGGATAGAACATCCGTGGTATCCACCACGATTCACAAAAGCGGTTTGAAGGGAGGTGCGGGGAGCGCCGTGGATTTCGGGTCAGGGATTAATAGCGTACATTAACATGAGTGTATGCCTCGTTACAAGGTGAAACGGCTTCAGCCGTCCTTTGGCGGCGAGGCGCGTTTCATTTCGGCAAAGTATGGCGGAAATTTATACTTTCTTCTATTTTACAAAAGGAGGAGTCAGGTTTGAGAAAATCTTGGATTTCGATGCTGCTGGTAATCATGGCTGCGGTTTCGGTGCTCTCTGCTTGCAGTAAATCAGAGGAGAAAAATACAGAAAGCAGCAGCGGAAGCGGGGAAAGCGCCGGCCCCGTAACGATGACCTTCTTTGCTCCGCAGGGCAAGGCCCCTATGGAAGACAATGACTTCACGAAATTTATTGAAGAGAAGTTTGACGTTAAGCTGAAATGGGATCTGGCTCCAACAGACGCTCTGCAGGATCGCAGGCAATTGCTGCTCGCGAGCGGTGACTATCCCGAAGTGTTCCTTCACGGCAAGTTCACAACCTCGGACCTCCAGACTTACGGGAAACAGGGAGTTTTCCTCCCGCTGAACGATTTGATTGCCAAGTATGGACCGAACCTTACGAAGATAATGGAAGAGAAGCCGTATTTCAAAGAGGCAATCACCGCACCGGACGGCAACATCTATGCGCTGCCTATATTCAATGAATGCTACCACTGTACGTATGCGCAGAAATACTGGATCAACACAGAGTGGCTCGACAAGGTGGGCCTTGCAATGCCGACGACGACGGATGAGCTGTACACGGTGCTTAAGGCGTTCAAGGAAAAGGATCCGAACGGCAACGGCAAGGCGGATGAAATCCCGCTCACCGGCGCACCGAACAAATATGTATGGAACGGGAGTATCGATGCTTATTTGATGAATAGCTTCATCTATAATGACAACGATAAGTATTTGATCGTCAAGGACGGGAAAGTGGAGTTTGCAGCCAACCAGGAGGGTTGGAAGAAGGGGCTGGAATACATGAACAAGCTGTATGCGGCAGGTCTGGTTGATCCCGCTTCATTCACGCAGAACGATCAGGCGGTCTCGCAGCTGGGCAGGAAGGAAGGCGATGAAATCGTCGGTTCCATTACAACGGCGCTCGTCAGCTATTTGGTCGATACGTACGACAAGAAGCTTACCCGCCATCAGCACTGGGACATTGTGCCTCCGCTGAAAGGGCCGGACGGCGTGCAAACGACCGGCGTCACGCAAAGCGTAGGGGAATTCGAATTTGCGATTACCAACAAAGCTTCGGAAGAACAGCAGATAGCCGCAATTAAAATTGTCGATTACATGTTCAGCGAAGAAGGCGCCCTGTATGCGGAATACGGGCCAACAGACGGGAAAGGCTGGAAATTAGCCAGTGCGGATGAGAAGAACATCAACGGCGAACCAGCCAAATACACGTACTATAATCTTCCGGAACGCGATCCGAACATCATTGTCAACGAGAGCTGGTCGCAAATCGGAGCGCATGACTTGTCCAATACGTTCCGCAACCTGTTTGCAGAAGGACAGGAGCCTTTATCGGCGGAAGGCTACGGCACGCGTCTGGCGCAAGCAACCAATGTCTACAAGCCGTTTGCTCCGCAAGAGACGTATCCTTCGAATGTATTTATTCGCCCGGAGGATACCGAATCGGCAGCGCAGCTGACCACGGCAGTGAAGGATTACGTGCAAACCAACATGGCTCAGTTCATTATCGGCAGCAAGAGCATCGAGAAGGATTGGGATGCGTATGTAAAAGGCTTCGACGGATTGGGCCTTGGCAATTATCTTGATATCTATCAGCGTGCGATAGAGAAAACCCAGTAGTAACACAACGTTTGTTCACAAGGGCTGCTCTGCCTGTCAGACATGACGCGGAGCAGTCTTCTCCTTTGACAACCCCACTTCATCCTATATAATAAAATGGATCAAAATTAGCGGCCTGGTCAGAGGGTTGTCGTCTTACGAATAAACAGTGGTGGGGGGCACTTCGGAGATGAACAACAATTGGTTTAGACGTTTGCTGCTATCTTATCTGCCTGTCTTTTTTATTGTGACAACGATTTTGTTTATTATCTTTTTCCAGGTATTCAATGAACAGAACCGGAAAGAAGCGCTGAAGGCGAATGAGTTCCTGGCATCGCAGGTCATGCAATATTTGGATAATTCATTGCGCTCCATTGATTTTAAAGTGCTGCGTGAAATCTTGACGAATCCCAGCCTGAAGAACTATTTTGCGGTATCCGGCAGCCATGACGTGTATGCCGGCATTCAGGCTGTTCAGGTGATTGATGATTTAAAAATAGATTTTCCATTAATTGATTCGATTTATTTGGTGCGCTATACGGATGACACGGTATTCAGCAACGGCAAGGGGGTCCCGATCGGGGAGTTTCCGGATGCGGCGTTCATCGGGGAGAGCCGTGCCGCGAACAGCCAGAAGTGGGCGGGGTCCAGAGAATTCAAAGCCTTCGATGAGGCAGCGCAGCCGGCCAAGCATGTCATTACGCTGGTCCGCAGTGTGGGGAGCGGCCAAGGTCTTATGGTGGTTAATGTCGACTTGCAGACGCTGCGCAAATCCATTATGCAGATGTACGATCCGGAATTTACATTCGTAAATGTATTCAACCGGTCCGGCGACAGTTTATGGGAGAATAATAGGACGGGCCGTGATAATACAAGCCTTGCTTCAGGCGAAGTGTTCTCCGAATTCACATCAGGCTACAGCGGCTGGAAAGTAGAGACGGGTCTTAATAATGGCAAGATCATTAAATTTGCGCTGAAGTTTTATGATATTTGGTTTGCTTTTGCGGTGGCAGTCGTGTTCATCGGAGTGTTATGGGTGATCTATGTGACCCGCAGAAACTATAAGCCGATAGAGCAGATTGTGACGCTGATCCAGACCGTCTCCTCCCAGACACAGCTGGGTCCTGTGAAGGAAAATGAGTTTCGTTTTATCCAAAACACGCTGGAGCGTATGATTGATCAAACGAGACAATATAAGGAGGAATATGAAGAGAATCTGCTTTTGCAAAAAAAATATTTCTTCCAGGAGCTGCTGGAAGGCGCGCGGGAATTCGCCGACAGCGATTTGCAGTCGGAAATGAGGAAGTTCAACCTCCCGGAGCTTGCGGACAGGTGGACGGTGGCGGTGGTGGAAATTGACCGCTACCCGCAATTTGCAGCAGACTACCATGAGCAGGACCAATCTCTGCTCAAGTTCGTACTAATCAGCATTCTGCAGGAAAACACGCGGCAGGAGGGGAATGAGGTATGGGCGGAATGGATTTCAGACCGCCGGCTGTATGCGATCCTGTGGCTTCCTGAAACGATGCAGCCGGAAGAGGTTGAACATAAGGTGCTTTCCGGGTATCTTGATAAGGTAGAGCAGTATCTCAATTTTACCGTCACGATTGGAATGGGTCAGACTGCGACTGACCTGCGCGGTCTCAGGTCCTCCTTGAAGGGAGCAGTTCGCGCCCTTGATTACAAAGCGGTTCTGGGGGTGGGCCAAATCATCCGGTTCGCGGATGTGCCGGATTCCAAAAATGATGTTTACGAGCTCTTGAAGACGATCTCTCTCCTGGTACAGGCTATGCGGGTATCCGACGAAATCTGGGAGAAGCATTTTGACCGGTTGTTTGAACAAATCACGGCATCCGTGTTGTCCCGTCAGGAAATGATCAATACGGTTCAATTGTTGTTCCAGCAATATAAACGCGAGTTCGCGGAGCTGCCCCGCGAATATTTGGAGTTATGGACCGCGCTGCTCGGCCGCCTGCTTAACCAGCTGGACGATTGGGAAACGGCGGATGATCTCCGGCTGCTTTGCTGGGAAACGTTCCGGGAGCTGGCCCAGCAGATGCAGAAGCTGCGCTATGCCAAGAAACATCGGACGCATATTTTGCGAATCCGCAAATATGTCGAGGAAAATTATCATAATCCCGAGCTTTCACTGAACTACTTGAGCAATCTGTTTGATATCAATCCGAAATATTTGAGCAAGCTGTTCAAGGACGAGATCGGAGAGAAGTTCGTGGACCTGCTGATCACCCACCGCATAGAGAAGGCCAAGCAATTGATGATGGAGACGGATAAGCCGATTCAGGAGATCAGCGAGGAAGTAGGCTACACGAATTACAACTCCTTCAATCGGGCGTTTAAGAATGTGGTCGGCATCGCTCCGAGTGATTACAGAAAGGCCATATAAAAGTCAAACCGATGGGGAGAGTCTGCAAGAGGATTACAAAAACGCTTCGATTCCCGCTCAGGCAAGGGATTAGCAGTAGGAAAGCGGCGTCATAGGGAACCATTTGAGAAAGGGAGGAACGGATGATGAGTCAGAAGTTTATTGTGGGATATGCGGGCGACCGGGCGCTTCCTGACATCACGGCAGATGCAGCCGGGAAGCTGACCCATCTGAATGTCGCGTTCGGGCATGTGGAGCAGGATGAAATTCGCATTGGCCATCTGAAGCAACTTGACAGTCTGGACCGGTTGAAGGGCGATCATCCAAAACTGCAGATTCTATTATCTGTCGGAGGCTGGAGCGCGGGCGGCTTCTCCGAAGCGGCCTCCACGCAGGAAGGCAGGGAGCGGATGGCCCGGTCGGCAGTTGAGGTGCTGGAGCGAGGTTCTTTTGACGGAATCGACCTCGATTGGGAGTATCCGTGTTATGCCGTGGCCGGGATCGCGGCGTCCCCGAATGACAAAGTAAACTTTACGCTGCTATTGAAGGAAATCAGAGCGGCGCTCGACCGCAAAGCGGCTGAGGATGGTCGGCATTACTTGCTGACGATTGCTGCGGGAGCGGATCAGTATTACCTCGACGGCACGCAGATGGATCAAGTCCAGCAATATCTGGATTACGTGCAGCTCATGACCTATGATATGCGCGGCGGTTTCCAGACCTTGACGGGCCATCATACGAATCTGTATGCATCGACAGGGGATTTATTCCGGATCAGCGCGGATGCCTCCGTCCGCATGTTCGAGAAGGCGGGCGTCCCCCGCGATAAATTGGTGATTGGAGCCGCGTTCTATTCCCGGATGTGGAAGGACGTTCCGAACCATAACTGCGGTCTGCATCAGATGACTGGCGGGCCGGGAGGATATGGTCCCGATTATACGAATCTGGCAGCGGAATATAGGAATAAGAACGGGTACACGCGCTATTGGGATCATGAGGCGAAAGCGCCGTACCTGTTTGACGGGAGTTCGTTTATCACGTATGAGGATGAGGAATCCATTCATCACAAATGCAGCTATGTCAACAATGAGGGGCTAGCCGGCATCATGTTCTGGGAATACGGATGCGACACGACGTTGACACTCCTGAATGCTATAAGCAAGGAATTCACGCGTGGCAACCAATCATGATCAACCCGCGTCGTTGCCGCCTGGCCGTGAGTAGTTCATACGAAAATATAACCTGGGAGCTGAGAAAATGAAAGTAGGCCTTAGCACGTATAGTTTGTTAAATGATTTGAAATCCGGCGAAATGACCGTTCTGGACGTTATCGACTGGATTGCCGGGAATGGCGGCGAGCATATGGAAATGGTTCCCTACGGGTACACGGTGGAGGATAATCCTGAACTGGCTGACGCCATTCGCGAGCGGGCAAAGTCTGCAGGCATTGAACTGTCCAACTACTCTCTGCCCGCGAATTTTGTTCAAGAGACAGAGGACGCTTTCGAAGCGGAAATGGCCCGGGTCAAACGGCATGTAGATGTCGTGCACCGAATGGGCATGACCCATATGCGCCATGACGTAACGGCATTTACGCTGCCGCAGGAGAAAATGACGATAGCCTGGTTCGAGGACAGCCTGCCCCTGATCGTCAAGGGCAGCCGGATCATTGCCGATTATGCCGCACAGTTCGGCATTACGACCACGATCGAAAATCACGGCTTCAGTGTACAGGCGAGCGACCGTGTCCAACGGGTTCTGCATGCGGTTGATCGCCCCAACTTCAAGACAACGCTCGATATCGGTAATTTCATGTGCGTGGATGAGAACCCGGTTATCGGAGTGATGAAGAATCTGCCGTATGCGTCTCTGGTTCATTTCAAAGATTTCTATTTCCGCCCCTACGACGAGCATCCGGGCGAAGGGGAATGGTTCAGAACGGCGCATGGCAATTTCCTGCGCGGAGCAATCGTCGGGCACGGCGACATCCCGATCCGGAAAATTGTCAAGCTCGTCAAGGATTCCGGATACGACGGCAGCATTACAATAGAGTTCGAAGGCATGGAGGAATGCAAGGCAGCGTCCAAGATCGCGATGGACAACCTGCGGCGTTTTTGGGAGGAGGCATAGGGGAGTCTGAAAAGAAATTCCCCATGCTCAGGCAGCCAGCAAGCCCGGAATCTGAATCGGTTCCGGGCTTGCTGCACCAAAGACAACCGCTTTTATCGCCAATCTCCTCGCCCTTTACTTATTTAAAATAGAAATTTCTCCAAGCAGTTTCTTCAGGTTAATTGAATCCCACGGCATATGCTCCGTTATACCTAATCCAACTACATCTGTTTCTTCAGACCGTTCTTTAATCAGATTCATTAGTTGAGGCATTTGCATTGTTCCCGGAGGAGAAAGATCGTAAGGCGTTTCAGGGTAGTACGCACTTTATTGACAGGTATGAAAGGGGATTTGCAATTCCTTCTTAAACAGGTGACACTACGATAACAATTGATTGGTATTATACGTCCGGGAAGCGTCAAGCTCGTCCGTTTATTTAGCCTGCCTTGAATTGCGGTCAGACCGACAGCAAATTATGACTAAGCACTGAGGCGCCAATTATCGTTAAAGGAGGAGGGCGCTATCAACTCTTGGTTTTTGGGTCGAATTATCCGGGCAGGGGGGAAGCGGACAGAACGCGGACGGCTTTTTCGCAAAAATCTTGCGATCGTCCTGTTCATCTCCAGCCTGCCGATGGCGTTGATTGCCGTCAGCACGTACCTGATCAGCGCGAGACAAATCGAGCGGGAAGTCGATTATACGCACCAGCTGAGGCTGATCCAGACGGCGGAGCAGCTCAATGAGCAATTCTCTCAAGTGGAAATCATTGCGAACCAGTATGCGCAGCAGGATTTGTTTCAGAATCAGCTGAACGAGGATTCGTATAACGATAATTTTCGTCTGGCGCAAAATATGTTCGAGCTGCTTACGCGCCTCAACTCCGCCGACCGGATGATCAAGCGGGTTCAGCTGTACGTCAAACGGACCAACGCGTTGATCTCGCCTTATCAAGGCGCGATGACCATTACGGATCGGCAGGAGCAGGAGAAGTATGCCGCGCTGCTGCGGTCCGGCGACGGGTTCTTCTGGAAATTCGGCGTTACTTCGGACCGAGGGGCTCCGCTGTCTTCGATGACGCTCATTCATAAGCTGCCGGTGATCAGTGCGAATCCGTACGGCGCGTTCATTATCGACCTTGACCCCGAGGAAATGAACAGCCTTCTGCGCGTATTAAATCCCGAGAATTCGGGAGCGGCGTTTATCTTGAACGACAGCATGAATTGGGTCGCAAACGGCGCGTCGGAGGAGACGGAGATCAGTCCCCTTGCCGCCGCATTGCGGGAGGAGATTGCGAAGGGGAAAATAGGAGAAGCGTTCAAGTTCGACTGGGACGGTCAAAAGTATGCGGTAGGGCAGTATGAGATGTCCAAGGTCGGCTTGACATTCGTGACGGCGACGCCGCTTAGTCTGCTGAGCCGGCCAATCATCATTACGTCCCGGCTGATGCTTGCTGCCAGCTTCTTCGGACTGGTCATCGCATTCCTGTTATCCTGGGTCGCGACGAATCAGCTGTACCGGCCGATCAGCAGGATCGTCGGACTGTTTCGCGGCAGGCGGATCGGAGCGGGACCCAACGACAGCCGGGACGAGCTTGCATTTATCGAGAAGCAGTGGCGGCATCTGACGTACGAGAGCCGGGAGTTCCAGACGCGGTTCGAGAACAGCCTGCCGGCGCTCCGCAATGCATTCTTGATTCAGTTCGTGGATGGGCATTATTATTCCATGTCGGAGCAGGAAATCCGGGAGCGGATGGAATCGTACGGTTGGGATGTCGATGGCAGGAGCTTTTCGTTCTCCACCATCGAGCTGTTCGACCTGGCCGGCCGGGAGAGTGGATTTTCCGAGGGGGACAAGCAGTCGGTGACCTTCGCCGCGGCCAACATTGTGGAGGAGCTGGTGCGCAGCCGGGACGTGGAGGTGAGTGTCGTCAGCTTCCAGGGCATGCTGCTGGGCGTGTTTTTATCCTTCGCGTGCGACGGGGACAAGGAACGGACGAAGACGAAACTTATGCAGCTTTCCGAAGACATCATTCACTATCTGCACACAATGCTGAAGGTGAAAGTGACGATCGGCGCGGGGAAGCTGACCGATACGCCTGGCCAGTACCGCGGCGCGTTGGGACAATAAACGGATCACAACTAAAAACTGCGGGCTGGCTTGTGGGCAGCTTGCGGTTTTTTGTTTTATTGACCGTTCTCCCGCCGCGCCGGGAGCTGTCGGAAGCGGCTTGCCGCTCCATACCTGTTTTTCCGGCAATGGGACAAATATTCTGTTGGAATTGTAAAGGCGAAGAGGGGGTCAAAACCCGCATAACAGAGGGCTTCCCGGGCGTGAACGGCGGGGAAAATATGTCTCATTGCCGGAAACAGCGCCTCTGCTTACAATAAACCCGATGAAAGGAGGAGAGGTGCGATCAACGATTCAAATTCAATATCTAACGCAGCCGGGCAGGCTCAGCAAAGTCGGACGAGCCGGAAAATTGTCCTCAGCCGGATCGTTCGCGAACGGCAGCTGATTGTACTCGCTCTTCCGGGGCTGGCATTTATGATTCTGTTTAAATACGTGCCGCTGTGGGGCTTGATTATCGCCTTTATGGATTACTCGCCTTATTTGGGAATTCTGCACAGCGAGTGGGTGGGACTGGAGCATTTCCGGCGGTTTTTCGCGGACTCGGATTTTATCGTTCTGTTTCGGAACACGATGGGAATCAACCTGCTCAGTCTGATCTTCTTCTTCCCGCTGCCAATCGTCCTGTCGCTGCTGTTGAATGAAGTGCGGAACAACGTGTTCAAACGTATCGTGCAGTCAATTGTGTACCTTCCGCATTTTCTGTCATGGGTGATTATTGCCGGGCTGTGCTTCCTGCTGCTCGGTTCGGAGGGCGTGATCAACAGGCTGATCATGGCTTCAGGCATGCAGCCGGTCGACTTTCTGACCAATCCCAAGCTGTTCTGGGTCGTGCTTACGGCGCAATCGATATGGAAGGAAGCGGGATGGGGCACGATTATCTTCCTTGCGGCGATCGCGGGGATCGATCCGGGACTGTACGAGGCGGCGAAGATCGACGGCGCAGGCCGGCTGCGGCAGGCGTGGCATATTACGCTGCCGGCTATCCGCAATGTCATCGTCATCCTGTTCATCCTGCGGATAGGCCATATCATGGACGTCGGCTTCGAGCAGGTGTACCTGATGGCGAACGGAGCCGTCGCCGACGTGGCGGATGTATTCGATACGTATGTATACCGGCTGGGCATCCAGCAGAGCCAGTTCAGCTTCACATCGGCCGTCGGCATGTTCAAATCCGTGATCGGATTCATCTTGGTGATCGTCGCCAACAGCTTGTCCAAGCGTTTCGGGGAAGAGGGGGTGTACTAAGATGAGAGAGTTATGGGGAAGCAGGGCGTTCAACGCGGGCAATCTGATCGTGCTTGCCGTCCTTGCGGTGGTTACGATATTCCCGATCTATTACGTGTTCGTCATTTCCTTCGTCACTCCGGAGCAATATTACCGCGGCGGCCTTATCCTGTTTCCGGAGAGGTGGACGCTCGATTCCTACCGGTATCTGCTTTCGACCGGCGCTTTTGTCAGAGCGGCTGGAGTCAGCGCGTTTCTCGCGACTGCGGGGACGGCGTGCAGCCTGGTGGTGACCTCATCGTTTGCCTATGCGCTGTCCCGCAAGCGGATGCCGGGCAGAAAGGCGCTGCTGCTGCTCGTACTGCTGACCACGCTGCTCAATCCGGGCATCATTCCGCAATATTTGCTGGTCCGCGATCTTGGATTGGTGAACAGCCTGTGGTCGCTCATCATTCCTTCGCTCACCAGCGGTTGGTATATTTTCCTGATGAAAGGGTTCTTCGACAGCGTGCCGGCCAGTCTCGAAGAGGCGGCGAAAATCGACGGCAGCTCGGACATCGGCGTATGGGCGAGAATTATACTGCCGCTCTCGCTTCCGTCGATCGCCGCAGTGGGCCTGTTTTATGCGGTGGGCTACTGGAACACGTTTTTTAACGCGGTGCTGTATATCAACGACGCCGGCAAATACCCGCTGCAGGTGCTCCTCCAGAACATGCTGATCGACTCGTCTACGGCCATGGGAGGCGACGCGTCCGAGCTGAGCCTGCAGAAGCGGATGCCCCCGGAAATGCTGAAGATGGCCGCCGTCATTGTTGCGACCGTGCCGATCCTGTTCGTCTATCCGTTCCTGCAGAAGCATTTTACCAAAGGCGTCATGCTGGGCTCGGTAAAGGAATAGCCCGCAAGCCTTTTATTATAAATGAGATTCAATACTAAGGAGGATATTCATGAAATTGATGGGAAAGAAATGGCTGCTTCCGCTTCTGGCGCTTGTGCTTGCTGCGGCGGGCTGCGGCAAGGAAGCTGCGAATGACGCAGCTTCCAGCACCACCGCTTCAGGTGCTGCTGCTTCGGATGCTTCGCAAGAGATCACCGAAATATCCGTCATGTCGCCGTACTATCAGCCTGAGCCGTTTACCGACGATAACGTGATCAAGAAGGAATACGAGAAGCGTACGAACATGAAAATGGACGTAACCCTCATCTCCAGCAACAATTACGAGGAGAAGGCCAACGTCACGCTGGCATCCGGAGACATTCCGGATCTGATGGTGCTGACGGACCCCTTCACGCCGAACGTGCTTACCATGATGGAGCAGGGCGCCTTCTGGGATCTTACGCCTTACATCAAGGACTACCCGAATCTGTCGGCTTACCCGCCGGACGTATGGAACAATACGAAGGTCAAGGGCAAGAACTACATGATCCCGCGGGTGCGCGCGCTGGACGGCGACAGCTTCCCGATCATCCGTCAGGATTGGCTGGACAAGCTCGGGCTGCCGGTGCCGCAGACGCTGGACGATTTTTATAACGTGATGAAGGCTTTCACAGAGAAGGACCCGGACGGCGACGGACAGAAGGATACGTACGGGTTTACGGGAAGCGTGGACTCGGATTCGATGGGCAACTTTGTCATCTTCCAGAACCTGTTCAACAATTCCAACGGCAAATGGAAGCTGGACGGGGACAAGCTCGTCGATACCGATCTGCTGCAGGGCACCCGCGACATGCTGGTGTATCTGAGCAAGGCGTTCGCCGAAGGATTGATTCCGAAGGATTTTGCCATTATGAAGACGTCGCAGCACGAGGATCAATTGAAGTCGAACAAGGCGGGCAGCTTCAACAACACGCTCAACAATATCAACAACATCGGGGTCGATCTGGTCAAGGTGGCGCCTGATGCGCAATTGATGTCGCCGCTGTATATGATCAGCCCGAACGAAGCGAAAATGTCGATTCGGGGCACGGGGATGACCGGCGGACTGGTCATTCCGAAGAAGACCGTTTCCGAGGAGAAGCTGAAGAAGATACTGGCCATGCTGGACTACGGCTCTTCACCGGACGGGCTGATGCTGAAGAAGGGGCTGCTTGGCGTTCACATCAAGGAAGCCGAGTGCGGATACGAGGATTTGCCGCAGAAGAAGACCGACAACTTCGGCGACATCGGACAAATTTTCAACGGATACGACAAGTACGGCCGTGTGCCTGCGGCGGGATCGTTCGTCACCTGCAAGCAGTATGCGGATATGCAGAAGCTTATCGATGACCGCGAGCAGTACAGCATAGGCAGCCCTGCCGTCGGTTTGCAGAGCGAAACGTTTAATCAAGTGGGACCGGAGTTTATGAAGAAGATTCAGGACTTGAAAATCCAGGTCATCATGGGCAAGCAGCCGATCGAGGCATGGGACAAGCATGTGAACGAATTGAAGACGGATGCCAAGTACCAGCAGATCATCACGGAAATGAATGCGGCTTATAACGAACGCTTCGCCAAATAAAGGCGCCCGCCGCGCCGCCTGCCGCTTGAGGATGCAGGCGGCTTGCGGCGGACGCCGCTTCGTGGAGGACCAAGCGAATGAACATGACATTTCTGGGGACGGGCGCGGCCGAAGGCGCGCCGTCATACTTCTGCCGCTGCCAGTTGTGCAGCAGAATCAGAGAGGCGGGCGGCCCCAATATCCGCAGCCGTTCCTCGTTTCGCATCGATGCGCAGCATCAGATCGATTTTAGCCCGGATATTTTCTATCAGATGACCAAGCTCGGACTTGATGTGTTCGATTTGGAGCATCTGCTCGTCACGCATACCCATAAGGATCATTTTGACGTCGGGGAGATCATGTCCAAGCTGAACCGGATCGAGCATAACTATAAGCCGCTGCATATCTACTTGAGCGAGCCCGCGGCCGAGTGGAGCCGGAAATTGCTCGACGTGTACGGTCTGGACACGGCTCCCGGCAGGTCGGACTGGGGCGGCCGGTTTATCATTCACCCGCTTCGTTATTTCGAAAGCTATGAGGCCGGCAGGCTGAGGGTAACGACCGTGCCCGGCAATCATTACGCCATGGGCCGGAACGAAATGGCCATCAATTATCTCATTGCTCTGCCGGACGGCAGGAAGCTGCTGTATGCATCGGATACCGGCTGGTACACCGAGGAGACGTGGCGGTTTCTTGAGGGAAAATCGGTGGATTTGCTCATTATGGAGTGCACGTTCGGCAATCGCGAAGGATATCCGAAATATGCGGACTCCCATCTGGACATTCCCAATTATGTGCTGATGCTTGAGCGCATGAAGGAGATCGGACTAGTGAACGAGCGGACGCCTGTATGGGCGACGCATATTAATACGGCCCATCAATTGCTGCACGACGAGATGCAGGAGGAATTCGACCGCACTGTTCACCGTGTCGTCGTTGCGTATGACGGGCTGTCCATCGACGAAGAGGGCGCTTGATGTGCAATATGAATCTCAATAAAGGCGGTTGTCATTCATGGATATGCAATTGGCAGGTCAACAGCGCATTCTTCAATTAGAAGGCGCCTATAATGTGAGGGATCTCGGCGGATACAAGACGAAGGAAGGCAGGATGACCCGCTGGGGCTTGCTGTACAGAGCGGACGGCCTGCACGGGCTTAGCGAGAAAAGCCGGGAAAACCTCGTGAACAGAGGGGTCTCTACGGTCATTGACCTAAGGTACAGCAGCGAGCTGGCCGAGCAGCGGGACGTATTCGCCGATTCGGGAGATGCGGCCTATTATAACATCAGTCTGATTCATGCCGATCAGGGCGACTATCTGCGCGGCCTGGGAGAGCTCTATATCGATATTATTGAAGGCTCCGGGGAACCGATGCTTCGCGTATTCTCGCTCCTGGCCAGCTCCACCGGGAGCGGGGCGACTTTGTTTCACTGCAAGGCGGGCAAGGACCGCACCGGCATAGTCGCGGCTTTGCTGCTTGATCTGGCAGGCGTGCCGCACGAGATCATTGCGGAGGACTACGCCCTCACGGCCGTATGTCTCGCTCCCTTGATGGAGGAACTGCGCAAAGGCCGTCCAATGACGGTGAGCCCGGAACAGTACGAAATTCATCTCGGTTCTCCGCCGGACAATATGATCGTGCTGCTGAACCATATAAAGTCGGCCTACGGGGATGCCGAGGGCTACTTGCTGTCGATCGGTCTTAAGCCCGAACAGATTCAGGCGCTGAAGCAGCGGCTGGTTGAAGGCTGAAGACTTGCAGAAGGCCGGTGAAGAAGTTGCGGAAAAGTCGGCAGGGGAGTTGGAACAGCGAGTCGAACACCCTGTGGACCGCAGGTAACTGATCTTTCGCTGGGTTTGTATAAAAAAGGAGAAGTGATATCAGATGGAAATGACAGTGATGACATTCAACCTGCGGACAAGTACGGCGAGCGACGGCGACCATGCCTGGGTCAACCGCTGCGACAAGGCAGCCCGAATGATTCGCGAGCATGCTCCTGCCATCCTCGGGACGCAGGAGGCCCGCGCTCATATGCTCGAGGAGATGCGGCTTGATGAATACGGCTGGGTCGGAGCGGGACGCCGCGGGGGCAATGAGGACGAGCATTGCGCGATCTTCTATAAGAAGGACGAGCTTGAGCTCATCGAGGACCATACCTTCTGGCTGTCGGAGAATCCCGAAGTGGAATCCAGCAAAGGCTGGGACAGCTCACTGCCTCGCATCTGTACGTGGGCACATATCCGTCATAAGGCAGATGGTACCGAATTCCTCGTGTTCAATACGCACCTGGATCACAAAGGCCGGACGGCGAGAGTGAAAGGGATCGAGCTGATCTGGAGCCGAATTCGCGAAGTCCGCGCCCGGAAGCAGCTTCCAGCGATGCTGATGGGCGATTTCAATTCGACGCCGGATGAGCTCGTCGTGCAGATCATGCGCGGAGAAGTCCCTGCGGCGGACGGCATGGTAGAGATGAAGGACGTATATGCGGCCATAGACGGCCCGATCGGCACTTCGGCCAATCATCAATTCTCCGGTAATCTGGAGGGAGGCGTGATCGATTATATTTTCGTTACTCCCGAGGTGGAGGTGTTCTCCGCCGAGATTGACCGCCGCCGGATCGACGGCATGTTTCCTTCGGATCATTATCCGGTAACGGCGCGTCTGCAAATTACGTAAATGGTATTTATTGTTAATTATTCTTTTTAAGCAGATCGCATTTTGCAGTCTCCTTGGTTTGTTTTTGGTCCGGCAGCTAGTCAGCGCCTGGGACCATAAATCATACCAAGGGGCTTTTTTTTTCTCAAACCTTGTAGTCGTGCATAATAGAATGCTGCCCGCTCAATAAAGGGGGATCATGGTCAAATGCGGGAGAGCTGAGCCTTTCCAGGGTATGGCCGCTGGAGTCAGCTTGATGTTAGCCGCCTCATCCCCCGGTACGATTAATAAGGGAAACGAACGTTTTTAGGCCGCCGTAGAACTTTATTTTCGGCGGTAAAATGAACTTGACGGTAGGCAAGCTGAAGAATACCATGAGAGTGGGACATATTGGAAATCGTAGTTGCTGTGATAAATTTAGTTATGGGGAGGAGATGAACATGAAAAATACCAGATCTTGGTTTTACAAAATGCTATTTTCGTACCTTCCTGCGTTTTTCTTGCTGTCTTGTGTATTGTTCTTGATCAGCTTTCTGGCAATTAGTGAAAATATTAAAAAAACGACAGTTAAATCCACTTATGTATTCAGCGAACAGGTTAGCCAGGTCTTGGAGAATTTTTTGCAGCCGATTGAAAGAATGGTGACTAAAGACATATTGGTTGATACCACCTTCATCCAATATTTCAAAGATCACAAATATGGAACATATGAAAATTATGAAATTGTTCAAAAATTAAGAAGTCTTTCATTGGATTTTCCGGATATTGACTCCGTTTATGTTTTTCGTCAAGCCGACCATATGGTATTGAGTGAAAATATGTATTCGGATTTTAATCAGTTCGCTGACAAGGATTTCATCTTATTGCAGTTAAATCAGAATCTGACCGCTTCCTGGTCGGAGAAACGAATGTACTACGACCAGAAAGCAAGAAAATCCAGCGAAGTCGTGTCACTGGTAAGAAAAGTTCCCTTTCTGACCGGAGATCAGGGGATCGTTGTCGTGAACATAAGCGTGAGTACGATTCGAAGCCTGGTTATGAATATGTCCAGCCACAATATCAATTTTGTCAATCTGTACGATAGAGCAGGAAGTCTGATTTTCAGCACGGCGGTTGAACAAGGCAAGGAAGATACCGCCAAAGGCAAAGAAATCGTAAAAGTAAAATCCGATTTTACCAATTGGATAATAAGCAGTGGAATTAAAAACGCGGAAAGCTTTAGTTTCTTTTCGGGCTTTGCTTATTTTTGGGTCGCTACCTGCTTTTTAACGTTGCTGGTCGGCGTACTCTGGATTGTTTATGTGACCCGAAAAAACTACAAGCCTATCGAATCGATTATGAATCGGATCAATGAGTTCTTCCTCAATAAGAACTATGATATTTTTGGAAAAGGCAAACCGGACGAAATGAGATTTATCTCTATGGCCATCGATAATCTTCTGGAACAATCCAATATTTTTCAAAACCAATACGCCGAAGATCTTATTCACATACGCCGGCATCTCTTTATGGAGCTGATGAGCGGGCATCGCGCTTTTACGCTTGAAGAATGGAAAACGAACATGAGACGGCTTGGGCAGGAAGAAAACTTTGATGAGGTATCCTTCGGCATATTAGAGATTGATAAATATCCAGAATTTTCAGTCCAGTATTCGGATCGGGACCAATATTTGCTTAAATTTGTCATTCAGAGCATGGTTAATGAAATGGCTCAGAATCATTTCATCTCTATATGGTGCGAGTGGATTACCCATTCAAGGTTGGGCATTTTATATTTCTTGAACAATAAGCATGAACAATTTGAAGAGCAATTGAGCAGCTCCATCCCGCAAATGTGCGGCACAGCGATTGCCTGGGTCAATGATAATTTGGATTTTACGGTTACGATTGGCATGTCAGGCTACACTGACAATCTTGCTGATTTGCCCGGGCTGCTTGAAAAGGCATCGGATAATCTCAATTACAAAGCGATATTGGGGAATCAACGGGTTATTAACAGTTCGGATATTATTCTCAAACCCAAACAGGACATATTCACTCATTTACAGCTTGTCCATCAGATCGTCAAGGTTTATCGTATGGGTGAGGAATGGGACGCTTTATTCTTGCGTTTTTTTGAAGAAATGAAGATGGCCTTACTTTCGAGTAAGGATATAACAAGCTTAATGAATTACTTCATTTTTTATTTGGACAAAGAAATGAATGCGGTTTCATTGGAGGTTAAGAGCATTTGGACAAAAACCGCGTTGTCTGATTTAACCTTAATGCTGCAGAAAGTTGAGATGCTCGATGAGCTTCAAACCCGTACCCATCAAATCATGAAAGCATTCGAGATGGAGCTGCGTTCTCTGAGGGAAAGCAGGGCCAACTACCAACTGATTCACGAAGTTAAAAAATATATTGAAGAGTGTTATGCGAATCCCGATCTTTCCCTTGCTTATTTGAGCGATGAATTTAATATCAATTCCCGCGCTTTAAGCGAATTGTTTAAGAAAGAGTATGGGGAAAAATTCGTTGACTACCTGGTTCGAATTCGTTTGACTCGCGCTAAGGAGCTTCTGCAAAGTACGATGGAGCCCGTGCAGGATATCGCTGTAAAGGTTGGTTATGTGCATCCGTTTTCCTTTATTCGGGTATTTAAGAAAGTGGTTGGCATGACTCCTGGTGATTTCCGCAAATAAGGCGAGCCGTATCCTTTGTCTATTGACATATGATGATGGACGCTGCCTTCACATTATACCGGTCAAAGCTCAATTTCGTCTGGAAATTAAGGACGAATTGGGCTTCTTTTTCGTTGACGCGCGGTTTGCCTCCGGTGGGTTCGCTGCTGCGGCTTATCATGCACCAACGGGCATATGGACTCTGTAATGGTGTATTACGCATGAATTGTGTATCGCGTGGCTGGACACTTTTGAGGATTATTCATGAGGAACGATGCTGCCGGCGGGTCAAGCAGGGAGCGGTGGTTATAAAATACTGTGCATTCAGCATAATTGTGGATCAGCACATGGTACTGCCGGGCCGCATAAGGGTGCATGGCCGGAAACATGTTTATTGCATTCGCATGTTCGTATGTTTACATTGTAGATGCATTCACACAAAATTCACAAATTCAGGAAGGGACACTGAGCTCAGACGTTAACGATGAAGCAGATGAAGTCATTTAAGGAGGAAATTCAAGTGACAAAAGAGACTGCAGTGAAGAAAGGTATTATTGATTGTGATGTACATGTGTACCCCAAATCAAGAGAAGAATTGAACAAGTATTTGCCGCAGCCATGGCAGGACTGGTATCGTCCTCTGAGTCGCGCGTACGGCAATATTCAAGGAAACCGGAAGGATGCGGCGCCGCCGGGAGGCGGGGGAGCGGGCTCCGACCCCGATTTTTTGCGGGAGCAGCTTATAGATGAATACGATGTCGATTTCGCTATTTTGCTGCCTCGCGCTATGCTGAACAACCTGCCTGATCCCGATATGGCTTCGGCGGTAGCAGCAGCCTACAACGACTGGCTTGCCGACACGTGGCTGGACAAATACAATCATGACGGTAAATTTAAAGGCTCCTTATATATTGCCACTCAGGACCCCATCGGAGCTGCCAAAGAGATTGAGCGTTGGGCGGGACATCCGCATTTCGTGCAGGTCATGACTGATTCCGGCGCCCGCGCTCCGTTCGGTCAACGACAATATTATCCGATTTACGAAGCTTGCGAGAAATACGGGTTCCCGCTCGCTATCCATCCCGGTACCGACGGAATGGGCATCAATCATCAGCCGACTCCGGGTCATCCCAGCCGGTATATTGAATTCCATACCTGTTTGTCTCTTGCGTTCCAGGCGCATTTGGTCAGCTTCTTGACCGAGGGAGTGTTTGTTAAATTTCCCAACTTCAAGATTGTACTCGTGGAAGGCGGAGTTTCCTGGCTGCCTCCATTGATGTGGAGACTGGATGCGGAATATAAAGGACTGCGTTACGAGGTGCCATGGCTCGAAAAACGTCCAAGCGAATTTTTACGGGATCATGTCCGGTTGACCAGCCAGCCGATCGAGCGTCCTGATAATGATAAGTATTTGCTGACGCTGCTCGAAGCTATGGATGCAGAGCATATCCTGATGTTTGCCAGTGACTATCCTCACTGGGACTTTGATTCGCCCAGACGTGCTTTTCCGAAACTGCCGGATGAGCTGCAGCGGCGTATCTTCTTCGAGAACGCGAAGGCATTCTATAACTTATGAGTAAAGGAGCACTTGTTTATGGAACGTTTGGTGGTATGTAAAACAACTGAAATGGAGCCCGGTCAGCGGAAGATCGTCCAGGTTGGGGGGAGGTCTGTTGGCGTGTTCAATGCAAACGGCAGCTATTATGCCCTGCGCAACAGCTGCCCGCATCAAGGAGCGCCTTTATGCAAGGGCAGACTTACCGGGACGACTTTGCCATCTTTACCTGGCACCTACCGTTATGGGCGGGAGGGAGAAATACTCGCTTGCCCCTGGCATGGGTGGGAATTTGATGTAACAACGGGCAAATCGCTCTTCAACCCCCACAAGTGTCTGGTAAAGAGTTATGATGTGGCGGTCGAGCCATTAGAGGAGAGTCTCGAAACCTACCCGGTAGCCGTAGAAGAAGGTTTGGTCGTTCTATATGCGTAGCCGTCAAGCTTAAGGAGGAATTCAGGTGTCAAAACCTTGGGCGATCACTCGCGAAAACGGGAAATTAAGACATAAGAATGCCGCAAATTCAAGGGTTGCTGTATTCATTAAAGAATGCCGGAAATCGAAGCTTCTGCTCTTGTTTTTATTGCCGGCGTTTGTCTGGTATTTCATTTTTTATTACATTCCTATGTATGGCCTGACGATCGCATTCAAGGACTTTCAAATTATGGATGGTATATTGGGAAGCCCATGGATCGGTTTTGAGAATTTCAATCAGATGTTCCACACATACGAATTTATAAGAGTATTGAGAAATACGCTGATTATTAGCGGTTTGAAGCTCCTATTTGTTTACACGTCCGGCATCGTTCTGGCTCTTGTATTAAATGAGATATTTCATGACAAGTTTAAGAAAATCGTCCAAACGATCAGTTATCTGCCTCACTTTCTATCATGGGTGATTATCGGAAGCATCATGATCGAGCTGTTATCTCCCGTCAGCGGACTTGTGAACAATATCATTAAGGCGCTGGGCGGCAAGGCGATCTACTTTTTGGCCGATCCTAATTGGTTCATACCCGTACTGATCGTCTCGGATATTTGGCAAAGCGTCGGATGGGGCTCCATTATTTATCTGGCAGCTATTACTGGCGTGGATCCGCAAATTTATGAATCGGCAACCATAGACGGAGCGGGCAGGTTCACGAAAATCTGGCGTATTACGCTGCCTTCGATTATGAATGTCATTATTATTATGATGATATTTAATATTGGCAACCTGATGAATGCCGGCTTTGACCAGATTTTCAATCTGTATAATCCGAGAGTATATGAGGTCGGCGACATTATTGACACGTATGTATACCGTGTGGGCCTTACACAGATGAATTACAGCTTTTCCACGGCTGTGGGTTTATTCAAGAATGCGATCGGCTTAGCGCTGGTTCTCCTGGTGAATCGGGTCGCGAACAGATTCGGCCAAACCGGATTATGGTAGGAGGTGACGGAAATGCCCGTCGAAAGAAGAAAGCGCTTCACCGTGTTTGATTATTTCAACTACACAGCGCTTATCTTATTATGCGTTTCAATCATTTATCCGGTCGTATACTTGATTTGCTTGTCGTTAAGTACCCGTGAAGGGTTGGCCGCAGGCGGGACCAGTGCCACTGTATTATTGTGGCCGCAGGGATTTACTCCGGAGGCGTACACGGCATTTTTCAAGACAACCTTTATTTATACCGGTTATTTCTATACGATTTGCCGAACCGTAATCGGCACGATTGCAGGCGTATTTTTAATGGCGTTGACAGCCTATGCGCTTTCAAAAAAAATACCATTAAAAAAAACGTTCACCTTTTATTTCATTTTTACCATGTTTTTTACAGGCGGCTTGATCCCTACCTTTATCTTGATTAAAAGTTTGGGGTTATTGGATAATCCGCTGGTTTATATTCTGGCTCCTCCATTTTTATTCAACTCCTTCTTCATTCTGATTCTGCGGAACTTTTTTATGACGATTCCCGAGAGTCTGGATGAATCGGCCAAGATGGACGGGGCAAGCGATTGGAAAACCTTCTTTTATATTATTGTCCCCCTGTCGGGGCCGGCGATCGCGACAATCAGCCTATGGGTGGCCGTTGCGCATTGGAATTCATGGTTTGATTCACTGATCTATGTTCAGTCACTGGATAAACAAGTGATTCAGGTTCTGATTAGAAAGCTCGTGATTGAACAAAGCCAGATGTTGATGGCCAGCACAATCGGATTCGCCAATATGGATAGTGTTCCCACCGCAGAGAGCATCAAGGCGGCAGGGATCCTGATCACGATGATTCCCATTGTGTGCGTCTATCCGTTTATCCAAAAATACTTTGTCAAAGGAGTGGTTATGGGAGCGGTTAAAGGCTGATTCACACGACGATTTAAAAGAGCAATTTGAATCGTAAACGACTATTGGGAGGTTAAAGGATGACATGGAAAAACAGACCCATGACGGCAGCCTTGATAGTGTGCCTGGTTGCCGCAATGCTTGCGGGCTGTACGGGCAATCAGCAAAATCAGGAGGGGAATAACGCCACAAAAGCAGATACAGCCACGGATAGCACGGACCCCTTTTCTTTATCGGCCGACAATAAAATGATCGCAGATGCTCTTGCCAAGGTGGAGACGCCTGAATACTTTAAGAACACGCCTACGTACGAGTATACCGTTCAATTTCCGACATCTCCGGAGAAGGAGGGATCGTTTGGCCAGCAATATTTTGAAAAGAAGTTTAACGTCAAGCTCAAATTTGTCCCGCTTGACAGTACGAATCGGAATGAGCAGTTAAATACGATGTTTGCCACCGGCACGATTCCCGACTTCTTATCCTATATCCCATTGTTGAATGTAAGCGAGTACGCCAACCAAGGTCTCCTGGCGGAAGTTCCCATGGATATGATTGAGAAGAATATGCCGAACTATTATCCTCAAATCGAGAAGGCTGATTTATTTCAAAGCGTCCAGATCGATGGTAAAAACATGGCTCTGCCCTTCTACGCAGCCAAAGGCGGAGTACCGCTCACTGCAAACATTCGGGCAGACTGGTTAACGAACGTAGGAATCAATAAGGTCCCGCAAACGTTGGATGAGCTTGAAGAAGCCTTCAAACGATTCAGAAACGATGATCCCGATAAGAACGGCAAGAAGGACACCTATGCGCTTTCGAATGCAAGCACTGAAGACGGCGAAATCTGGTTTCAATCCATCTTCGGCGCCTACGGAACCAATCCGTTCCTCTGGGTTGAGCGTGACGGCAAGCTGCAGTTTGGTTTCACAACTAATGAAACCAAAGAAGCCTTGAAGAGGCTTCATAGCTGGTATGAGATGGAACTGATTTCGCCGGAATTTATTACCGATAACGCAAGAAGCACAGAAGTTGAAGACCTGGCGACCAAATTCTCTGAAGGCAAGATCGGATATATCGATAACCTTGGCTTTGAGGACAGCCAATGGGATAATGACGGCCATATTAACTACAGATGGGTCAAAAATAGTCCGGAGTGGCAAAAGTTCTTTGAGGATAATAAGAACAATCCGGACACTATGTACGCGACTAAGCTGTTCACCGACTTTAATGATCAAGTGCCCCAGCCGATTTATATCAACTTGCCTTCATTAACAGGACCAAACGGAGCCAAAGGTTTTTATCGTTCCGGTTTTCAGGGCAGTCCAATGGTGTTTGGAAAACAAATGGAGAAGGATCCTGAGAAGCTGGCCAAATTACTAAGAATCGTCGATTATATTACAAGCGATGAAGAAGCCTATCTATACCTTAGTTACGGGATTGACGGATTGGAGTGGAAAAGCGACGAGAAGGGACGAAGGCTGCTGAATCCGGATTGGGTCAAGCATGCTTTGTATGATCCCGGTTACAAGAAATTAGGAGATTGGATCTTGAATCCTGTACAGAATACGAATCCGGAATTTTTCAGCGTCATTGGCGGACCGCGTGCAGACCAGCGCTATAAGCTAACCATGGATGTTATCAATACTTTTCCTTCCTATGAAAATAAGTTAGGAATTGTGCTGCCATCTGCGGCCAAATATTCGGAGATTACCGATACCCGGATTAAGGAGTATGTGGTGAAGGCTATAGCCGGCGATATCGATATTGACGGCACATTCAACGATGCCGTGAATCGTTGGTATAAGGATGGAGGAGATCAACTAACCAAAGAAGCAAACGATTGGTTACAGAGCGTCAAATAATTCGTCACGAAAGAGAGTGAATGAGCGCATAAAGGGCAAGCAAACAACAATCAAGCCGCCAAACTTGGCGGATAGGGAATTGGAAAGAATAGGAGATCGTAGTCTGGATCATCATTGCGAGGCGTATTATGGCGATTTCGCAAATGTCCGGCATGACGCAAGGTAAGCGGGAGCTCCCGCATCTGTACCTGGGCACATGTCCGTCATAAGGCGGATGGTACCGAATTCCTCTTGTTCAATACAGCACCTGGATCACAAAGGCCGGACGGCGAGAGTAAAAGGGATCGAGCTGATCTGGAGGCGAATCCGCGAAATCCGTTTAATGGAAAAATATTCCATATATGCTGATGGGCGATTTCAATTCGACGCCGGATGAGCTCGTCGTACAGATCATGCGCGGAGAAGTCCCTGCGGCGGACGGCATGGTAGAGATGAAGGACGTATATGCGGTCATAGACGGCCCAATCGGCACTTCGGCCAATCTCCGATTCTCCGGTAATCTGGAGGGAGGGGTGATCGGTTAAATCCAAAATAAGATTAAGGAAAACGTTAGTTCAGTACAAAACGTACAGCTGCCGGTCTACCTTGGCAGCTGTACGTTTTTTTCAAGCGGGCGTATCTCGGGGCACCGCGTAACCAGAGAAAGTGAATCTTCATATTGGATAGCCCTTTTGTTTTTATCAGTTCAAGGCGTAACGTTCGGTGATGCTATCCTTCCAGTACCACTCGAGCAGGTCGCCTTCAGCCTCCCACATTTCCTCGAACATCTTGCGGATATTATCCAGGGACAGAATGGAAGCGGCATTGGGATCCAGAGCGAACGCATAGAAGGCCTTCTCCTTATCTTTCTCGAGAATGGACTCAACGGTCAACTGCACGCAAGTACCGTTAGCATGATTGAAACCAGCCAGATGGGTGGGCAGGTCGCCAACAACGGACGCGTTGATGCCATGTCTGTCCGCAAAGCATGGAACCTCAACACACAGCTTGCCGGGCAGGTTGGTAATCAGGCCCTTGTTCATCACATTGCCAATGAAGCGGAAAGGGCGATCGGTTACGATACCCTCCATAATGCCCGAGGTGTACTCATTGGACCTACGTAAATCGCCGGACAGCTGGTGCTCGCTATCCATGCTATCCTTGAGCCACTCGCGGGCTTTTTCGCCAAGTGAATCGCGGACAGGATCTCTGGGCTTGAGGAAGTACTGATTCATCAGATCCGCATTGCGGCGGAAATATGGCAAATACTCGGAATCATGATGGTTGCTCTCTGTCGGGAAGTAACCGAACTTGCGCAGGATATCGACACGTACGGCTTCCTTTTTCAGGAAATCCCTCTGCTCATCCGTTTGAGGATTATCCAGCATGTCGCGCAGCATAGGGTACAGATCCTCACCGGTGTCAGTTCGCTGATACTCCAGGAACCAGGCAAGATGGTTAATCCCGGCGACCTTGTAAGTGACATCCTCATCCTTCAAGCCGATGAATTTGGTGATTACGCTGCTCGTATGCTGCACGCCGTGGCAGATACCCACATTCTTAATGCTGCTGGCCGTGGAATGCAGCATCGTAAGCCCTGCCATCGGGTTGGTATGGTTAAGCAGGTAGGCATCAGGGCAGTACTGCTCCATCTCGCGGCAAATTTGCAGCTGAACAGGGGCGGTACGCATCAGACGGAATGCTGCACCTACTGAATAGGTATCGGCAACCGTTTGTTCAATGCCATATTTGCGGGGTATCTCTACCTCTATGTTATAGGGGAAGCCATAATAAGCTCCGCCGCCAACTGAAACAGAGGTGATGACAAAATCAGCGCCGGGCAGCAGCTTGGTCCGATCTGTGCTGCTCTCAAGCTTAGTGGGCAAGTTATACTTATCAATCGTGTTCTGAATATAAGCGGTAACTTTCTTCAGGCGCTCCTCGTGCAGGTCACACAAACAAATAGTAGCCTCCCTTAGAGACTCTCTGGACATGATGTCAATGCTCAGTCTGCTGCCGAAGCCGCTGCCGGCTCCGATAATAACGATTTTCATACTAACCCTTCCTTTCGCTTGCGAATGTGAGCAGGTCTTTTATATCTCTATACAAGCTATGATTCACATCAATCGCTTATCCCTTGATTCCCGTAGTCGATACGCCCTGGATGAAGGTCTTCTGTGCAAAGAAGAACAGAATGATAATAGGAAGGGCAGCAACCGTGGAAGCAGCCATAAGCATGCCCCACCGCGTTCCATATTGACCGATGAACTGCTGCAGACCAAGCGAGACGGTGTACATGGAATCGTCATTCAAATAAATGAGCGGACCGAGAAAATCATTCCAGGTGTTCATGAATGTGAATAATGCAACTGTGGCAAGGGCAGGTCTTGCGAGCGGGAGGATCACCTGCCAGAAGATGCGGAACTCCGAGCAGCCGTCGATCTTCGCCGCTTCCGTCAGCTCATGCGGTATGGTGAGGAAGAACTGGCGAAGCAGGAAGATAAAGAACGCTCCCCCGAAAAAAGAGGGGATAATCAGCGGGTTGAAGGTTCCGACCCATCCGATCTGCTTGAACAGAACGAATAAAGGAATCATGGTGACCTGGTAAGGAAGCATCATTGTGCTCAGCATGATGATGAACAGAAGATTCCGTCCCGGCCATTGTATTCTGGAGAAGCCATATGCCACCAGAGCGGAGGACAGGCACGTACCCACCACACACCAGAAGCATATGATCAGCGTGTTCTTGACATAAGAGCCGAATGGAACAAAGGTCAGCGCTTCCGGGAAGTTCGACCATATGAACGGTTCGGGAATCCACTCGGGGGGCCATTTGAATATCTGTGCTTCGGGTTTAAGGGCTGTTGAAAGCATCCATATGAAAGGAAACAGAAAGGATAAGCCAAGCAGTATGAGAATGATGTGACCTATTCCTTGTCTGAGCATTTCCTGTTTTTTTCGGGTTGACGTCCGATTACTGATCGCAGCCATCCGGTTCTCCCCTTTCCTGGTGAAGGGAAGGAAGAGACGTGTGTCCTTCCTTCCACCCGTTATCAGTTATTTTGTATTTTTGGAAATTTCATTTTCAATTTCCTTTTGCAGATCTTCAAGCGCCTTCTTGGGGTCCTTCTTCCCGGTCATGACATCCTCTTCAGCTTTGACCGCGCGGTCCCAATAGTACTGCTGGTCCGGAATTAACGGCGTTATGACCGCATTCTCACTGCTGAGCAAATCGACAAACGACCGTCTTGCCGGAATCTCATTCAGATAATCCTGATACGGCTGCTGCTCGGTGATCTTCGGCGACGCGGGAATCCATCCGCCCTTGCTCAGCATGGATGCTGCCCATTCTTCGTTATGATAACCGGTCAGCCACAGGATGAATTCCCACGCTTCCTTGGGATGTTTGGCTTTTGCAGGAATGATATTGTAGTTGCCGTTGACCCAGGTTGCGTTTGGCTTCCCGTTCTCGACTGGATAAGGGAGCGGTGTGACCCCATAGTTCAGGTCAGGCGCATATTTCTGAAGATCGACCAGCCTCCACATTCCGTCGACGGCGAAAACCTGCTTGCCGCTGAGGAATGGCCATGCAGCATTCACGTTGGAGGTATTGCTTTTATTAAAAGCGGCCACCTTGGTAGGATCGAATTTCTCCGCATAGGATTGAAACCATTCCAGCGTAGCCAGGTTGTTCGGATCGGTCGCAGTTGGATTTCCTTCGGCATCCGCCCAGCTTCCGCCAAATGGCGCGGTCCACTGCGTCAGCCAGCTCGGCATGAATCCTACCCGCTGAATGAAGCCGCGATCATCCGTCTTCCACAGTTTATCCTGCATCGCATCCAGCTCTTGGATAGTTAACGGCGGCTTCTCCGGATCGAAGCCCTCTGCTTCCAGCACATCCTTGTTATACAACATGGCAAAGGTGTTCATGGAGAAGGGAACGGCATACATTTCGCCATTATAGGTACCGATCTCCCGGACGATGGGATACATCCAATCCCCCAGATCGGGAGCCGAGCCGTCGATGTAATCCTTGAGGGACATGATCGCGCCCTTCTCCGCCCAGGAAGGGATAATCTGATTCCATTGCGTCATGACATCCGGCGGATCCCCGCCCGCCTGCGCGGTCAGGAATTTGGCATTCGCATCGCCGGTAATCGACAGTGCATTGACTTTGATATTGGGGTGGGTTTCGTTAAACTCCGCCACGAGGCTGTCGATCAGCTTTTTCCAATCACTCGTCCACATATGCCAATACGTTACTTCTACGACTTTACCGTCCGCCGAAGTATTAGCAGGCTCCTCATTGACTGAAGCATCGTCGGTTTCACTTGTGCCGGCGGGAGTAGAAGAAGAGGAGCATGCGACAACGCTAATTGCAAGCAAGACGGCAAACAGCGGCAATACCCAGGTTCTGATTCGGACTTTCATATACACACCTCCAAATTTATTTGTCGCCGCCATAGAACACCCAGCGGGCTGAACTTTTGAAGACGATCAATGTTGCGGCCATGATCAGCAGGAACAGAATCCACGCCATGGCCGATGCATATCCCATATGAAAGTAGGAGAATGCATTATTGTAGAGGTAGAGAGAATAGAACAGGGTTGAATCGTTGGGACCGCCCGACGTCACAATATACGCCTGCGTAAAATATTGAAAAGATCCGATCAGGCCCATGATGAGATTGAAGAAAATGACGGGAGTCAGCATCGGCAGGGTGATATACACAATTTTGTGCCACCACACGGCTCCGTCCAGCTCCGCCGATTCATACATTTCCTGTGGTATATCCTGAAGACCAGCCAGATAAATGATCATGGCACCGCCGATTCCCCACAGGCCCATCACGATAAGCGCTGGCTTGGACCAAGCCGGATCAACAAGCCACCCCGGCCCTCGAATGCCTATGGCTTCAAGCATGCTGTTGATCAATCCGAACTGGGGATCGAACAGCCAGAGCCATAGAATCGAGGAAGCTACCAGCGGAACGATGCTCGGAAGATAGAAGATGGTACGATAGAATGCCATTCCCCTGATCTTCAAGTTGAGCAGGAGCGCGAGTGCAACCCCGATCACAATGCTCAACGGGACCGAAAATACCGTATAAAATAAGGTGTTGTAGATCGATGTCCAGAATATCGGATCCTTCATCAGCTGAACATAATTCTGAATTCCGGTCCAGTCGGGCGCCGCAACCACATCATAGGTGGTGAAGCTGTAGTACAGTGACAAGACAAAGGGAACCATCGTAAGTGCAATGAATCCAATCACCCAGGGCGAGACGAACAGCATTCCGTTTACGACATTTCGCTTGGTTACTTTAGTCATTTTTTTCCTTGACGATTCACTTGGAACGGGCTGACCAATCTGTGCAGGTGAAGCCGACAAATAAACACCCCCCATGCTTGATAAAAACGTATGGTGAAACGGGTCAAAACGTGGTGACCATTCTCAGCTTTTCCGCGGATACGTTGAGTTTTAAGCGCTTACAGGCCTCAGGAATGATTATATATATATCGCCAATTGAAGTATTTACAAAAAAAAATAAACCTTTTATAAAAAACACAACATTCCAAAATTCCCTTATTTTTCTTTGCGATAAGTGGAAGGAGACTTGCCTTCAATATTCTGAAACCATGCAGAGAAGGCGTGGATGCTGGGGAACCCAACTTGCTGGCCTATTTGTTGAATCGATTTGGAGGAGGACTCCAGCAGGAGCTTGGCTTGGGACATGCGGTATGCTTGGAGATATTGTTTCGGGGACTGGCCAAACTTCTTTTTAAACCCGGATCGAAAACCATTCTCGGACATATTCGCCATCTTCGCAAGCTCCGAAATACGGATGTCCTTATCATAATTATTGTGGATATAATCCGCGGCGCTTTGCAAAGAGCCCTTGTCTTGAACGTTCTCGATGGAATCGTTAATGAACAGCAGCAATAATTCGATCCATAGTTTGATCACCCGCTCGCTGCAGTTCAAGGATTGCACGACCACGACCGAATTGATCCAGTTGTTAAATAACGCTTCATAACGTTCCAGCTTGATATAGCTCAGGGAATACAAAAAAGAGTTTCGGGTCATGCGAAAAAAGATGGCTTGCAGTTCAGCGGGCAAATTCTGAATCTGCAGCACGGCGAAACGGATGGAAGTGGAGGAAGTAAAGTTATGGGGGACGTTTGGCGGAATAAGAATGATATCGCCTTCATGAATCGGATATGCCTGGTCATCATCGTGTATGAAGAAGGTACCGGAGCCAAATACAACGACAGATATTTCAAAATGCGGATGCTCATGAAATCCCATCACCCACCCGGATATATGAGTCTTGAGTGCGGAGTATAGACATGATTTATTCATAAAAATACCTCCTCTTCTAATAGATTTCCTGGAATCCTGGGCAGCGGACCCTTTAGTCAGGCGGCGGATATTGCAAGACGTAACCCCCCTCTGTCATCAAATAGCCATTTGACCAATTGGCTTACCTACTTTTTTATACCTTTATTGAATTTTTGTCTATGCGAGCAGCGGCTCTCTGATGGGTTACTGGGCTTTTACAGCAGGGAGCAAAAAATGTCGGATTGTGACCGCTTCGATTCATCCCTCCATACACTTTTTAATGCAAAAAATCCCCGCCCAAGGATGAAGGGTGGGGATTTCTAAAGTTGATAATGAAACCAGGCGCGAATATGAGGTTCTGAGAACTATACAAATAGTGATACGAATGCTCGTGGAGACAGGAGCGATATGTTTAGGTCAAAAGGAGCAGCGAGGACAGGGCAGCGATCAGCCGTTATAACCAAAACGTGCGGAAATCTCCGCAGAAATCTCTCTTATCAGGTCTCCGATCTCGTCAACGCGTTCATCAAGCAGGCGCCACTTCGGACAGGCGACGCTGAAGGAAGCGATCGGTTCCTTCAGGTGGTTTAAGATCGGAGCCGCAACACAGCGGACCTCGCTTTCGTGCTCGCAATTATCGATCGAATAGCCGCGTGCCCGGATTTGTTCCAAGTCCTCAAGGAGAGCTCCCCGGGAGGTGATGGTCTGGGGGGTAAACGGAATGAGGCCTTCCGTCACGACCGCATCGACGAGCGAAATGGGCGAATAAGCGAGAATCGCTTTGCCAACGCCCGTGCAATAGAGCGGGTTGCGCAGCCCGATTTCGGAGTGCATGCGAATCGTTTTGGACGATTCGACTTTATCGATGTACACCACCCGGAGTCCCTCGCGAACGACTAGGTGGATCGTTTCGCCAACCCGGTCGGCGATTTTACGAAGATAAGGGGAGACAATGTCGCGAATGGACATCGATTTCAGGGCCGAGGTGGACAGACGAAGCGCATAGATCCCGATCCGATAAAGCTCCGAGTACGGATCCTGCTCGACGAGCCCGTACTGCTGAAAGGCGGCCAAATGCTTGCAAACGCTGCTTGGGCTTTCCCCGGATTTCTGCGAAATTTTGCTGACGGAAGCGCCTTGGGGATTGTTATCGCATAAATCAGCTAACGCCTGCAGCACGTGGAGCGCTTTGAGCACCGTAGAGGAAGCGACTTTGTCCTTTGAAGGTTTTGTCTGAACTCGGCGTGTCATGATGTTTCCCCTTCCTGATTCGAAATTTCATTTCCGATTTAGTTGTCGTGTTATCAAGAATACAGCATGAAGAGTCAACGTTAGAACGGAGATGCTGCGGCAGCTTCGAAAACAATAGAGTATATAGTTATTTTATAGCTCAGCACGAGATTCAGTCAATCTGCACAAAAACAATTGACAGACTATTCGATCTTCACATACACTATAGCCATAAAATTAGAAACATTGTTTCTAATATAGAAATGAAATGAGGTGACCATGAGTGATTATTTCCGATGTGGAAACGTTTATCGTGGGCAATCCCTGGAAGAACTGGCTTTTCGTCAAGCTGCATACGAAAGAGGGCGTGTACGGCATCGGCGAAGGAACGCTGAATGGCTTTGCGAAGACGGTCGAGGCGGCCATACATGAACTGAAGCATCTGTTCATCGGCAGAAGTGCCTTCGATGTGGAGACAATCTCCTTGAAAATGCTGCGGGATGTTTATTCGAACGGAGGACAAATTCAAGGATCGGCTCTGGCTGCGGTTGAAACCGCTTGCTGGGATATCATCGGCAAGGCCTCCGGCCAGCCCCTCTACAAGCTGCTTGGCGGTCAATGCCACGATAAGCTGCGCTGTTATGCGAACGGTTGGTACCGCGGTCCGAGAACCCCGGACAACTTTTACGAAAAAGCCAAGGTCGTTGTTGAAAGGGGTTACACGGCGCTGAAATTCGATCCGTTCGGCAGCGCCTGGAGAACCGTGGAGAAAAAGGATTTCAACCTCGCTCTTGACATCATCGAAGCTGTCCGCGATGCAGTCGGCCCGGATACGGATATCCTGATCGAAGGCCATAACCGCTTCAGCGTCCATACAGCACTGCAGTTCGCCGAAGCCATGCGCTCATTCAACCCGACCTGGTTCGAAGCGCCCGTGCCTCCGCAGAACATCTCCTCCATGGTGGAAGTGGCCAGGAGAAGCCCGGTGCCGATCGCCTGCGGAGAGGATTACTACTGCAGAGAGCAGTTCGCAGAATTGCTCAAGTACGACGCCGTGCATATCATTCAGCTTGAACCGCAGTTTCTCGGGATCTCGGCATCCAAGCAAATTTGCGGTATGGTTCACGCCCATAACGGCGTCATTGCGCCGCACAGCGCGCAAGGGCCGCTCTGCTCCGTCGTATGCGCGCATTTGAATATGGCGACGCCGAACTTCTATCTTCATGAAATTTTTGACGAGTTTAACGAGCCTTGGGAGGAATTCGTCCTTGAGCCGGCTTGCAGGGTTGAACGAGGTTATATCAAACCTCCGGAGCTGCCCGGTCTCGGCGTTGATTTAAACCTGGAAGAGATCGCGAAGCATCCGTACCACCCCGGTCATTATCTCCCGCTATTCAAGCAGGGCTGGGAGAAGAGAGCGCTGGTGGATGAAAGAAGCCAATGAAGATAATAAGCAATGCTTACGAAGCAGCGTTTTCTTTGAAAACGCTTTAGGAGGTACGGCATGAAAGCACTGATATATGAGGGACCGAAGCAGATGACTGTCCGCGAAGCGGCGGTTCCCGAACCGCGTGAAGACGAGGTGCTTATACGGGTCGCGCGCGCAGGTATCTGCGGATCCGAATTGAGCGGCTATTTGGGACATAATTCCTTGCGCAAGCCCCCTCTTATTATGGGTCATGAATTCTCCGGGACAGTTGAGCGAATTGGCAGCGGCGTAAGTCTTGTCGATGTGGGCGACCGGATTACCGCCAATCCGCTTGTCACATGCGGCAGGTGCTTCTCATGCACGGCGGGCGCCGCGCAGCTATGCACGGAGCGAAAGCTGCTCGGCGCTCACCTTCCGGGCGCGTTTGCCGAGTTCGTCGTCGTGCCGGAGCGAAATGTCCATTTGCTGGAGCCTCATGTATCGTTTGATGAAGGCGCCTACACCGAGCCGTTTGCGTGCGCGGTCCACATTTGCAATCTGATTAAGCTGTATCCGAGCGACAGGCTGCTGATCATGGGCGCAGGTCCGATCGGGCTTCTTACGCTGCAAGCCGCTCGAATCTTCGGTTTGCAGGATATTACGGTCATTGACCTCAATGAAGAGCGCCTGGAGATCGCGCGAGAGCTTGGCGCCTTAACGGCGACCCAAATAGATGCCAGAAGGGGGATCAACGACTTTGATGCTGCGGTAGATGCGGTCGGTCTGCAGATTACCCGGAACGGATGCATAAGCGCGGTTAAACCCGGCGGCAGTGTAGTCTTTACAGGGTTACACGAGGACAAAAGCCAGCTGCCGGTCAATGAGATGATCCGTGACGAAATCAGGACTTACGGCGCTTTCGCCTATAACCAGGCCGATTTTAAGGATGCGCTGCAGTGGATCGCCCAGGGAAAAGTACGGCTGAGCCCATGGACCAGCCTGGCGCCGCTTGAGGAGGGAGGCGTTTGCTTCGACAAGCTGATTTACGGCCCGGGCAAAACGGCAAAAATTTTGCTTGCACCCGGCTGATGTTAACGGAAGGAGAAGGAAAGGGCGGAGCGAGGTCCAAAATGACTGTACACGCCCGCATAAACCGGGAATCTGCTATGAATGGAGGAATATAAATTGGGTTATTCAGACCTATTCAAATTGGACCGCAGGGTTGCGCTGATCACCGGAGGAACTGGCGGATTGGGCCTTGTGATGGCACAGGCGCTCTCTGAAGCAGGGGCGGCCGTCGTCATAACGAGCCGCACGGAGGAGAAAGCGGTAGAAGCGGCGGCGAATCTGGCACAGGCAACAGGCAAAGAGACACTCGGACTTGCGGCCGATGTAACGAATGCAGAAGATGTCGAAGCGATGGTGCGATCTGCAACGGATGCTTTCGGGCGGATCGACATTCTGATTAACAATGCGGGAATTAATATTCGAAAGCCGATCGAGGAGTATGACGAGGCAAGCTGGGATTTGGTGCAAAGCACGAATCTGAAGGCGCCGTTCTTGTGCTCCCGGGCGGTGGCCAGACAAATGAAAGAACAGAAATACGGCAGAATCATCAATATTGCATCTATGCTGGGCATCGTAGGACTGGCGGAACGAAGCGCTTATTGTTCAAGCAAAGGCGGCGTTATTCAGTTGACCAAGGTACTGGCGCTCGAACTCGCGGCCCATAACGTTACGGTGAACGCGTTATGCCCGGGTCCGATTGCGACGGAGCTCAATACCGCAGTCATAAACAATCCGGAAGCGAACCGCATGTTTTTGGACAATATTGCGATGGGCCGCTGGGGCAAGCCTTCGGAAATCGCGGGCCCGACCCTTTTCCTGGCCTCCGAAGCCTCAAGCTTTATGACCGGATCGGCGCTTACTGTGGACGGAGGCTGGACGGCAAAATAGGTTTTCAATAAAGAAGGAAGAGGTGAACAGCATGCGAGTTGGTTTGTCTATGTTCGGCACCACTTATGCGATGGGGCTGCACCCCCGTTCCGGCAGACCGCCCCTTACGCCGGGCCAATTATTGGATCAGGCGGAGAACTGCGGATTGCGGGGCGTGGAGCTGCCGCCGTACCTTCTGGAAGGAGCCGATCTATCCGCGATTGCAAAGAGGGCGCGCAGGAGTGATATGTATATCGTGATCGCATCCGGCGGCTATGATCCGAGCAAGCTTTCGGAAATATTCGATTTATCGGTTAAGCTTGGTGCGGCAACGGTTAGAACCGTAGTCGGCGGAGCAAAAATTGGCGGCGACAGAAGGGAAATGGCGGGCAAATGGAAGCCGTTTCTCCAGAACGTATTGAGTGGGCTTGAAGCGGCAACGCGAATGGCCGAGGAGAAAGGGGTCGTGCTTGCCGTCGAGAACCATCAAGACCTTGCCTCTGAAGAATTGATCTGGCTGTGCGAAAGAATCGCTTCACCCCATTTCGGTATTACGCTCGACACCGGTAATCCGCTGGCTACGGCCGAAGTGCCGGTTGATTTTGTCGAGAAGATCCTGCCTTATATCAAGCATGTGCACTTGAAGGACTATAGGTGCTTCCTCAGCAGCGAAGGATACAGGCTCGTTCGGTGCCCGATCGGGCAGGGCGTGCTGGATTTTCCGGCGCTCCTGAATGTATTCCGGAAATCATCGATAACTGATCTTACCATGTCTATCGAGATCGGCGCTCTCGAAGCGCGGCATATACGCGTGCTCGCCGACGACTATTGGCCGGAATATCCGCCCCGCTCGGCACATCAGTTGGCCAGGACGATCCGGTATGTTCAAACAAATGCAGAGACGTCACCAGACGAATGGCGGACACCATACGAGCAAGGCGAGCCGGCGGAAGCGATTGCCGCTTACGAGAATGCGGAGCTGCAGGCAAGTCTGGATTATATGCATCAGCTTATTCGGGACCAGAATATTTCGAAGAAGGGGGCTTCTTAATGAATATCAACTTGAGCGGCAATGTGGCCGTTATAACCGGTGCGGGAAGAGGGATTGGGAAGGAAATAGCACGTACCCTCGCCAATGAGGGCGTCATCACCATTTTACTGGATATGAACAGGTCCCTGGTGGAGGACGCTGCTAAGGAGCTCGCTGAACAAGGATTCCAGGCCTACCCGTACGAGTGCGATGTACGGGATTATGCCCGCATTGAAGAAGTGATCGAGGATGTGATAAAGCAGCGTGGGCGTATCGACATTCTCGTCAACAATGCGGGAGTTGCAAGCGGGGGACCCATAGATGCACTGAAAATAGAAACCTGGGATCTCAATATGGACATTAACCTGAAAGGCACCTTCCTGATGTGCAAAGCAGTCGCTCCGGTCATGAAGCGGCAGCGATCGGGGAGGATCATCAACGCGGCTTCCTTCGCGGCCATCGTCCCGTCTTATGGAAGCGCTGCCTACGCCGCTTCAAAATCGGCGGTTCATCAATTCACGCGCGTGCTGGCAGGGGAGCTGGGTCCCTGGAACATCACGGCGAACTGTTACTCCCCGGGGATGATTCCGACCGACATGAACCATTTTGCCGATTTGCCGCAGGACCGCAAGGATCGTCTTCTGGATACATTAACTCTGCGGTACTGGGGGAAAAAGGAGGATGTCGCATATTTGATTTGCTTCCTCGCATCCGACTACGCAGGTTACATTACCGGAACGATGATCGATATCAGCGGAGGCAAGCTTGCGACCCAAATCCCGAGAGCGGCCTATGAGTTCGCCGCCAAGGATGGCAGCTACGAGTTTTGAGGAGGGCAGGTACATGTTGCAGGAATAGGGCACTTCATTACCTGGAGGAGGTTTTATGAAGATGATCGGACTATACGTACAGCGTGCATTGACGTTTTCGCTCATGTTCAGTCTGGTTTTCCTGGCGGCGTGCGGCGGAGGAAATACCGGCTCCGGCACGGAAGAGAATGGCAGCGGGAAGGCGAATGAAGAGGGCAGTGGCGAACAGTCGGAAGCGAAGCCCGTCACACTGCGGATCATGTGGGGCGGTTCGCAGGAGCGGCATGACAATACGTTAAAGGTGCTTGAGCTCTATTCGCAGAAATTTCCGAATGTGAAGTTTCAACCAGAATATGCTGCCGTCCAAGGTTATTTCGATAAATTGGTAACGCTTTCGGCCGCCAAGAACCTGCCCGACATCGTCCATATGGACATGGCGATCATGGAGCAATACGTCAAACGCGGGCAGTTGATGGATGTCTCGAGTGTCGACCTGTCCGGTCTTGTGGACAGCAAGCTGCTGGATGCGATTAAATTCAACGGAAAGCTGTACGGCATTCCGACCAGCTTGAATGGCGGCGGATACATTTATAATAAAGCCGATGTCGAGAAGTTCGGCCTGACGCCGCCGCATAAGAATTGGACTTGGGATGAATATTTCGAGTTTGCGGAGGAGGCGCGGCAGAAGCTTCCGAAAGACCGGTACGGTATTCAGGATCTCTCCCGGCTATGGTTCCCCTTCCAGACCTATCAGATGGCAAACGGCAAAGGCCCCGTCTTCCCGGGAGACGGCACGGTGCACATTGATAAAGACCTGTGGATGAGCCTGCAGCAGCTGTACGCGAAATACCGCGAAGAAGGAGTCGTTCCGCCTCCCGACAAGACGATCAGCTTCAAAGAAGGCGACCCGCAGTTGGATCCGGTCGCTTCCGGAGCCGTGCTTGTAACAGGAGCCACCGTTGCCTCGGCTGGCGTCGTGGAGAATTTGATGCCCGGGAAGATTGCTGTCGTAAATGATCCCACTGCGGCGCAAGGCGGCGGTTGGTCGCAGCCGACGCTGTTCTGGAGCGTAGCCGAGAATTCCAAAAACAAAGACGAGGCCCTCAAGTTCGCCAAGTGGTTCCTGGAGGATCCGGAAGCGGGCAAAATCATGGAGACGGCACGCGGCATTCCCTTGAACGAGGAAGTTTGGAAAGCGATCGAGCCCGGACTCGAGCCAGGACAGAAGCTTGGCAAAGAAATGCTGGACGTCGGGCGTGAGATGGGCCAGAAGTTTTATCCGCTCCCGGCCGGCGCGCAGGACTTTGAGAAAGTATATCTATCGGAAATGGAAGCCGTCATGTTCAATAAGCAGACGATTGAGAAAGCTTTCGATAGAATCATGGCCGCCGCGAAGGATGCCGAGGGTAAGATGGCCGAAGTGAATTAAGCAGACACAAGCCTACAGAAGGATCAAATCGGGCCGGGCCGGGAGTTTGCAAATCTTGGTCCCCTTCCCGAATCTTATCGAGAGCAGGTGATACGCAAATTGAACTCGACAAGGGCAAAAAAGCTGGCTGCAGGTCGCTCGCATGCTTTTTTCAAACGAAAGCGGATATCGGACGAAAACAATTTGGCCGGCTTCCTGTACATCTCGCCTTGGCTTGTCGGCTTTCTGCTTCTGACTTTATGGCCGATTATGCAATCCTTCTATCTATCCTTCACGGACTATCCGTTGCTTCGCGACCCGGAGTGGGTCGGTACGGAAAATTACGCCCGTATATTTGGCGAGGATCCGATCTTTATGAAGTCGCTGGGCGTCACATTTGCATACGTTCTGTTCTCCGTTCCACTGAAATTGTTCTTCTCTCTCATGGTGGCGATTTTGCTTAACCGGGAAATTCGAGGCATCTCGTTCTATCGGACCATGGTATACATCCCCTCATTAATCGGCGGGAGTGTCGCGGTGGCGGTGCTGTGGAAGAACATGTTCGGCATGGACGGTTACGTCAATCATATGCTGGGATGGTTCGGGATCACAGGAATCGGCTGGGTCTCCAATCCGAATACCGCGCTGGGCACGCTTATTCTGCTCGCGACATGGCAGTTTGGCTCCACCATGATCATTTTCCTGGCCGGCCTAAAACAAATACCGCGGGATTTATATGAATCCTCGGGCGTGGACGGCGCATCGAAGATTCGCCAGTTTTTCCATATTACATTGCCAATGCTGTCGCCGGTTATGTTCTTCAATCTCGTACTCGGCATTATCGGCTCGTTCCAAATGTTCAACTCGGCGTTCATCATTACGGGCGGCGGACCGGCAAACTCGACCTATACGTATGCGCTCATGCTCTATGACAAAGCGTTCAAAAACTTTGAAATGGGTTACGCATCGGCATTGGCCTGGCTCTTGCTGTTTCTCATCGCTCTCTTGACTGTCGTCAATTTCTACGTCTCGAAATACTGGGTATTCTATGAATCGGAAGGAGGCAGGAAGTAAAAATGACCTTCGCTATCCGACGCGGCTCGCTCCGGTACCATATCATACTGCTCGTGTTTTCCTTCCTGATGATGTATCCGGTATTCTGGTGGGTTGGCGCGTCGCTAAAAAGCAATGCCGAGATGCCGCTTCCCACCATCTGGCCTTCCAAGCCGATGTGGGATAATTTCTATAACGGCTGGACATCATTCCCGTCCTTCACGTTTACGAGATTCTTTGGCAATACGCTTTGGCTTGAATTCTGGTGCGTGCTGGGAGCCGCGATCACAACGCCGCTTGTAGCCTACGGGTTCGCGCGGATCAATTTCAAGCTCAAGGGCTTGATGTTCGGCCTGCTGATGATGACCCTCATGCTGCCCGGACAAGTGACCATCGTACCGCAGTATATTATGTACAACAAATTGGAAATGGTAGACTCGTTCCTTCCGCTCATTTTGCCCCACTTTTTCGGCGGAGGCGCTTTTTTCGTTTTCCTGATGGTGCAGTTTATCCGTGGAATACCGCGCGAGCTGGATGAATCCGCAAAAATCGACGGCTGCTCGTCCTTGGGCATTTTCCTGAGAATCATACTGCCGCTGGTCAAACCGGCGCTGGTAACCGTTATCGTGTATACGTTTCTATGGAGCTGGGACGATTTCTTCGGGCAGCTGCTGTATTTGAGCTCAGCGGAGCATTATACGGTCAGCGTGGCGCTGCGGGTTTTTATCGATTCCGAGTATAAAGTTGAGTGGGGTCAGCTCCTCGCCGTCTCGCTCGTATCCGTCATCCCGTCCATTCTCGTGTTTTTCGTTGCTCAGAAACATTTTGTGGAGGGTATTTCGACAACTGGCATAAAAGGTTAATGGTGAGACATAGGTATTGGTTGGACTGACAAGCGGGATCGAAAAGGGGGAATGCGCTATTCGCCAAATGGATTGGAATTTTGAGGGAAAAACAGTGGTCGTAACAGGCGGCTCGAAGGGAATCGGACGCGCTATCGTGAAACAGTTCGTCCGGTACGGTGCACGAATAGTAATCGCCGACGTCGCTGAAAACGGAGAAGAGGATGCTGCTCAGTGGGCGCAGGCAGGCTGTGCAGTCCGGTTTATTCAATGCGACGTATCCGTTCCGGAGCAAGCGGAGAGCGTTATCCGCAAAGCTGAGCTGGAATTCGGCGGCGTGGACGTACTGGTAAACAATGCGGGAATTTTCCCCAGGGCAGACCTGCTTGGCACCGATGAAGCATTCTGGGATAAGGTGCTCGGCATTAACCTGAAGGGGGCATACCTGATGAGCCAGGCGGCGGTGCCCGGAATGATACAGCGCGGCGGCGGCTGCATGGTCAATATCGGGTCCCTCCACGCCAGGATGGGCGAAGAATCGACGATGGCTTATGCCGTCTCCAAAGGCGGCATCATCACCTTGACACGCAATTTGGCCCGGGCACTGGCCAAACATCGTATCCGCGTCAATTGCGTCAACCCCGGCTGGGTAATGTCCGATGGGGAACTTGAGCGCTTGAAAGCCTTGGGCATGGATCAAGAAGAAATCGACAAGCGCGGTGACCGAATGCCGCTTGGAAGGATGCAGACCGGAGAGGATATCGCCGGCGCAGTCGTTTTCATGGCTGGGGATTTGGCAGGTCAGATAACGGGCCAAATCCTGACCGTGGACGGGGGAGCCAGCCTTCGGTGAGAAGAATAAGCATGCGGTTTGCACATCCGTGTCAACTAATCCGGCATCCCGATAAAACAGATCTGGGCTAAAATATAACGATATGGAATGGCTTTAATTTCGCTAGCTGACAAGATAATGGAGGAGCTTGCCCGGGGCAGCTCCTCTTTTTTAGTCTATTTGATATAACCGGCAGCATGGCTGAGTAAAATAAATCTCTGTATATGATATGATTTGGATGATAAAATCCATTTTATATTGATCTTAGGAGGTGTCGTATTGAAAGATGATGTCTATTTATATAATCACGCCCGCTGGGAAGCGTTGGCTGAAGCCAATGCCTTATTCACGCGACCAAAGCTAGATCTTGATGAAAAAACAGCACGCGATTATTTGGGATTGGACAGGCTGGGAGTTGATGGGGATTTATCCGGAAAGACGGTTCTTTGTCTGGCAAGTGGTGGAGGGCAACAGTCAGCTGCATTTGCTTTGCTCGGCGCTTTGGTCTCGGTCCTAGACATTTCCCCGTCCCAATTGGAACGTGATAAAGCTGCAGCTGAACATTATGGGATCAGAATTAATTTATATCAGGGTGACATGCGGGATTTATCCTGTTTCGACGCTGCTTCATTTGATATAGTCTGGCATCCGTATTCTCTTACGTTTGTTCCGGATTCACGGGTTGTATTTCATGAAGTATCCCGTGTTCTCAAAGCGGGCGGACTCTATCATCTGATGTGCGCTAATCCTTTTTTCTCAGGAGTAACCCACAAGGATTGGAACGGGGATGGTTACACATTAAAACATCCATACGAAGATGAAACAGTGACTTCTTATCCGGATCAAGAGTGGGTGTATGATCAATCCAAGTCTCCTGTTAAAATACAAGAACCGAGAGAATACAGGCAAACATTAAGCAGAGTGATGAATGGATTAATTAAAGAGGGGTTTCTTCTTGCTTACTTCTCCGAGATTAAAAGCAACGATACGGAGTCATTGCCTGGCAGTTGGGGACATTTTGCAAATATAGCACCGCCTTGGATTGAGTTTATCTGGTATAATTATCCAAATGTTTTAAGCATCCCAACATCTGGATGATGGGATTTAACGGGCTATGACCCTTTGCGTACTCCCATCGTACGGGGCGCTCGCATTCGGAAATTTAACGTTCTAATGGAATGCTAACGGGCACGTTAGTGGAGTAGCTGCCAGGTGGCAGTTCCTCTTTTTCATTAAAGTAACGGGCAGGACTGCTCTGGATTGAGAAACCTAAATGCATGATGAAAATATCAGCTAGTTATTTCAATTTATGATACAATATTTGCATGAACCTGCGTCGTTGCGAAGGTTTGATTTCGACTTTTTGTAATCGGTTTCATCTCTTCCCACTGGTGATCAGCGAGCTATTCAAGAATCAGTGCGGCTACGGATTTATATTTAACTCAAGTGAAAACTTAAATAAGGAGTTAGAAATCTATGAAAGCATCTTATAACTTTGACGAAGTGGGCAGACTTCCCTTACCCGGAGATAATGTCGCGGTAGCGACCCGGCAACTGGACGCTGGCACCATCATTCATTATCAAGGCCAAATCCTGAACTTGGATTTCACGGTCATGGAAGGCCATCGTTTTGCGGTCAAGGCGATTGCTCCTGGTGAAGCTCTATTCTCGTGGGAATTACCATTTGGTGTGGCTCTGCAATCCATTCAGCCCGGCAATTATGTGATCAACAAAAGCGTGCTGGAGGCGCTCAGTGTACGTTCGTTGAAATTTGCGCTGCCGGCCGCGCCCAATTTTTCTGATCAAGTTCCTCCGTATGTTCTCGACGAGATGAATTTCCAACCGGCTGCAGCATTGCCCGCATACCAAGAAACACGCACCTTCATGGGTTACCGGCGCAGCCAAGCCCGCGGTGTCGGTACCCGCAACACGATTGTTTTGTTGGGCACAACTTCACGCACGGGCAGCTATGTCAAGCAACTTGCCGCTCGTCTGCAAGGGCAACTGAAGAACTTTCCCCAAGTGGATGGGATTGTCCCCGCAGCGCATACTGAGGGAGGCACTGAACAGCCTAATAACCTGGCGCTATTGCTGCGCACGCTGGCCGGATTTATCGTCAATCCCAACGTAGGCGCGGTCTTGATAGTAGATTATGGCATTGAATCCGTGACCAACCAGATGGTAGAAACGTATTTACGCGAACACAATTATCCATTGGATGAAGTTCTGCATCGGTTTCTGTCAATCAAAGGCGGCTTTCAGGATAATCTGAACATAGGGGAGGCTATTGTGCAAGATTGGCTGCCAACGGTCAATGACATGGAGCGGACTCCTGAATCCATTAGCAATCTAAAAATCGGATTACAATGCGGAGGCTCAGACGCCTTTTCCGGCATTTCTGCTAATCCGCTTCTGGGCTGGATTGCGCAGGAATTGATAAATTACGGCGGCAGTGCCAGTCTGGCTGAAACCGATGAATTAATTGGCGCAGAGCCCTATGTCTTGAAGAAGGTACGCGACGTGGAAACCGCCCGCAAATTTTTAACGTTCTTAGAAGAATTCAAGGAGCGCACGTCTTGGCATGGCGCTAACGCTGAAGGAAACCCATCCGGTGGTAATAAATATCGTGGCCTTTATAATATTTATCTCAAGTCCATTGGTGCTGCCCTCAAGAAAGACCCGTCCACCCGCCTTGACTATGCGATAGACTATGGTGCGCTCATGAAAGAATCCGGATATTATTTTATGGATAGCCCGGGTAATGACCTCGAGAGCATTGCCGGTCAGGTGGCTTCAGGCTGCAACCTGATTTTCTTTACGACAGGCAATGGCTCGATCACCAACTTTCCTTTTGTACCGACAGTCAAGGTGGTAACAACAACGCGTCGTTTCGAATTATTATCCAATGATATGGATGTCAACGCCGGTCAGTACCTGGAAGGTGTATCCATGGATGAGTTGGGCAAGCAGGCCTTTGAACTTTCGTTACGAATAGCCTCCGGTCAGCGCAGTGTTGGCGAGAAGGCGGGCCACTCACAGGTGCAGATCTGGCGCAACTGGCGGCAAACCGATTCCAGCCAACTTGAAACATTGCTCCATGCACCTCTGCCGACGGGGGAACCTATTGCGATTCAAACGGATGCAGCCGCGGATCCAAATTCCTTCCGATTCACATTAACACGTCGCAACGGCCATCGAGCCAGTGACCACATTGGCTTAATCCTGCCCACAAGTCTTTGTGCCGGTCAGGTAGCGAATATGATTGCTCTGAAGCTGAACAAACAGGGGCTTGGGCAGCCTGAGCACCTCTCACGCTTTGTGGCCTTGGCTCATACGGAAGGATGCGGTAATTCGGCCGGGCAGCCCGAACAGTTGTATGCCCGCACTATGATTGGCTATATTACCCATCCTCTGGTTCAGCATTGTCTGTTGCTGGAGCATGGCTGTGAGAAAACCCACAATGACTATATGCGTCACGAGATGGAGGAGATGGGGGTTGATCCCAGCCGTCTTGGCTTTGCTAGTATTCAACTTGACGGCGGGATTGATAAGGTAACTCGGAAGGTGGAAACGTGGTTTGCTGATCAATTGTCCGCGAATGGGCCAACCACGAAGGAGACTGTCGGTCTGGAAGCATTACGCATTGGCATCTTAAGTGATGGTTCCGTTACAGACGCAGATGGTGAACAACTGGCGAAGTTGACAAAGATGATTGTCGGCGAAGGCGGTATGGTGGTTATCCCCGAGAACAGCGGGTTGCTTTCAAAGCCAGCTTTCCGTGATAATTTATTTAATGCCTCCAATGTCCCGCCGTCATTGGCATATGGCGAACATGCCCGCCTCACAGGTTTCCACATCATGGAAACCCCGACCGGGCATTGGGTGGAGACCGTAACGGGCTTAGCAGCCACGGGTGTAGAGTTAATTATTGCGCTCGTCCACAATCGCCCAATGCAGACACATCCGTTCGTGCCGATGCTGCAAATGGCATCGGAGCCGACTATGCAGCAAACCTATCCCAAGGATTTGGATCTGTTGCTTAACGGGAATCCAGCCGCTTGGACCAATCAGATTCTGGAGACATCTAAGCAAATCATTGAGCATAGCTATACTCCTCGTCTCTATCAACAGGGTAATATTGATTTTCAATTAACACGCGGATTTTTGGGTGTTTCATTGTGAATGGGACCTCAGGTGAGGTTTTAATATTGGATAAAATGATATTGGCAAATAGATTGATGGGACTAAATCCGAGGGAGTGTTTTCAGCAACCTTTTCCTCTGATTATCCCTGGTAGCTTGAATCTAAATTAAGTTGTTGGGGATTGAGTATGCCAAAGCTAACGTTATAAAGTGATAAAAGAGTCGAGTATTGGAGTACTCGACTCTTTTTGTTTTGATGATCTAACTATTGATATAAATTTGGATCCGTTTTATATTGGGTTTAAAGCAACAAGAGTAAAAGTTAAACGTGCTTCTGCTCTTTCGTCCAACTTCGATATAGGACATTCAGATTAGCGGTGAAATCAAGCTTTACTAATCGTCGCCCAACTTATTTTGCTCGAAGCTTCGTCAATGAAACAATTGAAAATCATTGAATTCAAATAATTCAAGGGGGATGTTTAAACTTGGAAAATACAAGACAGTATTATATAGACCGCATCATTCACTGTGCAGCGAATAATAACCTGTATGACTATACCGTCATTCGTCTTCATGAGTTGGATACTAACGAACTTATTGCCACTTGGGACGGTCTCAGATTGGCTTATGGGGACATAAAGAGTATCAAGCAATAGGATTGAAGGGGGGACTGCAGTAAGATGATGTCCCTTAGATCAGCTAAATCTCCCACTAACAAAACGAGCCTAATCTTCAGTCCAAAACTGAAGATTAGGCTTTTCTGTGCTTGGCGCACATGGACTAAGGAATCATTGTGGTGGCTGAAGCTATCGCCTATTAATGTCTGATTCCGATATTCCGGTCGGATCTTGGCCGACTTGCCGGCTAATTATAATCTTGACGGGTTCGGAAAGGGAGTACTAGAATTACAATGAAATTGTAATCGTTTACAAAATACGATTGAGCCGAAGGAGGCGGATGAAAATGACTTTTTTGGACGATATAAGCAAATTATGATATCACTTGGGAGACGAATAAAAATTCGTTCGCTGAAATCGAAGATTATTATTTTCTTCATTATTTTTGCAAGCATGATTTTGGTCCTTCAGATCGGGGTTTTCCAGCAATGGATCCGCTCGATCATTCTGGATAAATCGGAAACATACTTCCAGGGAACCGTTTATCAAATCGGACAACGGGTGGATATGCAATTTCAACAGTTCCAGACGATGGCGATCGGGATCGGAAAAGATCAGGTCGTCAAAAATTATTTGGCGGATCTGAAGGGACGTTCCATCAACTATACGATTGCGAAGTATAAAATCAGCTACGTAATTTTACGAACGGCGAATTTAAGCTGGATTGACAATATGTGCATTTATCCGGTCGACGGTCAGCCTCCGATTAATCTGTTCTATTCAAAACCGGTATTCACTGCAGATGCCGACATCCAAAGAATGATGACGGACACTTCCGGCTTGCAGCCAGAAAAGATTCTATGGAAGGAATCCCGGGCGGAACCCGGTCAGATATCGGCATTCTTACCCATTCAGGAAACCGAAAGGTACGGCATTCTGCAAATCAGCTTGAGCGATTCATTCTTCAGCTTCCTCGACGATGTCCAGCTTGGCAAGCAGGGCGAAATTTATTTGGTGAAAGACGATACCATCTTGTATGCCAAAGACCGGTCGCAGATTGGGAACTCCCTGAATGAGCGGGAGAAAGCCGGCAGAAGCAGCACAAGAGGGCAATATGCCATGAGCGAAACCGGCTGGACCTTGGTAGGAATTGTTCCACAGGCTGAGATTTTACAACTGATCCACGAGTTCAACCGAATTTTCATTTTGATGGTCATTGCCATACTGGCGGCGATCCTGTCATTCGCAATGATGTCGGCAAGAGCTATTCTACGGCCTCTGAAGAAGATCATTAAAGGCATGGAGAGCATTCAGCAGGGAAACTTGAACGTAAAGCTGGAGCATAAAGGCAATGACGAATTCAGCGCGATCATGTTCCAATTCAATTACATGGTGGATCGGGTTCAAAGCTTGATCGAAACGGTATTTCAGCAGCAAAGGCGTCATCGGGAAGCGGAGATCGTAAGCCTGCTGTCCAAGCTTAATCCTCATTTTCTTTATAATTCCCTTGATATGATTTACTGGAAAACGATTATGAAAGGAGAGGAGGAGATTGGGGGCTCGATCGTTGCCTTATCCAATATTCTTCGCTACTCCATCTCTCACAGCAATGATTTCGTCACCGTACGTGAGGATATAAACCAGTTGGAAAGCTACTTAACGATTCAGTACATGCGGTTTCAAGATAAACTGAATTACAGCTTCGACATCCATCCCGAAATATGGGAAGACAAAATACCGAAGCTGGTCATTCAGCCATTGGTTGAGAATACGTTCAAATATGCGTTTCAGGATATGAAGCATGGCGGACACATTTCCGTTCGCGGTTATCGGATCAGCAGGGAAGATTTGGTATTTGAAGTGGAGGATAACGGGATTGGAATACCCGAGGCGAGGGTGCGGCAGCTGCTTGCGGCCTGCGAGCAGGAGGACCCAGAGGAAGGTTTGGGCCTTGGCATACAGCTCGTGCATCAACGGGCGAAATATATATATGGAGAGGGCTATGGAGTCTCGATTCAAAGCACCGTGGGAAAGGGAACGATCATTACAGTAAAGCTTAGCAATCGAATAAACATCAGACCGCTTTCAGTTAGCGAAGACAATGCCTGAAGAGAGGGATCAATCGATATGCTGAAATTGTTGCTGGTTGATGATGAGAATACCGTCCTGCAGGGTCTGGCGCATATTTTGTCTCAATACTGCCCGAATTACGATATCGTAGGTGCGGCACAGAATGCCGCCGACGCCATGCGGCTGCTCTCCGGCGAACATGTCGATTGTGTCATTACGGACGTTAAAATGCCGGATATGAACGGGGTCGAGCTGACCAAATTTATCCGATCGCAATACCCGGATACTTCTGTCATCGTACACAGCGGATATGCGGATTTTGAATTTGTCCGGGAAACCATGAAGCACGGCGCATGCGATTATTTGCTCAAGCCTTGTCATTACCAGAATATTATCGACACTTTGCACAAAATAGAAGAGCGAAGGTCAAAAGAAAGCAAACAGGATGAGGAACGGGCGAATGAAGAGCTGCTGAAGGAGGCACTGTCGGGGAAGCGGGTATTGACGGCAACCTGGACTGAACCGCATCCAAGGCTCATGGTGACGCTTGCGTCACAAATCAGCGCCATTGAACGGGTCGCTCTGCTGCTCAAGGAGCGGTGGAAGTCGGGCGTCATGCTGCAGGGGATGGATGATCTGGTGTGCGATGACGGGCATGTTGTCATGATCTTTCGCGCCCCGGTAAATGACGACAAGTTCATGAGCAGCCTTTGCGAAGTTCAACAGTTTTTGCTGGAGCAAGGCTACAGGACGTATATTGGCATTGGCGATCGGTTCGACGATCCGGGCAAGCTGAGACAAATCTATGAGGAGTGTCTCAGGCGGATGGATTTTGCCTCATTTAACGAGATACCGCCCCTTTTAAATGCCATATCGTATTGTGAAAATATGAAGAAGCAGAAACCCTATTCGTTCAGCTATTATTTCTCCATCCGGGTGATGGGAACGTGCATCCTGAAGGGAGATAAAGCCAAGCTGAAGCAGGTCCTCGGGGAAGCCGTCGAGGCGCTTGAGAGACTTCATCTTTATTGGGATCCGAAGCGGCTTAAGAACGAAGTACTTAAAGAGGTGCTGTTTCTTAAGGAGTATTTGGAGGAACACGGCGTCAGGTCGATACGGCATGAATGGATCGATTACGTAGATGAAGTGAAACGCCAGGCCACCTTCCATGGGCTGATGCTGTGGATCAGGCGGGTCACAACTTCGTTTCTCAGCCAGTCGGAGGGGGATGAAGCAATGCCGGGATACATTCAAAAAGCCATCCGGTATATGGAGCAGCATTACATGGAGGAGCTTACACTCAAGAACGTGTCGGATACGGTTTTTTTGAATCCCTGGTACTTCAGCACGCAATTTAAGAAGTGGATGAACGTTTCCTTCAGCGAATACGTCAACCAGCTCCGCGTACGAATGGCCAAACAATTTCTGAAACAGAAGGATCTGAAAGTATATGAGGTGGCCGAAATGGTCGGCTTTCAAGACCCCGCGTATTTTAGCACCGTTTTTAAAAGCATTGAGCGGATGAGCCCGAAGGATTTTCAGAAAACGGTTACATGAATATCCCAATACGATTACAAGAAATCAAAGGATATTCAATTTTTTCAATAAGGGGCGGTGATACACTTTTGATATCCTAATCAAGGAGGAATCATAGTGATGAAAAATCAATGGTTGGTCAGTTATCTGTTGGCTCTTATTATTCTTCTGACGGCGTGTACGGATTCCGCCACGACGACCCAACCGAAGTCTGCCGGGGATACCCCGTCCGCGAGCAGCGGAGGGAAAATGACAGACGTCGGCACACCGCGAAACCAGACGCTCATCGTGGATATTCTTAGCGGAAGAAGCCCGGACCCCGACCGCATGAATCCGTATATGCCGGGAGCGGTCGCGATGGACAGCGGCCTGCATCAGCTGATTTACTCGAATCTATGGGAAATTAATACGGTAAAAGGCGAGCAAATTCCTGATTTGGCGGCAACGATGCCGGAGCCCCTTGACAAGACGAATACAAAATTCAAATTCAAGATTCAGGAAGGCCTCACTTGGTCCGACGGTGTCGAATTTACGGCGGATGACGTGCAGTACACGGCGGATATGCTGCTGAAAACCAAGGAGATCGGATATAGCGGCTATTTTTCCAGCCTGGTGAAGAGCATGAAGGCAGTCGATAAATCGACGATCGAAGTGGAAACCGTGCAGCCGGAAACGCGCCTCGCGCAGAAGCTGGGCGTCGTGATCTGGGGGACTTCGTTCCGGGTCATGCCGAGGCACATCTGGGAGAAGGAAGATCCGACGAAGTTCAAATTTACCGATCCGATCGGCGTCGGCCCTTACAAGCTGAGCAAGCGGGACCCGCAGGGCAACTGGTTTCTCTACGAGAAGCGACAGGACTGGCAGAAGAGCGACGTTGGCAAGCTTGTAGGAGAGCCCGGACCCCCATATATTCTATTCAAATACTTCGGTCCTGAGGAGAAGCGTATCGTAGCCGCTATCCAGCATGATATGGATATTCTTCAGGATATTACGCCAGAGAGCTGGGAGGTATTAAGACAGAAGAACACGTTTGCCCAGGCGTGGTACGATAATTTCCCGTACGCCGATATGAACGACCCTTGCGAGAGGGGCATGTCCTTCAACGCTTCTAAAGCTCCTTACGATAACGAAGATGTACGATGGGCATTGGCGCTCATGACCGATATCAAGAACGTTTCCATGGCGACATTTGGCGGCATGCTTCGCGTATCGCCGATTATTCTCCCGCCCATCTCCGTGCTGCAGGATAATTACCATAAGCCGATGACGGCGTGGTTGAAGGATTTTCAGCTCAGTGACGGCTATAAGCCGTTCGAGGAGAGCTATGCGAAGGACATGGTCGACATGCTGAAGCAGCAGGGCATTAAAGGGCTGCCGACCGACTCGAAAGAAATGGTCAACACCTTTGGTGTAGGCTGGTTCAAATATGATCCCGATGAGGCCGCCAAGCTGCTGCAGAAGGCCGGTTTCAAGAAGAAGGGCGATAACTGGCTGAAGCCGGACGGTACGCCCTGGAAGCTGACGATCAACGCCCCTGCCAATTTCGAGGTGCAATCGATGCGCCTGGCGTTCGCGGTTGCGGACAGCTGGAGAAAGAACGGCATTGATGTGAACGTACAGCAGATGGATGCCGCCACGTTCTGGGACAGCGAATCGACCGGCAGCTTCGAAGTCGGTTCATACTGGCCTGCTTGCGGCCTGCTGCCGGACAGCACGGCCAACCTGCAGGGCTGGAATAAGGAATATATCGTTCCCAACGGACAGCAGGCGCCGGGCAACCGGAACCGCTGGGCGAACGACCGCGTCAGCCAGTTGGTCGAGGAGCTGAACGGGCTGGAAAGCAGCGATCCGAAGGTCATTCCGAACATCACAGAAATCAGCAAGGAAATGGTAAAAGGAATGCCGTTTATCCCCATGTTCGGCACATCCAAGTTCGTCCCTGTCGACACGTATTATTGGAAGGGATTCCAAACAGCCAAGAATGAATTCGAAGGACCGTGGTGGTGGTGGTCCCAGTTCAAGTTCTATACGCCAAATTATAAACCGACCGGCAAGTAGGACAGAAGAAATCGAAGCCTTTCATACCGGGTCCGGGTGTAACGTATCCGGCCCGGAATGCGCTTCAAAAAAGGGAGTGTGAGTCCCCATGGATTTCTATAAATTTTTATTTTCCCGGATTTTAACCTTTATCCTGGTCGTGTTCATCGGCATTACGGCGGTGTTCTTCGTACCGCGATTCCTGCCTTCGGACCCGGTGGAAGCGATGATCGGACAAATGACGTCCAAATCCGCGTTTCTCGATCCGAAAGCCGTTGAGACGCTGCGGGAAACGCTGAACGATTCCTTCGGACTGCAAGGCTCGGTTGTGTCGCAATACTTCGGTTTTTTCAAGCGGGTGCTGCTGACTCAGGATTTCGGGCCTTCACTGGCCAACTATCCGGCTCCTGTCAACGAGCTGATCGGACGCGCGCTGCCCTGGACAATGGGCCTCTTGCTGACTTCCACTTTCATCTCCTGGCTGATTGGCAATACCGTCGGACTGCTGGCCGGATTCCGGAAGGAGAAGCCGTATTCCAAATTCTTTGAAGCCCTGTCTATCGCACTCTATCCGATTCCCTATTATATCTTCGCGCTTGTGCTGATTATGCTGTTCTCCTATATCATTCCGATCTTCCCGCTCACGGCGACGTTTCAGGGGGCCGGCTTTACATGGGAACATATCAGGAGCCTGCTGGTTAACTCGACGCTCCCCGCGTTGTCCATGATTCTAGTCGGCACCGGCTGGTGGGTGATCAGCATGAAGACGATTTCGTCCGGGATCGCAGAGGAGGATTATGTGCACTTTGCCCGGTTGAAAGGCTTGAAGGAGCGTAAAATTATGACCCGCTATGTCCTGCCGAATGCGGCGCTTCCTCAGGTGACCATGCTGGCGCTGCAGCTCGGAACTATTTTTAACGGAGCGCTTGTCACGGAAATCCTCTTCGGCTATCCGGGAGTCGGAACGCTTATTTATAACAGCATTTTGCAGGCCGACTACAACCTGATTATGGGTACGATCACGCTGTCCATCATTGCCGTTGCTGGAGCGACGTTTATCGTGGATTTCCTGTATCCGTTCCTGGATCCCCGTGTACGCTACAAGTGACCAGAGGAAAAAGGAGGAGAAATCATGAAGAATTGGAACTTTCGATTAAAAACGGGAGCTGCCATCCTTGCCGTTTTCCTTATCCTTGGACTAGTATTTCCTTGGTTTTACGCGGGAAACCCGATCGAGTGGGGAACGTATCCCAAAAATTTGAAGCCAAGCCCGGCGCACTGGTTTGGCACGACGAACCTGGGCCAGGATACGTTCTGGCTGCTTACGAAATCGCTGCAAAACTCGTTCATCATCGGCATTACCGTCGCATTCTTCGCCACCGTAATCGGGGCGCTGCTCGGGCTGATCGCCGGTTTTAAAGGGGGCTTCCTTGACCGGCTCATCACGCTGATGACCGATTCGTTCATTGTCATTCCGTCGCTGCCGATCCTGATCCTTCTCGGCACACTGCTCAAGGGCAGGGCGTCCCTGGTTTATATTGCGCTTATCCTGATTATTTTCAACTGGCCGTGGCCCGCGCGCCAGCTGCGTGCGATGGCGCTGTCGCTGAGGGAGCGCGACTTTATCAATACCGCTGTATTCTCCGGCAGCAGCACGTTGAAAATTATCGTCAAAGAGATCTTTCCGTTCGTAGCGGGATGGTCGCTTGCGAACTTCGTCAATACCATCCTGGTCGCGATCGGCTCGGAATCCGGGCTTGCGGTCATCGGGATGTCGAGCAACGAGAAAGCGACGCTCGGCACGATGATTTACTGGGCGAATCAGCATCAGGCGATGCTGGCGGGCCGCTGGTGGTGGATCGGGTCTCCGGTTGTCTCGATTGCTCTTATCTTCATTGCCCTGTTCCTGACCATGACAGGATATCAGCAATATTCTGCGCTAAGGAGAGGGAAATAGTATGCTGAGATTGAACAACGTAAGCGCTCAATACAATATGCTAGGCAGCTATGTGAAGGCGGTAGACCGCGTCAATTTCGAGGTGCGAAAGAATGAGATCTTCGGGATTGCGGGAGAATCGGGCTGCGGCAAATCGACCCTGCTGAAGGTGATGTACGACCTGATCGCATATCCGCTGGAAATATCAACGGGCTCCGTAGAAATTCACTCCACGCAAAAGGACGGCAGGCCGATTGTCTATACGAACGGAGACATTCATAAGAGCTGGTGGAAAGTCATCTCGTATGTCCCTCAGGGAGCTATGCATGTCTTGAATCCTGTGGCGCGGGTGAAGGGGCAGTTCTTCGATGCAATCGGCAAGTATCATGGCAAGAAAAACAAGCGGCTGCTGCAGGAGGAGATCGTACAGTATTTAAGAGAGCTTGAGCTCCCTCCAGAAGTGCTGAATGCTTATCCGCATCAGCTGAGCGGCGGCATGAAGCAGCGCGTCCTGATTGCGCTGGCGACGTTCCTCCATCCCGACATCATACTTGCCGACGAGCCGACGACCGCCTTGGATGTCATTGTGCAGCGGGGGATATTGACGATGCTCTCCCGCGTCCAGAGAAAGATGAAGAACTCGATGGTAATCGTCTCCCATGACATGGGCGTTCACTACCAGATTACAAACCGGATGGGCATTATGTATGCAGGGCAGATGATTGAAGTTGGACCGACGGAGCAAATCTTCAACAGCCCGCAGCATCCTTACACGAAAATGTTGATTAACGCGCTCCCGAAAATTGGAGATAACAGCCAAAAGGAGGGAATTCCCGGTACGCCGCCGAGCTTGAAAAACCCTCCCGCCGGCTGCCGGTTCGCTGCGAGATGCCCACTGGCGATGGACCTTTGCCGGATGAAGGATCCTGCGGAGTCGGTCGTCGGCGAGGATCACTTCGCGAGCTGCCACCTGCTGAACGATTCCCATTCGCTGCAAAGGGGTGAAATCATTGTCCGCTAATATATTGGAAATTAATCAGCTAAGCCGCAGCTTTAAAATCGGAGGCATGGTGCTCGGCAAGAAGATCATTGCTGTCGACAAGGTTGATCTGAAGCTGCCTGGCGACAAACCGCAAATTTTGAGCATCGTCGGTGAATCCGGCAGCGGCAAGACGACGCTGGCGCAAATGATTTTGCGTCTGCTTGCCCCTTCCTCGGGTGATATCCACCTTGGCGGCGTCCCGCTCTCAGCCTATGGGAAGGGAAAGAACAGGAAGGCATTTTTCAAGAAGGTACAGCCGATCTTCCAGAATCCGTTCACGTCGTTCAGCTCGCAGAAGACGGTCGACTCCTATTTGTACGAAACCGCGATCAATCTTGAAATTGCCGCAAACAAGAAGGAAGCGCACGCGGTCGTAGCGGAGGTGCTTCATTCGGTTGGTCTTGATCCGGACCATATTAAAGGGAAGTATCCGAACCAGTTTTCCGGCGGGGAGCTGCAGCGTATATCGATAGCGCGGGCGCTTATCCCGAAACCAAGTCTGATCGTAGCCGACGAGCCTGTCGCGATGATCGACGCTTCGCTGCGGATGAACATCGTCAACCTGTTTCTCAAGCTGAAGGACCAATATAAGGTCAGTTTCATTTACATTACGCATGATCTCTCGACGGCTTACTATATCAGCGATTATATTGCAACCATGTATCGCGGCCAGCTCATCGAGTTCGGGGATGCGAGAAGCATTCTGAACAAGCCTTCCCATCCGTATACCGAGCTGCTGCTCGATTCCATTCCGAGAGTAGGCAAGAAATGGGATGAAGATCTCACGCTCCCCGATTGGGATGGTGTCCAATCAGACGGTTCCGGTTGTAAATTTGCCGGAAGATGCAAATACGCGAAGGACGCCTGCCGAGCCGCTCAGCCTTACATGGTTGACATTGAACCGGAACATGAGGTGTTATGCATCAAACACAACGAATACCAATCCACACGATAACAGGAGGTAATGAACATGCTGCAAAATCACGGTTTAGGCTTCGGTTTATCCACCGCCCCATTAATGACCAGCGGCAAATCCCGCTCCATCTCGGCCGAGAATCCGAAGGGCGAAGCAGGCGCAGGCGGAAAAGAAGCAAGCCATCTCGGTGTAGCGCGAAAAGGCCGCCCTTGTATCACGCTTGCCCAGGGAGACACGGTAACTCTCGCAGAAATTACAGGGCCGGGCGTTCTCCAGCATTTCTGGATTACCGTTACCGATCGAACGGATCAGGGGTATTTCGTCCTGCGGGATTTAGTACTGCGGATGTACTGGGACGACGAAGCGGAGCCTTCGGTAGAGGCGCCGCTCGGCGACTTCTTCTGCAACGGCTTCGGAGCCCGCAGCAATGTGAACTCCCTGCCGGTCGTGGTCAACCCGACAGGAGGCATGAACTGCTATTTCCCGATGCCATTCCGCAAATCGGCGAAGATCACGGTGGAGAATCAGCACGCTGCCGATATTCAAGGCTTCTTCTATCAATTCAATTACACGCTCGTTGATGCGCTCCCGGAGGAAGCAGGCTATTTTCACGCCCAATGGCGAAGAGAGAACATGACGGCAGAAGCGCAGGATTACACAATTGTGGACGGCATTAAGGGAAAAGGCCATTACGTAGGCACATACCTCGCATGGGCCGCGCTTGAGCGGTACTGGTGGGGCGAAGGCGAGATCAAGTTCTTTATGGACGGCGACGTGGAATGGCCGACGATCTGCGGCACCGGTACGGAGGATTATTTCGGCGGAGCCTGGTGTTTCTATGAGAAGCGCGACGGCAAAATTGTAGAAACCCCCTATAACACGCCTTACATGGGCTATCCGTTCTACTCAAAGGAGGACAACACCCGCAGCGACATCTTCGGCGAAGACAGCGTTCCGATGCACGGTCTGTATCGCTGGCATCTGATGGACCCGATCCGCTTCGACAGCGAGCTGCGGGTTACGATTCAGCAGATGGGCCATAACAGCCGCGCCCTGTACGAACGAACGGATGATGTGTCTTCCGTCGCGTACTGGTACCAGGCCGAGCCGCATGCTTCATTCCCGCAGCTGCTGCCTGTGAACAAGCGATGGCCGAGGTAAAGCCCAGTCATCTTAATTCAAAAAAAATTTATTGGGCAGAGATAAGGATAAATATTATGGTTTGGTGGTCGCGCAACTGCGCGACTTTTTTTATCGGTACAGGTTCTTGTCAGTTCCTGATAAGAACCTGTATGGATTGTCGCAGACTCAGGTTATTTTTTGTAAAATAGCCGGAAACACATGCCGCTCACTTCTGCTGAAGAAGCAAAAAGACTGCAAAGACATAAAGAACAAGGGTATGCGAAAGATTAAGCGGGAAAGTGAAACAAGAAATTTAACAAACCAAATGTTGGAAGTGATAAAATGGTGGGGGAAGGATTCGGGAAGAAGACGGAGAATTGCAGGAGCACATGTAGTCCTTACGTACTTGAAGAAATTTGCGAGCTCTAACCCGTTATTGCGCCATGAGTGGATAAATGGCTATGAAAAACTGGAGAGGGATTCAATTTCACTGAGCATTCAGCATTTGGAGAAGGCTGTCTTTGCTTTATGGTGGCGTGTTGCCACACATAGAGATACGAATAAAACAAATTGACCGTAAGTCGCCAAAAATACCAGTAAACGCCTTAATGCCATCGGTTCACGAACAATCGTGAGTGATTTTATATAATCTCTTGAACTGTTGTTAGAGAACAAAAAACAGTAATGACTCTATCAAAATCAGAATTGTTTGAGAATAAGGGAGGCTGTTCAAATGGCGAAGCGGTACTTTCATTACGACGAGATTGCTAGTGACCAATCTGCATGCTATACCAAAGGGTTGGGTGAGGAAATTGTGCCCAGCCCGGTAGCTGGCGAGGATCTGATACGCTCACGAACGCAAGTGGCTATCGTCGGAGCGGGGCCAGCCGGTCTAGTCCTGGCCCTCCTGCTGCAGCATGAGGGCATTGATTGCGTCGTCGTCGAGCGTCAGACCCAGGCATACGTGGAGACCCGTGCACGAGCCGGATTTATTGAGCACCGCGTAGTCGAATTCCTGCGCCGACATGGCCTCTCGGAGGGGCTGGACCTTCGAGGCGTACCCCACACGACATGCGAGTTCCGCCACGGAGGGAGCCAGTACATAGTTCCATACGGTGATCTCGCCGGCGGTGCCCACGTCGTCTACCCACAGCAGTTCTTGGTGAGGGACCTGCTCGAGCTGTTTACGTCCCGAGGCGGGAAAGTGCTGTTCTCACACCCGGCTGTCAAAATGGAAGGCCTGGAGGACAATCGAGCAGTGGTCACCTGTGTCGCGCAGGACTCTTCTGACAGTCCGCTCCTATTGGAATTGGAATGTGACTTCGTCGCGGGGTGCGACGGGTTCCACGGCCTGTCCCGCACATCGATCCCCTCGACCCATGTTACGACATTCACTAAGCAGTACGGGATCGGTTGGCTCGCTCTCCTCGCTGAGGTACCATCATCGATGAAAAGGATCGTGTATGCACTGCACGATTCCGGCTTTGCCGGGCAGATGCCTCGAACCCCACAGGTCACAAGATTTTACCTGGAGTGTCCGCCCGGGGACCTGGAATCAGAGTGGCCTGATGATCGTGTCTGGAGAGAGCTGCGCAAGCGTATGGCTATCGACGGTGAAAACGACTTGATCACAGGCCCGATCATCGAGCGCAGGGTACTCGACATGCGTAGCGTAGTAACTGAGCCGATGCAGTATGGAAACCTCTTCCTCGCCGGCGATGCTGCCCACATCATCACTCCCGTCGGAGCGAAGGGCATGAATCTCGCCATTGCCGACGCCGAAGTCCTCGCACGCGCGCTTATCGCTCACTACCGAAAGAGGGATGGAACGCTGCTAAAGGAGTACTCCAAGACACGCCTCCCGCATGTGTGGCGGGTACAAGAGTTCTCCGACTGGATGTTGCGGTTGATCCACAGCACCGATGGAAGTAATGAACAGGCGTTCTCCGAGCGCCTGCGAAGAGCAAGACTTGAAAGGTTGTGCGGATCCAACGCTTATGCGAATCTGTTCGCGGAAAGCTATGTCGGTCGATAGCGATCCTGCTAATCGGGTAGATCATCGTCCGAGAGGTAACGAACTAAAAATGCTTTTTAAAACCAGACGAATGTCTGCCATCGATCGTACTGCAGTGAATATGAGAAAGTATTCTGCCCCTGGGGACTACGCACAGGGGTCTCGTTATGTGAACCGTGTCGTGAATAATGTAAACCCGGTGAAATACATGGAAATGGAAATGGGTCATTGATAGCGATCCCTTTGATCTGTCCATCTCCTATTGAACTAAAAAAATAACACCGAATCCATCCATTAACTGGAAGAAATAACTTGGAAGGATTTTCAAAGAAGCGCATTAGAACGGGCACGAAGAGTGCAGATAATGCTCAACATTCTACGTTTCATTGTTCACAATTGACATTGCATGGCTATTCTGATAATGGTGAATCCTTTCACACTTGGGTCAATAGGTTAATCTGGCAGGGTGCAACTTATAAGCGTATGAATACGTCTCTTATAGTAGTAATATTATACTAATAATGGAAGAGGGTTACGAATGTGAACCGAAAAAAGCGGCCTATTCTTCTGTTAATTTCCGCGTTTTCTTTTATACTATTAGTTATTTTAGGTTTCAATTGGCTTCAGGACAATATTCTTTACCAATTTCAGAGCTTTTCAGTAACCATACATAATAAATCAGACTATGAGATTGTTTCAGTGGAGACTGGAATAATAAAAGAGACCTCGAAAGATATTCATACAAAGAAAATCAAGAGCGGGGAAACCATGAAAATAAAGCCTAAACTTACCTTAAGTGGTGAAGGGGCAATATATATAACTTATATCGATTCAAGAGGAGTTACCGGTAAGGAAACGGTTTGCGGCTATACGGAATATCTGGCGGGAAATTCGAAAGTGACAATTAGTAAGGATAAGGTAAATATTATAGGAAAGTGCGCATAACCATCTTCATATACAGAATGTTAACATTTTTTGGTTCTAAATGACCATTCTAAGATTAATCCTAATACTGGATAATCTAGTTGTAATTATAAACCGGTTATGTATTTAGTTTTCCGGAGCTGTACAACGATTTTAGTCCAATACAATGGAGGTATCACTATGCTTCAAATTCAAGCGCTCAGTCTTATCAAAAGCCAACTAAGAATATTCACATCTGTTTTTCTCGCCATTCTTATTTTTGGAATGTCTGTTTTGCCCGTATTTGCGGCATCTCCTGAGAAAACAGTAAACGCTTCGGCAAAACTCGCATACAATCTCAAGGGACTTAATCACAACCTGGCCGTTCAGAAAGCTTACATCGCTTCAACATATCTCTACGTTACCCAGCGGTCTGGGGGGACAGTCTATCTATCAAGATTGCTCATGAACGGAAGTGACGCTACTTACGTGGATGAAATGACCATTACTAATTCCGGTCATGGCCAAACCCTGGATATGTACACGTATAATGGTATAAATTACTTTTATTTCAGCTCAAAAGCGGATCCCTCAACAACTTATAACTGGTCGCTTCAGGTAGCAAGACTTCAATACTCGGCTGGCGCGACTTATGATTATACGGATCTTCATCGGTTTACCTATATGAACTACGCCGATAAGACCGGCTCAAGATTAGGTGAGACATACCGTGTTGATGGCGGCGGCAACAGCACCTATACGATTTTACGCACACAAACTGCAGAAGGAACTGTTACCTGGTCCATTTATGACACGGCAGCATTGAACCGGCTTCTTGACAGCAATGAGCAGGTGCGGATGGACAGTGCTGCGGCGGTCAGCGCCTGCGTTACAAGCTTTACCCAGTCAGGCAGTGCAATAGTCAGACCGAACGGATCTTTCCAGGGTTTTGATATGCTCGTTAATACAGAAATCTATACATCAGGCGGAGCGGAAGGCGATACTCCCCAGATTGCAATGATGTCAAACACAGGAGCATACAAAACCCTTGTGAATATCACAAATGTGGGAACCCATGAAATCGAGGGAGTACAGACAAAAGACGGCAACGTTTATTTTAATATCGTTACAGACCCCGTGAATAAAAAAAATACGCAGAAAATTTATTACGTTCCTGATAGCATTTTTTAAATAGCGCCAATAAAAGGCATTCTCATTACTCATTAAGGAAGAGAGTAACTTTGTTCTGAATCAGCTTGGCAACATCCTGCACCGTTTTTTGGCCGGTGAAGAATGCTTCGGATTCCTGAATAATCGTATCTTCAATTTGTGAGGATTTGGGCGCGGCGGAATGAAACTCTCCGTTTACGATGGCGTCCAATTGATCGAGCGCAGCGGCATCAACCGCAAACGGCTTTCCTTGAAGAGGTCCTTCCTTATCGGGCTGCACCGTCCCTGCGTCCTTCAGCTGCTGGATTTGTTTTTTGAAGACGTTTTTGTTGAAGGAGAATCCAGCAGACTGCAGATTGGTACGGGTCTGTCCTTCTTCCGAGATCAGGAATTTGATGAATTCCCAGGCTTCCGGCTTCACTGAAGAGCTGGCGTTCATTCCTATACTTCTGTAGGGAGTGAAATAACCTCCATTTCCTGCGTCTTGCGTATGTGGTGTGACATACAGCCTGGCGCCCTCTCCAAATTCCTTCAGGGAAACGAGGTAGTCGCTGGGAGAATTGAATTGGGACTGGTTAAAATAAGAGAAGGACCCATTCGCTCCCAAAACGCCCGGGCCTATGACTCCGTCGTCGAAGAGTGTTTTGACCTGCTGCATCAGACCGGTAAAGGACTCCGAGTCGAAATTTGCCTGCCGCTTCGTCCGGTCCACAAACCGGGAATAATTATCGTTCACCATCTGAAGCAGCATATAATTCGGAGTGCCGCCAAACCCGATTTTGTTCTTGTCACTGCCTTTTTCCTTGATTTGCTTCGCAGACTCGGCAAATTGGCTCCATGTCCAGTTCTTATCATCCACCTTAATTCCGCTTTGGCTGATTGCGTCTGAATCGCCGACCAGCGCATGGAGCTGGAAAGAAAGCGGCATTCCGTACAGACCTCCATCCAGCTCCAGCTTATCGAGAATATTGGTGAAATAGTCTTCCACCGGAAAGCCCGAATCCTGCTGCATCATAAGGTTCAGATCGGCAAGCAGCTTATGATCCACATACTTATCAATCGGCAAATCATCCATCATGATCAGATCGGGACCTTTGCCTGCCAGCATAGACGTGTTCGAGGTCTCCACGAATTTTTCAAAATCGGCTGTAAAATGCTCATTATCCGTCTTCACATACTTCAGATCGATATCAATATTGGGATGCAGCGCCTCATATTTCTTTACGGCTCCCTGAAGATTGGCGTCCTCCCAGAACGTCGAGAAGACGATTGTGGCTTTCCCCTCTGCCGGAGGAGACTGCGGATCTGTTCCTGTTCCCGTCTGGTTTGGCGGGCTGGACGGATCTCCCTTGTTTCCCGTCTCCTGCGTGGAGGGGGATGCTGCGCTGCGTGAACTGTTATTGCTGCAGGCGGCTAGAAATACAAAAAGGATATTTAGAAATAATGCTAGGGCTGTTTTTTTCATTGTGGACACCTGTCTTCCTATTTGGGGATTCAGAGTTCTGCATCATTTAATGTAAAGGAAGCTTGTGACCTAAACGTAATGAAGTTGTAAACAAAATATAAACGTTTGTATCTGCTCGAATTAACCTCCATCAGAATGAGAGCGAGCGATACCTGACTTAACGAAAGTCATTTGACGAAGGGGCTGCTGCGGCAGCTCCTTTTGTTTTTTTATGCCCATTGGCATTTACAACGAAGGATATATTTGTTATTATGTATGTAATAACGTAATTACGTAATTACATTAAACGCGAATGAATAACTTAAATGATCGCAGCATTATTGAATAAAAGGAGTGAGGATACAATGGATCGGGATTACGGAGTTGAACTGGATGCCTTGAAAGCGCAGTTGTCAGAGCTCGAGCGGCTTATTCGGCAAATGGGAGGAACAGAGCGGAAAACGGCGGCTGAAGGAGGGAACGAACCGCTCTCAACGGAAGCGTTTCTGCAGGATGGTAACGCGGAACATGGCGCGATTTACTTCTCGGGTTATTATCGAAGCGGGCAGCAAACCGTAAGATGCGGGCCGCAGGAACGAAAATCTGACGATTTGCTCGGACTTGACAGAGGCAAGGCGGCGAAAGTAATTTCCGCGCTCGGACATAAACAGCGTCTGGATTTGCTACTTGAGGTTTGGGATGAGCCACGTACTGGAACGGAGCTTGTAGAGCGGCTGAATATGGGGACAACCGGACAGCTGTATCATCATTTGAAGGCATTGTCTGGCGCGGATTTATTGACTCAGGAGGAACGCGGAGGACGCTATACCATTCCGGCTCACCGCCGTTTTCCGATTCTTCTTCTGCTGTCAGCGGTTTCGGATTTGATCGATACCAGTGATTTTATCGATATGACCGAAGCCCGTAATGAAGCGCATGCCTATTTGGGCGCTCCAACACAGTCAGGATATGATATACATCATCTGCTTTGGCCTGTTCTCGACAATTCGATCGACGAGCATCGGGCCGGATATTGCAGCGAACTGGGTATCTATCTGCATGACGACGGAAGCATAACGGTAACGGATAACGGACGGGGGATTCCGATTCGATTGCTGCCGCATACCGGCAAGCCTGTGGTGCAGACTGTCTTGACCGAAATCGAACAGATCAACGCTTCCAAAGAAGGCACATCGTTTTTCGCTCCAGGTGCGGAGAAAGAAATCGGGATGGCGTTCATTAATGCGCTATCTCACGTGTTGAACGTGGAAATTCGCAGAGAGGGCGGAATTTATCGGCAAGAGTATCGGCACGGGATACCGCAAACCGGATTAATGATGGTCGGTGAGACGAATGAAACGGGCACGAGCATTACCTTTAAGCCCGAACGGGATCTGTTTGCGGGCGGTTTTGACAAAGCAGTCATAGAAGCACGAGTCAATGAGCTCAGAGAAGACAATCCAGAGCTGCGTTTCAGCATTCAATAGACGATCCAGGGGTCAACCGTTTCGATGGTTGGCTCTTTGGCGTGCTATTCAAATATGTCATTACCCCTATACAATCTACTGGATACTGTTGCTCCCAGCCAGTCTCAAATTCAAGGATTGTGCTTCCAGAAAAAAAAGTTCGCGCATTGCCCAACACTTTTCCCCGCCCGAACGTTATACATGCGAAGGACGGATGGAGCTGAAATGGACGGATATTGAAAGGGGGCTGCCGCGATCATCGAACAACTGTATACCGTGCATTATGCCGAATTGAACCGCTTTGCCCGATCCATCGCCGGCAACGACAAGGAAGCGGAAGATCTGCTGCAGGAGACGTTCGTTCGGGCGCTGGCCCATTCCGTAACCCTCGAACGGCTGGCGGCATACGAGCGCAGGGCTTGGCTCTATAAGGTGATGAGGAACCTGCTTTACGACCGGCGCCGGAGAACGAAATTCGAGACCGCGCTGCCCGAAGGGTACGACCCCTGGACCGACTTCGATTTCCTGGCTGGTCTAGAAACGGAAGAGCTGCTGCAGTGCCTTCCTTCCCAGCTTCGCGAAATCGTCCGACAGCGTTATATTCTGGGCATGACCGGCAAGCAGATCGCCGATCGGTCCGGCGTCCCCCACGCCACCGTCCGCTATCGTATTCATACCGCCTTACGCCTATTGCGAAATAAGCTGAACCAAGAACAGGAGGATTCCCGCCATGAATAAAGTAATCCAAAATGTTAATGTGCTGGACATCACGACGGCAGCCGAACAAACGATGGACGACGTAAGCATGATCAGGAACGTGAATTTACTACTGTACAGCACAGCGACCGTCGGCTTGCTGGCTAACGTCGCTCAGAATAACATCAACGTACGGGTCGAGATACCGGAAGGCGTCAAGCTGCATTTGGTGAACGACCGGTACGAGGTCGGAGCCGCCGCGGAGGGAGACAGCCCGAAATATCTTCTGGTCAACGGGACGATTGTTATTCGGCCGGATGCCGATGCCGAATCGTTGGAGCGCGGCATTGCCGGCATCATCGTGAATGGCACGATTTTTTGCCCCGAGGGCGTGCTCAGCGTCGTTCAACGGAAGATCATACAGCACAACGGCCGTCTCGCTTCATACATGGATAACGCGCTTCTGATTAACGATCCGGTCCATATCGACGACCTGTTCCTGCGCAAGCTGCCTTCCGGCTCCAGGGTTTCCTTCAGCGGAAAAGCTGTTCTGCTGGATGCTGTCGACACTGCCCTGCTGGATGAAAAGCTGCACAATGCGGAGTTCACGGGCGAGCTTGTTATCCGCGAGGAGCTGTTGGCCGCGCTGTCCGGCAGGCTGGTCAATCCGCATAAGGCGAAGATCGTAACTATTCCTGCAGATACGTACTATATCGACCGCGACCTGACGCTGGATGCGGGCGTGCTGCAGAGACTGCCAAATAGAAGCATCCATGCAACCAGTATGCTCCGGTTCGAGCGCGACGTAACGCCGGAGCGGCTTGCCGCGTCAGTCGACCGTCTGCACTCTGACAGAACGATCCTGTGCCCCTTGGAACTGAAAGACGGCGTGCTGGCCGTAACGACCGATCCCGCCGTGGAGGTGCTGAGCTACGCTGGCAAGCTGCGCGTCGTTGAAGGCGAATACCGCTTAACACCGAGCGAGCTGAAATATACGCCGGAACCACTCTCTTTCATTGTACACGGGGTGCTTGATGTTGCGCCAGAGATCGATCCGCAGCTGCTGTTCGATTCGCTCGGATCTATCGTAAATTATGGCGTCATCAGCGTCGAGGGCGAACAGTATGGCATAGTCCAAACGAAGCTGATCAAGAATGAAGGCGTGATCGATGTTCGGCGAGCCGAACAGGATCATGACGAACCAGCCGAGGCTGCAGCTGCGGATGCGGATGATACGGTTTATATCAGCAACGTTAATTATCTGAAGCTGTAACAGGCATATTCTGACGATACCGCTCCAATTCAGACCGTTCGGTGAAGTTTGCAAGCCTGGCGGCTTATATCTTGAATTCAAACAGGCCCTGAATAAGAGTTGAATGTTTAGATCTGGGAGCATACAGCCGGGATGGAAAATTCCCGTTCCCGGTTAAATGGCTCCATATAACGGCGGTAGTCCAGGACATTCTTTCGTCCAGGGCTGCCGTTTTTGTCATTCTAATAACCGCGTGGAATCAGCATCCCCATTCAACAATTTGTATTTTCAACGAGCAGTTTCACGTCCGGACAGTCATTATGCAAGAAAAGTCAACTGGTGAAAATCCATGGCGAAGCCTCCCGGGCAGCGGGAGCGGTCAGGCTGGAAACCCCGCAGCAGAGGGCAATCAGGCACCGGCAGGCCCGCTTTGCAAAAAGTTGCGATTGCCGGAAATGACCGCATATCGTAAAGTGGCCTTACCCGAACCCTGGGCGGCGGCTTGGGTTCATACAGTCAAGGAGGTGGCAGGAAGAATGTCTTCGTATTATAAGGCGAACCGGAAGCAAAGTGATGAAACCGCATACATCTCTGCCGTGAAACAAATGCGCAAGCAGAGCATATGGAACGGAATCAAGCGGGACAAATTTCTTTACCTGCTGGCGCTGCCGGGAATTGTCTTCTTTATTTTGTTCAAATATGTGCCCATGTGGGGAATCATCATTTCATTTCAGAATTACTCGCCGTATCAGGGGATGTGGCGCAGCCCGTGGGTGGGCTTCGATCATTATGTACGGTTCTTCTCCAATCCCGATTTCATGATGCTGTTCCGCAATACGATGGCGATTAACCTGTTGTCGCTGCTGCTGTTTTTTCCGCTTCCCATACTCATTTCGGTCATGCTTGCCGAGGTTCGCAGCATCGCCTACAAACGGGTCATTCAAACCATCGTCTATCTGCCGCATTTTTTATCCTGGGTCATTATTGTCGGCATCACGTTCCTGCTGCTTTCCACAGGCGAAGGCGTTGTGAATCAGCTGCTTGTGGCGGCGGGTCTGAACAAAATAGATTTCCTCACGACCCCGAACTATTTCTGGGGGCTGCTGACGGCACAATCCATATGGAAAGACGCAGGTTGGGGGACGATTATTTTCCTTGCCGCTATGGCGGGGATTGACCCGCAGCTTTACGAGGCGGCGAAGATTGACGGAGCGGGGAGGCTTCGGCAAATCTGGCATGTCACGCTGCCCGGCATACGGCCGGTCATCATCATATTGCTGATTCTCCGCATCGGCCATATGATGGATGTCGGCTTCGAGCAGGTATTTCTGATGATGAACGGAGCGGTGTCCGAGGTTGCGGACGTGTTCGACACCTACGTTTACCGCCTGGGGGTCAAGCAGGGACAATTCAGCTTCAGTACGGCAGTGGGTGTATTCAAATCGGTCATCGGCCTGCTGCTGGTCATTGGCGCCAATCGCCTGGCCAAAAAATTCGGCGAGGAAGGCGTTTATTGAATAAGCGTTCGAAGGATTGTCCGCGTAGATGCCTGGGCTTGTAATTACGCAAGAATGAAAGGAGGAGTCGATTATGAAAAGAGACTACGGTGACCGTATGTTCACCTTTGCCAATGCGGCTCTGCTTGCCGTTGTCGGCCTGGTCACCTTGTTTCCGCTTTATTATGTATTCGTGGTATCTTTCACCGACCCGTCGGAATTCATCAAGAACCGGGCAACGCTGTGGCCGGCGCACTGGAGCCTGGTGTCCTATCAATATTTGATGTCCACGGACGCGTTCCTGCGGGCCATGGGCAACAGCGGATTTCTCGCTGTTGTCGGCACAGCCTTAAGTCTGCTCGTGACATCGGGGCTTTCCTATTCCCTCTCCCGCCGAAGGCTGCAGGGCCGGCGCATCATGATGCTGCTTATCCTGCTTACCACCTTGTTCAATCCGGGAATTATTCCGCCGTACCTGCTTGTCCGCGATCTGCATCTGATCAACAGCACCTGGTCGCTCATTCTGCCTGTGCTGACAAGCGGCTGGTATGTCCTCTTGATGAAGGGCTTCTTCGACAGCATCCCGCCGAGTCTCGAGGAAGCTGCAAGGATTGACGGATGCAACGATGTCAGTGTCTGGTGGCGGATCATTTTGCCATTATCCCTGCCGTCTATGGCTGCCTTCGGCCTCTTCTATGCCGTCGCCTACTGGAACACCTTCTTCAGCGCGCTGCTGTACATTAATGATTTTGACAAGCAGCCCATGCAGGTGCTCCTGCAAAACATGCTCATTGACTCTTCCACAGCTGCGGGGGGCGCTGCGGCGGCGGAGATGGTCTCGGAGCAGCAGATTCCACCGGAGACGCTGAAGATGGCGGCGGTCGTCATTGCGACGGTTCCCATTCTGCTGGTCTATCCTTTCCTGCAGAAGCATTTTGCGAAGGGCTCGATGATCGGGGCCGTTAAAGAGTAAGCAACTGGACCATATAAACTATTGGGAGGCTATGAAACTATGAAACGTTTATCAAAAAAACGGTTGACCCTTGCCGTCGTTCTGGTAATGACCATGATTATCTCCGCCTGCAGCGCTGGGAATCCGAACGATGAAGGAACAGGCAGCGAAGCTCCATTGAAGGTCAATATTATGACCATGTATTACACAGCTGAGCCGCCTGGACCGGACAATGTCGTTGTGCAGGAGTTCGCCAGGAAGACCAATACGGAGCTTAATATAACCTGGGTCTCTCCCAACAGCTATGGGGACAAGGTTAATGTCACGCTCGCTTCGGGCGATATCCCCGATCTGATGCTGCTGGATGACCCGTTCACGGCACAGGTGAGAACCATGGTCCAGCAGGGCGCATTCTGGGATTTGACTCCCTTCCTGAAGGATTATCCCAATCTGATGAAATTCCCTGAGGATTCCTGGACCAATACGAAGCAGGCGGATGGCAACAATTACGGTATTCCAAGGGTCCGTCCTGTGGAAGGCGGAGGCTTCCCCTATATCCGCAAGGACTGGCTGGACAAGCTGGGCCTGGCGGCTCCGACTACAACAGATGAGCTGTACACGGTGCTGAAGGCTTTTGTGGAGCAGGATCCCGACGGGAACGGCAAGAAGGATACAATAGGCTACGCAGGCTTTGTGGATCAGAACGGGATGGCCTACTTCAGCACCCTTGTGAATGCTTTCACCCATACCACCGGCGATTGGAAGGAAGTGGACGGCAAGCTGGTCAATGTGAATCTGCTGCCGGAGATGAAGGAAGCGCTCCAGTGGCTGAACCGGGCTTATAATGAGAAGCTCATTCCCGAGGATCTGGCGGTGCTGAAGAACAGTCAGGCCAAGGACATGCTGAAGGCCGGCCGTGCTGGCGGATTCCAGGATACGGTAGAGGCGGCTTGGGAGCCGACGGAGGAGCTTCGCAAAAGCGACCCGAATGCGGATTTCCTTCCCTTGGTGTCGCTTAACGGTTATGTGAACAAGGACAGCGGGTTTTTCGGCATGTTTGCCATCCCCAAGACAGTGCCCGAGGAAAAAATGAAGAGGCTGCTGGAGCTGATGGACTACGGGGCTTCCGATGAGGGCAGCGATTTGGCGAGCTTCGGCATCAAAGGAACCCATTATACGGAAGAAAACGGCGTCAAGACGGTGACGGAGCAGGCGAAGAAGGACATCGTCGCCCAGCAGGCGCTCGGACAGGTTTTCATCAAATATGACAAATATCTGAGAGCTTACCGCAGCGGCATGCCAAACGATATGCTGGAGCGCAACAAGAAAATCATCGACGAGCGCGAGAAGGTCAGCGTTCCCGATCCGTCCACCGGCCTGTATTCCGAAACGAATGTGACGGCAGGTACGGAGCTTCGCAAGAAAATTCAGGATATGAAGACCAAAGTGATTCTCGGCAAGGTGCCGATGAGCGACTGGGACGACTATGTGAACAAACTGAAGTCCGATCCCGACATGCTGAAGATTACCGAAGAGATTAATGCCTCTTATGCGAAGCGCCAAGAGGGGTAAGCGTAACCGTCGGTTTCACAATTGAACATGTTAAACTGGTAGTCAAGCCAGAAGGCAAGCATCAAAAAAACTGGCTAATCATGCAGGTTCAAAAAGTTCCCCGTGATCCTATTTGGACTTCTTGATCCCTCTAAAGGAGCGCATGTTCAGATGATCAAAAGTGGCTGGAATATGGGAAACCGGTGGTGGAAGCAGCGGACAGGCCGTGGACGTTTCTATCAGAAAAGCCTGATACTCGTCTTATGCATCACGAGTTTGCCGACTGCTGTGATCGGAATAGCCTCCTATGTGCTTGGTGTAACCAATATCGAACGGGCGGTGGCAAGCGCCCATCAGGTGCTGCTCGGGCGAACAACGGCTAGGATGGACGAGACCCTCTCGCAGCTGGAGCTGGCTGCTTCCCAATGGGCATTGGATCCCAGAATGGATGCGAGTCTGAAGGAAACGGATCTGAAGCGGGAATATAATACGTCCTATGCGTTATTCAGCTTCCTCGGTCTGATTAAAGCGACTTATCCGTTTATCGGCGAGGTGCAGCTGTATCTCAAGCAGGATCTGCCCGTTGTCCTCTCCGATAGCGGCGGAATCAGACAGATTGCCGGCAAGGAAGAACAGATTCAGCTGAATCGGCTGCTGGACAATACGAGAGGCATCTATTGGCTTACGCACTTTAGTCAGACTGCAGCCGGTCCGCAGGAGAAGGTGGTGCTGGTCAACAGGCTTCCGGTGTACGGCAAATCATACGGAGCATTATTATTTATCATGGATCGCGCCAAGCTGACGGCGATGGTGCAGGAGACGGCGCTTGAGAAGGAAGGAACCTCGCTCCTGATTGACGATGCCGGGGAATTGATCGTTCAGGAAACAAGTGCAGCCGAGGGCTCGGAACCGTTCAGGGCCGCATTAATGACAGATGTCAGAAAACGGCAGGGGGAAAATAAGGAAAGGGGAGCGAACAGCAAAACAGCGAAGAGCGGCTCCTATCTGTTCAAGTGGGATCATGAAAGCTATTCCGTTTCTTACAGCAAACTCGCCAGATCCGGAACCTCGTGGACCTATGTAACCGCTTCGCCGCTGTCGGCGATGACAGGTCCGATAATTTTATTATCCCGGTCGCTGTTTGCCGTCAGTCTGACGGGCCTGCTGCTGGCTGTACTGCTGTCATGGCTGGGATCCCGCCGCTTGTACCGGCCTATCCACCGGTTGGTGGCGCTGGTGAGAGAACCTCGGCGGGATGCCGCTTCCATGGAGCAGGACATCGGGTATGGCGATTCTGAGAATCATCCGGGTTCCAGGAAACAGGACAGGAGTACAGGCTACGACGGAGATGAGATGGGCTATATCGAGAGCCGGTGGCGTGATATGTCCGATGAGAAGCAGGCTATTCAGGCAGAGCTCAAGCGTGCTTATCCGTCGCTGCGGGCGGGCTTTCTGATGCAGCTTGTGAATGGCCATTACCATATGCTGAGCGAGGAGGAGCTGATGGAGAGAATGGCAGGCTTCGGTTGGCCGCTAAACGCAGGGGACCGGATTGCCGTATTGCTGCTCCAGATCGGGCGCTTGTCTTCACCAGAACGGAGGTTCCGCGAGAATGAAGAGCAATTGATGACGTTTGCCGCGGCCAATGTCGCCCAGGAATTTGTGCAGGGAAAAATTCAGCAGGCGGAAGTGATTAATTTTCAAGACACGACCGTGGCGATTCTGATCCCGTGCCCGGCGTGGGAAACGCCGCAGCAGACGAAGGAGCAGCTGCTCACTTTGGCAAGGGAGCTGGCTCAGATGCTCCGCTCGCTGCTCAAGCTGCAGGCGGTGATCTGCTATGGCGGTCCCGACAGGGTCCAGGAGGTTCCGGTGCTGCTGTCCTATCTGCGCGGAGCAGTCCGTCACCGCGATCTCAAGGAGGATTGGCAGGTGATGGAGCTTGCAGATATGCTTCCTGCGGTCGGTGAAGCCGGAAGCTATCCGTTCTCGCTGGAGAAGGAGCTGATCCAGTCTGTACGGTTGGGGCATGCAGAGGAGTCTGCAGGCAGGATAGAAGCCTTCTTCCGGGAGCTGACCCACAGATGCGTCACGGAGAAGGCGGTGCAGGAGGGCGCGCTGCAGCTGCTTGGCAGCCTGCTGCACACGATGATGGAGGCGGGCTTCCAGCCTCCAGGCCAGCAGGAAGGAGGCAGCCTCTACGAGCAGCTGCTGTCGATCCGCGAGCCGGAAGCGATGCTCCAGCTGCTGCAGAATAACGTATTGGGCGCTTATATGAAATGGATCTTCCTGCAGCAGGACAGGGAATTGAAGCAGATCGTCGACAGAGTCAAGGAGGAGCTGGAGAGAAGCTTCGCAGGAGACATTTCCCTGGAGAGCTGCGCGGAATCCTGCGGGCTTAGCACCTTCTCCCTGAGCCGGGCGTTCAAGCAAATTCATGGAATCAATTTTATTGAATATCTCGCGGCCGTGCGTATTGCCAAGGGCAAGGAGCTTCTGCGCACAACGGATTTGCGGGTGAACGAGATTGCGGAGGCTGTCGGTTATCAGCCTTCGTATTTCATCCGCGTCTTTCGCAAGGCGGAGGGGCTTACACCCGGTCAATACCGCGATCAAAGAAGCGGATGAAGACTTTGATAACCGACAGCGATTTCTATCACAATTTCAGAATTGCCCGGGATCCTTAGATTCCGGGTTTTTCCCTGTGTCTTTCTGAAATCGCTTGCATCAGTCAAAAAAATTACAAAAGAGTCATAATCCTGCCTTATGCGCGCATTCTGATGAATCCTATAATAAGATATGAGTTCGAATAGGGTTGGAGGGCGATAAAATGGGGCTACAGGAAAAAAGCGCGGCAGTCCCCGGCGTCAGGATAAGGTCAAGCAGCGCCAGGAGAAGGCGCGAGACGCTTGCCGGTTATTTATTCACAGGTCCCATGCTTCTGGGCGTCATTGTATTCACATTAATTCCGGTTATTATGCTGTTTACGTTAAGTCTCACGGATTGGTCATTCGTAACCGGTTACAGTAAAATCCGCTTCATCGGAATGGATAATTTCATCAAGCTGTTTCAGGATGAGGCGTTCATCCAAACGCTGCTGCATAATCTGTTTCTGATCCTGGCGGTCCCGATCGGAATGGCCATAGCGCTGCTGTTTGCCGTTATTTTGACGAAGCATGTATACGCGCAGAGCTTCTTCAAAATCATTTTTTTTATGCCGCAAATCTCCAGTGTCGTTGCGGTGGCAGTCGTATGGCAGGTGCTGTTTCACCCGTCCTACGGGCCAGTGAACGGGCTGTTGATGTCGCTCGGTATGGACAACCCGCCCAAATGGCTGGCAGATACTCATTATGCGCTGCCTTCGGTGATGATGCTGATGATCTGGATTGATATGGGCGTATCGCTGATTATTTATATCGCCGGAATCAATAATATTCCGCATGATTTGTACGAAGCAGCGGATATTGACGGGGCAAGGGCCTGGAACAAGTTTAAAAGCATTACGTTCCCGCTGCTTACGCCAACCAGCTTTTTTCTTCTGATTACGGGAATCATCGGCAGCTTTAAAGTATTCGCGCTCATTAAGGTACTGACCGACGGAGGACCGGCAGATTCCACCTCTGTTATTGTCACCCGGATGTTTCAGGAGGGCTTCGTTAATTTGAAGACCGGCTATTCCTCCTCCATGGCCGTCGTGCTCTTCTTCGTCGTTTTGCTGATTACGTTTTTGCAATGGATTGCGCAGCGGAAGTGGGTGCATGATTAATGGAAAGAATCGCGGGTTCACGCAAAGGAAATACCGGGAAAATCATTATGACGGTCATGATGTCCATCATTGGACTCCTGTTTCTGCTGCCGTTCTTCTGGATGCTGTCCTCATCCTTCAAGCCGGAGACGGACATCTTCAACTATCCCGTGGAATGGATTCCGAAGCACTGGCAGATCATTGATAATTACCGCGCCGTCTGGGCGGGCAAAGCGAACTTCGCCTTGTTTTACTGGAACTCTATAAAAGTAACGCTGCTCACCACCTTGCTGTCCGTTATTGTTTCCAGCCTGGCCGCCTACGGGTTTACAAAAATTCATTTTCGCGGGCGGAATATTCTGTTTTTCTTCATTCTGGCGACCTATATGGTTCCCGCAGAAGCCACGCTGGTTCCGTTGTTCGTCATGTTCCGCTCTGTGGGTCTTTACAATACGCATACCGGACTTATTCTGCTGGGCGGCTTCAGCGTCCTTGGAACTTTCCTGCTGCGCCAGTTCTTCCAGGGCATTTCCAATGAATTTATCGAATCGGCGCAAATGGACGGCGCAGGCCATTTTACAATCTTCACGCGTATTATGCTGCCGCTTGTAAGACCGGCTCTGGCGACTTACGGCATCCTTCGCTTTATCTGGACATGGAATGATTTTCAAACGCCTTTTATTTTTCTGAGCGACAAGCAGCTCTTCACGATCCAGCTGGGAATGAGCGCCTTTGCCGACCGCAACGGACAGTTCTATTCCTTGATTATGGCAGCTTCGGTATCTGCGATAATTCCGCTGTTGATCGTCTTCATTATCGGCCAGAAGCATGTAATCGAAGGAATCAGTTTTGGCGGCGTGAAAGGATAGGAGTGGGAAAATAATGAAAACTGCCGAAAAATGTAAAAATAATTTTAAACCAGTCAATTTTTTTCGCTTCTTAATAAAAAGCTGAATGGTAGGATTAGCTAAAGCGGATAATCCAGCTGCTAAACGTAAAAGCGCTGCGCAAAAGACCTGAGGAGGAATCATATGTTTAAGAAAAAATGGGGTATGTCGGTTACGATTGCGCTTGCTGTCGGATTGTTGGCGGGATGCGGCGGTAATTCCGGCAATAATGCGAATTCAACATCTGCCGATGCGAACAAGCCCGCGAACTCCACGAACGCGAATACAGGGGGCAATGCTTCGTCTGAACCGGTTACGATTAAAATGGCTGCGTGGTTTCCGGAGGAGCAGATGGCGCCGGCCATCGAAGCGTATAAACAGGAGAAACCGGATGTGACAGTGGAATATGTTCCGCTTGTTGACAATAACGATTCCGTGGCGGGCATGCAGAAGCTCGATCTGCTGGTGGCTTCCGGGGAAGATATCGATATCGCCCTGTTCCCCAATTCAAGCGAATATTCGAAACGCGCGAGTCTTGAATTGCTGGCCCCGCTCAATGATATGCTTACTGCCGAAGGAATCAGCGTAACCGACGAGTATATCGTTGATCCTTCTATCAACGGCAAAGTGTATGCCCTTCCAGACACGTACGAGAATTATTTTGTACTGCTGAACAAGGATATGCTGGACAAAGCCGGTCTGCCTATCCCGACCAAATGGACGTGGGACGACTATCTCGACTATTCCAAAAAGCTTTCCAGCGGGGAAGGCGCCAATAAAATATTCGGTACGTACTTTCACTCCTGGCCGTTGTACTTTGAGCTCGGCTTGATCAACCAGCCGAAGGATAACAACCTGATCAATAACGGCGTGCTCAAAATTGACAGCCCGGAAATCCGCAAATCGCTGGAAATCCGCGATCAGGCGGAGAATGTGGATAAGAGCGCAATTCCGTATACCGACACGATTTCTCAAAAGCTGGCTTACCGCTCCGTTTATTTCGCCCAGAAAGCAGCCATGATTGTTACCGGCAACTGGATGATAACCGAAGCAGGAGGCTCGGATGAGTTCCCTGCAACCTTCGTCTCGGCGTTTGCGCCAATGCCATCCAGCTCGGCGGACGGGCAGACAGGTCTGAGCCCCGCGAACGGCAACTTCATGGCGGTGTTGAACAAATCGGAGCAGAAGCAGGCCGCTTATGATTTCATCCGCTGGTACACGACCAAAGGCGAGCAGCTGAACAATGTTTATTCGGCATGGAAGAACCAGGATGTTGATCAATTTATTGCGGGCGTCAAGGGAAAAGTCCAAAGCCCCGATAAAATCGACGCTGATTCCTTGTCGTATGTCATCAAGAACAGCCCGACCTCACCGCTTAATATCCCGCCGGCGTATCAAACCGAACTGGATGATGCGTTTGTGAAGGAAGCGGAGAAATTCATACTGAAACAGCAGGATCTCGAAACCACGGTCAAGAGCGCCAATGCGGCTTTGCAAAAAGTAGTCGACGCTAACAAATAATCGCTCAAAATATGTTAAAATAGAATAAGCACGACATCCTTTCCCGAACTTTATTTTATCCGCAGCTTTTCGGGAAAGGGTGTTTTTTCTAATTATAGGAAATCCTATGAAATCACTCCATTTAGTTGTTCTCCATGCTCGCACAGTTTCCCTTACATTTGAGAGCGCTCAGGGGGGTAATCATGGCCGGATTTTTTCAAAATAAAAGCTGGAGAAGAAGTCTGCGCTACAAGCTCGTCGTTACTTCTGTGCTTTGTTTGCTTTTGCCTTCCCTGCTCACCTTGTGGGCCAGCGATTATTTGACCAAAAATATTGTCCGGGCCCAGGTTGTTGACAATGAGAGAAAATCGCTTGAGCTTGCGGATGTGTATATATCGGGCTTGTTCGACAGCATGATCCGGATCTCCAATTCGATTATGTTTGAGAATGATATCAACGTATCCCTGAAAGAAATTTGGCAGCGCAGCCGTTCCAAACAGCAGGACTATGCGAAGGATACGCTGGCGGCCAAATATTTTATCGATGACAAGCTCGAAAATATTGCTTACGCTATGGATAATGTATATATCACGCTGATGACGACAGAAGGACAATACTTTACCAGCACGCTTAAGCTGGATGACGCATTCAAGCCATCCGACATCGAGAATGAACCATGGATGGAACGGCTGAGGGATCTGCCGGCATTCGAGGTGGACTGGGTGGGTCTGATCAAAAGAACCCCCGATTCCAGCCGTTCCGGCATTCCCTTCTCAATCGCCGTCGCGCGTAATTTGCGTATGTCCTCCAATGAGACTTACGCTTATCTTATCGTCAGTATCGGGGAAGATCAGCTGAGTCAGATTTTCCGCCACGATGTAGGACGCCAGGAAACCGTTCTGCTTGATAAACAGGGGATGATTATCGCCAGCAAGGACAGCAGTAAAGTCGGCAAGCCGTTTCAATTCAGCAGCAAAGTTCAGAATCCCGATTCCCGCCTGGTTGAATATGAGAATGAATCCTTTCTTCTCAGCAGACACAGCCTGTCTTACGGCGGGTACGAGCTTGCAAGTCTCAAGCCCTACAAGGAAGCGGTCAGCCAGATTCATACGGTGTACAGACTAAGCTTTGCCATTCAAATCGCGGCGGTGCTGCTGTTCCTCGTTCTGTTTATTTATATGGTGAGACAGTTCACCAAGCCGGTGATCAAGCTTGAGCAGGTTGCGGCGCGGGTAGAAGCCGGCGATCTGACCATCCGCTCCAACATCCGGGGCCGTGATGAAATCGGCCATCTGGGCAAAATGTTCGACCAGATGCTCGAAAGCATTGAATGGATGATGGCGGAGGTCACGATGGAACAGACGCAAAAGCGCAAAGCGGAGCTCGCCATGCTTCAGGCCCAGATCAACCCTCATTTTCTGTTTAACATCCTGAATTCGATCCGCCTCCGTATTCTCATGAAAGGCGACAAGGAGAATGCCGAGCTCCTGTCCTCATTATCCGGTCTCCTGCGGATGACGATTCAGCGGGACAATGAATTTACGCCGCTTCATGAGGAACTGCATATTGTAAAGAAGTATGTGGAACTGCTGAATTTCAGACAGTCCGAGAAGGCCGATTTGGAGATTAATGCGGCATCCGATTGTCTGGCTGTCCCAATTCCGCGATTCCTGCTCCAGCCTATTATCGAGAATGCATATATTCACGGGCTGAATCAGAATGCGGGACTGATCCGCATCAGCGCCCACAAGGCGGACAAGCTGCTTACCATTATAATTGAGGATGACGGGGAAGGAATCGCCTATGAGAAGCTGAAACTGCTGCGGCATGAAATGAGCCGTATCCGGGATATTAATCCGGCTGCGCCGTCAGTGAAGCTGTCGAGTATTGGCATATCCAATGTATATGAGCGTTTGTATCTGATTTACGGCAATCAATTCAGGCTGACGATTGACTCCAAGCCTGGCATAGGGACTGTACTGCAAGTGATGATTCCGATTCTGACGACGGAATAAACAACCTTGAGAGGTGATCCGCTGATGTACTCCGTTATGTTGGTTGACGATGACTTCCCGGTATTGGAGTTTCTCTCCGGCATGATTCCATGGCAGGAGCTTGAGCTCAAGCTCCACTCCGCCTGCAAGAACGGCGCCGCCGCGCTTGAGAAAGCCAGGGCTCAGCCGCCGGATATTGTGGTGACCGATATTGGCATGCCGCAGATGGATGGCATTCAGTTGATAGCCGAGCTCAAGCAGCTTAAACCGGATATCCGGGTTGTCATTCTATCGTGCATGGATGATTTCAGCTATGCGCAGAAGGCGGTCCGCCTGCAGGTTGACGATTACGTGCTGAAGGAAACGATGAATCAGCAGCAAATGATTGAGCTGTTGACGAGGATCCGCAGCGAGCTTGCCGACAGGAGCCGGATTTCCGCTCAAATAGACAGCTTCAAGAGCATTGCCGAAGAGAATGAGATGGCCCAGAAACAAACGCTGCTGCACAAGATGCTTCATGGGACCGAAACAGCAGTCCCGGCCTGGATCAGGGAAGCGGAGCTGCTTGGCATCGCGCTTGAAGGGAAGAGCTACTTGCCGATTATGTGCTATCTGAATCCGGATGCCCAGGTCCGTGAACGTCTGATTCAGGATTCTCCGATGATGCTGGCGTTGATGACGGCTGTGACAGAAGTCATGCAGGCCCAGCCTGGCGTCCTGCTCCTTCCGAATAATGTGAGGGAATATATTATTCTGATTCCCTATCGCCGGACGCTAAAGGAAAATGCCTACGAGGCGTTCAGACCGTTGATCCAGGAGCTGCACTTGCAGTTAAAAAGGCAGTTCGGAATGGTGGCGACCTTTATCTATGGGAATGCGGCAGGTGATCCTCTTGAGCTGAGCGCGGAAATTTCCTGGCTGCTCGGCGGGTCGGCCTATCGTTTTTATCTGGCAGAGGGCGGCATATACCCGAGATCGGCGTTTACTGAATTTGCAGGCGGAGATTTGTACGAGCATTACTCCGATGCGCTCGGGGAAATTCGGGATGCGTTTCTGGAGGAAGAGGAAGACAGGCTCGGCGGCATCATTATCCGGTGGATGGCGCTGATCCGCAGCAGACGTTATCCCCCTGAAATCGTGAAGGAATGGACGCTTAAGATACTCTACGATATTCAATCCAGGCTTCTGGCCCTGCAGCATTACCAGACGACCTTCTCCCTTGAGGTGCTGCACCAGACCATTGCGGATATCAGTACGCTGGATGAACTCGCCGCCTGGGTGCAGAAGTTTTTCCGCGAGCGGATACCGCTGGTCCAGCTGATTTACAGCCAGTCCAGACGCTCGGAGATTCTTGAGGCGCAGCAGTATGTGACCAAGCATATCAACAAGAAAATCACGCTTGAGGAAGTCGCGGATATTCTTCATATCAATTCCAGTTATTTCAGCAGGCTGTTCAAAAAAGAAACCGGCCACAATTTTATCAATTATGTCACCTTCGCCAAGATGGAGCGGGCCAAGGAGCTGCTGGAGAAAACCGGCATCAGCGTAGAGAAGATTGCAGAGAAGCTGGGCTACGATAATAAGAGCTATTTCACCAAGCTGTTCAAGAAGCATACCGGCTCGACGCCAGGCGAATACAGGGGAGCTTGACCTTCAGGAGGGAAATGGATTAATATGGTTCGATTTATACCTTTGGCAGAATTGAAGCTTGAGGCTGCGGCTGACTTGTGGAACGAAGAGCTCGGCAGCGACTTTCCGATGCGTCTGCGGCTGCTCCGGCAATGCTGGCAGGAGGATGGCAATATGCTCGCTGCCGGTTCCTGGGCGGTAATCGATGAATCCACGAACCGACTTGCCGGATTTGCAGCCGCGAAGAAATGGATGGATCCCACGGAGGGTATCTCGTTCCCGGCTGATGAGGGGTGGATCAGTGCGCTGCTGGTTCATACGGACTACCGGGGGCAGGGGATCGGCAGCCAGCTGCTGCAGAGAGCGGAGCGGGCGCTGCGTGAAGCGGGCGTGGCCAAAGCCGATCTCGGGAATGATCTTCACAGACGAATATTCCCCGGCCTTCCGGATCAGGGAGACGCTGCGGCGCAATGGTTCGAGAGCAAAGGCTACCGCTCTACAGGCAGCCTGCAGGATTTGCTGCGCCAATATCGCTCGGATGAACCCATTCATATGCCTGTTCTCAAGGACGCTGCAATCCGCGTTCTCCATGAAGACGAGCGGGGCCGCTTGGAGAGCTTCATGAGAGAGCATTTTCCGGGAAGATGGGAGTATTCCACCCGCCAGTATTGGGAGGAAGGCGGCAGCGGACGGGAATTTGTCATTATGGAGCGCGGGGACCGTCTAATCGGTTTTTGCCGCATCAATGACGCGGCTTCGCCTCTTTTGACACAAAATATATACTGGTCGCCCTTGTTTAAAGAGGAGCTGGGAGGCGTGGGACCCTTGGGCATTGACAACGCTTACCGCGGCCTCGGCTATGGGGCGGCGATCGTACAGGCGGGCATCGCCATGCTTCGCAGCCGCGGAATTGACAACATTGTCATTGACGCGACGCCGATTGCCGCCTTCTATGAGAATATGGGCTACCGGCTGTGGCGTACGTATGCGATGTACAGCAAGCTTCTTTAGACCAGTATAGGGCACAGGAAGAAACGACTTCGCCGTCCATTGAGGGCAAAGAAGAATCGTCTATTGCGTCCTTTGGCATCATCAAGTATTTTCAGCAGCCTGCAGTCCAGTTTCATGTTCTATATATTTGCGCAAAAACAACGCCTGGCCGGCATTCTGCGTTCTGAAGCGGCCAGGCCTGTCCTAATACTTTAGGGCTGTGGTGCGGCAACGCGGCAATCAATAATTTCCGGCGAAGGGACTTTGCGGCTTGTCTTCCCTGTCGGACACCTGCTCCATAAAGCGGTTCCTTTTCTCCCATGTCAGATCGGCGTCCCTGCGGGCTGCTTCCATATTGCCGTCATAGACGGTATCGATCACCCATTTCTTGCCAAAGCCTGCATGGACGACTTCATCGGCCCAGTCGAAATCCTGAAAGGTGGTCATAAGCGGGTCCTTGGCCGTATCCCGGGCAAATTCCCATTCCTCGCGCTTGCCGGGCGGGTATTTCATGGCTGCCTGTTCAATGGCTACCGTCAGATGCACATAAGCTTCCTCTGGGCCGAACAGATTTTTGGATACCTCATAGAACCCGGTCCAGTTAGGAGCTTCATATACGTCATAGCCAAGCTTCCGCAGCGCGGCCTCGCCGAACCAGGAGTGGCGCACCTCATCCCAGAGATGACGCGCCGTATCCAGGTAGAAGGCCCATGGCCTGCCGGTTGTCTCGAAGAGTACAAAGGCTACGCCTTCCGCAGGCGACATTTCAAAGTAACGGGAATACATCATCATCTTGAAACGTCCTTCATCGCTGTCTTCAAAATGAATGTCCCTGAATTTGGTTACCGAGGATGTGTAGCGGCTGTCGCGCGGGCTATGGTCTGGCAGTGCAAAAGGTTCGTTCTGAAATTCTCCTGCTTCGGGCAGTGCTGACTGCGGACCAGTTCCGTCGGCTCCGCCTGCTGCGCCTAGCAGCTGCTCCAGATAAGCGTTCCATCGCTGCACCTTATCGAGCTCCTCCCGGCCGGCAGCAGGAGAGAGAGAAGCGATCGCTTCCTGCCCCCAGGCGATTTCATCCTCGCGATCGATCAGCTGGTGGCGCAGGATGTGAAGGGTCGGCTGATCGACGATAGGCTGGGCAAGCTCCATATAGTCGCGGATCGCTCGTATCTGCGCCGGCTTGATCACGGTGAACAGGGCGCTGAGCAGCTCAAGCGTGGTGCCGGAATCAAGCACGGCATCCATCAGCTTATCCAGCGATGGTCCGGGGCTTTTGTCGAAGGCGGACGTACTCATGCGGAGCTGCTTGCAGCGGCTGCGCAGCTGATCATGATGCGTGGCGTCAAGCCATGCTATACGGGCTAGAAGCCCCTTGATTTCGTATTCCGGACAAGCGATCATCCGTCCAGCGGCTATCCGCGTAATTTTCCTGTCGAAGCAGGCGATGCGGCGCAGCCGTTCGGCCGAGTCGGCGACAGACAGCCCGATTTTATCCCAATCCTTGATACCCATAAATGGATGCAGCATGATATCGATTCCTCCTGTTTTTTTTCATATAGTGATTCTTAATTTTCAGATTATCGAATCCGGGTGTGGAAATACATTCACGTAAAGACAAACTTTTTATACGATTTGGCCTATCTGGGAAGGAAGGTGCTTCAGCAATGTCTTTTACAGTTGAGGATTTGAGGCTTACACCATCATTCGGCAAAGTGTTCTGCGAACCGAGCTGGAGGTGGAATACGGTTGGCCGTCCATTTGACGATTTTGATCTGTGGTATGTTTGGAGCGGTGAAGGCGAAGTGATCTTGAATGGGGTGCATCGTCCCGTTTCTGCGGGCAGCTGCTTTTTGTTTCGGCCGGGTGACGAGACAGTCGGCCGCCATGATGAGCGATCTCCGCTCACGATAACCTATATTCATTTTCAAATGCCATTGGAAGCTTCATGCCATTATCCTTTCTACCATCAGATTAAGGATCGTCTTACCTTTGAAACGTACATGACCCGCTACGCCCGCACGCTGGTGGAGAACCAGGCGCGCAGTGAGACAGAGGCTGCACATCTGCTCTATCTGCTGCTGCTGCAATACGCTGGCGAGGAGACATGCGAGGAGGAAGCCGGGCTGAGTGAGAATCAGGAGCTGCTGTCGATCATTCATGAGGTTGCCAGCCACATCCGTCAATTTCCCGGGATGAAGCATACGGTATCCTCTCTGGCGGAGCGGGCGCGTTTGTCCGAGCGGTATTTCTCCCGCAAGTTCCGCGCGATTATGGGCCGAACGCTGGAGGCTTATGTGATCGATATGAAGATTGAGCGCGCCGAGCATCTGCTTCGCTACTATGGCATGAATGTCAGCGAGGTTGCCGATGCCCTGGATTATGGCAGCGTCTATTATTTCAGCCGGCAATTCAAGCAGTACAGAGGCGTAGCACCGTCCGAGCTGCGCAAGCGCTAATAGTCGTAAAAAGAGTGTGGCTGCTTATAATTCGGCTTATAAGGCGCTTGTATTTGCAAGGTGGAGAGAAGTCGGCTGAGCCGCCAAAGAACGGCGCAGCCGGTTCTGCCTGACCTGATGGCATATATAAAACCATAAAACCGTTTCTGCTTACATGAAGGAACCAACGTTAAATTGTCAAATAAGTTAATAAATCAGTCAATTATTTTTCAGTTAAGGTTGATATAGTTCTAGGTACAGTTCTTGTAATGGGCGGCAAAGGAGGCGTTAGAAGATGCTAAATAATCGACTGGGTGTTCTGACCGATGAGGTCTCGACGGATTTGACGGAGGCGCTGAATTGGATTGCCGAGCAGGGGCTGGCGCATGTCGAGCTGCGAGTGATTAATGGACGGAATATTGCGGATCTGGAAGATCACGAGGTGCATGATGTACGCGAAATGGTAGAATCGCGCGGGCTGTATGTGTCCGCGCTGGCATCGCCCCTGTTCAAATGCAAGCTGGACCCCAGCCGTGCGGCTGCTACGGGGGATACCTTCGGACAGCAGGAGGAAAGCGTAGACGCGCATTTCCGCAAGCTCGACCGGATGATTGAAATCGCTCTCTTGCTGGGCACCAGGCGGATCCGCGTTTTCTCGTTCTGGCGTGAAGCGCAGCCTGAGCTGTATCTGGACGAAATCGCAGCGCATCTGGGGAGAGCTGCCGGGATTGCCCAGCAGGCCGGTGTGGTCCTGCTGCTGGAGAACGAGCCGTCCTGTAATGCCGGCTTCGCTGGCGAGGTAGCCGAAATTGTCGGCATGATCGGCTCTCCCGCCCTGCGCGGTTTGTGGGATCCCGGCAATGAGGCTTACGGCGGCAGGGAAGCCTACCCGCTTGGATACGAGCGGATCAGGAATGCCGTAGGTCATGTTCATTTGAAGGATGCCTATATAGGCAGCAATGGAGTCCCGAGATGCGTGCCGCTCGGCTCCGGCGATGTGCCCGTTATCGCGCAGTTGAAGGCTCTTGCCGAGGATGGCTACGAGGGGCTTTTTACGATCGAGACGCATTTCATTCCGGCAGGAGGTTCGCAAATGACCGGCACGCGCATGACCCTGGATGCGCTGCGGGCGCTGCTTCGCGAGGTGAGCGATTGATGAAGCGGTGGCGGTTCGGCATCATCGGCTGCGGGGGGATAGCGGATTTTCATATCAAGGCCATCCACGAAATTGAACATGCGAAGCTCATCGCGGTATCCAGCCGCAGCAGCGGCAGGGCCGCAGCGATTGGTGAGCGTGAAGGCTGCGCCTGGACGGAGGATTACAAGGAACTGCTCGCAAGAGAAGATATCGATATTGTGTCGGTGACGACATCCAGCGGGAGCCATTATGCCGTTGGCAGGGATGTGCTGCTGGCGGGCAAACATCTGGTAATCGAGAAGCCGATGGCGATGAATGATGCCGAAGCCGCAGAATTGACGGCAATCGCCGAAGCGGGGGGATTGCTGTTATCGGTCATCTCGCAGCGCCGGTTCGAGCCGCAGCATCAGCTGCTCAAGCAGCTGGTGGAGCAGGATGCCTTGGGGTCGCTGCTGTTCGCCGAGGTTTCGGTTCCCTATTACCGCACCCAGGACTATTATGACAGCGCCGCCTGGCGCGGAACCATCCGTGAAGACGGCGGTTCGCTCATGAACCAGGGTATCCACTCCATCGATCTCCTCTTGTGGCTGATTGGCAGGCCGGTTTCCGTATATGGAAAAATCGCCACGCAAACCCATCAGATAGAAGCGGAAGATCTGGGAGTGGCTATCGTCAATTTCGATAATGGCGCTTTCGGGACGATTATGGCGTCAACCAGTATCAAGCCGGGCTTTCCGGCAGGACTCAATCTGTACGGCGATAAAGGAACCATTAAAATCCTCGGCAACGATATTACATACTGGTCGGTGGAAGGACTGGAGGAGCCGACTCTCCAGCAGACAGGTACAAGCGGTGGCGTATCCGATCCGTTAAGTATTCAGCATACCTGCCACCGGCTGCAGATTGAGGATATTCTGGATGCGCTGGAGAAGAACCGGGAGCCTCTGGTCACGGGAAAAGATGGCTATACCAGCTTGCTGCTGGTGCGGAAAATTTATGAGAGCTCGAAGCTTGGAATGGAACTATGGCTGGATTGACCGCTTTCATCGGATGGAGGGATTAGTTATGAAAATTGCTATATTCAGCGGCGCTTTAATCGACTACAGCATTCATGAGGCACTGCAAATCGCGCATCGGATTGGCGTGGATGGCGTGGAAATTGCCGGCCGCGAGCCGCATTTGTCGCCAACCACCAGTGATCTTCGGGTCAAGGAAATCAAGAGGCTTGCCGGGGAGCTGGGGCTGGAAATTCCCGCGATCGGGGGATATATGGGGCGGTTTTCCGAGCTTGGAGACAAGGAAAGCACCGGGGAATTCGAGAATTTCAAGCGTATGCTGCCAATGGCGGCCGAGCTTGGAGCTTCACTCTTCCGCATTCAGCAGGGAGGGCCCAACGGGTTCCTGGCTCAGGATTACCATTACCGGAAGGCCGCTTATTTTATTGACCGGTGCGCCGAAGAAGCCGAAGCCTATGGAATCCGCGTCGCCCTTGAAATTCATAATCAGTCGATTCTGGAGACGACGGATGATTGCAAGCGGCTGCTGCAGTATATCCGGCAGGACAATGTCGGATTTATTCATGATGCCGGGAACATGTACATCACGGACACCGATTACGGCCGTGAATCCGTTCTTCAGCTCGGCAGCCGACTGCTTCATGTGCATGTGAAGGATGAACTTCGGATCGCAGAAGCCGGAGCGGCAGGCAGCTTTAATAATTTGACCCGTCACGGGGAAGAAGCGTTTATCCAATGCAGGCTTGGCGACGGGGCCGTCGATCACAAGCCTTTATTCGCGGCTCTCGCCGAAACCGGTTACGAGGGCTGGGCAACGCTGGAATGCTTCGCTCCGCTGCCGGTTGTGGAGCGTTTCGAGCATGATTATAAGGAAGTCAAAAGCTGGCTGGCTCATCCTGGCGGCCTGGCATAACATCCTACCACTGAAAAGGGGAAATCCATGATGAATCGGGGACCATTAAAGGTTGGTATTATCGGGCAGGGCCGGAGCGGCCGGGACATACACGGGAATTTGCTGCAGCAGATTCCGGATTTCTATCGGATCGCTGCCGTTGCGGATGCGCTCCCGGATCGCCGGCAGCTGGCAGAGAAGGAATATAGCTGCCGCGCTTACGGGAGCTGGGAAGAGATGGTCGCGAATGAGGAGCTTGATCTTGTTGTCAATGCCTCGCCTAGCGATCAGCATTACAGCATTTCGCTCGATCTTCTGAACCGCGGCGTGCACGTTTTGTGTGAAAAGCCTTTGGCGAAAACGCCGGAAGAGGTAGACCGCCTGATTGCCGCTTCGCAAAGCTCCGGCAAAGTGCTGGCTGTCTTCCAGAACTCGCGTTATCAGCCGGCCTTCGTACAGATCCGCAGGATCATCGCTTCCGGCGTGCTGGGCAGAATCGTACAGATTGATTTGACGAGCAGCGGCTTTGCCCGCAGATGGGATTGGCAGACTCTGCAGAGCAATAACGGCGGGAATTTGATGAATACGGGTCCCCATCCGCTCGATCAGGCTCTTCAGCTGTTCGGCAGCGGCACGATGCCGAATGTCACCTGCATCATGGATCGCGCCAATACCTTCGGAGATGCCGAGGATTATGTCAAGCTGCTGCTGCATGGTGCCGGGCATCCCTCTATAGATATCGAGATTTCCTCCTGCAGCGCATTTCCCGGCGAACCCTTCGTCATACAGGGAACGCATGGCGGCCTTCATGGCAATAACCATCGCCTGGAATGGAAATATTACAAAACTGCGGAGGCGCCGCCCCAGCAGTTGATCAGAGGACCGCTGCTTGACGCGAACGGCAAGCCTGCATACTGCAGTGAGCAGTTGATTTGGCATCATGATTCATGGGACCTGAAAATTGAGGACGGCAAGTCAGCCTTTGATCATATGACGGAGCAGGTATACCTGATGCTGTACAGGACGCTGACGGAAGGGGCGGAGCTTGAGATAACGCCGCTTCAGGTCAGAGCGCAGATGGAAGTTATGGAGCAGTGCCGCCGTCAGAATCCGCATATTTATTCTATTGAATAGGAGATAAGGGCTTCAGCAATGGGGGCTGATGAGGCCAAGATTAGGGAGGAGGGCGTGAAATTGACAGAATGGAATATGCCGCGTAGCGAAGACAGTCCGACTGATCAGGAGCAAGCTCCGAGGCTCGATATCCAGCAGTCCTGGTGGGCCATGCACGGCTATGGGGAAGGCGGTAAGGAATGGAGCGCCGAGCAGAAGTTCGAGCATATCGCGAAGGCCGGATTTACCGGCATCCTCGGACGTCTTCCGGAGCCCTCGGAAGCCCGGCGCTGGCGCAGCCTGCTGGATCAGTACCAGTTCAGCTTTGGCGTACAATCTTTTCCGGGCAGCCGGGAGGAGCTTCATCTGTTCCTCAAGGAGGCCGAGGCATTTGGCGTCAGCTATGTCAATTCCCAGGTGGCGGACGCCTTCGTCACCGGAAGCGAGGCTGTATCGCTGCTCGAGGGGTTGTGCGAGGAAGCGGCTGCCGTGCAGATTCCCTATTACGTGGAGACGCATCGGGGCAAGCTGACGCAGGATCTGATCCGGACCGCCGGCTATGTGCGCGAGGTCGAGCAGCTTCGCCTGACGATTGATCTGTCCCATTATGTGGCCGCCGGAGAGATGATTGATGTGCAGCAGAAGGCTGAGCCGCTGTTCGATCAGCTGCTGCAGCGAACCTCCTCCATCCATGCGAGAGTATCGAACGGACAGCAGATTCAGGCGGATATCGGAGAACGGGGCGAGCATCCCATGCTGCCTCATTTCAAGCGCTGGTGGTCAAGCGGAATGACCTATTGGAAAAGCAAGGCGATGCCTGGTGATGTGCTGCCATTTGTAACCGAGCTTGGCCCTCCGGGCTACGCAATTACAGATAGTGACAGCCGGGAACTATCGGACCGCTGGCAGCAGGCGCTGCTGCTCAAGGAAATTGCTATGCAGCTGTGGAATGAAGCTTAGCTTGATAATACGAGGAGCCTTTGCATCAGTCGGGTAAACCGGTTGTTGGCAAAGGTTTTTTTCTTGAACGTTAAGAAAGGTTTAATTCCTCCATACTTTGCCGTACCGCCAGAGGGATGCGGCAGCCGCTTCTTGCAGTTGAAAAATGTTATGATCAATGAGGAAAGAATTTTGCAGGCACGAAGGGGAGAATGGCTGTGAAAGTAACCTCGGTCGGTATTCTAATAACGGATGGACATTCATTTCTGGCGTGCCATTCAACAGGCAATTCCTTCTACGATCTGCCCAAAGGGCTGCAGGAAGTAGAGGAGCAGCCGATTGACGTATGCTGCAGGGAAACGCTGGAGGAAACCGGAATAATCCTCGAACCTGGCAAACTGAGGGACCTGGGCGTTTATGAATATTTGAGAAACAAGAATCTGCACCTGTATATGTGGATAACGGACGACCTGCCTGATGTTAAGGATATGGTGTGCACATCATATTTTGAACACTATAGAAGCCGAAAACTGCTCCCCGAGGTTGATGGTTACCGTTATGTGCCTTTCCATGAAACGGATGAATGGATGACTGTGAGCATGGCCCGGATTATCGGTCGGATTGCAGGGGATTATGGCTTTTTTCGGTAAGGCAAATTAAAATGAACGGGCAGGAGTGAAGACCACATCAATTTATTATTTGTATGCAGCCGAAATAGATGGAGGAGCCTGACGGCCGAGACGGTTTTCCAGGGTAAAGGCGGCCACGTTGTACGCTCGGCAGGTACGGAAGAGAATGCCCGGATCAGGATAACGGAAGGGCATGTCGGCTGGGCGGACATCCTGTTCGCGATGGAGAAGAAGCATGTCCGCAGACTGCAGGAAAAATTCAGCGGTGATCTTGCCGGTAAAAAGCTGATCTGCCTGCATATACCGGATGAGTACGAGTATATGAACGATGAGCTGATCGGCTTGCTTCAATCGAGCGTAGGGGAATATATTGAGTTGTGACATAATTCGTCACGAAAAGAGGAAATTTATCTTCTTTTGTTGAACAATGTATGTAAAGGGGGACATGATATGAGTTTTGTTTCAATTGTTGCGACCACAGGCTTTGTTACCGTAATGAGTGATGGAAGAGTAAAGGACATCGTGTCAGGAGAAATCATTCAGGAAGATTTCCAAAAGTTCATAAAAGCCAACGATTCGAAGGCTTTTATTGCTTATGCGGGCAATAGAGAATCGTGTGAACCAATCGCGTTAAATCTTAAAAACGCCATTGAAGAAGGAATAAGCTTTGACATTGTTCAGACCATCTTAATATCCGCTGTGAGGAAGCTCATACCTGAACACCTGACGGTTATGTTTGCGCTTGGCGGTCTGAACAGTGACAATGAGATTGAATTTTATAGCTTCAATTCCAGGGAAAATACGAATTCGCATTTTAAGCCCGCTAACGATGTCATTTCTTATACCTTTCTCAATAACACAAGCATTGCCCGGAAAGATTTTGAAGGCGAATTTGTGAAAAATCTGCGAGAGACCGGATTTCAGTCACCTACGTCCACGATTCAGGCCCAGAAGCTTCTCAACAGGTATATCGCAAGCCGAGACGAAACCGTTAATAATACAACCTTTCGTCTCAGCATAAAAAAATAAAAAAATTTGCCAAGAAACACTCTGAGCACCCTTGCCGGTGCTTTTTTTTTTGCGAACAAACGACGGGGCGCCATGAGCTCTCACATAACAACAGGAATCAATGGGAAGAATATGCATTATTAATATTGTCATGATAAAAAAACGGAGTGTGTTGATATGATTATGACCCCATTACCAAGTTTGATATTATGCTCTACATTGGTGTAGAAAGTGTCGGCGCAGCTTATTAAAAGAGCCTGCAGCTCAATTCTGCTTGCATGCATCTTCTGCCCGTTGCTGACAGGTTGCTGGGACCGCCTGGAAATCGAAGAAAGGGCTGTTGTTCTGGCTATTGCTGTTGATGTTGCAATCCCAAACAGGGGTGGAGAGCAAATGGAGGTCACGCATGTGGAGAAATCCTTTCCGGAACCGCAGGGGCCTGACTTTCAGATTACCGCGCAAATTGCCGTGCCGGGGCGTATTCCTCTGGGTCCCGCCAATGAGGGAGGGGGAGGCGGTACATCGCCGGTCTGGGTTGTATCGGCAAGCGGACATACCTTGGATGACGCCATGAGCGTGCTGCAGCAGCAGCTGGCGGATAAGCTGTTTCTTGGGCATCTTCGTGTCATCATGGTCTCCGAGAAGGTCGCCCGTACAGGACTTTCGAATTTGAACGATTATTTAAGACGGAACCCGGAGGTGCGAAGGCTCGCATGGCTCGGCGTGGCCAAAGGCAGGGCGGAGAAGGTGCTTCGAGCGGCTCCACAGCTGGAAAGGGTTCCTGCGCTTTATTTGCTGGGCATGTTTGAACAAGCTGTCGAGAGAGGGGAATATCCGAATGAATTTATCGGGGTTTTCTGGAGCAAGAGAACGAGCAAAGGGATAGACCCGATTCTGCCGCTGTTCAAACTGAATAAAGAAGAAGGGAGCATTGAAGTAACGGGACTTGCCTATTTTAGCGGTGATAAAATGGTTGGAAACACCAATTCCCTCGAAATCGGGTTTTATATGGCTTTAACCGGCAGGAAGCGGGGAGGATATACAGCCTTTATTCCAAGATACCCGGGGAGCCGCGAGATGGTGATGATTAGCGCCACCCATCGAAAAACAACAACAAAAATCTCGTTGAAAAATGGGAAGCCGCAGGTGCAGTTGGAGGTGCTGCTGGAGGAAAACATCGATGAGAATCCAAACGAGAACTCCAAAATCAGAAAACAGAAGGATCTGAAGGAGCTGTCCCAAATATCTGCCTCCATGACAGATGAAGGAACCACGAAATTAATTAAAAAATTGCAGCTCGCAGGATCGGACATACTCGGATTTGGCGAACAGTTTCGGGCGAAAATGCCGGATTACTGGAACCGCAGCATTCAAACGGATGAGAAATGGATTGAGGTCTTCAAGACCTTGACCGTTGATGTGGACTGCAAGGTGAGCATTCGGCGGGTTGGAATGAAGGCAAGCTAGAAATCCCGATTGTTTGCTACTTCCTGACTCTCTACACGCAAGGGGGGCCAGCATTATATTCTGGATCGCATTAAGGCCGATGCGTTAAAATTTCTATTTCTCCATTTGTGCCAGTATGTTAATGTTTATTTAATCCATATGAAAGCTCAAAAACAGCCGGGAACCAGAAATCTGTTTATGAAGCTGTCTGGGTTAAATAACAGCTGTGCAACCAAGATTAAGGCGCCCTTTTCTGTTTAACGGTTAAGGGCTTCTTTGTCAAATGGAGGGAGTTGCGTCGTATGGGACCATCGAAACAGCCTGACCTCACGAGGATCTTACGCAAGCTGGGTACGCAGGATATCGTAGAATCACTGTCCGGGCGCTTGTCGGGGAGCGAGTTGAACACGCTTCTTCTTAAAGTGTTCCAGGAAAAAGCGGAAATGTCCTCTGCAGGCGACCTGCTCAAAAGATACGGCGAGAACCGTTTTGTCCAACCGGCAAATGCCGATGCAATTTTGTTGAAGCAGCTTGAACTGGATGTATTGAAAATGGCGGCAAGGCATACCGTTTCAGCGGTTCAATTATCGCCTGTAGCGCCGCTTGGGAGCTCTTCGGTGGTCGCGACCGTCGACCAGAATAAAATCATTTCCGCTCTAAGAGGAACGGAAGTGGTGTCGGATGCGACCAATCTTCTGGCACTCTATATTAGTGACATGATCAAAACACAATCCGTGAATAACCGCGATGATTATATCCGGTTATGTACGACGCACAGGCATGTGAGAGCGCAATATTTTGGAAATATCCCCGGGATGCTGCCGCATTTCCATCTGTTTTGTATGGTCACAGCAGGCGAGGATAAAGGCTCCTATGGTTTTGAGAAGCAGTCATTTTGGGAGCACATCATGGTTTACAGAGACCTGTTTCAATCCTTGTTTGGTTCTCAAATCGAAATCATTCTCAGCGGTCGTGCCGGCTACCCGGACACGGAGGGACTATTGACAAGAGTTGTGCAGTTCGCCCAGGAGCAATACGTTAAATTAAATATAACCGTATCGGAACCAAAGATGGATAATCAGTATTACAAAGGTTTGCAGTTTACAATCAAGACTACGATTCAGGGGAAAGAGCTCAATATCGGTGACGGCGGTTTTGTGGACTGGACACAACAGTTATTGGGCGCGAAGAAGGAGCGTCTTTTGATTAGTGCGATTGGTTTGGATAGACTTCTTGTATAGAAGATTGGATTAAAATTCAGCAGATCCTGATTATTTCTAAAATATTTATTCTGGAAAATATTACTTTTATTAATAGGATAACTGCTTAAAACCCTGCAATAACAATGTTACTTTTCTGTAACTCTTTAAGAATAAAACTCCCTTATGATTGCAGTAGAAAAACAAAATTCTACTCATCGAGGTGTTCATCATGGACAACATAAAAAAAACAATGCTGCAAAAATGGACCAAGCTGAGCTTGGCTGCGATCATCTCCGTAAGCTCGGTTACGGCTGCAGCACAAATTGCAAATGCGAAGGCTGCCAGCACGCAATCGATTTCTTCATCAACAGTCAAAAATAGCTCCAGCGCCTATGTGAAAAGCCTGTATGCCCTTGCCAAGCAGGGCAAAATACCAGGCTCCGATTTTGTATCCGGAAAAACATTAATCAAGGATGTTCACAAAAAATGGGGCGATCCCACTATGGGGCCTTCCAACAAATATGAGTTTTACAATTTCGGAATGGGCACAGGCTCGTTTGCGGTCGGGGTGGGAAAAGGCGGTGTCGTGTTTGATCTCCGCACGTTCGGACAAAATATCGACCCGACTACCGGAATCAAATCATTGACCTTCACATCCATTATTGCAGCGCTGGGCATGCCCAAAGAGGTACGGTTCAGCGGTGAAGACAAAATTTATATGTATAATGCCGGCAGCTTTCAGCTGAAATTCGTTGGCCCCAAAAGTGTCGCAAAAGGGAGCATAGCCCATATAGATCACATGAATGTCTACTCACCTAAAGCGGATAAATAGACGAATGAACGCTAAAAGAGGCCGATGGGCCTCTTTTTTATACAACCTGAGCCGCCCCGGTGAATAATTTGCAAAATAAAACAGGCCAACCGAAAATATCGGTTGGCCTGTTTATGCATATATATTAAGCGCGGAAGTTCGCGGGCCTCTCCGGGCTGGCTTCTTCCAGTTTGCGGCGAAGATCGTCACGGCCGGCATCCGCGCCGTAGGAAGGAGTCCCGGGCTGCTGCCGCCAGGACTCGTCGAGACCGCCCGCATCGACGGCATCAAATCCAAGCTCTTCGACAAGCTGCATCACGACAGCTTTTGCGGCTTGATCATCGCCTGCAACCGGCAGGGCGATGCGTCCCGGCGATCCTGCCGGCAGACCGCGGTCCAGAATGTGCTGGGAATAAATGCCGTTGAATACCTTGATGACCGGCCGTCCCAGATGCTGTTCCACCCAGCGGCTTTCGGGCAAGCCGGCCTCAATGGGCGCAATCAGACCATCGCGCTGCTGCGGGTAATAGTTTCCGGTATCAATGATGGCTGCATGACTGCTTGCTCCGTCAAGGACACCGGCAGGCAGCAAGGGGATATTCTTTTGGGGTATGGTCACGATCACAACGTCTGCTCCTTGTGCGACATCTGCCGCATATCCGGGCTTGGCTCCGGTTTCAGCAGCCAGGTCGGACAGTGTCTCAGGACCGCGGGAATTCGCGATGTGCACATCATGTCCCAGCTTCGTGAGGCGGCGGGTAAGGTTTCCTCCGATATTGCCTGTACCAATAATTCCGATTTTCATTAGTATCCCTTCTTTCGTCATAATGGGCTACTTACGACTTAACTGTAACCAATTTAATTACATATGTCAATGTGGTTTATTCTCGGAATCTGGAAGTAGCGGGTTAAGAGTTTAAGGAAAATTTGGAATTTGATAGGCGGTAATATGTTACAATAATAGGAATTTGGAAGATTTAATAGGAAAATGGAAAAGGAGAGGATGAATTGAAAGGGTTAAAGCGTATAGGTGTGGTTGGTGCCTTAGGTATATCGATCATACTGTCAGGCTGCAGCATGTTTGAAGGGGGTTCGAAGCCAAGCAATGAAAAGTCGACGCTGAAAATTATGTATTATGATGAAAGATCTTTTTACAGCCAGTTGGGGATGGTTTATTCAGCTCTTCATCCGGATGTGGACATCACGGTCGTTACCAATCAGCAAACAGGTCCCTATGATCCTGAGATGGATATGGAAGCGCAATTCGATACCTTTATTAAAGAAGAGCAGCCGGATATCATCATGCTGTCAGCGGATCAGCTGACCCGTTACGCGGAGGACGGCAGCCTGCTGGAGCTGGATACGATGACGGAAGAAAAGGATTACGACAAAGAGACGCTGATCCCCGGCCTGCTCGATTATATGAGAGAGCTTGGCGGAGGAAAAATATATGGCCTCTCCCCGAGCTTCTACAGCCAGGCTATTTTCTACAACAAGGATTTATTCACCAAATACGGTATACCGCTGCCGGAAGACAAGATGAGCTGGGATCAGCTGTTTGAGCTGGCGCAGCGGTTTCCGACAGATGGCGCGAAGGACAAACGGGTCTATGGATTAAGCCTGGGCTACAATAGCGAGCTTTATCAGTTAGGCAGTCTGATTGGCAGCTCACAGAATCTGAGCATGTTCAACGCGACGAGCAAACAGGTTACCATTGATACGCCGGCTTGGAAGAATGTATTTGATGTCGCGATGAAGGGGCTGAAGTCCGGCGCATTATATACCGAAGATCCAAACGGGATGATGTCGTCGGGCTCAACTTCCTATGAGGATTATCTTCTGCGCGATCCGTTCATCTCCGGGAAGCTGGCGATGAAGTTCGAAAGTGCCTATATCATGACCCAGATCAAGGAAGCGCAGAAGAATGCGAAGGACAAGGCTATCCAGAATTGGGATATTGTCACGGCTCCTGTCGATCCGCAAAGTCCGGACACCAGTTCGAATATGTCGCTTGGCCAAATTTTTGCAATCAATGCCAAGTCTGTGAACCAGGAAGCGGCCAAAGAATTCATTCGCTATATTACAAGCGATGATTATGCGAGAGTCACATCGAAGCTTCAAGACGGCACCTTCTCCGTCCGCACCAATTACCTGAAAGATGAGGAAAACCATAATTTTAAAGCCTTCTACAGCCTGAAGCCGGTAAAATCATCCATCTATAAAGACTTCGACAAGCTGCCGCAAAACTTCTTCGCGAAGTTTACCGGCATTGCCCAGGAAGAGCTCAAGGCCGCGTTCGACGGCAAGAAGCCACTAGCTGAAGCGCTTGCATCGGCTCAGGTCAAAGGTCAGCAGGCGATGGTCGAGGAGCAGGCCAAGGTGAAGGAGCAGCCTGCACAAGGATCCGGCACCGCGGCGGTGGAGGCCGAAACACCGGCGACGTGATATCCATACCATGCTGTAAGGATATTGGCAGCGGCTCTATCGATAACGGTTTCTTTTGCTATAATCAAATTAAAAGTCCGATAACAAACCGCTTCTGCATGCGCAGCCGGAATTTTTTTTATTGGACTTTTATGAAACTGTCAGAAATCCTGTTCCTTGCAAGTCAATAGAGGGAGTCAACAATCATCACTGCGAGGGGATTTGCCCTTGGATAACTGGAGCGGAGAGATCATAAACTGGGAACTGCTGGAGGATGCGGAGCTGGTGCGGCACGCCCAAGCGGGCGAGCGGGAAGCCTTCGGAGAGCTGGTCAAGCGGCACCGGTCCAAGATGTATGGCTACGCCAGAGCCATTACGCAGGAATCCTTTCTGGCGGAGGATATTGTGCAGGACGCTCTTGTAAGAGCGTTTATGCATCTTGGGAAGCTGGTTGATATGGAACGCTTCCTGCCGTGGGTGCACCGGATCGTTCGGAACCAGGCCTTTACCCGGATGAAAAGCAGTCCAGCTGCCAGAGAGAGAACGTTCTCTGCGCTGCAGCCCGCTGGGGCGGAGAAGGCCGTACACGGTGAATGGAACAATCTGGATGCGATTCTTCATCGCCTGAGCCGATCGGCAGAAGAGCGTTCTGCCCGTGAAGATGTCCCGGAAGAACAACTGCTGCGGCAGGAAACGCTTCATGTGCTGACAGGGATCATCGAATGCCTTAAGCCGCGGGAAAGGCTCGTTTTCGAATCCCATTTTTTCGATCAGCTGTCTCCCCGGGAGATTGCGAAATTATTTGAGCTTTCAACGGCCAATGTCTACCAGATTATTTCGCGCTCCCGCAAGAAGGTTATTCAGGAGAAAATCCGTGTGACCGTTGACTCCTATATCAAGACGAGGAAGGATATGGGAAGCATGAAGAAAGTCATTTTACCGGATTCGGAGACGATCTCCGAGGTTAGAACCTGGAATACGGCAGTGGATGCCCTTTACACGATGCTGAAATACACGGAAAAACGTTTATCCTACCCGATGGTCGCAGGGCTGACTGGCCAGGCTTTTCGCATCAACATTATACCGAAGACCGTTCATATCGCCGGCCCGACGGCATACAACTTTGGCGACAGCATGACAAAGGGGCTGCGAAACGCGGGATTTCACGCCAGGTTTGTCGATGGTCTGTCAGCTTCAATCGGCCTCAACACCAATTTGATCGATCCTTCTCTGCTTGCGAAAGAAGCGATGGGCAAAAGAGAGATTCATCATGCGCTGCCGGAGGCGCTCGATCTGATTCATCATTCGCTGGACCGGGGCTACCCTGTCCTGGCCTGGGATATTTTCTTCCCCGAGTTCGGGATTCTCTACGGCTATGATGATGAACAGCGGCTGCTGCTGGCGGAAGAATGCGGCAGAAGGGATACGCTCCCATACGAGAATCTGGGCCGGAGCGTGCTCGAAGAAATATTCGTATTGGCGCTTGATACGCCTTTTGAAACGAACCGGCGCGACCAGGTCAGGAACGCCCTGCGCATGATCGTGGACCATTATGAGGGAAGAGAAACGAATACGCCTTCTGATTCCGTCAAAGGATTGAAGGCCTACGATGTATGGTGCGAAGCATTCCGGGAAGGTAATGTGGAACCGAACGGGAATGCCTATAACATCGCTGTCATCAACGACGGCCGCAGAAACGCGCTGGAATTTGTGAAGGAAGTCTTGTCGGGATGGCCTCAGCAGGATGAAGCGGATCAGCAGATACGGGGACTGCTTGGGGAAACGGCAGAATTGTATGAAGTGATTTCCGGTCATTACGGGGCACTGCATCAAATGTTCCCGTTCCCGGAAGGCGGAGATCCGAATAGTCCTGAGAATGCCCGGCAATCCATCGAACTGCTGCAAACCATTAAGACGTATGAGCAGGCAGGAGTATCGAAACTGCTGAATATTCTGGACAAGTTGGGATAAGCAATACTCGCAATCGAGCATCAATCAAAAATGGCAGCAGGCTTGGAATTGGAGCGGCTGCCATTTTTCTATGATGCAGATGTCGATGGACGGCCTAATAATTGCGGAAAGGGGAATGATGGAATATATAGGCAGGGTGGCACTTTACCGGCCTCGGAATATCCCTTACAATTTAGAATAAATTCGATCAGCTAACAGCCATTATACGGACAAGAGGTGAGATTAAGCTTGAGTCATTCACAAGAACATATCCAGATTATAGAATATACCCCGCAATATGCGCAGGCTGTTGCCGACATGTGGAACCGCAGCCAGGAGAGCTGGGGAGGGGGCAGCCGTATCCGCAGCGCGGACGGAGTCAAGCGGGAGCTTCAGAATGCCGGCAACCTGAAGGTGTTTCTGGCTGTAGACGGAGAAGAAGTGGTGGGCTACTGCAGCTTTTCCCAATACCAGCATGACGAAGGCGCTCTGTATGTGCCGCTGCTGAATGTAAGGCCGGATTATCACGGAAGAAAGGTTGGCAGGGATCTCATTCTCAAAGCCGTTGAAACCACCGTGGAGATGGGCTGGCCAAGGCTGGATCTGTTCACTTGGGCAGGGAATACGAAAGCGGTCCCCATGTACAAGAAAACCGGGTTCTTCTGGGAGAAGAAGGAAGATTCGGTCCATCTGATGAATTTTATTCCGACTGTCTTGATGACGGATGCTCTCCGGCCCTCTCTGGAGCGGCTCGACTGGTATGCAGACAGCAAACGCAAGCTGGAGATACGCCCTGACGGGCGTTCAGAGAACGGCTTTGATTTCTTTGAATACGCCTGGGAGAAGGACGGGACATCACTTCGTGTGGAGTTCGAGAAAACAGGCAGGGGAATAAGCCTGATTGAAACTGGCGAATATGCGATACATACGGAAATCGACGATCACGATCTGGTGTTTGGCAGCCGTTATCCCGTTCGTTACCGGATTCGGAACAAGACGGGTGAGCCTCTGGAGTGTACGATTCGCGGACGCAATGACAAGACGGTTCAATTCGCGTTGGAGCAAACCGTCAGGGTTGCGGATACTGTTGTCATAGAGGGCGAGTTCGAACTCCTTCCGATCCAGGAAGACCAAAGCGACTGGCGAACGCATCCTGCGGTTGTATCGGATTGGACGATTAATGGGAGGCATGCGGAGCTTCGGACGGGGATCGCACCCAAGTTTCCGGCAAGAGTGAAGCTGGACGTGAAAAACCAGGAGCAGTACATTGGTGCCGGGGAGGAAGCCTTCCTTACCTTTGAGAACAATTTCAAGGAACCGGCGGTTTTTGAGCTTGAATTCCCGCCATCCGAATTTATACAGTTTGAGAATCCCCGTATCTCGATCCGTATTCCGGCCAAAGGCAAGGCCGCGGTAACGGTTCCTTACCTGTTAAAGGATTTCGGTATTTTCTCTGAAAATGTGGTGATCAAAGCGATCGCCGAAGGCTCGGAGCCCGTTTCATTCACCGCCCGTATCTGGGGTGTTTTCAAAGGGAACACCGGCCGTTACGGGGGAGATATCGTGGACCATTGGCTCGCCGTGAACGGACCGTATTCAATGGGACTGAACAAGAACAACAATGAGCTTTGGACCTCCCATTTTCAGAGAAGCCATCATACCAGCTGGACCTTCCCCAGAATCGGGAAGCCCTACTCCCCGGAATTCAGCAAGAAGAAAGCGGAAGAGGTCAGGATTTATCCGCAGGGAGATGCGATGGTGCTGGAAGCGGATTACCGGTCGGAGGATTTTCCGGGCATGGCTTTTACGGCCTTCAGCCGTCTGAATGCCAGCGGGATTGTGGAGCGTTACTTTGAAGTGCGCAATGCTTCGGTTTCCTTGGATTCAAGTGGAGAGGGCATATGCATGATCGACGGGTTCTATCATCATTCGGAAGGTCTGGTGCTTCCCTATGACGGACGTTATTACGATCTGAAGGACCGTTTTGCCGCGCAGTATGACGACTGGGATATTAACCGGATAAGCGAAAACTGGCTGTTCAGCCGGAATGAGAAATTATCCCACGGATTCTGCTGGGAGCCCTCGGCAAGACTGGTAAAAATGGAATGGCATTTTGGCGTCGAATATGAGCTCGGCGGGCTGGCAGCAGGTGAAACCGTCCGCACGGCCTCGACTTTTCTGGCGATAGGCACATTCCCGGATTGGTGGGATTTCCGTTCCTTCGCGCGCAAAAGGAGAGATCCGGTTCAGCCTCTGCTGCAGGATCATTTGGAATTGAGCGTAAACGGGGGAAATCCATTCATCGTGCAGGATGCGGACGTGTATATCAAGCAGCACCGGAACCAGCCGCTTGCCGGCGAGATGACATTGTCCTTGCCTGAGACCGCGCCGGAGGTTTTCCATAAAACGTTCCGCCGTGATGACGCTCTTCATTCGGCAGTATTCCCGCTCAAGTCTTTCGTCCCTGGCTCAATCGAGCCGGTCCGGATGCGCTTCGAGACCGAGGAGCTGAGCATCGAACGCGGAACCGTACTGATTCCCGTCGGCCACGCGCCCGTTCAACAGGAAATTCGCCAAGCCGAAGACGGCCAGACCTACCGCTGTTCGAACGGCACATTGACCATCGAAGCATCTCCGGCATTTGGCGCAGGTCTTCACTCCCTCAGGCATAACGGAGAAGTATGGCTGGATAGTTCATATCCTGAAGCAGGACCGCGTTCCTGGTGGAATCCATGGCATGGCGGAATCTCCGCTTCCGTTCAGGGTATATCACCGCTAAGCCAGCAGGATGAGCGGCGAAGCGCCGCGTTTGCTTCATTGACCGACAACCGGGGGAATGAGTGGAGCGGAATAGCGCTTCACACACATATTGAGAAGCATGAGCGGTACCGCGGTATGGAGCTGACATTATTTGCGCTGCTGCTGCCGGGAGCTCCTGTGCTCTGCTGCGTTACCCGATTGACCAATAGAACGGAAATGGCCTACAATAGCTTCCACAGCACGATCAACAGCTTTCTCCTCCCCGGCGAATCATTGGAGCAGGGATGGATGGAGAAGGACAACGGGACCCGTTACAGATGCGGCAAAGCAGGAGTGGAAATCGAATCGGAAGGCGTAATCCGTCTTGGCAGCGATAACCGCTCCGCCGCTTTGCATGCGCTGAACCGGTATCCGGGATCAAGAGCATGGATGTATACCAATAATCTCGTTATCCATCACGGAGTTTCTCAGAGCAGTCTGATGCTGGCCGGGAGCACGGTATGGGCGGCTCCCGTATTTTACACGTTCTCCGGAACCCCGCTATCGTACACGGATATGCGGGCATTAGCCGAAATCAGCTTTGGCGGGTAATGAACTGGCGGAGCATGCTCCGCCAGGTTTTTACCGGCAATTAAATATAATGGAGGGTAGCTATGCCAATCATCGATATTCATATTCATTTGTCGGACATCGACAGCTTTCACCGTACGGCGCGCGAGCTGTCGGGTGTCGATTATTCCGCTGCCGGGCTTAAAGCGGAGTTTGACCGCAGCGATGTTGTCCTGGGCATCGGAATGGGCGTGCAGGAAAAAACAGCCGGGGCTTTCCCGGATTCTCTTGCCTCCAATCCAATGGGGCTGGATCTGGCCGAATCTGTCCCTCCATTCCTGATGGAATGCGTCGGGATCAATCCGGTCAGGCTTGATTCTCCGGAGAAGAAGAAGGAGCTCGACAGGATCGAGAAGCGGCTTGCATCCTCCGATGTGGCGGGAATCAAGCTTTACGCCGGTTACTATCATTATTATGTAACGGACAAAACCTATGGTCCGATCTATGAGCTGGCCAAGCACTACGATGTTCCCGTGGTGATTCATACCGGCGATACGTATTCCATGAACGGCTTGCTGAAATATTCCCACCCGCTCACAGTCGACGAGCTGGCTTATCAGCAAAGAGGGGTGCGCTTCATGATCTGCCATCTGGGCGATCCCTGGGTTATGGATGCTGCGGAGGTCGTTTCCAAAAATCCGAATGTTTACGCCGATTTGTCCGGGCTGGTTGTAGGAGACCAGCTCAAGTTCGACCGGTTCGAGAATGAGCCGCTGTTCATGGATCACTTCAGAAGAGCGCTCGTCTATGCGGACAATTATGAGAAGATGCTGTTCGGAACCGACTGGCCGCTCGCTCCCATCGGGGTGTATATCAATTTCGTCAGACAACTGATTCCCGAGAAGTTTCATGAAGAAGTGTTCTATCATAACGCTTTTCGGGTTTTTCCACGGATCGGACAAAGGCTGGAGCAGCTGACGAATTAAAGGAGATATCGTGACCATTTCGTCAGCTTCACTACCCCGCCCGGCTAAGCCTTATGAAAGCATGGGGAAACTAGTTTGTAAGGGCGGCGATTGTTTAGCCTTTCCGCTGCGGGTATAATAAATTAGTTCCAGAATATTGTGCAGGAGGTAAATGTCCTTGAAAAATTTCGAACAGCTGTTGGAAATTTATGCAGAGCTGATTGTGAAGGTAGGCGTCAATGTCCAACCGGGGCAAGAGGTGTTTATTAATGGAGCGACAATCGAAATCGCCTCATTTATCCGCCTTGTGGCAGGCAAGGCCTATGAGGTTGGAGCAAGCAATGTCCATGTGGATTGGACGGACGAGGCATTAGCCCGCTTGAAATATGAGAAGGCGGCTGACGGGGTGTTTACACGGTTTCCGGAATGGGAAACAGCCAAACGGCAAGCTTTTGTGGATAACGGCGCAGCCTTTATTTCCATTGTCTCTCCCAACCCGGATCTGCTGAAAGGAATCGATCCACAGCGGATCGGCAATTTCCAGAAGGCCTCCGGTCAAGGGTTGAAGGAATTCCGCAGAGCGATCCAATCCAATAAGGTCAGTTGGACCGTTGCTGCGGCTTCCACCAGGGATTGGGCACAGAAGGTATTCCCGGCATTATCCGGGCAGGAAGCGATCGATAAGCTGTGGGCGGCTATTTTCGATTCAGTTCGTCTTCATGCAGAAGATCCTGTCAGAGCCTGGGAGGAGCATAATGCAGCCTTACATAAGAAAGTGTCGCTGCTTAACGACAAGAAGATATATAAACTTCACTACAAAGCGCCTGGAACGGATTTGACTATCGAGCTCAACGAGAAACATACTTGGGTGGGCGCAGGCAGTACGAGCCAGAATGGTGTCCTGTTCATGGCCAATATGCCGACGGAGGAAGTATTCACCGTACCGCAGAGGAACGGTGTGAACGGCATTGTATCAAGCACCAAGCCGCTCAGCTACGGAGGCAATATCATCGACAAGTTCAAGCTGACCTTCGAGAGCGGCCGGATTGTCAAGGTGGAGGCTGAGGAAGGACAGGATATTCTGCAGCAGCTGGTGGATACGGATGAGGGCTCCCATTATTTGGGCGAAGTGGCTTTGGTGCCGCATGAATCGCCAATCTCCCTGTCCGGCGTGCTGTTCCTGAATACCTTGTTCGACGAGAACGCCTCCAATCATCTGGCTATCGGCAGCGGGTATGCGTTCAATATCGAAGGTGGCGCATCAATGCCGCCTGAGGAGCTGGAGAAGCATGGCGTCAATCAAAGTATAGCGCATGTTGACTTTATGATTGGCTCGGATCAGATGGATATCGACGGCATTCTGCATGATGGTTCCACTGTACCCATATTCCGCAAAGGCGGCTGGGCAATATAAGTAAAAAAGCTGTTCACTGGACATTGGGGGTCAGTCCCATGATCCGGTGAACAGCTTTTTTTTCGTTTCGGGATGCATAGAAGCCGATCTGTCATCTGCCGCGCAGTCTGTGACTGCCCCATACCAGGCATGCAGCGGCAATCAAGCTGCCTCCTGCCCAGCTGACCCCAGTCCATCCCCAATTATGCCAGGCGTAACTTCCAAGGGTTGATCCGATGGCGCCGCCAATAAATGTGCTGACCATCAATACGGTGTTCAACCGGCTGCGGGCGGCGGGATCAAGGGCATACACGCGGGCCTGATTGGAAATCTGGGTTCCCTGCACGCCAAGATCGAGCAGAATGATCCCGACAATCAACCCCCATAACGAAGTGCCGGCAAAGCCGAAGAAAAGGTACGAAACGAACGTAACCGCAATCAGCAGACCTGCCAGAATCTTCGGCTGAAATCGGTCCGACAATCGTCCGACAACCGGAGCCCCGGAGGCTCCGACGACCCCGACAAGGCCGAATAATCCGGCAACCTGGCTGCTGTAGCCATAAGTGCCGCCCTCCAGGAAGAAAGCCAGCGATGTCCAGAACACGCTGAAGCCCCCGAACATTGCAGCTCCAATCATTGCGGCTTCCCGCAGCGTGGAGAATTGGCGGATCAAACCGCCGATCGATTTGATCAACTCCGTATAGGAGGCCGTCATACCCGGCTGGCTTCGCGGAAGCTTCGCACGAAGAACAATCAGCAGCCCAAGCATGAGCGCCGCGGCGATTGCATACATAGTCCGCCAGCCCCACGCTCCGCCGATCAGACCGGCAACGGTTCTGGCAAGCAGGATGCCTAGCAGCAGCCCGCTCATTACCGTGCCGATTACTTTGCCGCGTTCCTGGGGTGAAGCCATTTGAGCGGACAGGGGGATCAGAATTTGCGGCACTACGGTCGTAATGCCCACTGCCAGACTGGCGATGTAGATCCAGGTTAAGCTCTGAGCGGTGCAGACGCCAAGCAGCGATACGGTGACGGCAGCCAATAAGGCGGTGATCAAACCGCGGCGCTCTCTGATGTCGCCGAGAGGGACGAACAGAAACAAGCCGAGCGCGTATCCGATTTGCGTAAACATCGAAATAAGCCCGGCAGCGTCGGATGAAACGTGAAAAGTGCGCCCGATATCCGCAAGCAGCGGCTGGTTGTAGTATAAGTTCGCCACAGCCATGCCGGAGGCCGCGCTCATGAGCAAAATTAATCCTTTGGTCAGGGGCTGGCCGCCTGCTGCGATTTCGGGGGTAGTGGATGTCATTGCCATAATGTGTTATTCCGCTCCTTTGCTATTTCAATATAGCAGATAATCAGGCAGGCTTAAATACAAGCTTGCGCCGGGCGGCTTCGGCTTGGCCCGGATGTTTCTTTCCTGAGTGCAATTGAGATGACATTTTATGTCGCACCAGCTGTTTTATAATGAGTGCAAGTGCAGTGAAAGGCGTGATTATCCAGTCAAGCCAGCCGGATTGACGGATGCCTGCCGGACACAGACCACTTGTGATAGTTGAAAAAAAGAGCTGAGGCATGAAATGGGGTTTAAATGTGGCAAAAACAAAAAGAGGCCGTGTGCTGTGGGGTCTGCCCTCGCGCGGCCGGGGAACTTGCCCGGTCTGCAGCCGAACCAGAATAAAACTGCTTTATCCCCGGACAAAGTCCGATGGAACGCCGGTCAAGGTTTGCAAAAGATGCATCAACGCACCGCAGGAGAAAGTGGAAGCCATCAGCTAGGCTATCCGGAAGGACGGCCCGTTCCCTGGATGGGGCGGGCCTTTTTCCATAAATTCCGCTTGCAAGCAAAGACTGTTCAGTGCTGTAATGGAAGGAAACGGGCATCTGCCGTTAAGGAGGGCTGCTGAAAGTGAGCAATATGCATCGGATTCAATGGTTTGACCAGCAGATTATTCAGGGCAGTTACCCGAACAGCACGAAGCTTGCGCAGCAGTTCGAAATTTCCAAACGGCAGGCGCAGCGCGATATTGAATATCTGGAAATGTCACTGCGGGCGCCTTTATTATATGTTGCCAAACACAGGGGCTATTGTTATGAAGACAAAGCCTACGTCCTGCCTCATCTCTATATGACGGAGGACGAGAAGAAGGTGCTGAAATACCTGGCCCACCGGTACCGGAATTACAATTACGATAATGCGGACGCCATCCGCCGCGTGGCGCAGCTGCTTGAGCGTTTTACGGGTGAACAGGGGAGCGGCAGCAGCTTTCGCCTGCCCGTTTTTGAAGCTAATCCGCGCATGATGCATAATCTGGAGCTGCTCAGCCATGCCGTCCGGCAGAAGCTTGTCGTTCAGATGACTTATACCGATAATCAGGGAGCCGCCCGGCAAGCTCAGCTCTATCCGTTAAAGCTGATTTCCCAAGTGAACGCTGATTATATTGCCGCTTACTGTGCCCGGCAGCGGTTGAAAATAACAGTGCGTCTGGATCAGATTCAGCAGCTCATATTGACAGAGTCGCATTACGAGTATTCCGAGGATATGGAGACGGACGGCACGGACAATCCGCCCCCTGTACTTAAACCTTATACAGCGCGGATACAGATGCTTCGTCCAGTCCATGGCGATACATGGAAGGGCTACCCGATCCTGTCCCGGGATGGACTCCTTTACCGGATATCCTTCTATGATGCGGATGCCTTCTTGCAGCATTTGCTTGTAGCAGAATGGAAGGAGCTTGAGTCTCCGCAGTGGCTGAAGAAGAAATTGGCTCATTTGTGTCAACAAACGCTTCAGCGGCTGGGAGTTGTGAAGCGCGAGTGAGGGCGGCCGGTGACAATCCGGCTCAGAGATCCGATCAAGCGGAATATGTTAGACCGCCGCGATGCGGAGCCACAGATCATTGCCTGGTAGCTGTGAGCGATGCACGGTGCGCGGTGCGAAAAGAGGGGGCGGGGAATATTGTCCGGTGTTTATTTGGACCATCTCATCATGAAGCGGGAATCGAAATCGTTCACAGACAGCCTCCATGCCGTATTGACAGCGGCCAACCTGTTTACCGGCCCCAAATATATGCTCTCCGGCTATACCGGAATGGCGTTCAAATTCTCTGTTCACGAGCAGCTCCTGCCGATGTCCGTATCCGCATACGGGCAGTGGGTGACGGAGCATAAGCCTGCCATCGATAATCTGGGCATATGGACAGCGATTGATGGAGGAAGAACGAGGCATGCTACCTTTTCCCATTACCGGCAGGAGGCCGTGAAATGGGTGAGAGAGAGCCTGAACAACGGCATAGGCGTTATCTATTGGATTCCTGAATTTGGTGTCATTCACGGGTATGACGATGAGGACGGGATCTTTTATGTACAGGATGGAATGACGGATGAGGACCGGATTGTGCTGTATGATAATTTCGGCCTTAATTTCACGCCTTTCTGGTACTGCCAGAGCTTCGGTGAGAAAGTGGAGATTCCGCAGGAGGATTTGATTCTGGAATCCTTCCGGCTGGCAGTCTATGACTGGGAAACGCCTTATAAAACGCTGCCTGGACGGGAAATTGCTTCCGGGAAGCTGGCTTATACCTTTCTCACGGAGGCACTTGCGACAGGCGGATATGATGAGCGGGGAGCTGTCTATATTCTGGATTCCTTCCTCTATTCCAGGAAAGAAATCAGAGATTATTTGCATGATATTTTGGGGATTTGGCATGAAGCGGACGTGGCCTTCAGTCTCTATGATCGTCTTGTAGGTGAGACGGCCGTTATAAAGAACTGCATCGTGGAGACAGGGGGATCCAAGCATGTTGAACATGAGAGAAGCGTGGAGCTGATTGCAGCGCTAAAGACTGCCGAAATGCTGGAGCAGCAGGCAATGGAGCTGTTTCAGTCATTATCCGCCCGATATCCGGATCCGAAACGAACTACGATTCCCAGGTGGGGAGCGCATTCCCCGCGATAATGCAATTTGGATAAGAAGGCCGGAGATAACCGGCGGAGCAGGCGGATATAGTCTCGGGAAGCGTAAGCTGAAAGCTTTTAAGGAAGGAGTGATTCAAGTGGGAGCTGTCTTATTAACCGGTCAGAGGATGACCGCAGAATCCGAATCCTATATCGATGCCATGCACGGGATTTTGTTCCCGATGGGATGGATTGCCTGTTCCAAATCCTTGCTTGCGGGGATGACCGCGGCGGCCTTCCGTTTCACGGTCAACCGGAGGCTGACCCCGGAATCCGTGACGGCATACAACTGGATGGCGGAACATTTTCTGGCTGCGGATTTTCTGGGCGTAACCGCTTCGCAGAATGCCGGATTTCATTTTCAGCCCACGTTCCCGCTCTATCAGAGGCGGGCGGTGGCCGCTATCAAAGACTCCCTTGACCGCGGGACAGGCGCTGTTATCTGGAAAGATAAATTTGTGATAGCCGCGGGCTATGATGATGAGCGGGAAGTGCTCTATATCTCCGATGGCACCGCAGAAGATTATGAGGAGCTGCCGTATGGCGATTTTGGCTGTAACCGATCGCCTTATTGGTATGTTCAGACCTTTGAAACCCGGATCGAATCGGACGAGATGGAGATTTACCGGGAGTCTCTCCTGCAGGCTATCTATAAATGGGAATCCCATGACTTGATGCTGCCTGAGAAGGAGTATGCCTGCGGCCGTTCGGCTTATGGGGCGATCATACATGCTCTTCGCGGCGGTCATTACGATCCAGCCGGACTGAGGGAGATTATCCGCTGTTACGGAGCTGCCAAAAGAGACAGCCATGCTTACATCGCCGCTTTGGAGCGCTGGATGCCGCAGATCCGTGAAGCTGCGGATGCCTATGCGAGGCTGGATTCAATATTCCAACAGCTGGCGATGATTAATGCCGGCATGATGCCGGTCCGGAGATTGAATGCGAGCGAAGCCAAGGATATGATTGATTTGTTTGACGATGCCTTGATGGTGGAAGAGACGGCAATCCGGTCGCTGAAGGGGCTGATGCGTGAAACGGCGGATAACCGGTTCAATGATATCGCCTTGAGGTAATGACGGATAAGGGATTCCGAATGCCGCCGGCGGAGGTTGAGATGGATTGTCTTGTTATCAGTTTAGTTGTATACTGACAACAAGTTTAGAAATTATTTTTGTCGGTAATGCTGCAGGAAAGAGGTGAAGAGGGTGCGTGAGGATGCGGATATGAGTGTATTAACCAGGAAGGAAGAACGATTGGGCATCCTGCTGTGGTTTCGGCTGTCCCGTTTTTACAACCGGAGCATCCGCGAAACCAATCACCACTTGAAGAAGTGGAAGCTGACTGCCGCACAGTTCGATGTCCTGGCTCAGGTAGGCGCAGCTGGCAGAATCAGTCAGCAGGAGCTGGCAGAGAAACTGGTCGTCACCAAAGGAAATATCACCCAGCTCATTCACAAGGTGGAGGAGCTTGGACTGATCGGACGTGAGCAGGAATGGAAGACCAAATATATTTCGCTTACGGAAGCCGGGCAGCTTCTTTTCAATGAAATTGTTCCGCTCCAGGAGCAGTTTCAGGCATCCCAATTTCAATCATTGGACCAAGGCGAGCAGAAGCTGCTGCTTGAGCTGTTAAGAAAACTAAGAGCGTGAAAGGCGGGGCAATCTCATGAATGTAAAAGGAATTCATCATCTGTCAGCTATGACAGGAAGCGTAGCAGGCAACTATCAATTTTATACGGATGTCCTCGGCATGCGCCTGATTAAGAAAACAGTCAATCAGGACGATACCTCGGCTTATCATTTGTTCTATGGGGATGAACGGGGCAAGCCGGGCACGGAGCTTACCTTCTTTGATTTTCCCGGAATCGGGCCGAACAAAGAAGGGGTGAGCAGTATCTCGGGAACCTCGCTGCGGGTGAAGAATGACGACGCGCTGCGGTACTGGACCGAACGCTTCACTGAGAAAGCCGTCAGGCATTCACCGATTACCGGACATGCGGGCAGGAACGTGATTTTCTTCGAGGATCCGGAAAGCCAGAAGCTGGCGCTGATTTCGGATGAGCATAATGTTGGCGTGGAAGGCGGGATACCCTGGGACAAGAGCGCTGTTCCCATTGCCTACGGCATTACGGGACTTGGTCCCGTGAAGCTGACGGTCCGTAAGCCGGATGCTACGTTAGGGGCGCTTCGGCTTCTTGGCTTCACGGAGAAGAGCCGGGTGCCGGCGCTGGTTGAAGGGCAGGAGGATATTATCATTATGCAGGTAGGGGACGGCGGCTCCGGCGCCGAGGTGCAGGTCGAGCCGCGCAGCGATTTGTCTGCAGCCAGTCTGGGCAGAGGCGGCGTTCACCACGTTGCATTCCGGGTTGAAGACAAGGAAGAGCTCATGGAATGGATCGGCATCCTGAATCAGGCGGGTCTGCATAACTCCGGTTTCGTGGAGAGATATTATTTCCGCTCCCTATATTTCCGCGAACCGAACGGCATCCTGTTCGAGCTGGCTACCGACGGTCCCGGCTTCGCGACGGATGAACCGTTCGAGACCCTGGGCGAGTCGCTGGCGCTGCCGCCATTCCTGGAGAATCAGCGCCAATCCATAGAGGCGAAACTGAAGCCGCTGAACACGAAACGTTAATGTTCAGGCTTTCGCGTACTGAGCCGCTTGCTGTGCGCGTTAAGGCTAGATCTCTTTTGTCCAGTCGAGGACTGTCCCAATAGACATTTTTGCTTTTTATGAATACCGTCTCTGATATTCCAAATAGACGCTTCCACCGCCACTCTACCCGTGGTTTTGGAGGCGTCTTTGCGTTGTTGTGCGGGGCTTGAACTGCTTGCTGCTGTCTGGGAGTCTTTTTGAGAGACCCCCTTTGATGTGTGGAAGCGCCGGCGATAGTGCAGGCCTTACTGCAACGCCGATTCGGCGCTCTCCCGGCCCAACCGGCAGCTCCAGTAAGGAAAAACCGGCTTCCACGCCAATAAGCCCCTGGCGTCGGCCATGTAAGCCGGAAAAACCTTGCTACAGCTCTTCCGATCATCCCGGTGCGTCTCCATACTTGTCAACCAAAGTACATTACTAATTGTGGAAGAAGCTCATGTGACGGCAAAAAATTCTACTCTTCATACCAGACAAGGGCGAGATTCACATGTAAGTCTTTCACTATTTTATTATTTTCAAAGGGGGGGACTATTCCGCTTCTGAGGGCGACAGGTCCATTTCTTCCCGAAGTATGGGAAAAAGCGGTTGACTTCGGTTATAATCGTGCTAACTGGTAAACGTGAGGAGGAAATCCTGTGAAAAAACGTGTGGTAGTGATAGACGACAAGCCGCTCATTCGGCAGGCAATCGTGCAGACGATCGATTGGAACAAGCTGAACTGCGCGGTTGTCGGGCAGGCGGAGGACGGGATCGAGGGAAAGCTGGTCATTCTGGACAACAAGCCGGATATATTGATCACGGATATCAAGATGCCCGGACTCAGCGGACTGGACCTCGCCGAGCTGATGCAATCGACCTTCCCGCTGTCCAAAACGATTTTGATAACCGGCTACCAGGATTTCGACTATGCACAGCGGGCTGTCCGGCTTGGCGCCTATGATTTTATCGTCAAGCCTGTGCGTAATGACGAACTGGAGCGGGTAATCGCGCTCGCCGTGATGGAGCTGGAGAACCGGCATCTGGAATTGAGCCTGAATGAGAATATGACCGAAGCGATCAACAGACTAGAAGAGCGTCATCAAAGCTCGCTGCCCTTCCTGCGGAGCAAATTTATTTCCGAGCAGATCGGCGGCGTACGGGCATCGGAGACGGAAGCGTATATCATCTGCGAGCAGTTGGGCATCTCATGCAGCCGCATCGCTGTTCTGATCGTGCGCTCCAAGCAGACATTCGCTACGCTGCAGGGTGCGGACAGTGCCAGAATCAGGCTGGGCATGCAGGCCAAGCTCACAGATATGGCAAGGCAGTCGGCATCCAAACGGGACTTTGAGATCATCGAGTCGCTCCATCAGGATGACCTTGTATTAGCTGGTCTATTCCCCCGAGCACTGCCTCCGAGAGAGATCAAAATGAAGCTTCAGGCCGTATGCCAGGAGCTGATCGAGCAGGCCAGAGAACAGTACGGACTGCTGTGCTGTATTGCGGTCAGCTCGCAGTATAAGCAGCTGAGGGAGCTGCCCGAAGCATTTGCCGAAGCCTCGACGCTGATGGACAGCAGCTTCTTTCGGGCGGAGGAGCCTGTTCTGTTCCCGGAAAACGGTCATGCGGCCGGGGAAATGGGCAAGCAATCCATTATCCGTGATTTGGAGCAGTTCAACCAGATGCTTGAGCATGCGACCAGCGGGGAAATGATCAAGCATCTGGAGAAGGTGCTTGAACAAATCAGGGGCTACAGCGAGGGCAATATCCTGGTTGCCAAGGGACTGCTGTCCGATGTCTGCCTCGTAGCGGCCCGTTATTACTTCCGTCTGACCGGGGATGAATTCGGGATGAACAAACGGATTGATGAAATCTTGGATGATGTTTACCGTCTGCCGAATATGCAGGCAGCTTCCGATTATTTGGCCTTATTCGTTAAGGGGATCAAGACCAAGCTGGAGAATGGCGACAAGGAATACAGTCTGGTCGTCAAGAAGTCCGTTGATTATATTAACAACCATTTCGCAGAGAACCTGAGTCTGACACTCGTAGCCGACCATCTCGGCATCAGCTCCAGCTATTTGAGCCGCCTGCTGCGCATGGAAACGGGCATTAATTTTGTCGATCTGGTCTATAAAGCGAGAATTGAAGCGGCCAAACGGCTGCTGAAGGATCCGAAGAACAAAGTCAACGAGGTCGGTGAAATGGTCGGCTACAAGGAATACGCCTATTTCTATCAGGTATTCAAAAAAATCGAGGGCATCTCTCCCAAGGAATACAAGAACAGGGGCAGCGAGATGTAGATGGGCGGCTGCTTGCAGTACAGGAGCAGTGAGATGTATGTAGACCAGCGGCTGCTTTGCCGCATGAGGTTGAAAGCGAATATGCTCCGTCAAACCTCGGGCAGAGTACCGAATGTACCTCGTCAATGTATTATTATGAATATTTGATCTATTAGTCGCACCTAGTGCGAGGCACCGGAATTACCTCTCAGGACTGCACTGTTCCGTCCATACCCGCCACAGGTTTATAACTATCGAATCTCAATGACAAACAATCCAGATAAATGATAACGTTTACATGGAATGCGTGGTAATTATTCGTACCAAGCCAGCCGAACAATTTCGTACAGGAAAGCGGCAGCAGCCGCTGCCTGGATTCATATTCTTCAGCCGGGGGTGGCGCTGTTGCGCACCATCATCAATTATTTTATCAATGCCAAGCTGAGAACCAAATTTCTGATCTCGTTTACGGCGATCATCCTGGTTACGGTGCTCATGATCAGCGGGATCAACTATTTTGTCTCCGTCGGGGCAATCAAGCGGAATTCGGGGGAATTCTCGGAGTATCTGATCGGCCAGATCGGCATCAATCTGGAGAAGCGCACGACGGATATTGAAGAAGTCGCGTTTCAGCAGTTCCGTAATTCCAGTCTGAATGAAAAGCTGGGCCAGAAGGCGGTCACGGCAGAGGAAATCTATGTAAGAGACAAATATGTGACGGATTTTCTCAGCGAGCTGCTGTTTACCAAGGATACGTTCTTATCCGTACTGATCCTCGATGTCAACGACAAGCAGTATTCGATTGAACGCAATATGTTCCAGAACTACAACGAGAAGCTCATGGAGCGGCTTGATATGGACAGCATCCGCGATAAACGGGGGAAAGCAGCCTGGTTTCAGGGCGATAACGGCACCATATTTATGGCCCGGGCGCTTTATGATATCAGCACCTACAAATATATCGGACTGATCGCGATCGGCCTTGAGAGCAGCTATGTCAACAGCATCATCACCAATGTCCATACGCTGATGGACGGCGATATTCTGATTTTGAATGAAAATAATGAGCTGTTTGTGCCGGGGGAGAAGGACACTACGGAGCTCGCCCGATATTATCTGGAGAACAAGCTGTACCTGTTTGATTCAGCCAAAAATGGATTTACGTTCGGCGGCCGGCATTATATTTCCACGCTGATCTCAACCGTGTACGACAAATGGAAAATCGTTCAGATCATCGATGTCGGCCAGTTGACCCGGGGCACCGACAGCATCAAATATTGGACCATCAGCACCATTCTGGTGTCGCTGTTTATCGCTTTTCTGATGGCGGCGTTCATCTCCAAGAACATTACGGCGAATATCAGGCTGCTGCTGCAGAGCATGTCCAGCTTCTCGCTGGATTTCAATCATCACGTCATTGTGCCAAAAAGCCGTGACGAGGTGGGGCTGCTTGCCGCCAAATTCAACTCCATGGCCGAGAAGATCAACGACCTGTTCAATTCGGTCTACCGGGAGAAGCTGCTGAAGCAGAAAGCGGAGTACCGGACGCTGCAGTTTGAGTACAAGGCGCTGCAGGCGCAGATGAACCCCCATTTTCTCTACAACACGCTGGAATCGATATACAGCATGGCCAAAATCAAAGGCGAGGACGAGATCGGCGAGATGGTTTATCTGCTGGGCAAGCTGCTGCGCGAAAGCATCGGCAAGAAGGGGGATGTGCTGGCGCTGCAGGAGGAGATTGCTTTTATCCAGAGCTATCTGTCCATCCACAAAATCATCTACGGGGACAAAATCGAGGTGATTTACCGGTTTGACGAGAGGCTGATGGATTCCCGCGTGCCCAAATTCATCTTGCAGCCGCTAATCGAGAATTCTATTATTCACGGTATCGAGGAGAAGCCGGGCAAAGGCATCATCGAGATAGACTGCTGGTCCGAGCAGGGCGATCTGCTGATCGAAGTGAGTGACAACGGCGTCGGGATGGAATCCGAAATGGTCGAGCGGCTGCTGGCCCCCGAGCTGTACGGTCACTATCTGGAGAAAAACAGGCATACCAATGTAGGCATCATCAGCATCCATAAACGGATCCGGATCTTGTACGGCGATCAATACGGCCTGACTATAAACAGCGCCGTCGGTGAGGGAACGAAGATCCGGATAAGGCTGCCTGTACTGCACGAAAGTGAGGAGAAATCCTCTTGACCCGTGTCAAAATAGCTAATATAAACGCAAGAATCTCCAATAGTAAACGCTTGCATTTCTTGTAAAATGGGAGTAGATCAAGCGTTGAAGGGAGTGGGATGAATGATCGGGGCTTTAACAAGGGCCGAAATTGAGGGCATGATCGATCACGTACTGCATGGCATGAGGAACCTGAAGCCGACCATCAAGGAGAACGTCAAGGACAGCATCATCTCGATGGATGTGTGGGACTGGTCTCAGGGCGTCGGCCTGTTCGCTCTTTATCTGTATTACAAGGAAACCGGCAGGAAAGAAATCCTGGACGAACTGACAGCGTGGTTTGACCGCCATATTGCGAAGGGACTGCCGGGCAAAAATGTCAATACGATGTGCCCGCTGCTGACGATGAGTTATCTTTATGAAGAGCTCAGGCGGCCGGATTATCTGGAAATATGCCGGGAATGGGCCGAATATGTCCAGGAAGACATGCCGCGCACGCCGGAGGACGGAATCTCCCATCTGACTGTAACGAGCGCGAATGAAGGCCAGCTATGGGACGATACGCTGTATATGACCGTGCTGTTTCTGGGGCGGATGGGCGTGCTGCTGGGCCGGGACGATTATGTGCAGGAGAGCATGCACCAGTTTCTCGTCCACCTCAAATATTTGACCGATGTCCGCACCGGCCTGTTCTATCATGGCTGGACTTTTATGGAGAACAATCATTTTGCCGGAGCCCTCTGGGGACGCGGGAATGCCTGGTATACCGCTGGTCTGGTGGATTATCTGGATATCGTGCCGGTCCCGGGAGGGGTGAGAAAGTTCCTGGTTACTTCGCTGGAGCGGCAGGTCGGGACGCTCGCCAGCCTGCAGACGGAAGAGGGCATGTGGCATACGCTGCTTGACGATTCAAGCTCCTATGTAGAGAGCTCGGCGACAGCGGGTTTCGCTTACGGGATTCTGAAAGCGGTGCGCAAGGGCTATCTGCCGGCCAAATACCGCGAAGTCGGGCTGAAGGCGATGCAGGCGGTAATGAGCCGCATCGACAGTGAGGGCATGGTGCAGGAGGTTTCCTACGGCACCTGTGTCGGCGATACAATGCAGGATTACAAGGATATTTCGGTCTGCCCGATGCCTTATGGACAGGCAATGACGTTATTGATGCTGGTGGAGAGCCTGAAGCACCGGGATCGGCAGCTTGAGCCCGAGAGGAGAACAGCCGAATGAAGGATACGATGAATCTGGTAGAGGACTGGCAGGTCGTGCGGGATAAAATCAAAACGCATTCATGGGCCCGCCAGATCGTAGACAGGATGAAGCCGGTCACCGACCAATGGGTCGCCCGCTACGAGGACGATGCCTCCCGGGTTGCCGGCTGGGGCCATCATTATTTCTGCGACCAATGCTTTGCTGCGCTTATCTTTGATCCGGAGAAGCCGCATGAGCATAAATGCAGCGGCTGCGGCCGCCTGCGCGCAGCCCAGGAGGTGGATGATGCCTGGTGCTATATGTACCGCGCAAACGTATGCTCGCAGGTGTTTTCGGCAGCCGTGCTGCACAACCTGTACGGCGGTTCTGCCTACATGGCGTTTATCCGCAAGGTGCTCAGCTTCTTCAGTGACAATTATGGCTGCTTCAGCGTCCGGACACCGCCAAGACAGGAAGGGCGTTTCTCCGGTACGGATCTGACGGACGGGGTATGCGTGATATGGCTGCTCAACGGCATGGAGCTGGTGCGGGATGAATTTACGATGGATGAGCTGGAGACGTACAAGCGCCGCTTCTTCCTTCCCGAGGCCGAGTTTCTGATCGAGAAGGTCGGTGTCACACCGAATATTATTTGCTGGATGAAAGCGGCGGCGGGTATGATCGGCCTGTTCTTCAATGAGCGCAAATGGTGCGAGCTGGCTGCGGAGGGCGAATACGGGATCAAGAAAAAGCTGTCCGACGGCCTGCTTCCCCAGGGCTTCTGGTATGAAGCCTCCTTCCATTATCATTTCTACTGCGCGGAAGGGATGACCTACTATCTGGCTTTCTGCAAACTTTATGGCTATGAATTTCCCGAGATGGAAGATGCCCTGCTGAGAATGTACCGGTATCCGGTCATGTATGCCTTCCCGAACGGCGAATTTCCGAACCCGAATGATGGCTGGCCGCTGCTGAAGTTCGGCAACTATGCCCATCAATATGAATGGATTCGCAATATCCATGATGAAGCCGCTTATCGTTATGCCCTTGCCCAATGCTACGACGAGGAGGATATCGGCAGGGCAGATGCCAATATCGGCGGCGTATCCAGACTGCTGTTCGGCAGGAATTGGGAGGAGGAACGGTTCGACGGGGAGCTTCGCGGAAAAGGACTGCCAGACGCAGAGTCCCGGGTGGATCCGGATATCCATTTTGCCCTGCTGCAAAATGGAGATGCCTCTGTCTTCCTCAAATATGGATTTGTTCTGCGGGGCCATTCCCATGCCGACATTATGAACTTTGAGCTGTTCTATAAGGACGAAGTCATCTCCCGGGATATTTCCAACAGCGGTTACGGCTCAGACTTGTTCCGTGAATGGCAGCGCAAAACAATCGCCCATAATTCAGTCATGGTCGACAAGCTGAATCAGCCGAACCGGCCGGTGGGCCGTATCGAGGAATTCGACAGGGAGAACAGCAGCTGCAGGGTGGCGGCCGATGATGTCTATGACGGCATACATTACACCCGCCGTCTCCAGCTTCATGAAGACCGGCTGGAGGACGAGTTTCAGGTGATCCCTGCGCCGGGACATGAAGAGGAGCATGTCTTCGACTGGCTGTTCCACTGCTCCGGCGAGCCGCAATCGGACCTGAACTTTAGCGAAACCGACCCGCCAGGCGATGCGGATGGCTATCAGCTCATGCTGGAAACCATGGTCTGCGATACGGACAGCGACTGGGAAGTAAGCTGGACGATGGCCGATAAACAGCTGACCCTGAAGATGGAGGGCAGTCCGGGTACAACCGTATATCTGTTCAGGGGATATGAGCACCGGCTTGATGTAATGCGCTGGGGCGTCATGGTCAGACGGCGCGGCACCGCTGCGGCTTATAAAGCGGAATACAGCTTTTCGAGCAGGATCAACGATTCCTTACAATTGCATATGAAATGACAGGAAGAAGGCGTCCCGGATCAACTCGGGCGCCTTTCTCGCGGAGGGAAGTGGAACAATGGACGATAACAGATCTGCTTACACCAAGGAAGAGATATGCACGCATTATGGCGATGATTACGACCGGTATCTGGGAGCCATTGTGCCCCCTATTTTCCAAAACTCGCTGTTCACACGCAAAACGATCAACCATGGTTATACTTACACACGCGTGTCCAACCCGACAACCGAGATCGCGGAGAAGAAGATCGCTGCACTGGAGGAAGGGGAGGAGGCCAGATGCTTCTCGTCCGGTATGGCTGCCATTACGGCAGCGCTGATGAGCGTATTGGAGAAAGACAGCCATATCATCTGTCCACGGAATGTCTATCCGCCGACGAAGGGGTTTCTGGAATCCTATATGACGAAGTTCGGCATCGAAACAACATTCGTATCCGGCGAGAGCATGGATGAGATTGAAGCGGCGCTTCGTCCCCACACCAAGGCGATCTATCTGGAAACGCCTTTATCGAATGTGTTTACGCTGCAGGATCTGAAGGCCATTGCGGGCATTGCCAAAGCCAGAGGGATTGTGACTATCGTCGACAATACATGGGCAACTCCGCTCTATCAGAATCCGATTGCCTGCGGGATCGATATTGTTGTACACTCCGCCACCAAATATATGGGCGGGCACAGCGATATTCTTGCGGGCGTGATGATCGGCCGAAAGACGCTTATGGAAGAAATCACCCACCGGGAGCGGGGGATGTTCGGCGCTGTGATGGATCCCCATCAGGCCTGGCTGCTGATCCGTGGTCTTCGGACCCTGCCTGTCCGAATGCGCCAGCATCAGGAGAATGCCGGGAAGGTGGCCGCATTTCTGGAGGGGCATCCCATGGTGGAGCGCGTGCTTTATCCGGGACTTGCGAGCCATCCGCAGTATGAGCTGGCGAAGAGTCAGATGTCCGGAAACTCGGGTCTGTTCAGCATCGTGCCGAGGGGAGACCGGGAGCAGATTACGGGCTTCATGAAGCGGCTGCGGCTGTTCGAGGAGGGACCAAGCTGGGGCGGATTCGAAAGTCTGATTAACTCGCCCGGCCTATGGCTGAGCGAAGCAGCATCCAGGGAGAGCGGCATCCCTCGGGGCCTGGTGCGAATCTCGATCGGGCTGGAAAATGCGGACTCGCTGATGGAGGATTTGGATGCCTCATTAAACAAAATCACCGGCGTGTAGAGAAGGCCGGCGATTAACAGTCGCAGCAGGTGGAGACAGTTTGAAGAAGCGTAAGCCCAAAGCTTTCTGCAAGAAAGCTGCCTCGGAAGCATCAACTTTCGACCTTTCTACCCCGAATCTAACAGATAGGGTTCAAAACCAGCCACATTTATACCGTGGTTGGTTTTGAACCAAGGTGACAAAGCTGTCCACAACCCATACCGTCTATGGCTTTGCACCAGACCATCCATAAACCAAAAATTCAGGGATATAACAGCTTTTTCGACAAGTGGCAAGCGGTAAACCTAAACCCGCTTATAACACCCTGCGCATATCGAAAGACATTTTCCGCATGCGCAGCTCACAGCAAGAAAACTAATAAAATGTAAAGATAGACTCATTTAAAACGCTCACGGCAGGCTTTACAATAAGACTATCCTATCAGGAAGGCAGGAATTCTATGGAAGCGCAAACAAAAGCAAATACTGAGCTGCCACTGGGCATAGCTGCGAGTAAACAGAGTTCTCTGTGGAAAAGAATACGGAAAAATCTCGACCTCTATATCTGCTTGAGCCCCGGTTTAATCTTCTTCTTTATATTTGCCTATATACCGATGTTCGGTCTTCTGATTGCCTTCAAGGACTACAACATGTTCAAGGGCGTACTGGAAAGTCCGTGGAACCATTTTCAATCGTTCAGGGATATGGTCAATCTGCCGGATTTCTATAAAATCGTACGGAACACACTGATGCTCAATGTGCTGGGGCTGGTGTTCGGATTCCCGGCTCCGATTATTTTGGCCATCATGCTCAACGAAGTCCGGAACAAATACTTCAAGCGGATTTCGCAATCGCTGCTGTACCTGCCGCATTTTATGTCCTGGGTGCTGATGGGCGGGATGATCTATGCGCTGCTTTCGCCCAAGTACGGCATCGTTAACCAGGTGCTGCAGTGGATGGGCATGGAGCCGATTTATTTTATGGCCAGCAACAACTGGTGGGTCAGCGTCTTTGTCGGTTCCGGCATCTGGAGCGGAGTTGGCTGGGGAACGATTATTTATCTGGCAGCCATGACGACGCTTGATCCTCACTTGTACGAAGCGGCCTCGATTGACGGAGCAGGCAGATGGAAGAAAATGATCAATATCACCATTCCCGGCATCATGCCAACCGTCATTATTCTGCTCATTCTGAATGTCGGCCACATGGTATCCATCGGCTTCGAGCAGCCTTATGCCTTAATGAACCCGCTGGTCATGGATGTCGCTGATGTTCTCAGCACCTATATATACGATCTTGGAATCAGGCAGGGCGGATTCGGTCTGACGACTGCAATCGGGATGGTGCAATCGGTCGTTAACCTGATGCTGATCATTGCTGCAAACTATGCGGCCAATAAGATGGGCCGCGAAGGAATCTGGTAAGTGAGCGGGCGGCAACCGGAATTTTTGGAACATTTATGGAACTGGAATCAAGTCGTATAAAGGAGTGAGCCTATGGCAGAGCAAGCGGAGTCTACAGGTAAAAACAAATATCGCCGGACGCGAAAATACTCGTTCTGGGACGTTTCGTTCCATGTCATCAACTATTCTTTGATTACGATCATCGCTTTTGTCTGTATCTTTCCTTTCATCAATACCTTTGCCAATGCCTTCAGCAGCAGCCATGCCATTCAGTCAGGCAAGGTTATCCTGTGGCCGGTTGATTTTCAGCTGGATGCCATGAAATCGGTGTTCTGGGACAATAACGTCATCCGTTCGCTGCTGGTCACCATTTACGTTACGGCGGTCGGGACAACGATCAATATGGTGTTCACGATTCTTACGGCGTATCCGCTTTCCCGCAAGGATCTGGTTGGGCGCAAATATTTCATGAACTATATGATATTCACGATGATGTTCAGCGGGGGGCTTATTCCCGGCTACCTGCTCATCAAATATTTGGGCATGCTCAATACCCTCTGGGCCCTTATGATTCCCGGCGCAATCAGCGCGTTTAATGTCATCATAATGAAATCCTTCTTTCAAAATATGCCGGAGGAGCTGCGCGAGGCCGCCGTTATGGACGGATGCGGAAATATCCGCTACATGCTGCGCATCGTGCTGCCGCTCTCCGGGGCCGTAATGGCGACAATCGGCCTGTTCTATGCGGTTGGACACTGGAACAGCTACATGAACGCGATTATTCTGATCGACAACTCCGATCTGTTTACGCTGCAGGTACGATTGCGCAACATTTTGCTCCTCTCGCAAATGGATACCTCGCTTGAAGTCATGCAGCAGCAGGGCAAGCTTCAGGTCATTGAGGAATCCTTAAAAGCCGCCACAGCCATCTTCGCGACGGTGCCGATTCTGATCGTATATCCGTTCCTGCAAAAATATTTTGTCAAAGGCTCCTTTCTTGGCTCTGTAAAAGGGTAACCTCCCGATACGCCCGGCAGGACCGGACAGCTCCCCCAAGAGCCATCCGTCTCATATAAGAAGAAACGGCTCTCGACGTCCTTTGAGGCAGAGTCAGGATTCTTCCTCAGAAATATAAGCAAAGTATGATGGAGTCTAATACTTTCTTATATTTGATTACTTCTGTGGCAGTAGGCAGATGAAATGATGTTTTTACCAAATTCATGAGGAGGAAAGACAATGGTCAATGTACGTAAAGGGGTCAGGATCAGCCTGACATGCTTCCTGGTGTTCACGCTTCTGCTGCTGGCCGCATGCTCGAATTCGGGCAAGAACGAAGGGAATACCAGCTCCGGAGCTGCAACCACGCCGGAGCAGACCAACACAAACACAGGGGGCGCGGATGCGCCGGAGCCTTCGGATGAGCCCGTCAAGCAGGTCAAGCTGCGCGTTATGATTTATGATCGCGGGAACGCACCGGAGGGCATGAAGCTGACAGATGCTCCGCTTGTCAAATGGGCCCAGGAGCAGGTGAAGCCGCTTGGCATCGACCTGGAGATGGTGCCTGTTGCACGGGCGGAAGCCGAGAATAAACTGAATGTCTGGCTTGCCTCCGGTGAGGCGCCGGATATTATATTCACCTATGACACCAATACGCTCTTCAAGTATGCCCAGCAGGGCGGGATCTGGGAGCTGGACGATCTGCTGAAGGAGTACGGTCCGCAGATTACCGCGAATAATCAAAAAGCGCTGGATCAAGCCGGCACCTACGAAGGCAAACGCTTTGCCATTACGGCGCTCAGAGCGAACCCGAATGTCGGAGCGGTTTTCAAAATCCGCCAGGACTGGCTGGATAAACTGAATATGAAGGCGCCGACGACTGTCGATGAGCTCTATCAGGTGCTCAAAGCGTTCAAGGAAAAGGATCCCGGCAACGTAGGCAAGGACAAAGTCGTGCCTTACGCCTTTCCGGCTATCGGCAAAGCATTCATGTATGCGCTGTCCTCGGCATTCGGGATTAATCCGAAGCTGATGAGCAACGGTACGGACCTGGCAGGAGGGGTATGGGAGAATGACAAGTTCATCTCCAATATTGCTGCGCCGGGCGCCCGGGATATGTTCAAATTCCTGAACAAGCTTTACGTGGAAGGTTTGATCCCCAAAGAGTTCGGTACGGATGTGAACAATCAGCAGCTTAATCAATATATTGCTCAAGGCGTGGCCGGCTTCATGGAGAACAATGACTCCGGCTGGGCATTGACCGACTCTACGATGAAAGCGGTGCCGGACGCCAGATGGATGCCGATCGACCCGCTCATCAGCTCGGATGGCAAACAATATGCCGGGGGCGCTGCGGACTACGGGATGTTCATAATGGTGCCCAAAGCGAGCAAAGAGGAACAAGCGATTGCCGCGATGAAATATTTGAACTGGATGGCGGATCCCGAAGTCATCAAGACCCTGCAATCCGGCATTGAAGGAACGCACTACACCCTTGATGCCGATGGCATTCAAATACCGATCGATCCCGAGAAAAACGCAAGGGAAGTGACATGGTATGCCGGAAGCGGGGATCTCGCGATTATCCAGCAGGGACAGCCGTTAAGCTCTTATGACACCTTGAAAATACTGGGCGAGAAAGGCAAGCTGTTCGATCCTGAATATTATGCGGCCGTGAACACCAAATATAATGATATTTTTGCCAAATACACGCCGAAGACGGTTGAGATTACGGATCCAAGGCCGTTTGCGCAGAAAAATCAGGAAACAATCAAGAAATTCATCAATGAATCGATAACCAAGATCATCGTTTCCTCCGATCCGGACAAAGAATACGATGCCATGATCGAAGGCTGGAAAAAGCTTGGCGGTGAAGAATACGACAACGAATTAACGGAAGCCTACAAAAAAGTCAACTACCAGCCGTAATCGCCGTCATGCAGGAAAGTGCCGTGAGACCGCTGACTTCTTAAGCGGTCTCTTCGCATCGAAGCACGGTGAAGAAGAGAATCAGGCTGAAGGAGGAAAAGCGAATGGTTTTGCATGCATATAATCTCCGCGCCGAATACCTGCTGAACCCGGCCGGAATCGATGTCCCGGAGCCGAGGCTCGGCTGGATGCTGGATTCAGCCGGACGCGGCTCGGGCCAAACCGCTTACCGCATTCTGGCGGCATCAAGCCGGCAGCAGCTGGAACAGGATATCGGAGATATGTGGGACAGCGGCAGGGTCCAGTCGGATCTGTCGAATCCCATTCCATATGAAGGCCGGGAGCTGACTTCCGGCTGCGAATATGTATGGAAGGTGAAGGTCTGGGATCAGGCAGGGCAGGAATCGCCATGGAGCGGGACGGCCCATTGGTCCATGGGGCTGCTCTCCCGCAAGGAATGGCAGGGCAAATGGATCGGTCTGAAATCAGGCCATCAGCCGACTCATGAACGGCCCAAGCCGGCCGTTTATTTGCGCGGAACCTTCGAGGCCCGCCGGCAGATCCGGAAAGCGGTGCTGTATGCGGCGGCTCTTGGCGCTTACGAGCTCTATGTCAATGGAAGCCGCATCGGGGAAGACATCCTCGCGCCGGAATGGACGGATTACAATATCCGCCTCCAGTACCAGGCTTACGATGTGACCGCAGCGCTTGCCGGTGGCGAGAATGCGCTGGGTGTTCTGCTCGGACATGGCTGGTATTCCGGCTATATCGGCATGTATGGCTACCAGCGCTACGGCAAGGATCCGCGCATTCTGCTGCAGTTGAATGTGGACTATGAAGACGGTTCTTCGCAATCGGTCGTTTCCGGGCCCTCATGGAAGGCTTCGTTCGGTCCGCTGCTGGCAACCGATTTTCATATGGGGGAGACTTATGACGCCCGGCTTGAAATGCCCGGATGGGAGGACCGGGGCTATGATGATTCGGCCTGGAGCAAAGCGGATATTTTCTACGATTATAAAGGCCGGATCGTATCGGGTCTGTGTCCGCCAATCCGCAGTGTGAAGAAGCTTGCGCCTGTGTCGATGACGGTGATGGAAAGCGGCAGCCGGATCGTGGATATGGGACAGAACATGGTAGGTTATTTGCGGATTCTAATGCGCGGGATTACCGGAACCACCATTATACTGCGTCATGGGGAAGCTCTGGATGCGCAAGGCAGACTCTATACGGAGAATCTGCGTTTATCCAGGCAGATTGACACTTATGTGCTGAAGGGCAGTCCGGAGGGGGAGATTTATGAGCCTCATTTTACGCTGCATGGATTTCGTTATGCGGAAATAAGCAGCGATGATGACGGGGATACGACGATCTGGGAACGCTGGGATGGCTGGACGGAAGCGAAGGGTTTTCAAAGGCCGGGAATGAATTCCTTCAACCATTATGCACTGGGTTCTGTAGGCGAATGGATCTACCGGTTCGTCGGCGGGATTGATCTGGATGAGGAGCAGCCGGGCTATAAGCATATCTGTATTCATCCCCGGATTGGCGGCGGGCTTGATTATGTGAACTGCCTCTACGAATCCGTCCGGGGACCGATCGTCTGCAATTGGCGGGTCAACGGATCGGAGCTGCATATGCATGTCCGCATTCCTGCCAACACGACCGCGACTATACGGATTCCGCGGCTTCCGGGGCAGCAGGTGCTTGAGAACGGAGCGGAACTGGCGCAGGCCGAGGGCATTGCCGTTGCCGGAGAACAGCCGGATCATCTTCTTCTGCATGCGGGATCGGGACAATATCAGTTTGTTGTTTCTTAACTTGAAGAGAGGAGCCTGGTATGAACAAGCAAACGTATCTGGACTACATCAAGAAGGCGGTTCTGGAGGGGAGGAAGCAGTACGAGGCCGCTATTTCGCATTGGCGGGAATCGTATCGTCCCGACCAGTTTCTCGGCATGTACATCCCTCCGGGAAACCTGGCTATCCAGGCGCAGACCGAAGGTTTTCTGTATCATATTACCGGCGAGAATGAGTACGGGGTGCAGGCAAGACAAATGCTGCTCGCCATCGAGTCGTTCAAGGAGATTGTCCCGGACTCTCTCCGGGACCGACATCCGGAATATGAGAAGGGCATCACATCGTTTGATCCAATGTTCCAGGGGACCCATTACATCCAGGGGTATTTGTTTATGAAGGATTCGGCGCTGCTCTCCCGGGAGGACAAGCGCCAGATAGAGGATTCTATCCGCAGCTCCGTGCAAGCCGTCATGCATTATCCGGAGTGGGGGGCGCATAACCGCTCCATGCTACGGGCCTTCACGGTTTCTCTGGCGGTTGCGGCGCTGGGCGATACGGAAGAAACGCGGGAATGGGCGAAGCTTCGCGATTACCTGGCCCAGGAGTCCATGGGCGGCTGGTCTATCGAGGATGCCGAGCTGTATTTGCCTCTGTGGCTTGGATCCTGCATCATGGTTGCGCAGCATACAGACAAGGAAGCGGACTATTATGCGAAGCCGCAGACAAGGTATTATTTTGATTACATCACGCATATCTTGACGCCCTATGGTCAGCTGCCGGATTTCGGAGACGCCCATTACAATTCGTTCTGGTATTTGTGGCTGGCCTGTCTGGAGAAAGGGGCTGCTGTATACAGATGCGGTCATATGAAATATGCCGCCCGCAAAATCTGGGACTATGCGCTGTCCCATCAGGAGGGGCCGCCCTCCGTCTATCTTGCCGCTTATTTCTCAAATGCCTGTCTCTGGGCGGATGATGGGCTTGAGCCGGTCAAGCCGGATTGGCAGAGCGAGCTGGTGCTGGAGGATGTGATCGGGAAGAAAGTCGCCTTCCGCGACGGCTGGGAGGAGGATTCCACGTATCTCCTGCTTAACTATCGCGATGAAGGCGATTATGCCTATGTCGCCAGGGAATATTTGCGGCGGACGATTCAGGCGCCGGCAGAAAAGGCTCACCATGGACATGCGGATGAGAATTCCATCGTGTTTTTTGCCCGCGGGCCGCATATTTTATTACATGACGGAGGTTACCGCGATTCCGCTCCCAATGGCAAATACCGCGCCGATCTTTATCATAACCGGCTGGTGTTCCGGGAAGGCGAGCGGGATGCGGACGGCTCCCTCTATGATTTTATCCACGATGACGGTACGTACAGGCGTGTGGCAGCGGAGAAGCTGCATTTTCAGACCTTTGAGGAGCTGGTTTACAGCCGGACCCGGGTGACGGATCCCTATCACGGTGTGATATGGGACCGGGCGGTGACTTATTTGAAGGAGGAAGGCGTAATCATTGTGGTGGATTGGACGAAGTCGCTGGGCAGCCAGCAGCTCAGTACGGCCAATCTGTGGCATCCGGGCGCGGTGCTGGAGGCCGGCGATGGCTGGTATACCGGTCAGGTGAAGCATATCCATCAGCATCCTGGCGACACAAATCCCATCATCAACCGGAAGGAGCTGGCACTGCTGATCGAGTTCCCGGGAAGCGGCCGGCAGATGGGGCACGAAACGATCCGCAGATGTTATGCGGACAGTGAGATGGTCTATGAACTGGACAGCAGCCAGGTCCGGGCCGGAACGATGAACTGCTTTGTCACTGTGCTTACCCCTTTCGCACTGGATGAGCAATCGGCCCGGCTGAAGCGCAGGGTGAAGATTATCCGGCTCACGCAGGAGAAGGATTGCTTATCGCTTCAGTATGAGGCGGATGGCAGGACTTGTCATCTGGCATACAAGCTGGATCTGGATAAGGGGCTGATCAGCGGCAGCAGGGATTTTCCCAAATACGAATGGGACCGGAGCAGGCTGGATTACGGTCCGATTCATACCGATGCCGATTTTTCCTTTGTCCGCCAGGGGCCGTCAGGACCGGGCAGGTATGGCTTCGTCAACGGCTGCGGCATTTTATATGATGGAGCTTCCTTGTTCAGAACGCCGCAGATGTCTTCCTATCAGTTCCACAGCTCATCCTTTCGCACGGCCGACCATAAATGGAGAGCCTGGGACGGGAGCTTCGGCTGACGCAGTAAAGGGCAACAGGCAAAAGGGTGAATGGAGGGTGATTGAATGTCAGCGGGAAACGACAGGTATTACTTGAGCGAAGCGGAGAAAAAACAGTTTCATGAAGAAGGTTATCTGATCGCCAAAGGTTTGTTTCAGCCAGACGAGATTGCCGAGATTAAAGAGACGTTCATGCGCATACAGGCAGAAGGCGTGCTTTCCGGATATTTCGAGCCCGCTTCGCCGGAGGAGGCCAAGGGCGATCCGCTGAAGCTGTTTCCGCGGATTTTGTATCCGCACAGGGTAATCGGCAGAGCCAAGAGTTATATGCTGCATCCTCCGGTCATGGCTTTGCTGAAGGAGCTGTTCCAGGAAGAGGCGCTGGCGGCGCAGAGCATGTTCTACTTCAAACCGCCCGGCGGCAGAGGGCAGGCGCTGCATCAGGACAATTACTATTTGCGCGTGGAGCCGGGGACGTGCATTGCAGCCTGGACCGCAATCGATCCGGCTGATCAGGAGAACGGCGGCCTGGTTATCGTACCCCGGACGCAGAATCTGGATATCGAATGCCCGCATGAGGCGGATCCCGCGCTTTCCTATTTTCGCGATGAGGTCAATCTGCCGGAGGGCGGCAGGATTGTGCCTGTGGACATGGATGCGGGCGATGTGCTGTTTTTCAATGGCAGCACCATTCACGGATCGTATCCCAACCGGTCTGCTGAGCGTTTCCGGCGTTCTTTTATTTGTCATTATGTCGGGTCGTCCACGCTTCGCATCGGCTATCATATACATGATGATTTATATAATAGGCAGGGTGAGGTCGTTAACAGGGCGAAAACAGAAAGTCCGGGAGCCTGCGGGAATGAATTTGAAGGAGCTCCGCACTGAATACTGTTGAAAAGTTCTCAGAAAGTCCGCGCTTGCTTCTGCTCCCAGAAAAATTCCATATGATAGGTTAACCTCTCTTCTGTTATAATGGTTAACATATGAACAATCATGGGCAGGGGGAGTTGGGGACGATGGCGATCCGATTGCGCGGACATCACTTGCTATGCCTTCTCGGGTATCGTGGCATGGGCTATTCTGCGGATTTCTGCACGAATATGACAGCTATATATGAGACTTTGCGGACCGAGCCGGACTCAGTGGTGGAGCTTGTAACCGGTCCGGACGACATATGCCGGGCGTACCCGCCGGACGAATTGAATCATTGCAGCGGAACTGTTCATCAGCTGGATGATGCCGTTCTGGCCAAGCTTGGGTTTAAGACGGGAGAGAGCCTCAGCTGGCGGGAGGTATGCGACCGGATATCGCAGGAGGTGGTGCCAGCGGACATCGGACATTTGTGCACCAGCTGTCCTTGGCAATCCTATGGCGTCTGTCAGGAAGGCGTACAATATATAGCGGAAGGCAGGCCTCTGCCCGCCGTCGGCAATCTGCAATGATCGCAAATGTAAAACAGCTGATTAATTGCGCAATACAAAGCTGCAAAGACGAGCACACTATAATTGCATAAACACGCAGTGATGAACCGAAGCCGCTTGGGGCTTCGGTTTTTTTATTGCGGCCGGAAAGTCAGGCATACTGCACGCTGAAGACCATGAGGGTTGGTGGCCGGTGCAAATTTACATATTCTAAACATGCTGATGACATTCGCATAACAGTATAACTTTATAGTGAACTTGAGCAAAAGAGAGCATAAGTAAGCAAATATAACGCTTGAATCCGCGCAATTGGAAGAAGTATGCAGATGAGCAAGCCATGCTCGTGAAAGGCTGGAAACGGATGATGAAAACAAGCATAGAGGGATTTGTTATTGATTTGGACGGGACGGTCTATAAGGGCTCGAATTTGATCAATGGAGCAGCAGAAGCCGTCGCCATGCTGAAACAACTCGGCAAGCGCATCGTCTTTCTGAGCAATCGCGGGAATATCTCCCGGAAAATGTGCCATGACAAGCTTGGCAGGCTTGGTCTTGATATCGACGAGGAAGAAATCCTTCTGACCTCGACGGTAACAGCCCGGTTTCTCAAGGACTATTACGAAAGCTCCCCCGTGTGGGTATTGGGCGATCAAGGTCTGAAGGATGAATTGGAGGCTGGGGATATTCTGATGGCGGAAAGGCCGGAGCTTGCGGAGTGGCTGGTTATTACCCTCCACGAGACATTAACCTATGAGGAGTTGAATGATGCCTTTCGCGCTGTGAGACATGGCGCCAGAATTATCGCGACGAACGCAGACAAGACGTTTCCTCGGGATGACGGCGACTCCATCGATGTGGCGGGGATGATCGGGGCGATTGTATCGGCAACAGGAAGAGAGGTCGATATCGTGATCGGCAAACCCTCGCAGCTGATGGCCGAAGCCGCATTGAACGTTCTGCAGCTTCCGCCCGAGCGTTGTCTCGTAATCGGAGACAGTCTGGAGTCGGATATCCGGCTTGGCAAGAAAGCAGGCATGCAAACCGCTCTGGTTCTGACAGGCTCGGTGAGCATGGAGGAAGCGGAGGCAAGCCATATTCAGCCGGACTGGATCTGGCCCTCGCTGGCCGATGTGACATCCATTCTGGCCGCGGCGGAGAAGGGATTACAACGATGACAGAACTGGATCTCATTCGAATTCATCCCGGCGCTGCCGGGGAAGTTGCTGCCTATCTGGAACAGAAATCGCACCATCAGGTGGTTCTCGCTGCCGACTTGGCAACCTATAAGGCGGCGGGCGAGGCATTGGCCTCGTCGCTCACACGGTCGGGCAATAAGGTCCACATTACCTTCATCAAGCCGGATGCCCAGGATGATGTGATCGCCGATGAAGTATCGCTCATTCAGCTGATTCTGGATATTCAACGCCATCATGCACAGGCAGTCATAGCGGTAGGCGGTGGGACCCTGCATGATATTGTCCGTTATTCCGCTTATACGACAGGGATTCCTTTTATCTCCGTGCCGACGGCTCCGTCCGTCGACGGGTTCAATTCCAAGGGCGCCCCGATTATCATCAGGGGCGAGAAAAAAACGATTCCAGCCATTGGCCCGGATGCAATCTTTGCCGATCTCGACATCCTGGTCCAGGCGCCGCCTGCCATGGTGGCTGCAGGCTTCGGCGATATGCTGGGCAAATACACTTCATTGTTCGATTGGCGGTTCGGAACGATCACCGCCGACGAGCCCTATCTGCAAGCCGCTGCGGATAAGACGCGGTCCGCTCTCATGGAATGCGTCAATCATGCACAGCTTATTGCAGACAGACAGCAGGAAGGCATCCAGATTCTGATCCGCTCCCTGATCGATTCCGGACTTGCCATGCTGCAGTTCGGTCAATCCCACCCGGCATCAGGGGCAGAGCATCATCTCTCGCATTATTGGGAGATGGAATATATCCGCCTTGGACGCAGGCAGCTGCTGCACGGCGCCAAAGTAGGCGTCGCCTGCATGGAGATCAGCCAGCTGTACCACAAGCTTGCGGAATCGGGGCCGGAGCTGTGGCACAGGAACACGGTAGGGGAGCATGCGAACCAAAGCAGGCGAATTATTGCCGGTTGGAGCGAAATTATGCAGGAAATCGCACAGATCCCGCGGGCCGGGGCGCTCAAAGAGTTATTGCGGCAAGTTGGCGGTCCGCTGTCCGTGGAGGAGCTCTCCGTAAGCAGGGAGCTGCTTGAACGCAGCCTGCGCGAAGCCCATCATGTCAGGCCTGAACGCCGTACGCTGCTCAAGGCCTACAATGAACTGGAAAACCGTTGACTAACCAGTCGAGCAGGCGGAATTGCTTCTGCATGCGCAGTTAGGCCTTCTATCGGATTCCCAGGATTTGCTCCCTTATCCTTACATGATCTTCATATGGATTTAACCTTCGTTTGATAGTCCATCCCTATAATCAAAATGAACGAATTTACGCAACGGTGGATATAAACAAACATTATAGTGAATGAACTTGCATGGGGAGGGACTTCGTTTGTTAGCAGCAGAGAGAAAAATGAGAATTGTGGAATATGTCCGGCTTCATAACAGCTCAACGATCAGTACGCTAGCCGGAGAATTTGGTGTCCACGAAGCAACAATAAGGCGCGATCTGGCCGAGATTGAACAGGAGGGCAAGCTCAAGAGAACCCATGGCGGGGTTATCGTGGAGCAGTGGACGCATGACGAGCCTTCCTTCAACGAACGGTCAACCCAGAATCTGGAGCAGAAAATGAGAATCGGCAAAATGGCAGCAAGTCTCGTGGAGGACGGGGATCACATTATTATCGATTCCGGAACCACGACGCAGTATATTGCCAGAAATCTGGTGCACCGCTCGGATATTACGGTGGTGACCAACGATATGAATGTGGCCGCAGAGCTGCGGGATGCGCCACGGATCAAAGTGATTCTGACAGGCGGAGAGCTGTATCCCTCCAGCTATATGCTGAACGGCATGTTCACGGAGCATGTGCTGCGTTCGCTGCATGCCCTCAAAGCATTTATCGGTACGCCGGCTCTGCATCCGCAGCACGGTCTGATGCATCCGGAGGCGCAGCTGGTTCCCGCCAAGCAGGCGATGATCCGGGCAGCGCGGGAAATCTTCGTCGTTACGGACGACAGCAAAATAGGCAAGCCTGCGCTTCATACCGTAGCGCCCAACAGCGCCATTCATACGCTGATTACCGGTAAGGAAGCTCTGGAGCAGGATCTTAAGCTCTTCCGCGATGCGGGCATAACCGTGTATACCGTCTGATCCGGTCGAGCCATTACCTGAAATATATTTTGCAAGGAGGCATCAGCCCTTGGCGTCCATAGAATTTGTCCGCGTGACCAAGCAGTTCGAGAAGAATGTCGTCATTAAAGATCTGGACTTGAAAATAGAGGATGGCAAATTCACCGTGCTGGTCGGTCCTTCCGGCTGCGGGAAGACAACCCTGCTGCGCATGATTGCGGGCATTGATCCCCAGTCCTCCGGCTCGGTGCTGATTAACGGCAAGGATGTAACGCGAATTGCCCCCGGCCAGCGGGGAGTGGCGATGGTTTTCCAGAATTATGCCATTTATCCCACCATGTCGGTGAGAGAGAATATCGAGTTTGGGCTGAAGAACAACAAGGTGCCCAAAGCGGAAAGAACGGAGCTGGTGGAGACCATCAGCGCAACGGTAGGCCTTGCCGAATATCTGGACCGCAAGCCGTCCACCTTGTCAGGCGGGCAGCGCCAGCGGGTTGCCCTGGCCCGGGCGATGGTGAAGAAGCCGTCGGTTTTCCTGATGGACGAGCCCCTTTCCAACCTGGATGCGAAGCTCAGGGTGCAGATGCGCATTGAGCTGATCGAGCTTCACAAGAAGCTCGGCACCACCTTTGTTTATGTGACGCATGACCAGGTCGAAGCGATGTCGATGGCCGATACGATTGTGCTCATGAACAAAGGGACCATTCAGCAGGAGGCTCCGCCGGATGTGATGTACCGTCAGCCGAACAATTTGTTTACCGCTCAATTTATCGGCGTTCCGCCGATGAATGTGGGAGAGCTTGGCAGAGGCGGAGTGAAATTCGGCTTCCGTCCGGAGAGCGCGGAGTTGACCCATGAGCACTCCGGGCTTCATTACGCCGTAACAGGCAGAATCATCACCAGAGAGATGCTGGGCTCGGAGACGATTTATCAGGTGAGATGCGGCCAGCATGCTTTTATGATCAAATGCGTGGAAGACCGCTTCACTGTTGATCAAGACGTGCATCTGGGCGTAGCAGCAGATAAATTGGTATTCTTCGAAGCGGACGGAAGCCGCATCAGCACGGAGCACGCCTTGTTCAAGGATCATCTGGAGGCGCTGCGAGGTATTCCGCATGGAGCATAAAACGATAGGGCAGCGGCTGCGTCCCTATGCCATGATTGCGCCTGCGATGCTCGGTATTGCCTTGTTCGTTATTTATCCGATGCTCTATCTGATTTATCTGAGCTTCTTCAAATACAATCTGATGAACAAGGCCAAGAGCAAATTTATCGGTCTTGACAATTACAGCGAGATTTTCAGCCGGGGGGACTTCTACAAAGCCTTGGGCAATACCGCTCTATATACCCTTGGCGTTGTAGTGCTGACATTGCTCATTGCCCTGCTTATCGCCGTGTGGCTGAGCAAGAAAAGCAAGTTTAACGCAATTGTCCAGGCCGGCATCTTCACCCCGCATATCGTCTCTATCGTGTCGGTATCGCTGATCTGGCTGTGGATTATGGAGCCTAACCTGGGCATGCTCAATTATTTGCTGAAGGCGGTTGGACTGCCGACGTCGCAGTGGCTGCAAAGCTCGAAGACGGCGCTCATCTCGGTCATTATCGTATCGGTGTGGCAGGGAATCGGTTATTACACCTTGATTATCGTAGCTGCCCTGCAAAGCATCACGCCCAGCATCTATGAGGCGGCTTCGCTCGATAATGCCAGCAGATTCAAGGTGTTCTACAAAATCACCCTGCCGCTTATTTCACCGCAGCTGTTTTTTATTCTGGTAATCATGACGATTGGCTCCTTTAAAGTATTTGATACGGTGCAGGTGATGACCGGAGGCGGTCCCAACGACGCAACCAATACGATCGTCTATTATATTTACAGCTTCCGGACCACGAATATCGGTTATTCCTCGGCAACCGGCGTGGTTCTGATGGCGATTATTGCCCTGCTCACCTTCATTTACTTCCGTTTATTGTCCAAAAGGGTTCATTTTCAATAAACCGGCGGCTCATAAACCTGAAACGCAAAGGGGATTCCCACTTGAAGACATTTGATTTCAAAGCCGTGAGATACTCACTGGGATTTATCTTGAAAGCCGTTCTTCTGATGATATTTGTTTTTCCGTTCCTGTGGATGGTTTCCACCTCTCTGCAGACGTACAAAGAGACGCTGACCTTTCCGCCCACATTGATTCCGGCCTGGCCGCAGTGGGTGAATTTCGCCGAAGCGATGCAGGCGGGCCCGTTTCTGATGTACGCCAGGAACTCGGTCATTATCACGGTTTCGATCATCCTGCTCCAGCTGATTATTATGGTACCGGCAGCTTATGCTTTTGCCAAATATAAGTTTGTCGGAAACAAGCTGTTCTTCGGTATGGTACTGCTGGCCTTTATGATTCCCGGTCAGGTCACCTTCATTCCGGTTTATATGATGATGGGCGACTGGGGGCTGATCAAGACGCTGCTGCCGCAAATCATTCCGTTCATGTCCAATGCCTTCGGCATCTTCCTGCTGCGCCAGTATTTCATGCAGGTTCCGGAGGAAATTATCGAAGCGGCCAGGCTGGATAATGCCAGCGAATTCAAATTGATTTGGAAAATCATGATTCCGATGTCCAAATCAGCGTTGGCGACAATTGCGCTGTTCAGCTTTGTCAGTCATTGGAACGAATATTTCTGGCCCTTGATCATGACGGATACGACGGCAATACGGCCGCTGACAATCGGTATTGCGATGCTGCGGGAAACCGAAGGGATCAGCCACTGGCATATTATTATGGCGGGCAATGTGGTATTGGTTGTACCGATTCTGATTATGTATATCATTTGTTCCAGACAGATTGTGAGAGCTTTCGTTTATTCAGGGATTAAATAGCGCATTTGATCCCTTTTAAATAAAAAAGATAAAAACAATTAATGGAGGGAAAACCAGCATGAAGAACAAATTTATTCTTATTTTGATGGTAACGATGCTTATCAGCATTCTGGCAGGCTGCGGCAGCTCGGCGAACAACACAAACAACGGGGCAGCCGCCAATACGACGAATGATTCATCCACAACCAACGCAGCAGATCCGGCACCGGCAGCAGAGACTCCGGCATCGGGCGAGAAAGCAACTGTTCAATTCTGGCACTCCCTGACCGGCAAAAACGCCGAATATATGGATGCACTCATCAAACGTTTTAACGATTCCCATGAGGACATTGAAGTTGTCGGAACATTCCAGGGCAGCTATGATGACGAAGTGACCAAGCTTCAGCAGGCGATTGCGTCAGGTACCGCACCCGATGTGAGTATGCTCGAGCGCGCTTATGTTCAAATGTTCGCGGATTCGGATGTTCTGGAAGACCTGAACCCTTACATGGAAACCTCGGGTGTGAGCAAGGACGACTTTACGGAAGGTCTCATGGGCCATTCCATCTTCAACGACAAGCTGGTTTCGCTGCCGCTTAACCGTTCCACGCCAATCCTGCATGTGAATAAAACGTTGCTGGACGAGAAGGGACTTGCCATACCAACGACCTGGGATGAGCTGAAGAAGGTTGCAAATACACTGGTTGTCAAAGATAAAGACCAGGTAACGCGTTATGGCTTTACGATGCCTTATGATACCTGGTATCCGATTGCGATGATTTCACAGGCCGAAGGAACCTTCTTCAATGCCGACAATACCTCGATCGGGTTTGGCGATAATGGAGTAGGCGTCAAAGTGTTCAGTTACCTGAAGGATCTTCAAAGCTCTGGCGCCCTGTATTATCCGCCGGCACAGGATTCGGGCAATATCGTGACGCAAATGTTTGTAGACGGCAAGGTCGCGATGATGTTCGGATCGACCGGAAGCATCGGCTCGCTCGCGGATGCGGTAGACTTTGATTATGTGACGGCCTTCCTGCCGCAGGATAAAGTATTCGCCAACCCTACCGGAGGCGCCAATGTCGCCATGCTGTCGGGTTCCAAAAACAAGGAAGCGGCATGGGAGTTCATCAATTGGATGGAGACGGATCCGCAAGGCGCCCTGCCGTTCATTATGTCATCCGGTTATCTGCCTTTCACCAAGAAAATGGTAGAATCGAAGGAAATCCAGGATCTGTGGGCAAAGGAGCCGAACCGCAAAGTGGCTTACGATCAGCTGCAATATGCGACAGATACGAATAAGGATGTAGCTTGGCCGGAGGTTATGCATGAATTCTTCTCGGCGATCGAGGCGATTATGTATGACAGCAAGGATATTCCGTCTACGCTTGATACATTCAAGAAAGAAGCAGAGCGTATTCTCGCCCAGTAGGAGGGAATGAACCGTATGATCGAACGTATTGCGAATCAACCCGGCATTATTGTAGCGGCCCATAGAGGCTATAAATCGGATTATCCCGAAAATACGCTGCTCGCATTCCGCAAGTCCCTGGAGCTGGGCGTGGATATGCTGGAGTTTGATCTGCGGCTGTCCAGCGACAAGGCAGTCATGGTGCTGCATGATGCGACCGTAGACCGCACGACGAATGGTTCGGGAAAAGTCGGCGGGTTCAGTCTGGCCGAGCTCAAGCAGCTGGATGCGGGCAGCTGGTTCGATCCCGAATTTGCCGGGCTTGATATCCCGACTCTCGCAGAGCTGTGCGAGCTGCTGCGTTCTTATCCGGATGTGCTGCTGAATGTGGAGATCAAATCCAACCATGATGCGATGGAAGCCGTTGATCTGACCGTTGCCATTCTGAAGGAGTACGGTTATCTGGAGCGCTGCGTGTTTGCGTGTTTTGATGCTGGGGTTATCGCGTACCTGCACGATGTTTACAAGCTGAGGACGCAGGGCTTCCCGGGGACAAAAATGTCCAATTTTGTCCCGGGCGATGCGGGAACCTATTCGAAGCTATGGGCGATCGGCATTGAAATGGAACAGCTCACACCGGAAATCGTGGAAGAATACAAGCATAAAGGGCTGCTGGTCTGGTGTTACTGTCCGGACAATGAAGCCCAGGTCCGCCATGGATTGGCATGCGGCGCCACTTTAATGACCTGTAACAATCCGGTGCCTGCCATGGAGATATTAAAGCAGCAAGCATGAGCATGCTGCCAGGATTACAAGGAAGCCTCCGCCCGACAAGGGAACGGAGGCTATTTTTTTTATTAGCAGCAAGAAAGAAAAGCAGCGGGCCGTCCCGGACAGCTATTAGTCCGCTGCAGCGAGGAAAAACCTTATTACACGTGCGATAACCGTGAATCACGGCGCTATAAGCAGAAAAAAACTTGCTGGAGTATGGATCCGGAGCTCATCAGCACCAGGAAACGACTCCAGCGAGGAAAAACCTTATTACACGTGCGATAACCGTGGATCCCGGCGCTATAAGCAGAAAAAACCTTGCTGGAGTATGGATCCGGAGCTCATCAGCACCAGGAAACGGCTGCAGCGAGGAAAAACCTTATTACACATGCGATAGCCGCGGATCACGGCGCTGTAAGCAGGACAAACCTTGCTGCAGTACAGACTCTGCGCTGATCAGCATTAAAAACGACTCCAGCCAGGAAAATGACCGGGATGTCGGGGATTATGAGCGGATCTGACAAGTAAAAAGGCGGTCCGGTTCCCGATCTTATTACGCCTGCCGTATACCATTCTTCTGAATACGACAGAAGCCATTCTGAACCGGGACTTCGCCCGCTTGCTTTTTCAATGCCGTCCTAGAAAATCAATTGATATCAATCCGGGATTTCTTTATAATAGCTACATTAACAAGCCATATATTATCCAATGTAAGCGTTTTAATTCCGAGAACTGAGAACCTGGATAGCTGGGAGAGGACCGATTAATGAATATTTTTCATTTGTACAAGTCCAAGAAATATCTTGGGCGGATCATTGTGAGCTTCTCCATTCTGGTTCTGCTGCTGCTTGCCCTGTTCTCAAGCGCGCTGTATTACAACTCCGAGAAGATCGTGCTGGACATGCAGCGGGAAGCGAACAAGAAGGTGCTCTCCCAGATCAAATTCAATGTCACATATTTGAATGATGTAATCCAGAAGCTGGTGACCTCGCTTTATTACGATAATGATGTGATTCCGCTGATGACCGCAACGGATAACTCCGATGTCTTCGAGATGCTCCGAAAACGGTCGAGAATTGATAAATTTGCCGACTACACGCCTTTTATTCACTCCATTATTATTTACAACGCCAATACGGACCAGTTCGTATGGGGCGGCGACCCTGTGCTGCAGGACCGCGATGCGCCGATTTATGCAGCGTTAAGGGAGATGTTCAAAGCCGGCAAGCCCATCCCCAAGCTGAAAATGCTCCCCATGAGTCTTGACGGCCAAGAGGGGGGAAAGGCCGATTTCTTCTCTATCTTCAATTATGATTCCATTGTCTATCAGCCGGGTCAAAGTGCTTTTATTCTGAATATCAAGCCGCAGTGGCTGTTCGATAATATCAAACTGATCAACCAGCTTGCCTGGGAGGAAAATGAAAATGTATTTATTATGAGCGATGATGGCAGCGTCATAACGCCCGACACCGACACGCCCGAATTAACCGGTGATTTCAGGCAAGCGATTATGGACCGGATTGATGCAGCGACAAGGGCAGACGATGGCAGCGGAGCCTTCAATTATTCGATTTCGGATAAGAAGAAAATCGTCAACTACTTGAATACCGGCATCAACGGCTGGACTCTCGTCAGCATCCAGCCCTATGAGACTTTGGTAAAGAAAGCGGAATCGCTCAAAAATACATCCATTGTCCTGACCTTGATTTTCATCCTGCTGTCGCTGTTGACCATTCTTGGCGTATCCCATCGGCTGTACCGGCCGCTCGGCAAGCTGGTCAGCTTTATCCGGGGAGACGCAGGGGGAGAAGCCGAGTCGGAACCGCCCGGCGGAGACGAGCTGACTTATATGTCCAGTGTGTACGAACAAACGATCCAGCGTCTGAAGGCCGCCCGCAGTGAGCAGCATACCACGCGCAGCATTGTGCGCTCCTATTATATCCGGAAGATTGTGACCGACAGCCAGGCTTTATCGAGGGAGCAGCTTCTGGAATGGATTCAACAGCATAAGCTTGCGGTGAATCCTGCGGGTCCCTACATGCTAAGCGTCATGAAATTGGATGGATCGACTGATTCGGCCAACTCCGGGGATGAGAAGGAACGGAGCCTGCTGCATTTTGCCATTGTGAATATTGCTCAGGAAATGTTGTCCCGGACCTATCTTTGCGAGGCTGTCGAGATGAAAAGCGAGCATCTTGTCGCGGTTATCAGCACAAGAGACGAAGCGGAGCTGACTGAGACGGGGGTGCGCGGGGTGATGAGTCAAATCCAGGACGCGATCGCCCGGATGTACCGGGTGAAATTCTCCGCAGCTCTCGGGGAAGTGATTGCAGACTATGCTCCCTTGCATGATCAATATCTCGGCTGCCTGCAGCTGCTCCGCTACAAGCTGGTTTATGGAGGCCATTCCATCCTTGTTCCTTCCATGATCAAGGAGAATGCGTCGCAGACGGAGGCGAGCCTTCCCCCGGAGTTTGAGAAGAAGCTGATGGAGAGCATGAAGTCGCTGCAGCCGGAAGCGTTCCGAAAGACGCTGGACAGGATTTTCGAGTATATCTCCACATTGAACTATGATTATATGGTTTATATGGCCCTGCATGTTTTCATTCTGATGAAGAATGGGATCAAGGAGATGAATGATAACCGGATTGTCCCTGTGACTATCCAGATTTCCGATATTGACCGCAAAATCATGGACAGTGATTCGCTTGAGGGCATGAAGAATATTCTTCTGGATGTTTACCGGGAAATCAATGAGAACAAGAAGAATCCGGAGCAGGAGCGCAATGAGATATTGGTAGAAACGGTGAAGGATGTCATTGAGCAAAATTATTCCGACATCAGTCTCAGCCTGCAGAAAATCGGGGACGTGATGAAGCTCTCGCCCGATTATATCGGCAAGCTGTTCAAGAAGCAGCTCGGTATCGCGGTCTCCGAGTATATCAATGAGGTCAGGCTCCGGCAGGCCGTCCTCTATCTGGAAGAGGACAACTACACCATCAACGAGCTGATCGATAAGATCGGCTTCGGCACGCGCAGCAATTTCTTTCGTCTGTTCAAGAACAAGTACGGCACCACGCCCAAGGATTACCGGATCAAGAACAGCCTGAGCGTGGACAAGTAACGAACCGCCAGGTTTAACATTTTAGCTGAAGACAGCTCCTCGCAAGTCGGAGAAGCTGTCTTCTTTTTGTCTAAAGGGGCTGATCAGGGCTGTTTTGGACTTTTTGCGGCATTTTGGATTGGAATTTGGGAATAATATCGGGATTTTGGACTTCTTATGACGTCCGTAATCAGCGAAGATACAGGTAGAGCAAAGCGCAGCACAAGTTAAAGAGGAGTGAGCAAAAGAATGGCGGATAAAGAAACAGCTTTGGTTCAGACAGCTGCGGCGGGAAAGCTTGCCAAGAGAGAGAAGAAGGGATCAGGGTTCAAACAGAACATAGAATTGTTCGGTTTGTCGCTGCCGGGCATCGTCTATTTATTCATCTTTTCTTACCTGCCGATGTTCGGCATCATCGTCGCATTTAAGAATTACCGGTATGACAAGGGGATCTTGGGGAGCGAGTGGGTAGGGCTCAAAAATTTTGAATTTCTGTTCGCTTCGGAGAACGCATGGAGAATCACGAGAAACACGGTGATGTACTCCTTATCCTATATTATTATCGGGACGATAGCCGCATTGATCCTGGCCATTCTGCTCAGCCAGGTAAAAAAACGGTGGGTTAAGGTCCATCAGACGGTATTGTTCCTCCCTTATTTTGTATCCTGGGTTGTCGTCGGCTACATTACGCTGGCTTTTCTGGACCATGCATCGGGATTCCTCAATCAAACCCTGTTATCCCTGGGGATGACGGCGCACAAATGGTATTTTGAATCCGGCCCCTGGCCGTATATTCTCATTCTGGTGCACGAGTGGAAGGCGATCGGCTTTGGAACCCTCATTTATTTTGCCGGGATAATGGGGATCAGCGGGGAGTATTATGAAGCGGCCCGTATAGACGGCGCCACCAGGCTGCAGATGGCCATGAAAATCACCCTGCCGCTGCTGACTCCGCTTATATCCATCATGCTGATCCTGTCCATTGGCGGCATATTCCGGGGAGACTTTGGCCTGCATTATTTTGTGCCGAACAATTCGCCGTTTACGTTCGCTTCGACGGATATTATCGACACCTATGTGTTCCGCGCCTTGAGGGAGCTGGGGGATATCGGAATGTCCTCGGCTACCGGGCTTTACCAATCGGTCGTAGGATTCTTCCTGGTGATTACAGCGAACTATATCGTGAAAAAAATAAATGACGACAACGCGTTGTTTTAGGAGGGGGAAGAGACATGCAGCAGGCCAATAAATCCGCACCCTTCATCAATCTGTTTTTTATCATTTTAAGCCTATTGATGATTATCCCGTTCATTCTGGTTATATCAGTTTCCTTGTCGAGCGAAGCATTTCTGACCAAATCAGGTTATCACTTCATTCCGGATTCCTTCACCTTATCGGCTTACCGCTATATTTTCAAAGTGCCGGATATCATCATCAGAGCCTACGGCATTACGGCGCTGGTCACCTTGATTGGCACGGCTGCGGGGCTGCTGATCACATCGATGATTGCTTATTCAATCTCCCGGCCGGATTACAAATACAAGAACGCCACGAGCTTTTATGTGTTTTTTACGATGCTGTTCAGCGGGGGACTTGTACCGTTCTATATTCTGATGACGCAGTATCTGCATACGAAGGATACGCTGTGGGCGCTGGTGCTGCCGGGGCTGCTGAATGCCTGGAATGTAATGGTGCTGAAAGGGTTCCTGTCCAAAATCCCGATGGAAATCATTGAGTCGGCGAAGATGGACGGGGCGCGGGAATGGCGTATTTTCTTCACCATCATCATGCCGCTGTCCACTCCGGCGCTGGCGACCATGGGCCTCCTGATTGCGTTCAACTACTGGAATGAATGGTTTCAGGCGCTGTTATTCATTGATAATCCCGATCTGGTTCCTCTGCAGCTGCTGCTGGTGCGGATGCTCAACAGTATGGAGGTCATTACGCAAAATCTGGACAAATTCGGCATCGGCCTGGATATGAACCAGTTTCCTACAATGTCGGCGCGGATGGCAATGGTGGTAATGGCTGCCGGTCCGATGATGCTGGTCTTTCCGTTCTTTCAGCGTTATTTTGTCCAGGGGCTTACGGTAGGCTCACTGAAAGGCTAGCTGCCTGCCTTACTGAATACGCCGTTTCAGGATAATACATGAAGAGATCGCGCCAGAGGGAGGGAGAATAAGGAAGACAGGGCATGATCTCCATATTATTATATTTATAGATGATTTAGCGATTATGAGCGATTAATGGGAGGTTTACACATGAGACAGAACAACACGTATAAGCTGGGGCTGCTGGTATTGGCCTTGATGATGATCCTGGCTGGCTGCAGCAGCACGAAGAACGGCAATAACCGGAATGAACCCGCTGCCGCAAATAATCCAGCCAATGGACAAGACGCCGCTGCACCTGCCGGGAGCGACGCACCCGACGCACCCGAGGAGCTTCCTCAAGTAGAGCTGAGCTGGTATTACGGAACAAGCCAGCAGCAGCCGGATCAGCAGGCAGTCGAGGATGCGGTTAACCAGTATTTGAAGGATAATACGGACTTGAATGCAACCGTGAAGCTGAAGCCGGTTGACTTCGGCAGCTATGACCAGAAGCTTAATGTTTCGATTTCATCCGGCGAGCCGATCGATATCGTCTGGACAACAGCCTCCTGGCTGCTGAAGTACAACGAGAATGTCAAGAAAGGCGCTTTTCTGGCCCTTGACGATCTGCTCCCCAAATACGCGCCAAAAACATTCAACGATATGATGCCTGCCCGGTTCTGGGAAGATGTGAAAGCGGATACGGACGGCAAAATTTATGCGGTTCCAAGCTATCAGGTCGCAGCCACGGCGTTCGGCTTCGTCTTCCAGAAGCGGTTTACAGACAAATACAATTTTGATACAACGCAGGTGAAGTCGCTGGAGGATCTGGAGCCTTTCCTCGAGACGCTGAAGAAAAATGAGCCGGATGTCATCCCGTTTGCGTTCCAGGCCGGGAATAACGGTCCGCAGGATGCCGCTCTGAAGGATTACAGCGGAGGCATCACCTACAATCCCGATGATCCGTACAAAAATATCGACAAGTTGGCCACGCCGCAGTACAAATCCTATTTGGAACTGATGCACAGCTGGTATGAGAAAGGGTATATCTATCAGGATCTGGCTACGGTGAAGGACTGGAACCAGCTGCTCGCCAAGGGCAATGTGGCCGTCATTACAGATGTTACCTTCAAGCCGGGCGGAGATGTGGCCTATCCGTCCAAGAACGGCGGCAATGAAGTGGTGATGCAGCGCATTACCGAGCCGCAGTTCACAGGGGTAACGGCCACGATGAACGCAATCAGCAATACATCGAAAAATCCGGAAAGAGCCTTGATGCTCCTGGAGCTGGTCAACAACGACAAGGAATTGTATAAGCTGCTCTCCTACGGCATTAAAGGCAAGCATTACGAAGAGGTCGACGGTGTATATAAACCGCTTGAAAACTCGGGTTATGCTCCCAATATCGACTGGGTATTCGGCAATCAATTCAACGGTCTCGTGCGCGAGAATCAGCCGGCCGATGTGTTCGAGCAGACGAAGAAGCTGAATGAGGAAGCCGCGGTTCCACCGCTCAGCGGATTTCATTTTAATGATTCCGACCTGAAAACGGAATCAGCAGCCGTAAGCGCGGTCAATGCGGAGTATAAGGTTCCGCTTGAGACGGGAACGGTCGATCCGGCAGAAATGCTGCCCAAATATCTCGAAGCGTTGAAGAAAGCCGGCTACGACAAAATCCAGGCTGCCATTAATCAGCAGCTGGCTGATTGGGTTGCCAAGAACGGCAAGTAATAATATCTTCGGGGTTCATTGGACGAACATTCGCCAAGCTGCAACGGGAGAAGTTCGTCCCCAACAACGAAATCCGGTCGAACTGACCTTAAATGTGGACGGAACCGAAGTATTCAATCTGACGGATTCCAGCAATCCGATTCTGGACGAAGGCTACTTCCACCTTTATGCGTCTAGCCCGAGCTCACCACTCACGCTGGGTGCGGTTACACCTTAAATAATTCGCACAGGAACAGCATATATATGGATGAGTGAATTCATCCGGTTCAGCTATTGGGTCCGGGAGCTGCCTCTTGCTTTGATTCGGGGGCGGCTTCCGGATAATTTGGAGTCATAGGGAGAGGTAAACAACATGGACAATCAAATCAAAGTTGCCATTATCGGGGCGGGTGGTATCGCGACTGTCGCGCATGCGCCGGCATGGACGGCGAACCGGGAAGCGGTCATATCGGCCGTATGCGATATCAACCGCGAGAAGGCGGAGCGGTTCGCGGAGAAATACGGGATAGCGGAGATTTATACCGATTACCGGGAACTGCTGGAGAAGGCGGACATCGACGTCGTTGATATTTGCACGCCCAATCTGTATCATTCCGAGATTGCGGTTGCAGCGCTTAATGCCGGAAAGCATGTCTTCTGTGAGAAACCGGATGCGATCAGCCCGCAAGAAGCTCAGAAAATGGCGGATGCGGCAGCGCGAAGCGGGCGCACACTTATGACCATGCGCAACAACCGTTTCAGCGCAGCGACCCAATTTATGAAGAAGTACATAGAAGAAGGGAATATGGGCGAAATCTATACAGGCCGCTGCGGCTGGCTGCGCCGGCGCGGTATTCCCGGCAAAGGCGGATGGTTCACAACCAAGGAGCTGTCGGGCGGCGGATCGCTGATCGATCTTGGTGTGCATTTTATCGATGTTGCGGTCTGGCTGATGGGCAATCCCAAGCCGACCGCGGTATCGGGAGCCGTCTATACGAAATTTACAGACAATACCCTCAGCGACTCGGTTCACAGCCAATTCGGCGAGAAGCGGGATGATGGGACCTTCGATGTGGAGGATTTGGCAACCGGATTTATCCGCTTCGATAACGGGGCCACCCTGCAGATCGAGTTCAGCTGGGCCTCCAATGTGGAGGAGGAATGCAATTTCTATGAGCTGAGGGGAACGAAATCAGGGGCTGCCTTCAAGAACGGCAAGCTGAAGCTGTTTACGGAAATTGCAGGTACCGTATCCGACGTAAGCCCCAGTCTGCCCGGCAAAGGGATGAATGATCATGCCAGCCATCTGTTCCACTTTGTCGATGTGCTGAAAGGCCGCGCGGAGCCTATTATTCTGCCGGAGCATGGCGTGGACATGATCAAGATTCTGTCGGCAATCTATGAGTCGGCTAAGCACAACAAAGAAATTCAATTATAGAGGCCGGTTTAATAATCCGGCGATCATGCCGGTTATAAGCAAGATATCCGCCTGTCACTTGTGTGGAATAGCTGTTGTACCACCCAGCTATTCCATACATCAGAATTTGATATAAGTAGTCCACAATAAAGCTGGTCAAACCGGATCATCGTACCGGGGGGGCCGGCTTTTTTGGCCGGCTGAAGATACTAATAATTATTTTATTTTCTCCGCTGATATCATGAAACATTATGTATCATTTTTGCGTAAAAAGGATGATCGAAATTTCACTGCATGCTTCGGGGTGGAAGCGTATAATATTTTATTCTTTGGGAGGGTTTGAAAGTGAGAAGATTACGAATGATTGTCCTGGCAGCACTGATTCTTCTGGCATGCCTGCCTCCATTGCAAGCGGGAGCGGCAGAGCTCAATACAGAGCAGAAATTCCAGTTTATGCGCGATAAGGGGATTTTCACAGGCTTTGCCGACGGGACGTCCCGTCTGGGAGACCCGATGTCCCGCGAACAGTTCGCTGCGGTTTTATTCCGTTTATGGGAGCTCAGAGAGGAACCGGCATCACCGGTCTACAGCGATGTGCTGAAAACCAGATGGTCCTTTGGCGAAATTCAGGCCGTCACCAAATCCGGCTTGATGAGAGGGATGGGAAACGGCAAATTCGCGCCCTTGACCAATGTGACCGTGGAGCAGCTGGCAGCTGTGCTTGTGCGGGCTTATGGGAATTCCAGCGCAGGCTCCACCGCCGTTTATGGTAAGGTATCTGCCTGGGCAAAGGCTGATGTCGGCACTGCTTTGTACAAAAACTGGATTCCCGAGCAATCGGATTATACAGTAGTAGCGCGGCGCTCAATGCTCGTTAACGCGTCTTATGCGGTTTATCTGGAGATGAATCCGGGTCAAAATCCGGAGCGCGAGGTTCTTCAGGTGGAATCGGTGGTTCCGGCATCCAGCACCACGGTTCAGGTCAAACTGAAGGTTCCGGTCAGCAGCGTGTCGAAAGGGCAGTTCAGCATCGTGAACGCCAGTGGAAATACATTGATGATTCAAAGCGCCGCATTGAACAGCACCGGCAATGTCATCACGCTTACAACGAATAAACATATCGCGGGCACCGTGTACCGGCTGTCGGTTGAAGGAAGGAGATGGTCGTTCACAGCACTGAGCGGCGATCTCACCAAACCGAAGATAACTTCATCCAAAATCAATGCCGATGCCTCGATCGACGTGGTTTTCAGCGAGCCGGTTGATGCCGTTTCAGCTACGAACACCGCGAATTACCAATTCAACAATGGCTTGGTCATCCGAAGCATCAGCCTTTCTTCCGACAAGAAGAAGGTAACAATTCTGACCGTGAAGCAGGCATCGGGAACGCTATACACGCTTTCGGTCAACAATGTCAAAGATCTGGCCGGCAACGTGATGGACGCTGCCAGCGGGCTGCATTTTGGCGCTGTTGTGGACAATTCACCGCCGGTCATCACCAAAATTGCCGCAGGCACGAATAAGGTCGTGCTGACATTTAACGAGAAGCTAGATCCTTTATATGCCGGCAATCCCGTCTTTTATAACTTTGACGGCGGCCTTGGCCTGCCGATACAGGCTGTATACAAGGCAGCGGATTTGACGGTAACCCTGACCACAGGCGGCCAAATTTCGGGCCAGAGCTATAAACTGACCGTGAACGCGATCAGGGATTTATCCGGCAATGTCATTGCCGAGAATACACAGCGTTCCTTCTACGGCAACGGCAGCAACCCGGCAGCGACGCTGCTCGTGAATAATATTCTGCCAGTCAACGAAAATACGGTCGATGTCTATTTCAGTCAGCCCCTGACAGGCGTTAACCTGTCCGGACTCAAGCTGACTGTCCTGACCCGGGACGGAGCGAACATCTCCACTTCCGGCTGGAGATATTATCTGCAGCGCAAACCGGGAGCCGATCATGTCATTACGTTCCAGATTCGCACTTCGGATGACGGCAATCCTTCATTATTCCGGCCAGGCCATGTCTATACAGCAGCTGTCAGCGGCATTACGGGGCTGAATACATCCAATAACGCCAACAAGAAATTATTTGCCGGGACCGAAGTGCTCAATCCCCAGCCGTACGCGGCAACCGCGGTCGCAGTCAACAACAGGACGGTAACGGTATATTTCAGCGAGCCGGTGAAAAATGTAAGTGCATCCCTTATCCGCATCAGCGACTCTGACGGCAACCCGATTGCGATAGCCTCCGATCAATTGCAGGATAAGTCGAAGGTCGTGACGCAGGTTACCTTGAATCTGGCCAAGGCCCTTGAGGGCAGTAAAACGTACCGGATGGGCTTTGTCAGCGGCATCACGGATGCGGCAGGTTGGAACGGCCTCAAGACGAAAGAAGGAACCGGGACCTATCACGTCATATTTGGCGGCACGGATACGACGGGATAAGAGTTGAGCTTCTTCTTCACTTTATTTGGCGGTTCCTGCATGTTTCCCGACTGATCCAATGCCAAGGTTGACCGCTGTTGTCGTTTTGCCCACGCCTCCTTTCTGATTTACGAGGGCGATCATCTTAGATATGTTTTAAACCTTTAATGCAAAAAAGCCGGTTACGCTGAATATCAGGCAACCGGCTTTCTTGAAGGAATAGCTATATATAAAAGCTTGGCACGGGCATTACAATCGTGAATTTATTGAATGCTCTTAAGGCTCCAGGCGGTCTTTCTTTTGATGTTCAATCATCCAGCCTGGATATTCCGGCGGCAGTGCGCTCACTTCGTCAAGACAATGAACTTCTTCATCCGTCAACTCCAATTTTGCTGCTGCCAGATTTTCTTCCAACTGATCAAGTCGCTTCGCTCCAATAAGAACGGAGGTTACGACTGGTCTAGTTAGCAACCAAGCGAGGGCGACACTGGCAATACTTGTTCCATGCGCTTTCGCAATCGGCTTTAACGTATCAATGATATTCCAGGCACGTTCCTTGTCCACAATCGGGAAATCAGCTACTGAGCGGCGCGAATCCTCTGCGATCTGATTGTGCCGATCATATCTTCCTGACAGCAGGCCACCGGCAAGTGGACCCCACACCAAGAGTCCCATCTTCTTCGCTTTCATCATAGGTTCCAATTCCCGCTCCAAGTCTCGGCTGGCAAGCGAATAATATCCCTGCATCGTTTCAAAGCGGGCTAGATTTTTACGCTCCGAAATGCCAAGCGCATCGGCAATCTTCCAAGCTTGCCAGTTTGAGACTCCAATATATCGCACTTTTCCTTGTGATACCAGATCATCTAGAGCACCTAAGGTTTCTTCAATCGGTGTCAAGAAATCATCGGTATGGATCTGATACAAATCGATGTAATCGGTTTGTAGCCTCTTCAGACTCGCTTCAACTGCATTCGTAATGTGTCCTCTTGAAGCTCCAATATCGTTACGTCCCAAGCCAACTCGTCCAGCTACTTTAGTAGCAATCACAACATTTTTTCGCGCAATACCAAGATTGCGGATAGATTGCCCAAGCGTAATTTCACTCTCACCATCAGCATAAATATCAGCCGTATCAAAGAAATTGATTCCAATATCCACACTTTTCTGAATCATCTTGTCAGCTTCTTCTTGACTTATAGAACCGAGAACCTTAAAGTTATCCTTTCCACCGGTGAACGTCATTGTCCCTAACGCAAGCTGCGAAACCAAAAGCCCTGTATTCCCAAGTTGTTTATACTTCATTAGGTATAACCTCCTTAGATATTTAACATTCTATACCTTGACGATAATGATCACTTAGTAAAAGCCGTACATGCGTTTTGTACCGGTACATTCGCAATTATGTTCTTTTTTCTCTTTGCTTGATAGTTAAATCATACAGAATGTATGCCTAATCATCCAAAGCAAATTGTTTTTTCAGCTGTAAAGTGTTCTAATATTAGCTAAGAATACATTCTCAAGACAAAGGAATAATTGCATGGACATGAATCAGGCGAACATCCAGGTCATGGAACGGCTTTTGAACCTGAGTTTACAAATACGTACAAATAAGCTTCAGACTGCCATCCCTTTTCTCCGTTTATTGAAGAAAAACAGTGCAACGGTCCTGGCAAAGGGCCCGCTGAAGCCTTCTCTATGCATTATTTTGCAGGGGAAGACGCACTTACAGTTTGGAGAAGACGTAATTGAATACAAGCCAGGGAATTATCTCGCCACAAGCGTTAGTATGCCGGTTATGGGGCAGGTACTGGAGGCTACCGCAGATGCGCCATTTTTAGCACTGCAGATTGAATTACAATCAGGTGAGGTGGCCGCTGTCGCAACCGAGGCCGCCCTGAAACTCAAGCCGAAGGATGAACACTACCCGGGCATTTTTGTTGGAAGACCAAGACATGAGGTATTGGAGGGCTTCGAGAAACTGCTCCGGCTCGCGCAAAACCCCACGGCCGCCAGATACCTCGCTCCAGCTGTAAAACGGGAAATCATCTACTGGCTGCTGGATCACGAAGATGGCACACGCTTTTACCACAACATGTTATGGCATCAAGAGGCTTCTGGTATCAACAGAGTGATTGACTGGATAACCCGTAATTTTGATCACGGCTTTAACCTTGAAAAACTGGCTGAACTGGGGAATATGAGTGTGTCCAGCCTACATTACAAATTCAAAGAAGTGACGGGTATGACTCCTTTGCAATACCAGAAACAACTTCGTCTTCAGGAGGCTCGCAGGCTTTTGCTTGGCGGCGCAAATGTAACAGAAACGGCGCTTAGCACGGGCTACCATAGCTCGACTCAGTTTAGCCGTGAGTACAAGAGGCTGTTTGGACTCTCGCCCGTGCAGTATATCCGTTCCCGCAGTGAGGGCGAGCAATTGGCAGAACAGTGAGAGAAACAGCTTGTAGTACAGCTTACCAAACTCGCATCCATGCAGCTTTGCAGAAGCTGAGTGCCGCAGCTCCAACTGCGGTATCTGATGCAATTTTGAAGAGGCCACTGCTCATTGTCTTTAATCGGTGTCCAAATGGCTGTGGCGAGGATTGACCGCTTCCATGACGGTCAGGGAGGAACCGCTTTTATTTTTATAAAAAGCATTGACATCTCATCGACTAGCTATTATTATCAACTTATAAATTTTTTTTCATTGTAATTTGGGAACGTTCCCAAAAAGAAAGCCGCAGCATTCATTTCACAGACCGGGCGTTTGATGAAGCTGGGACTTTTTATTTCATCGAATTTGGGAACGTTCCCAAAATCTCGAAAATAGAAGTAAATATTCATCTCTTGCTTGTATATTTTCGAGAGCAGGAAGGTTGCCGGCAGCGCAAAAGTATAATACCGCGCCTTTAGATTTCAATCGTTTTTTAAAGAAAGGAACGAACCTGGCCGCCACAGGCTGCGCGTCCGCATTTATCCATAAAAGAGGGATTAATGCGTGGCATTGGACCATTTTCATGATAAAATGGGAACGTTCCCAAAAAAGCGCATTCAATTTGGGAAACATCTCGCCGGAAAGCAGGTAAGACCAATGGGATCTACAATTCATGATGTCGCCAGGCTGGCCAATACTTCGAAAAGCACGGTATCCCGCTATCTGAATGGGCAAAAGGTAAAAAAAGCGACACAGGACGCATTGGAGAAAGCGATAGAGGAGCTGAACTTCCACCGCAATGCCAATGCCCGCAAATTAGTAATGAACAAGACCAATACGATCGGTGTCGTTGTAGACAATATCTCGAATATTTTCTACTCCGGAATCATTAGCGGCATTGAGCGGGTCGCCAAGAAAAAAGGCTACAACTGTATATTTTACAGCTGGACGTCAAATTATGAGAATGAGATATCTTTCCTTAATTTGCTGTACGAAGGTCAGGTGGACGGTATTATACTGGTCAGCTTCCTGAAACGGGATGCCAAGGACTTGATCAAGATCAGGGATACGGAATACCCCATTGCTCTGATCGGCGATCATGGCGAGCTGGAGGGACTGTTCTCGGTGGATGTGGATAATGCGGCTGGCACCTCGGATATTGTGGCTTATCTGCATCAGAAGGGGCATAGAAGCATCGCCTACATTGCCGGTCCGGAGAACGCCGGCGCCAACAAATACCGGTTGAAGGGCTATAAGCAGGCAATGGAAGCCTTGAAGCTGGATTATCATCCGGAATGGGTGGTGGAGTCGAACTGGAGCAATCAGGGCGGATACCAGGCTATGAAAAAGCTGCTTCAGCAGCAGGGCTTCACCGCTGTTATTGCCTCCAATGACGAAACTGCAATCGGAGCGCTCAGGGCCATCCAGGAGCACGGCTTGAACGTACCCGGCCAGATGTCGATTGTCGGCTTCGACGATATTACGATATCAGAATGGGTATACCCGTCCCTGACAACGGTGCGCCAGCCCTTCGAAGCGATCGGCATTCATGCGGCTGAAGGATTATTCGGCAAAATCGATGGGTATGAAGAGATGAACCAGAGCAGTCATTTATTAAAGCCGCAGCTGGTCATCCGTGATTCCTGCGACAACTTGAACCATCATTCACAATAGGGGGTGGAGGCCTATGAACAATAAAATCAATAAATCCATGTACGGCTACTTGTTTATTTCGCCATTCTTTATCGGTTTTGCGGTTATCGGCCTTGTGCCGATTCTGTACACCTTGTACCTGAGCTTTACCAAATGGGACGGATTCTCCGATCCCATTTACGTCGGGGTGGCGAATTACACGAGGCTGCTGCATGACAGCTTTTTCTACCAAACGATAGGCAACACGCTGATTATATGGATATTATCCATTGTTCCGCAGTTGATTCTGGCCTTGATTCTGGCCCTGGTCCTGAATGAGAAATTCATCAGAGGGAAGCATTTCTTCCGGGCTGTGTATTATTTTCCGCATATTGTGACACCGGTTACATTGGGTGTCATGTTCAGCCTGATGTTCGACTGGCAGACCGGAAGCATCAATAAGCTGCTGCTCCAGATTGGCTTGATCGACGATCCCGTCAACTGGTTCAACAGCCCCTGGTGGTCGCGGATTATCGTGGCGGGCGTCATTTGCTGGCAGTATTTTGGTTTTAATATGATCGTCTTCATCGCCGGACTGCAGGCTATCCCCGACGAAGTGTACGAGGCGGCTGCCATGGACGGCGCGACCAAACGCCAGACTGCGATGAAAATCACGCTGCCGATGCTGCGGCCCGTGTTTCTCTTCACGATGATTACCTCGGTCATCGGCGGACTGCAGCTGTTCGATGCGCCGTTGATGCTGGGAGACGGTCCCGGCAATGCGACGAGAACGATGATTATGTATTTGTATGAAACGGCTTTCAAAACCTTCGATTACAGCTATGGTTCGGCAATTGCCTTCGGGATCTTTGCCGTCGTCATGTTCTTTACCGCAATCACTACATTCGCTGCAAGGCTAAGGGAATAAGGGGGAATCAACATGGTTGCAAAAACAAAAATTTCCAGCTGGTTTCTCTACATTCTGCTGGTCGTTGTGGCGCTGGTCTGCCTGGTCCCGTTCTACAGCATGATCATTACATCCACGCATTCCAATTCGGAAATAGCAAGGGAGCTGCTGCTTCTGCCGGGCGATCAGCTTGCGGATAACTACAACCGGCTCGTAGCTTCCGTCAATATTTGGCGGGGATTCGCCAATACCGTCTTTATTACCGTCACTTCAACGATTATTAATGTGTATTTCGCGGCATTGGCCGGCTACGGCTTCTCCAAATATAATTTCCGCTTCAAAAATGCGCTGTTTCTGTTCGTTCTGGGCACGATGATGATACCGGGCCAGCTTGGCATTATCGGCTTCTACAAGCTGATGGATACGCTTCATATGCTCAATACGTACTGGCCGCTGCTGCTGCAGTCCCTCTACAATGCCTTCGGAATCTTCCTGATGCGCCAATTTGCGGACAATTCGGTGCCAACTGAAATTATTGAATCCGCCAGGGTAGATGGATACGGAGAACTGCAGATTTTTCACCGGATTATTCTGAGTTTGATGGGTCCGGCGCTGGCAACGCTGGCGATATTCTCTTTTATCGGCAAATGGAATGATTTTCTCACGCCGATGATTGTTCTCTTCGACGGTGATCTTCAGACGCTGCCGGTCATGATTGCCAGTGTGAAATCGCAGTTTTCATCCGATTTCGGCGCCCAATATGTCGGTATTGTCATTTCTGTCGTACCGCTGCTGATATTCTTCTCCATCATGTCCAAGAAGATTATAAGCGGCGTCGCAGCAGGAGCGGTGAAGGGCTGACCATAAGCGGGCAGCCGATTCCATTGAAAGAGGTGGTGCCAAGGTTTGGCAAGAGCTCGGATTGGCAAGAGTGTAAGCGCTTCGTACATGTACATGGGTCTGGACAGCAAGTTCAATAACTCTTAAAGGGGAGATCGTTTTGAACACGAAAAAATGGTTGTCATTGCTGTTTGCAGTTGTATTGGTGACGGGATTGCTGGCGGGCTGCGGCAAGAGCAATAATGCGAGCAACGGGAACGCGCCTGCGGCCAATGATCCCGGCGCAGCGGCCGGTGAAGGAACGAATGCGGGAACGACGGACGATAATGGGAACGCGCCGGCCAAGCTTGAAGGCAAGCTGGTCATATGGACGTTCTTCGATCAGGTAAAGGATATGGCGGCCAAGTTTGAGGAGAAGAATCCGGGCGTCACGATAGACGTTCAATTATTTCCCGGCGACCAGTATCAGACCAAGCTGCTCTCTGTTCTTCAGTCCGGCAAGGGCGTTCCGGATATCTTCGATCTGGAACGGGGCTATATCGGCAAGTTTATTGATTCCAAATTTCTGACCGACCTCTCTGCAATGGGTGCGGAGGATCTGCTCAAGGACTACATTCCTTATGTTCAGGCTCTGGGACGCTCCGCTGACGGCAAGGTGCGTGCGATTTCCGATCATTCCTCGCCGGGCGGCTTCTGGTATCTGCGCGACAATGCCAAGAAATATCTTGGAACGGATGATCCCGATAAAATCAGCGAAATGGTCAGCAGCTGGGACAAGATCATTGAGCTGGGCAAGAAGGTTGCCCAGGACAGCGGCGGCAAAGTCCATCTGATCGAGAGCTCCGGCGACCTGTTCGACCTTGCAGCGTACAACACCGAGCCTTGGGTCAAGGACGGCAAGCTCAATATCGACACCCGGTGGAAAGACACCTATGAAATACAAAAGCAGGTCGATGCGGGAAATGTGGATGCGAAACTTCCGTTCATGTCGGCCGGCTGGGGCAATGCCTTGAATGACGGCAGCGTCATTCTGACTTCCATGCCTGCATGGGCCAGTTTCATGATCGATAACAAAGATGACAAGGCGGTTGGCAAATTCGGCGTTGCCAAAACGCCGGAAGGCTTCTATATGGGCGGTACGTACCGCGGTATCTATGAGAAATCGGAGAATAAAGATCTTGCTTACGAATTCATCAAGTATATCGCAAGTCCGGAATGGCAGGAGTACAATCTCGGCAAAACCGGGAACATGCCAGGGAACGCAACCGTTTATGAGAAAAATCTGGATTCCTTCAAATCGGGCTTTTTCGGGGATCAAAACATTCTGAAGCCTTATTATGAAACAATCAAGCAGATGCCTGCCGTGCAGGCGGACAAATACGGCGAGGATATTTTGAGCAAATGGAGAAAGGTCGCAGGCGAAGGGGTCACGAATAAATCCAGCTATGACGATGTTGTCGCGGCATTCAAGAAAGAAGTCAAAAATACGTTCCCTGAGCTTAGCGTCGACTAGCATACCTCACGCACTCAAATAATCCGTTATACAAGGCCGGTGGTTAAGCGGACTGCGCATGCGGAAATTGTCCCTAACGCTTCTCCGGACAGTTTCCGCATGCTCCGCCGGTTAGCCACAGGTCTACAGGCTTGGAAGGAGAGACAACCATGAGCAGCATTCATGAATATATACAAAAAATCCGTATGATAGACGGTCATGAGCATCTGGCAACACCCCAAATCAGAAAAAAAGAAAACCATGATTTTTTCTCATTGATGCATTATCTGGACTCCGATTTGGTCACGGCCGGCATGGAGCGCGGCATCCTGAGCAGGCGGAGCCAGCTCGGCGATGAAGAGAAAGCGGGTATTTTCTTATCATACTGGCAGCAAACAAGCAACACGACCTATGCGCGCATGTTCCGCACGGCGATGGAGGATTTGTATGACCTGCGGGACTGGTCCGTGGACGGGATTATGCAGGCCAATGACAAGGTGAAGCAGGCGACCCACGATCCCGATTGGTATCATAAAGTTATGGTGGAACGCTCGGGAATTGACCTGGCCTTCACGCTGATCCAGACGACAGAGCTGGATTACGATCGCTTCCGCCCCATCATGTTTATGGATTTCACCTTCAAGCTGCGATCGCTGCAGGACCTTCACGATGTGGAGAAGAACGCCGGAATAAATGCGCATGATTTGCGGCAGTACCTGGAGGCCGTGGATGCTTTGCTGTATAGATATGTGCAGGAGGGAATGGTGGCAACCAAGCTGGGTCACGCGTATTGGCGGACATTGGCAAGCTCGAAGCCGACGATGTTCGAGGCGGAGCAGGTCTTCAACCGGCTGCGTGCCTCTTCGCTTGCGCAAAGCTTGTCCCAGGAGGAAACACAGCCGCTTCAGGATTATTTGATTCATTTTATTATCCAGCGTTCCATCGCTTACGGACTGCCCATTCAAATCCATACCGGGCATCATGAAACCAGTGTTTCGGGCAATGGCAATCTTATTTCGAATTCCAATGTGGAGGGATTGATCCCCCTGCTGCTTGAATACAGCGAAGCCAAATTTGTGCTGCTCCACTGCGGCTATCCATATGCGATGAGCTATTTGAGCATTGCCAAAAATTTCCCCAATGTTTATGCTGATTTTACCTGGATGTATATCATTTCACCGACGGCGGCCAAACAAATCATGCATCAGATGATTGAAATGGTGCCGCAAAACAAAATTCAGGGCTTTGGCGGCGATTATAATTATATTGAGGGTACCTATGCGCATCAGAAGCTGGCCAGAAATCTTGTTGCGGAGGTGCTGACGGAGAAAATGGAGGAAGGCGCAATGGGAGAAAAGCAGGCCATGGCCTTCGCCGACCGGATATTCCGCAATAACCTGATCGATCTGTACAAGCTGGGTGATATGAAAGCTTAAACAAGGGGGATCCATTATGTATACGGCGGGCATTGATGTGGGTACAACATCCATATGTATCCTGGTCCGGGAGAAAATTAGCGGTGATGCGCTCAAGATGGTCTCCTGCCCGAATGATGCCGCCATACAGGCAGCGCACAGCTGGGAGCAGCTGCAGGACCCGGAGCGTATTATCGCGTCCGTGGAGGAATTGATTGCGGCCTGCGCAGCCTATTGGCCGCAGGTGGAGGGTATCGGCATCTCCTGCCAGATGCATGGGATTCTGTATGTGGACGAGAGGGGGAAGCATGCAAGCCCCTTATATACATGGCAGGATGGCCGGGGGGACCAGCAGCTTGAGACCGGCCTTTCTTATGCGGGCAGGCTGAGGGAACGAACAGGCTATCCGGTCTCTACCGGTTATGGATTGGTGACGCATTTCTACAATGTGCGCAGCAAAATGGTTCCCGCGCAGGCCAGGCGCCTCTGCACCATCGGAGATTATCTGGCGATGCGGCTGTGCGGCAGCTCTGCACCGGTTATGGATGCGTCGAATGCCGCATCTCTGGGTCTCTTTGATCTCAGGAACAGAGAATTTGACAGGGATGCGGTCAACAAGACCGGCATTGATCCATCCATATTGCCGATGCTTGCGGATAACGATAATCCCCTTGTTGGGCGAACGGGGGACGGCAAGCCGGTATTTTGCGCTATTGGAGACAATCAGGCCAGCTTTATCGGAGCTGTTGCCAAGGTAGAGGATTCCCTGTTGGTTAACGTCGGTACGGGCTCGCAGGTTTCGGTGTACAGCAATACTTATGAGAATATAGCAGGCTTGGACACACGCCCTTTCCCGGGCGGGGGTTATCTGCTCGTGGGAGCATCGCTAAGCGGCGGCAAATCCTATGAGCTGCTGGAGCGCTTCTTCAGGGAGATCTGCCATGCCTTCACGGGCCTGGAGATGAGTGATTCCGCATTGTTCGAAGCCATGAACCGGCTTGCGGTCGCTTCATTGGAGGCAGACGAGGCTTTGCCTCTGGTTGGAACGCAATTTTATGGAACAAGGGATAAGCCGGATGCGGCGGGAACAATTACAGGCCTGGATGCCCTGAATATGCGGCCGGGAGCGATTATTGCCGGGTTTCTGCAGGGCATGACGGAGGAACTGCTTGCTTTTGTACGGCTGCTGCCTGCTTCCCGTCTGGAAGCGGTAAGCTGCCTGGTTGGCTCAGGCAACGGCATCCGCAGGAATCCGGCTCTGCAGCGGCTGCTTCAGGTGAAGCTGGGCCGTCCTCTGCTGTTGTCCGGGGTGGAGGAGGAAGCCGCCTGCGGAGCCGCTGTTCATGCGGCTAATGGATTGATGAGATTGAAGGCAGATCAAGCGGAGTCATAATGATTGGGAGCTGATGGGAGAATGAAAGACAAGAAACTGTATATGATCGGCAATGCGCACCTGGATCCCGTATGGCTGTGGCAGTGGCAGGAAGGGTTTCAGGAAGCCAAGGCGACCTTCCGTTCCGCGCTCGACCGGATGAAGGAATCGGAGGATTTCATCTTCACCTCAAGCTCTGCGGCCATGTATGAATGGGTCGAAAATAACGATCCGGCGATGTTCCAGGAAATTAAAGAGCGTGTGCAGGAGAAGCGCTGGAATATCGTTGGGGGTTGGTGGATTCAGCCTGACTGCAATATTCCAGGCGGCGAGTCCTTTGTCCGCCAAGGGCTGTATGGGCAGCGGTATTTTCACGAGAAGTTCGGCGTAACCGCCAAGGTAGGCTACAATGTGGACAGCTTCGGCCATAACGCCATGCTGCCGCAGATTTTGAAGAAGAGCGGCATGGACTATTATGTGATGATGCGTCCCATGCCCAATGAGAAGGGGCTTCCCAGCCGTTTATTCTGGTGGCAGTCCGACGACGGCTCCAAGGTGCTGACCTTCCGCATCATGTTTGAATACTTGTCCTGGGGCAAGGAGCTGGACAATCACGTCCGCCGTACATTGGCTGAATTCAAGGAGCCCGTTAACGACCTGATGCTGTTCTACGGTGTCGGCAATCATGGCGGCGGTCCAACGAAGGAAAACATCGCCAGCATCCGCAAGCTGAACGGGGAAGCGGACCTGCCGAAGCTGGAATTCTCCACGCCGGACCGTTATTTCCGCGACATGGAGGAGAAGGGACTGGAATTTCCTGTCGTCCATGACGATCTCCAGCATCATGCCAGCGGCTGCTATGCGGCCCATTCAGGCATCAAGCAGTGGAACCGGCAGGCCGAGAACCGGCTGATTGCCGCCGAGAAATATTCCGCTCTTGCCTCATGGATTACCGGCCAGCCGTACCCCAAGGAGTTCGACCGTGCCTGGAAAAACGTCTTGTTCAACCAGTTCCATGATATTATGGCGGGAACCAGTCTGGAGCCTGCCTACCAGGATGCCATGTATTTGTATGGGGAAGCCATGGCGATAGCCGACCGTTCGCTCAATTATGCCGTACAGTCCTTATCCTGGAACATCGGCATTGAACAGGATGAAAGCATGAAGCCGATTGTTGTGTTTAATCCTCATGCATGGTCAAGCCTCGTGAATGTTGAATTGGAAACAGGCGGGGTTACAGACACGACAGTGCTGCTGGATGACAGCGGTCAGGTTATCCCCTTCCAGACCGTGCAGTCCCAGGCATCCGCGAGGGGGCGTTACCGGCTCAGCTTCCTGGCCGATCTGCCTTCGCTCGGCTACAGGACGTACCGGCTTGTTCTGCAGTCCGAGTCGCTGAAGCCTGTGGGAGTACCCATTCAAGCAAGCGATCTGGTGCTGGAAAATGACCGGTACCGGCTTGAATTCGACCGGGATACCGGATATATCGCCAGCCTGAGGGACAAGAAGGCAGGTCATGAGGTATTTGGGGGCGAGGCTGCCAAACCTGTAGTTATTGAGGATAAGTCGGACACCTGGAGCCATGATGTCTTGCATTTCAATCAGGTCATCGGCGCCTTCAAGGCGACGAGAGTGTTCCGGGTAGAGCATGGACCGGTCAAGTCGGTCATCCGGGTTGTCAGTGAATACGGCAGCTCCAGGCTGATTCAGGATTTCTCCATGTATGCGGGACGTGACGGGATCGATGTCCATATCACCGTTGATTGGCGCGAGCAGTTCAAGATGCTGAAGCTGGTATTCCCGATGAATGTCGTGTTCAGCAAGCATACGTATGAGATTCCTTACGGTACGATCGAGCGCGAGCATAACGGGGAAGAAGAGCCGGGGCAGAGCTGGGTGGATTATACCGGACTTGTTCAGGGCACTAACCAGGTTTATGGTGTGAGCCTCATCAATGATGCCAAGTACAGCTACAGCATTCATAATAAGGAGCTGGCTTTAACCGTACTGCGCAGTCCCATCTATGCGCATCATGTTCCCTTTGTTCCCGATCCGGACGGCGAATATACGTTCATCGACCAGGGCGTTCAACGGTTCTCGTATTCGCTGCTGCCGCATGAAGGGTCCTGGGAGCAATCGGGTGTCGTCCAACGCGCAGCCGAGCTTAACTGCAAGCCGGTTGCGGTGATTGAAACCTATCATGAGGGCAAGCTGCCGCAAACGGATTCTTTTGTCACGGTCGACAGCAGCAATATTATCGTCAGCGCCATCAAGAAAGCGGAGGATAACGACGATCTCATCGTTCGCTGCTTTGAGACGGATAAACGGGCCGTAACGGCCGAGGTCAGCCTTCCCAGGTGGGGAAGAACCATCCGCGCGTCGTTCCGTCCATCAGAGATCAAGACTTTCCGTATTCCCCTTGATCCGGATGCGGCGATTGTCGAGACTGATTTGCTCGAATGGTAGAATGGGGGAGTCCGTTTGAAGGAAATGCGGCGGACAATTTGGGCTTGCGATCGCTGTTTCAGCCGGATTGTCACAATTGTATAACATCTTTCAGATATAACAATCCGGCTGCAAAGGCGAACGCTGACGCTACTCCAGCTCCAAGCCGTCCTCTTGCATTTCTCCACGGACTTATAAGGGGAAGCGACCAGCGGTGGGCCTGCATTCAGGTTTTGGCTCTTGAATTCGGAACACCGACACTGCTTTCCGGGCTGTGTCAGCCTGTTTGCCCTCCAGAATTGTTAATCTTCTCTAATCTTGGTTAACCTATTACTGCCTTGCGAGATCAAGGCAAGCCGCAGTATCGGGAGGTAAGCAGCATGGCTCGTAAAAAGCAGTCTATTGACGCCAAAAACTTGGCCCTGGAGACCAGATCCAAGCAAGCGGAAGATCATCTGGCTGCCTCCACCTCGGAGAATCGCAACCAGAAGGGCCATGTGCCAAACAGTCCGTCAACGGGCTGACAAGTCAGAAACCAAGAAGAAGCGGCTGTATCCGTTCATTGACGGTGCAGCCGTTTTTTTCTTGACCTTATAGGATGTTCAAGTTTCACGCCTGTTAAGTCTGTAAGGTTTGAGGGAAGAAACTAACTTTGCCGCAAAAGGACGGCGAAGTTAGTTTCTGCTTACTCTCGCATGAATCGTGAGATGTTTTCGCTTTGCGCAGCAGCTTTATTCGTCGGTTTCCGGGAAGAACCTTATAATCATCTATCGTATATTAAACGGCTGTACAATAATAATCGTCATTATTAGACTAAAAACGACAAAAGACGCCAAAAAACAACTGTTGTTTCCATCAGTAACAACCTCTATAATAAACCTAAGCGAAAGATTATCGATAATCGATAATCTTGAGAGGAGTAGTGAAAGCCATACGGGGCAGTCAGGTAGATTATCCAATCAACTCGATTAGTGAACATGTTTATGCGGATTTGAAGAGGGAAATTCTCGCAGGCGACCTTCAGCCTGGCACCCGGCTGATTGTTACGGAGATTGCCGGCAAATTCCAGATCAGCCAGGCTCCGGTGCGGGAGGCGCTGGAGAGATTGAAGCAGGAGGGCCTCATTACGGGCATTCCCAACAAGGGCTCGGTCGTATCCACGATAACGGCCAAGGAAATCAAGGATATCTTCGTCCTTCGCGAGATCATCGAGGGCTTCGCGGTCAGACAATCGATGCCGCTCATGACGGAAGAGGATTACAGTTACTTGAATACGATCATCTGCGAGATGGATAAAGCTACCAAACAAAATGAACTACTGGCCATATTGGAGCTCGACATGGATTTCCACGGATTCTTCTATAAGCGATGCGACAATCACGCGGTTCTGGAGCTGTGGAATAATATGCGCACCAAAGTCATGCGGTTTATGGCGATTTCGAACAGGCATTATACAACCAATGTGCTGGCAGAGTGGCATCAGCTTCTCATGGACGCTCTGAGGTCGGGAGATGCGGATGCGGCGGAGGCCGCTTTTATCGAGCATATGCACGCCTACAAGCTGATTGATCTGGATTAGCTTCATGAGTCTCATGCATCTTGCATTACCATCCTTTCATAAAAGGGGAAATGGAGCATGCTAAGCGAAGGGTTATTGTTCAAGGACGATGTAATCTTGACCTGGATGAGAGACCGTTTTCTTCAGGATCTAGTGCTGGGGCGGAAAAGCGCTGGCGCGAATTTGAAGGAGAGCCTGTCCCGCCTGAATTTGAATCCGTATTATACCTATCCGGCGCTGGCGCTGCTGGAGCCGGTATCTCCGGATGGTGACGAGCACGAAATGGTGCTCCTGGTCGAAAGGATGAGGGATTATTTGCAGCAGCAGGTCTCCGGCGGAAGCGTCGTATTTATGGATGAACAAAACCGGATCGGACTGCTGTTCTCCTGGGTATCCAAAGAGTTCCTGGAAGCGATTCAAAATATGCTGAGCCAGCAGTTCAACCTTCCCGTGAATATCGGCGTAGGCAAGCCATGCAGCCATCTTTACGACATCAATCAATCCTACAGGCAGGCTTCCCGCGCGCTGAAAAACAAATTTTATCGTGGAACAGGGCAGATTATCTACTACAGCGAGCTTCGCCGGTATGTGTCCATGAGCGATTATCCGGCTGACAGGGAGAAGGATCTGCTGGATTCCTTGAAAGCGGCCGATTCCACCGCGGAAATCGAAGAGGCAGTCAACGAGTTCTATGACAGGCTGCTTGAGAACGGTCCGATCGATATTAAGAATATGTATGAGCTGACCGTCCGCCTGCTTATTGAAACCGAGAAAAGATTGCTTGCCAATACCAATTATGTTAACGCTTACAACAAGTTTGAAATCATGTCCATCGTGAAGATGCAGACGCTCCAGGAAATTAAGACGTACGTCAGCCATTTCTTCTCGGGCGTCAGAGAAGTGATGTCGCCCGATCAGAAGGAGAGCCACCGCAGCATCATCAAGAAAACGATCCATCACATGGAGCAGGAATGCCAGGCGGTATCCCTGCAGAGCGTGGCACAGAAGGTATATATGACACCGACCTATCTGAGCCTGCTTTTCAAGCTGAACACGGGCAGAACGTTCATCGAGCATCTGACGGACATCCGGATCGGCAAGGCCAAGGAGCTGCTCAAAACCACACATTACAAAAATTACGAGGTGGCGGAGCAGGTGGGATATCAGGACCCCCGTTATTTCAGCCAGATTTTCAAGAAAAAAGTCGGTCTGTCCCCGACGGAATACCGGGAATCGGTCGGCAAATAAAACAAAAAAAGAAGGACTCTGGAAGCGGCTGATCCGCTCTTTCCAGAGTCCTTCTTGCGTGAGGCTTGCTTACCGATTAGAGCCGTACATCATGATTGGAGCCGCTGCTGTCCGATTTCTGCGCTTCCGCAAGCTCCTTCTCCCAGGACAAATGACGATACTCCGCAGCAGTCGGATCGTTATCGAACCAATTCATGAAGTCCTGCCACATATCCAAGGTCCATGCGGTATCGATCTGGGCTGTAGAATAAACGCCTTCCTTGAGGCGAATGAAGCCGAAGATGTCGCGCACCTGGGATTTCTCCGCCTGTACGACAGTCAGCTCCGCAAGATGGGGAGGGATAAAGATAACGCCTGAAGGCGTGCCAAGCACAATATCGCCGGGAAGACAGATGGCCTTGCCGATGCGTGTAGGCACATTCATGCCGACCATCGTCACATCCGTAATCGCAGTAGGATCGCTTCCCCGGTAGTAGATATTGATATCTTCAATTTCAACGACCTGCTGATTGTCGCGAATGCCTCCCCAGACGACCGCTCCTCCGCGTTTGGTGCGGGTGGAAATAGCGGTGGACAGATTGCCTCCTACATAAGTGCCCAGATGGACTTTATCGAACATATCCACGACAACGACATCATCCTCAACCAGCGAATCGATGACCCATTGATTGAAAAAGCCTTTCCGGCCTTCCTGCTCATGCCCGTAATTCAGCAGGGTTTCGTGCAGATCGGGACGCTTGGGTACCATAACGGCGGTAACCGCCCGGCCCACCATAATTTTATCGGGGTGGATGATTTTGAAATCTCCCTCGAACTGAAACGTATAACCTCTGTTCCAGAGCGGGCCCCAGGCTTCCTCCAGAGTTATTTTACGCATACGCTTCAGCACATCCTCGGAAACCTTCGGACGCCCGTTAGAGAATCGTTCTCCTTCCCAAAGCGGTGTAAGCTGGATAATGTCTTCCGGATTGTCAAATTTCATGTGGAGCACCTCTTCCAACAAGTATAGTGTGTATGCCGTGCAAAACCTTGAAACTGATGGCTCTAGCATCTATTGTTAGGGACATTTCCGATTTTGTCGATGCGAGTTTTTTAAGGCATTTTCGATAAGTATATAATTTTTCCACCCTTTTTCGGGGACATAAGCAGATGAAAAAGGGATGAAATGAGATCGTGAAATAAATCAAACAAATTCATAATTTCGTCACCTTTCATAATGAAACCGCTTTCGTATACAGTAAAGAAGTATTATCCGGCAAGACAAACACGATTTAGATAAGAGGAGGAGATCCGTGGGTGACTGCTGAACCGTTATCTCAGACACCGTACGAAGAGACGGTAAAAGTTCCCGGAAGAAAGCGCAAAAACAAGGGAGAAACCAATTTAGCCGGTTATATATTCATTTCCCCATGGCTGATCGGATTTTTGCTGCTGACCTTATGGCCAATCGGCCAATCGTTTTATTTATCCTTTACGGAGTATTCGCTGCTTGAAGATCCCGTCTGGATAGGGACGGACAATTACGTCAACATATTCACCGACGATTCGACCTTCACCAAATCTCTCAGCGTGACATTCCTGTTCGTACTGATCTCGGTTCCTCTGAAGCTCTTCTTCTCGCTGATGGTTGCGATGGCGCTGAGCAAAAGCATCCGGGGAATGAATATTTACCGCACGGCGATTTATTTTCCTTCACTGATCGGAGGAAGTATCGCCGTGGCCGCCCTGTGGCGGAATATGTTCGGTCTGGACGGCTATATCAATCAGGTGCTGGCCTGGTTCGGCATTGAAGGCGTTGGCTGGATATCAAATCCCGACACCTCGCTTGGTACGCTGATCCTTCTGAACACCTGGCAGTTCGGCTCAACGATGGTTATTTTTCTGGCAGGCCTCAAGCAGGTTCCTCAAGAGCTGTATGAATCCGCATCCGTAGATGGCGCCGGACGCTTCCGCAAGTTTATCAGCATTACGCTTCCCATGCTTTCGCCGGTTATGTTCTTCAATCTGGTACTCGGAATCATCGGTTCCTTCCAAACCTTCACCTCGGCCTTCATCATCACCAAGGGCGGACCGGTCAATTCCACTTATATGTACGCGTTGTTTCTATATGAGAAGGCTTTTAAGCATTATCAGATGGGTTACGCTTCCGCATTGGCCTGGATATTGCTTGCGATTGTCGCTGTTCTGACCGTCCTTAATTTCCTGGCGTCGCGTTATTGGGTATTCTACGAGTCGGATGGAGGGAAGGCCAAATGAATACGACCGTTCGGGGGAAGCTCTCCAATCACTTGTTTCTTACGGCCTTCTCTCTCCTGATGCTGTATCCGGTCATCTGGTGGATCGGAGCTTCCTTGAAGAAGACGGCCGAGCTGAGCCTGCCCACGCTGTGGCCGTCAACGCCGATGTGGGAAAATTACAGCAATGGATGGAATTTCTCAAATGACTACACCTTCGCTCATTTCTTCGGCAACACGCTCCTGATGGAGCTTGGCAATGTAACCGGCGGCGTGCTGACTGCTGCCATTGTGGCTTACGGCTTCGGCCGGCTTAATTTCAAGTTTCGCGGCTTCTGGTTCTCGATTCTGCTGCTGACTATGATGCTGCCAGGCCAGGTCACAGTCGTCCCGCAGTATATTCTCTTCAACAAGCTGGGCTGGGTGGATAGCTATGTACCGCTGGTGCTGCCGCATTTCTTCGGCGGCGGGGCGTTCTTTATCTTCCTGCTGGTGCAATTTATCCGCGGTATTCCGCGTGATCTGGACGAAGCGGCCAAGATAGACGGCGCTTCTGTTTACGGTATATTCCTGCGGATTATATTTCCTCTGATCAAGCCGGCGCTTGTTACGGTTGCGATCTTTACCTTTATCTGGAGCTGGGATGATTTCTTCGCACAGGTGCTTTATCTAAGCTCTGTCGAGAAGTTTACTGTCGGTCTCGCGCTGCGCATGTTTATCGATCAATTCGATATTCAATGGGGCCAGCTGCTTGCCATGTCCCTGCTGTCCATTTTGCCTTCCGCGATTATCTTTCTTTTTGCCCAGAAGCATTTCGTGGAGGGCATAGCCACAACCGGGTTGAAGGGATAAGCGCATCATAATAAAAATTGAGAGGGGTTCAAAGGGAATGAGAAGACAAAGATCTGCAGTCCTGGCATTCATAAGTCTGGCGCTGCTGCTGCTGGTAACGGCTTGCAGCGGAGGAAACGGCGGCGGGAATGGCGCAGCCGAGAGCGAAAACGGGAACGCTTCAGGCAACGAAACGGTCAAAGAGACCGGAGGCGCCAAGACGCTGAGCATTATGTGGTGGGGTACCGACGAACGCCACGAAGCGACCCAAAAAGCGCTGGATCTCTATTCCCAGCAGCATGCGGGCGTGACCTTCAAGCCCGAATTCATGGCCTGGGATGCGTTCTGGCAGAAGCTGCCGACCCTTGCGGCATCCAAGTCGATTACGGATGTGCTGCAAATGGATGCCGCTTACATTCAGGAGTATGTGTCCAGGGGGCAGCTTGAAGACCTGTCGGACATTGACTTAAGCGGGATTGTGGATCCCAATGTCGTGGAGAACCTGAAAATCGACGGCAAACTGTATGGCATTCCGCTCACCCAAAACGCGCAGGGTATGGCGTTCAACAAGACGGAGCTGGAACAGTACGGCATCCCACTTCCCCAGCAGAACTGGACCTATGACGAATATTTCCAATGGGCGAAGGATGCCCGCGCCAAGCTGCCGGAAGGTAAATATCCGATTGGCGACACGACAGCCTGGGACGGCTTCAACTATTACCAGACCTCCATGGGCAAAGATCCGATCATGTCCGATGGCGGCAAGAAATTTACACTCGACAAGGATTTATTCATGACCTTCTATCAGACCTATGAGGATTTCCGCAAAAATAAAATCGTACCTCCTGCGGAGAAAGCCGCCTCGTTCCTGGAGAATGACCCGCAGGCCGATCCGATGGCGTCAGGCGTTGTGATGACGCGCGGGGCAACAACAGGCTCGGTCAGCGCATTGGAGCAGCTGATGCCTGGCAAAGTCGGGGTTGTTAATATGCCGACAGGGCCGGCAGGAGGGGGCTGGGCGCAATCGACCATCTTCCTGAGCGTCAGCGCCAACTCCAAGAATAAGGATGAGGCCAAAAATTTCGTCAAGTGGTTCATCACGGATCCTGAAGCCGGAAAAGCGCTGGGATTGACCCGCGGTATTCCGATTAATCCGGAAATCTACAAAACCCTTGAACCGACGCTCGGGGAGAAGGATAAGCTGGGCAAAGAAATCTATGATCTTTCGGTCGAAAAGGCGCTGCCGTTCTATTCGCCGGCTGCGGGCTTCTCGGAGTGGGTGGACACCTACAAGAAAGAGATGGATGCTGTAACGTTCGGGCAGCAATCAATCGAGGAAGCTTATAACAAAATCGATAAAATGGGCAAGGAACTGGCCGAAAAAGCAGCGGGGGCTTAATAATCTCTGCCGACTTAATGCAATGCGCAGTGTGTGCGGGAAACTGCCCGCGCTGCGCAGCAATGAACAATTTTGAAATACAGAGAGGAGCTTAAACTATGCAGTTGGCAGAATTTTTCTCTTCCCAGCCTACCCGCTTGTGGCAGCTTGCGAAGCAGATGAATGTGAATTACGCGGTTGGCGGCCTTCCGTGGGAGGAGAAGACAGATAAGGCGTGGGATTTGATGCCCCTTATCCGGATGAAGCAGCGGTATGCGGATCATGGCCTTACACTGTCTGTCATTGAATCGATGCCCCCGAGCAACAATATCAAGCTTGGCACACCCGAGCGAGACGCTGAGATCGAAGTCTTCCAGAAGTTCCTGATCAACATGGGTGCGGCCGGAATTCCGGTGCTGTGCTATAATTTCATGGCCCAGTTCAACTGGTTCCGCACTTCCACAACGACCCGTACACGAGGCGGAGCGCTGGTATCCAGCTATGATCACAGCTTGATGCAGGATGCTCCTCTTACAGAGGCGGGGATTGTGACGGAGGAACAGCTGTGGGAGAATCTGCACTATTTCATGGAGCGGATCGTTCCGGTCGCGGAGGAAGCCAAGGTGAAGCTGGCGCTTCATCCGGATGACCCGCCGATCACGCCGATCCGCGGAGTCTCGCGTATTCTGCGCAGCGCATCCGCCCTGCAGAGGGCGATCGATTTGGTGCCCAGTCCGTATAACGGCATTACGTTATGCCAGGGAACCTTGGCAACGGCGGGGGATGATATCCCCCAGGTCATTCGGGATTTTGCCGGGCAGGACAAATTATTTTTCGTGCATTTCCGCGATGTGAAGGGAACCCCGGAGAAATTCGAGGAAACCTTTCACGACGATGGCAAAACAGATATGCTGAAAGCGATGCGGACCTATTACGAGGTTGGCTACAGCGGACCGGCAAGACCGGATCATGTGCCGACCATGGAAGGCGAGAATAACGATAATCCCGGCTATGAGCTGCTGGGCAGGCTCTATGGCGTCGGTTACATCAGAGGCTTGATGGAGGCTGCTTCGGCAGGCTGATTTACCGGGAAGATGAAGGAGGGGAGGGATGAATATTCCTCCTCTTTTTCCTTTGTTCTTATAGAATTCAGACGGCGAAGCCGTTTCGTCTTGCTGGAATAAATTAGCCGGCTTGTTCGGGAATGATCAGCAAAGAACCTGCAGATTCTCTCCAACTGGAGAGGCTGCAGGTTCTTTTTGCCCTTATGGAATTTATAAGGTTCACGCCTGTAAATGACTATACGGTTTGAGGGAAGAAGCCGACTGCGCCGCCAAAATGACAGCATAGGATCTCTTCCCGCAATCGTTTCATTAGTCAGGAACTGACCAGCCCTTAGCTCCAAAGACGGTCATTGGAATAAAATTTGTTCCAGTTGTCCGTCGGCTCCCATAGGCCTTTGATATCGGGATGTAGATGCTCTGCGAGCACGTCATCATTAAGATCGTCAATACCGAGTCCCGGCGCATCCGTCATCGTGATAAAACCGTTCTGCACCAGCTTCTTCGGCAGCCTGCTGCTGATGATAATATCATCCCACCACTCCACCTCGCAGGAATGATACTCGAGAGCGAGGAAGTTCTCTGTCGCTGCGGCGACGTGAGCGGCCGCCAAGCAAGCAATCGGGCTCTCAGCCATATGAATCGCCATGGCAACGCCATAATCCTGCGCCATATCGCCGATTTTCTTCGTTTCCAGAATACCGCCCGTCGTCAGGACATCAGGGTGGATAACGGACACGCCGCCAGCCTGGAGAAGCGGACGGAAATTTTCCTTCAGATAGATATCCTCCCCGGTACAAATCGGAGTGGTTACCGCACGCGACAATTTTGCATACTGCTCGGTATACTGCCAGGGGATCATATCTTCCATCCAGGCCAGATTGAATTTTTCGACACGGCGGCCCAGCTTGATGCAGTCCTCAAGACCGATATGGCCAAAGTGGTCAACGGCAAGCGGAACCTGATAACCGATAACCGCACGGACGTCGGCAACATACTGCTCCAGCAGGTCGAGGCCTTTCTCGGTTACGTGAATGCCTGTGAAGGGGTGCGGGATGTTGTAAATATCGTAGTGGCGGTTTGTGATGTCTCGAATCTGCTCATCCGACATTTCGTTAAAGTTTTGATTATAGCGGTTTTTGGACTTTGCTCTCATCTCTTCTAGGAAGCCAAGCGGGGCGCTGAGTGCGCCGGGTTCATTGATGATTTGCCCAATGCCAAGATCCATCTTGAGAAAGGTGAAGCCGGCTTCCATCCGTTTCTTAAGCGCATTTCCCATCGCCGTACCCGTATCCTTGCCTACGATTTCTGTATCGCAGTACATCCGTATGCTGTCGCGGAATTTGCCGCCAAGCATTTGATAGATCGGCACGCCGTAGGCTTTGCCTGCCAGATCCCACAGGGCGATTTCCAGCCCGCTTACGCCGCCGCCTTGGCGGGAATGGCTGCCAAACTGCTTGATCCGGCGGAACAGCTTGTCGATGTTGCAGGGATTTTCGCCCAGGATGCGGCTTTTGAGCATTTGCGCATAGACCTTTTCAGCGCCGTCGCGCACCTCGCCAAATCCGACGAGGCCCTGATTGGTGTAGACTTTGATCAGACTGCTGTGGAAAGGGCCGCCGACAATGTCGGTGAAACGGACATCGGTGATGCGAAGCTCAGATGGGCTTGAGCCCGTCCGCACGTGGGCAAGCGTTTCTTCAAAGGCTTGTTTATTAACCATGTCATTCGCTCCTTGAATAGTGGATTTGGTTTCTCACAACAGCATGCTGGCGCCGTCCAGACGGATGGCCGCACCGGACATGAATTCGCTTTCATCCGAGGCGATAAAGCAGACCAGCTGCGCCACATCGTGAGGTGTTCCTACACGGCCCAGCGGAAATCGCCTGCGTATTTCCGGTGCTCTGGAGGTGCTATACTTCCCGACATCGACAGCGCCGGGCTCAATCGTATTTACAGTAATACCATATTTACCCAATTCTATGGCACTTTCCCGCCCAAGCATCCGGATGCCGCCCTTAGTCATGGCATACACGGCATCGAAGTCGGTCGGACGTTTGGCATGCACGGAGGAAATATTGATAATGCGACCTGAGTTTTTGATTTTCATATAGGGCACGACAGCCTGGATGCACTGCCAATATCCTTTGAGATTAATATGCATCATCGTATCGTAGGTTTCTTCCGTATGATCGAAGAACCCGTGATTCAGCTGAAGGGCGGCGTTGTTGACGAGAATATCGATTCCGCCATATTGGTCAGCGACTTGCTGCACCATAGACTCAATCTCCCGCTTGTGGGCGACATTGCCCTGAACGATGAATGCCTGACCGCCGAATTCTTCGATTTGCTGCCTGGTATGGACGGCTCCGGCGCTGCTTTGATTGTAGTGGACGGCGACTTTTACTCCGCGCCGTGCCAGCTCTATGGCGACGCCTTTGCCAATTCCTGTTCCTGCGCCGGTGACCAGCGCAACTTTATCCGATATGGACATCCTACATCACCCCGCCAGTCGTTGTTTCCTCTATCCGTTTACTCAGCCGCCAATGGACGGTGCCGGCTTTTTCTTGTGATCCATATAATGCAGCAGAAAACCGCCGTCAAGTCGAATATCAGATCCGTTCATATAGCGGGTTTCATCGGAACAGAGGAATAAAACAAGGTGGCCCAGATCCTCATAGCTGCTTGGCAGCTCATTCGGAACTTTGCGCTCATAATCATCATAGAGAGCCGAGAATTCGCTTGAGAACCGTTCATTGTCACCCTTCACAGGACCAAGCTCAATGGTGTTGACCTGAATGCCTTGACGGCCCAGCACCAGCGCAGCTTCCTTGGAGAGCATCTTGACGGCTCCCTTGGAAGCGCTGTAGGCAAAGGAAGAGCCGGTCGGCTTCTCGGCATGAATAGAGGAGACATAAATAATTCTTCCGGATTGCCTGGCGGCCATTTGTTTTCCGACAGCCTGGGAGCAGATGAATGCGGATTTTGCGTTGGTGTCCATGATTTCCAGAAATACGTCTTCTTCGCAAGATTCCGCAAGCGCCGGTATCAGCAGATCGTTATTATGAATAAGAACATCTACCGGCCCGAGTATCTGCTCGGCCTGATTGAGCATGGCCGTCACGTCGGCAGCTCGGCACAGATCGGTATTGGTGACATAGGCTTTGGAGCCGGCTGCTTGTACCTTCGCAAGTTCCGCCTCGATAAGTGCGCCTTCCGACATGCTGTTCAGAATAAAATGAGTGCCTTCCCCTGACAACCGGTTAACAACCGCCTTGCCTGATGGACTGTCCGCATCCGTAATGAAAATTACTTTGTTGTACAGTTTCATAGATCCCCTCCGAACGCCACCCCATGAGATGACAATTAACCTTTGCCATTTAATCTTAGTGAACGGACCAACGGGTGGCGATGCCGTAAAGTTATGATTTTGTTTGTTTTCTTTGAAATCTTGTTCGGCTCGCCGCAATGGCTTGCTCGTGGGGGAAAGTTCAAGGTTTTGCCTGTTCCAAAAGCGTTTTGATTCTCGTCCATTCCTGCAGATGCTGCTCGATATGAGCAATAAGCAGGTTCACGTCGCCCAGCAATTTGTCTTGGCCGGCAGCTGCTATTTCTTCAAGGGAGGGCAGAGACTCAACCGCAAGAGTATCTGCAGCGGGTAGCGTGGCAAGAAGCTGCTGCAGCCGGACTTCCAATGGCGAGACCGGGCTTGCGGCATGAGCTTGCACATCTGGATGGGCTTCCTGCTGCAGCACAGCCTGCTTCTCCGGTTTCACTTTCTTCTCCGCAGCCGGTTTGGGGTCTGCGGGCTTGGTCCGCTCGGCTTTGTTCAGCTCCCGCACCGACCAGGTTTCCAGCAGCTCATGACCGGTTTTATACAGCAGCTTGTCCTTCGTTGGTGCGGAAATATCCTTATCCTTGAACAAGCGGGCGATCTTCTTCACATCGCTGACAGGAAGCTCGTCTCTTGCGGCAATTAAGGCGAGCGGATCGCGGTGCTCGATCGGCAGGTCTTTGAGCGGAAGGAGTTGATCCTCCGTCAGCTTGTCCTTCCGGATCTGGGTACCGCCCACAACCAGTTTCTTGACGGCTTTGCCGAATTTAAGAAGCTCCACTTTGTTTTTGATATAGGATTCCGGCTTCCCCAGCTTGCTGGAGAGAAATTTGGCCGAGCTGCTGAACTTGGGATCGTGGAGCAGCTTGTTGAAGGCTTCGGCTTCCTCAATCGGCGAGAAGCCTTCCCTTGTCAAATTTTCCGCAATCTGTTCCAGGTAAATCTCCATCTCGTCCGTAACAGTGGAAACAATACAGGGAATAGCAGCCAGATTCAGCGTCTGGCAGGCCTTGTACCTGCGGTTTCCGTAAATGATTTTATATCGTCCGTCATTCGTTGTTCTGACTTTAATCGGGGAGAGCAGCCCAAGCTCCTCAATGCTCCTCATCAGCTCCTGCAGCGCTTCTTCATCAAACTGGTACCGGGGCTGATCGGTATCTTCGTCTATCAAATGTGTGGGAATTTCGATAATGTCCATGAGAGTTCTCCTATCCTTGAATTCAGCCGCCCGCTGATAAAGCTTAAGCAGGGACATAGGTATTATATAACACGCTCCAAGCAATGGGATAGGGCTGCAAGGGCTAGTGCCTGTGCCAAAGACGCTTTGGCTGATTGCCCGGAACGAAAACAAACCGACCCGCGAATTTGTGTATAATGAAGAATAGCATCAAGGAGGTTGAATGAAAGTGACGGAAAACATCGATCATCAAAATAATAAAATAAGAGAAAAATTATTGAAAAAACTGATAGCTGCCGCCTTGAAGGATGGTTTCCAACAATTAAGGATGGATGATATTGCCAAACGGATGGACGTCAGCCGTGCAACGATGTACAAGCACTTTTCATCCAAAGAGGAAGTGCTTGAAGGTGTTGTGGACGTCTATGTGGATTATATAAATTCGCTGGTCATTCAAACAGATGAGGAGGGTACGGAGATTTCATACGGCACACGCTTTCAATTCCTGTTCGAGCAATCCGTTCTGCTCATCAGGCATATCGGGAGTGGATTTCTGAAGGAGCTTCAAGCTATCTATCCGGATTCATACAGCCGTTTGAAAGACGCCATGCAGACGCGTGAGCAGCAGATCGCCGAATTTTATCGGGACGGCATGGCGCGAGGCATCTTTAATCAACTGAATGAGAAATTCATTATACTGCAGGACGATGTGCTGCTGCGGGAAATCATCCATGTGAAATATTTGATGCTCAATCAGGCATCAATCCAGCAGGTGCTTTATGATTACTACCAGTTTAAGAAGATTCAATTATTCAAAGCGGATAAACTGCCGCTCCTTGACGATTCCAGGATCGATCCCATTATCGATCATATCGTTCAAAAGTTTAACCGCGCCCTCTGATTGGCGGGATTCCTCAAGCTTAAATAAATGACTTGCTAAAATCCTCTGCGGGAATCCTCTGCGGGAATCCGGCGGGGATTTTTGCATGTAATCAGCTTCTTCCTCAAAAATATAAGCAATGGATGGTGGAACTTTATACTTTTCTAATAGTTCCAAAGAAAAAACCGCATCATCCCTGAATGGATGATACGGTTTCTGCTTGAAGAGGTTTTAATTAAAATGCTGCAGCAAGCTCGGCTGCTTTGGCGACGCCTTCCGAAACGATCGTTTCAGCGCGGTCAGGGAATTGATTATGGCCTTCAACCACAACCACTTCAGGATCTGTGATGCCCCAGAAAGACAGCGTATTTTTCACATAGTTCAAGGACATTTCAAAGCTGGCCATCGGGCTGTCCGTATAAACGCCGCCGCGAGCTTGAAGCAGCGCGATTTTTTTGCCGCCGAGCAGACCGACAGGTCCTTGTTCGGTGTATTTGAACGCTTTGCCGGCTTGATTCAAGTAGAAGAGGTAAGTCAGCAGCTGAGCCGGAATGGTAAAGTTCCAAAGCGGGAATGCAAATACGACTTTGTCCGCGCCAATAAATTGATCCAGATAAGTGTTGGCCAGATCAGCTGCTTTTTGCTCCTCAGGTGTCGTTTCGAAGCCTTTGGAAAGCTTGAAAAGACCGGTAAGCATATCGTTATCGTAGTAAGGCAGATCGGCTTCGAACAGATTCAATTCGGTAACCAGATCGTCCGGATTGTTTTCTTTGTATGTTTTCAGAAAACTCTCATAAAGTTTAACTGAAACGGCTTGATCAGACGGACGGTTGTTAGCTTTAATGAATAATACATGTGACATTTAAACGCCTCCAGTGATGTAATGTAATCAACTCACATTTATATAGTAACACATAATTGTGTGTTGTCTAGTCTAAAGTTAGGATAAATCATAAGTACAAATTGGATTTTAATATTTTTCATCCTTATAATAGAAATAATAGAATTCAATGCTGGGGGGAAAGCTGATGAAGTCTGTTGCTGTGAAGTGTTTGATAGATTTATTCAAGCTGGAGGTGCTCACTGGGGAGGAGCAGCTGGGGAGGCTCATTACACGCTCAAGAGCGCATCGCCCGGGCCTGGAATTCGTCGGTTATTTTGACTTCTTCCCGATGGAGCATGTTCAGGTGCTGGGCAGGAAGGAAATCAATTATTTGCATAAGCTGACAGAAGAGGAACGGAACCTGCATGTCGGCAATATCGTGAAGTACCATCCACCTTGTTTTATTGTGACCTCAGGCCAGGAGGGCCTGAAATATTTGATGAAATACTGCCAGCAGGAAGGCATTCCGCTGCTGCGCACCGCTGAGCCGACGACCGAATTCATTACCAAGCTGGATGCGTATCTGATTCAGTCCCTGGCGCCGGAAATTGCCATACATGGCGTGTGCGTCAACGTATCGGGTATCGGCATTCTGCTGCGGGGCAAATCGGGCATTGGCAAAAGCGAGACAGCGCATACGCTTATCCACCGCGGCCATCGGCTGGTTGCCGATGATGTAGTCATGCTCAAAAAACTAAGTCCCCATACACTGCTGGGCACCCATAATGAATCCACCAAGGAATTCCTCGCGCTGCGCAGCATCGGCCTGGTTAACGTTGTCCGCCTGTATGGGCGCAAGGCATTCCAGGAACAGTCCCGGATCGTGCTTGATATTGAGCTGACCCAATGGAAGGATCAGGCTCTGAATAATGAGCTCGAGCTTAAGCCCAAATTCTCCGAATATCTCGATGTGCGCATTCCATATATTGAAATTCAGCTGCAGCCCGGCCGGGATGTGGCAAGTCTGATTGAGGCGGCAGCCAACAACTGGTACCTGAAGCAGCAGGGCTACAGCGCCGCGGAAGAATTCATGAAGCGGCTGCAGAGCGAATAACAGCGGTAAATTAATAAAAACTTAACATGACGTCTGTCACTCTGCAATTTCGCCTTCACAATGACTTTGCACTATAATAGAAATTGCGAGATTCGATAACTATTGAAATTGGAGGGATAAGAATGGAGACAAGCTCAGGAATTAAACCCTTAAGGCTGGAGCTGAATGCCGGATTCGTTGTTCATGCGGCCCTCTTGTGGGACGACGAGGAAGCGATCCTTGTGGACACAGGAACACCGGGCAAACTGGACGTGTTCCGCCGGGCGCTTGAGAGCGAATCCGTGCCGCTCGGGAGATTGACCAAGATCATCATCACGCACCAGGACCTCGACCACATCGGAAGTCTGCGGGAGCTGCTGGAGGCCTGCGAGGGCAGGGTGCAGGTATTGGCTCATGAAGCTATTATTCCTTATTTATCAGGAGAAACACCTTTGATTAAAGGCGGAGCATTATTCACGCCTACGAAGGTCGACCGCATTCTCCATGATGGAGAAGTACTCCCTTATGCAGGGGGGATCCGGGTTATTTATACACCCGGTCATTCGCCTGATCATATCAGCTTGTACCATGAACCCAGCAAAACGCTCATCACCGGGGATGCCCTGACCTCGCATGATGGAGTCCTTATGCCGCCGTCGCCGACACATACGCCTGAGTGGGATACAGCGATGGAATCGATTGCCAAGTTTCAGGCTCTTGATATCGATACCGTGATTACGTATCATGGCGGGATTGTTACAAACCGTATACAAGAACGGCTAAAAGAAATTGTGAGCGGGCAAGATGCTGCAATTTAATTTATCGTTATAGGTGGTCAGCCATCATCATCAAGAAGGAATCCGCTGGTTATGGCGGGTTCCTTTTTGCTGTGCCATTCCTTGAATCTTTTTACAGAATTTCTCCGTCATATATAGTAAAAGAAAAGTCAAAAAGGTGAACAGGCCATGTATCGAATTTTTATGGTGGAGGATGACCGCAAAATCGCGAATATTTTGGGTGATCATCTTGAAAAATACGGTCATCAAGTCGTAAAGGCGGCATCGTTTCGCGATGTTAAGAACGAATTTATGACAAGCGGTCCGGATCTTGTTCTGCTGGATATCAATTTGCCCTATTATGACGGTTACTACTGGTGCCGGCAAATTCGTTCCATCTCCAATGTGCCGATCATATTGTGGATGGTTTTGCACCCTTTCTGTAAAATTCGGGCTACAAAGGCGAACGCTAACGCTTCTCCAGAATATTTCCGCCTGCTTTGCATGTATTCACCGTACTTTTAGGGCTGGGAGGAATAAAGAATGGCTGTGTTAGAAGCGCGTGCATTGACGAAAATATATGGCGCCAGGAATGGGAATGTTACGTACAAGGCATTGGAGAATTTCGATCTTCGCATCGAGGCGGGTGAATTTGTCGGGGTGATGGGACCTTCCGGAAGCGGGAAAACGACGCTGCTTAATTTGCTGGCGACCATCGACGCTCCAACCTCCGGCAGCATTGAAATCAACGGAACCGATCCAAGCCGGCTGAAGAACGACAAGCTTGCGCTGTTCCGCCGCCGTCAGCTAGGATTTATTTTCCAGGATTTCAATCTGCTTGATACGCTTTCAATCAAAGAGAATATCATTCTTCCGCTCGTTCTGGAGAATATCAGCAATCCGGAAATCGACAGAAGGGTTAATGAAATAGCTTCGCTGCTTCATATCAACCACATTCTGGACAAGCGTACCTACGAGGTGTCATGAAAGAGTATCGCAGTATCTGGACGGCAAACAGCTGAGCGCTCTGACGCTGTTTATCGGTATTTTTATCAGCTTCCTGCTTCCTGTTCTTTATCGCTTCCGGAAGCATGATTTATTTCAAGCTGTTCACGGAGCTGCAGGAGGATCAGGCGCAGTACAAATCGCTAAGGCGGATCGGGATGACCATACAAGGAATTGCGGAAAATTACCTCCTTGCAAATCGGCATCATTTTCTTCGTACCGTTCGCCGTTGGTGTCATTCATGCTTCCTTTGCCTATGTGATATTGGGGAATGTAATGGCAGTCAGCGTCTGGCAGTACGGAATGGTCGTCATCGGGATCGTCTTCCTCATGCAGCTCATTTATTTTCTGCTCACGAGAAGAGCGTATATGAACAAAATTACGAGCATCCAGTAAGCAATCCTGCGAAATGATACGAAAGACCATAAAACGCACAATATGGCATCAACCTGTCAAAAAGCAGGATTCTTAAGGAGTGGAAAATACGTTATACTAGAGTCAATGTAGAGGGAAACGAGGCATTGGCTCAAGATGAATTCAACACATCCACGATCTTCAAGGCAGCGCATCTGGATCGCGGCAGCCGTAATCGGCGGGTTGATCCTGCTGTTTGCGGTTATTTTCATGCTGCTCCTGCATCGGCTGCAATCCGACGGTTCACGCTCGACCGTATCCCATCCGGCCGCAAATTATGAGTATATGACAACAAAAGCGTCCAACGGCATCGAGCTTGATATCCTGAAAAGCCGTCCCTCGAACGTAACCCTGGAACGTATTGACCAGAATGTTACCCTGTCCGACTATTATGGCATTAACGGCGGATTTTTCTTCGAAGGCGATTTGCTGAGTATTGCGATGGTCGATGGATTCCCGGTAGCAGGCGCAGAGGAAGAGTATGGATCAGGTTATGAAAATGTCAAATACCCCCGCGGCACGCTTGCCTGGGATGGGGCCAAGGACGAGCTGAGCGTGCAGATCGTGGCTGAAGCGTCGGAGCTGAAGGTAACCGACCCCAACCGCTTCTGGGCGCAAGGCGGGATCAGCATGAGCATTGGTCACGATGACATCTGGCGGCAGCAGGCCGATCAAGAGAATGCGCCCTTCCCCGATGATAAGCGGCTGAGGTCGGCTATGGTGTATGACAGCAAAGGGATGATCTATCTCGTGGTCAGCGGGATGGAAGGAACATTATCGGATTTCCGGGACGCTATTCTGGAAACCGTCGGCGACGGGCAGCTGGTGGACGGCATTTTCGTCGACGGGGATGGATCCTCCCAGCTGCAGGCCGCCGAAGCGGTGCTGCCCGGCGATAACCGGCCGGTGATGCAGATGGTGCGTTTGATTAATTAGAAATTCTTGCCTTGCGTTTACAACAACTCCCGGCTTCTGGAAGGATACTGGAAGAGATACTCGTTGAGCTATACCGGCATCCATTGTACAATAAGAAGCATAATCATCCTATTCAGGGAGTTGTTGAGATGCCTAGCGAGAACGTCCTTTGGGAAGGGAAGCCATTTAATTTCGGGATTCCGAGCTTTACGAAGTATACGATCACAGACCGCAGAATTATCGTGGAGAGAGGAATGCTCACCAAGAAACGCGAGGAAATTCAGCTGTACCGGATTCGCGATGTTTCCTTGAAGCGGAATTTGTTTGAGCGAATGATGAAATTAGGCGATATTACCATTCTTTCCACGGACACAAGCTCTCCTACGTATACGTTGCGGAATATTAAAGACAGCATCAAGGTGATGGATACGTTGGGCCTCGCTGCCGAGAATGCCCGAATCAAGAACCAGACGCATGAGCTTACGGAAATTCAGGTCTGATCCGGTTTTTAGATGTATTATATTGCAGGGAGATGGAGCTGCCGGCTAAAGGTGAGCTTCTTTTTTTGTATGCTATCATGTGGATTATCTATCATAATCATAGAAACAATAATATTGATGAATCATTATCGCTTCCAGTATGCTTTAGAAGCGGCAACATGATAATGAGGGGGACAACTAAATGACGACAAGGATAGCGGATATAATCATTCCCGACAGCAAGCTGGCTTTGGAGGCGGCTGAGCTTCTGAGAGAACATGGTGATTCTCTGCTGTGGAATCACTCGCATCGCGTCTATCTGTTCGGTGCTCTCCAAGGCGAGCAAGCGCAATGGAAGTACGATGCCGAACTGCTTTATATCAGCGCGTTATTTCATGATTTGGGTCTGACGAAAACCTACAGCAGTCCGGATAAACGATTTGAAGTGGATGGCGCCAACGCCGCACGCAGCTTTTTGCAGCAGCATGGCGTTCCGGATGAATCCGTTCGTCTGGTATGGGATGCCATTGCCCTGCATACGACAATCGGGGTTGCCCAGTACAAGGAGCCAGAGGTTGCCATGATTTATTCCGGTGTAGGCTACGATGTCATGGGAGAAAACTATGAGGGCATCTCTGAAGAGGTGCGCGAGCAGGTGGTATCCGCATTCCCGCGCGGCGATTTCAAGAACAAGATCCTGCATGCATTCCTGGAGGGCTTCAGACATAAGCCGGAAACCACATTCGGCAATATCAAAGCCGATGTATGCGAGCTCCTGCTTCCCGGTTACAAGCGGACAAGCTTCTGCGATTGCGTGCTTCATTCGCCCTGGAAGGAATAGCCCCAGAAAAGAATCAGCAGGACAAAAATCAGACAATCCCCGGTATCGGGGGTTGTTTTCCTGTATAGTGGGGATAGTTATTTTTTTGTACGGCAAACTGGATTGAGGGGCGAAGATATGGAAATCAGGCAGCTGGAGTATTTTGCAGCGATATGCCAGGAAAAGCATTTTACGCGGGCCGCGGAGAAATTAAATGTGACCCAGCCTACGCTCAGCCATCAAATCAAAGCGCTGGAGGATGAACTGGGAGTTCCTTTGTTCGACCGGATCGGCAAGAAGATTGCCATTACGGAAGCGGGACAGCTGCTGCTGAAGCACTGCGGACAAGTCTTCAACAGTCTAAGCAGCGCACGCGAAGAGATCAGCGAGCTGCAAAAGATCAAGCGGGGCAGCCTTGCTGTAGGCGCGCTGCCGGGCGAGCTGAGCCAGCTTGTCTCATCGCTGCTGCTGGATTATCATCGGAGCCATCCCCATATTCTGGTCAAGGTTGTCAGCTCGGATGATGTGGCGGAGCGTATTCTTCGAAGCGAGCTTGATTTGGCGATTACGATCCTTCCTGTCGAAGATGAGCGGATCACCGAGATTCCTTTGTACGACGAAGAGTTATGTCTGGTTGTTTCCGGCGGCCATCCGCTGGCTGCAAGGGATGAGGCTGATATGGACGAAATCAGGGATTTGCCCTTTATCTTGTTTCCGCAAAATTACCGCTGCCGGGAGCAGATGGATCTGGCTTGCCGCGCGGAGGGGATCCATATAACGCCGGTTATCGAGACGGATTCAGCCATGTCCATTATCAATCTGGTAGAGGAGCAGGCGGGAATCTCGATTCTTTCCAGGACGCTTCTGAATCTGGCCCATAATGATAAAATCAAAATTTTGAAATTGAATGCCCCCGCCTTACACAGAAAAATTGGCGTCATTCATCACCGGGACAGGTATACCGGGTTTGCGGCACGCGAGTTTATAGAGCTTTTGCACCGTGGTGCTGAGGTTTCAAGTCTTCCCGACCGCACGATACCAACATCAACAAAGCTTTAAAATGTCTTCCGGCGGTTTTACAACTCTGTTTTTGTATGCCAGTACTGTTATTCATAACAGTGTCGGCAGGATTTCTAAGCCCCGGGAATGACCATGGCCAGGTAGTTGGTGATCAACGCTGCATCTTCGCTCTTGCATCGGTGACGTTTATCTGTACGGTAAAGGTCTGGCAGATGGGGGACAAGAGTTAGGGAAACGGGCGGGTTGCAAGGAAGCATCATTCGCCCCTTTGATTTAGCTTAAATTCGAATTTCTTTAGATCTTGCTGCACCGCAGAGCAGAGATTGAACGATGAACGGGAAGGGTCACTCCATGGAGAGACCCTTCCCGTCTTGGCATGCAGATGCACGGATAATCAAGCTTCGACGCAGATTGAGAGCCGCTATATAAATGATAATTACCGCTGCGTGCCGCAGCTCTATTTTGTCATTCTGGTCGTAATGAGCATATGAAACGGTCATAGCCGAGATCCGTCAATATGAATCTCATAAAAATAAAAATCTCGCGAAGGAACCTGTCAAATAACGTGTTTTGGGCTTTTTCGCCAGGAGCAGCTTCAACTCCAGCAAACCGTTGATGCCTGCTGGAAGGCGATAAAATTCTGAAGCTGGACAGCCTTGTCTTCAGCATGTGAGGCAGCTTATTTGCGTTTCCTTCTCCTCTTATCGAAAAATTCAAACAATAGCCATGAAAAGGGCACAGTTTAGCCCTAATTGGCCGCATACACAGGGATGATTCTAAAGTAATGTAGGAGTAGAAGGAAGTATTGGCGCGTAAGCAGCAAAAAATGCTTTAGGAGGTTTTTCGTATGATTATTGAAAATGCGGGCATTAAAGGAATTGTCAATGATCTTGCTTATCTGGACGAAGTAACGACGAAGCTTGGTTTCGTTCGTTGGCAGTGGGAATATACACGGGCTACATATGATTTGAAAATAGAAGAAAAATCCGATGGCGAGGATTATTTTCTCCGCTTCAATGCCAGAGCCATTGAGGGCAAGCTGGAATCTCCTTATGCGGTGCTGCAGCTGGGAGACGCCTATATTGGCAGAGCCACTTTCCCGCATGGCCTGGATTATGAATCGCCGATTCCGGAGCCCGTCCTGAGGGTGTCCCGGCGCAAATTGTCGGAGCTGCAAAGTCTGCTGAGCCACTCTGAAGGCGTGAAGGAAATTATGACCAGAGACTGCGTCACGGTGCCGGTCCATGCGAGCCTGCATGATGCCGCCCTGCTGATGAAAGAACGCAATATCGGATTTCTTCCGGTCATTGGCGAGGGCAAGGAACTGGCAGGCGTCATTACAGACCGCGATCTGGTTATCCGCGGCTATGCGGATCATCAGGACGAGTCGGTGACGGTCGGCGAGATCGTCAGCAAGGATATCACAACAATATTGCCAAGCGCGACGATAGAGGAAGCGGCCAGGATTATGGCAAAAGAGCAGGTCCGCCGCCTTCCCGTAGTGGACAATGGACGGCTGCTCGGCATCGTAGCGCTGGGGGATATTGCCTCGCGTAAAATCCTGGCCCACGAGGCCGGAGAAGCACTGGGTCAAATCTCGCTGCCGGAGCAGGCCTGATTCATCATTCATGTAGAAATCGTGAAGCCCCCGGGATCAACTTGATCTCGGGGGCTTTTTATAGGTATGATTACGTTGAACCATAAGTAGGATGGAGGAATATAAAACAATGGAAATTATATTTCATGGACACTCTTGTGTACAGCTTGTAACGGAAGGCAAGTCGCTGCTGATTGATCCTTTCCTGAGCGGCAACCCGCTCACAACTATCAAGCCGGAAGAGATCAAGACCGACGCTATTCTGCTCACGCATGCGCATGGCGATCATATTCTGGATGCGGAGCCGATTGCCCGCAATAACGACGCTCCGGTCGTTGCCATTGTAGAGCTTGCGACCTATATGTCCTGGAAAGGCGTCAAAACCGTCGGCATGAACATGGGCGGAACGTTCGATCTTGGCTTCGCGCAGGCCAAAATGATACAGGCCTTCCACAGCTCGGGTATCGTGCTGGAGGACGAGCAGCGGATCATGTACGCAGGGATGCCGGCGGGTTATATTATCCGTGCCGAAGGACTGACGATTCTTCATGCTGGCGATACATCATTATTTGGCGATATGAAGATGATCGGCGAGCGTTATAAGATCGATGTCGCTTTTGTTCCAATCGGCGGCCATTTCACAATGGACCCGGAAGATGCTCTGCAGGCAGCAAAGTGGTACGGCGCCAAGCTGACCATACCTGTTCATTACGACACTTTCCCGCCTATCCGCCAGGACGGGAGCGCGTTCGTCAAGGCTCTGGAGGAACAAGGCTTGAGAGGCCAGGTGCTCGCACCGGGCGACCGGATCGAACTCCACGCACAGAATTAAGCGGCCCCCGAGAGGCGCTGCCGGTTTACAAGAGAGAAAGCCCTCAGGATCTTTGGATCCTGAGGGCTTTTTCCTTCCAGCTTTGAAGGAGCTGTTTTTGGAAACCGTAAACGATAAACGAAAGAAAAATAGTGATTTCTCATTTACAAACCGATGGTCGGTATATATAATAACAATATAATATGATTCGATTAAGGATGGTGAATGGAAGCATGGCGCCGCTTATTGGTCTTATGGGTTCTTTTCTTGTTTTTCGGATAATCGGGTGGTTAGGATGGGAATATGTGAATGATTGGGGGATTGCGCTCCGCTTTGGGGTGGCAGTGATGTTTCTGCTGACTGCCTCGGGGCACTGGGGAAAGCTTCGCAGGGAGCTGATTGCCATGGTTCCTTCAAGGCTGCCCCGCCCTGCATTCGTGGTTACGCTGACCGGATGGCTGGAAGTTGCCGGAGCCATAGGGATGGTCATACCCGCGACGGCAGCCATTGCTGCGGCCGCTCTTGCGCTCATGCTGCTGGCTATGTTTCCGGCTAACGTATACGCAGCCAATCACAAGCTCACGCTTGGCGGCAAGCCGGTATTTTCGCTGATGCCGCGTACGGTACTGCAAATTATTTTCCTGGCTGCCGTCATACTGGCCGGGTGGCTTCCGCTGCAGGCTGTGACAACCTGACAATAGAAAGGACGGATTCAAGGATGAAACAGGAAGACCGGCGTGAACAGACCAAGCGGCTGCTGCTGGAGACAACGGAGGAGCTGATTCTGGAACAAGGCTGCAGCAAAACGACCCTAAACGATATTATGCAGCGCTCCGGGCTTTCCAAAGGAGCCATATTTCATTATGTATCGGGAAAAGACGAATTGTTTGCCCAAGTACTCGAAGCAAAGCTTGAACAGAAGAACGAGAATTTCATGAAAGCTGCAGGTACGAAGGAATTCGATGGACCGATGAATACCATTTCAAGCGGATTTGCGCAACTGGAGAACCGCAATAACGCGGCCAATCTCATTCTGATGTATTTAATCGGCAAAAGCGACCGGCCGGAGGTTTCCCAAATCGTCGGCAAATTTTATACCCGGGCGGTGGCAACCTCCAAAAGCTGGATAGTAACAGGCCAGAACGCCGGAGTTATTCCTGCTGGCCTTGATCCGGATCAAACGGCCGAGCTGTTTGAGCTGATTACTTTTGGACTGCGGGTGCGGAGCTTCTTTGGGGCCGCGGATTCCGCTTTTGGCGCGAAAGAATATGCCGGGTTTATATCCGGGATTCTGCAGCCCGGACGCAAGAAGGAGGACTGACAAGCCATGAAGCTTCTATTATTCATGCATCTTATCGGCTGCGTGCTGTTTCTGGGCAATATTATAACAGCGGCATTTTGGAAGGTCCGGGCCGATGTGAAGGGCGATGCGGCTATGATTCACCAGACGGCGAAGAATGTGATGCTGGCCGATTATGCTTTTACGCTGCCAGGACTTGTGCTGATCGTGGTATCCGGCATCATGATGGCTGTGAAGTCAGATTACGCAATGTGGGGGATGAGCTGGCTGACAGCCTCGTTGATTTTGTTCGTTATCACGGGCATTCTGTGGGCCGCGGTGCTGCTGCCGCTTCAGAGGGGAATGATCAGGCTCAGCGCGGAAGCGGTCAGCGGCTGCGGTGTTTCGCAAGCATACCGGAGAATGTCCGCGTATTGGGCGGTATTTGGCACATTGGCGACGCTTGCGCCCGTTGTGATTTTGTTTTTAATGATCAGCAAGCCTTTTTAAAAGCAGCCGCTAGCCTTTTGGGTATCATTTGATCAGCCGCGTATCATAATAGAGCCGATCGGAGTGACGGTTTTCGTTTCTCAAGCAGATCGATCTGCTCAAATAGGGTATGATAAAGCTCTGGAGCTTTTTACATATCTGGACAGGAGTGTGGCTGGTATGGAATATCGTTATCTTGGGGCAAGCGGAGTGAAGGTCTCCGTTCTGGGACTGGGCACGAATTCATTTGGTACAAGAGCGGACAGAGAGGCATCCATGGGAATTATTCATCATGCCCTGGACAATGGAATTAATTTTATCGATACCGCGAATATCTACACCAAATCCGAATCCGAGAAAATAATCGGTGAGGCGCTGGAGGGGCACCGGCACCAGGTCGTACTGGCAACCAAAGCCGGGCTTGTAAAGGGTGACGGCCCCAATGAAAGAGGCTCATCCCGTCATCATTTGATGATGGAGCTGGAAGCAAGCCTGAAACGGCTGAAGACCGATTATATTGACCTTTACCAAATCCACACATTTGATCCCAATACGCCGCTTGAAGAAACGCTGCGGGCTTTGGACGATATGGTGCGTGCAGGGAAGGTCCGTTATATCGGGGCTTCCAATTATGCCGCCTGGGAGCTGATGAAGGCGATTGGCATCTCGGAGAAGTCGGGACTCAACCGTTTTGTATCCAATCAGGTCAGTTATTCCCTGGCGGATCGCATTCCTGAGAATGAGCTTGTCCCGATGTGCCTCGATCAAGGCGTGGGCATCATCCCTTATTTCCCGCTGGCGGGGGGCATTCTGACAGGCAAATATAATTCACCGGAAGCGGCGCCGGAAGGCTCGCGGGCGGATAAGGATCCCAATTTCAAAAGATATCTCGGCGGCGACAAGATCCGTTTGGGGCAGGAGGTCGCACGATTGGCGGAGGCCCACGGGTACAGCCCCGGAGTGCTGTCGATCGCCTGGCTGATCCGCAGGCCTGCAGTCTCAACCGTTATTGTCGGGGCCACTAAAGCCGGGCAGGTTACCGAGAATCTGGCAAGTGTTCCGCTTGCCATCGGTGCGGAGCTTGCGGCAGAACTGGACGAGCTCAGCCGTTCATTCCGTTTCGGCGAGCCCTTTGCTCTCTTCCGCCTGCCATCCTAGCGCCCTTACATTATTTTGGCATATGTTCTATAATAATTGATGATGCGACATTGTTCATGCAAGGTATTCTTGTGCTTGAATCCGTTGGACAAGCCGTGAGCAGACAAAAATACTGGAGGTTAGGGAAATGAAATTCTTTATTGACAGTGCAAATATCGAGGATATCAAGAAAGCATACAAAATTGGAGTTTTGTCCGGAGTTACGACCAATCCGTCCCTGGTTGCCAAGGAAGGCATCAAATTCGAAGACCGTATTGCTGAAATTTTGCAGCTTGTGCCTGAGGTTGAATCTGTTTCCGCAGAAGTAACGCCAGACGCGGTCACTGCTGAAGATATGAAAGCCGAAGCCGATGAGCTGATCAAAATAAATGGCGGCGACAAGAACGTCACCATCAAAGTCCCTATGACCCTCGCAGGCCTGGAAACTTGCCGCTACCTCGCCAAAAAAGGCGTCAAAGTCAATGTAACGCTGATCTTCACCGTGAACCAGGCGCTGCTCGCCGCCCGTGCAGGCGCAGCTTATGTTTCTCCGTTCCTGGGCCGCCTGGACGATATTTCGGAAGACGGCGTCCTGCTGGTCGCGAAAATCGCCGAGCTGTTCCGCGTGCATAATCTGGATGCGCAAATCATCGCCGCTTCCGTCCGCCACCCGGATCACGTGACCCGCGTAGCGATGGCTGGCGCGCATATTGCGACTATCCCATACAGCGTCATCGAGCAGCTGACGAAACATCCTTTGACAGACCAAGGCATCGAGAAATTCGCTGGCGACTGGGTGAAGGCTGTCAAGAACTAAAACCCCCGGTTACAGCTTGGCAATCGTACGGAGCCTGAACCTTCCTGCCAGAAGGTTTGGGCTTTTTTGACCTTTGCCGCTTATGGATTAATGGATGGTATTGGGGTGTACGGTTCACTTCAGCCGGAAACGGGGATGAATAGTTCAATGATGAAAGGAGGGATTATCCGATGACAGTAAATGAAATGTATCTGGTTACTGCAGCAGAAATGAGGGAAATAGACCGGCATGCCATTGAAGCGACCGGCCTGCCTGCAATGGTCCTGATGGAGAATGCCGGGCGGGCGATTGCGGAGGAAGCGGTGGAATTTGCACGCAAGCGGGGCCAGGAATGCGGCCGGAATGGACAAGGCAGCGGGTTCCGCTGGCTGATTCTTGCCGGCAAAGGGAACAACGGCGGGGACGGGCTTGTCTGTGCAAGACATCTGGCTGAGATGGGATATGAAGTTGGTATTGTTTACGCGGTGCATCCTGATGAGTTGAGGGCTGAAGCGGCGCTGCAACGGGATATTGTACGGAAGCTCGGCTTGACGGAACTTCCGGAAGCCGTGAATGAAGACGGTTCCTGGGAAATTTCCTGGCGCAGCTGGGACGGCATTATTGATGCCTTGCTGGGAACAGGGACGACAGGCGAGCCCCGCGAACCGTACGCTTCGCTCATTCGGGCGGCAAATTCCAGCGGACTGCCCATTATATCGGCAGATATCCCAAGCGGGCTGGATGCGGATACCGGAGCGGTATCCGATGCTTGCGTGAAGGCGGATCTTACAGTGGCGCTTGCATATAGCAAGCGCGGTCTGCTGCTGCACCCGGGAGCCGAAGCAGCCGGCAGGGTTGTGGTTCGTTCTATCGGCATCACGGAGGATCTGGCCAAGTTTATTGGCGTAAAGACATATGTGCTTGATACCTCCGGGTTGACCCGCAAGTTAAATCTGCAATTTCCCCAAAACAGGCCGCAGGATTCCCATAAAGGCACTTATGGTCATGTGCTGGTTCTGGCCGGCTCCGCTGCAATGAGCGGCGCGGGCGTATTGTGCACGAAAGCCGCATTAAGAGGCGGCAGCGGGCTGGTCAGCTGGGCGCTGCCGGGGCGTCTGGCACCGGAAATGATAGGAGTGCTGCCGGAGGCGATGCTCCTTGGTCTTGACGATGGCGGGAGCGGCCAATGGGGAACAGCGCATATACCGGAACTGCTCGCAGCTGCCAAGGGAAAGCAGGCGGTCGTGATCGGGCCGGGTCTCGGCAGATGGGAGGGCGACGCGAAATGGCTTCAGGAGCTGTGGGAAGGCATCGAAGCGCCGATGGTTATCGATGCCGATGCGCTCAATATGTGGGCCGATTACAGGAAGCTCGCAAACGAAAGGTCACAGGATCTGTCTGTTGAAGCAAATGACAGTGTGCAGGCTCCGGCTGCCTGGCAGCGGCGGGAAGCAGCGACGATTATTACGCCGCATCCCGGCGAAATGGCGCGGCTGTGCGGGTTAAGCACGCCGGAGGTGCAGCGTGACCGGATCGGGATTGCGCGCAGATTTGCCAGGGAGCAGGATGTGATCGTTGTGCTTAAAGGGGCTCGCACAGTGGTGGCGGCTCCTGATGGGGATGTCTATGTCAATACGACGGGGAATCCGGGGATGTCTACCGGGGGTTCGGGGGATGTGCTTGCAGGTATAATCGGCAGCCTGCTCGCCCAAGGTCTGGATGCGATTCAGGCCGCTGCCCTCGGGGTTTACTGGCACGGTATGGCGGGAGATCGGGCTGCTGCATCCAGATGGTCCAATGCTTCGCTTATTGCGGGCGATATTATTGATGCTTTGTAAGCCGGGTTTCACATGCAGATATGAAGCTAGGCTGCAGCGATGTTTGCACTCCCCGTCACAGGGAGCTCAATAACGTCCAAACTCACTGCTTATGCCAAATCATGTCGCAAAATAAGCATGGCGGGCTGCCTGCGGGCAGTCCGCCATGCTTATTTGCTATTCTTTTGGAGATTGATGCGGCAGCTGCAGCCATATAATTGGAGAGTCATACCGCTTACATTTTCCAAATCGGGGGTCCCTTCATCAAGTAGTTGCAGATTGCCTGAGTGATGGCGAGCAAGCCGAAATTGATCAGCAGGAAGTACCACTCATCCCACCAGACGAGGCTCCGCTGGATTCCCGCTGCCTTCAGAGCCATTTCCACACCCATGATACACAGCAGGGCGAACAGGTATTTCACCCACGTATGCTTCCAGTATCGGGTTACAACCATCACCGTGAAAAGACTGATACTAATACAATAGACCGTTCCGAAGGCTGATATATCATGGGACGGATTCTGGAACCAGCCAGGCTCATAAACCCGGTTCGAGAAGGCCATAATAGGAACAATATTCAAAGTATCGGAAATCGCCAACGCAATCAGAAAAAGCAAAAGTCCGAGAACAAATCCGCTCAGAGGGCGGAACATGCTATGATATAACCATTTGGCAAAGGGGAAATAAAGCAGAAGACCAATAGCCGTATAGCCCAGCCGCCACCAGTTATCGGCGTAGATATGAAGCTCCCGGAACAACCACTCGATTCCGACAAACATCCCGGTAAACACCAGTATCCAGATCCAGCCCAGCTGAAAAGACGACAGGAATACGGCAATGATCGGCAGGGACAGGGCGTTTGAGGCTTTAGCGCCTAAATTGCTGTCGAAATAAGCATTATCTTCAATGAATTTCGGATAATACTGATAGCTTCCCAGAAATGTATAGATAATGGTCTCAATCATATATCCAAAGCCGATCATGGCTATGAACAGCAGCACGCTTCGCACTTCTCTTTTTTTGATAAAGATATAGAGGAGAAGAGCCGCGCTTAGAATCGCCAAACCCAGGTACCAATAAGAATTTGCGCTCATAAACATATCTCCATAATCTTGTTTTACTTACCAGTATCGTACTTCTTCCTGTTTTTATACCTTTATCCATACCTGGAGCAAGCCGCCCTGCCTGTGATGACTGTCATATATGCGGGAAAAATGAATAGGAATAGATAGAGTTAGCGGCATGTCCAGCCTCTCTTAAAACACGGGGAAGGCATGCAAATAAGCAGGAGGGAACTGATGCTGGTGATGGAGCAGGCAACTCCGGTTATTGCGATATTGGGGATCGGTACGGCCGTCCCGGACTATAAAATGGATCAAAATGACGTTTCGCAGCGGCTGTCCGATGCGCTCCGGGATCATTCCGATTCCAGACGCTGGGCCAAACGGATTTTTAAGCAGTGCGCTGTGGAAACACGCTATACCTGCGAGCCGAATTTGCTGCAGGATGCAGATAGCTGCCGTTATTTTCCGCATAATTCCACTGTTGAAGCGCCATCTACCGCCCAGCGGATGCAAATATACAAGCGGGAGTCGGTTCCTCTTGGTATGAAAGCCGCAAGGGCTGCCCTTCAGGATAGTGGTATAGCGCCGTCTGAGGTAACCCACCTGATTACAGTCAGCTGCACGGGACAGTTTCTTCCGGGTATGGATGCGGCGATAACCAAGCAGTTGGGACTCAGCTCTACTGTCAACCGGATTCCGCTCAATTTTCTGGGCTGCGCAGCCGGATTGAAAGCTATTTGCCTCGCGAGGCAGCTTGCTGCTGGAGATCCAGCGGCACATATATTAATCGTCAGCGTCGAGCTGTGTACGCTGCATATCCAGCCCTCCAGCAAGAGGGAAGCGCTTTACGCGGCTTCATTCTTTGGCGATGGAGCGTCCGCATGTATTGTCGGTCCGCCTCGTGCCGCCCACAAGGGGTTGTTCCAGCTGGGAGAGGAACTTTCCGCCTTGCTGCCGGACTCGTCCGAAGAAATGGTCTGGGAGGTTGGCGTTCACGGCTTCGATCTGTATTTGTCCACGGCGATCCCCAGACTGATCGGACAAGTCATTCCAGCGGAAGTGAAACGCCTGCTGCCGGATGACGTTATGCCTGAATTATGGGCGATCCATCCCGGAGGCCGGGGAATTGTCGATGCCCTGCAGGAGGCATTCGAGCTTACAGATGAGCAGACGGCGCCAAGCCGGACCGTGCTTCGCGATTACGGGAACGTATCCTCTGCAACCCTGTTGTTCGTGCTGGACGAGATGAGGCGGACGCTGGAAGCAGCCGGTTCAAGCCGGGTAAGCGGGCTTGCGATGGCATTCGGACCAGGGCTTACGGTGGAAATAATCCAATTCACCTACCTGCCGGCCACCATTATTGAAAAGCAGCCTGTTGTGAGTTCAAGTGTTTAAAGGATTGAGGCAGCGCGCCGCCGAGCCGGAACTGATGGATGACTTCGCAAGAGGCGGGCCGGAGCTGCGCGAGGCGCTGCGGCATTTGCGCCGCTTGAACCGGATCTTCGCGGCTGCAGCGCCTACACTCCTCGGAGTCAGACAATTATGGGAGGAAGCGGGAAGGCCTGCCTCCTTGTCCATTCTGGATGCGGGCTCCGGCTCGGGAGATGTGAACGCCCATCTTCTGAATTGGGCGGACAGGAACAAGATTGCCATGACCGTCACTTTGGTTGATCTTACGGAGGAAGCCTGTGTGGAAGCCAGAATACTCTTCCGGAACGAACCGCGGGTCAAGGTGATCCGGAAGGATTTGTTTGCCCTGCAGGAAGGTATTGCGGACGTGGTAACGGGAACGCAGTTTGTTCACCACTTTCCGGAGGACGAGCTCCCCGGGGTGGTCGAAAGGCTGCTTGACGTGTCGCGGCTCGGAGTTGTGATCAATGACATTCACCGCCATTTTATACCTTGGTCGGCGGTATGGCTTACGGCGCGGCTGATTTCCAAAAACCCGTATATCAGGCATGATGGACCATTATCGGTGGCAAAAGGCTTCCGCTCATCTGATTGGAGAAAGCTTCAACTCGCTCTTGAAAATCCCCATATGACCTATTCCTGGCGGCCTTTATTCCGATATGCCGTTGTCATTCAAAAGACAAGCCCTAACCGATCCTTCCATAGGAGTTGGAAAGAATGATGTATGACGCCATTGTGCTGGGTGCGGGAATTGCCGGAAGCAGCATGGCCCTGTCGCTGGCCGGGCAGGGCTGGAACACGCTGCTGGTTGACCGGCATTCGTTTCCCCGCCATAAAGTGTGCGGCGAATTTCTCTCTCCGGAATCCCAGAGCATGCTGAAGGCGCTGGGCCTGCAGGAAGCGCTGGATCAAATCGGTCCTTGCTTAATCACCCGGACGCGTCTGATCTTCAATCGCGGGAAGCAGCTGGAAATCCCGCTGCCCGGAACGGCGCTTGGAATAAGCCGCTATCGGCTGGACTCCGAGCTTCACCGCGGGGCGCTGCGGGCCGGTGTCCAGGTGCAGACGGACACAACCGTGACCTCCGTCTATACAAGCGGATCGGGATACCTCGTTGAGGCCATGCAGAGCAAGCGAAGGGTCGCCTATCAGGCGCGGATTGTCATTGCCGCATGGGGCGCTAATCCGCGCGCGGGTCTTCCCGGCAGCAGTCAGCCCGAGCGTTCCTTAAAGGACAGGTATATGGGGGTGAAGTCCCATTTTTCGGGAATCGGGAAGGAGCCGGTTGTCGAGCTGTATTTTTTCCCTGGCGGGTATCTGGGAATCTCGCCGGTCGAGGACGGCTATGTCAATGCAGCCGCTCTTCTGCGGCAGGGAACATTCGGGCATACAGAAGACAAATCCGTTCTCGGAATGATCCATGCCGCAGCCGGCAGAAATTCACGGCTGTCCGGGCGTCTGGCCGATGCTGTTCCGGCTGCGGGCACGCAAGCGGCTGTCGCGCCGGTCAATCTGAAGCGGGAGCTGCTGGCCTGGAATGTTGTTCCCCAGGTGGGCGACGCAACGGTCATGATTCCGCCATTATGCGGCGACGGCATGTCAATGGCTTTGCGGTCGGCAGAGCTGTGCGCACCTCTTGCTGGCGGCTATCTGCGCGGGAAAATTTCTCTCCAGGAGTGGGAGCATCTCTACACACAATCGGTTCGTCGCGAGTTCCGGCGTCCTCTGCGATGGGGAAGACGGCTTCAATGGATGTTCGGCGTCCCTGTGCTGCCCCGGTTGGTATTGGGCGCAGCGCAATTTACGCCCCGGCTGGCATTCGGCATGGTTCAGGCAACGAGATTGAACGATCATTCGTAGAAATACATCCGTTAGGAGCATGGTTATGGGCTTCCATCTGCTTGCGGTGATGTCGCTTCGCCATCCGAAAATAATCCTTCTCCTCTGGGTGGTCTTCCTGGCCTTTTTTGGGTTCTTTGCTTCCCGGCTGCCTGGTGTTCTGCAGGATCACGGCCTATCTCCGGCAGGAGCCAATGAACAGGTCAAGCGGACTCTCGCAGCTGACTTTCATATCCCCGAGGAGCCTGTTATTCTCGTATTCGAGAAGAGAGCATCGGTATCTCCGGAAGTATTCAGACGCTTCATTGAGCGGACGATGCGGCAGCTTCAAGCTGCAGAAGGAGTGAGTCAAGCATGGTCCCCGCTTGAGGGAGCCGGAAGAATGAGGGGGAATTATGCCTACGCGCTTCTATCTTCCGATATCGGGATCGGCGATCGGGCCTCCGTTCTGGAGGATTTGCGCAGCAGGCTGCCGGTTGACCGGGATATGGCCGTTGGCATAACCGGGAAAGCGGCGGTGCAAGCCGATGTCAATCAGGCAAGCGAGCATGATATGCGGCAGGCGGAGACAATCGGAATCCCTGCCGCCTTTATCATTTTATTGCTCGCATTCGGTGGTATCGCAGCGGCCGTCATCCCTGTGATGGTTGGATTAACGGTGGTTGCAGGCTCTATGGGGATCATGTACATGGCCGGAACCCAGATCGGACTGTCGAACTTTGTCCTGAACGTAATCCCGATGGTGGGACTTGCCCTCAGTATCGATTTTGCCTTGATGCTGGTCAGCCGTTTCCGGGAAGAGCTGACGAGCGGCGCGGTAGTGGAACAAGCGATGATCACAACAATGAAAAGCGCAGGGAGAGCAATCTTGTATTCCGCTCTAAGCGTGTTTTTTGGACTGCTCGGGATCTTGTTTATCCCGCTGCCTATTTTTACGACTGTCGCTATCGGGGCCATGACGGTGCTTGTTGTGTCGGCGCTGGCCGCACTAACGCTGGTTCCGGCACTGCTGGCCATGCTGTGGCCTGCGATTCAGGTGAAGCGGAGCTCTGCACGGACAATCCGCAGGACCCCTATCTGGCATGCATGGTCATCCCTTATCATGAACAGACCACGCCGGTCTGCTCTGCTGGCGTTATTCCTTCTGGGCATCTGTATTCTGCCTGTTGCAGGTATGAAGCTGGCGGTCCCGGATGCCGGTTCCCTGCCTCCTGACTATAAGTCCCGCATGGCCTTCGATGTTTATCAAGCCGAGTTTGTTTCCCCTTCCGTTTCCACTGTCTATATCGTGGACGGGGAGGAGCGGCAGGAGCAGAACAACCGGAATCCGATCGATGCCGGCCCGCTCACCCTCGCACTGAAAACCGATCCCCGTGTGCTGCGGGTGGATGAACTCAGGGGTGAATATCCGTCGCTTCAAGTGATGCTCGCCGGAGAGCCTTCTTCACGTGAAGTGATGTCCTGGCTCAGGGAATGGGAGCGGCGGGGGGCTGCATCAGCAAGCCCCTTCCTGTTGGGAGGAGAAGCCAAATATCAGCAGGAGGTATACGATGCGGTCTTTGACCATATCCATCAGGTTCTGGCATTTATCTTTGTTTCCAATTTTGCCGTGCTGTTCCTCGCATTCCGCTCCGTTCTGATTCCCCTCAAGACGATTCTGATGAATTTTATGAGCATTGGCGCTTCATTCGGCATTCTCGTCTGGGTCTTCCAGGGAGGATTCTTCGGTATTGCTCCGGGCAGCATTGCGATCATGATTCCTGTTTTTATATTCGGACTGGCTTTTGGCATCAGCATGGATTATGGAGTATTTCTGGTATCGCGGATTTATGAGATCCATCGGCAAACAGGCGATAATGAGTACTCGGTTAGATGGGGACTTGTCTCAACAGGCAGAATTATTACTTCGGCTGCCGCAATCATGGTTGCAGTCACTGCTCCATTTGCTTTCGGAGAGGTTGCCGGTGTGCGGCAGCTGGGTGTTGGCATTGCAGCGGCTGTTCTTGTCGACGCGACGGTAATTCGCCTGATACTGGTGCCCTCCCTTATGAATTGGCTTGGCAAATGGAACTGGTGGGCGCCCCGTTGGCTGAAATAATGGTATTGCCGTGCCCTTATTCAGAGGCGCTGTTTTGATTGATTTAGCCAAAAGATGTATAATAAAGACAATCACAACGAACATGGATAACGCACTGGCAGCGGGTGGTATGACCGTTATGCCGTGTGCTTTTTATTAAAGATGGTTTGACCTTAACTGACCAAGTGTAGGGGGTGGAGCCGATGGCACAGGCAAAGGATTATTATGCTATTCTTGGCGTTGACCGCAAGGCAAGCAAGGAAGATATCAAAAAAGCCTATAAAAAAATGGCAAAATCCAATCACCCGGACGTGAACAAAAAGCCTGAAGCGGAGCAGCGCTTCAAAGAAGGACAGGAAGCGTATGAAGTGCTATCCGACGATGAATCGAGGGAAAGCTACGACCGCTACGGGCAGCATTGGCGCGAACGGACTCATGCCGGACAGTCGGCAAGCGGAGGTTATGGGCAAAGCGGCGGCTTCAACGGGCAGGGGGCGGGAGGAAGCTTCCGCACGGCCAACTCCCAGGCGGGACAAGCGGACTTTGATGATCTGTACCGGCAGTTTTTTGGCGGATCGCAGGCCGGGCGCGGTTTTTTCAATGATGACGGCTGGGATACCCGCGATGATCCGGCGGATCAGGATGCCGCTTTATCCGTAACGCTGGATGAAATCGTCCGGGGAGGCAAGGTCCGCGTTCAAGTGGGGGAGAAGGAATTGAACATCACGCTCCCGGAATCTGTAGCCAGCGGCCAGCGTATCCGCTTGAAGGGAATGGGCGGCGTCACCGCAAAAGGCATCAAAGGAGACTTGTATGTAACCTTGCAGATCAAACCGGATCCGCAGTATGCGGTCGATGGTTACGATCTTGCCGCGAAGCTGCTGGTAGCTCCCTGGCACGCGGCGCTTGGCACGGAAGCGAAGATTCGCGTGCCCGGCGGGAGCATGCTGAGTGTGAAGGTGCCGCCAGGTATCGGCGCAGGCCAGAAGCTGCGGTTATCAGGCAAAGGGATGCGCAAGCCTGATGGAACTGCCGGGGACCTCTACATTACGGTGGAGGTAACCGTGCCCAGCGCAGGCTCGGAGAAGGTGAAGGAGCTGTACAGCGAGCTGGCCAAGGAGCAAAGCTTCGATCCGCGGCTTGCTTGATTGAGTGAGGCGTTTGCCGCCTGTGATGGAGCGCATGATGCGATTTAGGGCAGCTTCATTTCGCGGTAGTCTCATTCGGGGTTACAACCAACAGCTCATATTGACAGATCCAGTTATTGCAGAAAGGACGGGGAAGCCCGCAGATGTCCGTTCAGAGACTCGACAGGGGCCGAATAAGCCATGATACAAGAGAATGTTAAACGCTGCCCCATCTGCGGCGGGGACAACAAATGCGGAAATCCGTCGGGAGATCCGCAGGGCTCGTGCTGGTGCTACGGGGCTGTATTTCCCGAAGAATTATTGGAACGCGTACCGGCAAGCCAGGTGAGAAAATCCTGTATTTGCAGCACTTGTCTCGATAAACATTTGAAAGAAGCAGAGCAGGCGTGACACAAGATATGGGATAAGGTGCTGTCATCTGCGGATGACGAGAACCTTATCCCTTTTCTGTGATTGAGAGCTTAGGCCAGAGCTGATTTTTATTTCCGGCGCGCATCTTTAAGAGCGGCAGAATGGCGGCCGGTTCAAATCTGACCCAGCGGCGATCGGGGAAGCAGCTGCGGTACGGGGCAGACAGTTTTAGAAAACGAGAATTCTCGCGCCGAACTCCAGATGCTCGATCATTTTAGCCCGTGCTTCTTCCGGCTTATTCGCCAATATGAACTCGAAGATGTCGCAGTGGTCTTCATAGGAGCGTTGAATCCTGGCGTTATCCTTCTTCAGCACGCCCAAAGCGACGAGGAAGAGCTTGTCCTGGAGCTGCTCCATCGTCTGGACAATTTCCTGATTGTCGTAAAGAATCGCGAGCTGGCTGTGGAACAGCGTGTCCGCCTTGGTGAAAGCAGCGTAATCGAGATTCTGCTTATGCTCGTTTTGCTCTGCCAGATTGTTCCTGAACCAGGCGATCTCCGATTCCTCCCAGATGCGAGAAGCCAATTTATAAACAATATGACCTTCAATGGCGATCCGGAAATCAAAAAAATCAACGACTCTCCGGAAGGAATGCTCAGGCAGGCTGAGTCCCTTGTTCGGCGAGTAGAGCACAACGCCTTCGGCAGCCAGACGTTCCAGCGCCGCCCTGATCGGGGTGCGGCTCATCTGGAGCAGCTCGACCAGATACTTCTCCGTCAGATGTCCGCTCGTGTGAATATCTCCGCTCATGATCAGCTCACGAAGCTGGGCATAAGCTTTTTCCTTCAGTGTAACGGCCATGTCAGTCCTCCCTTCCTTCCAGCTCCAGTGAATTCAAATATGCGATGCTTTCGGCCAGCCAGCGGTTCTCCAGGGCAATTGTATCCTCAACGGAACCTCGATAAGGCGTCCAAAGCTCCAATATGGCCGTCGGATTCCTGCCGCAGTGCATGATTTCCTTCCACAGTCCGGGAATATCCAGGCGTCCTGCCCCTGCCGGCGTACCGAGGATGACGAAGCCCATTTGGTGATCGACGCGTGTGATTTCGAAGTCCTTGATATGCAGGTTCACGATGAAGGGGGCCAGCCCTTGAATAACCATTTCCGGGCCTTCAAGCGCGCCGAAGGAATTGACGGTATCGAGACAGCAGCCGGCATAGGCGCTGCCGAGTCCCTGCAGCAGACCGGCAAGCTGTGCTGTTGTATGAAGCCCGTGATTCTCGATTGCAAGAGTCACCCCGGCCGCTTCGAAAGCAGGAAGAATGCTTCGAATTTCCTGCCCGGCCTCGTCGATGCCCGGTCTTGTAATCAGCGTGCGCACAAGGACAGCATCCAGCTGCTGCGCTATGGACAAGTACCGGAGAAGATGGGCAGGCTCTGTGCCGCGCGTTCCGATTTCAATCCGCACGCCGCAGCTTTCAGCCGCTTTCCGGATCGTTGCAAGCTCCGCGGCGCCGCAATGTAGAAGCGGCAGATTATCCGCAATCTGCACCAGCTCCAGACCGTGCGAGGCGGCAAGCTCGATCAGGCCAATTGCGCCAAGAGGACGGACCGGTGCGGAATATCCGGGTACGCCGATGGACCAAGTAAGCGTATAAGTACTGAGACCAAATTTCATAAATGGCTCCTCCATTATTGAATACAATTCTAGATTAACAGCCGGAAAGAGCGGATGTCAATTAAATAAATATTTATTGTATACAATTTGAATACAATGTTGTATTGTGTATTCGTAAACGATTTTTGGTTGAGGCATATCAATGGGGCGAGTCAATCACTGGTGGACGGCTGCATCCGGCTCTAGCCAGCCAGAGGAGAGCACTGCAGGCGGCATTGCCGCCGGTCGGTGATAGGCTGCCGGTCAAAGATGATCATTACAGGTACAGGAAAAGGGGGATTGCCAAACGCATATCCGGGTAGGCCGCTGCTTCCAAATGGACAGGATGCCCGAATCAATATGTATGGGGTTAATCACAACGAGATGTATTCGATTTGAGTTGTAAGCGCTTCATAAAAAATCTGCCTGAGAAGATTCCCGAATCATGCGCAAGGCTGGCGTAATCGATACAAAATTAGATCTGGGAGGTTTGCGCAAGTGATAAAAAAATGGTCTCTATGGTGTCTATCCATGCTTATGATCGCCGCAATCGTTGGTTGTTCCAATTCGAATGGTAACAACGCAGGGGGTAACGAAGGAGCAGCAGAGGGCAGCAATGCAGCCGACCCTTCAGGCAATGAACCAATCACCTATACGTTCGGCAGAAATTTGAATGAAAATGATGAGAATATCGCCAAATTGAAAGAGCAAACCGGAGAAACGCTTACCGACAACCGATGGACCCGCATGTTCAAGGAGAAAGTGGGGGTAACGGTTGAATACAAAATGTTGGCCCCTGATACTACGTCGTACGATCAGAAGCTCAAGCTGTCCATGGCTTCGGGGGATTTGCCGGATATATTCCAGGTCGACCAGCCAGCCGATATGAAGCAGCTGATGGATGCGGGAGCCGTTGAGGAAATGGGCCCCCTCTATGACCAGTACGCCTCGCCACTGCTCAAGAGCATCATAGAAAGTGAAACGGACCGGATCTTCGAGCCCGTCACAAGCGACAGCAAAAGATACGGCATTCCGCTGAAGATGCCTTCAACCAATGGCTATAATCATCTCTGGATCCGCGAGGACTGGCTGACCAAGCTTGGCCTTTCCCGTCCCAAAACAATGGATGACGTCCTTGCAATTGCAAGGGCATTCGCGAAGAACGACCCTGACGGCAACGGCCAGGACGACACCTTCGGTCTGGAAATCGACAATGATTTCCGGTACAACATGCAGGGGCTATTCTGGGCTTATAATGCTTACCCGCTCAATTGGATCGAGAAGGACGGCAAGGTGGACCGCGGTGTCGTACAGCCGGAAATGAAGGAGCCGCTTGCCCTTCTCCAGACGATGTTCAAGGAAGGTCTGCTCGACAAGGAATTCGGGTCGAAGGACAATCCCAAAGCAATGGAATCCGTAGCAGCAGGCAAGACAGGCATGTTTTACGGGCCGCATTGGATGGCGTTTACAGCGGAGAAGACACTTGCGAATGATCCGGCGGCCAAGTGGATCGTTGTTCCGCTCCCGACCAAGACTGGCGATAAACCGACCATTCCATTGAAGATTGCAGCCGACGGCTGGTTGGTCGTGAAGAAAGGGACGCAGCATCCGGAGAACCTGATCAAAATGATGAATGTTTACGTTGAGGCCTTGTTTGGCGAAAATGCCGAATTCAACAAATACTTCGGCGAGAATGGCGTGGACGGGATTTGGTGGATGTCGCCGGTATACACGCTGGATCCGATGATTGACCTTAAGGGACATCAGGATATCAAGCAGGCGCTCAAGGATGGTACTACGGACAGCCTGAAGGGGTCCGGGCAAGGCTTCTACAAATCCATGGAGGACGGCAACTGGTCCATCTCGATGATGTTCGGCCCCACGGATACGCCGTTTGCCTTCATTGACGAAACGTATCCGGATCAGGTCATGTGGGATGCGTACTTGGGTGCTCCGACGCCGACCGAGGTTACCCGGGGAAGCTCGATGGATGAGCTGATCGTCACGACGCTCACCGGCATCATTCTGGGCAAGACCGATGCGGACAGCGGATTTGACAATATGGTGAAGGAATGGAACAATCTCGGCGGCGAGCAGGTCGTACAGGAGGTAAACGCCGCACTGGGTAAGTAAAGACAGCAAATTTGCGATGGATCCTACGCAGGTGCCTGGATGGCATTTCAAGGGCACCTGCAGCTGTTATCTATACTATAAGCTGGAATGAGGGAGCTGCATGCAAACTGAATTAACGGCCCCGAAGAAGCTGAAAACCGGCGCAGGCGGGGGGAAATACAGGAAGAAAAGAGAGCTGCCGCTCCATCTGATGCTGCTTCCGGGACTGGTTCTTGTTATTATTTTCTCATACATCCCGATGATCGGCGTTACGATTGCGTTTCAGAACTTTATACCGCTCAAGGGTCTTTTCGGTAACCAGGACTGGGTTGGATTTGGCAACTTCAAGTATGTTTTTTCGATGCCGAACATTTGGCAGGTGATTTGGAACACATTGTTCATTGCCATTATGAAGATCGTTATGGGACTGATCGTACCGATCACATTCGCCTTGTTATTGAATGAAATCCGCAATGTGCTGTTCAAGCGTGTCATGCAAACCGTTATTTATTTTCCTTATTTTCTTTCGTGGATTATTTTGGGCGGCATTCTGGTCGATATCTTATCCCCATCCGGAGGTATCGTGAACAGCTTCCTGGGCATTTTCGGAATCAAGCCGATTTATTTCCTCGGCGAGAACAGTTGGTTTCCATATACGATGGTCGCTTCCGACGTGTGGAAGACATTTGGCTTCAACACCGTTATTTATCTGGCGGCGATTACGAGCATTGATCCTTCCCTCTACGAAGCGGCTGCCGTGGACGGTGCGGGCAGATGGAAACAGACCTGGCATGTTACGCTGCCGGGCATGCATATGATCATCGTACTTTTGATGGTGCTCAGTCTCGGAAGTGTACTGGATGCCGGTTTCGATCAGATCTTCAATCTGTACAGTCCGCAGGTCTATGAATCTGGCGATATCGTCGACACGATGGTGTACCGCATGGGACTTCTGCAAGCTCAATTCGGCCCATCGACTGCCGTCGGATTATTGAAATCCTTCGTGTCCTTTATCCTGATTTCGATATCCTACCTGACTGCATACCGCCTGTTCAACTACCGACTTTTCTAAGGAGGGAAGACTATGCCCGCAAGACAAACGACAGGGCAAAAAATATTCAACATATTCAACATTATCTTCCTGTCTCTGGTCTGTGTTCTTTGCTTCATTCCGTTCATCCATATTCTCGCGATTTCCTTAAGCGACAACTCTGCCGTAACGGGAAATCTGGTACGCTTCTGGCCCGTTCGCTTCACGTGGGAGCCCTATTCATACGTTCTCAACCGGGAGGCATTCTGGCGGGCCTTCGGCGTTACGCTGGAGCGGGCGGCAATCGGTACCACCTTGAACGTCGTGCTGGTCATTCTGCTGGCCTATCCGCTGTCCAAAAGTAAAGAAAAATTCCGCATGAGAGCGGTGTATGTATGGGTGTTCTTCTTCACCATGCTCTTCAACGGCGGTCTGATTCCGACCTATATTCTGGTCAAGGAACTTGGTATTATGAATACGATCTGGGCGCTTGTGCTGCCTGGTGCCGTGACGGTGTTCAATGTTATTCTCATGTTGAACTTCTTCCGCCAGGTTCCGGAGGAGATGGAGGATGCAGCCAATATTGACGGCGCCAGCCACTGGAGAACGCTCTGGCAGATTTACGTACCCGTCTCCACGCCGGCAATCGCCACGATTACGCTGTTCTGTCTGGTCGCACACTGGAACTCTTGGTTCGACGGATTGATTTATATGCAGAATGCGAAGAATTACCCGCTGCAGAGCTATTTGCAGACGATTGTTGTGAAATTCAACTTTGCCACCATGTCGGCCACCGAAGCTGAGCGATTAGCCAAACTGAATGACCGCTCCGTTAAGGGCGCGCAGATGATTGTTGCCGCTATTCCGATCCTGCTTGCCTACCCGTTCCTGCAAAAGTATTTCGTCAGCGGGATCCGGCTCGGCAGCGTGAAAGGTTAATTGCAAATTAGATCCCAATAAGAGAGGTTGATAGTAAACATGACGACAAGCAAATTCCAGAAGTTGAAAGTCAGCGACAACCGGCGTTATCTGGCACAGGAGGACGGCACTCCGTTCTTCTGGCTGGGGGATACAGCATGGGAGCTATTTCACAGATTGAATAAAGAAGAGGCGCTGGAATATTTGCAAAACCGGGCGGAAGCGGGCTTTACCGTTATTCAGGCGGTGGCCCTGTCAGAGTTCGAGGGTCTCACCGTTGAGAACGCATACGGCAGATTGCCCCTCCTTCAGAACGGCCAAGGGAAATACGATCCGCTTCTGCCCGACCTGGCGCAAGACGGAGCATACGGCTATTGGGATCATATGGATTTCATCATTAATGCGGCAGCGGAGCTTGGTCTCTATATCGGGCTTCTGCCCACCTGGGGGGACAAGTACAACTGCATGTGGGGCAAAGGTCCGGAAATCTTTACGAAGAGCAATGCCAAGGCATACGGGGAGTGGATCGCCAGCAGATACAAGGCAAACAGCAATATTATCTGGATTCTTGGCGGGGACAGGCCGCTTGTGACCAGCAAGCATTTCGATGTTATCCAGGCCATGGCGGAAGGGATTAAGCAGGCGGATGGCGGAGAGCACCTGATCACGTTCCATCCCATGGGCGGAAAATCCTCATCGCAGCAGCTTCATGACGAGAGTTGGCTTGATTTCAATATGATTCAATCCGGTCACGGTGCGCTTAACACTGCCAATAACGAGCATGTTAGCCACGATTATGGATTGGCTCCTGTCAAACCGACCCTGGATGCGGAGCCATGCTATGAGGATCACCCGATCAATTTCAAGGCGGTGAACGGCTACTTCGATGCGACGGATGTCAGACAAGCGGCATACTGGGCTTTATTCGCCGGCGCATTCGGACATACGTACGGACATCACAGCATCTGGTCGATGACCACGGAGCAAAGCGACTATTTTATTATGCATTGGAGGCAGGCCATCGTCCGTCCGGGTGCCATGCAGATGCGTCATGCCCGCAGGCTGATTGAATCCAGACCGTTCTTTGACCGTATTCCGGATCAAAGCCTGGTTATCGGCAATGATAGCGGCGCCAATCATATCCAGGCAAGCCGCGGCGCCGACTATGCCTTCATCTACAGCCCGAACGGACTTCCCTTCCAGGTCAGGATGGGAATCATTGCCGGGGAGAGTATCCGTGCGAGCTGGTATGATCCACGGACCGGCGAGACGCAGCCGGCAGGCCTGTACAAGAACGAAGCGGAGGTCAAATTTTTTCCGCCATCAAGCGGAAGAAACGACGACTGGGTTCTGATCCTGGATGATGATTCCAAGGGCTATGCGGCACCTTAAGCTCAGGAGTTGAAGGACAGCGACATTTGTCTTAGCGATATTCAGGATACCACCGGCGCGATTTTCCCGGTTTGCACATCCGGCATACTCAAATTCATCTATAATCAGGAGGATTTATGCGTACACAAACGATCGCGCTAATCGGCGCCGGCGGCAAAATGGGATGCAGAATTGCCGATAATTTGAAAAAAGGAACATTAAATGTTCATTATGTGGAGATCAGCGAGCAGGGTGTCGAACGGCTCTCCGAACGGGGACTTGCGACAACTCCCCGGCAGGAAGCGCTGATTGATGCGGATATCATTATTCTGGCCGTGCCGGACGCCGCTATCGGCGACGTGTCGGCTTCCGTCGTGCCAGCTATGAAGAAGGGCGCTATCTTAATGATGCTCGACCCGGCGGCAGCTTATCTCGGCAAGCTTCCGCAGCGCGGAGATATCACCTATTTTGTCACGCACCCCTGCCACCCGCCTGTATTCAACGACGAAGTAACGCCCGAGGCGAAACGGGATTTCTTCGGCGGTGTCGCTGCGAAGCAGGCTATCGTATGCGCTCTGATGCAGGGACCCGAGGAGCATTATCAAATTGGCGAAGAGTTGGCCAGAGAGATGTACGCCCCTGTCATGCGGTCGCACCGGATAACCCTGGAGCAGATGGCCATGCTTGAGCCGGCAATGGCGGAAACGATCGGTTCGATGGTGGTGACGATTCTGGGCGAGGCCATGGAGGAAGTGGTGAAGAACGGGGTCCCCTACGAGGCGGCGAAGGATTTCATGCTGGGGCATATCAACATCCAGCTTGGCATCGTATTCGAGAAAGTAAATCCGTTCTCCGACGCTTGTCTGATCGCAATCGATTACGGGCGCAAAGCCATGATCAAGGAAGGCTGGCAGGACCTCTACAAGCCCGAGAAGATCTATGAGCAGGTCGATATGATGCTTCATCCGGACAAAGCGGAAGGGCTGAAATAATGGCAGCGGAACAGGAGGCGCATGGCATGTATAAGGTTGGACTGGTCGGCACCGGCTTCTGGTCCGGGAAGCATCTGAAGGCATGGAGCCGGATTCCCGGCGTTCAGATTCATGCCCTGTGCAACAGAAGCACGGAGAAGCTGGTGAAAAAGGCCGACGAATACGGGGTTCCTCATGAACGTCTCTACAGCTCGCTTGATGAGATGCTGGCGAATGCGGATATTGATATTGTCGATCTCGTCACCCCTCCCGAAACGCATCTTGCCATGGTTAGAACGGCAGCCGCGGCGGGCAAGGCTGTCATGTGCCAGAAGCCCTTCGCACCGAGCTATGAGGAGGCGGAGGCGATAGTTGCGGCCGCCCGGGATGCTGGCGTACGCTTGATGGTGACCGAGAACTGGCGCTGGCTGCAGCCCATCCAGACTATCAAGCGGGTGCTGGATTCCGGCGCTCTTGGCGATATTCGTGTCGCCCGGTTCATTCATTCGGATTTCTTCACTGAACGAATGGTGCCGGGGGCCAACCTCCCGCAGCCGTTCCTGGCGGAAATGCCCAGGCTGATGTTCTATGAAATGGGCCCGCACTGGTTCGATACGTGGCGTTTTCTCTTTGGGGAACCAAAGAGGCTTTATGCGGAAGCCGGGTCGTTCAGCAGCCATGTAATAGGGGAGGATTCCGGCGTCGTCACGCTGGGATACGATGACTTTTACGGAATGATGGACCTATGCTGGGTATCGCGCCGGGAATTGACGGGACCCATCATTGAAGATCAGGTCGATGCCCGTTTCGTCGAGCATTTCGTTGTCGATGGAAGCAAAGCGACGCTTAAGATGTATGGAGATCAAGGGAAAATCGTTATCATCGATAATAATGGCTATGAGACGGTAGTAGCGGAACAGACGGAGCTTGATCATGAGGAAAGCCACTTCCGGCTGCAGACGCATTTTATCGACTGTCTCACATCGGGCATTCCGTTTCAGACCTCGGGAGACGACAACCTCCGAACGCTCCGGCTGGTATTCGATACGTACCGCAGCATTGAAAGCCATCAAGCGGTTCAAATTGAACCGTAGAACAGAGTAAGCGCGCCATTGTCATTGCAGAGCGAATTCTTTAAATTCAAAGCAGGCCGCTGCGGCGGCAGCAAATCGGGAAAGCCCATATCGTTGGGTTTTCTTTTTTTTGGACTATTTTGTCTGATTGGGTGATTTATACTATAGTTATGCTATAACTTTCACTTGATCGTTGAGGTGGGCAAACTGTCTGGTTTTTTTGAAAATACAACGGAAGTGGAAGCCGGGAATAGCGGGCGGGATGTGATCAGCCTGTATCTGACAGCCGCTGACGGCCCCCATGAAGAGGCCGGACGCGTTACGGACGAGCTGGTGGCAGCTCTGCAGGCCGTTATCTACTCCCTCGACGAGCGCTGGAAGAGGGATTCAAGAAAGCCGCCGGCTTCCATTGTCGCAGATAATACCTTCAAAATAAGGGAGCGCGGCGATCATGCCGTCCGGCTTGCCTCCGAGGGTACTGCTGATCTGTTCGGAGTAACCTCAGCAACGCGTGCGGCAGGGAATATGGTCAGGCTGCTTGGCGATACCGGAGATCTGAAGGCGCTTCAGAAGCGGCTTGGAAAGCTGTCCCTCATGGCTGCCGCTGCATATGAGCATTTTTTGCGCGTTTTGCTGGATCTGTCTGCTTCCGCAAGCATCGAATGGGCTGCGCCAGGCGGTGAGCGGAATTCTGTGGATCTGAGCATGCGCCAGCTTCAAGCAGGCTGCGGGTTGATCAATGAAACAACCGAATCGGCGGATAGGTTTCGCGTGAAGGGGAGCTTGATCTTGTTGAATCCCGCCAGACGAATATTCCGGATGGAATCCGAAGATGGCCGCTTATATAAAGGCAGGCTGTCAGACGCGCTCAGGCTGCAGTACAGTTTCAAAGAGGTCAATGTCCCCGCGCTGCCTGTCAGGGCGGAGGCGCTTATTGAGAGACAAACGGTCGTGAAACCAAGGCTCGATGTGAAAACGGTGACGGATATCCTTGTCGAGATTGACATGCATCCGGGTCTGGATGTCGGGGAAACCTTGTATTCTCTGAAGGAGCTGTACGGAGGACTGGCTGTTTCCGCTGGCCGTGAAACGGAGTATATGGCACATCCCGGCATATCAATGGAAGATTACAGCGGAATTGCAGAATTGCTGGATCAGCTGATGGACAGCAGCCCGTTGAAGGGAGCGCGCGGCGTGATGGATGCTGCCGACGTATCAGCCGTATACGAGCTGCTGGCCCAGGGAAGGCCGATCGGCAGGCTCGCCCAGTTCGACACGCATTCGCTTCTTGCCGATGATGACTATGACCGGAGTCCGGCAGAAAGGGCGGCCAGTCAGAAAGCCGCCGCGGAGCTAATGAGGCTGACCACAGCCGCGTATTCCGATATCGCCCAGCTTCAGAAGAGGCTGTCCAGGATGATCCGGGCGCTGGAAGAGGCAGATGCCACGCAGGAACCGGGAAACGGTTGAAGTCCCCGCAATTGGCGGATTATTTCAATGTCCGAGCTGTCTGTTCAGAACCGGGGAAAATAGCAATCCATAAGAAATCATCTCATATTCTCTATGCTATACTCAGATCGAATATAGAGTCAAACAGTTCAGGCACTGATTAAGATGCTTGTAAGGGAGGGCGCCAAATCAGCAAGGGTGTTCAAAGTCCGGGAGCTTAAGATCAAGCGAAAGAATGGCAAGCTACTAAACCATAGAGGTGATCGGTTATGGCAGTGACGGCAGATAAAATTTTTGTGAATTTACCGGTTAAGGATTTGAACAAAAGCGTCGATTTTTTCAGTACCATCGGTTTTGAATTCAACCCGCAGTTTACCGATGAGAATGCAACATGCATGATTGTCAGCGAAAATATATTTGTTATGCTGCTGGTTGAAAGCTTCTATAAAACCTTCACCACCAAGGAAATTGCCGATACAGCTAAAAGCACGGAAGTCATTGTGGCATTGTCGGCGGCCAGCAAGGATAAGGTCGATGAAATCGTAAACCGCGCTCTGGCGGCAGGCGGAACGCCTTCCAATGACCCGGTGGATCTTGGATTTATGTACCAATGGAGCTTCCAGGATCTTGACGGTCATCTATGGGAGTTCGTGCATATGGATGAAAATGCAGTCAACCCGGAACAAGGCTAAGGTTTGAAAATGGGTATCATTATTGCTGGCCGGCAGAGGCTGGCTGCCAAAAAACCATCGCAAACATCCGCGATGGTTTTTTTATTTTATTCAGAATGCCTGCACAATTTAAACCATTTTGCGGGGTGTCATTTTTTCGCAGCCAGCCATTTTGCCAAATTGGCAATTTCCTCATCGGTCAGCTTTCCCTCAAAGCCCGGCATCCCATTGCCGCCCTGCACGATTTGGGTATAAATGCTCTCTTTGTCCATGCTGCTTCCGACGGCTGTCAGATTGGGACCCATTCCGCCCTGGAGCTGATCGCCATGACAGGCGACGCAGTTGCTCTTGAACACTTCTTCCGCCGCCTGGGCATCCACCGGGGTATCAGGTATGGAAACAGCAGACGGTTCATTCCCCGCTGTCTCCTCTTCCTTGGCAGGAAGGTTGAACAGCAGCAAACCGACACATAATGCGCCTGCGATACATACTAAAACAAACATCGTCCATTTTTGCATGGCCATCTCTCCTTATAGTGTATTCGAAAGTCAGGCTCCTTTCTCGTCGACCAGCATACGGATATCCTTGAGAATCAGCTCATTGTCCATATCATTACCCATCCGGTAGACCTTGCGAACACGCTGCTTGTCGTCAATCAGCAGCAGAGAGGTGGCTGTATGTACAAATGTGCCGTCGGGCATCTTCGTGATGGAAATGCCAAACTTCTCCGCGAGCTTCTTTGTGTCTTCTTCCTTCCCGGTGAGAATGGACCAGCCGGACATGTCCATGCCAAGCCTGTCGGCATATTTGCGCAGAACCTGCGGCGTATCGTTGGCAGGGTCGAAGGAGATCGCCAGGAAATTCACTTTACTGCCGAACAGGGCCTCTTTCTTGAGCTCCTCCTGTATTTGCACCAGATTGTAGGTCGTTGCGGGACAAATATCCGGGCATTGGGTAAACATAAATTCAATGATGTGAACATTCCCCGTGTTGTTCGCGCTGTAGGTGAATGGATTTCCGTCCAGACCCTGAAGAGTGAAGTCCGGTGAATCCATGACAACGGGCAGCTTGCCGGTATTATTGCCGAGCATACTGTAAGCGAAATAACCGGCCATGACGATAAGCAGAATGACTACAGCGACAACAAATTTCCGATCCGATTGTTTAATTTTCAAAATCAAGGCCCCCAAACGCTTGCAAGATGTGTTTCATTCTAGCAAACCCTCCGTTTCCGTGCTATGACCCGTTTGGGCTATGGGCTGCGGCAGCCCGAAGTCTCCGCCCCCGCAGGGAGCGGAATTCAGCCATGATTCGGATTTTTTCGTTTCACACAATATTCACAAACGGACAGGGTTAAGAGCCAGAAAAAAAACGCGCAAACCACATGGGCTGCGCGTTTTATATACTCGTGCGGGTTGAGAATGGGCCTTGGGGTCAGTCAGGATACTGAGGGCTGGCCGACGGTCATCGCTTCCGTCTCCACATCGTCATAGATCCGGATGTTCAGCACCAGTCCGATCGAAATCATGTTTATCAATAAGGATGTGCCTCCATAGCTGATGAAAGGCAGGGTGATCCCGGTGATGGGCATAATGCCGATCAGCATTCCGATGTTCTCAAAGATTTGAAACAGGAACATGGCGGAGATTCCGGCTATAATGTAGATGCCCCTTTTGCTTGAAAGGCTTAGAGAGATGATGGTCATCCGGTAAATCAGGAAGAAATAGAGCATGAGCAGTATGGAGCAGCCGAGGAATCCGAATTCTTCCCCGATGACGACAAAGATAGAGTCGGAATAGGTATACGGGACGCGTCCGCTTTGAATCGAGCTTCCCTTGAGATAGCCGTCCCCTTCGAGCGACCCCGAGCCGATGGCGATGACCGCGCGTTCCATATGGTAGGTCGCTTTCTCGGAGGCCTGCTCCGGAAGCAGCACGGCATCGATCCGATCGAGCCAATATTCTTTGTCGTAGGAAGCCATGAAGGTCTTCACTTGTTCATGGTATGTGATGTAGCTGTACAATGAAGCGCCGCTTACCACTGCGACAACGACAAGACCGATCAGGGCATGCCGGTAACGGATATTCCCCATCCAGCAAACCACGATGAAGATGATGACATATCCGATAGAGTTGCCCAGATCAGGCTGCATCAGCACCAGCAGGAACGGAACGAAGGTGATGACGCCCATCGGGATAACTTCCTTAAGCAGACTGAGCGATTCCACCTCGCGCTTGGAGAGAAAATAGGCCAGGAACAGAATCAGAAGCAGCTTGCAAAGCTCGGCGGGCTGAAAGCTGAACTGGCCGACGGTGAACCAGCCCTGGGCATTGTTAATGGTTTGTCCCCGAAAAAACAATAAGACCAGGAGACCAAGCCCAATTAAATATAGAATAGGGGACAGCTTCAACAAAATTTTATAATTGAAAAACAGCATGCCAAAAACGACGGCGAAGCCCAGTACATAAAAATAAATCATTTTTATATAGGAGCCGGCAAAGGCGGGATCCTTCCATGTTGCGCTGTATATGCAGAATATACTGATTGTCATAAAGACAAGCAAAAGGAGCAAAATCATCCCGTCCAGCTTGCCTAGTATTTTCTTAAGCAAAAAAACCATCCTTGACCTCCCGGAAATACAGCGATATAAAATAGACGATTGAGCAGGGCATAAAGTTACGATTTTTAGCTGCTGCAATTATCCGAATACCCATTAAGCAATATTATCATAATCCAACTCTTTAATCGAACTTTGCAGACGCTGATATTTGCACAAGCTTGTATAGGCTTATAGAATAAATTGATTAGCCGCGGGGAAGAGATGATGATAAAGTTGTTTTACTATTCCGATTAAAACAATGCGGATATGTTAACATTACACAGCAGAGGTGAAAACATGAGCGAAATATATCGTCTGGCCGTCCTTCAGGATGCTCCCAGACTGCTTCACATTATCTACGAAGCCTATGCAACGATCCGGGAGCTTGAGCTTCATTGGCCCGCGGCGAATGCGGATCTGGCCCTGATTGAGGATAATATAAGGCATAATGAATGTTATGTGCTGGAAATTGACGGTCTGATCACAGCCACGGTGACGCTGTCCAAAAACGGCGAAATCAAGTCCATAACCGATCTTCCTTTCATCAAGTGGTTTGCTGTAGATCCGGCTTATCAGGGCCGGGGTTTCGGAGGCAGGCTGCTCACATGGGTGGAGGAAACGGTCATAGGCGAGCGTCTGGGCGCATCTGCGGTAACTTTGGCGACGGCGGAGAAACATCCCTGGCTTCTGTCCATGTATGAACGCAGAGGGTATGAACGTTTTCATGCCTTCGAAACCGATAATGGGGACGGAACGATGCATCTGCTCCGTAAAGCCATTCATCCCGGGGCGCTTTGAACGCCATCCCGGAAGCTAACGCGGCGATAGCCGTTTCTTCTTCATTTCCAGAGGAGTCGATATCAATGAAAATCGCTTTATTCAGCCTGATGATGAATCTGCCCAATGCGGTAACTGGGGAAACGCTGTCTGCCCAGGAGAAAATTCAAAATGTGCTGAGTCAGGCCAAGCTGGCGGAAAAGCTCGGCTTCGACGCATATGGGATTGGTGAGCGGCACGGCGCCCCTTTTCTCTCTTCTTCGCCGCCGGTCATGCTGGCTACCATTGCGGCCCAAACCTCCCGGATCCGGCTGCTGACAACAGTAACGGTATTAAGTATCCTTGATCCTGTCCGTGTTGCTGAGGATTATGCAACCTTGGATCATCTTTCAGGAGGACGCCTGGAAATGATTATTGGCAAAGGCAATGATCCGCGCCATTATCCGCTGTTTGGGATTACCGAGGAGGAGCAGTGGGATTCCATGGCTGAACGGTACGGTCTGCTGAGGCGTCTGTGGAATGAAGAAGAGGTATCCTGGCAGGGCAAATACCGTCCTGCTCTGGACAGGGTTACAACCGAGCCCCGGCCTTATCAGAAATCCATACCGATTTGGCATGGCAGCGCGTCCAGCACATTATCGACAGAGCTTGCGGCCAAATACGGCGAGCCGATTTTTTCCTCCAACTCTTTTCACAAGCAGGATAAGTACAAAGCGCTGATCGACCATTATCGCGAACGCTGGGCCTTCTATGGACATGATCCCAAGCAAGCCGTCATCGGAGCGGGTGCAGGCAGTTTATATTTGGCCGATACCAGGGAGGAAGCGATCGAGCGGTTCAGGCCTTATTATAATGCTTTTAACGAAACAGCCGCGGCTCAGCATAACCAGTCTCCCTTCGAGAGCCTGGAGGACATGGTCGCGAACGGCCCTGCCCTGATTGGCAGCGCGGATTCCGTCATTGAGAAAATCCTTGATTATCATCAAGCATTCGGCCATCAGGTGCTCAGCATTAGTGTCGATGGGCTTACTGAGTCCGAACAGCTGGAGCAGGTTGAGCGGTTTGCCGCCGAAATTGCACCTGTCCTGCGCCGGGAGATTCCAAGCACGGTATGGAACAAAGCGCAAACCATTTCATTATGATCCTGACGATTGTAATGAACTATGGGCAATCCATTAGTCGTCATGAACGCGAGAACAGACATAAAAGAGCAGCGTGCTATCATATCCCAATTTTAAATTGGAGAATGGTCCTTCCCAGGATCATTCTTTTTTTGCAAATAGATATTTACAAATCTATAAATATAGATATAATGTGAATATGGAACATTTACTTGTTTTCAAAGCGCTGTCCAATGAAACCCGACGTCAGATTTTGTTATGGCTCAGGAATCCTGCTGAACATTTCGGCAGGCATTATGAGACGGACACCCAAACCAAACCAGGCGTGTGCGTAAAGGATATTCAGGAGAAGGCGGGGCTTGCCCAATCCGTCATCTCGAGTTATTTGCATACGATGCAGAAGGCAGGTCTGCTGGACTCAGAGCGGGTCGGGCAGTGGACGTATTACCGCCGCAACGAACAGACGATTCGCGAATTTGCCGAGTACATAGAGAAGGAGCTTTAGCAGCCAGCCTTCCGGCCCATTTTTTTTGAGCTTATATATCTAGAATATTAGATATCTGGATTTTCGTAAGTATGAATAGAGGGTTAAAGGAGAATATAGGATGAGCACGCCTTTGGTTTGGGAGCTATTTTAACTACTTAAACAATAGGAGGAAACAATCATGGATTTGCAATTAAAAGGCAAGACTGCGCTGGTAACCGGATCAACCGCCGGAATTGGCAAGGCGATTGCGGCCGCATTGGCCCGTGAAGGAGCCACCGTGTTAATTAACGGACGCCATCCGGATAAAGTGAATGCTGTCATTCGGGAGATCGGAGCGCAATATCCCGGTTCCATGCTGAAGCCCGCGGCGGCTGATCTGGGGACGGAGCAGGGCTGCCAGGACATTATCGGACAGTTTCCCGAGATTGACATCCTGGTCAATAATTTGGGGATATTCGAGCCTGCTGATTTCTTTGAGATTCGCGATGAGGACTGGTTCAGATTTTTTGAGGTCAACATAATGAGCGGAGTCAGGCTGAGCCGTCATTATCTGAATGGTATGATCGGGCGCGGAGAAGGAAGGATCATCTTCGTGGCAAGCGAATCGGCTATTGTGCCGGCGCCGGAGATGGCCCATTACAGTGCGACTAAAACGATGCAGCTCGCCGTGTCGCGCAGTCTGGCGGAGCTTGCCAAAGGAACCAATGTGACTGTGAATGCCGTCCTGCCGGGTTCTACGCTGACTGAAGGGGTAGAGCAGATGCTGGAGACGCTGTATCCGGAAGGGAATTTATCCGTTGCCGAGGCGGAAAGAAAGTTTATGAAGGAAAACCGCCCGACTTCCATCATTCAAAGGCTGATCCGCCCTGAGGAGATCGCTGATTTTACCGTGTTTGTTTGCAGTCCGTTAGCCTCTGCCGTTAATGGAGCCGCCTTGAGAGTGGATGGCGGATTGGTCCGAAGCGTTATTTAATGGTCTCTGAAAGCTTGCATCATTGCTTCAGTCATAATGAGTGGAGATGCAGGCTTTCTTTTCCGCTATTAATATCTATAAATCTATATAAATAGAAAAGAGGATAATCACAATGGATAATCGTTCTCAATATGCGGCATCGGAGCAGGGCAGCCAGGCAGCAAAGAATAATACAGCTCTTGTAGTGGGGGCACAGGGTGTTATAGGCCGCAATCTTATCAATCATCTTGAGGGAACAGGAGACTGGGATATTATCGGGTTGTCCAGGCGGGGCGGGGAGGCGGCAGGCCGTGTCAGGCATGTGGCGGTGGATTTGCTCGATCAGCAGGATTCCCGTGAGAAGCTGGGAAGCCTCAGCCAGGTTACGCATATTTTCTATGCGGCTTATCAGGACCGTCCGGGCTGGGCTGAGCTCGTGGAACCGAATCTCAGAATGCTGGTCCATGCGGTTGAAGCGATCGAAGAGGCTTCTCCCCACTTGACGCATATAAGTCTGATGCAGGGCTACAAGGTGTACGGCGCGCATCTGGGCCCGTTCAAGACACCGGCCCGTGAGACGGATGCCGGCCACATGCCGCCTGAATTCAATGTCGATCAGCAGAACTATCTGGAGAATCGGCAGAAGGGTAAAAACTGGACCTGGTCGGCTATCCGCCCTTCGGTGGTCGGCGGCTTTGCGCTTGGCAATCCAATGAATCTGGCTGTTTCGATTGCCGTCTATGCCTCCATCTGCAAGGAACTGGGGCTGCCGCTGCGTTTTCCCGGCAAGCCGGGGGCCTATGAGAAGCTGCTCGAAATGACCGATGCCAGCCTTCTTGCCAAGGCTACCGTCTGGGCTGCCACAGACATACGCTGTGCGAATCAGGCCTTCAACATCAACAATGGCGATTTGTTCAGATGGAGCGAAATGTGGCCGAAAATCGCCCGCTATTTTGATCTGGAGACGGCTCCGCCCCTGCCCATGCAGCTTGATGTCGTCATGGCCGACAAAGCGGGCTTGTGGGATTCGATGACCGGGAGACATGGCCTTGAACGTCATGCCTATAAAGATGTATCCTCCTGGGGCTTCGCTGACTTCGTCTTCTCCTGGGATTATGATCTGTTCGCAGACGGATCGAAGGCGCGCCGCTTCGGCTTCCACGAGTATGTGGAGACGGAAACGATGTTTATGGATATTTTCGACGATTTGCGCAGGCGCAAGGTGATTCCTTGAAGAAGGAACGTACGGACGAACTGCATCATGCACTCTTCTTTGTTTTATTTTTGCTGCGCCGGATAAGGCAAACCGCTGTATAATAGCCGACCTCAGGCAGGAAAGCAGGAGGCGAAGTAGAAGTAATTCTAAGATAAGCAATGCTTGCAGCATGAAGAATCCTGTTTTCGTCCCCATGGCGGCAAGCAGGCTTCTTCGCCAAGAACTTATAGAAGTATATAGATGTGAATCATTATATAACTTCTATAAGTTAAAAAAGGAGAGTGCGTGGATGTATACGTTTGCCGGAAAAGTCGTTTGGGTGACGGGAAGCAGCACGGGCATCGGCAGAGCCGCGGCTGTCGAATTTGCGAGGCATGGAGCCGATGTTATCGTTCATGGCAACAGCAATATGCAGCAGGCGGAGGAGGTCGCTGCGGAAATTACCGCGTTGGGACGCAAGGCCATGCTGGTCGCCGGCGATGTGGGAAGCCGTCCGGAGGTGGAGCGGATGGTGGCGGAGATCAGGGGAGGCTGGGACCGCATCGATATATTGATGAACAATGCGGGAGCATTGATTAAACGGGCCCGTCTCGGCGATCTGGATGAAGAGTTATGGGATGAAGTGATGAATGTAAATCTGAAGTCGGTATATCTGGTGACCAAGGCGGCGCTTCCGCTGCTCAGAAACTCCTCCGCGGGCAAAGTAATCAACGTCACATCGATAGCCGCCCGCAACGGGGGCGGCTTCGGCTCGGCTGCCTATGCCGCCTCCAAGGGAGGAGTCAGCACACTGACGCGCGGGCTGGCCAAGGATCTGATCGAATACGGCATTACCGTGAATGCGATTTCTCCGGGTGTCATTGCAACGCCTTTCCATGACCGCTTCACGCCTCCGGAGATCCGGAGCAAGACGCTGGCAACCATTCCTATGGGCCGCGAGGGAACGCCCCGGGAATCGGTTGGCGCGGCTTTATTTCTCGCTTCGGATTTTGCGAATTACATCACGGGTGAAATTATCGAGGTCAACGGCGGGCAGCTAATGGATTAATTCGCCTTGAGCCGACTGTCGGTAATCGCTCGGCGAAACCCCCGACCACCGCTTGAATTGACGGCTGAAGTGGGCGATGTCCCGGTAGCCGAGGACGGAGGAGATCTGCTGTACGGTCAGCAGCGGATTGGACAGCAGCAGCTTGGCCTCGTGCAGAACGAGTCCGGACAGATACGCGCGCGGGGAGATGCCGTATACGATCCGGAATACACGGTTGCAATGGGAGACGCTGATGCCAAGCTCCGCTGCGATATCGTCAATGCCGTAATGCCTCTGGGCATCGGCGCCCTGTTTGAAATGCTGGCTCATCAGACCCTGCAATCGATTGCGGATCTGATGGGCCAGTTCTGCTTTCTCATACGCAGACGAAGAGAGCAGATCGGCCTCATTCGATACGGCTTCCCACAGTGTTCCGAATAATTCGAAGATCGCCGAATGCAGCCGCATCCGCTGGGTCATGGTTGCGCTCCCGGCCACACGGACGATGTCGATCAGCCTGGACAGGACAGGCTCCACTTGACGCGTCAGCATGCTGTCGCGGCGGAAGAGCGTCTGCCTGATCCTGCTGAGCATGGACAGGAACAGCTGGTCGTCAATATTGAAATGGAGACAGAAATAGGTGAACGGCTCGTCATTGCCGCTTCTGCTGGAATGGGCATATCCGGGCCGGAACAGGATCAGATCGCCCACCTCCTGCAGCAGCCTGCTCCCGTCCGCATTCATAAGCTGCTGGCCTTCCAATACATAATTGATCTCGAATTGCGTATGCTCGTGAAGCGGATATTCCCACTCCCCGCTGACGCGGCGCAGGTGGATAGCGAACAGGTTCACGGTGGTATTCACGTCGGGCAGTATCGTTTCTTCGATAATATGGCCCAGAGTCGGCGGAGGAAAGGAGCCGGCCATCGTAATTCTCCCCTTTGGCTTGCGGATTTGGTTGGTGCCAGTATAGCATGAATGGCCCGATTTGGGTAAATTATTGATTGATTTGGCAATGGTCACCCCTATTCGATTATGCTAGGATGAACGTGACTCGCCACGTCAGCATGGCGACCATGGAGATGAGGGGGATACGACTTATGGCACAGTCTAATAAATTTTTTAATGCGCATCATTCGCCAATCGGCGCATTTGCCAGCTTTACATTGGGGTTCCGCGGCAAAAGCGGAGGGCTTGGACTCGAGCTGGGCAGGCCGGCCGACGAGAATGTGTATATCGGTTTTCAGGCCAGCGGCGGCGATTATTATGAAGCGCTTCCATTCTTCGGCTCGGTAGAGGACGAGAGCGCCCGCTATGATGTTGAGAAGCAGGGAGAAAAGGATAAAACAACCGGAATCGTTCACTTTCCAGAGAAAGCGATTACACGTGAATTCAGGACCGGTACCGACACCTGGCAGGCGGGGGATTTGACGTTCCGCATCTACTCGCCTGTCCGTCCCGTGCCTGAGCCGGGTAAAGCGGATGAAGCCGCAATAAAGGAGGCGATCGTGCCCGCCGTGTTTGCTGAGCTGACGCTCGACAATACGCATGGAACGTCCGCGCGCAGAGGCTTCTTCGGCTATGAAGGAAGCGATCGGTACAGCGCCATGCGCCGCCTGAGCGATACGGGCGGGGACCGCTTCACCGGGATTGGCCAAGGACGCTCCACCGCCATCGTTTCCGATGATGACGGCGTGACGCCGGCGCTCGGATTCTCGCTGGAAAAAATTTTGGGAGAGAGGCTTCCCCATAATCTGGCCTTTGGCCTCGGCGGCACAGGGGCGCTGCTGATGGAGGTGCCAGCCGGCGAGAAGCGGACCTACCGGTTCGCGGTATGCTTCTACCGCGGAGGGCTGGTCACTTCCGGCATCGACGCGTCTTATTACTACTCGCGTTATTTTGCGAGCATCGAGGATGTGGCGGACTTTGCTCTGGACCGCTTTGCCGGACTGACCGCGTCCTGTGAGGCGGCCGACCGCTGGATCGAGGCGGAAGCTCTGAGCGAGGATCAACGGTTCATGCTGAATCATGCGATTCACAGCTATTACGGCAGCACCCAGCTGCTGAAGGCGGCAGATGAGCCGATCTGGATCGTCAATGAAGGCGAGTACAGGATGATGAATACGCTGGATCTGACGGCGGATCAGCTGTTCTATGAACTGAAGATGAATCCGTGGACGGTCCGCAATGAGCTGGAGCTGTTCGTGAAGCGCTACAGCTACGAGGACAAGGTGCGTTTCCCCGGCGACGAACGGGAATATCCCGGGGGAATAGCATTTACCCACGATGTCGGTGTGGCGAACGTCTTCTCGCGTCCCCAATATTCCGCCTACGAGCTGGCCGGTATTGACGACTGCTTCTCGTATATGAGCCATGAGGAACTCGTCAACTGGCTGCTCTGCGCCCTTGTGTACATTGAGCAGACCGGAGATGCGGGGTTCAGGGAGGAAATGCTGCCTGTAATCCGCCAATGCTTCGACAGTATGCTGAACAGGGATCATCCTGAAGCGGAGAAGCGCAATGGTCTCATGGGACTCGACAGCTCCCGCACGCAGGGAGGGGCGGAGATTTCCACCTACGACAGCCTGGACGTTTCTTTGGGCCAGTCGCGGAACAATATTTATTTGGCCGGGAAATGCTGGGCTGCCTATGTAGCGCTGGAGAAGCTGTTAGCAGACGAGAAGCTGGCGGAGCTTTCCGAAGAAGCGGGACGGCAGGCCGACCGGTGCGCGGCGTCCGTAACGGCACAGCTGACAGAGAAGGGATACATTCCTGCGGTCATCGGCGAGAATAACGATTCCCGGATTATTCCGGCAATCGAAGGTCTGATCTTCCCGTACTTTACCGGCTGCGAGGATGCGCTGAGTCCGGGCGGACGCTTCGGCGGTTATCTGGAGGCTCTGGCGACACATCTGAAGACGGTTCTTGAGCCGGGCGTATGCCTGTTCGGGGACGGGGCGTGGAAGCTCTCGTCGACAAGCAACAATTCATGGCTGAGCAAAATCTATTTGGCCCAGTATATCGCCAGAGAAATTATGAATCTGCCATGGGAGCAGCAGGGCGCGGCGGCCGATGCGGCCCATGTCAACTGGCTGCTGCATCCGCAGCTCTCCTACTGGTGCTGGAGCGATCAAATTTTGTCCGGAGAAATCATCGGCAGCAAATATTACCCGCGCGGCGTCACGGCGATTCTTTGGCTATTTGAGAAAAAAGGAAACCGGCTCGTTCACTAATAAGAAGGCCGGAGGCTGCTTGCAGGGGCATTATCAATCGCGAAAAGTGAGGGATCGCTATGACAGGCAAGGTATTGAACAAGAGCCAGATCGAACAGTTTATTGAACTTGGCTGGGTGAAGCTCGATGAAGCATTCCCGCGCGAAACAGCGCTTGCCGCGCAGGATTGTTTGTGGAACAAGCTGGAGGATCGGGGAGTAAGGAAGCAGGATCGCGCAACCTGGACACAGCCGCTGATCCGGATCAACGAGAACTATTCCACAGAGGAATTTCAACGCTGCAATACGCCTCGGCTGGCCGACGGGATTGAGGATTTGGTAGGAGCAGGGCGTCTGGTGAACCGAAGCGTATACAGGGAAACGGAGTTTCAGGCTGCTTACGGCTGGTGGCCGGTCAATTTTGCCCTTGATGCCGATAAACCGTGGGATGTTCCGGTCAAGGGCTGGCATTGGGACGGCATCCACTTCCGTCACGCGGTCGACAGCCCGGATCAGGGGCTGCTCTGTTTATGCTTGTTTTCGGAGGTTGGCCGCCGCGGGGGAGGCACATTGATTGCAGAAGGCTCCCATAAAGTCGTCGCCAGGCTTCTCTCCCGGCATCCCGGCGGTCTGGAGCATAAGGATGCGATCGCGTTGGCCAACCGGAGCCATCCGTGGCTGGCCGAATTGACGGGTACATCCGCCCCGGATTCGCTTCCGCTTCATAATGGGCTTAAAGCCGGGGACGAGAGGGAGAGCGATACCGCCGGCAGCCGGATTGAAACTTTCATGAAGCGCTGGTATACCGATGAAGACGGAGTGCAGCTGAGAGTGCTGGAGACAACCGGCTCACCGGGGGATGTCTTTCTGTGTCACCCTTTTCTGTATCATGCTTCATCGCAGAACCATTCGGGAGTCCCGCGGTTCATGTGCAACCGGACGACGCCGCTGCAGGAACGCCTGCAGCTGAAGAGGGACGGAAGCAGCGAATATTCGCCGCTTGAGCTCAGCATCAGGGAAGCGGCAGGGCAGTTACAGCAATGAAACCAGGAATGTATAAAGATAGAGCCTGCCGGAATCAGGGCTCTATTTTTTTGACCTTATAGAAGGTATAGGTTTCACATCTATAAAATTTTATAAGGTTTGAGGGAAGAAACGAACTTTGCCGCCAAAGGACGACACAGCCATTTCTTCTTACCGATTCCTGTTACAGCAAATACATAATGCGGCAAAATCAAGCAATGATCGTATAATTTTGCCCCTCATGGCTTTTGTAATCAGCCGTTTGGTTCTATAATTGGATCATGCCGCAAGTTATGCGGGCAGGATATCCTGAGAGGAGAATCAGTATGAAACCTGGCATATTTATCGACCGGCGCATCCCGGACGAGGTAGAAGCTTACATATCCGAGCATTGCGAGATTGAGAAATGGGACGGTTCGGAACCGATACCGCGTGAAACGCTGCTGTCGAAGGTTGGACATGTGAAGGGGCTGCTTACGGCAGGCACGAAAATTGATGCCGAACTGCTTGAACATGCGCCTCATCTGAAAGTAGTGAGCAGCATCAGTGTCGGTTACAATCATTTTGATGTCGGAGCGATGAAGGAACGGGGCATTATCGGCACCAATACGCCTGATGTCCTGAACGATACTGTTGCTGACCTGGTGTTCGCACTCATACTGGGAACAGCCAGAAGAGTGGCGGAGCTGGACCTTTATGTGAAACAGGGGCAGTGGAAGCCGGAAGTTGGCGAGAAATGGTTCGGTACAGATGTGCATCATGCCACATTGGGGATTATCGGGATGGGGAGAATTGGAGAAACCATTGCCCGGAGGGCAAGATACGGCTTTGATATGAATGTGCTCTATTATAACCGCAGCCGGAAGCCCGAAGCGGAAGAACAGCTTGGGGTCAGCTATGCGTCTCTGGAGCAGCTGCTCGCTGAATCGGATTTTATTGTGCTGATGGCACCGTTGACGCCGCAGACAGAAGGCTTGATTGGGCGGGACGAATTTCAGCTTATGAAGCGCTCGGCGATCTTCATCAATGCGTCCAGAGGGGGAACCGTTGACGAGAAAGCGCTCATTGAGGCGCTTCAGGAAGGACGAATCAAGGGAGCGGGTCTCGATGTTTACGCGAAGGAACCGGTCGAGGTCTCCAATCCTCTGCTTCAAATGCCGCAGGTGCTGACACTGCCGCATATCGGTTCGGCTACCGCCAGGACCAGATTCGATATGGCGATGCTAGCGGCGCAAAACCTGGTCGCGGCATTAAGCGATCAAACCCCGCCGAATATCGTAGAAGAATTAAAATAACCAGCTTGTCGGCTAGTTGCAATCTCTGACAAAAAAGGTCGTCTGACGGATGAATGGCAAGCAGTGCAAAAAAGCCATTTCCGAAGCAGGCGATCTTATTGTCATGTCTACCAATGTCTACTCTATTTGAACGGATGTGATGAAATTATTTTTTTAAACCGATAATCAGCTCCCTTTAAACGCGTTCTTGATTAGGGTGACAACCGCTGCCAGCACAATAGGGATCGTGGCGCAGGTCGTAATGGCGGGCCAAATCAGCGTCCAGAAGGTGTTGGATTCCATTTCCGTCGAGAACATGCTCATCGAAATGAAAAACATCAGCAGCGAGACGGGAAGGATGACCGTCCTGCTGTCCTTCAGCTTGAAAATATGGGCGAAGCCCGAGCTGAGCGCGAGCAGCGCTATCGTCGATTTGATATAGGAGCCGGCGATCAACGTAATACCGGCAATCATTTCAATCCTCTCGAAGACGCCGGTGATTTCAATAACCCGCGCCATCTCATACAAGGTGAAGTTGCGTGTTCCCGCCGCTTTTCCAAAGATCATACTGGCGCATAATACGACTCCAAGAAAAATAATCATATTAGCGAAATAGGCGAAAAACATAAACTTGCCGGTCGATTCGTTTTTGGCAGGGCGTATAAAAAAAAGCAGCGCGGAGAAGACAAACATCTCGGAATAAGGAAAGCCGTGGGTAATTATGGCTCCATGCATAATCGGAGAGATGCCCTCAGTGAGCTGCGGCAGTAAATTTTCAGGATGGTATTTCCCCAGGTCGAGGAACAAAATAACGAAAATCGTAGCCAGCATCAGCATAAGGAACAGGATAAATAAACGGGCGGTTACTTCGATTCCGGCAAGAGCTGTGAGTGCGCAGACCATCAGAATGAGGAAATTAAATACATAGGTAGGGGTCTCCACCATCATGGTGCTGGAGAAGAAGGACCCTACACCGACGGTAATATTAGAGATCATCAGAATGAGTACAAACAGGATCAGCAAGGAGAACAGCGTACCCATCCATTTGCCGAAAACGTCTCCAAGGTATTGGAAGGAAGATTTGCTCGGGTAGATATGATGCAGATACAAGATGCTCAGAAGCCCGGGAATCCCTGCGGCTCCCGAGATGATTACCGACAGCCAGGCCCCGTTGCCGGCAGCTGCGATGACGGGACCAGGAATAAAAACAATTGAGGAGCCGAGCGTAAAGGCCAGCAGCAGCATGGCAATTTGGGATGGGCTTACCCATTCTTTTTCATTCATTTACTGGCCTCCTCCAACGGATAAACAGGTTAATACGAATGCACATTAATCAACTGCATAATCATTTTCATGGGCTTAAGCAGAAGAGCGACTGCCAGATCATCAATACCCGGCCAGGTCTGACCCAGAATAAAGCTGAGTGAAAAATACAGCGAACAGCACAGCAATACGACAATAACCATGTTCTCTTTGCGGGTGTTCGCATGTGATCGTGCATAAATTCCCACAACAGTGACGAGATAAAACAACAGCGAGATCATGATTCTGCTTATCAACTGCTTATCCTCCTTCATCCAGCGCTGATTTGCCATCTTCCAGTCCCGTGTTAGATAAAGAGACCTTGATATCAAATTTGAATTCTGCCTGCTTTAAATGATCGCCCCAATCTTTTTTCATGGTTTCCCACTCCCTGGGATGATGCTGATAGATCCCGTTTCCAATGCCAAGAAGATCAATCTTGCTTTTTTTCATGGTTTGCGTGAAGGCTGTCAGCTGTTTTTCAATTTGTTTGACGATTTCACCCTGGTAAGCGTAGGCTTCGGCGGTTGTTGCCAGTGAATGGCAGATAAGCTCGCGCACGGTGACATTAACCTTGATAGCTGCATGAACCTGGGGTATTCCCTGCTTCAGTCTGGTGGAGAGCTTGGTATGGAAGGAAACGACTTCAATGGAATCCCCTTTATCCGATTCACCGCAGGGAAGAACAATAATGCCTTCATGATAGGTATTTTTGAGCATGTGATAGGCTTCTACCTCATTCGCCTTGAGAAGCTCAATCATTTTGTTTTTATTGACCACGGCTGCTCCTTTGAAATACGGATCCTTCCGCGGGACATCGTCAAAGGTCATATAAGGCAGAACCGCCGTCTCTACAGCGCTGTCCAGCTCCAGTCTGAGATCAAGCAGCGACATCTGGATCGTCTTGCCCGAATAGTAATAGGACGATCCTTCAACCTCATGGGTTTGCCGGCTGATGGTCGTTTCCATATAGGGTTTGGCGTACAGATATGAGCTTGCATCTCCTTTTGTGACTACAATCCGCGTTGTAAGCCTCGGTTCATCGTCGCGGTAGAAAAAATCGAGAACTTCTTTCCATCTTTTGGATTTAACCATTTTCTCACCGACCAATATGGTCTGCATATGGCTCCATTGCGCTTTACGGCCCAGACGCATCGTAATGTTGCGCGCTGCGTCAAACATGGTGCTGCCTCCTGTGCGGATATTGACATAGGAGCCGGATGGATCGGTTTCACCTCTCGACGGCTTATAGAATTGTGAAGTCAGAATAAGGTTGTCGTTCTCATCCAGATCCAGAGCTACCCCCAGAATGAATCCCCGCTCAATCAACTCTTTCCCGCTGCAGCCGCCAAGCAGACAGGCGCATAGAAGCAAGGCTATCCATCTCACCCTCATCATTCCTTTGCTGTATTAAGATCTGCAGCCCGTTTTGCCCTGGCAGCCGCTCTCATTCTCAGTTTGGTCGGGACGCGCACGAAAACGTCGAGCATCTGCAACATCCGCATGGGAGCAATAGGGGAGAAGAAGGGTTTTCCTAAGGTCCGCAGCGTCGCCAAATGAAGAAAAATGAGGATGTAGCCGATCATCAGACCGAAGCCTCCCCACATAAATGCAAGCACCATAAGCGGAAATAACAAGATCCGCAGCGCGATTGCAAGCTCATACTGCGGCATGGAGAAGGACGCCATCCCTGTCAGCGAAATAATGATAATCATGATGGGAGAGGCAATTCCTGCCCGGATCGACGCTTCGCCGATGATCAAGCAGCCTACGATACTGACCGCAGAGCCGATGGGACGAGGCAGGCGTATGCCCGCTTCGCGCAGCAGCTCGAAGAAGAACTGCATGATTACAGCTTCGATAAAGGCTGGGAAAGGAATGCCTTCTCTCGTATCAAGAATCTTGAGCAGCAGGGTAGTCGGTATCAGCTCCGGATGAAAATTGGAGAGGGCAATATAAAGGCTGGGCAGCGTAAGCGCGATAAAGAATGCGGCAATCCGCAGGAAACGGATCATCGATGCGTAGACCGGGCGCTGATAATAATCCTCGGCAGACTGGAACAGCTCGGTAAAGAAGGTCGGACAAATCATGGCTGATGTGGTCCCGTCGGCCATCAGGATGATTTTGCCTTCCAGAAGCGAGCCGACCGCTACATCCGGACGTTCTGTAACACGATATTGGGAAAAGGGAGAATAGACGGAGTCCTCCACAAATTCACGGATGTAATTGGTATCCAGAGCATCGATTTTGTCTGCGCCTTCAAGGCGTTTTTTCAGCTCTGCCAGAACAGAAGGATCAACTTTCCCATCCACGTACCCCACCAAAAATCTTGTTTTGGTCAGCGTACCTGCCTGATACATTTCAATCTTCAAATCCGGTGTTCGCAGGCGCAGACGAATCAGTGCAATATTCTTGTCCAATTGCTCGACCATTCCTTCACGCGGGCCGTTGACAACGGCTTCGCTTGTAGGCTCCTCCACCTGTCTTCTCTCGACGCTGCCGGCGTCCAGGCTGACGACTTTGTCCCAGCCGTCGAAAATCAGGATAGCGTAACCGTCCAGCACTGCCTCTGTAATCTCGTCATAAGCAGTCAACAGCTCATAAGACTGGAAAGCCGAGCTTCTGCGCTCGAAGAACTCGCGTATATTTTCAATCTGTATGCTTTCCATGTCCCCAGATTCCGGAACCAGATCCTGCAGAGCGGAGTTCAACTGGCCGCCATCCATCTCCTGCGTAAGAGGCGCACAATAAATCATGGCTGCAGAGCCCTCGTAGGACGGTCCGAAATGGAAGCGTTCATAAATAATATCCTGGCAGTTTGCAAATATTTCCTTGATATGCTGCTCACTGGTCTTAAGATCAACGGAAATCCTATCGGCATTATTCTGTTGTTTTGTATGCTCCTCAAAGTTCATTTCCATTAAGAATCCCCCTCGTCCAAGGAAGAGCTGATATTCGATCCATGGTATTATTTGCCGAAGCATGATATTTATGCAGGAGCGTATCCGGTTAATTGTCTGTTTTGCTTTGTTCCTACCGGCACGTTATGATGAAGGAATGATAGAGTTTGCTTTTTAAGGCGCATATTCGAAAGGAATGACAGAGGAATGGATTTTCAACAGATTACGCAGATCAAAAATTTTAAACAAGAGATTACGAGATTCCTGATGATGTATAAATTTGCTTTGAGCGAGATCGAGACCCGAATTGAAATTTTGCAGGAAGAATTTCAGATGCTGCATGACTACAACCCCATTGAGCATACCAAATCAAGGCTGAAATCCCCGGAAAGCATCATGAACAAAATCATGAGGAAGAATTGCGATATTTCGTTTGCCAGCATCAGGCATCATATCAAGGATATTGCGGGGCTGAGGATTACCTGCTCGTTTATTTCGGATATTTACAGGGTCAGCGATATGCTGAGGAAACAGCATGATCTGGAAATTCTGGATGTGAAGGATTATATTCAAAAGCCCAAGTCAAACGGCTATCAAAGCCTTCATTTGCTGGTCAACGTGCCCATCTTCATGTCCGACCGCCAGGAGCATGTATGCGTGGAGATCCAGATCCGCACCATCGCCATGGATTTCTGGGCCAGCCTGGAGCATAAAATATTTTATAAATACAATCAGTCCGTACCCCTGGAGCTTCTGCGGGAATTGAAGGAAGCCGCGGAATCGGCCAATGCGCTGGATCAGAAGATGGAACGGCTGCATAAGGAAATCGGACTCATAAAGGAAGAGCATCGTCTGGATGAAATGGATGAATTAGAACGGCTGGTGATCAACAATCAGCAGTTCCAGCTTCCTCCGGCTTTTCTTAGGCTGATGGAAGACAAAGCCTGATTCCTGCCCGTTGTTCATTCCATAGGCTTGGCCTGACCAGGCACATATTCGTTGAAATCAGCATGAACGTATACTTGCACGAAGGAGAGGATTAAACTGGAGAAGAGAGGGTTTACACCTTGTGAAGCAAATGCGCTTCTGCCGCAGTTGAAAGAGGACTTGCTCCAGCTGCAGGAATTGACGAAACGGTTTGAAGAGCAGTATTCCGACCTGCAGAAGAGGAAGGCGTTACATAAGCAGGCAGCTGCCCCGGCAGGAGGCGCACAGGATCCTTTTTTTGAGCGGGAGGGTCGGCTCGAATTTCTCAAGATGGAAGCGGAAATGCTGATCGAGAACTTCACAAGAAAAGGCGTGCTGCTGAAAATGATCAACCCGGGGTTGATCGATTTTCCCGCCGTTCTGGATGGGGAGGAAGTGCTGATATGCTGGAAGGAAGGGGAGCCGCGTGCCTCGCATTATCATGGCTGGCATGATGGATTTGCCGGACGCAAGCCGCTTCCCGGTGAATGAGGCTTTGCAGCTGCAGAAGCAGGTATTCCGACAAGGATCTGCAATCGGCCTTCCGACCGATTCTTTAAGCTTCAAATTGGTTTAGAATGAACGGATAATACTTGAATGGGGGTGATTGTCATTGTTCGAGCTTCATGATGCGCTTGCGGATATTATGTCCATTTGTATTCTGTGCTCTTTTGCTTATCTCTATTTATTCTGGGTCCCGGCGGCAGCCGGGATGAATTGGACAAAGGTCGGCGAAGCGGCATACCCGCTGCCGCGCCTTGCGCAGCCTTCCGGAATCGTTCAGACCCGGAGACAGCGGCTCACGCGGCAGACCAAGCGCAAGGAAGCGCCCGACGATGATTCATCCCCGTGTACGACCCTGTTGAATACGTGCATACACGATCAACAGGGAGGATGGTTATGGAAACCATGGAATTGGATAAGAAAGCAAATGCCATTCATAATAATCGCCGCGAAGAGCGGCGCAATGAGGCTGCAGGCGGCATAAAGAATGGCCGCCGTAAATGGCAGCGAATCCTGCTGCTTGGCGGTGGCTTCGCCATGATTCTGCTGCTTGCCGGCTGCGGAACAGGCACAGTGGATGCCAACACGCCGGGATTTTTCAATCATTACGTCGTATTTCCGTTCTCCTGGATGATTGAACATTTTGCCGATTGGTTCGGCGGCAGCTTCGGCCTAGCGCTGATCGCGATCACGGTGCTGGTTCGTCTGGCGCTGCTGCCGTTCATGATATCCCAGTACAAGCGCCAGCAAATCATGAAACGCAAGATGAGTACAATGCAGCCGGAGATCAATGCGATCAAGGAAAAGTACGCCAAACACAAGGATGCCGAGTCGCAGCGCAAGCAGCAGCAGGAAACGATGGCGGTTTACAGCAAGCACGGGTATAATCCGCTTGCCATGGGCTGTCTGCCGATGCTGCTGCAGATTCCGATCCTTTCCGGACTGTATTATGCCATACGGATGACCCCGGATATGGCTGAGCATACGTTTTTGTGGTTTCAGCTGGGAAGTCCGGATAAGATCCTGCCGTTCCTGGCGGCGGCCGTTTATCTGCTTCAGGCCAAAATAACGCAATCCGCCAACCCTCCGATGAACGGACAGATGGGGATGAGCTGGATCATCTATCTTTCCCCGGTGATGATGGGATTTTTCTCATTCTCGGTTCCTGCCGCCATCCCGCTTTACTGGTGCGTCGGCGGTCTGATCGTTGTCCTGCAGACGATGCTGGCCAAACGGCTGTATCCGCCGGACATTGTTCCAGCGGTGATACCTGATCCGCCCAAAGCGCATCCGCCCAAACGCAGATTGAAAGCATAACGATCAGCATGAACATCGTAGGAATGAACAGCCCCGGAGCTTGTGCTTCGGGGTTTTTTAGCTTTCGCCGCCTATAGACGGCGCCAGCCTGTTGTTCTTATTTGCGCTGAATGCATGCAGCGGCTGGATAAAGAAATGAAGCGATCAGAGACAAGGTGTATGACATTGTCGCGGGCAGCCGCTACCGCTTATTTGGCCGAAGGGATGCCTGCTTGCTTCCTTCGGCAGAGCTTGGAAGCAGGTTTGCCCGGGACGAGGATGAAGATCAGGACATTCTCCCGAAAAGGTAAAACGGAAGCCGATTGTGACAGGCCGATACAGCCGTCATGAGACATACGCCTTGGCAGGGCCCTTGAAAAGGGCTTTTTTTGGCATTCCGGTTCCAGCAGATATAGGTAATCATCTATGCTCTGCATCTATCACTGAGAGATAAACATCAAGGATTGATACTAGCAGATTTTCATAGAATAGAGGTTATTGACCAGTACGAGCCATCTATCTTGCACGTATACATACAGTACATCCTTGAATATCTAAAGCATGTTAAGGGGGGAGACCATCTATGAGAGGCCTTGGGAGAACGTAATGAATCTGTGAAACAACATTTAAAGGCAAAGGAGAATGGATAAATAGAAAACTCGTAATCTGAAAAGAGGTTTAATCATGAATGACTTAATGGTCATTATTACCGTCTGCTCCTTCCTGCTGACGATCGGCTTTATATTCTGGCGTCCGAATGTAAATGAGGCTATACCTGCAACGGTGGGAGCTTTTTTTGTAATAGCAAGCGGAAGTGTTTCATTGGCTGACCTTGGAGCTATCACGGGTACCATAAGCGGTGCTGCCGTTACTATTATAGCCACCATTGTGATGGCAATTGTGCTCGAGAGCTTCGGCTTCTTCTACTGGTCCGCCGAAATTCTGACAAGAAAAGCGAAAGGATCAGGCATCCGTCTTTTCTGGTACACCAATTTGTTTTGTTTCCTCATGACGCTGTTCGTGAACAATGATGGCAGTATTCTCATCACGACCCCGATCCTGCTGATGCTGCTGCGTAATTTGGGATTAAAGAATGCTCAAAAAATCCCCTATTTGATATCCGGCGCATTGATTGCTACGGCCTCAAGCGCCCCGATAGGAGTAAGCAACATCGTGAATCTGATTGCGCTCAAGATCGTCCATATGGATCTTTACATGCATTCCGCGATGATGTTTATCCCCGCATCGCTGGGACTTGTTCTGCTGGCCGTTCTTCTGTTCGCGGTGTTCTACCGGGTAATTCCCTCCAAAATACCTACAATGACGACATGGAATTTTATGCCGGGCAGCCATCCGCTAAAGGGGGACGCACCAAAAGAGAACCGGAACAGATTTATGATCAAAATTCTGATTTTTGTATTTCTCGTTCGGCTAAGTCTGTTCGTCGCTTCCTACATTCATTTCCCCGTCTCTGTCATGGCGGTAATCGGATCAACGCTCTTGCTGCTGTGGAGATGGAGGTATTTGAAAATTTCACCTGCAGATATGTTAAAAAAAACACCCTGGTATATCCTCATTTTCGCGTTCGGTATGTATGTAATTATCTACGGCTTGAATAATATTGGTTTAACCCAGTGGCTAATCCAGCTTCTCCATCCCATTGTTACGGGAAGTCTGCTCAATGCAAGCGTATCGATGGGCATTCTGTTGACGGTTCTATCCAATTTATTCAATAACCATCCGGCATTGATGATCGGGACGATTACCCTGACGAATATCGGACTCGATCCGCTTATGCTGAAGATTTCCTATCTGGCGAGTGTGATCGGCAGCGATGTCGGTTCGCTGCTCCTGCCAATCGGTACACTTGCTACCTTGATGTGGATGCATATTGTCAAGAAGGGCGGCGTGAAAATAAGCTGGGGTCAATACTTTAAGGTGACTTCAATCGTTATTCCGATCACTCTTATTTTTACACTGGTTGTGCTGACCTATTGGGTCGTTTGGCTATTTTAATCCGGGAGGGAATTAAATTGAACAGGCTGGAAGCTAACATTGGATTACTCAATCAGAATCACCCCAAAAAAAAGACCTCCAAAGAGAAGGTCACAAGAAGAGAGTAAAGCACAACACATTCTATGTAAGTATGAATTGAAAAGCATGGGTATTCGTGTGCAGCAAGAAAAGGAGGCGAAACGGAACCTTCCGCATAGAGGCCGGGAACCTGCAGGTTTCCGGCCTTGCTGTGCGTCAATTCACTTGACCCCTGGCCAATGAAGCCAAATATCGGTCATAGGAGCCCGCCAATCCTTGTGATGATCCACATGCGTCACACGAAAAAAGATAGCGTATCTGGGAAACGGCGAGACATTAGGCGCAACGCTATGCGCCAGCTGGTAGTGTACAAGAAACACATCTCCAGGTTCCCCCGTCGTCTGAACAGGCTGCGGAAGCTCAACCGGCGGCATCCCCTTAAGCAGCGAGTCTGCGCCATGCTCGCGAAAATACTGCTCGTACATCCGGTGTGTTCCCGGCCAAACGGTGAAATTGCCTGCTTGCTGCTGCCGGACAGGCGAGAGCAGCACGCCGACGAGCATGGTAAAGTTGCCGATAGTGCCCTCTGGAACGCCGTTGTGCGGCGAATACATGCCATCCAGATGGGGGGAGGAAGCTCTAGGCGGATCCTGCAGCGAAGGAAAACGGATGGCAATCTGGCCATAGTTGACCGGACGGGCGTTATTCGCACCGAGCAGCGAATCGACCATGCTCTTGACAGGCGTTTGGTTAAACAAATCGACGATCGGCGCTTCACCCTGCAGCTCCGGGCAGTAGGACTGTGCGCGGTACCTTGTGATGTCTTCGACATTCATCCCGTTCCCGATGGAATGGTTGATATGACGCATGGCATGATCCACCATAATAGGCGGGATGACACCGGGAACTTTAAGGAAACCCTGATTGACCAAGGATTGCTTCTGCTCTGATGTGAGCAAACTCATGGGCTGTACCTCCTTATATATCAAGAATGCACCGCCGCTTGGAGACCGGCGGTGCTTATTCTTGTTATCGTTCAAGTCCCAATAGGAAACGGATTAAATGGTCCAGTCCAGTTTCACTTCTTGTCCGGTGCGGGAGGATTCATAGATCGCATCAAGCACCAGATTGCTTGTAAATCCGGTCATGGCGGATGTCAGCGGCTGTTTGCCTTCCCGGATGCACTCCAGAAAGTGGCGGCTCAGGCGAAGGCGTGCGCCTTCATCATTTTGCGGCGTACCCAGCTCGGTATCAATCGGACGCATGAATTTCTCTGTCAGCAGCTTGCCTGCATCGCCCCGGTAGCTGGCTCCGCCTTCCGTTCCCATCAAATGAATGAACGGTGAGTTGTCGGTATCCATATGAACGGCCCAGCTGACTTCCAGCGTCAATGTGCTGCCATCCTCCATCCGGATCATCGCCGTTCCCAGATCCTCTACATCATAGCGTCCATCCCAATCCGGGGTTCCCCATGTGCCGATGCCTTTGCGCTCCGGACCAAATTTGGCATACGTTGCACCCGAGACGGCAATCGGCTTCGGACTGCCCATCAGATGGAGAGCCAGATCGAGCAAATGTACGCCGATATCGATAAGAGGTCCGCCGCCGGACTGTTCCTTCTGGGTAAACCAGGTTCCCCAGCCGGGAATGCCTTTGCGGCGGAACCAACCGGCTTTGGCGGTATAGATGTCGCCGAGTTCTCCGGCTTCAACCTGCTGCTTGATCTGCATGGGAACCGATTCCCATCTCATCTGATGGGCGACCATCAGCGTTCTGTCCGATTCGCGGCTGGCCCTTACGATTTGACGGGCTGCGTCCACATTCAGTGCCATAGGCTTCTCCAGCAGCACATGCTTCCCTGCAGCCAGCACCTGAACAGCAAGCGGAGCGTGGAATTGATTGGGCACTCCAATAATGACAGCGTCGATATCCGGGCTGTTGATCAGTTCATCGTTCGTTTGGAATACTCTGGGGATGTCGAACTGCGCCGCGCGCTGCTCCGCGCGTGCCAGATTAAGATCTGTTACACCGGCGATTTCGCATTCCTGCGGGAGTTTGGAGAATTCCCCCATATGAACCCCACCGATGTTGCCTGCGCCAATAATCCCGATTCTGATTTTACTCATTCGTATTTTCGCTCCTTTGGCTTGTACGTAAACGCTTCATTTCATGTTAAAATAGATTCGGAAGAAATGTATGCCAATTGTTTCGAAGAATATCCCAATATTTCGATAGGGGAGTCCTTACATGACCTATTTCCCTAAAAATTTAAAATCGTACCCGAACATGGATTCATCCCTTCCGCTGCATATCAAGATCAACCGTCTTAAAAACGGCTATCCAAGCCACCGGCATGATTTTCTCGAATTCTCATATGTCATCGAGGGGAGGGGGCACGAGACCATTAACGGTATCCCGCATCCCATGATTCCGGGTACCTTCACGTTCATACTGCCCTACCAGATTCATGAGATTCATACCGATCCGGGCGAGACGCTTGTCCTGGTCAACTGCATGTTCAGCATGAGTCTGCTCATGGAAGCGGGAGGGCAGACGGAGCTGGACCGTCTGCTGACGGAAGATGAGGATCTGGCTTCATTCGTGCAGCTTGGCGGACGCGATCATGAACGCTTCTGCAATCATCTTCATGATATGCTTGATGAATATGAGGGAAGCGAGCGCCTGCGGGCCTCGATGCTCAGAGCGAAGCTGACGGAGCTCTTGGTACTCTTCGACCGGAAGCGAAGGGCAGGCCAACTGGCGTCTGCCGAGACCGCAAACGGCTCCGGCAAGCTCAATCCCACATGGCGCATCATTCATTATATTCAGAGTCATTACCAGGAAAGCCTTACCCTGTCCGACCTGGCGGTGAAATTCTCCATGAGCATGTCGCGGATCAGCGAACGGATCAAGGAAATGACGGATTTGACATTCGTTCAATTTTTGAACGATCTGAGGATACGCCATGCCTGCAGCCTTCTGGTCTCCACGATGATGAATATTACGGAGATTGCCTACGAGGTCGGATACGGATCGTACAAAACCTTCTCGCGTTTGTTCAGGGAGCAGAAAGGGGTCGTACCCACCGATTACCGGAAGCTGAAGATGCAGCAGGCCTATGCGAAAGCCGGCCAGCTGTAGCGGAATCCCGGGCTTGTGGGCATGATCTACCATTGATACATACAAGGAGGAGTAAACCGTGAAGTATACGACATTAGGCAAAACAGGGCAGAACGTAAGCCGTCTGGCCGTGGGCGGCTATCCGTTCTCGGGCGTCAACAAAGCGCAGGGCTGGGACCCGTACAGCAAGCAGGGAAGAGCGGATGCGATCGGCGTCGTTCATGCAGCGCTGGATTCCGGCATTAATTATGTCGATACGGCTCCCGCCTATGGCAGCGGACACAGCGAAAGCATCATCGGAGATGCCCTGCAGGGCAGACGCAGTCAATGCCTGGTGGCTACCAAGGTGACATGGCCAGATTCCTGGTCGGGCATCGGCAAGGAAGGCGTTATTCGCGGTGTGGAGGACAGCCTTGCGCGGCTGAAAATGGAGTATGTCGACGTTATCCAGTTTCATGGCGGCGTCTTTTCGCATGAAGACTCGCAGGCCATCCTGAACAGCGGGCCGATGGAAGCCCTGCAAACATTAAGAGAGCAGGGCAAGGTCAGATGGCTGGGGATCACGACAGAGGATGCCTGCTCCATTCTGGAATTGATCGATACGGATTTGTTCGACGTCATCCAGATCAATTACAACCTGATCTATCAGAATGCCGCGCTTCATCTGCTTGACAGGGCTGCGGAGAAGCAGCTGGGCGTTGCGGTTATGAGGCCGATGACCTCGGGGATTTTACAGCGGATGCTGGAGCATCTGGTTCCCGGGCTGCTTGCAAGCGAGGATATATATGCGCTCTGCCTGAAGTTTCTGCTGTCGGATTCCAGGGTCCACATGCTGAACGTCGGCGCGAGGTGGCCGGAAGAAGTCGAGCGCAACGTCCGGCTTCTGGACGAATTTGTACCGGAATTCGATATTGCCGATCTGCCGCGTTTTACGGGCAAAATCTATGAGTCGGATGACAGGAGAAACGGACTGCTATGAGCATGAGCCAAACACAAGGAGAGAGGATTGATCGCATGAATTACGCAGCAGATGCCTACTCGCATATCGGTCTGCCCCGTTACGGCGGGATTGAGGACTTTGTGAACAACATGAAGCGGTTCGGACTGCGGAAGTCGGTCATGGTGCTGTTCAACGCCGTTCCCGAGTTCGCCAGCCTGTTCGCAGGCATCCGCGACTATCCGGAGGTCATCCGGGGAGTCGGAATCCCGTTCGGTCAAACGCCGGAGCAGCGTATGGAGCTAGTTCTGCTGCAGCTTCAGGCGGGCGTCATCGGCATCAGAATGGAAGCCGGCGAAGCGCTTGGCAATCCCGATATTCTCAAGCTGCTCGGGGAGCAGGGGAAATGGGTGTTCGCCCTCACTCCCTTCCAGTCGGAGGAGCTTACCCGGAATTATCTGGATTGGCTGGAGCAGTATCCGGCCGGGAGGATCGCCTCGCCCCATCTGCTGTACACCGAGGCCGCATCCGCCGGTTTCCGGGACAGGTCGTCCGTCAAGGAGCTGCTGGGCCATCCGAGATTTCACGCCATCTTCTCCAGACATGGGGGGCATGGAAGCACGCTTCCTTATCCGCATCGGGATTTTCTGCCCTGGATGTCGTTCGTCCTGGAGTGGGCCGGCTATGAGCGGACCATGTGGGGGAGCGAATATCCGGTCATCTATTCGCGCAATGAGACGATGCCTGCCTGCATCTCATGGCTCGCGGAAATCGGCGCAGGGCTGTCGGAGCAGCAGCTGAGGAAGGTCATGCACGACAACGCGGAGCGTGTCTTCTTCTCAGACCCGGCACCGGACAGCAGACCTGTCATCATCCCGGACTGGGTAGCCGGGCAATTCAACCATGAGCAGACGGTGAGAATTTACAATCAGGACGGATACGAGCTGCCCCTTGACGTATACGGCAAGCTGATCAACGGATATTTGCAGTCGGAGGAGCTGACCGCGGGCATATCCTTCGCGGATTATTTTGTGAAACGGATAGCTTCATCCTTGAATTAATGGAGGGAATATAGCCAGGGGTACTACACCATGTAGTACCCCTTATCGCTACGTCCCATGAAAGTTGGAACTGAGCAGATTCCCCTGAGGCACCTAGAATGGAATATAGAAGGAAGGCCAAGGGGGAGCAGGCTATGACGTTAACGGTTATTTGTGCTGGCGGGTTATATGCAGCTGGGCGTGGCGGCGGGCAGTCTTGCGGTGCGGCCCTGCTGTATGCGATGAAAACGGTCGTTTATGTTGAATATTGTATTCGCGAGAATCGAAGGCTCCTACTTTTCCCTGCATGAAGGTCTTCGCTGTACTTTTGTTGAACTAAATAGATAACCTGACCGTAGATGGATATGATTATAGGGAGTGTGCAGATGAAGATCAGAGTGTTAATCGCAGACGACAATTCGTTCATCCGCGAAGGGATGCGGATTATTTTGCATTCCTTTGAGGAGTTTGAGGTTGTGGCAACAGTCGGAGACGGAGCGGAAGCGGTTGAATTTTGCAAAGCCAACGAGGTGGATGTGGCACTGCTTGACGTCCGCATGCCCAATATGAACGGCGTAGAGGCAACCAGACGGCTGACTGAGGAAACGAAGACGAGACCGCTCATCCTGACCACCTTCGACGATGATGAGTATATTTTGGATGCGGTCCGTTTCGGGGCCAGAGGCTACCTGCTCAAGAACAATGATCCGGAGCGGATCCGCGACGCCATCAAGAGCGTGCACAACGGCCATAATGTTCTGCAGGATGTCGCACTGGACAAGCTTAAATCCAGTATGGGCGCGCCGGCGCCGGCCGATTCCGGCACGCCCTTCGACCGCAGTCCGTTCACGGAGCGCGAGCTTGATGTGATGGCGCTCATTGCGAAGGGGTACTCCAACAAGGAAATCTCCAAGGAGCTGTTTATTTCCGAAGGTACTATCGCCAATTACATTACCTCCATCCTGAGCAAGACCACACTGGAGCACCGCACACAGATCGCCATATATTATTTGACGGGTAAAATCCGCTGAACGAAAGGATTCGAAGAAACACATGGAATTATGGACTGTCGGCAATAAAACCATTTTGCTTCTCTATGTCATCGCGGCTTCATATTTTGCCGTCTCAGAGCCGATCTCCTGGCTGGTGCTGTACTACCTGATCTATTTGGCGATGAATCTGGTTGTTCATATTGTAAAGGACCCTCGCGTCAAGCAAGGCATCATTGGGTGCATTATCCTCTATCTCATCGGCTGTGCAGCGTATGTGCATCCGTACTTTATCCTGCTCCTTCCGCTCAGCGCCTATGAGCTGTCCTCGTTCCGGATCCAGAACCAGGTGTATGTGCTGATGCTTATTTTGCTGCCTATGCTCTTCATGCGCAACTCCATGCTGGCGCTGTATGGGTTTACAGCGGTGCTGAGTTTCTTCAATTACGTCATGATCCGCAAGTATATGGCCAGAGTGAACAAGCAGGAGGACAGCCTGGAGCGGATGCGCGGCGATCTTCACCGGCTGTCGAAGAAGCAGAATGAGAACCGGGATTTTCTCCGGACTACGGAATATACGGCCAAGCTCGAGGAGCGCAGCCGGCTGTCGCAGGAAATTCACGACGGCATCGGTCATGCCATGACGGGGGCTCTGATTCAGATGGAGGCGGCCAAGCGGCTGATGGCTGACGATCCTGCCGCGGCAGCGACGCTGCTGCAGAACGCTATCGGCATCTCCAAGGAAGGAATCGAGCAGATCCGGCTGACGCTCAAAAACACCAAACCGCTCAAGGAGCAGCTCGGAATCAGCCGCTTGAAGTCCATCGTGGAAGCCTTCGGAGGCCGGACAGGGCTCTTGACAAGCGTTGTGCATGAAGGGGATATGGAGGTCATTACGCCTCTGCAGTGGAAAATCATTCACGAGAATGTGACGGAATCGTTGACCAATGCCGCCAAATATGCCAGCGCAACGGCGATTCATGTGGAAATCAGGGTGCTCAACCGGTTCATCAAAGCGGTGGTATCGGATAATGGACAGGGTGCGCCGAAGGTTGTAAAGGGACTGGGGCTGATCGGTATGGAGGAGCGTGCGGCCGCCATGAACGGTACGGTAATCGCCGATGGAACAAGAGGATTTATTGTCACGACCCTGCTTCCGAGCGGCGCGCAGTGAAGAATCTCACCCCGGCCGGGGGAGCATTCATCATAAAAACATGAGAATTCTCATTCCGAAAGGATGAACTTATGCACTGGCATGAGGGCATCCTTTTTTCTTACAATAAGGACATGAAAGAGATAATGAAACGGAGTGAACCTCATGAATGTATTGGATATCCGCAATCTTACGAAGAAGTTCGGCGATTTCATCGCAGTCGATAATATCTCGCTTTCAATCCGCGAAGGCGAAATATTCGGTTTTCTTGGAGCCAACGGCGCCGGCAAAAGCACGACCATCAACATGGTGTCGTCGCTCCTTCGACCGACCAGCGGAGAAATCCGCATCCTGGACCGGGACATTATGAAGCAAAGCCGGTTCGCGAAGGTCAACCTTGGAATAGTGCCGCAGGACCTGGCGATTTATGAGGATATGACGGCCTATGAGAATGTAAGCTTTTTTGCCGGGCTGTATGGTCTTCGGGGTTCCCGGCTGAGGGAACGGGCAGAGGAGGCGCTGGAATTCGTCGGTTTGAGCGATAAGGCGAAGACCTTCCCGAAAAATTTCTCAGGCGGCATGAAGCGCCGGCTCAACATCGCCTGCGCCATCGCGCATAAGCCCAAGCTGATTATTATGGACGAACCGACGGTCGGCATCGATCCCCAGTCGCGCAATTATATTCTGACCTCCGTGCGCAAGCTCAATGAATCGGGCTGCACGATTATCTACACAAGCCACTACATGGAGGAAGTGGAGGAGATCTGCTCCCGCATCGCGATCGTCGATCACGGCAAAATCATCGCGGAAGGGACCAAGGAGCAGCTCAAAGCCACCATAACCGACGTGAAGGACATCCGGATCGAATTGAAGTCGGCCCAAGGCTCGGAAGGCGAGCGGCTGCAGGGGATTCCGGGGGTGCGCAAGGTTCTTCAGGAGGAAAATATTCTCCGCATTCACAGCGATGCCGCCGTTGACAATCTGAATCTGATTCTGAAGCGGCTGATGGAGGACAATATGGAAATCCGTGCTGTCGAGGAACAGGAGCCGAACCTCGAGATGGTATTCCTCACCTTGACCGGGCGCAAATTAAGGGATTAAACATCCATAGAGAGGAGGTTATGGCTATGAATACATTATCGATTGCCCTGAAGGAAATCAAAAGGGATTTTCGCGACCGGCGCACGCTGTTTTTCATGCTGGCTTTTCCCATCGTGCTTATGCTGATTCTCGGCCTGGCTCTGACCAATGCTTTTACCAGCAATGCAAGCATTGGCAGTATGAAGGTGCTCGTCAAGGATACAAGCAGCGGCATGCTGTCCCAGTCCTTCCAGGCATTCGCCAAGGAAATTGGCTCAACAGGCGTCCAGTTCGAGACGGCCAAGGCAGACATTGACGGACGGGAAGAGGTGGCGGAGAATCGTTACCAGGGTTATGTGGAACTAACGGATAGCGGCATATCGCTGTACGGCAGCGACCGCAGTGCCCTCGAAGGCAATATCGTACAGGGGATGCTGAGCGCTTTTACGGATAAATATAATGCGGCCGCAGCCGTAGAAAAGAGCGATCCCGATAAAATCGGTCTCGTATTCGCCGGGAGCGGCGGAGGTTATATTCAGGAAACCTCGATCATTGCCGACCGCAAGGCGGGATCGATGGATTACTATGCTTTGGCCATGACGGTCATGATCGCCTTATGGAGCGCCATGTCAGCGGGAGAGCTCATCCGCAGTGAAATCAAACGCGGTACGGTGGCCCGGCTTGTTGCGGCTCCGGTGAGCAGAAGCGAAATTTTTATCGGCAAGATTATGGGCAATATTGTCATTAACATGCTATGTGTCGTGATTATTGTATTCTTCAGCAAATTTGCGTTTAAAGCGTATTGGGGCGATCATCTGGGCCTGGTGCTGCTCGTACTGCTCACGGAGGTGGTAATGGCGGCCAGCTTCGGGCTCGCGGCAAGCTATTTGCTGAAAGGGACCTCATCACGCGGAATTGTTAATCTGCTCGTACAGCTGTTTTCCTTTTTCGGCGGCGCTTATTTCCCTGTTGATGATGTCGGCGGAGGCATAATGAGCTTCGTGACGGAACTGTCCCCCATTCGCTGGGCGAATCGGGGATTGACAGAAATTATCTATTCCAACGACTTATCGGCGGCTTGGCCGGTTATGGGGTTGAACCTTGGTCTTGCAGTATTGTTTCTCGTCATATCGGCAACAATTATGAAACGCAGGGAGGGTTTGTAAATGTGGAAGGATTTTTGGTTTCTGGTCCGGATTACGCTGTGGACCACATTTCGTAAGCCCTCCAACCTGATCTTGTATTTCGGTCTCCCGGTTGCCGGAATTCTGCTGTCCACCCTTCTCTACGGTTCCCCGGGACAGACGGTGCTCCGAGTTGGAGTCGTGAACGGGGATGGATCTGAAGCCATAGCGGCGGATACGGCGGGCTTCGTTCAGGGGCTGGATAATGTGAAAATCGTAAGCGTAACAGAGAGCGAGCTGAAGAGTCAGCTTGCAGCCGGACAGCTGGACAGCGGAATTGTCATCGGAGAAGGCTTCTCGAAAAGCGTGCTTGAAGGCAGCCCCGCTCATATCGGAATCCAGTCGCTCAAGGGCGCCCAGGTGACCGCTTATATGAAGTCTATGCTGGCCGGATACATTGACAATATCTCCGCCATCGGCAAAATATCAGCAGGAGATACAGCAAAGTTCGAGCAGCTGTACGATTCGTATCGGGGAACGGACTTCAAGCTGTCGGCACAGTCCGTGAATGATACATCCTCCACCAAGGATATGTCCTACCAGTCGATTGGTTATCTGATCATGTTTATGATGATGTCTGCGGTCAACCTCTCGGAGCTGATTCTCAAAAATCGCGAGAACCGCACTTATTTCCGCATTTTGTCTTCACCGGTAGATGCCAGAACCTACGTCATGTCCAATGTATTTGTGAATTTGTGCATCATGATGGCTCAGATTGTGGTTGCGCTGTTCTTCATGTTCGTTATCTTCGGACTCGAGCCCGGTATTCCTGCAGTTGAGATGCTCGGCATCATGTCCCTGTTCGCCCTGGTGTCGGTTAGTCTCTCGCTCGTTGTCGTCGCTTTCTCCAAGAATACGGCTATGGCAGGAGCAATGCAGAACCTGATTGTAACACCCACCTGCCTGTTATCCGGCTGCTTCTTCCCGATCAGCATCATGCCGGAGGCCATCCGCCGCATAGCGGATTTCCTGCCGCAGAATTGGGTGCTGCAGTCGATCAGCAAGCTGCAGTCGGGAGGCGCGCTCAGTGGCATCTGGTTCAACCTTGCGGTGCTGCTTGCGTTCGCCGTAGTGTTCTTCCTGATTGCAACCTACAAGTTCGGACGAAACAACGATACGAGAAATTTTGTTTAACATATAAGGAAGTATAAGATTCCCCTATACTTTGCTTCTATTTCTGAAGGAAGAAACGGCTGCACGCCAATAGGACGGTGCAGCCGTTTCTTCTTGATAACGGAGTAACGGTGTTTATTTTGCATCTACTGGTGGGAAATTGCCTAAAGTGGGTAAAATAATACAACAACCGTGGAGCGGCGGTTCTGACCACATAAACAATCCGCTTCAGTCCTGGAGGAGATACGAATGATGACATTATCACGGCAATCGCTAGTCGACTGGCTGCAGAGCCATACCGGCCAGGAGCTCCTAATCCGAAAACAGGAGCAGGAGGATCTGGACGAGGTTCGCCTTGAGCTGAGCGATATCGATTATCGAAGCAGCCGAAGCGATTCCATCGATGAGTATACATCGGACAGCGCGCTGCTGCTTCACGGGCGGGGTACTGTAATAACCGAAGACAGCGAAGAGGAGCTTCCTTCCCGCACCTTCGAGATTCCGCTGCAGGGATTAAACTATGCGAAGCAGGAGAACGATGCATTGGTTCTGGAGACCGAGCGGGCCAAATACCTGATCAGTGTTTTATAATTCTTATCCTGAAGATGCTTGAGCATCAAAGGCATATTTTCAAAAAAAGGGACCCGGCTGCATGCAGCCGGGTCCCTTTTTTTTGAAAATATAAGAACGAATAAAATTTCATCATACTTTGCTTATATTTCTGAGGGGAGAAACTAACTTTGCCGCCAAAAGACGGCGCAGCCGGCTCTTCTTGCTTTGGCGAAAGAAGAATAATGGAACGCAAACGTTACAAGGTACGCCGCAACCAGGCGGTCTTCTGTTTCAATCATAGAACAGACAATTTATTAACGAAAGGGACAAAACTTGCGATTCTGCAAAGGAGCAAGAACTGTCGCTAACCTGCGGCTGGTGAATGGGCTACTATATGAATGGAAAGCGCCGTCAAATGCTGTGGCGCCCGAAAAGAATTCATATTTGAGGAGGTTTTGCATGATTGCAGGAAAGCTGTATGGTTATGCCCTGTCCATGGTCCTGTTCATAGGTCTGCTTGCAGGATGTTCAGGTGGAAACGGGAACGAGCCCGCTGTTGACAGTAGCGAAGAGGGGACTCCGAATGCCGCGGAACCAGCCGCAGCTGCAGAAGCGTTGAAGCTCCAGTTTATGGTGCCCTCGTTTGCAGAGGTTCCCGACATGAACGACCAGTATTGGACGGAGTGGCAGAAGCGGACGAACACATCGCTTGACGTCGAGTGGATCCCATCCGGAGATTACGATACGAAGTTTGACCTGGTGCTGGCGTCCGGCAATCTCCCGGAAATCATTGTCGCCCAGAATGTGACACGGCCCACGCTGCAGATGGCCATCAAGCAGGGTGCGTTCTGGGATCTTACGCCGTTCCTTGGCGACTTCAGCAAGTACCCTAACCTCAAGAACAACAGCGAGCAGAATGTCTGGACGTATATGAAATCCGACGGGAAAATCTACGGGATTCCCCGCAACCGTCCTGTCATTGATCCCGGCATCAAGATAAGAAAGGACTGGCTGGATAAATTAAATCTGCCCATACCCAAGACGCTCGATGAGTATGCCGCAGCTCTCAAGAAAATTGTAGACGGGGACCCCGACGGCAACGGGAAAAAGGATACGATCGGCATCATCGGTCACGGCTACCTTCTGGCTGATGGGGACGGCTCTTATGAGGCTGCTTTTGGCGCATTGGACCCTTTTTACAATCAGGAGGGCGGATTGGTTCGCGATTTATTAACCCCTAATTACACGGATATGGTGGAATGGTTCCGTAAGCTGTATGCGGACGGCATCCTCGCGAAGGAATTCACGACGATCAAGAAAACGCAGGCGGAAGAAATGTTCGCCACCGGCCGCGCAGCCTCTTATACCCGGAATATTTGGCGCGATTACACATGGGAGCAGGAGAACAAGAAAACGCAGCCTGATGCCGAAATCATTACGCTTCCTCCCATGCAGGGTCCCAAGGGGGTCAGCGTGCAGCTCGTGCCGCCATTCTTCGGGGCGAATTACATTTCCAAGAAGGTGCCGGAGGAGAAGGTTAAACAAATTCTCGATTATTTTGAGGAAACGACCACAATGGAATACACGGATTTCAACTATTTTGGCATCGAAGGCGTTCATCATACATTGGTCGACGGACAGCCGCAGCTGACCGAGCTTGGGATCAAAGAGGTGACTACAAACGCCAACCAGGTATTCGCATTGGCCTTCAACAATAAAATGAAGGTGTTTAATGCCTCGGCCCCCAAAGCCTATAACGACGCCAAGCTGAAGGATGCCGAGGTGTACGGCGAGGTTGGCAAAACCAATGTGTTCAACATCATCGCCTCGGTCAAGTGGACGGAGGTCTGGCCCAAATATGAGAAGGAGTGGCAGTCGATGGCCACCAAAGCTATTGTGGGTCAAATCTCCATGGACGAGTACAAGGCCTATGTCGATAAGCTGAACGCCATGCCGGAATTCAAGCAGGCGTACCAGGAATATGCCGCGATGTACAAAGAGTATTTCGGAGAATAAAACCGCATGAACCAAGGAGGAATTTGTTGTGCCCATCTATAACACGGACAATAAAGCCTATGAAGGAGAGCATGTGCTGGATAACCCTCCCCCGTTTCATGAGAAGCTGCTTGATTACGGCGAGCGCCCGTACTGGTCTCCGGACGGCAAACGGCTTGCCTTTATCGAGCGGAATTACGGGGATGTTTGCGAAATGGATATGGCCACCAGAGAGGTCCGCAATTTGACCAAAAATCTGGGAAACCATCATTCCTTCCTGCGGGTTCTGTTCCTCGCAAACGGAGATTATCTGCTCATCGGTCCCAAAGAATTCAAAGACCGCCGCACCAGCAGATATCTGGAGTCAGAGCTTTGGATCATGGATAAGGATGCCAGCTCTCCGCCCAAGCCGCTGGGCCGGAGAATTTCCGAAGGAGCGGGGGTATCGGCAGTAGCGAACCGGATCACATACTCCATGCATGGAGGACATGATCCGCGTATCGGCACAACCGAGGACTACGAATGTCATGTGACGGACATCGTTTATGGACCGGAGGGTCCGGAGCTTGGGGATGACCGGGTCATCTACCGCAATGTGCGCGGCTTCCATCCGGAGCCTCAGGATTTTCGCCATAACGATACGGAAGTGATCATGGCCGAATATATCGGCAGTCCCTACAGGACTCCGGATAATTGGAAGGCTGTAACAAGGGGCATTGATCTTAAGACCCTCGACGTGCGCACTTACATCACAGAGGAGCAGACGCATAATGAATGCGAAGGAATCTTTCCGGATCACGAGCATATTTGCCTGGAATCCTCCTGCGATCTGGTGAATCAGTTCCCTCCCTTTGATTTATGGAAGCTGAAGCTGGACGGTACCGGCAGGCGGGTTCGGATGACGCGCTTCTTTGACCGTTCTCCCTGGAGAGCCAGCAATTCCAATGTAAGCCCGGACGGCAAATGGCTGGCATTCATGGTCAACACCTACACAAGCGAGCCGGGATTTGGAATGGGTCTGGGACTGATGAATTTGGAGGAGTGGGAAAAAAGCGAGTATGCGGCGCAGTGGGAAACACCGGAATCCAGAGCTGCGACGCGGCAGTAAGGGCGAAAATCAGCTTGGGCGGTTCGATGAAATTCGGGGTTAACAACAAAAACGGTTCTCTCGCAAACTTGCGAACAGGACCGTTTTTTATCGGTTATTCCGCAAGTCTCTGCCTGCATCGTCAAAAATAGTGCATATTCTCCCAAGGATTCGACAATGCGGGCATCGAATTGTAGTAGGATAGCGGACGAAAATATTATCGTTTGGGGGGTCATAATGGTTAACTGGATTGAAGCCCTGGTACGCCAGCCGGGTTCCATGCTTGCTGCCAACCGCGGAAAATATTTATACAAGTTAATTTGGCTTGGGTGCATATCCGTCTGTGTTCCCGTCCTATTGGCCAGCCTGGTTTACTATCAATTTTCCATGAACCGGATGAATCAACAGATGCTCAGCGAAAGCCGCTCATCCCTCACGATGATGAAAGACAGGTCCGAACGCATTCTGCAGGGGATAGAGCAGGAATCGCTTCAGCTGGCGCTCGATCCTGCCCTTACGAATTTTTTTACCAAGCCTGATCAGGAATCCGGCATCATCTGGCATCAGAATATTTTGGATAAAATCGCCATGTTCAAAAATACCAACAGCTTTATCGATGAGATTTTTTTTTATAACAGGGCGGAAGAAACTGTGTTGTCCAACCGCTACGGCACGGTCGATAAGGAAAAATATCCATATGGGGAAGACATCGACCGGCTCATCCTGGACGGCAATCTGTCCCAGTGGACGATTATGCCTGCCGGGAAGAAGGACGGCTACATCACATTCGCCCGGCTGCTGCCTATTTTGGGAAGCGGGAAGGCGCAGGGAGTATTGGCGTTTGAAATTGAAACCTCCGCAATCAGCAAATTTTTGCAAACGGATACAATTATAGTTCCGAAGGAAAAGGACTTATTCGTACTGAATTATCAGAAGCTTTTCCAAAACGGCAATACAGGTTCGGAAGACATCTATTCAAAGCTTAATCAGATGGAAAGCCTCGAGAAAATCCGCACCTCCGGCAAAACGACCGACAGCTTCTTCGCGGAAGGGATTGACGGGGACCGGGCGCAGTATCTGTACCAGAAAAATGTTTTCGGACGCACCTACGTGACGGTGATTCCCGAGAAAATCATCGCCGGACAAATCAACTGGATCCGGGGAGTTACGCTGCTTGTGCTGTTGTTTTTCATTGCCGTGGGCGTTCTGCTGACTTACTTCAATACGAAGAAAGCGTACAACCCGATCGGGGAGCTGATCAAGCACAGCAGAACCTTAAGCTTCGGGAGAATCCAGAATAAAGACAATGAGTTCGACTATATCAAGGAATGTCTGGACTTCTTGAATAACGAGGCCGAAAAGCTGGGCACCTTCATGGAGCAAATCGAGCCTTCGCTTAGGGAAAAATGCCTGCAGCAGCTGCTGAGCGGCGATTATGTCAGAAATGATTCTCTCATTCGCGATTCCATCACGTACGGGATATCCGTTGATTCCACCAATGTCGTGCTGATTGCAGAAGTGGAGAATATCTCGAAGGACAAACGTTTCCTGCCTGATGAGAGAAGCATTATCGCGTTTGCCATCGCCAATGTCATGCAGGAGCTGCTTCAATCGGATGCCCGTATTCAAGGCTATGTCATCCCCTTTCAGGGAAGGGGCGTCGCCCTGCTGCAGTTCGGTCAGGATACCGAGCTGTCGGTTATGCGCAGTCAGACTCTTGAGTATGCGAACTCTGTATGCGCCTCGCTCAAGAATGTCCTGTCCTTTGACGTGTCTGTAGGCGTCGGGCGGTTCTACTCCCATACAGCCGATGTCCCGGTTTCTTACAAAGAGGCGGAGATCGCGCTGCAGAACCGGATTTTTCGTTTATCCGAGCATGTCTTGTTCATTGACGATATGGAACGCAGCAAGAAACAGGCGTTGTTCCGTTATCCGCAGGAATTGGAAACAGCCATTGTCGAGGCATTGGAGACCGGAGATCCTGGAGAAGCGGGCCGCCATTTATCCCAGTTCTCCGAAACGCTCCGCAGCTCCCATTCCTATATATTGGTCTATCAAAGCTATTATGTGCTGCTGTCCGCCGTGATTCATTCTCTGGAAAGGCAGGGGGGCAGCCTCGTTGACATCCTGGAGCATAATTTATTCGGACATCTCAAGAACAAGCAAACATCCCGGGAAATCTACGATTGGTTCGTCGAGAGCATCTTTCCTCTCTACAAGTGGCTGGCGGAGAACTACAGGAGCGAGGCAGGCCAATCGGCAGTCAAGCAGGTATGCCGGCATATCAAGGAGAACTGCAACAACGACCTCTCGCTGGTGAGCTGTGCGGATATGGTGGGGATGAGCCCTTCTTATTTGAGCCGGCTGTTCAAAAAAGAAATGGGCATGAATTTTCTCGATTTTGTCGTCGACTGCAAGGTTGTAGAGGCGAAAAGGCTGCTGCTCGAATCGGATCGGACCGTCAGCGATATCGCGACGGCGATCGGATATTCGGAGCGGAATTTAAACCGTATCTTCCAGCGATATTCGCGCATGACCCCCAGCGCATTCAGGTCAAGAAACCGGTAGAAAGGGAGGGTTAGACAGTTTTTGCCCTTGCCGGACGGAAATTGTGAACCGGCCGGAAACGGGAAGTTGGTCAAGAATTGTCCCTTACATGCAGACGGAGGTATCGATAATATCAGGTTAGCAGCGAGCAGCATCATCGTTAAACGTGGAATGAAGCGCTGTTCCTCGTTTATGGATGGAAGGAGGCCGAATGGCTATGGTTCAAAAACGAAAACCGCAGCTGCCTTACGGTGCGGTATATTTCCGCAAATCGAATCCGCCCGGCGAAGACTGGCAGCGCGATTATGCGGCCGCCGGTGAGGACGGAATGAATACGTTCCGGCACTGGTTCATGTGGGGAGCCATCGAAACGGCCCCCGGCGTGTATGATTGGACCGATTACGACCGGCAGATGGATTTGGCGGCGCAGCACGGCATTCAGACCATCGCCGCCGAGATGATCACATCCGTTCCGGAATGGGCGGTGCATGCAATGCCGGAAGCGGTGCATATGCGATCGGACGGAAGCCGTCTCAAGACACAATTGAGCGGCAGCAGCGCCACTGGAGGCTTTGGTGACGGCTCCTCGGGCGTCTTGTGTCTGGATTGTCCGGAAGCGAAGGAGCTTGCCGGGCGCTTCCTGACGAATCTGGTGCTCCGCTACAAGGATCATGAAGCAATGGCGGGTTATGACGTATGGAATGAGTGCAATTATTCTCCGCATATTTGTTACTGCCGTTTTACGAAGGATAAGTTCCGTCAATGGCTCAAGGAAAAATATTCAAGCCTGCAGGAATTGAATCAGGCCTGGCACAGGTACAGCTATACCGCCTGGGAGCAGGTGGAGCCTCCGGCGCAAACCGCACCTTACCCGGAATGTATGGACTGGTTGGCGTTCAAGAAAGACAATTTCTACGAGCATATGCAGTGGAGGATCGATCTGATCCGCAGCCTCGATGACCAAAATCTGATCACGGCGCACGGGATTGCCGGCAGTCTTCACATTATGGCGTCCATGGGGGCGGATGACTGGCTCGCAGCCTCTAAAGTGGACGTTTACGGGTTTACCTGGGTAGCCTCCCGCAAGGGCGGCGAGCCCTGGAAGCAGTGGCATGCCGTCGATCTGGTGCGCTCTGCCTCGCGCGGCAAACCGTTCTGGCATGCGGAGGCTCAGGGCGGTCCGCTTTGGCTGCAGCCCCAGGTTATCTGCCGCCCGAGAGAGGATGGAAGAATGACAGAGCCGGAGGATATCCGGATCTGGCAGATGATCTCGTTTGCCGGAGGCGCCCGCGGGCTCTTGTTTCCAAGGTGGCGTCCGCTGCTCGACGGCCCCCTGTTCGGTGCCTTCGGCGCTTATGCCATGGACGGCTCACGGACGGACCGCTCGTCTATGGCAAGCAGGCTGGCCCGTTGGACAAACGATGAAGCCCAGAAGGATTTGCTCGAAGCGGAGCCTATCCGAGGTGATATAGGGATTCTGGTCATGCCGGAAACGCAAACATTCGATTATTTGCTGAATCGTGAAATGCGGGGCGAATGGTACAGCCAGTCGATGTGGGGAGCCTATCAGGGCTTCTTCGACAACAACATCCAGGCAGACTGGGTGCATATCGATCATATTGAAGATTACAAGGTGCTTTATTGGCCTTATCCGATTATGGCGACCCGGCAGCACTCGCAAAGGATACAGGAGTGGGTGCGAAGCGGGGGGATATTGATCAGTGAAGGCTGTCCGGCTTACTTCGGAGACAGGGGCAGAGCGGGAGCGCAGCAGCCTAATTACGGGCTGAATGAACTGTTCGGAGCCGCTGAAACACATGTCGAGTTTATGCCGGATATCTCGGGCACGCTGGAGCTGGATTGGGATGGAAGACGGGTGCGCGGAGGGATCTATTCCCAGTCCTATGCCGCCCTCTCCGGCGGGCAGGTGCGGGGGCGCTATGGGGATGGCAGCGCGGCGGTCATCGAGCATGCTTATGGCAGCGGAAGAACGCTGCTCATCGGAACATTCCCTTCAGAGGCTTATTACCGGACGCAAGATCCGGTAAACCGCAAGTATTTCCTGGAGGTATTAGCCTGGGCAGGCGTCGAACAGCATGTACGGGTCACCGATCACCGGGTTCAAGCCCGGCTCTCCGCAGGCAAGGACGGCGGATTGTATCTGTGGATTCTTAATCCGGATAGGGAAGAACGGACAGCGGAAGTGGAGCTGTCCCAAGGCTTGGATGGTCTTGCTGTCATTTGCAGGTATTGGGGAGAAGCGGTTTATGCGCGGAAAGAACAAAGGCTGCAGATGACGCTGCACGGCAGGGATGCGCTGGTGCTGAAACTGGGATCGGGACCGGGATCGGGATCAACTCCCAGGGAATCCACCTCTGCCGATGCGGCGGAAGCGAACGGGAGGATAGAGCCATGAAAATCAAAAGCATTGAAACCTTTACCAATAAGCAGATCAGCTGCGTGCGGGTGAGAACCGAGGACGGGCAGGAAGGCTTCGGGCAAATCGCGCCTTATCATGCCAATATCTCGGCATTGGTGCTGCATCAGCAAATTGCTCCGCACGCGCTTGGCGCGGATGCGGAAGACATTGCCGCGCTGGCGGAGCGGTGCGTGGAAGCGGAGCATAAGTTCCCGGGCTCCTACATATGCAGAGCCGTCGGCGGACTGGATACGGCTTTATGGGATTTGAAAGGGAAGCGGCTCGGGAAAAGCGTATGCGAGCTGCTTGGAGGCCAGCCGCGGGCTGTTCCGGTATATGGCTCCAGCATGCGGCGGGATATTTCCCCCGCAGAGGAAGCGGACCGCCTGCAGAGGCTTCAGGATGCGCATGGCTACCAGGCGTTCAAAATCCGTATCGGCAAAAATTTCGGCAGCGATACGGACGTTTACCCGGGCAGGACGGAGGAGATCGTACCGGCTGTCCGCAGAGCCATTGGAGACAGAACTGATCTCTATGTGGACGCGAACAGCGGATTTACACCGGCCAGGGCCATCGAGGTCGGACATATGCTGGGGCAGTACGGCGTCTGCCACTACGAGGAGCCTTGTCCCTATCCGCAGCTGGAATGGACGAAGCAGGTGGCCGATGCGCTGGAGCTTCCCGTTACCGGCGGGGAACAGGATACGGATCTGGCGCAATTTCAGAGGATGATCTCCATGCATGCGGTGGATATCGTTCAGCCCGATATTTGTTACATCGGGGGCTTGAGCCGGGCCTTGAAGGTAGCACAGATGGCGGAGGCGGCCGGAATGACCTGTACCCCCCACGCGGCCAACTTGTCGATGGTGACTATTTTTACCCTGCATATGGCTGCTGCTGTACCTAATGCTGGCCGGTTCGTGGAGTTCTCCATCGAGCCCGATCACTGGACGGAAGGGCTGTTCACCTCCGGTCTTAAGGTGGAGGACGGCAAGGTGCATGTGCCGGACGGTCCCGGATGGGGCGTCACCATTCATCCCGAATGGCTGGCCAAAGCTGAATATAGAATCAGTCAAATCTGATTATATGAGGAGATGTTCTTATGGATAATCATGCGGAAATGACGCTGTCACTGGTGAGGCATTCAGCGGATTCTGCCGCCCATGACCGCTCGGTGGACTGGGCAATCGGATACTTGGCGGAGACCTGCCGTCAGCAGGGCATTACTGTAACTGAAAAGAAGGGAATCGAAGCATTGTCCGGGCACGGTGCGGGCCTTTGCATCCTTGTTTCCGGCCCCGATCCAGAGCATGGGGCTGCCGACAGCGTGAGCGTCCCGCAGGAAGCGGAGTCATTTGGTCTGTCCTGGCAGAATGCAGAAGGCAGACCGGTTCTTAACGCTGCCGGGAGCGACCCGCAAGGGATTGTATATGCCATTCTGGAGCTGGCGGATATCGTGAAGTATTCCGCGGATCCTCTGGCCGGGCTGTCGCAAATCAAGCCTTATGCGGAAAAACCCGCTGCACCTGTCCGCAGCATCAACCGTTTATTCGTGAGCGAGGTAGAGGACAAACCATGGTTTTATGATAAAGCGTTCTGGCTTGAATATTTGACCGAATTGGCCACACACCGGTTCAACCGCCTCCACCTTGCTTTGGGCATGGGGTACGATTACGGGCATGATCCCGGGGTCAAGGACAATTATTTCTGCTTTGCCTACCCCTATTTGCTGGATTTGCCAGGCTATGATGTCAAAGTGAAAGGGCTGCCGCAGGGAGAAGCGGAGCGGAATTTGGATATGCTGCGCTTTATCAGCGGGGAAGCCAGGCTCAGAGGCGTTCATTTTCAGTTAGGCATCTGGACACATGCCTACGATCCCAGCGATAGTCCCGACGCCAATTACCTGATCGAAGGGGTTAACCCTGACAACCATGCCGCTTATTGCCGGGATGCGCTTGGGGCCTTGATTCAGGCTTGTCCGGACGTGGAAGGCATTACGATACGCACCCATTATGAGGGCGGCATCCCCGAGCCGGCCCATGAGTTCTGGAAGATTGTGTTCTCCGGTATTCTGAAAGCCGGCCGCCCGGTGGAGCTTGATCTGCATGCCAAGGGTGTGGATGACCAGATGCTGCAGGTGGCGGTCGAAACGGGTCTTCCCGTCGTCGTGTCGCCGAAATATTGGGCGGAGCATATGGGCCCTCCATACCATCAGGCGGCAATCCGTCAGACCGAGCTTCCAGCCGAGGATACGGACCGGCCGGACCTGATGGCGATTACCGCCACGTACAGAAAATTCACCCGTTACGGTTATGGGGATTTCTTGAAGGAAGACCGCAAATACGGCGTGCTGTACCGGATTTGGCCGGGCACGCAGCGGGTGCTGCTGTGGGGTGATCCCGCCATGGCGGCTGGATATGGGCGGCTCGGCAGCTTCGGCGGCGGATTGGGCGTGGAATTATGCGAGCCATTAGCCTTCAAAGCCAGAAAAGGAACCGGATCGCCGGGAGGACGCGAGCCTTACGCCGATGCTTCGCTCGGATTTGCAGGCTCGGAGTGGAAGAAATACCTGTACACCTACAGGCTGTGGGGTCGGCTGCTGTATAATCCGGATGCCCGGCCTGACTCCTGGCGGCGGTATCTGCGGTTTGAATTCGGCGAAGCGGCTCCTGCCGCGGAAGAGGCCCTGGCGCATGCCAGCCGGATTCTGCCGCTTGTGACGGCAGCGCATCTGCCTTCTGCGGCCAACAACCATTATTGGCCGGAGATGTATGCCAATATGCCCATTGCCAAGTCTGCCGGCAAGCTGGTCCAATACGGAGACACGCCGGAGCCCAAAACGTTCGGTGCGGTCAGCCCGCTTGATCCGGCCATGTTTTACCGGATTGACGATTTTGCCGATGACCTGCTGCAGGGGAACCGCAGCGGCAAATACTCCCCGCTTGATGTTGCCGCAAAACTAACCGGATTTGCAGATAGGGCCATGACTGAGCTCGCCGGGGCGCTGTCTCAAATTAACGACCCGGAGTCTCCTTCATTCATACGCTGGAAGATAGACGTATCGGCGCAGGCGGGCCTGGGTCACTTCTTTGCCGGCAAGCTTCGCGCAGGCGTTGCCTACGCCTTGTTCGAACGAACCGGAGACCCGGCCCAGCTGCAGGAGGCGCTGCGATTCTACCAGTCTGCCAAAGAAGCCTGGGTGAGTGTCATCGAAAGCACTCAGGGAGTATACCGTGAAGATATCACCTTCGGATATGTGCCTTATATGAGAGGGCATTGGGCTGACCGCCTGCCTCTAATCGAGGAGGATATCGCGGCGCTGGAACAGGAGCTGGAAGAAGCCGGCCCTGCCGTCCCGCAGGAGAAGGAGACAGCAAGCGCGGGCGTATTTACGCCATCCGCTGCTGAAAAACCGGCAGTGGAACATACTCCGCCGGCGGTGTTCCGCAAGGGTGAGGCTGTTAAACTGTCCTTATCCGTACCGAAGGCTCCGGCGGAGTGGCAAATTCAGCTTCATTACCGGCATGCGAATCAAGTAGAGAGCTATCAAGTAACCGATATGAAGCGGGAGCGAGAACAGTATGTCGCGAGTATACCGGAAGGGTATACGGACACGCCTTATCCGATCATCTATTTCTTCGAGCTCAGGGATGGTTCAGGGCATGCATGGCTCTCCCCCGGCTTCAACGAAGCACTGTCCAACCAGCCGTACTATCTTCTAAGGCAGGAATCATAAATGGACCAGACCGCAGCACAGACATGTGCGCTGCGGTCTTTCCTGTGGCTTGCCACGCAAAACAGAGTGGACCATCAGCGTTAGTACTATTAATTGGAGGGAACCCCCATTGAAGCTCATATACGATCATAAAGACCCGGTCATTTCATTCGGCGCAGAGCAGCTTAAGCAAAGTCTCGAGCGGAGCGGTTTGTTTTTCATCGAGCAGTTTTCCGGTCATGGGACGGTACGGCTGCCTGCGGAGGGCATTCTTGCCAGAAGAGTGCCGGCACAGCGGGGGAAGGCCCCCCGTTATGAAGACCAGTCGTTCCGGATATACCGGGAGGGCGGGCTTGTTTATATAGAAGGCTCCGATTCGCGCGGTGTGATGTATGGTTGTCTGGAATGGGCCGAACGGCTTGCGACAGGCACGGAGCTTGCGGATGGCGAGGAAATCAGCCAGAAGCCTGCGCTTGGCATACGCGGGATCAAATATAATCTGCCGTATGTACCGTTCGATTCCGGAGATCCGTTCGTGCTTAATGAACAGACCTGCATGGATATCGCCTTTTGGAGATCCTATCTGGATATGCTGGCACTTAACCGATATAACTGCCTGAGCATGTGGAGCGAGCACCCCTACCATCTTATGGTCGTCTCGTCCAAATACAGAGCGGCGAATCCGTTCAGCGATGTGGAGATCGACCGGAATATCCGGTTTTTCCGCGAGCTGTTCCGGCATGCGGCGGACAGGGGCATTGACATTTATCTGTTCACCTGGAATATCCGTCTGACTCCCGAAGCGGCGCGCGGTCTCGGCTTGCCGGAGAACGTAGGGGATTTCGGCAATATGTATGATAACCTAATCCATCGGGTCGGTCTGCCGCTCAACCGGTTCCGCGGGCAGTCGGAGTTAATCAGGGACTACATCCGCGAGATGGTGCTGCAGCTGTTGATTACGTACCCCGAGCTGAAGGGACTGGGCACCTCCGCCAGCGAATGGATGGACGGCAGCGGCTATGAGCGGGAGAACTGGATTGTGGAAACCTATGTGGAAGCGATCAAGCAGTCCGGCAGAGCCATTCCGTTCATTCACCGCACGAATATGCAAAATGCGGGCAAGGAAATCAAAGACATGGTGCAAAGCCAGTTTGATCCCAAACTCTTTTATATCAGCTGGAAATATTCGAACGCCCACTGCTACTCCCACCCGGTGCCCCGATTCGAGGAGCTGTGGGGAGCCTGGGAGGGGATCGATCTGGAATCGACCCAAGTGCTGTTTACGGTGCGCAATGACGATGTATTTACACACCGCTGGGGTGACCCGGACTATGTCCGTTCCTATGTGAAGGGCATGCAAAAGCCATACGTCAAAGGCTTCTACTGGGGATCGGATGGGTATGTATGGGGGCGGGATTTCCAGCATGTCGATCACGGGCATAAGACGTGGACCTATGATTACGAGCGGCATCTGTTTCAATTTCAATTATGGGGACGGCTTTCCTATAACCCGGACACGGATGACCGGGTATGGACCTATTTGCTCGAAAAGCAATATGGCCCCCGGCACGCTCCTCTTTTCCTGCAGGGACTCCGTCATGCCTCGCGGATCATTCCGGCGGTCAACCGCTTGTTCTGGATCGATTATGACTTTCAATGGCATGCGGAAAGCTGCTTGTCGCAGGTCACCGGCTTTAAGACCATTCTTGATTTCGCAGACGGTGTTCCGATGCCGGGAGTCGGCGTGATGGGAATTTCCGAGTATGCAAAAGCGGAGCATGAAGGCATATTGGAGCAAGCGGCGGGAAGCTATGAGGAAACGCCGATTAACATTATCGGGATGTTAAGAGAGTCATCCGCGCAGGCCGAACAAGCCGCAAGCAGACTGGAATCGGAGCTTGGGGGGCTGCGCGGCGGACATGCGGAATGCACGTTATATGATCTGAAGGCATATGCGCAGATGGGCCGTTACTACGAGTGCAAATTTGCCGCCGCGCTTGAGCTGAACCGGTACAGGCGAGACGGCAACGGGCAGCACAGGGAGCAAGCGGTTGCGCTGCTGGAGCAGGCCGCCGGGCATTGGGAGCGCTTGGGCCATTATTGGAGTCTGCACAACAAGCCCTATTATATGGCTAGAGTCAAACAAACATTCGGCTATCCGTACTATCTGGAGGATGTGCGCCAGGATATTGAGCTGGCAAGAGGATTCGCCGGTCCGCAGGATGCGGCCGAAGAATAGGTAATCATATCAGCCGCGAGAATGAGTGGATTGTCAGATGAACGAAGCCTGCGACCGCAGTTTACCAAGCGGCCGCAGGCTTTTTATTGAGCTTGCAGCATTTATAATAGTCGAACGCGGTCAATTGGAGGCCCTCTGTCAACTCGGCTGTTCGACGCTTGCGATCGGCCAGCGATTGGGGGGTCATCATGGGCCATTGCCCGTAAGATGGAAAGGGTTAATACATTGTGTAACAACTAAAATATATTGTAAAACGATAAATCGTGTGTTAAATTCAAATTATCACTAGCTAAGTGAGGTGTACTTTATGGAACGAGGAACAACACTTTTTTAAACGGCCTGAGGTGAACAATATGGCGATTAATCAAGACTATCGAAACACACTCCGCTTTCCTTTTAAAATGGCAAGCCATTCGGGGAGATAACGTCAATGAAACCAGTTGTACAACTGCTGCATTTTGGCTATCATCAGGCGATGAGCTGCATATTTCCTATTGCGGTCTTCGGAACTTTGGCACTTTCCAGCGTAGTAGAGCTGCCCGTCATTTACCGTTATGATGCCATTCTTCTCATCCTGCTTGCAGTGCAGTACGTGATGTACCGCAGCGGATTGGAGACACGCGATGAGATTAAAGTGATCTGTGTCTTTCATGTTATCGGCCTGCTGCTGGAAATCTACAAGGTAAGGATGGGATCATGGTCATACCCTGAGCCCGGGTTTACGAAGATCCTCGGTGTACCGCTCTATAGCGGATTTATGTATGCAAGTGTAGCAAGCTTTATGTGTCAGGTATGGCGCAGGCTCAAGATGGATATGACCGGCTGGCCGGGGCTTGCTTCTGCGGGATTACTGGGAGGAGCTATTTATCTGAATTTTTTCACCCATCATTTTATTCCTGATTTTCGTTGGTGGCTGACGGCGCTAGTGCTTCTTGTTTTTTGGAAAACATGGATCATCTATCGGGTCCGGACCACTACTTATCGAATGCCCCTGACACTTGCTTTTTTCATTGTCGGTTTTTTTATCTGGTTAGCCGAAAATATAGCCACATTTTTTAATGCCTGGAAATATCCTGACCAGCAACAAGGCTGGCAGATGGTTGGCTTCAGTAAAATCAGTTCATGGTTCCTTCTGGTCATTATCAGCGTCATCATTGTCGCCCAGCTCAAACATGTCAAGGCTGGCAGGAAAACAAATGATTCACGGTGCAGCGAAAAATTAAGCTGATATAGAGCTTGATTTGCTTAACGACCATGAAATTCACTAATGGGGCAAGAACCTGGTCCAACAATTGTTTTCTGTGACTAACCCTGAACGTATTGGAAGAACCGGTTTCGCCGTCAATGGACGGCGGAGCCGGTTTTTTTTCGCTCATTTTATCTTGTAAGTATCGATGGGATATTTCGTTCAATAGGAGGTCATATACGAAACATAATGCAAGGGCGGCCGGACATTTCTTGCTCTGCTCTACCTGCAGCTGTCCGCTTCCCGACCGCTTGAACCGCAGTATAGAAGAGTTTCCGGTATTATCGGACTGGACAGAAATTTCGGATCGGCCCCGCAGCCCCTCAATTCAAGATTTGTCTCTTTTATGCCCATAACCGCTGCCTTATGATCAGGGCACAGGAGGTTTAGATGGAAGGTTAACCAACATATCCGTGATGAGAGAGAGGTGTAAGGCTATGAAGGACCCAGCGGCTGCGGCGCAAGCCGGTTTGCCGAACCGCGTCATGAAGAGTGGAAACTCCCGTCTATGGGTGCGAATATTGCAGTACAAATATTTGTATTTGCTTGCTTTGCCCGGAATCCTTTATTTCCTGATTTTCAAATTTCTGCCGATGTGGGGACTGCTGATCGCCTTTAAGGATTACAATCCGTACAGCGGCTTCTGGGGCAGCGAATGGACCGGGATGAAGCAGTTCAACGACCTGTTTGCAGACCATAATTTCTATTTGATGCTCCGCAATACCTTAACGATTAATATTTTCGGATTAGTCTTCATGTTCCCTGTGCCGATCATTCTTGCCGTGATGTTGAACGAGGTCAGACATGAGGCCTTCAAGCGGTTTAACCAGTCCATTGTATATATGCCGCACTTTTTATCCTGGGTGGTCGTAGCCAGCATGACGTTTTTTGTGCTATCCACGGATGTCGGCATTGTCAATAAGCTGATAACGGAGTCGGGCCGCGAAAGTGTCTCGTTTCTATCGAACCCGAATTACTTTTGGGGGCTGATGACGGCTCAGAATATGTGGAAGGAAGCAGGCTGGGGCACCATAATCTTTCTAGCGGCGATGGCCGGGGTCGACCCGCAGCGGTACGAGGCGGCCGTTATGGACGGTGCGAGCCGCTGGAGGCAAATCTGGAATATTACGCTGCCGGCTATTCGACCCACCATTATTATTCTGCTGATTTTACGGCTGGGCCAAATGGTGGACGTCGGCTTCGAGCAGGTGCTGCTGATGCAGAATCCCCTGGTCATGTCGGTGGCAGAAGTATTCGACACGTACGCGTATACGCAGGGTATTCTGAGGGGGCAGATCAGCGCCGGGATTACTGTGGGCATGTTTAAAGGCGTTGTCGGGCTCGTGCTGGTCTTATCGAGCAATTATATAGTCAAACGAATGGGGCACGAGGGCATTTATTAACGGTGGGAGGTACGGTTATGAGTTTTGTCTCGCGCAAGAAACTGACGCTGTTCGACTGGGTTAACTATTCGCTGCTTTCCCTGATCTCGCTCATTTGCATTTTCCCTTTCATTTACGTATTCAGCGTTTCCTTTACCGATCCCAAAGTGTATGTTCCCCTGAAGTTCTATGTGTTCCCGGAGCAGTGGTCGCTTTCTTCCTACAGGTACATTTTGTCGACCAACAGCTTCATCAATGCGCTGAAGAGCACTGTGTTTATTACCGTGGTGGGTACCGCGCTGAATGTCATCGTATCATTCTCGCTGGCCTATGCGCTGACGAAAAAGGCAATGCCAGGCCGGGGGATTATGATCAGCGCTGTCATCTTCGCCCTCGTGTTTAATGCGGGCATTATTCCCAGCTATTTGCTGATCAAGGAATTGGGGCTGCTGAATTCCTACTGGTCCTTAATCTGGCCGGCTTTAACCAATGCATGGAGCCTCATTGTCATCAAGAGCTTCCTGGAATCACTGCCTGCAGAGCTTGAGGATTCGGCGCGGATCGACGGCTGCTCGGACCTGGGCGTGTTTCTGCGCATCGTAATTCCGCTCTCCATGCCGGCGATTGCCGCGTTTACTTTGTTTTTTGCGGTCTCGCACTGGAACACCTATTTCAACGCGCTGATCTATATCTCCGATTCCAAAAAATGGACGCTGCAGGTATTGATCAAGACGCTCGTCATCGACTCCGATTCGAACGGGGTGGGCCAGGCAGGAGCAGGCGGGGACGACCGGGTCATACCCCAGGAAACGATCCGCATGGCGTCGATTGTGCTGGCGATGGTTCCCATTCTGATCGTTTATCCTTTTTTGCAAAAGCATTTTGCCAAGGGAGTGATGCTGGGCTCGGTTAAAGGATGAGTTAATATGTTGACCATTTCATTGATCAGGGAGGATGGAAAAAGATGAAAAGAACAAAAGCCAGGGCGGTATCCGCGGGGGTGTTCTTCCTGCTCATTCTCTCGCTGCTTGCCGGCTGCGCCAGCGACAATGCGGGGACGGCCAATACGGACGACCCCGCTTCCGGCAATAACCCAAGCGGAGAAGCCAGCGGGGACAACGAGCCCTTAACGATCCAGATGTTCGCCGGCCTCTATAATGAAGTCCCGGACATGAACAATGCCTATTGGACCGAATGGCAAAAAAGAACGAACACGAAGCTGGATATCGAGTGGGTGCCCGACGGCGATCTCAAAACCAAGGCCGACCTGCTGTTTGCTTCCGGCGATCTGCCCGAGGTTATCTCATCGCCGGATTTCAGCTGGCCCACCTTGCGCAGCGCGGCCAGAAACGGCGCTTTCTGGGATTTGACGCCGCTGCTGGGCGATTTCAGCGAATATCCGAATCTGAAGGAGAATTTGGCGAAGGACTGGGAGAAATATTTGGCGATCGACGGCAAAATTTATGCGGTTCCCCGTTCCCGCTCCCGCATCGACCTCGGTGTCAAAATACGTGCGGATTGGCTGAAGAAGCTTAACATTCCTGTACCAAAGACATTGGATGAGTATGCGGCGGCTTTGAAAACAATCGTGGAAGGCGATCCGGACGGCAACGGGAAGAAGGACACGCTTGGCTTGATCGGACACGGCGTCATTGTGAATGACGGCGACGACGCCTTTGCCGCAGGCTTCGGTGCGCTCGACCCCACCTATAATGAGGATGGCGGACTGATCCATTCCCGTTTGACCCCGCAGTATACGGATATGGTTGCATGGTTCAAAGGAATGTTCGATAACGGGGTACTTTCCAAGGAGTTTTCCGTCATGAAGAAAACCCAGGCGGAGGAAGCCTTCAAAACCGGCAGAGCAGCTTCTTATGCAAGGAGCATCTGGTGGGATAAGGAGTTCGAGGACTCCATCGCCAGAACGCAGCCGGATCCTGAAATACTCAACCTACATCTGCAGGGACCTAGCGGCGACGATGCGATTTCCCTCGAAACCGGAGTGTCCGGCGGTTATTATATTTCCAAAAAGGTGCCGGAGGAGAAGGTCAGGCAGCTGCTCAAGTATTTTGACTACACCGCTTCCGATGAAATGACGGACTTCGCTTACTATGGGCTCGAAGGCATTCACCACACAGTGGTGGATGGACAGAAGGTGCTCACGGAGCAGGGTGTGAAGGAGGTCAATACGACCAGCAAGGGCGCAGGCGTACTTGCCTATTCCATGTGGGGCAAAGTGGAAAGCGCTTCTGGCAGCAAGGAGTATAACGACGCGAAGAAGAAAGCCGTGGAAATTTTCGACCAGGTCGGCAAAGTAAGTCCCTTCAAATACTCGTTCTCCAATACCTGGAATGATACATGGCCCAAATATGAGAATGAATGGGAGACGATGGTGACCAAGGCCATAGTAGGGCAGATCACAATGGACGATTACCGGGCCTATGTGGATAAGTTGAACAACCTGCCGGAGATAAAGCAGGCGTATCAGGAGTTTGCCGAATCCTACAAAGCCTTCAACGGGGAATAGCCCCTCAAACCGCAAAGCATACCAACCATTCGGTGGCCTCTGCGCCACCTTTTTTTTCAGATATAAGAAAGTAAAAAATCTGAGCTGTACTTTGCTTATTTTTCCAAGGTGAACAACTAGCTGCTGCAAAACAGCGTCATCCATTTCGTCCCGGGAGGGGAACTAAAACGTATGAACAGAAAAGCATGGTGGCGGGAGCCGCTCAGAGTCATTCAACCCAATCTTCAGATCAGGGACACGGGGGCGATCGATCCCGAACGTCTTGCTTCCCAAATGAAGGAAATGGGCGCAAATACGATCGTGTTCAACGTCGGGGGCATTTACGCCTGGTATCCGACCAAGGTGGCCCATCATACCGTGAACGAGTTTCTGCCGACGTCCTTCGATTTGCTTGAAGAGGTTATACAGGCCTGCCATAAACAGGATATCCGCTTTATTGCCCGTTTTGACTTCAGCAAAGCGGAGGACCGGATATTTCTGCAAAGACCGGAGTGGTTCGTCAGGAAGCCCTCGGGAGAGCCGGAAATTCTCGGTTCGAAGCGGCCGGGGAGCTGGTCGCTCCTGATGTCGACTTGCATTAACGGGGCATACCGCAACGAGTCGGTGGCCATTCCGGTACTAGAGGAAGTCATCACCCGATACGGAATCGACGGTATTTTCTTCAATGCGCCGGGATTTATTCCCTGCAGCTGTGAGGGCTGCCGCCGGAAATACCGCGAAGCCTACGGCAGGGAGCTCCCGGCGGACCGCAGCGAGTATATGCCGGAATGGGCATCCTCTTGTATGCGCGACAACATGGATAAGATCTATTCCTTCATTAAGCAGAAGAAAGCCGATATCCCCATGATTCTTTATTACAATCTGTATCGGGATAATCTGTTCGACCGTGAGCGGACAACGGATATGCTCTGTACGGAGCCGCAGGATGTATTGTCGTTAGGCCATCAGCATATCCCTGAATTCTGGAAGCCGGCGCTGAGCATCAAACTGGGGCGATCGCTTCCCGAACGTCCGGCGCCCTTCGGAATCGTCCATTCCAGTCCCGGAATGGATTGGCGCCATACCGGATTGCCGCCTGCGGAATACAGGTTCTGGCTCTCGCAAATCCCCGCTCATGGCGGCAGCATCTGGCACTCCTTGACGGGAATCCCCGATACGATCGAGGATAAACGGATTCTGGAGACCGTGTCCGACTTCAACCGGAATGTTCAGAAGATCGAAGCCTTCATGGACGGTGCGATGCCGAAGTCTCAGACGGCCCTGATGTGGACGGCCGAAGCCTCGGCAGAGGGCTGGGCGGATGGGCTGATCAACAATCAGATACCGTTTGATGTCCTGCTTCAGGAGCAGGCGACATTGGAAAGACTCTCCCAATACGGGGCGCTTATTATTCCCGGTGGCATGAATCTTGCGGAAGATTGGGTGTCCGTCTTGACTGCTTACGTGAAGCAAGGCGGGAATATTGTCATCGAAGGAATCGTTCCGGAGCAGGAGGAACTGCTTGCGCTGCTTGGCATATCCAGCGAAGCTTCCGTCAGCGAGCCTCTCACGGCCTCTTATCTGCGCTTCGAAGGGGATTCGAATCCGCTGAAGAAAGGAATGGAGACCACCGGACTGATCGCCCACCGCGGAAGGGTGAACTATACGAGGGTATCCAGCTCAAGCGCACAGGTGCTCGCTACGCTGGTTCCTCCCTTCTCGCCGCTCGAAAGCGTTGGCGCGCCGCCGGAGAGAGCCAGCCTGCCCGTGAGCCATACAGATATCCCTTTGGCTATCAGCAATAAAACAGGTCAGGGAGGTTCCTTGTATCTTCCTTTCTCGCTTAGCGCACTCATTAATGAATATAAGCTTGGCGAGCATTACCAATTACTGAAGAATGCCATTGATATGACGCTTGGCCAGGGGCGGTTTATTGAAGTGACCCCTATCCAGGGTCTCCAGGTGACTTTGTTCGAGAATAACAACAAGCTGCTGATTCATCTGGTTAACGGAGTCGGCCGAAGGCCGCTTGCCCATTCGGTACCGCTCCTTGATCTCGAAGTGAAGCTGGGCGTAAGCGGCTTGCCGGCGAAGGATGTGAAGGCGCTGATCTCGGGTCAGACGCTTCGCTGTATCTCCGATCAAGAGCGGCTGACTATTACCCTCCCGCGTCTGGATGTATGGGAATGCATAATGGTTGAACTTGAATGACGGTACTGGTAGACATACTTGCTCACAGCAGGGAAATTGTGACCGCTTACAGGTCTCACCGTCGGCTGTGGCGAATAAGTCAAGGAGAGTCCCGTATGTAAGCAGGATAAGCAGAAGGACCTTTGATAAACTCTACTAGCGAGAGGCCGGGTGCATCGATGGAAGCTTCGTGGTGGACAGCTAACAATCTGAGACTGATTCAAAATAATCTTAGAGAAACAGACGCTAACCTGGACGTGGACCGGTTAATCGTGGACTTGAAGAAGCTATCGGCCAACGTCCTGATGATGAATGCGGGAGGGATCGTCGCCTTTTATCCCACCAAGCTGGACTATCATTACAGGGCGATGGGGCAGCAGAAGGATTTGCTGAAGGAAGCCATAGACCAAGCCCATGCCAACGGGATGAAATTCATCGCCAGATTTGATTTCAGCAAAGCGCATGAATCGATCTTCAGGAAACAGCCGGAATGGTTTTACCGGACGAAGGAAGGGCGGGAAGTCAATTACTTCGGCATCGTCCATACCTGCATCAACGGCTATTACCAGCGCGAGTATTCGCTGAAGCTCATTGATGAAGTCATCAGCCATTACGATGTGGACGGCATATTCTTCAATATGTTCGGCTATCAGACCCGCGACTACAGCGGCCGGAACTACGGAATTTGTTACTGCGGCAGCTGCCGGTCACGGTTCAATGAAGCATACGGGATGGAACTGCCGGAGACTGAGGATCAAGGCGATCCCGCATACCGGGCCTACAGGGAGTTCCAGGAGCAGACGACCAGAGAGATGCTGGACCGGATTCACGCTTTTGTGAAAGGGAAGAACAAGGAAATTGCCATCTCCACTTATCATGAGCATAAGGTGGACATCGTCCGCAAGGAATCCAACACCGATAAAGGCCGGGCACACCCCGTATGGCTGTACTCCGCATCGGAAAATGTCCAGTCGCTGGAGGATGCATGGGACGACAAGCTGGTCAGCAACTGCTGTATCAATGCCGTCGATCTGGTTCACCGATTCGCGGGAGTATCCCGGCATGAGGTGAATATCCGGTTGAAGGAGAGCCTGGCCAGCGGCTCGGGGCTGGATTTTTGTATCATTGGCGTATTTGACGATTACCCGGATAGGGACAATCTCGAGACTGTGGCCGACATATTCCAGTATCACCGGGAGAATGAGCGATATTACGGCCATTTTCTGTCCATGGCCGATGCCGCATTGATCAAGCCGGGCAATCTCCGGCAAAAAAACAGAACGGAGTATTTGGGCCTGTATAAAATGCTGAAGGAGGAACATGTCGTTTTCGATGTGATCCACCAAAACAATCTGGCCGCCAAAAAAGAGGCTCTGCTTCAATATAAGCTGCTGATCATCCCCGATATCGCCAGCTTTGCGGACGACGAGCTTCATATTCTGGAGGAGGTTCATGCCCAAGGCGTGAAGCTGATCAGCACAGGGCTGTCGTTTACGGAAGACGATGCCAACAAGGCATTTCTGGAGCGGGTTTTCGGTGCGAAGCCCCAAGGAGGCTTTCGAGTCCTGAACAGGGAAGCGGCTTATTTGCAGACAGAGGACAAGCAGCTGTTCCCGAGCTTTGAGAGCCGCGACTGGGTGTTTCTGGATGGAGCCTTCTATGATGTGGAATACGGGCCGCATATTCAGAAGCAGCTTCCGCTCGTCAGTCCGTCCACCTACGGTCCGCCGGAGCGGGCGTCCGGACACCGGATCTCCGGGACGCAGTTCGGAGCGGGGATTCGTGCCGAATCAGGTCGTCTGGCCGTTCATCTGCCCTGGCAGCCGGGAGAACTCTATTATCGCCATGGGTTCGCGGATCATAAGAGCATCGTGTCCGATCTGTTGAAGCACAGCCTTGGCGGCAGCGTCAGATTAACGACGAATGCGCCGCCCCATACTGAGATTTTCTTTCATCGTCTGGATGACCGCAAGTTCATTCTTCATCTATTGAATCTCTCCGGATTTAATGGCGTCTCTTATTTCGAGCCGCTTCCCATCCATGACATCCGGATTGAGCTTCACGGGATTGGCGCATGCCGCGAAGCTCTGAATCTGGTTGATCAAACCAGGCTCAGCGTGACCATGAACAAGGAGGATGCGCTCCTTGCGCTTCCGGTGTTAAATGATTTTGCGGCTTTCCTGATTTCGGTGGAATGAGGATAATGATCTGTTCATGTCTTTGAAGGGAGGTTCAAGATGATAGGTTCGTTATTGGTGCCTCAGCAGGTAAAATACGGTCCCGGCGTATTTGATAGCGTTGCGGAGACTGTGGGATCATATGGGAATCATGCTCTGCTTGTCACGGATCCGGCGATGGTTGGTCTGGGGATTGCCGACCGTTGCATGGAGATGCTGCGGTCAGCAGGCTTGTCCGCAGCGTTGTACGCCGACATTCACACGGAACCTACGCTCATCCATGTAGAGCAAGGCCTGGATATCCTCCGGCGGGAAGGATGCAATGTAATTCTTGCCGTTGGAGGGGGAAGCTGCCTGGACACGGCCAAGGCCATCGCGGTGATGGCCGGGAACCCGGGCAGCCTCAGGGATTATGTGGGAGGAACCCGGTTCAGGATGCCGCCGCTGCCATTGGTGGCGGTACCGACCACGGCCGGGACTGGCTCTGAAGTAACCCAGATCACCGTCATCATCGATCCGGACAATGAGGTGAAGATGATGATCAAGCAGCCGGAGCTGCTTCCGCGCGCCGCTTTCGTCGATCCGCTGCTGACGGTTTCCTGTCCGCCCGCTGTTACGGCCGCAACCGGAATCGACGCATTATGTCATGCGATTGAGGCGTATCTGTCCCGCCAAGCGCATCCATTAACGGATTCACTTGCCATTGGGGCTATAAAATTCATTAAAGAGGGTTTGGTTAAAGCTTTCGAGGATGGTACGGATGCCAAAGCCAGAGAACAAATGGCCGTTGGCTCGATGATGGCCGGAATGGCCTTCTCCAACGCCTCGGTCACCCTCGTGCACGGGATGTCACGTCCGATCGGAGCATTGTTTCATGTGCCCCACGGACTAAGCAATGCCATGCTGCTTCCTGCCGTTATGGAATTTACAAAGCCAAGCGCAGTTGGCCGTCTCGGCGGCATAGGAGAATTGCTGAATCCTGCGCTTGCCGCTCTGCCTGCCGGAGCCAAAGCGGATGCGGCCGTCGAGGAATTGAAGCGGCTTTGCCGCAAATTGCACATTCCGAATTTGAGCGGCTGGGGGATTGACCGGGAGCTCTTTGAGCAGAACTTGTCCAAAATGGCCGGCGATGCGCTGGCAAGCGGCAGCCCGGCTAATAACCCGCGCATACCTGAGCATCATGAGCTCGTGGAGCTGTACCGGATTTGTTTTGATTATGATATGTCCGGGGGAGAGAGGCAAGGCTAGAAGAAGAACGTGTACCGGATACTGAATCACATGTCTTTCGAATGGAATGGAATCTTAATAGAATCCTTGTATCGCGGCTGGCTGCGGTATAAGGATTTTTTTGTATGTATACGTATACGGCTCTGCAAGCCGAAATGATAAGGAAATAATTGGATGATACGAAAATAGTTAAATAAATCCATCAGTTTCATAATATTGTCTACTATTACCGCGAAACCGGTTTTGTATATAGTATAGAAGTGTTATTTGATTACAAGTAGTGGAGATGAGAGCATTGAAATCGACAAGTATCAGCAGTGAAATGAAAGCGGTTGCGAACCCGGGCCCGAAGCCGCGGATCTGGCATGATATTCCCGGCAAATACAAATTGTTTTTGATGGCATTTCCGTTCATGATTCTTGTTTTTTTATTTTCCTATTTGCCATTGTATGGATGGGTCTATTCCTTCTATAACTTTCGTCCGGGGATTCCGCTATCTGAAACCGAATATGTAGGCATGCAGTGGTTCAAGTCCATGTTCAGCAATCCTACACAAACGGCCGAGGTCATGCGCGTCTTGAAAAATACGATGGCCATGAGCTCGCTTGGCATCCTGACCTCTTTCCTTCCGGTCATTTTCGCAGTCTTTCTTTCCGAAATGCGATCGGCCCGCTTCAAGAAATGGGTGCAGATTCTCACTACGCTCCCCAATTTTATCAGCTGGGTGCTTGTTTACTCCTTCGCTTTTATGCTTTTTTCCGTTGATAACGGTCTTATCAATCATATCCTGATCAACCTTGGCCTGACCGACAGAGGGATCAATTTTCTCGCGTCCGACAGCCATACCTGGCTTTCGATGACACTATGGGGCCTGTGGAAAGGGCTGGGCTGGGGAGCGATTCTGTACATCGCCGCTATTTCCGGCATCGACCAGGAGCAATATGAAGCGGCAAGGGTGGACGGCGCAGGGCGGTTCCGCTCGATCTGGCATATTACAATTCCAGGTATCATGCCCACCTATTTTGTTCTGCTGATGCTGACAATCGCCAACTTCATCAACAACGGGCTGGACCAGTATTTTGTATTCCAGAATGCCATTAACAAGGATCATATCGAGGTTCTGGACCTTTACGTATATAATATCGGCCTGCTTGGCTCCAACTTTTCATTCGCTACGGCGGTCAGCATGCTGAAGTCGATCATCAGCATCATCCTGCTCTTTTTTGCCAACACACTATCAAAAGTCGTCCGCGGCGAGAGTATCGTATAATCCCGAACAGCCAGGAGGTCGTAACCATGCGGAATAAACGCTCAGCGGGAGATCTGACGTTTCATACGCTCAACTATCTCGTATTTGCAATCCTTGCACTGCTTTGCATTTTTCCTTTTTATTATTTGTTCATCAATACAATCAGCAACAACGACCTCAGCAGTCGCGGGTTGATATCCTTCTATCCCAGAGAGCTGCATTTCACGAACTACATAGAGGTGCTGCAAATTCCCGGCTTCGGACAGGCTGCGTTTATGTCGCTGTCAAGGACGGTCCTGGGTACCGTGCTCACAGTGGGAGGCTCCGCTCTGCTCGGATTCATATTTACAAAGAGAGAGATGTGGGGACGGACGTTCTGGTACAGGTTTGTTGTCGTCACCATGTATTTCAATGCCGGTATTATCCCGTGGTATATCACGATGATGAACCTCCACATGACCAATAATTTCCTTGCTTACATCATACCGGGCGTCGTATCGCCGTTTTTCGTTATTCTGGTCAAAACCTTTGTCGAGTCGCTCCCGATAGCTCTGCAGGAGTCGGCGATGATCGACGGAGCGGGCTACTGGATTATTTTTACCCGGATCGTTTTCCCGCTTATTACTCCCATCCTGGCAACGATCGCCATCTTTTCGGCAGTCGGCCAGTGGAATTCTTTTACCGATACGTTGTTCCTGATGGCAAATCCGAAGCTGTATACGCTGCAGTTTGTGCTTTACAAATATATTAATGAGGCTAACTCGCTGGCAGCGATCATCCGGAATTCGCAGGGAGGCGGCCAGGCGATCGATCTGTCCAGCATGCAAACGCCGACGTCGATCCGCACTACGGTAACCATGATAGTCGTGTTCCCGATTCTGCTTGTGTATCCCTATTTCCAGCGCTATTTCGTCAAGGGGATCATGATCGGAGCCGTCAAAGGCTGACCATTCGTTGAAGGGCCGGCTAGAGAAAAGGAGTGATGTTTAATGCGCTTTGCCGCATGAGATTGGAAACGGAAGTGCCTGTTAAACCATTATTGAATTTATTGGGAGGTCGAGTAAAGACATGAAAAGCATTATAAAAAAAGCATCAACCGTGCTGATGGCATCCATCCTTCTCGTGGGTTTGGCTGCTTGTTCCGAAGGCAATAACAATGCGGCAAACAATGCAGGCAGCGGCACGGACACCGCGAATGGCACGAAGCCGGCGGACGCGAAGGAGCTTTATAAAATCAATGTTTACTCTCAACTGGCAAACTTCTCGGGGAAGCAGGGCGGCTGGTTCGCCAAAGTTCTGAAGGACAAGTTCGGCCTTGAAGTGAACATTATCTCGCAAAACCTGGAAGGCGGCGCGAACAAATTTGCTACGACGATGGCATCCGGCAACCTCGGCGATCTCGTTGTTTTCGGCTCGGACGGCCAGGACTACCGCGATGCGATCAAAGCGGGCATGGTGCTCGATTGGACACAGAACGGTCTGCTTGACCAGTATGGCAAAGATCTTATGGCGAATGTGCCCAAAGCGATCGAAAAGAACAAAACGTACTTCGGAGACGGCAAAGCCGTGTATGGCGTCGGCTTCGATGCAGCGGCGGATGGTGCAACAGGCTCTGCTGACGGAAACACAATGACGTATCAGTCCGACATGCGCTGGGATCTGTATCAGAAGCTGGGAAGTCCGAAAATAGAGAACATGGAAGCCATTCTTCCCGTACTCAAGAAGATGCAGGAGCTTGAGCCCAAGAGCGACAGCGGCCGTCCGACATACGCCTTCTCCCTCTGGGCCGATTGGGACGGCAACATGATGACGTTGGCGAAGCAATTTGCGGCCATGCAGGGCTATGACGAGAGCGGTCTGCTCCTCGTTTCGGCGGATGAAGAGAAATACCAGGACCTTCTGTCTGAAGACGGCTACTACTTGCGGACGCTGAAGCTGTATTATGACGCGAACCAAATGGGCCTGGTGGACCCGGACTCCCTGACGCAGAAGTTCGATGACGTCAGCAACAAGTTCCGCGACGGACAAGTGCTGTATTCCTGGTTCCCGTGGCTCGACAGCGCATACAATACGCCGAATCATACCGATGCAGGAAAAGGCTTCGCAATGGTAGGCTTTGATAATCAGAAGATTTATTCGTACGGACAAAATCCATATGGCGGCAACCGGTTGTGGGCGATCGGCTCGAAGGCGAAGCAGCCGGAACGGATCATGGAATTCCTGAACTGGATGTACTCTCCCGAAGGCGTGATGACACAAACGAATGGCCCGGAAGGCCTGACGTGGGAAATGAAGGACGGTAAAGCGGTGCTGACGGACTTTGGCAAAAAGGCGTTGAAGGATACAACGACGCAGGTGCCGGACGAATTCGGCGGCGGCCAGTACAAGGACGGCACGAACCAAATGAACAACACTTCGCTCAAGGTCAGCAATATCAATCCAAACACGAACGAGCCGTATGACTGGAACAGCTGGTCCTCGGTGCTGGAAGACAACCCGAATCCGGTTGACAAATCGTGGCGGGAAGCAGTAGGATCTTTGACCCCGCATGAGCTGCTGGAGAAAAACGGTCAAATTGCTGTGAATCAGCAGTTGCCCGAGCCGGCTGCCATTATGGATCAAACATTGAATCAAAAGCTGAACCAGGTGGCAACCGTCATCAAGCAATACTCATGGAGAATGGTCTTTGCCAAAAACGACCAGGATTACGACAAGCTGAAAACCGAAATGATCAATAAAGCAAAAGGTCTGGGCTATGACGAGCTCATCAGCTGGCAGGCTGATCAAACCAAAAAGGTTTTCGAGCAGCGCAAACTAAATTCTTGAGTAAACAGGGGATTGATGCCCGGGAAGGTAATGGCTGCTGCGTTCAAGAATAAGGTTCGAATGAAGTCCGCTATCATAGCGGGCTTTTTTTATATGTAAAGGAAAAATTTAAGACCAGCCGCTCACAAACTTAAAGTGATGTAATCTCCTATTTATCGTGACTAGATTTTTAGAATGCGATAGAATGATAAAATCCGACAGTTAAAGCAGGTGGCGCTGGAATGTACCGGTTAAACAGATATCAAACCAAGCTGCTGATCTTCAGCACATGTGTTTGTACGATTCCAATTATCGTACTCGGGATTTTGTTTTATTATGAGTTCTCGCAGTCGATCCAGGATAAGGTAAACGAAGGCAACCGGCATATATTGGAGCAAACCCGGCTCCGGGTGGAGCAGGTGCTGCAGGGGGTGGACTTATCCCTACAGAGGCTTGTTGATGATGATAACGTGGTTCAGTCCATGAGCCGGGATTTATCTCCAGCGAATTTTCAATTCACGCTGGCCTTGTCCTCGAGGTTGAATCAGGTACAGCGGTTTGATTTCGGTCTTCAGGATGTCGACTTGATCGGACTGCAAAACGGCTGGATATTGAGCAATTACGGACTTCAGCGTGTAAGCGCAATCACGAATAATGAACGCATCAAGCAGTATGTCAATCTATCGGGCAACTCTTTCTGGACCACCGATAAAGGCAGTCTGGCCAGGAACACAATGAGCCCCGGCGAGAGTACCGTCAGTCTTGTCAAAAAAATCCCCCTGATTTCGGATAACCCGGACGGCTTGCTCATCGCCGAAATTTCAACTCATGAATTGTACCGGTTCATATCGCAAAACAATTCATTAGGCGAGATCTTTATTTTTGACGCGGCGGACCAATTGCTGGTCAAGCAGAACAAAAAAACGCCATATCCCCCCTCGGAGATTGAGACGTTCATGCATAGCATAGATCTGGAGAAGCAGTCATCGGGCCATGCGACAGCGGAGCTCAATCATCACAAGGTAGGGATCGAATTTCAAAAGTCCTCCTACAACCAGTGGCTCTATCTATCGCTTATTCCGCTCGAGGACATCAAGAAAGAGTCATGGAGAACAAGCTGGATGATTCTGCTGGTTTGTCTGGGACTGCTCGTCCTGGCCAATGTAACCGCATTCCTGTTCACGCGGCGCTTGTACTCGCCGATTCAACGCCTGTATGAGCTGTGCTTCAACAATATCGGCAGAACGCATGGTCATAAAGTCAACGAATTCGATATTATTAACGAAAATATCGTGCGCCTGCAGGATGTGCAAATCCAGATGACGCAGCAGATCCAGGGCCAGGTCAGGCAGCTTCAGGAATTGTTCGTACTTAAGCTTGTGCAGGGAGAATTCCATCCCTCGGAAATTGACGGCAAGCTCTCCGTCATGGTCCATAACCCGCCCGCCGATCTCAAATGGATGGGTGTGATCGTCCTGCAGATCGATACGCTCGAAGGAACCCGGTTCGAAGAGAAGGACCGCGAGCTGCTGCTTTTTGCCATCAATAATATGGTTGGCGACATTATTCCGGGCAAGCAAAGCCTGCTGCCCATTATCGTCAAGGAGAATCAGGTGAACGTTGTGCACACGCATCACGAATCCCTGGAGCTGTTTCAGACGTTTATCGCCGCGATGGCGGAAAAAATAAAGCTGGAGGTTCAGCGTTACTTGAGCCTTCCTGTCAGCATCGGCGTCAGCCGGGCTTATCCGCAGCTGAAGGATGCGGTTCAAGCTTATGCTGAAGCCAAAGAAGCGCTCAAATACCGGCTTCTCTCCTTTGACAAGATGATCCTCTATTATGAAGACATCAATCTGGAGGATAACAAGAGCATTTCATTTCCCGAGGAAACGGAAAAGCAGCTGATCCAGGCGATCAAATACGCCGAAGCCGAAACGCTGGATCCGCTCATCGAGCAGCTGATTCAGGATATTACGAAGCAGAGCGGCAATTATATCGATTATCAGGTTTCTTTTATCCGCTTTTTTGCCGATCTCGCCAAGCTGCTGCAGGAATCTGACCTGTCGCTGCACGCCATATACGGCGAGAACAAGCTGCCGCTTCAGGAGTTGTTCGAGCTTCATACGGTCGATGAAATCCGGGACTGGTTCCGGAACAAACTCATTAAACCGGTGATCCCGCTGTTCGAGGAACGCAAGAAAACCAAATTTCAGAGCCTTTCCTATGAAATCGTTCACATGATTCAGAACGAATACGATACGGACCTCACGCTGGAAATATGCGCTTCCCGTCTGCATTATCATCCCACCTATATAAGCCGGGTGCTGAAAAATGAAGTCGGCCTGAACTTCAGCGAATGCCTCGCCCGTCACCGGCTGGACGTCGCCAAAAAAATGCTGGAGGAAACCGATTTGAAAATTTCCCAAATCGCTGAGAAGCTGCGCTATCATAACTCGCAGAATTTCATCCGGTATTTCCGCAAAATGGTCGGCATGACCCCGGGAGCCTACCGCGAGCAGCATCTGAAGGGGTTCAGCGGATAATCGGCAGGTTGGCTCCTGATTACCGGCAGTTCATCTAGTGATTATTCCCCTGCCCGGTATGCGGTAATACCGGGGTATTTGCGTTGGTTATCCTGTGAGCCTATGAAGTTATCCGCCCCAATGGTAGGGTAGACGGGTGAACGATAACCTGCATAGCAAAGGGGGATTAGCTTGATCAGTGAAGCATCCGGAGAATTGAAAGCCTACCGTCCGAACTCCGCATTGGCAAAAAGATTGCTCAAGAACCGCTGGCTTTATCTCATGCTGCTTCCGGGAGTGCTGTACTTTATTATCTTCAAATATTTACCGATGTGGGGCGTGCTTATCGCCTTCCAGGATTATTCGCCGTTCTCGGGTTTTGCAGGGAGTCCATGGGTAGGCTTTGACAACTTCCTGCAATTTTTCAAGGATGACTCCTTCGCCCTCATCTTCCGCAACACGATCATCCTGGCGGTTTATAATCTGGTTTTTTTCTTTCCGCTGCCGATTATTATCGCGTTGATGCTCAACGAGCTGCGTATCGAGGTTTTCAAACGCTTCATACAGACCTTGATCTACATCCCGCATTTTATTTCCTGGGTTGTGGTCGTAGGCATCGCCTACATTTTGTTTACGCCGGAAAATGGACTTATCAACAACCTCCTGATCGGAATGGGCGGCGAGAAGATCAATTTCCTGCTCAGCAACGAATGGTTCAGACCGATGATTATCGGCCAGGTGCTCTGGAAGGAAACGGGCTGGGGAACGATTTTATTTTTGGCAGCGCTTTCAGATGTTGATACGCAGCTGTATGAAGCGGCCCGCATGGACGGCGCCAACCGGTGGAGACAGCTGTGGCATATTACGCTGCCGGCGATCAAGAGCACGGTCATTATTCTCCTGATTTTGAGGCTGGGCAGCTTCATGGATTCCGGATTCGAACAAGTGTTTCTGATGCTTAATCCGATGAACCGCGAGGTAGGAGAAGTGTTCGATACGTTCGTTTATACGAGCGGCCTGCAGCAGGGGCATTTCAGCTATGCGACGGCGGCGAATCTGTTCAAGTCGGCGGTGGGCATCGTACTTGTCCTGGGAGCGAATTATCTGGCCAAGAAGGCAGGCGAAGAGGGCATCTACTGATGCGGATTCGGTTCATCGGCGATAAGTTAGTTTACACGGAAAGAGGTGACCACGAATGAAGGATCGAACGCTGGGAAGCCGGTCATTTGATGCTGTGAATTATGCGCTGTTATTGTTTTTTGGCCTATGCACGCTGCTGCCCTTTATTTATATTATCGCCGGTTCGTTTACTGCGCCGGAGGAGTTTATCTCCAAGCCTATCATTCTGTTTCCGACGCATTTCTCATTGGCAGGCTATCAGTATATTTTTTCATCGAGTATTATTTTCAGAAGCCTGGGCGTCACGGTCTTCATTACGGTTGCGGGAACGCTGATCAATCTGCTTTTTACCTCTCTGATGGCGTACCCGCTGGCGAGGAAGGAGCTGGACGGCCGCAGGACGATTATGCTGATGGTGACATTCTCGATGCTGTTCAGCGGCGGGATGATTCCGACATTTCTTATTGTAAAATCGCTTGGCCTGCTGAACAGCTACTGGTCCTTGCTGCTGCCGAACGCGATCAACGCCTTCAATCTGATCGTCCTGCGGAATTTCTTTCAGCAGCTGCCGGAAGGACTGGAGGAAGCAGCCAAAATCGACGGTTGCAACGATTTGAGAATCCTGTGGCAAATTATCATTCCGCTGTCGCTTCCCGCCATGGCTACATTCACACTCTTTTATGCGGTGGGGCATTGGAACTCCTTTTTCCATGCGGTTCTGTACATCAATGATAATTTGAAATGGCCCGTTCAGGTCTGGTTAAGACAAATCGTCATCTTATCGCAGGGCGGCATGGGCGATTCCGCCACCTTCGACAGCACCTATATAACACCGCCGTCGCAAATCGTGAAGATGGCTGTCATTGTTGTTTCAACCGTACCAATCTTATGCGTGTATCCGTTTCTGCAAAAGCATTTTGCCAAAGGCGCCATGCTGGGTTCCGTTAAAGGTTAATAAATATGATGCAGGGGGTAAACCATGTCCAGATTAGGAAAAAGATTGAGAAAACCGTTCCTGGCCGCAGCAATGGCCAGCATAATGGTCGCGGCGACAGCCTGCAGCGGCGGGACGGGCAGCGGGCAAGCCGGGAATCAGAGCGCTGCCAAGTCCACGGAGCCGTTCGAGATTACGATGATGAATCAAAGCATCGTGGCGGAGCCGCCAAGTCCGGATGATCCCATCATCAAGGCGATCGAGGAATATACGAATACGAAGCTGGATATTCAATGGGTGCCAGGCACGACCTATCCCGACAAGCTGAACGCTACGATCGCCTCCGGTTCGCTTCCGATGGTGGTTCTGCTTCAGGACAGGCAGGAGTCCGTGGTCAATGCGATGCGGTCGGGCTATTTCTGGGAAATTGGTCCATTCCTGAAGGATTATCCGAATCTGGAGCGGTCCTTGAACAAGCAGGTATTGAAGAATGTCTCGCTGGACGGCAAAATTTATTCTATTTTCCGCAGCCGTTCGCTCGTCGGGGACGGGATGATCTTCAGGAAGGATTGGCTGGACAATCTGGGGTTGAAAGCGCCGACCACGACGGATGAGCTGTACAATACGATAAAGGCATTTACGTTAGACGATCCGGATAAGGACGGGAAGAACAACACGGTCGGCGTCGCCGAAGAGTCCCTGCTGCGCGGCTTTAATTTCATCCTGGGGGCCTTCGGGGGCGGGAATTTGTGGGACGTGAAGGACGGCAAGCTGGTGTCGACCCTATACAGCCAGGAGTACATGGACGCCTTGAATTTCTACCGCAAGCTGTATCAGGAGAAGCTGATCAATCAGGACTTTGCGATCGCCACCCGTCCGCAAAATATCGACAACATGGATAAGGGCACATACGGCATGCGGCTGGGCGATCCGGACCAAATCACGCGCCATTCGCAGCTGTTCAAGATCAACCCGAAGGCGGAGCTGGACGTTTCCGCTTCAATTAACGGGAGCAAGGGCGTTCGCACGCTGATGAGCACAGGCTATACCGGGGAATTCGTATTTCCCAAATCCAGCGTGAAGACGGAAGCGCAGCTTAGGCAAATTCTTGCTTACTTTGACAAAATTTCCGATGAAACCGCCCAAAATATTTTTGAATGGGGAATTGAAGGCATTCACTACACGATGAAAGACGGCAAACCGGTGCGGACGCAGGAGCAGACGGACAAGTACAATGCGGAAGTCGTCCAGCTTGAGCAAACGCTGGAGGTAGCGGACGGGTCAAGAGCCATGCAGGGCAGCATCGATCCTTACGTTCAGAAATACAAAGACGCGAAGAACGCGGTTGCGGGCAATCTGGTGGTCAATCCGGCAGCTGCCTATATTTCCGATACGTTTAACCAGAAGAGCGCCGATTTGAACAAAATCATCAACGATGCGCGCATTAAATACATTATGGGCCAGCTCGACGAAGCAGGCTGGAAGGACGCGGTGTCAAGCTGGGATAAGGCCGGCGGCGGCCAAGTGACGGAGGAATTAAACGAACAATATGCCAAGGATACAGACAAGTAGTCAAGGCAAGACAAGACCTGCACGCTGCCGTCCCGACGGCAAGCTGGCGGAATAGAAGTCCAATGGGAGGAAAACACAATGAAAGTTACGGATTTGACCTGTTATGTGGCAAGCGGACTGCTGTATGTAAAAGCGGATACGGATGAAGGGGTCTCCGGATTCGGGGAATGCAGCCCGATGCGCCCGGAAATTCTGGTGGAGATCATCCAGCAGATCATCAAACCGCAAATCATCGGCAGCGATCCGTTCAACATCGAGAAGATCGAAGAGAACGTGATGCGCAAGCATTATAAAATGTCCGGCCAGATGCTGGCAGCCGCCTACAGCGGAGTGGAGATCGCGCTCTGGGATGCGAAAGCGAAATTTTTGAAGCAGCCGTTGTATAATTTGCTCGGCGGCAAATACCGGGAGACGATTCCGCTCTACGGATCCAGCATGAGCCGCGATCTCACCCACGACCAGGAGGTCGAGAAGCTGAAGGAGGGGATTGCCGACTATCATTTCGGCGCCGTCAAGATCAAGGTTGGTCCGAGATTCGGCAGCGGACTGCCTGTCGATCTGGACGAGGATGCGGAGAAGGTGCGGAGAGTGCGGGAGGCCATCGGGCCGCATGTCCGGCTCATGATCGACGGCAACAGCTCTTATACTTATATTCAGGCGGTTCAGCTGTACGAAAAAGTGAAGGATTACGGTATTCATCATTTCGAGGAGCCCTGCCCCTATTTCGATATCGAAGCCTATGTGAAGCTGGCGCAAACGATACCTGTGCCGATCCATGTGGGCGAACAGGACTGGAATATCTTCACCTTCCGCGATTTTATCGCCCGCGGCGGCTGTCATCTGTATGCGGCCGACCCGATCAAATGCGGGGGGCTGCTGAGCGCGAAGAGAGCCGCCACTTTGTGCAGAGCATTCGGCATCCATTATGTGCCGCATAATACGACCCGCGGCATCGGCTTTGCGGCAGCTCTGCATCTGGCGGCCAGCACGCCGGAGTGCACCAGCTACTATGAGTATTCAATCGAGAAAAGCAATCTGCGCGGCCAAATGCTGAAGACGGAATTCAAAGTAAGCGAAGGACGCATTCATGTGCCCGATGGACCGGGTCTTGGCATTGAGCTGGATGAAGAGAAAATGAACAGCATGCTTACTGTCGTGAAATAGCGCCGTATGTGTAAGGTATGGAGCATGAGCCCGTATCATATCCGATTCGTGAAGGAGCTGCAGCAGATGCAGCTCCTTTATGTTTTTTAACCTGAAGCTGCGATGGCGGCGTACAGGAAAACTGTGAATGAGAGATATCGCGTACTCTGCGGGTATCTCTAAGGATTATGATGAGTAGCTTTAAGGATTATCGGGATTATAAAGTCTGAATATGGAGGTCCGAATGAGCGGGGAGGGCAATTGTCGCTTTCAGGATTGTAGTCATTTACCGGGCTGTACGGAATAATGAAAAGGCCGGTCACGGGTATGGCTCACAACTATCAACAGCGGGGTGAAATATGAAAAGAAGATATGTAATTTGCGGGGTCAGCAATCGAAGCATGAAGATGTTCATCGGTCCCATGATGAATACCTTCTCCAATCAGGCCGAGATTGTCGGATTGCTTGATATCGATCCAAGGAGGTTCGAGGTCTGCAAGCAAAAATTTCCCGGGCTTGGGCCTGTCCCGGAATTCGGTCCGGATGATTTCGGTACGATGGTGGAACAGACCAGTCCCGATGTAATTATCGTAACGGGGCGCGACGATACCCATGCTTCTTATATTGTTCAGGCGCTGGCGTGCGATCTGGATGTGCTGACAGAGAAGCCGATGGCGACAACCGGCGCCGATTGCCGCCGGATTATTGAAGCTGAGAACAGGAGCAGAGGGAAAGTGACGGTTGCCTTTAATTACCGCTTTACGCCCATACACAGCCGGATCAAAGAGATGGTGCTGGAAGGAAAGGTGGGCAGAGTCACCTCGGTCGATCTGAACTGGTATATCGACACGTATCACGGAGCCAGCTATTTCAAACGTTGGAACCGCTTACGCGAGCAATCCGGGGGGCTTTCCATTCATAAAAGCTCCCATCATTTCGATCTGGTCAACTGGTGGATCGGCCAGCAGCCGATAGAGGTATTCGCTTTCGGGGCACTCAACTATTACGGTCCCGGGGGAGAGATGAATCCGAAGAAAGAGGACGGCCGGCATTGCGGGACCTGCGAGGTCAAGCAGGATTGCCGTTATTATATGCGCTGGTCCTCGCGCAGCAAGGAGGTTCATGTGAAGGACGACCATATTGGTTCGCCGGATTCCGGCGGAGCAGAGGCACCGTACAGCCACTATCGGACAGATGCCTGCATCTTCGATTCCGAAATCAACATCGAGGACACCTATTCGGCGAACGTGAAGTATAACGGAGGGGCGCTGCTCACGTATTCCGTCAATTTCTCCCTTCCCTATGAAGGCTATCGGCTTGCCATAAACGGAACCCGCGGGCGCATCGAAACGATGGAATACCACTCTTCCGGCAGAGTCCCGTTTCCTGTTCCGGCGCAGACCATCGATTATTTTCCTCTGTTTGGAGCCAAAGAAACCGTGCATGTCGTTCACAGGGAAGGCGGGCATGGCGGCGGCGACCCGGCGCTGCTGGAGAATATATTTCTGGGTCCCGATCCGAATCGGACCTTTGACATTCTGTCCGGCTCATGGGACGGCGCTTATGCGGTCGGTACCGGTGAAGCGGTCTGGAGATCGGTCAGGGAGAATCGGCCGATCCAGATCGATGATGTGCTTGAAGGAGGCGTTGCGCTTGAAAACGCAAGTGACGCACGCGGCGCAGTCCGTCCGTAACCGCAAAGCCGGTGTGCTCTGGGGCCGATTCGTCAAGAGCCGTTATTTGTATATGATGGTGACGCCAGGCCTGCTTTATTTTGCCCTGTTCAAATATTTGCCGATGTGGGGGATCCTCATTGCCTTTAAGGACTATCTGCCCTTTCGCGGCTTCTGGAACAGCCCGTGGGTCGGCTTTAAGCATTTTGACCGTTTTTTCCACGATCCGGTATTTTGGACTCTGTTCGAAAACACACTGATTCTGGCCATTTACAATATCATCTTTTTCTTCCCGTTCCCGATTCTGATTGCGCTTATGCTTAATGAGCTGCGCCGGGAATGGTTCAAGAGAAGCATACAGACCTTCATCTATATTCCGCACTTTGTGTCGTGGGTAGTCGTTGTCGGCATGGCCTATACCTTCTTCTCGTCCGAAGGCGGCATCTTCACGGATATGCTCGTTGATGCAGGGATGAACAAGGTTAACTTCCTGATGTCCAACAGCTGGTTCAGGCCGATGATTATTCTTGAATCCATCTGGAAGGAATCAGGCTGGGGAACCATTATTTTTCTCGCCGCCCTATCGGGGGTCGATCCCACGCTGTATGAGGCAGCCAAGATGGACGGTGCGGGACGGATCAGACAGCTGTGGCATATTACGCTGCCGGCGATCCGCAGTACTATTATCATTTTGTTCATTTTGCGGCTGGGCACTTTTCTGGATACGGGGTTCGAGCAGATCTTCCTTATGCTCAATTCCACCAACCGTGAGGTTGGCGAAGTGTTTGATACTTACGTGTACACGACCGGCGTTCAGCAAGGGCAGTTCAGCTTCAGCACCGCTGTCGGCCTGTTCAAGTCGCTTGTGGGTCTGATGCTGGTGCTGGCAGCCAATAAATTAGCCAAGAAGGCAGGAGAACAAGGTGTCTACTAACGAAGAAAGGAGGCTGCTGCCATGATCCGTTCATCGCTTGGTTCGCGTTTTTTCGATCTGGTGAATGCCGGGGTTCTGATCGTTTTCGCATTAATTGCCATCATTCCGTTCTTGTTTGTATTGTCGGGATCGTTCACTGCTTCCGAAGAGCTGTTGAACCGGGGGGTTGTCCTATTTCCGACCAAATTATCGCTCGAAGGCTACCGCTATATCTTCTCGGCGGAGACGATTCTGAGAAGTCTGGGCGTGACGGTCTTCATTACCGTTGCAGGGACGTTCATCAACCTCTTCTTCACGACGCTGACTGCCTATCCGCTGGCCAGGAATGAATTTATGGGCCGGGGACCCATCATGCTGCTCATCTTGTTTACCATGCTGTTCAGCGGGGGGATGATTCCGACATTTCTCGTAGTCAAATCTTTCGGCATGCTCGACAGCTTCTGGTCGCTGTTAATCCCGAGCGCGATCAGCGCGTTTAATCTGATTATTCTGAGAAACTTCTTTCAGCAGCTGCCTGACGGGCTGGAGGAATCGGCCAAGATTGACGGCTGTAACGATTTTCAGATTTTGTTCCGCATTGTGCTGCCGCTTTCCCTTCCGGCCATGGCTACCTTCGCATTATTTTACGCTGTAGGCCATTGGAATACGTTCTTTAATGCTATCCTGTATATTAACGATAATGCGAAATGGCCGATTCAGGTATGGCTGCGGCAAATTGTGATCTTGTCGCAAGGAGGTGTCGGAGACTCGCAGAATATGGGGAGCGACTATGTGGCTCCTCCCGGCGAAGTGATCAAGATGGCGGTAATTGTAGTCTCGACCGTACCGATTTTGCTGGTTTATCCGTTTCTGCAAAAGCATTTTGCCAAAGGGGTACTGCTCGGCTCCGTCAAAGGCTAGGATGGAAGGCTGAAGCAGCAAGCAGCTCATCAAAATATATTCAGGAAAATGGGAAGGGGAATTATTCATGGCTATTCCGCGTTATCTTAAACAAGGCCTGCTCGCTGCAGGAGTTCTGTCGCTGGTCATCACTTCGGCATGCGCCAGCAGCAATGGGGAAACGAACGAGGGCGCTGCCTCTGTGCCAGCAGAATCGTCAAGCCCGTCAGAAATTACGATGATGAATCAGTATTTAACGGCAGAGCCGCCAAATATGGATAGCGAGCCGATGAAGCTGCTCCAGGAATATACGGATGCCAGCTTGAATGTGACCTGGGTTCCCAGCTCGAGCTACAGCGAGAAAGTCACGGCTTCGATTGCCGTTGCCGGAGATTTGCCGAAGCTGCTGCTGGTGAAGGATGACCGCAATCCGGCTATCATCGATGCGGCCCGGGCAGGCTTGTTCTGGGAATTGGGACCTTATCTGAAGGACTATCCGAATCTGCAATCCTTGGACCCCGCACGGTTATCCAACATTTCCATAGACGGTAAAGTATACGGTGTCTACCGCTGGAGAGCCATTGCCCGCAACGGAATCATTATCCGCAAGGACTGGCTGGATAACCTGGGCCTGCAGGAACCCAAAACGATCGACGAGCTGCTGAACGTTATTAAAGCGTTTACTTACGACGATCCGGACAAAAACGGAAAGAATGATACATTCGGCATCTCGTTCGACTCGAACAGCGCACAGTTTAACCATTTCCTGTCCATCATGGGAGGTCCGAATCTCTGGGCCTATGAGGACGGGAAGATGACTCCGGATTTCATGACGAAGCCGTATATGGATACGCTCAAGATGCTCAAACAGATGTATACCGATAAAGTGTTCAACAGTGATTTTCCTGTTGTTAAGGACCGTACGGTACTGATTAATCAAGGCAAGGCGGGTGTCTATATCGGAGCCTACGATGATTTGAACGCACGGTTTACCGATTTATTCAAATTGAACCCGGATGCCAAACTGGATCCCATTCCGAATGTCAGCGGACCTGACGGCATCAGAGTACAGGGGGGAACAGGCTATAACAGCGTCTTCATGATTCCGAAGACGAGCGTCAAAACCGAGGACGATCTGAAGGAAGTATTGTCCTTTCTCGATAAACTCGGCGACGAGAAGGTACAGAACCTGATGTCATGGGGAATCGAAGGAAAGCATTACAAGGTGGAAAGCAGCAAAGCGGTGCGTGTCGACGAGCAAATTTACACCAATGAGGTCTATAACGAGTTGTTCCAACTGATGGTGTTTGACGGCAAGAAGGCTCTTGCGGGCGATCTGGATCCGAATGTTGCCAAATACAACCAGCTGATTCAGGATAACGAGCAATACGCCGTTCCAAATCCGGCCCTGCCGCTCCTGTCACAGACTTATATGGAGAAAGGAAGCCAGCTTGAGCAGATTATTATGGATGCCCGGACCAAGTTCATCATTGGCGAATTGGATGAGAAAGGCTTTGAGCAGGCGATAGCCAACTGGCGGAAGAATGGCGGCGACCAGGTGATTTCCGAATATGAAAGCGATTATGCCAAAACAATGAATAAGTAGACAGCGGAGAATAAATCTGTTCGTTCTACTTGCTCCTGCAGATTGCGGCTTTGAAGATTTATAGAATTTCATCGCTTCTTTATGCGATAATGTAAGCGGTTGTAATACTCGGCTTAAAGAAAGAGAGACCGACATGAAGCTGCTGAATTTGTCCCGTTATCAAGTCAAACTGTTTACATTATGCTTGCTGCTCGGCGCCATTCCCGTCGTGGTGCTGGGCATTTTTTCTTATGCCAAATCATCGGGTTTGATTGAAGACAAGGTGCTGCAGGGAAACGACCAGCTGCTGCTCCAGATCCAGACTCAGCTCGAGAATACATTGAAGGTCGTCGACTTCTCCATCTTTCAATTTGCAAATTCGCAGGAGGTTAGCGATGTCCTTCAGAAGCCGATTCAAGCCAGGGATTTCCCGCTTGTCGATAAATTGCTGGATATGCTGCAGCGCATCCAGATCTACGAGCTGGGGATTCGCGATATCCATCTGATCAATATCGATCATCAATGGATGATCAGCAACAAGGGATATGCCAGGCTGGACGAATCCGCAGACGCGGACCGGATCTCATCGTTCTCGGCGATCGATAAGCCCTTGGCGTGGACAACGGAATTATCGGATGCCAGCGGCGGGAAACCGGGAAGCTCGGATATATACCTGGTCAAGCGGTTTCCGAGCTATTCGGGAAGCCCTCATGCGCTGCTTGTGACGGAAATGTCGAGCCAGGAGCTTTTCAAGCTGCTGCCGACAAGCAGCAATCTGGGATTCATGGTCATTTTGGATGATAAAGGAAATCTGATCGCCAGCAGTCCGAAGTCAGGAATGAACAGGTCTCTGCAAGATTCGCCCCAGCTCGCAGACATCAAGCAGGCAGCTGAAATGAGCGGCTACCGGACGGGTCAAATCGGCCAGGAAAAATACGGATTTACATTCCGGAAGTCATCCTATAACGGCTGGACTTACCTGCTGATCGTTTCGCTGGACAGCATTGGCCGCGAATCGCAGGCTATCGGCTGGGCGACAGTATGGGCTTGCGTTATCATTATCGCCATGATCATTATCCTGTCTCTGCGGGGGACCAGTAAGCTCTATTCGCCTCTTCGCACGCTCTATCAGAAGATGGCCGATCCGGCAGAGGTCTTGGATCCCCAGGAGCGGAACGACGAGTTCAGGGTCATCGAACGGCGGATGGAGAGGATGTTCCGAAGCAATATGGATATGACCAGCAGCGTTCAGAAGCTGCAGCAGCAGTTAAAGCCGTTCATGATTTTCAAGCTGGTGCAGGGCGGATTGCCGGACAAGGAAATCGAGGAGCAGCTTGAGCTGTTCGGCTATTCACAAGGATTCAACTGGCTTGCGGTTGTGACCATACAGATCAATGCGCTGGAAGGCACCCGGTACCTGGAAGGCGATCGCGATTTGCTGCTGTTTGCAATCAGCAACATCGTCGAGGAAACGGTGTCTTTCGAGCATCGATTGAGCCCTGTCGTCATCGAGCAATCGCAGGTTACGGTCATCAGAGGCGATCAGGAATCCACGGATGGATTCAAGGCATTCCTGCTGGACACAATCAGGCAGGTTCAACAAAATATACAGGCGTATCTGGGGCTATCCGTCAGTGCGGGAATCAGCCGTCCTTACAAAACCTACGGTGCCACGCCAAAGGCGTACGCGGAAGGGCTCGATGCGCTGAAATACCGGATTACGAAGGATACCGAAACGATCCTCTTTATTGAGGATGAGGAGCCTGAGCTGCAGATGGTGTTTTTTCCAGAGCATTTGGAGAAGCAGCTTGTCGAGGCTGTGCGATTTTCGGATGAGAGACGGGCCGCAGTCTTATTGGGTGAATTTCTGCAGATTTTGTCCAACCGGGAGCTTACGCACAATCAGATGCAGAACTGGCTGATCAAGCTGCTGCTCGATTTGCTGTATATTACGGAGCAGTCCGACGCCGCCTCCTCCCAGCTCAATGCGAATGCGATTCAATTGTCTGAACAGCTTAAGAGGCTTAATACGGTTCAGGAAATCGAGCTTTGGTTCCTCCGGCAAATTGTCGAACCCGCCATTCGCATGGGGGAAATGAGCAACGAGGGTCCGTTTCACAAAATAGCCAATGAGGTTGTCCGCATTATTCAGAGCGAATACGACCGTGAGCTGACCCAGGAGGAATGCGCATCAAGGCTTAATTATCATCCCAGTTATATCCGGCGCGCTTTGAAGAAAAGCATGAATACCAATTTTACCGATTATTTGCTGGCATACCGGATGGAGGTCGCCAAGAAGTGGCTGACCGACACGGAAATGAGGATTGCCGATATGTCCAAGAAGCTTCAATACAATAATCCGCAAAATTTCATCCGTTATTTCAAAAAGGTTACAGGCATGACGCCGGGCCAATATCGGGAAATGTGCTGCAATGACAATGAATGAATGATTCAGGGAGGAAACAACGATGAAGAACAGCTATTCGGACTTATCCTATTTGCATTTGGACGGCTCTCTTAACCAGGGCAAGATCAGCGTGGGCACTGACGAGCTGGAAGCGGCGGCCAATTCACGGGTGCTGCAGGTGGATGATATTCAATCGCCGGTCATTATAGAATCCATGGAGCTTCTCTTCAATAATGGGCTGTATTTCCTCAGGGCCCGGTCCAAGGACGGCTCGGAAGGGGTGGCAGTGGCAAGCGAACGCGCCGAGTATCTGCATCCTCTGCTGAAGCAGCTGATCATTCCGTATTTTATAGGCAAAGACGCGCGTGATCTTGAAAAGCTGCTGGATGGCGTTTACGTTCATGAGAGCAATTATAAGCTGTCCGGTCTTGCATTATGGTGCTGCATCTCATGGGTCGAAGCGAGTCTGCTCGATATGCTGGGCCGCATAAGCGGCAAGCCGGTCGGAGACCTTCTGGGAGGCGTTATCCGCAGCGAGGTGCCCATTTATGTAGCCAGCGGCAACAGGGGAACGACGCCCGAAGAAGAAATCGAGGTGCTGCAGGGCAAAGTCGCAGAAACGGGCGCAAAAGCGATTAAGTTCAAGGTAGGCGGCCGAATGAGCAAAAACGCCGATTCGATTCAAGGGCGCTCGGAAAGCCTGATCTACCTGACGCGAAAAGTATTTGGCGAGGACATGACCATTCATGCGGATGGGAACGGCTCTTACGATCCGCCCAAGGCAATCGAATACGGCAAAATGCTGGAGGAAATCAACGCATTCTTCTATGAAGAGCCCTGTCCCTTCGAGCATCTGGAGGATACCAGGGAGGTTGCGGACGCCCTTGCTGTCCCTCTGGCATTCGGAGAGCAGGAGACAAGCATGCGGCGATTCAGGTGGATCATCGACAATGACGCCGCTCAGGTCGTGCAGCCGGATCTACAGTATAACGGAGGCTTTATCAGAAATACCAGGGTCGCCAGAATGGCCGCTCTGAAGGGGATCGCCGTCACTCCGCACATATCCAGCGGGTACGGCTACGTATATGTGCTTCATTTTGCTTCCTATATCCCGAATATCGGGAAATTTCAGGAAAACAAAACCGGGGTTAAGGAAACCGGCAGCCTGTTCGCTCCGCAAATGGAAGTCAAGGACGGTGTGATGAAGGCGCCGACAGGCCCGGGGCTGGGTATGGACCACACAGAGGTTAACCGCGTGCTGCGTAAGGCTTTCCTGGTTTAACCGGAACAACTGTTAAAAAAATGAACGCAGTCCGCAGGTTTTCACCGGGGCTTGAAGGGAGAAGGAGCATCTGTCATGTGGACCCCTGACGCTTTCCTCGAACAATTCTATGAGCGTACTCCCGATTATTCTTTCAAATCGGGAACATATGCAGAATGGGCGGATTGGAGGCCGGCACTTGTTCATGCTTTGAAAAAGGCCATCGTTCTGCCTGCTGCAGAAGCTGTCAATCCGGACCCGGTTGTTCTCGGGCGGGAGGATTATGGAGCATACGTCCGGGAGCATTTACTGCTCCATACGGCTCCCCATTTAACAATGCCGTGTTATTTGCTGATACCTAAAAATGCGGTGCCGCCTTATCCGGCAGTGATCGCCTGTCCCGGTCACGGATACGGTTATAAACAGCTGATCGGCCTGCTCCCCGACGGAAGCGACCGGGCCGGAGAACCGGGAAGCTACAAGGATTATCCCGTCGAGCTGGTCAAACGGGGAATACTGGTAATCGTTCCCGAATTATTGGGACTCGGGGACAGGAGGCTGGAGCAGGACCAGGCCAAGGACCCCAAAGAAAATTCATGCTTCCGGTTGGCGACGAACCTGCTGATGGCCGGAAAAACGCTTGCCGGGTACCGTGTGCATGAAATGATCTGCTGTGCCGACTATCTAGTATCCCGCAGCGACACGGTCCCAGGCAGAATCGGAAGCATGGGATTCTCGGGAGGAGGGCTGGTCACGGCATTAACGGCTGCCATCGATGACAGAATCGGCCCGGTTGTTATCAGCGGGTATACCAACACCTTCAGAGACAGCATTCTGGCAAAGCCTCATTGTGCCGACAATTACATTCCCGGGCTTCTGCAATATGCCGAAATGCCGGATATTTGGGGCTTGATCGCGCCCAGGCCGCTGCTGATAGAGGCGGGCCAGGAAGATAGCGGATTTCCGATTCAGGGAGCGGTAAAGGCGATAGAACATTTGCGTTCCATTTATCGTGCAGCGAATGCGGAAGAAGAGCTGGTTCAGGATATTCATTCGGGAAAACACGAGGTTTCCGGACGCCTTGCATTCGACTGGCTTGAGGCTAAATTGAATGGAAGGCCTGATTGCGGATAATGCGTACAGCATGATAATGAAAGCGCACACAAAAATGCTTGCCATTCCTCTGGCGCTGCAGTACGTTAGTAGTATAAAGGAGGAATGAAATGATGGAACGGACAAATCTGCATCTACCCAGAAGTCAGCCGGAAGCACAAGGAATTCCCTCCGCAGCTGTAATTGATTTTTTGAATGCCGTGCAAGAACGAGATCTGGAGCTGCACAGTCTGATGATACTCAGGCACGGCCAGGTAACAGCGGAGGGCTGGTGGGCTCCCTATGCATCCCATCTTCCCCATATGCTGTTCTCGCTCAGCAAAAGCTTTACCTCCACCGCCATCGGCTTCGCCGCTGCGGAAGGGTTGCTGTCAGTGGATGATGCTGTTCTATCGTTCTTCCCGGACGATGCCCCTGCGGCAATCGAACCGAATTTGGCGGCTATGCGCATCCGCCATTTGCTCATGATGGGAACGGGCAATGACAAGGACACCACAAGCGGGATGCAGCAGAGCGAAGACGGCAATTGGGCAAAAGCCTTTCTTGCGGCTCCCGTCGAGCATGAGCCCGGTACTCATTTTGTCTACAACAGCGGAGCTACCTATATGCTCTCCGCCATCCTGCAGAAGGTTACAGGCCAGACCCTGCTGGAATATTTGCAGCCGCGCCTGTTCGAACCGCTTGGCATAAAGGGAGCGGCCTGGGATGTCTGTCCCCGGGGAATCAATGTCGGAGGCTGGGGATTAAACGTTACCACAGAGGATATCGCCAGGTTCGGCCAGTTATATCTTCAGAAAGGGATGTGGAATGGACAGCGCCTCTTGACAGAGGAGTGGATCGAGGAAGCGACGTCCAGCCAAATATCCAACGGAGACGGCGGAGTTAATGATTGGGCGCAGGGCTACGGCTATCAGTTCTGGCGCTGCAGGCATGGGGTATATCGCGGTGACGGCGCATTCGGGCAATTCTGTATCGTGATGCCGGAGCAGGACGCCGTTATCGCAATCACAAGCGGCACCAACGATATGCAGGGTGTCATGAACGCCGTCTGGGATCACTTGCTCCCTGCGATGCAGCCGTCGCCGCTTTCTCCGGATCCGCAATCGCAGGCGCAGCTTGAATCCCGACTGGAGGCGCTGGCCATCCAACTGCCGCGGCTGCAGCCGGATTCCCCTCTGGAAGAAGCTTTCTCCGGCAGGGAATATGAGCTTGAAGATAATGAACAGAAGTGGAAGAGCCTATCCGTCTCCTTCGAAGACAAGGGTGCAACCATCGTTCTCCGTAAACAGGACAATGAATACAGCATTAACCTGGGCCGGGGCGAGTGGGTGGAAGGCTCCACGCGGCTGCTTCAGGATCAGGATAAACGCCTCGCTGCGAGCTTTACGTGGCAGCAGCCGGACACGCTTCAATTGACGCTGAGGTTTGTCGAAACGCCATTTTCTATTAACAGCCAGATCCTGTTTGACGGGGACAATATCCTGTTGAAGCAGAATTCAAACGTTTTATCCGCCGCTCAGGCTGAAATCCGCGGACGGTTAACGGAATTGGCGTAGTGGTCCGGCGACTGTGCAGGCGGAAGACGTTTCAGCAATGCGCGGTCCTGGCTATTGCTAATAGCTCACCTTATCGAATGTAAAAGTTTCACACCTATAAATTTCTATAAGGCTGACGGAAGAAACTGGCTTTCCCGTCAAAAGGACGACGAAGCCGGTACTTCTTAACCTTATAGAATATAAATTTCACATATATCTATTTCGATAAGGTCCCAGGGAAGAAGCCTGCTGTGCCGCCAAAAGGACGGCGACCGCCGTTTCTTCTTGAACAATGGAACAAGGCTGCCGGAGCAATCCGGCGGCCTTTTCGATTTCTCTGTCATCAATTTGCCACAAAAAAGCGGCTCATTTGGCTGATTTGTCCCATATCGGCCGCCGCCCGTAAAAAAAATTGCGGATTACAAAGCTTGATTAATGCGGGGCAACTTTTTCTGTGGTAAGATAGAAAAAGTCATTGATAATGATTATCAGTATTATTGCTAGAGGGAGGCCTTCCGACTCGTCCGCTATGAAATGGAGTAAAGGATTCATCACAGGAATATGGTTTGCCGCTGCTGCGGCAGTATTACTTCTCAGCATGTTTTTTGCTATTTCCTACGGCGCCAAGGATATGACGCTTGCCACAGTATGGGCGGCCGTTTTTCATTATGATTCCACCGTGACAACCCATCAGATCATTCATGAATTCAGGCTTCCCCGCGTATTGGGGGCCATGATTACAGGCATGGCTTTTGCGGTGTCAGGTGCGCTTATGCAGGGTGTCACGAGAAATCCGATGGCGGACAGCGGCATCCTTGGCGTCAATGCGGGGGCAGCGTTCGTTGTTGCGCTCTGCTTTGCTTTCCTGCCCGGCTTGTCCTACTCCATGCTGATGATCTTCTCATTCATCGGGGCGGCGCTGACTACCTTGTTTATAATGGGGCTCGGCTCGGCTGCGAAAGGCGGACTTACTTCCCTGCGGCTCACGATAGCAGGAGCGGTTGTCGCAGCCATGCTTCATTCACTCAGCACCGGAATTGCGATCTACTTCGACTTGAGTCAGGATCTGGCTTTCTGGTATGCCGGCGGGGTAGCGGGTGTCACCTGGGAGCATCTGAGGGTGCTGGTTCCTGTGATTATGCTTACTTTGATCTGGTCCGTTACGATGGGACGCTCCATTACCTTCCTGTCGCTGGGGGAGGAGTCAGCTGTGAGTTTAGGTGTGCGGACCGGGAGAATCCGTCTGCTCGGTATGACGGCTGCCGTCATTCTGGCCGGAACATCCGTATCGGCTGCAGGCTCCATCGGGTTTGTCGGCCTCGTTGTTCCGCATATCGCGCGGCGGCTGATCGGAGTGGATTACCGGATATTGATACCCTTATCCGCTATGCTGGGAGCGGTGCTGCTCATTTGGGCGGATTTCGCGTCCCGGATGGTCAGCCCTCCCAGGGAATTTGCGATCGGGGCAATGGTTTCACTTGTAGGTGTGCCTTTCTTTCTTTACCTGGCGCGTAAAGAAAGGAGAGATTTGTAGATGGACATCGAGGCGCAGGCCAAAAAAAGAGCAAGACGAGCATTTTATGCCAGTCTTATCCTGTTCCTGATTGCACTGGCGGTTGTGCTCATCAGCCTGAATACGGGCACGATCCGCTTATCCCCGTTAGCCGTGGGACGGACGCTGCTCGGGAACGGCTCAACGGATGAAACGATGATCATGTTCGATTTCCGGCTTCCCCGTATCCTGATCACGATGCTTGCAGGCATTGGACTTGGCATCTCCGGCGCTGTGCTTCAGGGGGTTTCCCGAAATTCGCTTGCCGATCCCGGCATACTCGGTATTCATGCAGGAGCGGCATTCGGACTTATGATCTTCGTGTCCTTCTTCCGCACGATGGAGGGCCCGTCCGCGCTCATGATTCCGATGTTTACCTTTGCAGGGGGAGCAGCGACGGCTGTTATCATTTTCATATTCGCCTATGACCGGTACAGAGGCTTGCTGCCGATCCGCCTGATACTGGTTGGCATCGCCGTTGCGGCCGGAATCAGCTCCGTTACGCTGCTGTTGTCCTTGCGGCTTGATGAGGATACCTATTCCTTCGCGGCCAGCTGGCTGGCCGGCAGCGTCTGGGGAAGAGACTGGATTCACGTATGGGCGCTGCTGCCGTGGATTGTACTGATCGTTCCCTTCATCTATATGCGCTCCCGGACACTGGATATCTTCGCCTTGGGCGACGATGTTGCGTCAGGCGTAGGCAGCCATGTGACGAAAAACCGGCTGCTCATGCTGTCGCTTGCGGTGGCGCTCTCCTGCGTCAGCGTCTCGATGGCCGGCGGGATCGGCTTTATCGGACTGGCGGCGCCCCATATCGCCAAACGGCTCGCCGGTCCGCAGCATCGGCATTTTCTGCCGGTAGCGGCGCTGGTGGGTCTGGTCATTCTCGTCGCAGCCGACACCATAGGACGGTCGATTTTTCATCCCAATGCGATTCCGGCGGGGGTTGTGGTCGCAGCCATTGGAGGACCCTATTTTCTCTACCTGCTCTTCAAAACAGACAAATAAATTACACATCAATGGAGGAACATCGACAATGAAGAAGGTTTTGGTACTCGTATCCATGATTATGATAATTGGTCTATTGGCCGCTTGCGGGCAATCGGCGGACTCCAACCAACCGGCACCGCAAAATACAGCAGGAAACACTACTGAAGGCGCGACGAATGAGGGCGCAGCTCCTGAGAACACCTCGACGGATACGGAGGCTCCGGCACCGGACTTTATCGTGCACGATGCGAATGCAAAAATTGCTTCTTTGTCCATCCATATTACCAGCAACCTGCTTGCTCTTGGCATCACGCCAATCGGTTCGGTGGTAGGCGGCGATGTGAAGGATTTTCTGCCCCATGTCGCGGATCTTCTGAAGGGTGCGACGAAATATGGGACCGTTTCCGATCCGGATATGGAAGCTCTGCTCGCCTCGAAGCCCGATTACATCTATCTCGATGAAGAATATTCAGGCAAGGACGTCTCCAAATTCGAGAAAATTGCCCCGACGATCGTTGTGGATATGAATAAAGGCACATGGCGCGACCATCTGAAGCTCCTTGCCCAGCATGTGGGGAAAGAGAAGGAAGCGGAAGCCTTTATCGAGGATTATGCTGCCAAGGCGGAGCGGGTTCAGACGCTGGTTCATAGTGAGCTCGGCGCGGACGCCAAGGTAATGGCCATTCGCATGACAGCCAAGGAGCTGCGCGTCATGAGCACCGGAAATCCTGTAGGGCCGATTATGTTCGATGATCTGAAGCTGAAGCCGGCGAGCGGCGTGGAGAAAATTGCCGCGGATAAGCCCTTCGAAGTTATTTCCAAAGAGGTCCTTCCGGATTTTGACGCGGATGCGATCTTCGTGATTATCAGCGTCGGAAGCGAAGCGAAGAGCAATTTCGAAGAAATGGAGAAAAATGCGGTGTGGCAAAACCTGAAAGCCGTCAAAAACAAACATGTTTATATCCTTGACGGACAAAGATGGCTGGATTATTCCTCCATGGGTCAAAGCATGGCTCTGGATGACGCCGAGAAACTGTTTGCCAAGTAAACGTCAGCGAGAGCGGGTTTAGGTAAGGTATGGGCTGTCTATTTGGACAGGATCTTATGAAGACTGCCCCTTAAACAAACGAAAGCACCTTCGGAACCACGTATAACGTGGAGACGAGAGTGCTTTTTTTGACCATAAAGGGGCTATAAGTTTCACTTTTTTGCAGTCGGCGAGGAGACAGCAAAGGAATTAATGATACAGCACGATTTTTCCTTCTAGCGTGCTCGATTCTCGAGGCTGAGAGGAGGCAAGCCGGAAATTCCTTGCTGGAGCGGCCGTTCGGGCAATCTGACGCTGTCTTGGCGCGGCAGTACGGTTTTTCCTTCTAGCGTGCTTGATTCCCGAGGTTGAAAGGGATGCAAGCCGGAAATTCCTTGCTGGAGCGGCCGTTCGGGCTATCTGAACGCTGTCTTGGCGCGGCAGCACGGTTTTTCCTTATTGCGTGCTGATTCCCGAGGTTGAGAGGGATGCAAGCCGGAATGATGCCGGAAGCAGCCGGACCGATGCCGAATAGGACCGACACGCCGAAATATTTGTGCAGCCAGTGGGAGAGACGACGCATGACGAGAAGTATAAAGGCAATGAAGTGCGCGAAGCGATGCTGGACGATTTGAAAAAAGCGGGCGTCATTCAATAATTTCTCCGGCAGCTTAATCCCTTCCGGCTTCATAGATCCGGGCAGCTACCAGGCCCGGGTCTGTTTTGGCTGTGGTCAAATGGTCGCCTTGGCCCTTGAGGAGACGGAACAGCCCCAGCCTGCTGGACATATGGGGATGCCAGCCGTACTCGCTGTTCCCTTGAGGCAGCACATTATCCTCCGTAAAGTATACATAGCTTGCCGGGAAATTCTGCGAGTAAAATTTCTTGAGGTCCAGCTTGTCGTAAGAAGGCTTGGCAGGTTCGGGCGCGATGCCGCTGTAAATGCGGCGGGCTGTTTCCAGGCTGGCCAGATTGACGAAGGTTTCGCGAAAGAAGGGAAAGGGAAGCATAATCGTATCGTCCATTGAGCTTTCTCTCAGCTTCCGGAAGACCTCGAGCGCATCGGGCGGAAACTCATCGGCTACCGCTTCTCCGTCTTTGATAATGAAGGCGTTGTAGAAGACCAGCCGCTTGATGCGTTCCGGCATAAGCTGGGCAACGGTTTGGACGACCGAACCGCCAAAGCTGTGTCCCACAAGGACGATATTCTGCAGATCTCTTGACGTGATAAAATCGGCAACGGATCGGGTAATCATCGCATGTGTGACATCTTTATTGGTATCCGGGCCATGACCCGGATTGTCAGGTGTATAAACCGTGTGGCCCATTTTGCGAAGATGCGCGGCAATCCCGTTCCAGAAGCCCGCATCGGCCCAGGCTCCATGAATCAGTACAAAAGTAAGGCGCTGCGCGGACCATTTCTCCTGGTATGCCGCAGAGGGCAGCGATTCGGGAACCGGCGCAGACCACGTCGGCATAGGAGCAAAGGGAAAGCGGGAATTGAGGCGCAAATCGCCGGGATATAGCGGGTAGTATGGATACGGCCAGAAATATGGAGAAACAGGCAGCGGCATCAAGGAATTCCGGTGATAGCCGCCGTACCCTGATGGTACATATCGATTCATAAGCTTTTAATCCCTTCGCGGATAGATGCTTCAATATATGCGGCGATCGCCCAGTCGGTTATTCATATTCTCTTAACGCAGATATTGACTCAAATTACGCTGGAGCATATCCACAACAAGCTCTTGAAGCTGTGTTGGCAGAACAACTTTCACTTCAGGACCGAACTTGAGCAGCTGACGTGCAAGGAACGGCAGCTCCTCGAGAGGCACATCCTCCCGCCACTTGCCTCTATCGGCCACTGTATGAAAAAGCTGTTCGAATTGGGCGAGCCTTGCTCCTTCGGCAGTGAAATGCAGCAGAACCTCAACACCTGGACGATTATCGCTGGAAGCCATCCATTCTGTAAGCGTGGGAAGGCTGTCATCCGTACCGGCAAGCACGGCGGCTTGTTCAATTCGATCAACGCGGTAGAGGAGTATCCGCTCCTTATTCCGGGCAGGCATGTACCAAAGTCCGTTTTCATAGTAGATGCCCAGCGGATACACTTGCGTTTTCTTCCTGCCTGCCCGGGAATGATAGAGAAACTCGATGGATCTCTTGTCCATGGCTGCCTGCAGGAGCACTGTCGTAAACGGGGATGCGGCAGGCGGCCGCTGCTGATTGAAGACAATATGCTTTCTCATCCGATCAATGCCGTCCTGGGTATCGACCGGGAGGCTGGCGTAATACTGCTCCGCCAAATGGGAGCGGGTGGATTCGAACGGGAAATCCGGTATTTTTTCCAGTGCCTGGAGCATCAGGAACAAGCCGAAGGCTTCATTTTGCGTAAGCTGCAGAGGAGGCAGAATCCGGTTCGGCAGGGCGCGGTAGCCACCGTGGGGCCCAACCTCCGTGTAAAGCGGGAAACCCATTTGCTGCAAATGGTCGAGATCCCGCTGAATGGTGCGGACCGATACGTCAAAGCGCTCAGCCAGCTCTCTGGCGGTGAATTTTTTCCGGGAATCGATGATCTGCATCATGGCTATTCTTCTTTTGTTCATTTCCATCACCTAATTACGTCATAATTTGTCGTAGATATACTGTAACATAAATTTCTGAAGGGAGCGATGAAGGATGAATATGAAGGAGGACATGCCGATGAAACCTTTGCATGGTAAAATAGCCGTAGTGGCCGGTTCGACCCGCGGGGCGGGGAGGGCGATCGCGGTGATGCTTGGAGCGGCGGGTGCGACGGTGTATTGCACGGGCCGCAGCGTCAGAGGAAATCCGTCGGACATCAACCGGCCGGAAACGATTCAAGAAACGGCGGAGATGGTGACGGCTGCCGGCGGTACGGGAATTCCCGTTCGGGTGGACCATACCGTGGAGGAAGAAGTGAAGTTATTGTTCGAACGGGTGAAAGCAGAACAAAACGGTGTTCTGGATATTCTCGTTAATGATATCTGGGGCGGGGAAAAGCTGTTTGAATGGAATACGCCCTTCTGGGAGCATTCCTTGTCCAACGGTTTGTTAATGCAGGACCGCGGAGTACGCACGCATATGATTACCAGTTATTATGCCGCACCATTAATGGCTGCGAGAAAACAGGGATTAATCATCGAAGTGACCGATGGGATTGGATATGGGTACCGTGTGAATTTATATTACAGCCTGGCCAAAATCTCGGCTATTCACCTGGCGGCTGCAATGGCTGAAGAGCTTCGTCCCTACCAGGTCACTGCGCTTGCAGTCACCCCCGGATTTCTTCGCTCGGAGCAGATGCTGGAGCATTTTGGGGTACAAGAAGCGAACTGGATGGATGCGGTTAAGCAGGAACCCCATTACGCGGAATCGGAAACGCCGTATCTTCTCGGACAAGGAGTCGCCGCGCTCGCTGCGGACCCTGACGTATCGGAAAAGTCCGGGAAGGTCTTTGGCAGCTGGCAGCTATCCGACGAGTATGGCTTTGTTGATGTGGACGGCAGAAAACCCCATTGGGGGAACTATGCCAAAAAGCACGGCTTTCCTCATACGGAGTAGACTCGAGCCTGGAGCAGCCTGAACGATAAAATTCCATTAACCTTTGCTTATATTTCTGAGGGAAGAAACTAGCGGCTCCACCATAGGACGGCGGAGCCGTTTCTTTTTGACTATATAAAATGTATAGGGTTCACGCCTATAATGTTCTATATGGTTTGAGGGAAGAAACTAACTCAGCCGTCAAGGACGGCTTCAGCGGTTTCTTCTTCTAATTGCAGCACAAACCCTCCAGGCTCCGGGAAGGCCTGTGATAAACCGGAGTCTTCATTTCACTCGACTTTTTTTAAAAAAAAGGTAATACAAGGGGGTTCCATATGAAGGGAAAGCATCCTGTTATCCAATTTGGCGGCTCGAAGGTCGGACTGGGACCGCTGCGTGCGGAGTATATAGAGCTGTATTACAGATGGAACAGGCATTTTGTCCATGACCGGAACATCGACAAACCGGACCCGTTAACGCCGGAGGAGCAGGAGGAAGCCTACCGTGATTTTTCGTCCAATCCGCGTTACATATTCTTCACAATCTATGACAAAGAACCCGCGCTCCCGATCGGAATTGCGTATCTGGAAAGGGAAGATGCTCTCGCGGAGTTTGCTATTATTATTGGCGAAGAACAGCATCAAGGCAGAGGAATTGGTACGGAAGCCGCTCAATTAGTACTGGATTATGCTTTCACGGTATTGGGATTGCGGCAGGTTTCATTAGTCGTGGATGAATCCAATCCCGGGGCTATTCAAGCATACAAGAAAGCAGGCTTCAAAGAGGAAGTTAAACGATCACCAGCTGGGGATGTCGATGGACAAGCGTCCTATCAACTTACGATGAGCTGCCAGGCAGCGGACTTTGTGAGTCCGGTGCTGAAGGATTTGCTCGGGAAACGCAGCTTGGAACCGGAATCTGCGTTTGACGGTAACCATCAGGATTGAGGCTGTTTTGAGGCTGAACCAGAATCGACTCGTACACTCTGGGCAGCTTCGTCGGCGCGGAGCCGAAAATTAGTAGATCTGATATTTTGACTAAATGGGCAAAAATTGTGTTCCCGTGACGCAATACTGCAATCCACAAGAAATCTTGGCACCCTTTGTGAGTGAAAATAGGGAGACAGGATTTTTTTGTTTATCGTAAAGAAGCTTCATGCTTGTGGAAACCGAACCGGTTCGCGGAAAGCACGCAATGACAGGCATGCCCGATAAGTCGGTGATAGAATGAATAACAAAGGGAGGTTATGCGGTTGGATTGGCTGACACGGATGAAAAATGCCCTGGACCTGATGGAGAATAGAATAGAGGAGCCTCTGGGAATCGAAGAAATTGCGAAAGCGGCTTTTTCGTCCCCGTTTCATTTTCAGCGCATGTTTCATATGTTGACGGGAATGACGGTGGCCGAGTATATGCGTAAACGCAAATTGACCATAGCCGCGCAGGAGCTCGCGGTCTCATCCTCGAAGGTAGTGGATGTAGCGCTCAAATACGGCTATGACTCGCCCGAGTCCTTCGCCAAGGCTTTCCGGAAAATTCACGGCATCGCTCCATCGGAGGCACGTAATCCGGGTGTTGTTCTTAAAGCATTTCCCCGCATTTCCTTCCAATTATCACTGAAAGGAGATACGAACGTGGATTATCGCATTGAGGAGAAAGAGGCTTTTGCTGTTGTGGGAAAGTCTGCTGCTGTCACATGCCAGGATAATGAGCATATGCGGCAAATCTCGAGCTTCTGGGAGGAATGTCAACGGGACGGCACCGTTCACAGACTTGCTTCCATGAGTGAGGACGGAATCCTGTTTGGAATTATGACGGGCATGGAAGCGGGTAAAGAGGATTATCATTACATGATTGCCACCAAAGCAGCAGACAGCGCATCACCTGCAGAAGGGTTCACATCGGGGGAAATCCCCGCTTCCACTTGGGCGATATTCGTTTGTGTCGGGCCGGTGCCCGGAGCGATTCAGGATATGTTCGGCCGAATCTATCAAGAGTGGTTTCCGGCCACGGGATATGAACATTCCGGGGCGCCGGAAATGGAGGTATATCTGCCGGGTGATGTGGCTGCAGATGACTACCGCTGCGAGATTTGGACCCCCATTGTGAAAAAATAGGATCGCTTCAGAGCAGCATTACAAGACCAGGGATGGCTTCGGCCTTCCTTGGTCTTTGTTTTTTTCGGCTCAAGCACAGAGAAACAGTATAGAAAAACCATAAAGTCCTATGACAGGGTTCCCAGATCATAACTGGATTGTATTTAGGGAAATCAATCCTTACCTTCTCACTTGCATTAGTGTTATAAAATGGACTCTGTAGGTGAAGATCGAAACAATACAACTGGAATGGAGGATTTACTGATGAACAGCGCCATCGAGATCCGGGGAGCCCGGGAAAACAATTTGAAGGATATTACGCTCCGCATCCCGAAACACAAGCTGGTTGTCCTGACCGGCCCATCCGGTTCAGGCAAATCGACGCTCGCCATGGATACGCTTCAGCGGGAATGCCAGCGGCAGTACATGGAATCGATGGGAATGACTTCGGAAGCCGTGGCCAAGCCGAAGGTCGACGCGATTGTGGGCTTGTCCCCTTCAATCAGCGTTGGGCAGCATGTTACCAACCGGAATCCGCGGTCGACGGTCGGCACGATAACGGATATCCATACGTATCTGCGCGTCATCTACGAGAAGCTGGGCGAACGGCTTTGTCCCCACTGCGGCAGCCGGTTTGTTCCCGGTCCGGAGAGCGGTGCGGCCGGCGCGGCAATCGGGGATGGGGAAGAGGATGAGAGGCAGTCCGCCATTCGCTGCCCCCACTGCGGGGGAGAGACGGAGCGTTTGACGCGCAGGCATTTCTCCTACAACACGCCGGAAGGCGCATGCGAAACATGCGACGGACTCGGTCACACCGTCACACTGAACCTGGAGGCCATCTTCGATGAAGGGAGGAGTCTCAGCGAAGGCTGCGTCACGATCTGGTACGACATGATCACCAAATACAACAGCTCCATCCTGAAGGCGGCTGCCGATTATTACGGTTTTGTATTCGATGCCGACCTTCCGCTCAAAAATTTTGACGTTGTGCAGCGCGATCTGCTGTATTACGGCGTCGAGAGCGAGGCATTCTCCGCTCATTATCCCGGCGTAAAACCGCCCAAGTCGGTTACAGGGGGCAAATTTGAAGGTGTTATTACCGGAATCTGGAGGAGGTACAAGGAGAAAGGCGGCGAATCAGGCGAAGCGGCATTGTTCCGCGAGCAAATATGCGGGGCATGCCAGGGCGCGCGGCTGAAGGAGGAAATCCGCCGGGTAACCGTGGGCGGCGCTTCCATCTCCGATATTTCCGGTTGGGCGCTGCAGGACGCGCTCGTCTGGCTGGACGGACTGATGGGGAGGCTGCAGTCTGATGAAAGGGAGCAGGTGGAAACGCTGCTGCATGATCTGACCGTCCGAACGAAGCGGATCGTCGATGTGGGACTCGGCTATCTTTCGCTCAGCCGCCAGTCGGTGTCACTGTCCGGCGGTGAGGCGCAGCGGCTTCGGCTCGCTTCCATTCTCGGATCGGGTCTTACCGGGGTGCTGTATATTCTCGATGAGCCGACCGCCGGGCTGCATCCCCGCGATACGGCGGGCCTGATTCATGTGCTGAAGCAGCTGCGGGATTTGGGCAATACCGTGCTTGTGATCGAGCATGATATCGAAATGATGCAGGCTGCCGATCATGTGATCGACATGGGGCCGGGCGCTGGCAGCTTTGGCGGGAGCGTCGTTGGGGAAGGGACGCTGCGCGAGCTGATGGACAATCCGGAATCGGTCACGGGCGCTTTCCTGCGGGAAGCGGGAAGCCGGACAGGGCCGCGTGAAAGACGGTCGGGAAACGGCACATTCCTGGATGTCCGCGATGCTTATGAACGGAATCTGAAGCATATCGACGTCAAGTTTCCGCTTGGCTGTCTTGTCGCTGTCACGGGCGTATCCGGCTCTGGCAAATCGACGCTGCTCTTCGATCTCGTGGCTGCGGGCGGACGCGACGAGCAGCAGCGAAGCGGGTGCGGGAGCATCACCGGCTTTGGCGGCATCGGCAATATTGTGACGGTTGACCAGTCGCCGATTGGGCGGATGAGCCGCTCCAATGTTGCGACTTACACCGACGTGTTCACCTCCATGCGCAACCTGTACGCAGGCTTGCCGGAAGCGAAGCGGGCGGGGCTTACTCCCAAGCATTTCTCGTTCAACACGCCGGGCGGACGATGCGAGCATTGCCTCGGGCTTGGTGTCGTGCCGATGGATATGTTCTTCATGCCCGGGCTGGAGGTCCGCTGCCCGGTTTGCCGGGGCAAACGTTTCAAGGAAGAGGTGCTGCGCATCACCAGCAGCGGGCTTTCGATCTCCGATCTGCTGGACATGACCGTCCAGGAGAGCCTGCCGCTGCTTCAGGGCCTGATCAAGATGGACGGACAGATCGCTTTATTGAACGAGGTTGGGCTTGGATATTTGCATTGGGGCCAGTCGGTCCGGACGCTGTCGGGAGGGGAAGGCCAGCGGATCCGGCTCGCCAAGGAGCTGGGCGGCAAAACCAAACGCCACTCGCTGTATTTGCTGGACGAGCCGTCGACCGGACTCCATCCGCGCGATACCCGGCAGCTGCTGGTGCTGCTGAACAAGCTGGTCGACGCCGGCAATACCGTGATCGTCGTAGAGCATAATCTCGATATAATCCGCGAATGCGACTGGGTTGTGGACATCGGCCCCGAAGGCGGAGACGGAGGCGGTGAAGTCGTTGCCTCAGGCACGCCTGAAGCGGTTGGAGCCGTCAGCGCCTCTCATACCGGACGCTTCCTGCGTGAAGCTTTGCTTCAATAACAACTCTTGTAAAGCCCACGTTTCCGGCATCCGACGGAGCGGGGGCTTTATTTTATTGTGAGAGTACGACGAAATGCGGGGCCGGTCGAAGTCTTGTAATTCGGCACCGTCAGCTCCTGCCCTGATAGGCGTGAATTACGAGCATATGGGAAAACCAGTTCTGCTGTTCCGCTGGTCCGCCTTGCCGCTCTTGATTGAACGAAGTTTGGTTAAGCTTTGTTGAAATTCCCTTTTTAAGGAATACTAAAAATAGGAATAGTAAAAGGCGACGTCCGATGGCATTATGTGGGACAAGATCGGTGTGCGCGTTATGTGCGATTTTACGTGCAAACAAGGAAACAGCGAATGTAGCGGCGCTGGAGTAAGGTTTTTCCTTGTTGGAGTCGCCTGGACCAATAGCCTGTGTCGCCAAGACCGGAATTTGGATATACGTTATTAAGTAAGTGAGTGTGCACGAAAAAAAACGGGAGCAGCGGGTTCATTTGCGGTTGTAAACACATGATGTGCTTGTTGGGTTCATCTCTAAGTAGTCCGGCCCATGGCAGGAGCGGATGCAGGGTTTTTTAAGTGGTATTCCAAGCAGTGAGTCAGGAAATATGAAATTTGTTTCAAGCATAGTCCGAATTGAATGGCGCTAAATTTTTCCGTGATGGATTTTGAATTAAAGGCTGTCCACCATTGCAGCGACCGGCAAATGGATAATAACCATAAATCGCGTTTCAGGGGGAATGATGCGGCGTGAACCAACCGACTCTGCTTCAGGATAAAAAACAACGCAATCTGCTGTTCAGCGCAGGCTTGAGCTGGCTGTTTGATGCGATGGATGTGGGCTTGCTTTCGTTTATCGTAGCCGCGCTAAGCGTAGAGTGGCAGCTTGGAGCCCAACAGGTCGGTTTATTGACGGCCATCAATTCCATCGGGATGGCTGCAGGCGCCGCCGTGGCCGGTTCACTGGCGGACCGTTTCGGGCGCAGGACGATTCTGCTGTGGACCCTGCTTATTTTCTCTGCCGCCAGCGGGCTATCCGCACTCGCGACGGGCTTTGTGATGCTTTGTATACTGCGTTTCGTTACAGGCTTCGGGCTTGGCGGGGAGCTTCCGGTAGCCTCGACTTTGGTATCCGAATCGGTTCCCGCAAAGGAAAGAGGAAGAGCTATAGTCCTGCTGGAGAGCTTCTGGGCGGGCGGCTGGATTCTGGCTGCGCTGATATCCTATTTCATCATTCCGGTATACGGCTGGAGAATCGCATTGGTCATCGGCGCTTTGCCCGCGTTGTATGCTCTCTACCTCAGAAGAGCTATTCAGGACTCGCCGCGTTTTTTGGAGCAGCGGCACAGGAAGCTTTCGCTAAAGGAAAGGATGAGCTCCTTATGGTCGCAAAAATACAGAAAATCGACGATTGCGCTCTGGATTTTATGGTTCACTGTCGTCTTTTCCTATTACGGGATATTTCTATGGCTGCCGACAGTTATGGTGCTGAAGGGCTTTGATCTGGTCAAAAGCTTTCAATATGTCCTGATTATTACCCTCGCCCAGCTGCCCGGTTACTTTACAGCCGCTTACTTCATCGAGAAATTCGGACGGAAATTCGTACTCGTTACATACCTGCTGCTGACCGCTGTGAGCGCTGTTTGGTTCAGTAATGCGGATACAACCGGTATGATTCTGGGGGCCGGCATCAGCCTGTCCTTCTTCAATCTCGGGGCATGGGGTGCGATGTATGCCTACACTCCGGAGCTGTATCCGACCTCCGTCCGGGCGACCGGAGTAGGCTTTGCCGCATCCTTCGGACGTATTGGAGGAGTGATCGGCCCTTATCTGGTCGGAATTCTCGTGGCTGGCGGGACTGCCATTACGACGGTATTTATGATATTTTTCATCGCCATTGTCATCGGGGCTCTTGCGATCTTGTTCCTGGGGAAGGAAACGAAGGGGACGGATCCCGATACAGTATAAATTTTGGAGGTCTTTTCGAGGGACGGGGATGTATTCACTTTGAATCATCCTGTTCCAGACTCAATGGGCAGCGAAGCGGAGACTTCGTCGGAAATTTATTCATCATTGCTTCCACAGCAAAATGAGGGCCGACAGGCAGCCCTTATATCCCCTGACGTATGGTCTCCAATGCCCAATCACACCATTGCAGCTCCGTTTGCGCATTTCGTATTTCCCGGTCGAACAGAAAATAAGCGCCTAATACATGCGATCCCGGCTCGCTTCCTTCCTCGGCGAGCCTTGCGCGCTTGATCCTGATCTTCTCCGCTGTTTCTTCCAGCTCCGCCAACCGCTGCTCATACAGCGTGCGCCTTTCCTCCAGCAACCGCACAGCCTGTTCGTCGTCAAACATCCGGATGCTGTACATTTTCAAAGCAAATTCATCGCGGATCACAGGCTCGGCCGTTGGTTCAGCCATCCAATTTTTCAAGACTTCCGAGCCGCTGTCGGTTATAAAGTATATTTTTTTGTCCGGTTTACCGGTCTGCTGCATGGTTTCAAAACGGACATAACCCTTATCCACCAATTTGGCGAGAAGGGGGTAGATCTGACTATGGTCAGCTTTCCAGAAAAGCTTCATTCGCGCTATAAGGTCATACCCGGAGCATGAATCGGTAGAAATCGCGCTGAGCAGGCCATAGGAAAGTGTGTTTATACTCATACATTCATCCCCTAATAAAAATTTTAGCTTGTAAAGGATATGTTAATATTGACATAACAGTAGATATGGAGTTATGATGTTGCCTACAGTTGATTATATGTGAAAATCAACATACTAACAAGGGCGAGGAGAGTATCCGATGCATCAGGAAGAAGGCAGGCAGATCAAGACTACTCCCATTATTTTGGCTATATTTTTTGGCAGTTTTGTCTCTGTCCTGAACGTTAGTACGATCAATATCGTTATTCCGGTGCTGCAGCAGGAATTTGCCGCCGAGCTCAGCGTTGTCCAATGGACGCTGACCGGATTTATGCTTGCAATGGGCACTTTCGCTCCGGTGACGGGATATTTTGGCGAGAGGTTCAGCTATAAACGTTTATTTCTAACCGCGCTCATCGGGATGACGGTTGCGTCCATACTTTGTGCGATATCGTGGAATGCTCCGGTGCTGATTGCTTTCCGAATTCTGCAGGGTGCTTTCTGCGGTGTGGTTATTCCAACCGCCATGGCGATCATTTATCAGATTATCCCGCGGGAAAAACAGCCGGTCGCCATAAGCCTTTGGGCAGCTGCAACGAGTCTTGCTCCGGCAATCGGGCCGACTTTCGCGGGGTGGATGCTCCAGCATTTCACCTGGCAGTGGCTGTTCTGGGTGAACGTGCCGTTCGGACTGATTGCCATCACCATGGTTCTTGTGTTTATACCTTATTACCGGCTTAATGTTCCCAAGAAGCTTGATCTCATCGGACTGATTACGGTCATTATCAGCAGCTCCACTATTCTTGTTGCGTTGTCGCAAGGAAATTCATGGGGTTGGGGCTCGGCGAAGACCTTGCTGCTGCTTGGAGGGGGCCTTGTATTTCTGGTCCTGTTCATCTGGCGCGAGCTTACTGCGCAATCGCCGCTGCTTCAACTGCGTGTACTGAAGAATGCACGGTTCACCTTAACGTCGGCCATTCTGTGCATTACGACGATCAGCTTTTATTCCGGCACGCTGCTAACACCCGTTTTTCTGCAAAATGTACAGAAGGTCACACCGCTTGACACAGGTCTTGTTCTGCTTCCGGCCTCGCTTATGATGGCGGTCATTACGATGTTTACCGGCAAGCTGTACGCCAAAATTGGCCCCCGGGTGCTGTTAATTGTAGGCACCGTGCTGCTCGCAGGCGGCAGTTTGCCGCTCTGCTGGCTCAGCGTCGACATCTCACATGGCTATATTCTGTTCTGGATGATCGTACGCAATGTGGGAGTTTCGCTGATGATCATGCCCGCAAGCAATGCCGGCATGGAGGAGATTCCGCCGGAACTCAGCGGTCACGCATCTTCCATTTCCAACTGGCTGCGCAATGTATTCGGTTCGTTCGCAATTGCGCTGTTTACTTCGCTGCTTTCTTCCCAATCCGGCAAACATGCCTCGGAGCTTGCTGCCGGCGGCACGACCGACAAGCTGCAAATCCCCGGTATGGCTTATACGATGAGTATCGACGACGTCTATCTCATCGCTACCGTGATCGTGCTTGCCGCTCTGCCGCTCAGTTATTTTATCCGGCAAAGCAGGGCCAAGTCGGTATTGAGTCAGAAGAAAGCTGTTCAATCATAAGTTTCATATCATGAAGATAAGGCCGTTCCGATTGAGGAACGGCCTTTATTTTGCGGGATGTCAGGAATACAATAAGGCGATTTCCTTATGAAATTCAACCGGATAGTGAAGGGAAATACTGATTTGCCAAGATGATGCTTTAAACGGTTTTCACTTTTTTGGGATGATAAATCGAGGTTCTCAGCATAATGGTCAATAAACCAAGCACAAGGAAAATCATTCCGGCCCATATGACATGCCGTGTTCCCATTCCTGAAATAAAAAAACCGCCGACCGACGTGCCGACCGTAACGCCTAAATTAGCGAAAGCGACGAACAAGCCGTTCGAGAAATCCGGTGCTTCCGGAGCTGCAGAAGTAATCCAGTATTGCGAAATATTGAGTCCAAAGGTGAATAGGACGCCCCAAAACGCAATAAGAACCGCCATCGGAACCGTGAAATTCCCCAAAAAATAGACGAGCAAATAGATAGCTCCAAACACGAAAGGAAATACAATTGCTGTTTTCATAGCATTGTTAGTCAGCAATTTACCGGCAAGAATATTGCCCGCAATGCCAGTTGCGCCGAATAAAACCAGCATAAGGCTCACTTGACCTCCGGTCATGCGGGTGACGGCATCCATGTACTCGGCAAAAAAACTGTAAACAGCATACATGCCGGAATTAATAAAAATGACGGTTGCAATGGCAATCCAGGTAAGAGGTTTTTTCAAGACGCCGAGCTGTGTCCCGTAGGATAGTCTTTCTGTTACCGGCATAGACGGAACGAAAATAAGGATGGCCACAAACGCGGCCGCATTAACGATCGCAAAAAATAACATGGCTATTTCCAGCGATGACACTTCTGCGATTAAAGACGTGATCGGTATCCCGATTACCATTCCGGCAGTAACGCCCATAAATACTCTGGATATGGCCTTGGGAGCCTGATCCTTGCTGACGGAACTGGCGGCTGCCGTAAAGGCTACCGAGAAATATACGGGATGCAGGAATGCAGGAATAACCCGGGCGATCAAGGCAATGGTAAAGTTAGGGGCAAAAATAGAAATAACATTGGTGGCGACGAACAATCCGAGTACCAATAACATGGCCGACTTGCGGTTCATTCCCGAGAAAAGCAATGGCAGGAACGGCCCGGCTATAGCTACAGCCAGTGCGAAAAGACTGACAAGCAGACCTGCCTGGGATACGCTTATCTCAAAGTTCTCAGCAATCAGAGGCAGAATGCCGATTATGCCCATCTCAGTATTGATAATGCCGAAAATACCGAAAGCGAGAATGTATACAATTAAAGCTTTAGATTTAATCACCTTTTTATTTCATCTCCTGGAGGTCTGGAATGGTAAAACAAGTCAGGGAAATCCCGGTATGATCAATTGATCGCGTGCAGAATGATTCCTTTGGTTATGGCGCCAGCTCTTTGAAGTCGCTATCGCCGTACAAACAGCTTGATCACGTCGAGACATCCTCCTTTTTGTCATTTAGATAACCGTATAACAGTTAGATGCATGTATAACTATCTCATTGAAAAAAAGATTCGTCAAGTGCATTTTTAATGCAGCTCACCAAAAAATCGGTATGCCTGAATGCGGCACAAGGGGAAGATGTGAAGGTCGGAAACAAAGTACGTGTCTATTATGGTCCGAACTACACCGACAACAAGATGCCGGAAGGCCCGCTCTACTATATGGTTGTACTGGACAATCATGTGATGGGCAACACGAATGTTTTGACCGCGGACGCGATCAAAGCGTACCGGGGAATGGCATGGCATCTGGTTAAAGACAAATCCCATCTGACCACGAAGCAAAATGATGCCAAAGTAGAACTGGTGGATGCTCAAGGCTCAGGAGTTCTTGCCACTACGGATGCACAGAAGAAAAGCCTGGAAGCTCTTCAAGCCGCGGGCGGCAAGCTGGTAACGGTAACGTACAACACGGATCAGGATGCCTTGCTGGGTCCCGTTACACTCGCCTTCAACTTTAATACGAAGGAATTTATCGGATATTTTCCAAGACGTTAATTTTAGAAGGCCAGCACTATTGTTATTATGGACCAGAGGAAGATCACACATGCGGCAAATGCCTGCTGTGTGGTCTTTTTTTGTCATATAACAAAGTTTCTTATTTGCAGAATTCGATAACATGCCGTATTGTAAAAAATATGCGATTCGGAGGTGAAGGGATGAAACCGATACAGACGTCAAAACGGGTGCTCAGGCGATTTTTGCTTGAGAAGCAGCTTTTGCTTTATCCCCGCGAAGAACGCGCAAGCTCTGCGGAGGAGTTGCGCAAGCGTGTTATGGATGTGATCAGACAGCTGGAATGCGTTCAAATCGATCCGGTGTCTGCCGTCAGTCCCAATCAGCACTTGACGCTGGCAGCAAGAATTGCCGGTTATGATCAGGAAATACTAAACGAGCTGCTGCGGGAAAACGAGGTTTTTGAATATTTTGCAAACGCGGCCTGTATTATTCCGATGGAACATTACCCTATTTTTGAGCCGGTCCGGCAGCGTCTGCGGGAGCGGACAAGTGCTTCAATCGACTTGATTCAGCCGGTCATTGAACAAGTGCTGCATAAGCTGGAGAGCGAAGGCCCGCTTCCGGCAAAGTCGTTCGAATCCGAACAGCGGGTATACGGGTATTGGGATAATGTGAACGCCAAGACCAAGGCTACATCCCATGCGCTGAATTTATTAATGGACGCCGCGCAGATCAGAATTGTCGGCAGAGAAGGAAACCAGCGCCTTTTCGATGTGACCAGCCGCAGTATCCCTGCCCCGCTGCAGCAACTGGCCGACCAAATCAACCCCGCGGAAGCGCATGACAGGATGCTGCGCAAATATTTTCAAGCCTATAGAGTATTTGAACCAAGCGACCCGCGTCTTGGCTGGCAGCGGTTAAGCGCAAAAGAACGGCGGGAAGCCATCGACCGGTACATTGAATCGGGAGAAGTTGTACCTGTCGAGGTCGAAGGGCTTAAACGGCACTATTACCTGTTGGCTTCGGATGTAGAAAGCTTCTCCGTGCATCAGAAAGAAGATGGCGTGCGGACAAGCGGGGAAGATGATGATGTGCCGATTCACTTTCTCCCGCCCCTGGACAACTTATTGTGGAGCCGCAAGAGGCTGGAGGATTTATTCGATTTTGAATACCGGTGGGAAATCTATACGCCAGCCATCAAGCGTAAATACGGTTATTACGCGATGCCGATATTAGCCGGCGACCGCTTGATCGGACGCATGGACCCGCGCCTGGATAAAAAGCAAAGACATTTATCGGTTCAATTATTGCAAATCGATCCGGAAATTGACTTTACGGAACGTCTTAGCCAACACGTGCACAGGGAGCTCGAAGCGTTTGCTCATGCACACGGGGCATCAACCGTATCGGTAGAACGGTTTTCTCGGGAAAATTAATAAACAAAAGCTATTTACTTGCACCGTCCGGATGTGCTATCTTATTTCTATGCTTTTAGAAATATAGGCTTAGACAAAGGAGGAGATATTTATGCTTGAAGATACGGAGGAAGTACGACAGGCTGTACGGGTATACAAGGCTCTTGGCGAACCGACCCGTCTCAAAATCGCCATGCTGCTTACAGAAGAGAGAAATTTATGCTGCTCCGATATTGGAAGCAAGCTGGAGACGGTCGCCGGCTCGACGCTCTCGCATCATCTGAAGCAGTTGACAGATTGCGGCTTGTTGAATCTCCGTAAGGATGGAACCTATATTTATTACAGTGTAAACCACGAGATGGCCCATAAATATGCGCCGTATCTGCTGGCATAATTTTTTTATTCCTAATTTCTATATTTTTAGAAATATAAAATCATTAAAGTGGAGAGAGGTACTTAAAACATGTCGAATACATGGAAAATATACATGCTGGCGATTGTGAGCTTTCTGGTTGGCACATCCGAGTTTATCATCGCGGGCATACTGGATAAAGTGGCATCGGATATCGGCGTTTCATTGTCCGCAGCCGGACAGCTCATCACCGTTTTTTCCCTTGCTTATGCTTTCGGCACGCCGCTCCTGATGGGCGTTACGGCACGAATGGAGAGGCGCAAGCTGCTCCTGTACTCGCTGCTTGTATTCGTGATCGGAAACGGAGTAGCCATCGCATTCTCCGGGTTTGGCTTTCTTATGGGCTCACGGATCATATTGGCTCTTGGCACCGGGGTATTCGTCGTAACGGCGCTGACTGTGGCAGCCAAGATAGCTCCCGCAGGCAAGCAGGCAAGCGCGATTGCCACTCTCGTCATGGGCTTCAGCACCGCACTCATTATCGGCGTTCCGCTGGGTAGGGTAGTTGCCTCCGCTTATGACTGGAGGTTGATCTTCGGAGGCATCGGCATTCTTGGGCTGCTTGCCATGCTCATGATTTATTTCACCATTCCGCAAACGGAGAGCGAGCAGCCTGTCCCTATCCGGCAGCAGCTGGCGCTCTTGAAGCAGCCGAAAATTGCTATCGCTCTAACCGTGACCTTCTTCTGGATTGGCGGATATTCCATCGTTTACACTTATATTTCACCATTTTTGCTTGAAATAACAGGCATGAGTGAAAAGTGGGTCAGCATCGGCCTGTTCGCTTTTGGTATCTTTAGCTTGATCGGATCCAAGCTCGGAGGCTTCAGTACGGACAGATGGGGAGCTCCCCGTACCCTGATCGGCGGAATGCTGTTTCATGCGGCGGCTCTGGTGCTGCTGACGCTCGCAGCCCATTCTCCCGTTATCGTGTTCATGCTGCTTATGCTCTGGTCATTCTCGGCATGGTCTTCAGGGCCAACCCAGCAGTATCACTTAATTTCGCTTGCTCCGGAAGCTTCCGGCATTATGCTTAGTCTGAACAGCTCCGTGCTGCAGTTGGCCATGGCCGCAGGTGCAGGAATTGGGGGAGTCATCGTCGAGCAGACCTCGCTTGCCTCCATCAGCTGGATAGGAGCAGCGGGAGTCGCCGTCTCTGCGGGTATTGCCACCATATCGCTCAGACTTTCCCGCAGCCGGTCAGCTTCCCTCCAGAAGACTGTGGAGGAGAAAAACCTGCAGGAGCTGGGCGCCTGATCCCTTTCACCGGGTAATTCATGATTGAACAAGGTCCAGCCGTTCAAACGGCTGGGCTTTGTTCCTTGAAATCAGCGGTATCGCCTTTGGCACACAGGCGGCGGAGGTCGTCATTTATGATCAGGATCATTTGTCGAATTGAAAAATAACGATTGGCGCACTTTTAGAGCATGCATGCCATTTTTTCCGCGAAGATGGCTGCATGCTCTTTTATTACTGATGAAGACTGGAGGTATTTGACTATGGTTCCACGTACGATACTAAATGGAAAAGAGTTCTGATAAGATAACAGTATGACCTTAAATGGAAAAGAAGCAGAAGAAGGAGAGCCCTGGATGAAATTTGGCTTTGACGTTGACGACACACTCATCAATTTAAGGGAACATGCCTTTCATCTCTACAATAAGAAGCTGAACAGGCAGGTAGCGCTGAACAAGTTTCAGGCTTTGAATATGATTCCCATCCATGAGCTGTTCGGCATGACGGCTGAAGAGGGAAAACAAATGTGGAACAGCAGCAGGGAAGAAATTTATTATTCCTCTTGTCCGCCTTTTCCGGGTGCGGTAGAGGTTCTGCATGAGCTCGTACGCCTGGGCCACGAGGTCTATTATATTACCGCACGGACAGCCGAGCATTGCGAAAGAACGAAGAAATGGCTCATTCAGGCGAGATTTCCGGTACAGGACGGTAACTTTTATTGCGGGATGAGCGATACGGATAAGGTGCATATTATCCGCAGGCTGGGATTGGATTATTATTTTGACGATAAGCCTGCCGTGTTGGAGACGCTCACAGATTTGGCAATGAACGTTTACGTCAAAGACAATTCCTACAACAGGCATGTAGATATTCCACGGATTACGAATTGGGATGAATTGATGAGCCTGCTGCCCGAATAAGGTCCATGGTTCACGAAAGACGATAAAGTGAGGCTGCTAATGAAGTCAAAATATAAAGGCATTGCGTTTGATATGGATAATACCCTGCTGCGGTCACATATCGACTTTCCATTAATGAAGGCGGAGACCTTCCGGTTCCTCGCTAGCCAAGGAATTCTTCCGGAAGATTTTCCGCTGGCACTCCATACGACCGCAACCCTGATCCAGGCAGCTGTCCGGACATCGGCAATGAGCGCAGCGCTTATGGAGGAGATGTGGAGCACGGTCAGCAGACACGAATTGATGGGGATGGAGGGCGCCGAGCTTGAGCCGGGGGCCGCGAAGCTGCTGGAGGAGCTGCATGGCCGGTTCCATTTGGCCGTCGTCACCAACAATGCCTGCCAGGCTGCGCATAAGGCGCTCTCGGATCATCAAATTTTGCATTTTTTTGATCATATTGTAGGCAGGGAAATGGTAAACAGCCTGAAGCCGTCGCCGGACGGTTTTCTCTATCTTCTGAACGCTTATCCGGATACGGAGCCGCAGGAATGGCTGTCCGTTGGAGATGCATGGATTGACGGGAAGGCTTCGGAGCAGGCGGGAATGACCTTTATTGCCTATCAGACGGAGCTGGAACATATGAATAAAGCAGGCGTCTTCCCGGAAGGATGGATCGGGCACATCCGTGACATTCTTCAATTTATATGATGAAAAGGAAGCGGGAGCTTCCCTGGACTGAAAGTATAAGAAAACCGTTTCTTCTTAACGAAGACGGAATACGAAGATGGAAGAACAGGAGGGGTGAATACCATGCCATCCATCAAGCTTAGTGTGCTGGACCTTGTACCTTTATTCGAAAATAAGGACGCCGCTTATGCGCTCGGCCAGGCGGCCGAGCTTGCCCAAACAGCCGAACGGCTTGGCTTCACCCGCTACTGGACAGCCGAGCATCATGATATGCCGGGTCTGGCCTGCACCTCGCCGGAGGTGCTCCTCTCCCATATCGGAGCGAGAACCGAGCGCATCCGCATCGGCTCGGGAGCGCTGCTGCTGCCGCATTATAAGCCGCTCAAGGTGGCGGAATCCTTCCATATGCTGGCCAGCTTGTACCCCGGGCGTGTCGATCTCGGAATGGGCCGGGCACCTGGCGGCCAGGCGCATGCAAGCATGGCGTTAAGCGGCAATTTCATTGAGAATGTAGCGCAGATACCGGATAAGCTGAGAGCGATAACGGAGCTGCTAGAGCAGAATTATGAATATGACGGCTATCCGGTAACCGCCCGACCGATCCCTCCGCAGCCGCCGGAATTGTGGATGCTGGGAACGAACAGCAAGAGCGCGGCTTATGCAGCCGAGTTTGGAATGGGTTATGTGTTCGGCCAATTCATGAGCGACCGGGATGGAGTAGAGGTTCTGCAGTCCTACCGGAATGCGTTCAAGCCTTCCCCCAGATGCCCCGGGCCCAGAGCCATCGTGACGGTCGGTTTTGTTTGTGCGGATACGGAAGAAGAAGCCCGGGAGCTGGCAGCTGCCGGTATGAGCTTGTTCCAGAATAATATCAGCACGGAAGAGCTTGCTGCGCTTGCAGCCCGCAAATTATTGGCAGGCACGCCCGAAGCTCTGACAATGCGGCTGGAGGAGATGTCGCTCCAGTACGGGGTGGATGAATTTATGCTGGTCACGATGATTCCCGATTACCGCAAGCGGCTCCGGTCGTTCGAACTGCTTGCACGCAGTATGTGGAGCAGCGGCGGGTTGCAGAATCAAGACAAAGAGAGAGGTGGATTTAATGGCCGGTAATTCTGAGCCGGGTGGAGTTGTGCCGGAGGATTCAAGTTCATGTTACGAGCGAATTAACTTCTTCACAGGTGAACGCGGTTGAAAAAGATATTGTTTACCGGCGGGGGTTCATCGGGTCATGTTTCGGTAAATTTGGCGCTTATTCCGCGTTTTCTTGAATCAGGCTGGTCTGTCGAATACATGGGCTCGGAGACGGGCATCGAGAAACAGCTGGTTACTCCGATTCAGCATGTCACGTATTATGCGATCAAGACCGGCAAGCTGAGGCGTTATTTTGATTTGCAGAACCTGAAGGATCCTTTCAAGGTAATAAAAGGCGCTTATCAGGCATATCGGTTGATCCGAAAAAGCAAGCCCGATGTCCTGTTCTCCAAAGGCGGCTTCGTTTCGGTGCCTGTGGTGTTCGCCGCCTGGCTGAACAAGGTCCCGGTTATTATTCATGAATCGGATATTACCCCGGGATTGGCGAACAGGCTGTGCATGCCTTTTGCCGACAGGATTTGTACGACCTTCCAAGAGACAGCCGGTCACCTGAAGAGCGGCAAGGCCCGGTATGTCGGCGCTGTTATCCGTGAGGAGATCAAGCGGGGGAATGCCCGCAGGGGAAGGGATTTCTGCGGCTTCCGTACGAATAAGCCCGTTTTGCTTGTCATGGGAGGCAGCCTGGGGTCCAGAGCCATCAATCAAGCCGTGCGCGAATCGTTGACAGAGCTGGCCCAAACCTTTAATATCGTGCATCTCTGCGGCAAAGGGCAGCTTGATCCATCCCTGCAGATTCGCGAGTACAGACAATATGAATACATCAATCAGGAGCTGGCAGATGTTCTGGCTATGTCGGATGTGGTGGTTTCCCGGGCAGGCGCGAATTCGATCTTTGAGTTTCTGGCTATTCGCAAGCCGATGCTGCTTATCCCCCTTACACGGAATCAGAGCCGCGGAGACCAGCTGCTGAATGCGCAATCGTTTCACCAATCAGGCTTTAGTAAAGTGCTGTACGAAGAACAATTATCCGCAGAGACCTTAACAGCCGGGGTCAAGGAATTGTTTAATGAACGACGTCTGTTCATCGACAGAATGAATGACTATCCCGAAAGGGATGCTCTAGCGGACGTATTTGGTTTCATTAAGGGAATTGCCAAGAGCTGATCGGTCCGGTAACCATCTAGGGAATTTTAGGGAAAGGTTTTTTTGAAACAGCAGTATCGGTGTCATCCAATTATCCAACTGCATCATGCCATATATCATTCTGTTCTTTTTTTAAGCCGCGAGAAGCCAAGGCGCCAAAAGCCTGGGTTTCCCCGGCTTTTTTCTGTTTCATGGCAGTGGAGTTCTATATCCATCGACAAGTCACAATCTTAGCCTTTCAGGTCACGAGATTGGTGGTTTGGGGGTTCGCCCGGATCTTACAATGATATACAAGAACTCCGGCAATGACCGGGGAACGACAACATCAACGGGTATGCAAAGAGAAGGGAGTTCCAACATGTTCATGAAGAAAAAGATGATTGTAACCCTGTGCCTGATGCTCGTCGCGTTAACGCTGGCGGCTTGCGGCGGAACGAACAACAATGCCGAATCCGGCAGCAGTCCCCAGGAGCCTGCGAACACGGCAGAGGCTCCGGTCGAATCCACGAATGCGAATGTCGCCGGGGCCGAGGCTGAAAGCACCGGTCCGGCCAAGCCGGCTGAGCTGACGATCTGGCCGGATGACAATGCCGACAAGGTTGCCGTTATCGAAGAGGCGGCCAGGAAATACACGGAGAAGACCGGCATCATTATCAATATCAAGCCGGTGGCGATGAACGACCAGCCGGATGTGCTGGCGCTTGACGGGCCGGCCGGCAAAGGTCCGGATCTGTTCTATCAGCCCGGAATTGGCAGTCTTGTGGTGAAAGGTCTCGTGCAGGAGGTCAAAACGGATGATGCCGCCAAGGAGTTGTATACGCCGGAAGCTCTGCAGGCGCTGAGCCAGGATGGCGTGCTGTATGGTCTTCCGAACGTGACTGAAACTTACGCGTTATTCTATAACAAGAAGCTGATTCCGCAGGCTCCGGCGACGATAGCCGAACTCGAAACGGTAATGAAGGAGAAAACGGACGACAAGAAGCAAGAGTACGGCTTCCTGTTCGCTGCAACTGACTTCTACTTTGCCTGGGGCTTTCTGGGCGGCAGCGGCGGCTATATTTTCAAGGACAATGCAGGCGTTTTTGATATCAGCGATATCGGCTTGAACAAGGAAGGCGTCGTCAAGGGCGCCAACCTGATCCAGAGCTGGTTCACGAAAGGCTATCTGCCCAAAGGCATCAACGGCGATACGGTCGGCGGCCTGTTCACGCAAGGCAAAGTGGCTGCCGTTGTCAACGGGCCGTGGGCCATTACGGATTACAAGAAGGCATTGGGCGACGACCTCGCGGTAGCACCGCTTCCGACGCTTGAAGACGGCGCTCACCCGACCTCCTTCATCGGCGTCAAGGGCTGGATGCTGTCCAAATTCTCCAAGAATCCGGAATGGGCAAGCGACTTCGCCGCATTCCTGACGAACGAAGAGAATGCGCTCGAATACTTCAAGAAGACGGGCGAGGTACCTCCCGTGAAGACTGTGCTGAACAACCCTGTATTGACGGGAGATCCCCTGGTTTCCGGATTCTCCAGCCAAATCCAATACGGCCAGCCGTTCCCGACCGTCCCTGAGCTCGATCATGTATGGGATCCCATGGCGAACGCCCTGAAATTCATCACGGACGGCAAGGATACACAAACTTCGCTCGATGATGCGGTCAAATTAATTAACGACAAGATGAAGATGGCCGGCGTGAAATAACGATACTGCGAACCGCAGGCGGGGAAAAGGGGCTCTTTCGCAGTCCCTTTTCCTCTATCTGCGAAAGCTATGAAAGGTGCAACCATCATGAACATCAAGCACGCAACCGGTCAGAATACGCTCACTTATAGCCAGCATAGTCCGGCAATGGCCGCGATGCTATCCCTGATTCCGGGTCTTGGGCAGCTGTACAACCGCCGCTGGATCAAGGGGATTCTGCTCCTCATACTGGGCTTGAGCCTGATCTACTCTCTCTACGTACCGGTATTCAACGGCATCGCAGGCTTAATAAGTCTTGGCGATAATCAGGAAACGGACGATTCCCGCAGTCTGCTTGTTCAGGGCATTTTATCCGTAATACTGCTTGTCATTGTCCTGGGGCTGTATGCATTCAATTTATTGGATGCGCACAAGGACGCCAGGAAGCGGCAGGAGGGTATCCGCACCCCGTCCGTACGGCAGGCGTTCCTGGACAGCTGGGAGCACGGCTTCCCGTATTTCGTCGTTATCCCCAATTTTATTATGATGGCGCTGATCGTTATTTTCCCTCTGCTGTTTATGATCTCGCTCGCTTTCACCAACTATAACCTGTACAATTCCCCGCCTGCGCATCTGCTGGATTGGGTCGGATTCGCCAACTTCAAGGCCTTGTTCACGGAAGCGGTCTGGAGTAAAAGCCTGCTCTCCGTATTATCCTGGACGGTCGTCTGGACCCTGGTCGCGACAACGCTGCAAATCACGCTTGCCTTCTTCCTGGCCGTGCTGGTCAACGACAGCCGGGTGAAATTCAAGCGGGCAATCCGCACCGTTCTCATTCTGCCTTGGGCGGTGCCTTCCTTTATGACTGTCCTCGTGTTCACGGCGATGTTCAACGATACCTTCGGCGCTATCAACCGGGATATTTTCTCCCGCTTCGGGTTGGTCATTCCGTGGCTGTCGGACCCGTTATGGGCGAGAATTGCGATAATCGGCATTCAGGTATGGCTGGGCTTCCCTTATGTATTCACCCTTATTACCGGCGTGCTGCAAAGCATCTCCAAGGATTGGTACGAAGCAGCGGATGTGGACGGGGGCTCCCGCATCAAAAAATTCCGCTATATCACGATGCCGCATGTTCTATATGCGACTGCGCCGCTGCTCATCATGCAGTACTCGTTCAATTTCAACAATTTCAATCTTATTTACCTGTTCAACAAAGGCGGTCCGCCTGTCCCGGGCCAGAACTCGGGCGCCACGGATATTCTGATTTCGTGGGTGTACAGCCTGACCTTCAATGAGAACAACTACAAAATGGCAGCGGCCATTTCCATTATAATGGGCCTCGTCGTCGCGGCGTTCGCCTTCTACCAGTTCCGCAAAACCCGCTCTTTCAAAGAGGAGGATATGTACTGATATGAAGCGCTCCTTGAAATCCGCTGTGGAAGTATCGGGGATTTACCTGGTGGTCCTGATTATGTTCGCCGTTATTCTCTATCCCCTGGTGTGGGCGTTCAGCATGTCGCTGAATCCCGGCACGAGCCTGTTCGCCTTGAAGCTTATTCCCGACAACTGGTCGCTGGAGCATTACATTTGGCTGTTTACAGATCCGCAGAGCAACTACACCCTCTGGTACAAAAACACGCTGATCGTAGCCTTCGCGAACGGCCTGGCTTCGGTCTGTCTCGTGTCCATTATCGCTTATGTATTCTCGCGATTCCGGTTCGTCGGCCGGAAGAACAGCATATATACATTTCTGCTTCTGCAGATGTTCCCTGTGCTGATGGGGATGGTGGCGATTTATCTGCTCCTCAATACAGTGAATCTGCTGGATACGTTTACCGGTCTGATTCTGATCTACGTATTCGGCGGGCTGCCGATGAACGTATTCCTTGTAAAAGGGTACCTGGACACGATACCCCGCGACCTGGACGAATCCGCCAAAATGGACGGAGCGGGCTATCTGACGATATTCTTCCGCATACTGGTCCCGCTCGCAAGGCCGATCATCGCGGTCGTCGCCCTGTTCACCTTCATGGCGCCGTTCTTCGACTTTCTCACGCCCCGGATTATTATCCGCAGTCCGGAGAAATTCACTTTGGCGCTGGGTTTGTATAACTTCATCAATGATAAGTTCGCCAACAACTTCACTATTTTCGCGGCGGGAACAATCCTGATTGCCATTCCGATTGCGACGGTATTCCTTCTGCTGCAGCGGTTCCTCATCTCGGGTCTGGCCGACGGGGCCACGAAAGGTTAATGTTGTTTCGTTTTAACCCTTCAGGGCATACATTGAATAGACGTATACCCATTAAGGAGGAAACACCATGATGACAGATGCAGTTCTGCAATCCCCCGACTTAAGCCTGGCGGCCGATTCCAACCGGGTGCTCAATTATAAACGCGATCCGCAAAATTATATAACCCAGCTGTTCGGCGCGCAGTTTCCCGCAATAAAAAACGGTTTTTTCAACGTCCATGTGAGCAAGGGGATTATAGTCCAGCCTCATTGGCACACCAATGTGACGGAGATGGTTATTGTCATTAGCGGAGAAGTGATTACATCGGTTTTTAACCCCTTTACACAAAAGCTGATGACCTATTGCCTGAAGCCGGGACAGGTGTCCTTGTTCCCCAAAGGCTGGTTCCACTGGATTATTTGCGAATCCGACCACGCTCATATTCTTACTATTTTTGATCAGCCAACTCCTGATATTGTTTTTGGATCGGATTTCCTGCGCAGTATACCCAAGGAAGTGATGCAGCGGGCTTATTGCATCAATGAGGAGGATTACGCCAAAGCGGTCGCGCCAATCAGGGAATCAGTCATTCTGGGGCCTCCCCCCGGATGCTTCCAGAATACGATGGGCGTCCAGCAAGCAATTTATGCCGGCCCCTACGCATAGAAATCATCCATACGGGGGAGTTAGCAATCCGAATAGGTCTTGAGAGAGAAACGAATCTCGCCGTCAGGCTGATTTTCGTTTCTTTTTCATTCAAGCCGGATAATCTCTGCAGAAAAAGCCTAAAGTGCTACGATAAACTTATTTCATCTATTTACATGCAGCTTCAGGCAGCATGGAGCAGAATCTTATCACTTGCATGAGTGTTGTAGACTAGAGGCAGCAGGGCAAAAAAGAGCAGAAAAAAACTTTGGGTAAAAAGGAGAATGCCAAATGAAACTTTATTATGAAGCTCCGGACGTCAAGGAATATCATGCGTTAAGAACGGCTGCCGGCCTCAGCACAAAGGACGACTCCGCGGCGGCGAGGGCTTTAAGCCATTCGCTTTTTTCGATAGTCATAAGAAGCAACGAATCGGAGCTTATGGGGATGGGCCGGGTCATCGGCGATGGAGGCTGTACCTTTCAAATTGTGGATATTATCGTCAATCCCGCATTCCGGGATGTGGCGCTGAACGAACTCATCATCCATGAGATCAAGGGATACTTGAATCATAACGCTCCGAAAGATGCCGATATTATCGTAATGGCTGATGCAGCGAACCTTGCCTTTTATCAAAAGCATGATTTTAAGCTTGTGTATCCGGAATTATACGGCATGTCACTAATGTTGTAGAACAATAGCCGGCAGCGCTTGGCGAAAGTCACAATCTTAGCATAGGGAGTTACAATTATAGTAGCCGTATCATGAAGGGCCATTGTATGATGGGTGGATGGAGCGAAGTGATATAAGGGCGGGATCGCGATGTTCAACAGGACTAAAAGGAAAACGTTTACATATGCGATTGCGATGGTACTTATCGCTTCAATCCTAACCGTTTATTTCATGCTGGGCGGGCAGTGGCCCGGCTCCGGCAGCGGCAGACAACCGGCGATGCCGTCAGCCGCTCAATCAGCCGCCGCATCGGTCGCGAGCGGGACGGCAATCCATTCCGAAGGTCCTCCGGACAATCTGGTCATGGTATTTCCCGCCGGCAATGAGCCGAAGGATCTTGCACTCGTCGAGCAGACGATTAACCGGTATTTGTTGAAAAAAATCAATGCAGCATTGGATATCCGCACGATCGATATGGGTGCCTGGTGGGACAAAACGGGCCTTATGTTCGCTTCCGGCGAACAGATCGATATCCTCTTCACGGCGGGATGGATGCGCTTCGGAGACGAGGTGGCGAAGGGCCGGTATCTGCCGCTTGATGACCTGCTTGACCGGTATGGGGAAGGGATTCGCGAAATTCTCGATCCTTCCATTCTGGAGGCGAGCAGAATCAATGGCAGCCTCTACGGGATCGTGACGAACAAGGAGTTTGCCTCCAGCAAAGGGCTGGTCCTGCGGCAGGATATCGTGGAAAAGCTGGATCTTGACCTGACGCAGGTCAGGAAGCTGGCTGATCTGGGCCCTGTCTTCGAAGAGGTCAGGAGGAAGGAGCCGGGCATGGCTCCCCTGCAGGTGCGTGCGGACAGAAGCCCGCTCACCTTCATGATGCAGTACGGCATATTCGATATGCTGGGCGAAGGACCAGGCGTGCTTAACCGCAGCGGCAATACGACGGAGGTTGTGAATATGGCCGAGACGGCCGAATTCAGGGAATACGTGAAACTGATGTATGAATGGAACCGTGCCGGCTACCTGAACGCGGATGCAACCACATCCAAGGACAACGAGTACGATGCCGTCAAGGCAGGCAATGCATTCTCTTACGCGGAGTCGATCAAGCCCGGCTTTGAGATCCAAGCTTCGCGGGATACGGGCTACCCGATGGTGAGCGTGGAGCTGACCAAGCCGTACACGACAACAGCCGATACGACCAGCGCCATGTTCGCTATTACCCGAAGCGCCAGGTATCCGGAGAAATCGATGATGCTGCTGAATTTGCTGTATACCGATCCCTATCTGTTGAATCTGCTCGACTGGGGAGTGGAGGGCGTCCATTATATCAAGAAAGATAACAACGTCATCGAATATCCCCCCGGCGTGGACGCCAAGACGGTCGGCTACAATTTGAACCAGCCATGGATGTTCGGCAATCAGTTGAACTCCTACTTATGGGATAACGAGAATCCGGGCTTATGGGAAGAATACCGCCGCTTCAACGAGCAGGCCGACAAATCCAAAGCGCTCGGGTTCGTCTTCAATCCCGGGAAGGTCAAGGCGGAGATTGCGGCTTCCATCCTGGTCGAGAAGGAATTTATGCCCGCCTTGAATACGGGTGCAATTGATCCCGATCAGATTATGCCCATGTATCTGGAGAAGCTGAAGGCTGCCGGCTCGGCAAAAGTCGTGGCGGAAAAACAGCGCCAGCTTGACCAGTGGCTGGCTGGCGGCAGGTAGACGACCGGGCAAGGGAAGGGGAAAACGATGAGGCAAGCTACAATACGTTCCAGACTGATCCTCGGCTTTGGGCTTGTCACAGTCCCTCTTGTCATCGTGCTGCTGTGGAATAACCTGTACGCGACGAAGGTGGTCCATTCGCAGGTGGCGCAATCCAACCGGAACATGCTCACCATGTACATGAACGATATGGACCAGGTGCTCGGGGAAATCGAGAATTATTTATACAAGACGGCAGAACAGGACCAAAGCCTGATCTCGCTAAGCCAATACGACAGGGACAGCTGGGAGTATTATTTGTCCACGACGCAGGCGGCGAATGATCTGAACGTGAATATCAATTATTACGAAGCGGCTGAAGTTCTGTTTGCCTACAGCTCCAAATACGGGGAGCTGTTCACCGCCCAGCAGCAGTCCGTCACCTACGAACGCAAGCAAATCATCCAGCAGAAGCTGAAGCAAATGCTTCCCGGGAAGGAACTTGGCAGCCGCAGAGGCTGGCAGCTGGTGGAGCAGAACGGCGGCTACGCCCTGCTTAGAGTGGTGGATACGAATTATGACTCCTATATCGGAGCCTGGGTCGATCTGAACAGTCTCATGGAGCCGATGCGGCTGCTCAGTCAAGGAGGCAAAGGCGAAGCGCTGCTTGTTTCGGGCGAGGGGGTGCCGCTGTCGGGGATCGGCGCCAATATTCAGGGCGAGCTTGCGTCTTTGGATTTAAGCGGCTATCTGGACGACGGAAGCGCAGCCTATAATATCGTGAAGCTGGATAAACCCTATCTGCTTGTGGCCAAAAGCTCAAGGATGGCGGACATGGATCTGCTGCTTATGCTTCCGGAGCGGACGCTGCTGGAGGGCTTGCCGTTCTTTCGCAATCTGACTTATCTGATCCCGATGCTGGCCGCAATTATACTGGGCTTGTATTTGCTGTTTCTGCAAAACTCGATCGTGAAGCCCATCCACCAGTTCATCAAAGGAATGCGCAAAATCCGCTCCGGGGATCTGAGCGTCCGCATGGAGGACAACAAGCTGCTGGAGTTTATTGCGCTCAAGGAAACCTTCAACGGCATGGCCCAGCAGATCGAATATTTGAAAATTGATATCTACGAGGAGCAGATCCGCACCCAGAAGGCCGAGCTTAAGCATTTGCAAGCGCAGATCCATCCCCATTTCTTCATGAATTCCCTGAATATTGTGTACCAGCTTGCGCAAATCCGCGACTATGAGGTCATACAAAGCATGGCCCTGCATCTGGTCCGTTATTTCAGATACACGACCCGCACACAGCTATCCACGATTACGGTCAAGGAAGAAGTCGAGCATATTTTTCACTATCTCTCGATTCAGAAATACCGTTTTCCCGAATCGCTGGCGTTTGATTTTGAAGTGGATCCTTCCGTGGAATCAGCCGCAATTCCTCCGCTGATTATCCAGCCCCTCGTGGAGAACGCCATGGTGCACGGCTTCTCGATCCGTACCGGAAGCCCGTTCCGCATTCGGGTAAAAATATCGCCAATGGGGGATGGGGAAGTGAAGGGGCTGCTCATCGAGGTGGAGGATAACGGAAAAGGACTGTCTGAGGGGCAGGCTGACCGGCTGCAGGATAAGGTTCATGAGCAGGAGCCGGGCGATGGAAGCCTGGGGCTGTGGAATGTCGTCCGGCGATGCAGGCTCTATTACAATGGTCCGGTCAGGATGCAGTTCTCCGGTGCGGACCCGCAGGGTGCGCTTATTACATTGCAGCTGCCGGGCAGCAAAGCAAATTAGGGGCAGGGTGAAGCAAATATGATACGGGTATTGATTGTGGATGATGAAATCTATGCCGTTAAGGGCCTCCGCTCGGGAGTAAGGTGGGAGCTGATTGGAGTTGCCGAGGTATACGAGGCTTATCATGCTCCGATGGCCCGGCAGGTGCTTCAGGAGCATGATATCGATATCGTCATCTGCGATATCGAGATGCCGGAGACAAGCGGACTCGAGCTGATGGAGTGGGTGAAGGGGGCCGGACTTGCGCCGGAAACCATCGTGCTGACCTGCCACTCCGAATTCGCGTATGCGCAGAAGGCGATCCATCTGGGAAGCTTCGACTATTTGCTGAAGCCGGTCATCTATTCCGAGCTGGAGCAGGTGCTGGTGACGGCAATCGGCAAGGTGGCGGAGAAGCGGAGGGTAAGCGAGACGGACGATCAGTACAACAAGATCGTAGAGCTGTGGAACAGCCGCAGGCCCATGCTGGTGGAGAGGTTCTGGCAGGATCTTCTCGAGCGGCGGATACCTCCGCATACAACGTCGATCGAGAGCTCGCTTGCCCCATATGGGATGAGTCTAAGCTCGGTAGCCACGATCAGACTCATTCTGATAAGTGTTGAGAGCTGGGACAAACCGCTGAACGAGCGGGATGAGCTGATTATGGAATTCGCCCTGCGCAAAGCGGCGGAAGAACTGCTGCTCGCCGGCGTGCCGGGTAATGTCATTCAGGATAACCGGGGCAATATCCTGGTAGTGCTGCATCTCGGGGAGCGGGAGGCAGCGAGGGAAGAAATCGAGGCCCGGTGCCGTGAATACCTGAATGCCAGCAGGCGTTATTTCTACTGCAGGCTGTCCTGCTACATTGGAGAACTGACAGCTGTGACAGCGGTGTTGAGTAGTTATTTGGCCCTCCTTAACAAGGAATACCGCAATGTCAGCTTGACCAATGAAATTATATGGAGCGGGGACGCGGAGGAAAGCGCTGTGCCGAAGCCAGCTCCTATGATGACAGATTCCATGCTGGATTGGGCGGATCTGCTGGAGCAGGGCTTATTAATGGAGTTTACAGCCAAGCTCGAGGAATGGGCAGGCCGGCTCGACTCAAGACCGGCATCGGTCGAGACGCTGACTGGTGCCTATCACGCTCTTCTGCAGGTGATCTACTATGCCATGCACCGCAAAGGTCTTCAAGCGAAGCAGCTTTATGAGAATTTGAACAGCCCGGAAAAAGAGCCGGCTACCCGTTCTGTGATTCAGTTCAAAGCATGGGTACACTCTATTGGCGAGGCTGCGGGCAGTCTGTTCTCGAAGCCGCTGGCAGTAAGTCCCGTGGTCCAGAAGGTGAAAGCCCATATCTCCGGGCATCTTGGCGAGGACCTGACCCGTGAACAATTGGCAGCGGTCGCCTTCGTCAATCCCGCATATCTGTCGCGATTGTTCCGCAAGGAGACGGGGATCGTGCTGACGGATTATATCCTTCAGGAGAAAATGCGCAAAGCTGCTGATCTGCTCGCGACGACTGACCGGAGCATCAGCGAGATTGCGGACGGTCTTCATTACAATAACTTCTCCTATTTCGCCCGATTATTCCGCAAGGTGCACGGCGTAACGCCGCATGATTACCGCAAGCCCTTCAGAAGATCATAAATCCCGAAGCCGCCGCTCATGGCGGCTTTTGTTTTACGTGATTGAGCAAAAAAACAAAACAATGGATGGAGTTGTTTGTTGTTTTACTGAAAAATGTGAATGGTTTTCTTGTTTATTGATCGGGGATTCAGATAAATATATAGACAATATAATAAAACGTCTATATAATTTACGATATATCGATATATTGTTTGGTTTTTGTGAACCTCGATTTTCCGGGCGTGTCCATTATTTGATCATAAGTCAGAAGGGCACAGCGAATACAGGGACGCAGCAATGAAACGAAGTACTGATCCGGAGCAGCATAAACTTGAAAAGAATAGATGTCGGCCGTCGATGTCTGTTAAATCAAAGAAAAAGGGAATGAAAAGAATGCTTCAAAACAGCTATGTACGAACCATCATCCTGTCCAGAGTGCTCTTGCAGCTTGGAATCTGGATCAGAAATTTTGCTATCCTGCTGTATGTAACGGATTTGACAAATAATGACCCGCACTATGTAGCTCTCATTTCCGTTGTTGAATTTGCGCCGATCTTTATATTTGCCATCATTGGAGGAACATTCGCCGACCGGTGGAAGCCCAAACGAACGATGGCAGGAAGCGATCTGATCTCTGCTCTGTCTGTATTCATCGTGCTGCTTGTACTTGAGAGCGGTGCATAGTATGCGCTGCTGGCGGGCACGTTTGTTTCCGCAAGCCTATCCCAATTCTCGCAGCCTTCCGCGATGAAGCTGTATATGAGACATGTGCCTGCTGAACAGCTGCAGGGCGTTATGGCGATGTCCCAGTCCCTGGTGGCTGTGTTTACGGTTCTGGGACCGGTTATCGGCACTTTTGTTTTTTTGCAGTACGGCATTCAGGTTTCCCTCATCCTGACGGCTATTATGTTTCTGGGATCGGCTTTAATATTGTCGCGGCTGCCGCGGGATACGGATGAACCGCAGTCAAACGGATCCGGGGGTTTGATGCAGGAAATGCTGACAGGCCTTCGATATTTATGGACCAATCGCCCGCTACGAACGCTGAGCGCAACATTCGCAGCTACGGGACTTGCAGCAGGCATGATCCAGCCGTTGATGCTGTTTATATCGATTGAGAAACTGGGACAAGGCAAGGAGTTCCTGCAGTATCTGCTTATGGCGAACGGTGCGGCGATGCTGGCGGGCGGGATTGTCATCATGGGCGTCGCAAAAAAGGTCAAACCGCAGATTTTGCTTGCGGCCGGTCTGCTTGTGACTGCCTTTTGTACAATTGGAGTTGGTATATCGACATTCATTGCATTGACATTGGTGCTGCAGATCATGAATGGATTATTTTATCCGTGTATTCAAGTCGGCATCCAGACGCTTATTATGACCAATACAGAGGGTGCGCTGATCGGCCGTGTCGGGGGAGCGATTACACCGATATTTATGGGGATGATGGTAGTGGGCATGGCAGCTTCGGGCTATTTGAAGGATGCATTTTCTCTCCTTGCGGTGTTTGCCGCAAGCGGCTGCCTGCTTGTAATCGGTGCCCTTCTGTTAGCTCCCCTCATTCAAAAAAAACGTACCGCTCAAAATCATTCACAAACGCTGTAGCTCATATGGAAGAAGCATTCCTTGAGCCATATATATGGTATCTAGTGCATATTCATTGAAAGCAAAGATTTGCAGGTGAACAAAATAAACTGCACATATATACTCTATCCCTGTATCTGACCGCATGCCTAGTATCCGCATGCGGTCTTTGTTATGGCGCAGCGGGACGAACTGCACCAGGCTGATTCTCATTTATTCAGCTTGCCCGCTGCACGGAATTCCCGCGGAGATTGTCCGGTTTGCTTGTGAAACAACCGCGAGAAGTAATGTACGGAGCTGAAATGATACTTGTCGGCGATTTCCGTAATGGTTAACGAGGTACGGAGCAAATCCTCCATGGCCCGGCCGATCCGGAACCCGTTCATATACTGGACGGGGGAATATCCGGTCGCCTGCTTGAAGAGCTCGAAAAAATGCCCCCGGCTCATATTCAAGCTGCTGTAATACTGCTCCAGCGGCTTCGGCGGAACGCTGAGCAGATCTCTTTCCATCCGATCCAGCATATGGCTGATTCTGGGGTCCGGGATATGGGTGTCCTTCAGCATATGCTGAAGGAAATAATCAATGAAGCTTTGGAAATTCCGCTGTGTCGTCAAGCTCCTCATGAAGGTCCGATCGCTGGTGTAATCGCCGGACTTGTAGAAGCTCTGGAACAGATCGATCCACGGGCGGAGGGAGTCCACGGCAGCGGCAACGGGGATTGGAAAAGGGAAGTCCGGGCCAATGAAAGCAGTCTGCAGCTCTTCCGGGTTGTAGCAGATGGGTGTGGACCAATCGGAAAGAGCTCTTCTCTCCACATAACTCCAGTCAAAATAACAGCAGACATGCACCATCGGATCGATGGAATCCGCTACCCACTCATGCGGCTGCCCGGCAGGCACATACATCAGCGAGCCCGGTCCGGCCTGGTAGGCTTCTCCTCCTGTCAGCAGAACGCCATAGCCCTCGCTGACCATATAAATGGAGCTGGAATAGCAGATCCGGGGAGCGCTGGACTGGCCCCTGGAGAACGGATAGCGGGATGCATAATAGACATACGGATGGAATGCGGAAAAATTCATGCGGCTGCCCCCAGATGGTTGAAAATCTGAATTGATCTGACTATTGTGCAAATAAATGACCGGCTGCTAAATACATTGTTCTGCAGTTCAGATAGATTAAATACTGTACTGCAAGACTATCGTAGATGGAGTACAGATTGCAAGCTTACCGGTAATCGTGGACTGGGGAACAAATCCATGACAGCGCTTTAAGACAAATTTATTTCCAGTTAAGAAAGGCAGATGCTTAGATGAAGCCATTTGAACAAGCCAGGAAGCATCCCATTACGTTCACCGGTCCCGCACCGGATTTCTTCGAAGGAGCGCTGCTCGGGAACGGCGGACTTGGCGTAGTGGTTACCACCCGGCCCGATGCCGTCATGATCCACTTCGGGCATAATAATGTATGGGATATCCGCATTGCAGAGGATCACGCCGATGAGATCGGCACCTTCCAGGACGTATACAACAGGCTCAAGGACATTCCGGACCATTTGTCCTCGCTGACAGAGGATTCCTGGTACCGGGAATACTGTGAAATGACCGGAGAAAATTACCGGAAATCCTATCCGAGACCGATGCCCTGCGGCTCGCTGCTGCTCCAGTTCGACCGGCGCGAAACCGAAGTGCTCGGACATACCCTTGATATCTCCAATGGGCGGTGCAGGATTGATTTTCTGGCCGGCGGAAATCCCGCGCAGCTGGAGTTATTCGTGGAGCAGGAGCATGACCGCCTCTGGCTGCGGGCGGCAGATACGGAAACGGGAAGAGAGATTCCGTTGTTCCACGCGTTGACGCTCATTCCGGATCCCGAGACGCCGCAGGAATTCCCCAAAGCTGCTTCCTTCGTGGACGGAGATGCGTGCACTGTTGCCTTTACGCAGCATCTGCCTTATGTGGAGAAGCCTGGCGCTGATTACGGAGGACATGTGAAAGACAAAGCCTTCCGGCTGGCAGTCAGGACATCCGGCGGCTTCGCTGCTTCCTCCAAGGACCAGCCGCTATCGCTGAAGCTGGACACGCAAAACGGCTTCTCCGCATGTGTCGAGCTGTGGGAAGGGTTGAATTCCGAAATAGCTGCTGTTTCAGACAAGCTGCCCCCCGGTCAGGAGGCCTGGAACGACGCCGAATCCGGTACGGAGGAAAGCTGGAGAGATTATTGGAGCCGTTCCGCGGTTGCGCTGGAGGATGAACTGCTGGAGCGCACCTGGTATTGGAATCTGTATTTCTTCAATTGTTCGGTAAAAGAGGGCGTAACCTGTCCGGGGTTGTTCGCCAACTGGAGCTTCAGCTCGATCGGCTCCGCCTGGCATGGCGATTATCATATGAACTATAATACGCAGCAGCCGTTCTGGCTGGCTTTCTCCAGCAACCACCTGGACAAGCATCTGCCTTATGTCGATATGGTTGATCATGTGCTGCCGGTCAGCCGCAAATGGGCGCAGGAATATTACGGCTTGCGCGGCGCTTATTATCCGCACTCTGCCTATCCGGTTGACATGACGATGATGCCTTATCCCGTGCCCCACTGGGGATGGGAGATCTGTGAAACGCCATGGACGGTGCAAAGCCTCTGGTGGCATTACCTGTATTCCATGGACGAGACCTTCCTGCGCGATCGGGCTTATGTCCCGATTAAGGAAGCGGCCTTGTTCATGGTTGACTACATGAAACGGCCCGAGGCCCGGGGCGGGCGCTGGGGAGATGACAACTATCACATTTTCCCTACTGTAGTACCGGAGCTGTATGAGCTGTCGCCCGGATTTGCCAAGAACAGCGACTGTCTCGTGGACCTGACTTTGACGAAGTTTCTATTTCATGCCTTTGTCCGGGCCTGCGGCGTTCTTGGCGAAGAGGAAGCCGAGACTGCCCTGCTGCACGATGTGAAGGACATTCTGGCGAACTTCCCGGACTATCCGACAGCCGAATCCTCCAGGGGGACCGTATTCGTCTCCGTAACAGGCGAGGATGCCGAGGTGGTCTATAATGTGCCGAATCCGATCACGACGGTATTTCCCGGGGAAGAGCATGGGCTGCATTCCGATCCTGAAGCGTATCAAATTGCGGTCAACTCCTTCCTGAATCACCGCAACGAAGGCGGGAATGAGCTTGTATTCTATAATTTTGCCGGAGCCAGGCTTGGCATCCTCGATCTGGAACGGTTCAAGCGGCAAATTCATTACTGCCTGCTGCCGAACGGCACCTGCACCGACCGGGTGCTGATGACCGGGGGGCGCTACGCCGCTGCAACCAACTTTGATTTTATGTCGGGAATGGGAATCTGGTTTGAGAATTTTGCCCTACCGGCGGTCATTAATGAATGCCTGCTGCAAAGCTATAACGGCGAGCTGCGTTTGTTCCCGAACTGGCCCAAGGACAAGAGGGCGGAGTTTCATACGCTCCGGGCCGTTGGCGGTTTCCTGGTGAGCGCGTCTGTTGAGGCAGGCGAAGTGCAGGCTGTGGAGATCATCAGCGAAGCCGGGTCCACATTGACCTTTCATATTCCTTGGCCGGAAGGGGCATTCTGCACCGGTTCCTTCGGCGAGAAGCGCCTGAGCGGTGAAATCGGCGAGCTTCCGACAACGGCAGGCGAGACCATCCGCATCGTGAAACACAGCCAATCTGATTCAAGGGGAGCATGAAGATGAAAATTTTGATTACAGGCGTAAGCGGATTTATCGGCGAGAGACTGGCCCGAAGGCTGGCCGGAACGCACACGGTTCTGGGAATGGCCCGAAGTCCGATTGAAGAGCCGGCTTCCATGCAATTCGTGCAGGGCTCCTTCGATAATCCGGAGGATTTGCAGAAGCTGGACGGCGAGCAGATCGATGCCGTTATTCATCTGGCCGCCGTGACCGGGGGCTGCTCCGAAGAGGATGGCCTGGCCGTCAATGTGCAGGGCACAAGAAGATTGTACCGGTATCTGATCGGTCAAGGCTGCCGGAGATTTATAACAGCCAGCTCGATTGCCGCGGTGGGATGTCTGGACGCCGGTTTTATTCCCCAACAGCTTCCGATAACTGATGATCACACGTGCCTGGCCAAGGATGCCTACGGACTGAGCAAAGCTATGGTAGAAGAGGTGACCCGGTATTTCCACCGGATCACGCCGGGGAGCGAGTTCATCAACCTGCGTTTTGGCTCAGTCGTGCCCGACGAGAGCTGGACTCCTCCCGTGATCGGAACGGATGCCAGGCTGAATGCTCCGTATGTGCTGCTTGGACGGGTCTTTGCCAGCGATATTGTGGAGGGGCTTGTCCGCATCGTGGAGGCGCCGCCTGCAGACAGGGTGCTGAATTGCAATTTTGTTGGTCCCGACAGCGGATCAACCGTCTCATCGATTGAGATGCTGGAGGCGCTGCTTGGGGATCAAGCGGCGGATTTTGATCTTTCCGCGTACAGGGAGCCGGAGGGCAAATATTTGCCCTTGTATGATATGCGCCGGATGAAGCAAGAGTTTGGCTTCTCTCCGGTGAAGCTGACACGGGCCATTGAAGATAACAGCATGCTGTAATGTCACAGATCGTTGACTTTTGATGTGATCTCGATCACAGGGCATGGCCTCGCTTGCTGCCTATAATGGGTTTAGAAAGATCAGCCCAATCAAGTGAGGAGAATGCAAGATGCTGAGCATTGAGAGCATAGCCATAATCAAGTCGACAGTACCGGTATTGGAAGTCCATGGAACGGCAATTACGACCCGGTTTTATCAATTATTATTTCTGAACCATCCGGAGCTGCTGAATATCTTCAACCATGCGAACCAGAAAAAGGGGAAACAGCAGGCGGCGCTTGCCAATGCGGTGTATGCCGCAGCGCTTCATATTGACCATCTGGAGAACATTCTCCCGGCGGTCAGACAAATTTCGCACAAGCACCGCAGCCTTGGCGTACAGCCGGAGCATTACCCGGTCGTGGGGAAATATTTGCTGGCGGCGATCAAGGAGGTGCTTGGAGCTGCTGCGACGGATGAAATTTTGCAAGCCTGGTCGGAAGCCTACGGCATGATTGCAGACGCCTTCATCGGCGTGGAACAAGCGATGGTTGAAGAGACGAAGGCGCAGGTTGGAGGCTGGGAGGGGTTCAGACCCTTCGTAGTGGAAAGCAAGGTGAAAGAGAGCGAAGTCATCACCTCATTATATCTGGTTCCACGGGACGGGGGAGCCATTGCAGCTTTTGAGCCCGGCCAGTATGTCAGCATCAAGACGGATGCCCAGGAAGACGGGTTTACGCATATTCGCCAATACAGCCTGTCCGATGCGCCGGGGAAACCCTATTACCGGATCTCCGTAAAACGTGAGGATGCCAATAAGGACCGGCCAGAAGGTAAAGTTTCCGTGATGCTGCATCAGTCGCTCCAGGAAGGGGATGTGCTGTGGCTGTCGGCCCCAGCCGGGGATTTTACACTGGACCGCGAGGACCGGCGCCCTGTGGTGCTCATCAGCGGGGGCGTTGGCCTGACGCCGATGATCAGCATGCTCAACACCTTGGTGCACCATGATCCGCAGCGTCAGGTCACGTTCATCCATGCCGCATCGAACGGGGACGTTCATGCCATGAAGGAGCATGTCTCAGAGCTCGCCCGCCGTCATCCTCAGCTGACGGTTCACTATTGCTATCGCCAGCCGACGGAGCGGGACAGGGAATTGCAGGACTATCACCGGGAAGGCGCTATCGACCTGCCCTGGCTGGAATCCGTTATTCCTACGATGGATGCGGGCTTTTACTTCTGCGGTCCGCAGCCGTTCATGAAGGTGGTGAACCAGGCGTTGACCGCCTGCGGGGTGGGGGCCGATGACAGGCATTATGAGTTTTTTGGACCTTCCGGAAGCCTGGAGGGAACAGATGAGCAAGAGCCTCAATCCGCAGTCAGTTCTTAACGGCCGCCAGCAGCTTGCGCCCGCAGCAGGCGGTTGACCGTTTCCCGGCGGAGTCCAATCAATTGGCCGATTTCGTCCTGGGTGAGGACATCCTCCAAAGCCGCCGGGCCAATATAAAGTTCAAACCATTGCTGAAGGCTGCGCAGTTTTTCGGCAGAGGAGGTTTGGGTCAATTGGTCGATCCGCTGCTGCATCATCCGGAGCTTGTTCTGCAGGAGCAGCGCAATCTCCAGGCATTTTTGGGGATTTTGCTCCAGGGAATCATACCAGTCTCGGGACGGAATGACGTCGATTTCACAGGTGACCAGCGCGATTGCTGTTCCATGATACTGCTTGTGTGTAATTAAGGAATGATGCGGGATCATTTCATCGGCTACAATAATATTCATGAGGATCGGGCTGCCGTCCTCGTGAATGCGGATAATTTTGAGCAGGCCTTTCCTTACATGATAAAGCGGCCCGGTCTCTCCTTGGCGAAAAAGGGTTTCCCCTTTGTGAAGCAGCATGCCAGTGCTCACCTTCCTCATAACAGAACGCTCAGCGCTTGATTGCGCCGGGCGTTTTTCTTTCTATACTAGTACATATGGACGGAAATAACCAAACTATTGAATGACTCCTGAAGCGGACAGGCACAGCATCGATTCCTCAACCCGCCGCTTTTTTGGCTGAAATCATCGGGGGTATTAGTATGTCAGCTCCGATCATGATACATTTAATGGATAAAAGGGGGAGTATGGTGAAGATGGGAAAGCGCTTGTACATCGCCGGATACGGCCTTGCCGCCATTATATCCGTTATCGGTGAATTGATTTGGCTGGGGGACCCGATCCGCTCGGGAGATATCTATTGGATTGACCGGATCGAATGGCTGGTCAACCTGCTGGCGCTGATTCCCCTGCTTTGGTTGCTTGGCGCTGCGGCCGGTATTGCCGCTGAACGCCGCGGGCAGCTGTGGCAGCTGGCGCTCAGATTCCTGATCGCAGCCGGCAGTATAGCCTCGGGAATTGCCATTTTTCAGATTCCGAACCATTTGGCAGCCGCGCTGCTGATCATTCTGATTACCCTGCTGCTGACTATGCTCGATATTATCGTCATGGAGAAGCGCCGCGGTGATCGATGGCTGCGGCGGATCACAGCTTTGCTGGTTACCTTTGTGATAATCGCGGCAGGGCTGTTCTGGCCAACGCCTTACGGGATTACTTCACCGGGTTTTACATTGAATATGAACCGTTTCGCCCATGTGGAGGGCGGTGTGCCCCAAGGCTCCATCGAGGGTGTTCTGGTCATTGACCGCCCGGCTTTTCCAATCGATTGGCTGTACGCAGCCCTGCTTCCCCATATTCAGATCGGGAAAAGAGATACGAGCATCTCGCTTGGCGAGATGCAGCGGGCGGCAAATGACCAGCGGGCCGATGCAAACCAGATCAGCAGCGCGGTGGCTTTCCGGAAGCTTGGAATTGGACGTGGCATCATTCCGACCGGTGTCCAGATTGCACAAGTGATGCCGGAGAGTCCGGCCGAAGGGCAGCTCAAGCCTGGCGATCAGCTGCTGGCGATTGATGGACATCCGGTTCGGTCCGCTGCGGAGCTGACTGCCCGTATGGGGGAAGTGAACCCGGGCGCAGAGGTGGCCGTGAAGCTCAAGCGGGACGGGAATACCACGGATGCAGCCGTGAAGACGATGGCCAGCGCAGACGATCCGAAGCGGGCGGTATTTGGCATTCAGGTAGAGGACCGGGTTCAGGCCGATCTGCCGAAGAGAGTTGATTTTCGCTCTTACCTGGTTTACCAGGGAGGTCCTTCACATGGCGCGATTCTGGCCCTTACGCTGATCAATCAGCTCACGCCCGGCGGTGTGACCTACGGCAATCGGGTAGCGGGTACGGGCACGCTCGACGCGGCAGGTTCGGTCGGGCCTATTGGTGGAATTGAACAGAAGGCATACGCTGTCGACCAGACAGACGCCGACGTCTTCTTCGTGCCTGCCGGTCAGGAGCAGGATGCGCGCAAAGGGGCGCCGGACCTGAATATTGTGCCTGTTCACACCCTGGATGAGATCCTGAATTGGCTGAAATCACATCCCAGGGCATAAAATCATTCATGCTTCAGGCTTATAAGCAATCCAAATCTTTTTTTTCGGATTTGGACTGCTTTTTTATTGCCATGCTTGGCCGCCGGAGGACTCGCGAAGCTGTTTCTCCTTGTTCGTACCGCCTTGCTTGCATCATCTGTTCAAACTATGTACAAATTCAAGACGTATAATGGAGATACTGAAGGTTCAAGGGGGATTTGTCATGACGACGGTTATGGTGGTGGATGATGAGAAGCATATACGCGAATTGGTCCGCTTATATCTGGAGGATGAAGGAATAGATATCATTGAGCAGGCCAACGGGGAAGAGGCATGGCACTATTACACCAAACATACCGTAGATTTGATCGTGCTTGATGTCATGATGCCGCGGATGAACGGATGGGAATTATGCCGGAGACTGAGGGAGGCGGGGGACAAGCCCATTCTTATGATTACAGCCAAGGGTGAGCCTCTGGACCGGATCAAAGGCTTCCAGCTTGGCACAGACGATTATCTGGTCAAGCCTTTTGAGCCGATGGAGCTCGTCATGCGGGTAAAAGCTTTGCTGAAACGATACCGGATCTCCATTTCGCAAACCATCAAGCTCGGTAATGTGACACTTGATAAAACCAATTACGAGATCCGTTATAAAGATACCGGTGAAGGCGAATCGATTCCGCGCAAGGAATTTGAGCTGCTCATCATACTGGCAAGCCATCCCGGCAAGCTGTATACGCGGGACGCGCTGATCCGGAATATTTGGGGATACGGCTATGAAGGCGACGAGCGGACCGTCGATACGCATATCAAACGTCTTCGGGACCGGTTCTCCGCATTCGAGAAAGACTTCCGCATTGTGACGCTCCGCGGGTTGGGGTACCGTCTGGAGGTATACCGTGATTAAATACCTCTATATCCGGCTGATCATTACGTTCCTCGCGACTATGATCATCAGCATGATATTCGGATTTATCATCAACGGAAGGCTCTACGGCAATCAGCTCAGGAATTATATACAGGATAATGTGGTCATTAATGTCAAAGCAATCGTTCAGTCGTACCAGCAATCCAATCCCGACAATGTGGATGCCTTGATGAAAGGCATGATGTCGCTGCCCAACTATTCCATTCGCGTTTTTGATCCCGACGGCAGACCGCTTGAAGACAGAAATGAAGGCGAATCAACGGACAGGCCGATGGAAGTCAGCGCGGACCAGATTAATATCGTATTAAACGGCGGTGTTTATCGCGATCTTGAAGGACACGGTTTCCAGGATATGATGGTGGGTCTGCCTTTCAGCATTAATGATAAGCCCTATGCGTTATTCGCGGCGTCGGAATTCGGGAGCGCCATCGATTTAATTAGCGGATTTCTGAAAAAACAGCTGTTCATTGTTCTGCTGTTCGGTATTGTTTTCATTGTGATCTCCGCCCGTTATATCGTCCAGCCGATCCAGCATTTGACCAAAGCAACACGAAGAATGGCAAAAGGCGATTTCAGTATCCGGCTGACCACCAGACGTAAGGATGAAATTGGCCAATTAACCGCAAGCTTTAACCAGATGGCGCTTGAACTGGGGATGCTGGACAACATCAGGCGGCAGTTCATATCGGATGTCTCACACGAAATTCAATCGCCTTTAACATCCATAATCGGATTTACCCAGGCGCTCCAGCATAAACAGATGGATGAATCCAGCCGTATGCGGCTGCTCCGCATCATAGAGGAGGAAAGCAACCGCCTGTCCCGATTAAGTGAGAACCTGCTTCAATTAAACGCGCTGGAATTCGAGCATCTCCAATTAAACCGGAGCGAGTACCGTCTGGATGAACAAATTCGCAATGTCGTTATTGCTTACGAGCCGCAGTGGTCGTCCAAAAGATTAAATTTTGAGCTCGAATTGGATGAAATTCTTATCGAAGGGGATCAGGACAAGCTTAATCAGCTGTGGAGCAATCTTATTGGCAACAGCATCAAATTTACAGAGGAACGAGGCAGCATCTGGATTAAAGCCAAGAAGGACAACAATGCCATAGAGGTATCCTTGACGGACGATGGCCATGGAATACCGGAAGATGAGATCCACCATATATTCAAGCCGTTCTATAAAGCGGACAAATCCAGAGACCGCACCATTCCGGGCAGCGGCATCGGCTTGTCCATCGTCAAGCGGATCGTCGATCTCCATCAGGGAGAAATTGACGTGAAGAGCCGGATTGGTCAGGGAACGACCATTACTGTTACCCTGCCTCTCTTCCATAAAGGAAGAAAATAATTTCTCTTTCTCTCCGTAATCAAGGATCAATCTACTGGCCGAAAGTCAAAGCGGCACCGGCTCGTCTCGATATTCGTATAATAAAACTTGGAATAAGGGTCCGTTTACCATCCGAACAGAGAATGTGATCTTGACAAGATTCTGACTTATACCGTAGATGAATATGACAATCCTGTAGGGGAATAAAAAAATGAAGATCCCGCTGGCCTATGGCTGGCGGGGTTATTTTTTTATATAGGGTTTAGTGTCTTCATTTAATTGCAGCTGGTCTTCTTATTTTCCAGCTCGCTGCCCGACATTAATACATAACAGTAAATATCACGGGAAGAATATGGATTATAGATAAGCCCCATTAAAAATAAAACGTTTATCTGGAGTGTGGCAATGTTCAAGACCATATCAATTCGCTTGAATTTATGCATTCTGCTTGCATGCATTTTATGTCCGTTGCTAACAGGCTGTTGGGACCGTCTGGAAATTGAAGAACGGGCTGTTGTTCTTGCAATTGCTGTTGATGCTGCGACCCCAAGTGGCTTGGAGGAGGAGTCGGAGGTAACGAGTGTGAAGAATTCCTTTCCCGAACCAGCGGGAATAGGCTATCAGATTACCGCGCAGATTGCCGTGCCAGGGCGTATTCCTCTGGGTCCCGGCAATGAAGGAGGGGGAGGCGGTTCATCGCCGGTCTGGGTTCTATCGGCAAGCGGGCATACCTTGGATGATGCCATCAGTGTGATGCAGCAGCAGTTGGCGGATAAGTTGTTCCTTGGGCATCTTCGTGTCATTATCGTCTCCGAGAAGGTCGCTCGTAAAGGACTTGAGGATTTAAACGATTATTTAAGACGAAATACGGAAGTCCGAAGACTTGCCTGGCTTAGTATCTCCAAAGGCAGGGCGGAAAAGGTTGTGAGGGCCTCGCCCCAACTGGAAAGGGTTCCTGGACTTTATCTGCTCGCTATGTTTGATCATGCTGTCGAGATGGGAAAATACCCCGAAGAATTTATCGGGATGTTCTGGAGTAAGAGTACAAGCAAAGGGGTAGAACCGATCCTTCCGTTACTCAATATGAATAAGGAAGGAAGCATTGAAATCGCAGGCCTTGCCTATTTTTTAAAGGATAAAATGGTTGGAAAGACCAAACAGCTTGAAATCGGGTTTTATATGGCGGTAACAGGCAAGAAACAAGGGGGATACACTGCCTTTATTCCAAGACATCCGGGAAGCAAGGAAATGGTTATGATCAGAATTATGCGGCGGAAAACAACGACGCAGGTGTCAATGAAGAATGGAAAGCCGCAGGTGCGGGTGCATGTGAGCCTGGAAGAAAACATAGAGGAAAATCCTAATGAAAAATTCAGAATCGACAAAGAGGAAAACCTGAAAGAGCTTGCCAAAACATCCGCTGATATGGGAGTGAAGGGCTACAATGAATTAATTAAAAATTTGCAGCTCGCAGGATCGGATATATTCGGCTTTGGCGAACAGTTTCGGGCGAAGATGCCGGGCTACTGGAATCGCAATATACGGACGGATGAGAAATGGACGGAGGTATTCAGAACATTGTCCGTTGATATCCAGTGTGAAGTACATATTCGGAGGGTCGGGATGAAGGCAAGCTGAATAAACTTGAATCAGCAGGACTAATCATTAATCTGTGCCTCTGGGACTTTGAAGAAATGCGGGTGCGCGTGAGCCCGAAGTAGGTTCTCAATCAAATAATTACTTCCGCTTCCGATTGGATTTCATCCAGCAGGAAGCTTTTTTTATTCTGACTTAATGAGTAGGTGCTTAAGTGACAAAATCGTAAGCTTTCGGCGGCATAATGTAAGCCGTGACGGGTATCATCAGTCCCGCCGGATTCCTATAATTATGGCATATCCCAAAAAGAAAGAGGAGAAGATCAGAATGTCCGACATAACCCTAGAGCAAAACTTAAAAAAAAACTATGATTTTCCGGGTCGATGGCTTGGTGGAGCGGCGCTAATTTTTGGTCCGCTGCTTATGCTGACCGGAGTCGCTCTCCGCTATCGTTTCCATTTTTTCTTCCCGGATCAACTGGCTGCGTTTCAGGATTATCCGGCTTTATTGACAGCTTCATACAGCGCGTTCGCCGCCGGCAATGTGTTGATGTTGCCGGCGGTCATTCTGCTGGCCAAAAGAATCGCCGGCCGCAGACCGCATTGGGCGTTCTGGGGAGCGACGTTCTCGGTCTTCGGTTTATTCACTCGCACCTTTCACGCCGGCGTCGACCATCTGGCTTTCCAACTTGTTCGCCAGCAAAGTGCGGATGCCGCGACCCAGGTCATCGCGGATTCCTACAGCGCGTTCCATATTTTTAAGACGTTTAATTTGGCCGTTATGTTAGGATGGATTGTCCTTGCGATTGGCTCCTATTTATCCCGCGCATTAACAATTTACCAATGCATTGGCTTAGCCCTTATGTCTTCTCTTCCGCTGGGTGTGCTGAAGGGCAGTACCACATTCTCCGTCGTCGCAACAATCGGGTTGTGCGCCGCGTTGTTGCCTTTCGGCGTCAAGGTACTGCGAGACGGTCCCAAACCTTCGGCCACTGCCTTGTCGTGTTGGATCGCCCTATCTGCCGCGCTGATCGGCTTCTTTTACTTCTTAGGTCAGGCCGGATAACCGGCTGCGCCGCCGCTTATCCGCAGCCGACCACGATATAGACATATTAATGAGGTGGTTAACAATATGACTGGTCAATAAAAGTTCTCTCCGTACACAGGGAGTACAAATTCAGGTTATATACTGAATTCAGTTACGGAGGGAGAGAGAAAAAAGTGAGTGGATTAACGAGGATCAGTTTGAAAAATAGCGTTGCCGTCGTTATTCTTTGCATACTTGTATTAGGCTATGGTTTGTATTCTGCCACACAGATCAAACAGCAGACGTTTCCGGATCTGGAGTTTCCGGCCGTGTTTGTGCAGATTGTTCAACCCGGCGTATCCACAGAAGAAATAGAGTCCGGCGTTACGAATCCGGTGGAAGACAGCTTGAAAAACATCAAGGGCTACGATTCCATCACCAGCACGTCATCGGAAAATGCCGCCAGCATCGTGATTCAATTCCCGTTTGGCTCGGATATGGACAAGCTGTCCGGGGAAATTGAATCAGCGCTTAGCAAGGTGAAGCTGCCGGATAAGGCGGCATTAACGGTCCAGCGCCTGTCGGCCGGGGCGCAGCCGATCTATCAGGCGGCCGTGTTCACCGAAGGCGCACAATCGCAGGCCCTGTCCGAGAAGCTGCAGAGCGAGATTGTACCCCAGCTGCAAAAGCTCGACGGAGTCAGTTCTGTCAATCTGAAGGGAACAGGCTCCGAACAACTAAATATCACCGTCGATAAATCAAAAGCTGCCCAGCGGGGCATTACCTTAAGCGCCATCCAGAGCGCCCTGCAATCGCTCGACTATGCGCTTCCGCTTGGAACGATCCAGCAGGAGGAGACGGCGATTCCGATTCGTCTCAACGGCAAAGTCAGCTCCCTCGGCCAGATCAAGTCGTTGAGGCTGGTCACGGGTGCCGGCGGCGCGGCGCAAGGCGTTACCCTGCTGTCGGACATAGCCGAAATTAAAACCGTATCAACCCATGCTGAGATTACCCGTTTTAACGGCGAACCAAGTTTTGTCCTGGAGGTCGTCAAGAACCAGGACGCGAATACGGCGGATGTCTCGGATGAGGTTAAGGAGGTTCTGGGCACATATCAGGATAAGGGAGAGCTGAATGTTCACGTTATTCAGGATCAAGGAGAGGATATCAAAGAGTCGGTATCCGGGCTGATCAAAGAAGGCTTGTTCGGCACCTTGTTCTGCGTCATTATTATCTTCCTTTTCCTGCGGAACGTGAGAGCTACGATTATCTCGATTCTTTCACTGCCGATATCAATTTTTGCAACGATTGCCATCATGAATCAAATGGGATATACGCTCAATATCATGACGCTTGGCGGTATCGCAGTTTCGGTCGGTCGAATTGTGGATGACAGCATAGTCGTGATCGAAAATATCTTCCGCTGGCGGCAGGAAAAAGGGGAGCAGCTCAAAGGCAAGGCGCTTGCTTACCAGGCTACACGGGAAGTCATCAGCGCCGTCTCTTCGTCTACGGTCGCGATGGTTGTCGTATTCGCGCCTCTCGCTTTTGTCAGCGGAATTATCGGGGAGTTCTTCCGGCCGTTCTCCCTGTCGGTTGTTATCTCCATTCTCACTTCGCTGCTCGTTGCCATGATGCTTATTCCCATATTGGGAGCGGCGTTTTTCAAGAACATCAAGCCTCACAAGCAGGGCGGAAAGCTTGCGGACAGCTTCGAGAGAATCATTCGCAGCTCGCTTAAACGCAAAGGCCTCGTCATCAGTTTGTCCGTACTGCTGCTGGTCGGGTCGCTTAGTCTTATTCCGCTTCTCGGCGTCGCTTTTCTGCCGGCAGGCTCAACCCCGACGGCTTCCATCGAGCTTACTTTGCCGACGAAGAGCAGTCTTGCCCGTACCGATCAAGTCAGCGGCAAAGTGGAGGATTATGTGAAAAACATGGATGGGGTGGAGCGCTATGATACGTCCATCGGCAGCTCATCGGGCAATCCGCTCCAATCTTCAGGAGCCAGAAACAAGGCAACCATAACCGCACAGTTCGTGAAAGAAACGGATATGGATATGATCGTCGATCGTATTAATGCCGAGCTGCCGGCTATTGTGGCGGCAGAGGAAGCGGGTTCAACGATCAATGTAAAGGCAGGAGAGCAGCAAGGACCTCCTACTGGCAATACGATTGATGTGAGTGTGTATGCCGACGATCCGGATCTGCTCGCGAAATCAGCCCTGCAGATTGGCGATCTCATGAAGCAGAACAGCGACTTGAAGGACGTTACGAATAATATGAACGAAGTGACGCCAAAATGGGTGCTCACGCTCAACCGGCAGGGGATTGACGCGAATGTAAATCCGCTCATGGTCATGCAGCTTGCAAGCGAACAGCTGCGCCCGCTTGATGCAGGCATGTATACCATTGATAATGAAGCCCGGGAGATTATGCTGTCTTATCGGCAGCAGATCACATCCAGGGAGGAATTGGAGAACATCCCGATTATGACGTCAAGCGGAATGAAGAACCTCAAAGACGTTGCCGACATCACCGAGCAGAATGCCTGGGTTAAGGTCAATCATGATGACGGCAAGATGGCCGCGCAGATCAGCGGCACGGTCAAGAACCCGGATAATGTTTCAAGCGTTACGAATCAAGTCGAAACGGCGATCCGCAGCATGTCGTTTCCGGCAGGCGTGGAGGTGAGTATCGGCGGCGGGCAGCAGATGATCCAGGAAGGCTTCGTGAGCATCGGAATTGCGATGGCCGTGGCTATTGGGCTTGTTTTCCTCGTCATGAGCATGACATTCGGCGGGCTGGTTACGCCGCTGATTATATTATCCTCTCTCGTATTCATCCCGGTCGGATCGCTGACCGCGCTGCTCGTAACCGGCCAGGCATTGACGATGAGCGCCATGATCGGAATGCTCATGCTCGTCGGAATTGTCGTCACCAATGCGGTCGTTTTGCTTGACCGGGTGGAGAAAAACCGCAAATCCGGCATGCCGATAACCGAATCGATAGTGGAGGCATCCAAAACGCGCCTTCGCCCGATTCTGATGACGGCGCTGGCGACGATGCTTGCCCTGGTTCCGCTCGCGCTGTCCGGATCGACGACCAGCCTGATTTCAGGCGGTCTGGCCGTTACAGTCATAGGCGGATTGTTCACCTCGACATTGCTTACGCTGATCGTTCTTCCGGTTATTTATGAATTAGCCTGGAAGAAGCGGAAAGTCAAGGAAGTGGAAACTTTCTAGACCATTATAAGGGGCAGTTTCAAAAGAGTAACAGTGAGCGCTTCTGTCCTGATAAACATGCAAAGACGCTTCCAAAACCACCTTGTCGGTGGGGATGGGAGCGTCTTTTTTGTAAATGACCTTTATGAAGGGGAAGACATCTTCTTCAGCAGCCTGGGGACGGCTTTAGCCGTTCCTGCTTACTGCGAATTCATGTCAGTGGGAATGGTTAGGAAAGGCAAAAAAAGCTTTCGGGCCGAAGCGCATCCATAATGGAATCCATCTTGGTGCAAATTATATTTCATATGACGGTTATAATGAAGACTGCCCATATGCAGGGGCAGTCCTTGATTAATGCTGCCGGGGATGCGCGTCGACATCTACCGGTTCGGGATCGGCAGTCAAATTCCGGGAGAATTCGGTAGAGCGGAGAATAGCGGAGAGGACGCCGGGAAACCGCTGCTCGAGTTCAACGTCCCGAAGCGTCACCAGCCGCTGCGTCCCCTGGCTGCGGACCCGGACCACTCCCGCTTCCCGAAGGGTACGCACATGATGCGACAACGTCGATTTGACAACCGGAGCAGACAGGCCGCCACAGGCCATTTCCCCGTAAATGCTCAATTCCTTCGCAAGGTTCAGCCGGATCGGATCGCTTAAGGCATTAAGGACCGACGACAGCTGTATATCTTCGGGCACAGGATGGAATAAATATTTCATAGCTGCGGCCACCTTTCGTGTAGAGGAGGATTAATTAGGATCAAGCGTTCGAATAAATCAATACTTGAATGATACCATATTCCATGCTATATTTCTATTGTTCGTTAATTATCGAACTTTACATAAAGGATCATGACCTTTATGAAATCAGACTGCCCGTCTAGATGGCGGCTGAGCGAATTGGAGAAGAGAACCAATCTGGAGGTGGGTTTGACATGTCACAGACAAATGCACCGGCAGAAGCGGAGACGATCACGCCTCGGACAATGCCGGCTGAAGAGGCCCAGGCACAGATGGGCAAGCGGGTTTTTAATGAAAAATGGACGGTGCCGCTGCTGGCATTGACGGTCATGATTGTTATTATGAATACGATGATGTTCAATCTGGCCCTGCCTTCCATTACACTGCAATTCGAGCTTACGGCAACCGTAGCCTCATGGATCGTAACGGGATACTCCATCGTATTTGCCATATCGTCCATCACCTACAGCCGGCTTTCGGATTTTGTTCCATTACGGACGCTCTTTACCATCGGTTTATTGTTATTGGGCCTGGCGTCGCTTATTGGTTTGTTCAGCAGCAGCTTCCCCGTGCTGCTGCTTGCCAGATTGCTGCAAGCCTCAGGCGCGGGCTCCATTCTCAGTATGTCCATTATTCTGATAACCCGCAACGTTCCGGAGCAGCGAAGGGGAAAAGCGATTTCTTTCGTCATATCCTCAAGCTCGCTCGGCTTTGGTCTTGGTCCGGTGCTGGGCGGCGCAATTATGCAATTCTGGGGCTGGAATGACTTGTTTGCGGTCACAGCGCTGGTGCTGCCCCTAATTCCGCTGTACCTGATTCTGCTGCCGCGGGAAAAGGCGGGGAGCGGCACATTCGATGCGTGGGGCGCTCTACTGACGGGTATTGGAACAACGGGCCTGCTGTTGTTTTTGACGACGCAAAGATGGGAAATGCTTGTTATCGGCCTTGTTGCAGTAGGATTGTTCATTCTGCGCATCCGGAGCGCCAGCAACCCGTTCGTCGCTCCATCCTTATTCGGCAACCGTCCATATCTGAGCCTCGCGGCGCTTGGCATGGCTTCCTATATGAACAATTTCGCGGTGCTGTTTCTGATGCCGCAAATTCTGGTGCATCTGTTTGGCCTGTCTTCCCTGCAATCCGGGCTGATTATATTTCCCGGGGCCATTCTCTCGATGCTGGCTGCCAGAAGCATCGGCCGGATAATCGACCGTCAGGGCAATGGTGTCATGCTGCGGTTCGGACCGTGGCTGCTGACGGCCTCCGCCATTTTGCTGGCTACACTGGCCGTTCATGCTTATATAGCTATTCTGATCATCTATATTCCGCTCAGTCTCGCCGTGTCAGCCCTGACCGCAGGAGTTTCCAACGAGATGTCCGTGCTGCTGACGGGAGGGGAAGTCGGAGCAGGCATGGGATTATTCCAGTTGGCCCAGTTCTTCAGCGGGGCGCTGACAACAGCCATAATCGGGACCGCCCTCGTGTGGATGGGCTCGCTGCCGCTCTCGCAGGCCTATACCGATATCTTTTGGGGAATGTCGCTCGTGTCGGCTCTCGGTGTTCTGTTTTCGTTCCTGTACCTGAGACAGCGCGGAGGCAGGCGGCAAAGAAAAGCAGCTGCAGCGTGAAGGATCAACTCGCCCTGGATGATTGTCAGGTCTGAAAAACAAAAATCCCCGCCGGTTTCTGTTTCTGCCGGCGGGATTTTTTGCGGACACGGAACTATTTTACACAGCTGTTATTAAGGCTGTTGTTTCCCTGGCTTTCGTTTTCCATTCCAGCGTCTGGCTGATTACTTGCGTGAATGCGGGCTGATGCAGCGTTGGAATCACCCATACGGTCTTATCCTGAATAGCGGATCTGGGGAGACGATAGTGATGCTTGTGGATGTTTTCTTCATACGGCTCCTCAGCATGACTGAGGCGCAGTGCAAGGCGGAAATGTCCGATGACCTTGAATTGATCGCAGAATTCGGAGGACTCGGCAGCCATCCAATGAATGAATTCCACATGCTCGACCTTGAGCAATCTTTTCATTCCCTGATCGTTTACCAGCTGGATCCGATCCAGACTGATCGTCTCTTCATTGAGTTGAAAACGGGCCATGTCGAGGGCATGTGCTTTGCTTTTTGCCTTAACCAGATAAGAAACGGTCACATTCAGCGCTGCGTGCTCCATCATTTCATTTTTCATCATCTTGTGGACAACAAACTCCTTCGGCTGCGTATATTTTTTGATCCGCTGTTCATTCTATATAACTATGCCTGAAAAGTTTGCTGTATTCTGGATAATGATTATAACTTTTTTTGTCATTAAACACGGGAAAATGTTCAGAGTTCCGCTGCCGTAACGGAAAAAGGTTATTTCCCGCGTTTGGTGAGCTCAGCCAAGCTGTCCCACTGCTCCTTCGTAACATCGCTTAGCCTGTTGAATTCACCGGCTCCCTGCAGCCATTCACCGCCGTCAATCGTGATCACCTCGCCATTAATGTATCCGGCATATTCAGAGATCAGGAACGCCGCAAGATTCGCGAGCTCTTCCGGCTCTCCGGCCCGCTTCAAGGGAACGCGGCCAATCAGCTTTTCCGCGAGCTCTGGCGTGGGGGAAAGCCTCGACCAGGCGCCTTCCGTGGGAAAGGGTCCCGGAGCAATGGCAACCTGGCGGATGCCGTAGCGGGCCCATTCTACTGCAAGGGAGCGGGTGAGGGCCAGTACGCCGGCTTTGGCCGCTGCAGACGGAACGACATACCCCGAGCCTGTGGAAGCATATGTGGTCACAATATTCAGCATCGTGCCGCCGATCCCCTGTTCAATCCAGCGTTTTCCGACTTCCAGCGTCATATAGAAGGTGCCGTGCAGCACAATATTCAAGACAGCGTCCACCGCGCGCGGGGACAGACGCTCTGTCGGGCTAATGAAATTTCCCGCCGCATTATTGACAAGCACGTCGATACGGCCGAACCGCTGCTCCACCGCATCGACAAGCTCATGGATTTGAGCCGGGTCCCGCACATCGCAGCTTTTATGGAAAACCTCGCCACCCATTGCGGTCATGTCTGCCGCAGCCGTCTGCAAAACCTCTTCGCGGCGGCCGGCTATCGCAAGCTTGGCTCCGAGTGACAGGAACTTCTCGCCCATCGCGCGGCCCAGGCCGGTAGCGCCGCCAGTGATCAGTACGACCCTGCCGTCCAGAAGGTCTTTATCGAATGGTCCCATTCCGTCAGCCCAAAACTTTCCGGAATTCCTCGGTCAATAGCGGTACAACCTCGAACAAATCACCTACAATCCCGTAATCCGCCACTTTAAAGATTGGGGCTTCCGGGTCCTTGTTGATCGCAACAATGACCCGCGATTGGCTCATCCCGGCCAGATGCTGGATCGCCCCGCTGATGCCGCATGCAATATAGATTTCGGGCGTGACCACCTTGCCGGTCTGGCCGATTTGCAGCGCGTAATCGCAGTAACCGGCATCGCAGGCTCCGCGCGATGCGCCGACCGCGCCGTTCAGGACGCCTGCCAGCTCTTCAAGCGGCTTGAAGCCATCGCGGCTTTTGACGCCGCGTCCGCCGGACACGACGATTTTCGCCTCGGTCAGATCGATTTTGCCGCCGGTTTGTCTGACAACATCCTGTACGATCGTTCGCAGTGATGAGGAGGGTGCATAATCGGCCTTGACTATCTGCGCCGGTTGCGGGGATGAGGAGGGAGGCAGTGCAGGGAAATTGTTCGGGCGGACCGTGACGACCCAGGGGTAACCGTTAAACCGTTTCTTCTCGAATGCTTTGCCGGCAAAGATCGCTCTGGTGAAAACTGTATCCTCGCCGGTACCAGTAAGCGTAATGACATCGGAAAGCTGGCCCGCTTGAAGCTTCGCTCCCAAGGCAGGTGCAAGGTCGCGTCCCAGAGCGGTATGTCCCAAGAACACCGCGTCGGGGCGGATATTTTCTATGACGGGAAGGAGCGCTGCCGTATAAGACTCAGGGTTGTAATGCTGCAGACCTGCATGCTCAATCAGGTGAATTTCGGATAAAGGGTAGGCGGACAGCTCATTTGCCATGGAATCAAGTCCGCTTCCGATGAGGACGGCGGTCATCCGGTCCCCGTCTGCGGCTGAGCTTGCAGCGGCTTGAAGCGCCTCCAGCGTCACTTGACGAATTTTTCCTTCCCGGTGCTCCGCAACAATCAAATATGTTCTGCTCATGAATGAATTCCTCCTTCGCTGTGAAGCATCCGGACGAGCTCAGCCGCCTGCTCCGGCAGCTCGCCCTGCAGAATCCGGCCCGCTGCCCTCGCCGGAGGAAGGCTCAGATCGATCCGCATTGTTTTCGGCGCCAGCTGCTCAGGGGTGATCCCAAGATCATCCAGCGTGAGATGCCGAAAAGGCTTCTTCTTTGCTTTCATAATGCCGGGGAGGGAGGGATAACGGGGTTCATTCAGACCCTGCTGCGCCGTGAACAGTGCGGGAAGGGAGATCTCGAGCAGCTCAAGATCGCCTTCGGCATCGCGCTCTGCTTTCGCGTTCCGGTCCGATAGAGCAAGGCTGGTGATGGAAGAGGCATGGGGAATGCCAAGCAGTCCGGCCAGACGGATAGCAACCTGCCCTGCGCCATTGTCCACGGAGAAGTTGCCGCCCAGGATAAGGTCATACGATTGACCTGCAAAATAGGCCGAAAGCACGGACGAGATTGAATACTCGTCAGCTGGAATGCGCTCATCGCAGACCAGGACGGCCTCATCCGCCCCCATGGCCAGAGCGGTTCGCAGCGCCTCGGCGCTTCGCTGCGGGCCTACTGAAACGGCAACAACAAGCCCGCCTTCCTGCTCCTTGATCCGGATGGCTTCCTCTACTGCATACTCATCATAGGGGTTTATGACAAATTTCACCCCATCCTCGGATATCCTGCCATCCTGAATGGTGATTGTCTCCTCGGTATCGAAGGTTTGCTTTAGAATCACATACACATTCATTAGGGATGCTCCTCTCCAATTTGCGAAAATGGGCAGATCGTTTAAGGGCGCAGCGCCATCAAAAAGAACTCTACAGACTTATCCACCTGGGCGCTGAGGGAATACTTCCGGCCGGAAATAAGCCAGGAGGTAACGGCTTCGTCCATGGCGCCGAATATGAGCAGGCGCGTCAATTTAACATCCAGATCTTTGCGGAAGGTTCCTTCCTCCATGCCTTGAATCAGAACGGTTTCGATCAATTGTATATACGGTTTGACCGCCTGGCCGATTGATTTGCGAAGCTCAAGGGAGCTTTGGCGGAGCTCAATCTGGGTGACATAAGCCAGATCCGGATTTTTCTCAAGCTCGGTGTAATGAAGCTCGCAAATTTTACGGATCGCATCGGCTGCGGTTGCGGAGTCCGCAACGCTTTCCTTGAGCTTGCCGATAAGCTCGCCAAGACGCTCGCGGAAAAGCGACACAAGTATATCTTCTTTACTTTTGAAATATAAATATATGGTTCCATCCGCAACTCCGGCTTCACGTGCGATCTTCGATACCTGGGAGCCGTGAAAGCCGGTCTCGGCAAACACCTTGACGGCTGCGCCGATAATCCTTTCGAATTTATCCATTTTTTTACTTGTCATGCATTCACCCCGATGCTAGAATCTAAACAAAACTGAATGAATCATCATTCATTTTCTGGTTCCATCTTATGAAATCCTTCGCGTATTGTCAACGCCTGAGAACATAAGATTTTTTTGAAGCCCGATTCTAAGCGCTTACATCCATAACTATGCGGAAGGACGTGTGCTCATGTTCTGGTCGTGGCTGCATTATCTTTTATTTTTGATTGTTGTCGGTGCTGCCCTTTCTTTCTTTTACAGAGCGGTTTATCACCGTTATTTGTATGTGAAGCTGGGGCAGCCGGAGAACCGTCCTTTTGACTGGAAAAGCAGGGTGGGGGATCTTGTTTCCCAGGCTCTGGGTCACCGCGTACTCCTGAAGGACCGGAGGAGCGGGATCATGCACCTGATTATTTTTTACGGCTTTATTATCTTGCAGTTCGGGGCGCTTGATCTGATCTACACGGGGCTGTCCGGGGGGCATCCGCTTCCGATTCCCGGTCACGCCGTCTTTGGGCTTTCGCAGGAAATCACCGTTTTGCTTATTCTGCTTGCGACCGGTTACGCCGCTTATCGAAGATACGGCGAGAAGCTGAAGCGGCTGAAGAATGACTGGAAGCCGAGCATCGTTTTGTTTCTGATTTTTTTTCTGATGCTGTCGGTCCTGCTCAGTCTTGGCTTTCACCGCGTTTGGCTTGGTTATGAGGCTTCCGCATATGCACCGGCATCCTCCTTGATTGCTCAGCTTGTTACCGGAATTTCGCCGGGGGCGGCCAAGGCTGTATTCTTCCTGTTCTGGTGGGCGCATCTGATCATTCTGCTTGCATTCCTCGTCTATATTCCGCAATCCAAGCACTTTCATCTCATTACCGCGCCGCTCAATCTGTTTCTTGGCCGCAGCCGGCCTCCGGGAAGACTGCGCAAGCTTGATCTGGAGGATGAGGAGGCAGAAGCGTTCGGCGTTGGCAAAATCGAAGATTTTACCCGCAAGCAGATGCTGGATTTCTATGCCTGTGTGGAATGCGGGCGCTGCACGAATGTCTGTCCGGCCTCAAATACCGGCAAAGCGCTGTCCCCGATGCATCTGATCGTGAAGCTCCGCGACCATCTGACGGAGAAGGGCGCAGCAATCACCTCCAAATCGCCTTGGGTTCCTGCTTTCGCCTTCCCGGCAGGAGGAGGAGCCCACGCCGTTGCCGCAGGCGGACAGGAAGGAGAGCATCCGCGCTTCATGATGGATACGGCCGAAATAACGGATATCTCCCCGACCATGGACTGGCATAAAGAAAGCTGGCAGCACTCGGAGAAGAAGCCGGAAGAGCTGGCATTGATCGGCGACGTAATGACGGAGGAGGAGATATGGGCCTGCACAACCTGCCGCAACTGCGAGGATCAATGCCCGGTGGGCAACGAGCATGTGGATAAAATCATCGATCTGCGCCGTCATCTTGTGCTCATGGAAGGGAGCATCCCCCAGGAAGGTCAGCGCGCCATGCAAAACATCGAGCGGCAGGGGAATCCATGGGGAATCAGCCGCAGCGAGCGGAGCAGATGGGTGGAGGAGCTTGCAGGAATAGCCGTCCCGACGGTTAAGGATGCGCCGGATTTCGAGCTGCTTTTCTTTGTCGGCTCCATGGGCTCCTACGATAACCGCTCCCGCAAGATTACCCGCGCGCTGGTCCGGCTCATGCACAAGGCAGGCATCCGTTTTGCCATTCTCGGCAATGAGGAGAAGAATTCAGGCGATACGCCGCGCAGGATGGGCAATGAGCTGCTGTTCCAGCAGCTATGCGCCGAGAATATAGAAACCTTCCGCAAATACGGCGTCAAACGGATTGTCACCGCCTGTCCGCATACCTTCAATACGCTCAAGAATGAATATCCCGAATTCGGGATGGAGGGGGTAGAGGTGCTTCACCATACGCAGCTTCTTGACGAGCTGATTCGTACCGGTATCCTGAAGCCGGAGCATGCTGTGCATGAACGGATTACTTACCATGATTCCTGTTATCTGGGCCGCTACAACAATGTTTACGACCAGCCGCGGAACATTCTGCGGGCGATTCCCGGCGTGGAGCTGATGGAGATGGAGCGTTCGCGGGAAAACGGGATGTGCTGCGGAGCGGGCGGGGGCATGATGTGGATGGAAGAGACCGCGGGCAAGCGGGTGAATTTGGCCAGGGTCGAGCAGGCGCTCGTAACCAGGCCGACGCTTATCAGCAGCGCCTGTCCATTCTGCCTCACGATGCTGGAGGACGGCACCAAGCAGAAGGAGGCGGATGAGCATGTAAAGGCGCGGGATATCGCGGAAATTCTGGAGCTGGCCGTTTTCGGGCCTGCGTCTAACCAGACTTTGTTGCATCAGTGACCAAAACTCTATAAGGAGGCAGAGAACATATGACAGCCAACATCACCAAAGCCGCCGTTATCGGCTCCGGCGTTATGGGCGCAAGCATAGCGGCACATCTGGCCAATGCCGGCCTATCCGTCCTGCTGCTTGATATCGTTCCGACCCTATTGACGCCGGAGGAGGAGGCCCGCGGCTTGACGCTTGCGCATCCGGAGGTCCGCAGCCGGCTGGCGGCAGGCGCGCTGGCGAAGCTCCCGGGGATCAAACCGTCCCCGCTGTATGATGATTCATTGGCGAGCCTGATAACACCCGGGAACATCGACGATCATCTGGACCGGATCGGGGACGTGGACTGGGTCATTGAGGTCGTTGTGGAGAATCTGGCCATCAAGCAGGAGCTGCTGCGGAAGATTGAAAGCCGGTGGAAGCCGGGAATCATCGTCAGCTCCAACACATCGGGCATCTCCATCCATGCGATGGCGGAAGGCCGTTCCGAGGCGTTCAAAAGCCATTTTCTCGGCACTCATTTCTTTAATCCTCCCCGGTACATGAAGCTGCTGGAGGTTATTCCGGGTGAAAGCACCGATCCCGATATTGTGAGCCGGATTGTGGAATGCGGGGAAAGATTGCTTGGCAAAGGGGTCGTCATCGCGAAGGATACGCCTAATTTTATCGCCAACCGGATTGGAACCTATGGTCTGCTTGCGGCGATGCAGATTATGGAGGAGAAAGGCTTTACCGTCGATGAAGTGGATGCCGTGACCGGCCCGGCGATGGGACGGCCCAAGAGCGCCACTTTCCGGACGCTTGACCTGGTTGGGCTGGACACCTTCGTGCATGTGGCCAATAACGTGGCGGAGAGAACGGACAGCCAAGCGGAGAAGTCAGCTTTTGCGCTGCCGCAGGTATTGAAGGATATGGTGGAGCGCGGCTGGATCGGGGAGAAGGCGGGAGGGGGCTTTTACAAGAAAATCAAGGGGGAACAGGGCAGTGAGATCCTGTCGCTCGACCTGAGCACGATGACGTATGCCAAGAGCAGGAGGATAACCTCTGCTTCTCTGGAAGCGGCAAGAGCTGCCAAAGGAGCTGGCAATAAGACGAAGGCGCTGCTTGGCGGGAAGGACCGCTACTCCGGCTTGGCATGGGAGATTCTGAAGCAGACACTTGTGTATGCCGCCGATAGGGCCAATGAAATTGCAGGCTCGATTGCCGATGTCGACAAGGCGATGAAATGGGGCTTCAGCTGGGAGAGGGGGCCATTCGAATTGTGGGATGAGATCGGCCTCATTCCATCCGCTGCCCGTATGGAAGCCGAAGGGACGGCTGTTCCCGCCTGGGTGAAGGATTGGATTGCGGCGGGCAACAGCTCCTTCTATCAGCGGGAAGCGGGAGTATCTTTCTATGTTCATGAAGGACGGTACCGCCAGGAAGAGCAGCCTCCGGAAATCATTTCGCTTGCCCGCCTCAAGCAGCAGAACAGGGTGATCCTGGGGAACAGCGGGGCCAGTCTGATCGATGTGGGCAGCGGCGTGGCTTGTCTGGAATTCCATTCGCCGAACAATGCGATTGGCGCTGACATTCTGATGATGATCCAGCAAACCGTGGAAGAGGTCCGCCGCAATTATGATGCGCTGATTATTGCCAACGAAGGGCGCAACTTCTGCGTCGGAGCCAATATTATGCTGCTTCTGATGGAAGCGCAGGATGAGGAATGGGATGAGGTCGATCATATCATCCGGCTGTTCCAGGACACGATGATGAAGCTCAAGCATTTTGAGAAGCCGGTTGTTGCCGCGCCGCATCGCATGACACTCGGGGGAGGCGTCGAGGTTTGTCTGCCGGCGGACGAAGTATGCGCGAATGCGGAAACGTATTACGGACTGGTCGAGGTCGGAGTCGGACTCATACCCGCCGGAGGCGGCTGCAAGGAAATGGCTCTGCGCATCAGCCAGGCTCATCCGCAGCCGGAGATCGATCTGCAGCCTTACGTCAATGAGATGTATATGAACATCGGTATGGCGAAGGTCTCTACCAGTGCCCATGACGCGAAGAGGCTGCGGTATTTGCGCCCAAGCGACCGGATTGTCGCCAATCAGGATTATCTGATTCATGAAGCGAAGCAGTCTGCGCTGCGGCTGGCGCAGTCCGGCTATCGGGCAGCACGGCCGGAGAAGATCAGAGTCATCGGCGAAGACGGCAAAGCCGTGCTGAAGCTGGGTGCAATTGCCATGAAGCAGAGCGGAACTATCAGCGACCACGATCTGCTCATTGCGGGGAAGCTGGCCCATGTCATCAGCGGCGGCAGCGTTCCCGCCGGAACAATGGTAACCGAGCAGTACCTGCTGGACCTGGAGCGTGAAGCCTTCCTCAGCCTGTGCGGGGAACCGAAGACGCAGCACCGGATGCAGCATATGCTTGCGAAGGGCAAGGCTCTCCGCAATTAATCCACTTAAGAAGGAAGGTGAGTTCATAAATGAGAGAGGCTGTTATCGTATCCGCTGTACGAACCCCGGTAGGGAAGGCGAAGAAAGGAAGCTTCATTCATACGAGAGCGGAAGACCTGGGGAAAGTTGTGCTTCAGGCCGTCATCGACCGCGCTCCGGGCGTGAATAAGGAGGACGTGGAGGATATTATGATCGGCTGTGCGATGCCCGAAGGGGAGCAGGGCCTGAATTTTGCCCGCATCATGTCGCTGTATGCCGGATTTCCTTCAACCGTACCGGCTCTGACCATTAACCGGTTCTGCTCCTCCGGCCTGCAGTCCATCGCATTCGCAGCAGAACGGATTATGACGGGCGGCGCCGATATTGTCATCGCCGGGGGTGTGGAAAGCATGAGCCATGTGCCCATGACCGGCTTCAAGCCATCTCCCCATCCGGCTATCGTGGATGAGATGCCGGAGGTATACATCGCAATGGGCCACACGGCGGAAAATGTTGCCGAGCGGTTCGGTATTTCCAGAGCGGATCAGGATCGTTTTGCTGCGGAAAGCCACCGGAAAGCGGCGGCGGCTCTGGGGTTGGACATTTTCCGGGATGAGATTATTCCGGTAGCCACATCGCAAAGGGGCTTCGGCGAGGACGGGAAACCGTGGGTGAGACCGCTTGTTCTTGAGAAGGATGAAGGCGTCCGTGCAGATACCACGCCTGAGGGATTGGCAAGGCTGAAGCCTGCCTTCAAGGAGAGCGGCACGGTTACGGCAGGCAACGCATCCCAGATGAGCGACGGGGCGGCAGCCGTATTGGTGATGAGCAGGGAGAAGGCCGAGGAGCTTGGTCTGAAGCCGCTGGCTGCCTTCAAGTCCTTTGCTCTGGCGGGCGTAGACCCTGAAATCATGGGAGTTGGACCGGTGGAGGCCATTCCGAAAGCGCTCCGGCGGGCAGGACTGCGCACAGCGGACATCGGTTTATTTGAAATCAATGAAGCGTTCGCATCGCAGTGTCTGCATATAATCAGAGAGCTTGAGCTTGACGAGAAGCTGGTCAACGTGAACGGGGGAGCCATCGCGCTAGGCCATCCGCTGGGATGCACGGGCACGAAGCTTGCTGCAAGCCTTATTTATGAGCTGCGCCGCCGCGGAGGCGGATTTGGCGTGGTCTCCATGTGCATTGGCGGGGGAATGGGCGCGGCGGGCGTATTTGAAGTGTATCCCGAATAACCATAGAAGGGAGACGTGAAAAGGATGGAACAAACAGGCAAGAAAGTAATAGGCGGAAGCTTCGTCATCGACGATCTGGATTACAGCCTGATCGTTACCCCGGATGAACTGACGGAGGAACAGCGCATGATCGCGCAGACGACGTCCGATTTTGTGGAGGGGGAGATCATTCCGGTCGACGGTCAAATCGAAAAGCTGGATTACGAGCTGACCGTAAAGCTGATGCGAAAAGCCGGCGAGCTCGGCCTGCTGGGCGCGGATGTGCCGGAAGCCTATGAGGGGCTGGGCCTGGATAAGGTCAGCTCCACGCTGATCAGCGAGCGCTTGTCCAAAGCGTCATCATTCGCGCTCACGATCGGCGCCCATGTGGGAATCGGAACATTGCCGATCGTCTACTTCGGTACGGCAGAGCAGAAGAAGAAATATTTGCCGGATCTGGCGGCGGGCACGCGAATCGCCGCTTACTGCCTGACAGAGCCCTCCTCGGGATCGGATGCGCTTGGCGCCAAAACAACGGCGCGCTTGTCCGGGGACGGCACTCATTACGTGCTGAACGGCACGAAGCAGTTCATTACAAACGCCGGCTTTGCGGATATTTTCATCGTCTATGCGAAGGTAAACGGCAAGGATTTCAGCACCTTTATCGTGGAGCGCACCATGGAGGGTGTCAGCTTCGGTCCCGAAGAGAAGAAGATGGGCATCAAGGGCTCGTCAACGCGTCCGCTTATTCTGGAGGATGTGCATGTGCCGGTCCAAAACCTGCTGTGGGAGGTTGGCAAAGGCCATTTGATCGCCTTCAATATTCTGAATATCGGGCGCTTCAAGCTGGCTGCCGGATGCCTCGGCGCATGCAAGCAGGCGATTGAGATCAGCGCCCAATATGCCAATCAGCGAACGCAGTTCGGCAAACCGATTTCCTCCTTCCCATTGATCGGCAAGAAGCTGGCAGAGATGAATATCCGAACCTATGTGCTGGAAAGCATGGTTTACCGGACTGCCGGCTTGATGGATGCCGGACTCAGCCAAATCGATCACGACAGCCCGGAAGCCGGTGTCCAGTCCGCCAAAGCCATTGCCGAGTATGCGCTGGAGTATTCGATCAACAAGGTGTTCGGTTCCGAAACATTGGATCAAATCGCGGATGAAGGCGTACAAATTCATGGCGGCTACGGCTTCATTCAGGAATATGCCATCGAGCGCATCTACCGCGATTCCCGCATTAACCGCATTTTTGAGGGTACGAATGAAATCAACCGTCTGCTGATTCCGGGGACGCTGATCAAGCGGGCGATGAAGGGCGAGCTTCCACTGCTCCAGAAGGCGCAGGCGCTTCAGGCGGAGCTGCTGCAGCTGGTGCCGGGACAAACGTTCGATAGTCTCCTGGGGGAGGAAGTCCATCTGGTCTCCATGGCCAAGAAAATTTTTCTGATGACAGGCGGAGCGGCCGTTCAGAAGTTCCAGACGAAGCTCGAGGAGGAGCAGGAGGTGCTCAGCCATCTGGCGGATATCATGATTCAGCTTTATGCCATGGAAAGCGCGCTTCTTCGGACGCAGCAGAGAATCGCCAGGAGAGGCGAAGAGAAGTCGGCCGCGGCAATCCGGATGACCCGGATCTTTATTCACGAGGCCTTCCAGGCAATTGAAGGTTATGCCAAGGAAACCTTATCCGCCATTGAGGTGGGAGATATGCTCCGCACCCAGCTCTCGGTTCTCAAGAAGCTGACGCGCCGCACATCCCTGAACACCATTCAGGAGAAACGTCAGATCGCAGCCCTGGTCATTCAGTCAGAAAGCTACGTGCATTAACCCGAATTCCATACCAATGAGGTGAAGGGGCATGGCACATAGACCGTGGTTGTCTCATTATCCGAAGGAAGTACCGTCAACCTATCCGTATCCCAAAAAAAATCTCGCCGACTTTCTCATTCAGTCAACGGCCAATTATCCGAATCATACGGCGCTGCATTTTATGGGGAAGGACATGAAATATGCCGACTTGCTCGAGGGGGCGTACCGGTTCGCTCATGTCGTCCGCAAGCTGGGTGTCGCACGGGGGGACAGGGTGGCCATTATGCTGCCCAATTGTCCCCAGCTGGTTATTGCCTATTATGGCGTTCTGCTGGCCGGAGCCGTCGTGGTGATGACCAATCCCCTCTATATGCCGCGGGAGCTTCAGCATCAGCTGCGGGATTCAGGCGCTTCCGTCATTCTGACGCTGGATCTGCTGCACCGGAAGGTGAAGGATATTTTACCGCAAACGGGGCTTCGGCATGTTATTATCACATCGATCAAGGATTATCTGCCGTTCCCGAAGAATCTGCTGTACCCGCTCAAGGCGAAGAAGGACGGAATGAATCTGGATGTCGCCTATGAAGACGGGGTCCATTCCTTCGTCAAGCTGATGCATGATTCCTCCCGATCGCCCGTGCATACGGATGTGGATGCCGAGAATGATTTGGCCCTGCTCCAGTATACGGGCGGGACGACGGGGCTGGCGAAGGGCGTCATGCTTACGCATTACAATGTGATCGTCAACACGATCCAAACCAGTCTGTGGGCTTACCGGAGCAAGCCCGGCAAAGAACGTTACCTGGCAGCGCTTCCATTCTTTCATGTATTTGGCCTGACGGTTCTGCTCAACCAGTCCGTTCTGCTTGGAGGCAGTCTGATTCTCGTGCCGCGTTTCGATGTGAACCAGCTTCTGCCGCTGATTTCCAGGATGAAGCCAACCGTATTTCCGGGAGCGCCTACCATGTATATTGCGCTTATTAATCACAGCCGGATTCATAATTACGATCTATCCTCGATCAATATGTGCATCAGCGGCGCGGCTTCCCTGCCGCATGAGGTCCAGCAGCGCTTTGAGGAGATGTCCGGCGGGCGTCTCATTGAAGGCTACGGGCTGACGGAAGCTTCCCCGGTGACGCATGCCAACAATGTGTGGGAGAAGCGCAAGACAGGCTCGGTCGGTATTCCGTTTCCCGACACGCTGTCCAAAATCATTGATCCCAAAACTGGGGATGAGCTCCCTGCCGGTGAAATCGGCGAGCTTGCAGTCAGCGGTCCGCAGGTGATGAAGGGCTATTGGAATGCGCCCGACGAGACTGCGAAAGTACTCAGGGGCGGTTGGCTTCACACCGGGGATATGGCGCGTATGGATGAAGACGGGTTCTTCTATATGATGGACCGCATTAAAGACATCATTATCGCCAGCGGCTATAATATTTACCCCCGGGAGATCGAAGAGGTCCTGTTCGAGCATCCTGATATTGAAGAGGCGGCGGTACTGGGCATCCCGGACAACTACCGGGGAGAAACGGTCAAGGCTTTCGTTGTATTGAAGCCGGGGGCCAGGTTGGATGAAAAGGACTTGAAGGAATGGTGCAGGCAGCGGCTTGCGGCCTACAAGGTTCCTCATCTGGTTGAATTCCCTGCAAGTCTGCCCAAAACATTGGCAGGCAAGGTGCTGCGCCGCAAATTGATCGAGGAAGATGAGGTGCGGCAGGATAAGAGAGACTGACAATCTGGGTGATAGAGCGCTGCATATGGAGTAAGCCGCGGCCGGGGAGGAATTCGATGAGCATGATGAATGATCGGTTGGAAAAGTTGTCGGAGCAGGCCCGGCATACCTTCTGGGGCTACCTGGGCTGCGAGCTGGCTTATATGGACGAGAACAAGGTTATTGTCAGCCTGGATGTCAAGGAACATCATTTGAATTTGATCGGCATCCTTCATGGCGGTGTGCATACCGCGCTGCTCGATTCGGCGATGGGACTTGTGGCTATGGCCGCAAGACCGGAGGAGGATATGGTCACTTCAAATCTGAATATTCATTTCACCTCGCCGGCCGGGCCGGGAATTGTGACGGCTGAGGCGGAAATCGTGCATATGTCGGGTAAAATGATCACAGCGCAGGGTACCATCCGAAGTGCGGCGGATGTGCTTTGTTCCATGGCGACGGCATCCTTCCGCGTCATCGAGAGAAAATCCAACTAAAAAGGCGACGCGGGCTGCCGCATTCAAAACTCCACGGGCTGACTTTAAGCCTGTGGAGTTTTTTTGTCAGGGCATTCAACCTGATCATGGCCGCAGCGGCGGTTGAACCTTTTTCACGGTCTGAAACAATCGAAAGAAGTGTTTCGCAAGCGCTGCCTGTCTTTTTCGCCGGACTTTTAGAGGGTGCAGCAGCTAACTTTGCCGCGATGAGCGGCGGGAGCGTATTTCTTTCTCGTCCAATCTGGCACAATCAGGAAAATTGGTCGCTGCGCGAGAGATTGAACCCTGTGAAATGGGGAAAGTTGTACCTAAATGACGTAATTGTACCTACCTCATGGAAGAGAAACCCATTATGATTGGACCTGAAGAAAGCGCTCTCAAATGGATGGCTTGATGCCGCGTGACAGGAGAGGGGGACCCGAGGTGCGGCGAAAAAGAAGCCGCTTTGAAACGCAGAGCATCAGAGCATCCAATAAATGAAGAGCGCCACCCATTCCACAAGCTAAAGGAGTAGAATAATGCAGAGTTGGAAGAAAAGAACCCGTTTGGTGTTACTCGCCCTGATCATTGTTATTGTCCAGATTGGCGTCTTGACGCCGCAGCCCCGCCCCGTCGAGGCCGCTGACAACGGACTTGGCGCGAAGCCTTATATGGGCTGGAGCAGCTACAGCATGCAGGTCTATACGACGGGCTCATGGATTACCGCTGCCAATATCAAAGCGCAATCCGATGCCATGCACGAGAAGCTTCAACCCTATGGCTACAACTACATAAATGTTGATGCAGGCTGGAATGGGGGCATGGACGGCTATGGCCGGCCTGTTCCCAGTACGACCTTATATCCGGACGGGCTTCAGGATGTAATTGATCATGTTCATAATAACGGTCAAAAATTCGGTCTTTATATGATTCCGGGCTTGTCTCCCCAAGCGCTGGACGATAATCTGCCGATTTACGGCACCGCCTGCCACATGCAGGACATTGTGAAAATGCCGCTCGAAAAGGCGGATTATTGGGGCCTGGGCTATAAAATCGATTTCTCTCAGTCCTGTGCGCAGAGCTATATTACTTCCATAGCCGATTTGCTCGGCTCGTGGGGCGTTGATTTCCTGAAATTCGACAGCGTTACGCCGGGATCGGGCATCTCCGATCTAACCCTTGATGCCCGCGATGACGTCAAGGCGTGGTCAGAGGCGCTGGCTCCGCATCACATTTGGCTTGAGCTGTCATGGGCGCTCGATATCAAATATGCGGATACCTGGAAAAAATACGCGAACGGATGGCGGGTAGACTGGGATATTGAATGCTACTGCGGAACCGGCGGATTGACCGCATGGCCTAGTATTGCCCGTCTGTTCCCGAAGGCGGAGCAGTGGTGGCGGCATGCAGGAGCGGGAGGCTGGAATGACTTTGACTCCCTGAATATCGGGAATGGAGCGATGGATGGCATCACCCCGGATGAACGGAGGACAGCCATGTCGTTATGGGCGATGTCTTCAGCGCCGCTTTATATCGGCAATGACATGACGAATCTGGACAGCTACGGCATTGAGCTATTGACCAATGAGGAAGTCATCGCGGTTGATCAGGCCGGCAAACCGGCGCATCCTGTTTCGACGGCAACCGACCAGCAGGTATGGTATGCCAATAACGGTGATGGAACTTACACGGTGGGGCTGTTCAATCTTGGAAGCTCCAGCGCAACGGTAACTGTGAACTGGAACGATATCGGCCTTACAGGTCCGGCCTCCGTACGCGATTTATGGAGCCATACCGAGCTGGGATCGTTTGATACCGGCTACAGCTCCGTCGATTTGCCGTCGCACGGCTCACGTTTGTTTAAAGTGACTGCCGGAGGCGGTACATCGCTGGTCAATGACGATGATACCGGAATTTCGTATACTGGCTCCTGGCAGCGCAATGGCGGCAGCGAACTGGCGGCAGCCTCCCAGAATCTGGCGGTTGAGGTTGGTGACCCCAATGCTCCGAACAGCACCATTAATCCGTCTGCGGCCGACTTTGACAAGAAGGAATCGGAGCAGTCCGATGTGACGACAACGGTCGCCTTGAACGGAAATGAATTGATCCGTATTACGAATGGCGCTGCGGCATTAACGGCCGGCACCGACTATACGATTGCGGATAATGAGGTTGCGATCAAGAAGGAGTATCTGGCAGCGCAGCCGCTTGGAACAACCAATCTGACCTTCTCCTTCAGCGGCGGAGCAGCAAGGACGCTCGCTGTCACAATCAAGGATACGACGACCCGGAACAGCGCCGTCAACCCGCCGACAATCAGCTTTGACAAGAAACAATCGGCTCAGGCTGATGTGTCAACGACGATGGAGCTCAGGGGGAATCAACTGGACAGTATCGCTATTAACGAATCTGCGCTGGAGGAAGGCACCGATTATACGGTTGCCGGCGGCGTGGTCACCTTCCAGAAAGCATTCCTGGCAAGCTTGCCGGAAGGAACGACCAGCCTGGCCTTCAGCTTCGACAAGGGAGCTGACAAGAACGTAACCCTTGTTATAAAAGATTCTTCCGCAGGCGGCTCCATATCCGTCAACGATGACGATGCGGGAATCCGTTATGAAGGAGCCTGGAACCGCAGCTACAACAGGGGACTCGGGGATTACAAGGACGATGTGCATTTCCTGGAAAACAACGGTGAATATATGGAATATCCGTTTACGGGAACCGGAATCGAATTATATTCGGAATTGGATCCATCCCAGGGCGATATCGATATCTACGTGGACGGGGACTTCAAGCAAACCGTCAGCACTTCAAACGCGGGCAGGTTGGCCAATCAAAGCGTCTATCATATTGCGGGGCTCACCGACGGGCCGCATACGCTCAAGGCGGTGAAGAAATCGGGTGTCTTTATGCTTGTGGATCAGCTGAAGGTCACATTGCCTGATCTGATTACCCCGCAATCCGCTAATTTTGACAAGGCCGCTTCGGAACAGGCTGATGTTACAGCTGCCATCGCGGCTGGCAGAACGTTAAGCGGCATCTCCGGTAACGGGACTCCATTAGCAGCTGGCACTGACTACGCTGTGACGGACGATCAGGTCACGATCAAGAAAGGGTATCTGGCTGCCAGGCCGGTCGGAACCGCCAATCTCATCTTCTCCTTCAGTGGCGGAGCCGAGCAGGTTCTTGCCATCGAAGTAGCGGATTCTGAAGCTCAGAACAGCACGATCAGCCCGGCTGAAGCGAGCTTCGACAAGAACACGGCGGAACAGGCTGATGTCACAACAACGCTGACACTGGCTGGCAATGCGCTGGCTGGCATTACGAGCAGCGGAACTCCGCTGGTGCAGGGAACCGACTACACGACAGACGGCAATCTGGTCACGATCAAGAAGGGATATCTTGCAGCAAGACCGGTGGGAGCAGCCAAGCTGATCTTCTCCTTCAGCAGAGGCGCATCGCAAACGCTGTCCATCTCCATCAGCGATACGACTGCCCAGAACAGCACGATCAGCCCGGCAGCCGCGAGCTTCGATCAGAAGCAGCCGGCACAGTCCGATATCACGACGACGCTGACACTGGGAGCGAACAGCTTTAGCGGAATAGACAATGCGGGAACGCCGTTGATAGATGGCACTGATTACACGGTCTCCGGCAGCGTGGTTACGATCAAGAAGGAATATCTGGCCGTCCAGCCGATCGGAATGGCGAATTTGACCTTCTCCTTCAGTACGGGCCAGCCTCATACCCTGGCGGTAACGGTTAGAGATACGGCGCGCGGCCGTTATATTCCGGTTAACAATGATGATCCGGACATATTCTACGACGGCGCGTGGCAGCTTGGCCGCAACAGAGGTCTCGGCGATTACAAGGATGATGTGCAGTACACCGAGGTTACCGGCGATTCCTTCGAATATGCCTTCAAGGGAACCGGTATTGAAATCATTACCGAGAAGGATTCTTCACAGGGCGATATGGATATTTATGTGGATGGCGAGCTGCAGCAAACCGTCAGCGCCTACAGCCCGAGTAGGCAGGTTCAGCAGCCCGTGTTCAGCATTGCGGGCCTTGCCGATGGTCCTCACACCATCAAGGCAGTGAAGAAAAACGGCTACTATATGCTGCTGGATCAGCTGCGGGTACGGGTCTCAGACCTGATCAGTCCGGATACGGCCGGCTTCGACAAGTCGGGACCGGCACAAGCGGATGTGACGGCGGCGCTTGCCATCGACGGAAGCGGCCTGCTTGGCATATCCAATGGCAATGAGGCGCTGGTACCGGGAGAGGACTACACGGCATCCGGCAATCAGGTCACGATCAAGAAAGAATACCTGGCTTCACAGCCGGTGGGCACCACTTACCTGAGCTTCTCCCTGCGCGGAGATTACCAGAATGATGTGCATGCCACCGAAGCGAATGGCGACTATTTTGAATATCCCTTTACCGGTACGGGAATTGATTTTATCTCGGCCAAAGACTCTTCACTCGGGGACATCGATATTTATGTGGACAATGAATTCAAGCAGACGGTGAGTGCGCACAGCGACAGCCGTCAGACCCAGCAAGCATTGTTCAGTATTTCCGGATTGACCAATGGTCCACATACGATCAAGGGCGTGAAGAAATCAGGAGCCTACATGCTGGTGGATGGCTTGAGGTTCAGCGTAACCACGGTCGAAGATGAGGATTTGGCGGCAGTGGAGCAGGATAAGACGGAGCTTGCGGTTGGGCTGGCAGAAGGTGATCAGGCCGATCGCGTCACCCGGCCGGTCACGCTTCCTGCTCTGGGAGCCGCCGGCTCCGAGATCACCTGGACTTCAACCCAGCCGGATATTATCAATCCGCAGACGGGGAACATTACCCGGCCGTCCAGAACGGAAGAGGATGCTGTTGTCACTTTGGAGGCGTTGATCAAGAAAGGAGCAGCGGCAGCAAGCAGGACCTTTGAGCTGACCGTTCCCCGTTCCGATTCCGCGCAGCTGGGGATCGCGTTCACCGAGAATGATTATTCGCTGCAGGCCGGACAAACGAAGCCGACCGTTGTAACGGCGACCTATGAGGGCGGCAGTCAGGTTGTGATTGCGGACGGCATCGTGTATACGATGGCTGATCCAGCGATTGCACAAGTGAGCGCAGACGGCAGCATAAGCGGCGTTTCGCAAGGGGAAACGGTCATTTCTGCCGTGTACAATGGATTCGCTGCTCAGGCGGCGATTCATGTAACGGCAGGAGACACTCCGGAAGCCCCGCAGCTGTCAGGCTTAAGCTTCTCGAAGCCGGAGTATACCATCATTAACGGTGGATCGCTGAAAGCGCAGGTGGCGGCTGTCTACGATGACGGGACCGAGTTCAATATTTCTGAATATGCGCAGTATCAAATAGCGGATCCGTCGGTTGCCCGCGCAGAGACGGGCGGCAAGCTGACAGGAACGGCCGGCGGCAAAACCGTTGTGACCGCCGCCTATGGCGGACTTGCCGCCGAGGCCAGTATTGTCGTAATCCAGTCCGGTAATCCGGGCTCCGGAGGGAACGGCTCTGTCTTGCCGGACACGGACACGGATGATTCTGCATCCGATTACACGCTGGATCTGATTGATCCAGAGGGCAATAAACAAACCGTCAAAGTCAACATGGAGCGGGTCAAGGAAGGCATCGTGACCCTGGCGGCAGGAGAGGGCGGGGGAAGATTCCAGCTGACCGCAGAGCTTCTGAACGCAATCCGAACGGCAAATCCGGACAGCATCGTGGAATTCCAGCTTCCAGCCGCCGCATTCAAGCTTCCGCTTGGCGAGCTTGATTTGCAGAAGCGGCTTGCCGCAGCCGGTCTGGAAGGATCGCAGTGGCATTTGGAGGTCGTTGCCGAGCAGCTGGACTCTTCGGACGAAGCCGGATTGAACAGCGGATTCCAGACGGATAAACTGTCTCAGCCCGTTCGTTTCCAATTATTTATTGCCGATGGAGAAGGCAAGTCCGTTCCTGTGACTGCCTTTGATAGCTATGTGGAAAGAACAATCACTGTGGACAAAACGGATATCCCCGATTCGGCATCGGCGGTTTGGTTCGATGAACAGGGAGAATACCGCTTTGCGCCAGCGACCTTTGAGGCCGCTAACGGACAAACAACCGTCACGATCAAGAGCAAGGGAACGGGGACGTTTGCTCTGATCCAGCATCCAGTCAGCTTCCCGGATATGGATCAGCATTGGGCAGAGCAGGCTGTAAATCTCCTGGCATCCAAGATGGTCGTCCAAGGCCGGGATGCAGAGGGCTTCGACCCCAAGGGAGCCATCACCCGTGCGGAGGTTTCCGCGCTGCTGGTCAGAGCATTAGGCCTTGAAAATCAGCAGGGTGACTCCGTATTCCCGGATGTTTCGGGCCAGTGGTACGACTCCAGCGTGCTTGCCGCCTATCAGGCAGGGCTTATACAGGGCTACGCGGACGGATCGTTCAAACCGGATGCCCCGATCACGCGTGAAGAACTGGCGGCTATTCTGATGCGCGCCGTTGATTACGCCGGAACTCCGGCAGTCAATCCGGCACAGCCGGGAACCTATAACGATTCCGGCAAAATCTCCGCCTGGGCACAGGAGGCTGTCAATGAAGCCACAGGCCTTGGCATTATTCAAGGGGATGAGGACGGGGCCTTCAAGCCGGATGCCTTATCCACCAGAGCGGAGACAGCTTTGATACTGTACAGAATGCTGGATAAATTATCGTTTATTTAAAGTGGCATTGACGAAGACAAAAAGCACCGATCCGAAGGGATTGGTGCCTTTTTGCCTTTTTGCATCTTCGCATGAACATCTGAAAGTGATCTAGCGGCGTCTCTTTCTCAATAATATTAGCATTGTGCCGCCAATCAATATCACAGCCGCTGTCAGGATTATCAATGTGGAGGAGAGGTTACCAGCTATCTCCGTTTGATCGCCCTCTTGTCCAAGTATTGCGGATTCTGGCGCGCTTACTGGAGACGGTGGATATCCGGTTCCCAGAACCGCCAGTTGCTTGGTTGCCGATGATAAGGGGAGAGTCATGTCGCATATTGTGGTTTCCAGATGCCCCGATTTCTCGTAACCGGAAATGAGGTACTCGCTGCCGACCTGAAAACCCTCATATCCGCAGCTCGCCGAGCTCATTGCAGTGTAGACGGCTGTGCGGCTGCCAACCATGCCCTTCCACGCTTTGGTTACCTCGAACACGATCTCGACCAGATCTGCTGAAGACATCATTCGTTTTTGCTTTGGCGGAGTAACCTTCGTCACTTTGCCTGCAAAAATTGCTGATTTGCGTTCCAGCTCATCCTCTACCTGCTGATCAGCGGGTGAAAAGGCGCAGGAGCAGGCAAAGACGGCTTCCGGTCTTGCAGTAATAGCAGCGCTCAGCATGATAACCAAGCCAAGGACAATAACTACGCATTTCTTGAACAAAATCATCACCCCTAAAGCCTATAGACGGCAGAGAGATCCTATTTGTTTCCAATACCTTTGCGGTAAACAGCAAAGGAGACCTGATTGGATTCCAGGAATACTTTGCTGTAAACAGCAAAGGAGACCTGATTGGATTCCAGGAATACTTTGCTGTAAACAGCAAAGGAGACCTGATTGGATTCCAGGAATACTTTGCTGTAAACAGCAAAGGAATACTGATAGGTTTCCAGGACTCCTTTGCTGTATTGAAATCTTTCCCTGTCCAATGTCTTTCCTCCGGTATGACCGATATGTTAGGATGAAGGAATTAATCCGTGTTGAATGGAGTGTCTCTATGAGTAAAGGACGAGTATGGAATAAAGGCAAACATAATGGCGGAGGCGGGAAGTCAGACAGGAGCGGCAGCATAGCCCCGGCAGCCTCCACGGAGGCAAATGCCGTTTCGGGCATCCAGGCGGGCGCAGCCGAAGGGGTCAGCGAAGTTCCGGATACACGGGGAAACCGCGTCATGCGGATGAACCGCGAGAACTGGGTGGAACGGCCTGCCCGGGTCGTCCCGAGGAAGAAGCCTGATGCCGGCGGTTCTGCTCCTGATGATAGTAAGAATCTATAAATATTGATCAATACTGGATGTTTATACACGAACAGCAGCCACCGCTCATTGCATGAGTGCGGTGGTTTTAAGCATGAAATTATGATGGTTTGCCTCTTGCGAATCCGAAGGAAAAGAATATTATTCATGGCAATACACATCGTTCTGTGAAATAATAGGCAGAGTATGGATGGATTACAAATTTATTAGGAGGTTGTTTAAAATGCCAATGGATTCAAGCTCGCTCCAGTATTCGCTGACGGAGGAAGAACGCCAGACATTTAATGAAACCGGTTACCTGATAATTGAAAACGTTCTCTCGGAAGATCAAATCGCAGCTTTGACCGAACAAGTTGACCGCATTCACGCAGATAGTCTGGAGAAGGGGCTGGAACCGAACAAGGCCATGTTCCATCCTGATTTTATTCCGGATCATCCATTATTTCTGGATCTCGTTGATTATGAGAAAATTTTGCCCAAGGTATGGGGATTACTGGGCTGGAATATTTATTTGTACCACTGCCACCTGATCGTCACCCCGCCAACCGGTCAACCGAAAAACAATAAAACCTTCGGCTGGCATCAGGACAGCGGCAGGGTGAACAAGGATATCGAGACTCACCCGCGTCCGCGGCTCTCGCTCAAGGTCGCTTACTTCCTGTCGGATATGTCGGAGCCGGATCGGGGGAACTTCTGGATCATCCCGAACAGTCATCTGAAGGACGAGATGCCTCTCCCGCAGAATGGCGACGGACAGCCCGAAGGTGCAATACCGGTGCGGGTGAAGCCGGGAACGGCGGTGTTTTTTGACCGGCGTCTGTGGCATTCGGCAAGTCCGAACTGGTCGGAGATTACCCGCAAGGTGCTTTTCTATGGCTACGCTTACAGATGGATTCGCACGAAAGACAATATGACGGTCGCAAGTCTCCTTGCCCAAAGCGATCCTATCCGCCGTCAGATGCTCGGGGATGGAGTGAACTGCAACGGCTATTTTACGCCTACAGATGAGGATGCCCCGCTTCGCGTCTGGCTGAGCGAGAATGATCCGAATTTTGAGAAATAGGGAACGGCGGTACTGTTCGAATGGTCTGTGCAAACCTCGCGGAACTAACAAATATAATTTCTGGAAGGTGAACTCATGGATTACCGCACTTTAGGCAGAACAGGCATTCAGGTGTCGAGCCTTTGTTTTGGAACGATGTCCTTCGGCAGCATTGCGGATGAAGCAACGTCGATAGATATGTTCAAGAGCTGCCGGGAGGCGGGAATCAATTTCTTCGACTGCGCGGATGCTTACGCCGGTGGCCGCTCGGAGGAGATATTGGGCAAATGCATAGCGGGGAGCCGGAACGATCTTGTCCTTACCTCGAAATTCTATTTCCCGACGGGAAAGGATGTGAACGCCGGGGGGATGTCGCGGCGTCATATGATGCTGTCGATCGAAGGAAGCCTCAAGCGGCTGGGGACCGACTGGCTCGATATATACTTCGTGCATCATTTTGATTCGCGTACAGCTATGGAAGAGACGCTGCGCGCTTTGGACGATTTGCAGAGGCAGGGCAAAATCCTCTATCCGGCTGTGAGCAACTGGGCCGCCTGGCAAATAGCCAAGGCGCTTGGCATCTCGGCCCAGAAGGAGCTGGCCTGTTTTGAATGCATCCAGCCGATGTACAATCTGGTGAAGCGTCAGGCCGAGGTGGAAATTCTGCCTCTGGCGCAGTCCGAGCAGCTGGGCGTTATCAGCTACAGCCCGCTGGCCGCGGGACTGCTGACAGGAAAATATAACAGCGGCCAAAAGCCGGTGCAGGGAAGGTTCATCGAGCAGGTCGGCACACAAAAAAGATATGAAGGGCAGGCTTATTTTGATACAGCCGCAGATTTCAACAAGTACGCTGCGGAGCACGGAGAGCATGCCGCAGCTTTGGCTATTGCCTGGGTCATGGCGCATCCCGGCATTACCGCTCCGATCATCGGCGCACGCAATATGGAGCAGTTGAGTCCGCTGCTTGGCGCCGCCGATATCGTCATGACTCCCGAGCGTCGGGCGGAGATCTCCGCTTTGTCCATTGCCCCGCCTCCGGCGACTGACCGGAGCGAGGAATTGCAGGCAGGCGGGAAGTCCTGACAAGAAATCATGACCCGCTTGCGGCCCAGGAGAGCAAGACGGTTGCTGGTCCAGAAAGGGTATACCTCGCTTCGGATATGAAAACATATCCATGTTAGAAGCATCCTAACAGGTGGATTTTGCTAAAATTCAGGAAGAAATCTGCTCAGCCGTCAATGTCGGCGAGGCAGGTTTCTTCCTTTTTTATGCCAAACCGGAGGAGCGGCAGATCCTATTGACAAGATGCAGGAATTCATCTATATTCGTTGTACATACAATGATGGTTAGAGCGAAAGGAGGGCACTGAAACATGGCAGACGATAGTTTCCTTCACGATTGCTTGTTTTTCACGGCTAACCGCCTTAGCCGCGCCATTACCAAACTGGCGGAGGACGAATTCGCGATGACGGGCTTGACACCGATGTACGGGTATCTCATCCGCCTTGTAATTGGCACACCCGGCATCTCTCATAAGGAATTGTCAGAGAAGCTGTCCGTCACATCTTCCACGCTTACCCGCTTCATAGACAAATTAGAGAGCAAGCAGCTGGTAGAACGGAATGTGCAGGGGAAGAATGTATTTCTGTATCCAACGGTAAAAGCCAAAGAGCTCGAGGGTACAATCCGCCAGGCATCGAAAAACATGCATATGCGTTATGAGGCTTTAATCGGTCTGGAGAACTCCAGGCAAATGACCAAAGAAATTGAGGCCATGAGTGTGCAGTTGGAAGAACATTAATTTTTTTATTTATATGATGTATGTACATACACATATGAAGAGGCGAGTATGATTCCAGTTTTTTGTAAATAACAAAATAAACTTAATTAAAGGAGTTTTTTTAAAAATGACGACCATAGGAAAAGTTCTCGCAATCATCACTCATCCCAATCTGGGCCAGTCCAGAATCAACAAACGACTGGCGGAAGAGCTGGAGGCAAGGGGAAATGTCACGGTGCACCGGTTGTATGAGGCATACCCGGATGAGATTATTGATGTTGAACAGGAACAGGAGCTTCTGGAGTCTCATGAGCGAATCGTGCTCCAGTTTCCCTTCTACTGGTACAGCTCGCCTTCCTTGCTGAAGAAATGGATGGATGCTGTGCTGCAGCGAGGATGGGCTTACGGAACAGGCGGGGATAAGCTGCATGGGAAGGAGCTTGTTATTGCCATTTCCTCGGGAGGGGGGAGCGCCTCTTATCAGGCGGGAGGGTTCCACCATTATTCCTATAGTGAGCTGCTGCGGCCTTTCCAGGCAACGGCCAATCTGGTGGGTATGCTCTACAGGACTCCTCACATTGTCAGCGGCATAAGGGGCGTCAGCGATAGCCAGCTGGAACAGTTCGCATTGGAGTATGCTGAATACATTGAGCGTCCGATTGATACAAACGAGAAGTAATCCAGCGGCATTACGATACTGCGGATGAGGGTGAAATTCTTCGCAGCTGGAGGGAAAAAGTTAACAAGGGATAAAAATATGGCTATATCCAGCATATCTTTGCGGGACCGTCAGAGGTAAAGTGGATGATAACGGCGGACATGCTCCGCCGATCATCCAAATACGGGAGGATTAACCATGAAATTGGGCATCATTGCCTCTCCTGAGGCAGCCAGCTTTCATCAGGCGAAGGAAACCGGCCTTGAATTTCTGGAATTCTGCATCAATATCGGGTCTGACCTGGACGCATTCATCGCCAGCGTACCTGTATTAAAAGAGGCAAGCGGGCAGACGGGGGTGCAGGTGGGTTCTGTCGGGAGATGGGGAACCGACAGGATTGCCAAAGAAGGCATTGTGGAAGAAGAGCTTCAGGCATCCTATGCGCTGATCGATGCGGTGGCAGAGCTTGGCTGCCGGAATTTCGTATGCGGCGTCAACTATGTGGAAGAATTGTCCTATTACGAGAACGTGACGCTTGCCATCGACTATTTCCGGAAACTGATTGAATACGGGACGCCAAAAGGCGTCGTCATATCCTCATACAACTGCAAATGGAATAATTTTGTCGATAATGATATGGCATGGACGATCATCCACGGCCATCTGCCTGAGCTCGGCATCAAATTCGATCCGTCGCATTCCCGCTACGCGGGCCGCGATTATCTGGTGGAGGCGGGCAAATGGGGCAGCCGGTTCCGCCATGTTCATATCAAAGGCTCCGTCATCATTGACGGCATGCGCTTTGACGATCCTCCTGCCGGGCTGGACCAGACGGACTGGGGCACGTTCATGGCTGTTCTGTATGCAAGCGGCTATGAGGGCGGTCTTAGCATCGAGCCGCATTCCAAGGTGTGGCACGGCGAGCTTGGCGACAAGGGCGTGAAATTTACGATAGGCTATATGAGATCCATGATGTTCTGAAAAGGAAAGAAACCTGATTAATCAAGGAAACGGGACCTTTTTGGGTCCCGTTTTTGTATAAAGATCACGAAAAGGTCGCATTCCTTGCAAAAAAGCGCCTTTTAGAAGACCTGAGAAATGAACATTCTTCTTTCCTGATGCGTTCTTTTGCATCGTCTCAGTGATGTGCAAATAGATTTTCAGCGTATCATAGCCAACGAGCGGGGACCATTGGGCTTTGGGGTCAATACCCATGAGGTCCAATTTTCATATGCTCATACGATCAGTAGTGTCGGAGCTTAGCTGGCAGACGTTTATCATAGCCAATAAATTATAGGCTGTCTCCCAAAATTGTACGAATTGACAGGGTACATTGGTCCAGACACTTAAATTAGTATTTCCATATACTTGGGAGTAGGGCATATAGCTTAATAAAAGAACCTATGGAGCAGGATTATAAGTGATTTTCAGCAGTTCGGCTCCCCCCATAATAAACTGTGAAATGATTAAACGGCTATTATATTTTTGTTCTGTGAACAAGCCTCGGAGGTCCTCTTATGCCTGAATATAAGAATGGAGATAAGAATAACAAAAAAGTTCGAAGGAAAGTAATCAATTTCGCGCGATCTTATAAAGGTAAACTGATGTATATCTTTGGAGAAAAGGAAATTAATATCGGTTATGGCGATTGCTCAGGCTTTTGCAATTATGTATTCAGTAAGACCACTGGAATCGATATTGGTGACAAAACTTCGCTCCAGATAAAGCAAGGTAAAAAAATTCCGAAAAACGAGGCACGTACCGGCGATATCATTTTTTTTAAAAATACGTACAGAAAAGCTGTATCCCATGTCGGAATTGTTACAAAACCCGGTTATTTTATCGGCCTTCAATCAAGAGGAGGCTGCAGAGAGAGAGGCTACCTTAACGGATTTTGGAAAAATAAATTTATGCATATAAGAAGAATATTAAACTTATCAAAAAGTGAGATGGGGAAGCTGAAAATGGTGAATAATAAAGCTTCATCTACCAAAAACAGCCCTTTAATAGTAAATGTACACGTCGTGACAAGTACCGGCAATCCAATCAAGGATTCAATAATCAAAAGGGATTTAAACCGGGCGAGTAAGATATGGGAATTAAGCAGAATCACCTTCCGTTTAAAATCCATAACCAGACATACAGATGAATCCTATAAATTTAAAAACGGTGAATTTTCAGGTGGCGTTCTCTTGAATAAGCAGCCCAAAAAAGTGCAAAAATTAATAAGGTATAGCCCAAAAGGCAGCACTCGAAATGATGTGGTAGTCATTTATATGAATGCCAAATCATTTAAGGATGTTGAGGCGAAGAGAACAACAACCGGAGCAATTTATTTTTTTGGCAAAAAAGCAGGTCCAAGAGCTGCAACAATCCTGCTTGCTACGAATTCCAGAGAACGGGCGCAGATGCTGGCGCATGAATTAGGTCATGCTTTGTTTGTAAATCCCGTTACGGGCAGATCTATTAATCCTAGCCGAACAATGGACCCCAAAGAAACGTCACATGACTCGGATAAAAAAAATCTGATGTATCCCAAACCTCCGTCAAAACCGCATATCAATCATACCCAACGTGAAAAAGCCAAAAAGAGTACGTTAATAAGAACGAAATAAGGAAAAAATTTCTGATCATGATAACGACAATCCCATCCGTGTCAAAAATGATGCAAAGCATTCTGATATAACTATACCCCGCTGGCAAAATACCATCAAAGTTCTCAGGTCCAACTCTGATCGTGCCCAGCAAGTTGGAAGTAACAAAGGCCGTATACGTCAATTGTGGTATAATCGGCGGATTGAAGTCATCGGCAGAGAACGTAATGACTTGGGAGCGACCACAGCCAGGCTAAAGGTTGATGTGGCCTTGTAACGAAGGTTTATATTCGCTGCATATGAAAAATCCTGCCGATCTCGTAGTTGGGTGGGATTTTTTGCACCGCTTTTTAATGCTGAGCTTACCGTTCAAGGCTTGCCGATGCTGGAAATACAGGAAATAACTGCAAAAGAACCATCCGCAAACTGCGGATGGTTCTTTTGCAGTTGAAAAACAGGCAGGGCAGCTCAAAGGCGTCATGATCCTTCGACAAAGTGGTGGATTATATGGTTTTAGAGAAAAGAAAGCGTTGACAATAAGCTGTAAAATGGTTATCTTAATTCTAAAGCCACGTAAAACAACAATATGAGCGAGGTAAAGCGTCATAATCCGTCAATATTGTTGCCGGATGGCTTGGAAAAAGGGGAGGAAGCTGTAAATGAAGCTGAAAAAATCAATGTTTGTTCTTCTCGCGACCATGCTCGGCGCCAGTATATTCTTGTCGGCGTGCGGCAGCAACACAAGCAATACCGGCACAGGCAACACCAACACCTCTGCGGATTCAACCGGATCTTCGAAGGACAAGGTCACAATCGACTTCTGGACATTTTGGGGATCAGAGACGCGCAAGCCAATCATCGAGAAAATTATTGACGATTTCAACAAATCGCAGGACCGCATCACAGTCAAACATACTTATTATCCGTTTGGCGACATTTGGACCAAAGAGCTGGCAGCCGTGGCCGCGGGGAATCCGCCGGATGTGATCGTGAATGACATCAACGCCACAAGCCAGCGCGCGGATAAAAACCAGAATACGAATTTGAGTGAATATTTGAAGAAAGACGATATTAAAGACCGCTTCTTCCCGCAATTATGGGATACCGTTATTTATAAAGACGAAGCTTACGCACTTCCTTTTACGACAGACACGAGAATGATGTTCTACAACAAGGACCAGTTCAAGGAAGCGGGCCTTGATCCGGAGAAGTTTCCGAATACATGGGCCGAGCTTGAAGAAGCAGCGACGAAGCTCGATAAGAAGGATGGCGACAAATACACCCGGATCGGTTTCTCGCCGCAGTATGGAGGCTTCGATTGGGGCAGTATCGCGATGAATTTTGACAAGGGCATCAACTGGTTTGATCAGGACGGCAAGCCGGTCATCAACGACAAGGCGCATCTGGATGCGATGAATTATGTGCTGGATAACGCCAAGCGGATCGGACAGAAGAACCTGGATAATTTCAAAGCGTCATTCGGCAGCAAACAGGCGAATCCTTTTATCGCCGGTCAGGTATCGATTTGGCCAGAGGCCACAACGTTCTATACGCAGATCCGCGATTACGGCCAGAACATGAACTATGGGGTTGCTCCGATCCCTGAGGTGGAGGAGGGCTCCGGGCATTACAGCGTCGGCGGCGGCTTCGTCGTGGAAATTCCCAAGGGCGCGAAGCACCCGGACGAAGCATGGGAGTTCATGAAGTATCTCACCGATAAATCGGCTCAAACCTACTGGGCGGAAAAGAACTTTGATAGTGTAGCGAACAAGGAAGCGGCTAACGATCCGGAGCTGATGAAGAATCCGGTATATAAAGCGGCTGTCGACAATATGGAAGTCACCAAAATATTTCCGACGCCGGTCAATGCGCCAGACTTCCTGAACCTTATCAATCCGAATCGGGATGCGGCCATTCTGGGCCAGGTGCCTCCGCAGGAAGCGCTGGATAAAGCTCAGAAGGACGTTGAAAATCTGTTGGAACAAAATCAATAGCCATACTCTTGAGGGGAGTGGTTGCCAAACAATCGCTCTCCTCATTCATTGCCTCCCGACTCAGGCAGAAAGGGGAATGACCATGGCCTCAGCCGCCAATAAGAATAGAATGGGCTTGCAGCAGCGCAAGGAAGCAAAACAGGGCTTCATATTTGTATCTCCGTGGATCATCGGTTTTCTGGTGTTCACGGCCGGTCCGCTGATTTTCTCGCTATATGCGAGCTTTACCAATTACGATATCACCTCGCGGCAGGAATGGATCGGAACGCAAAATTACACCAATATGTTCTTCCATGATCCCTTGTTCTGGAAGTCGCTGTACAACACCTTATATTATGTCGTCATCAGTGTGCCGCTTACCACGCTCGGCTCGCTTTTGCTGGCCGTTATGCTGAATCAGAAGATTCCCGGCATGAAGGTATTCCGGACGGTCTTTTATTTGCCTTCCATCCTCTCTGGCGTCGCTTTATATATCCTGTGGCAAATGCTTCTGACCCCGGGGACAGGTCTGATTAACGTCATGATCGGATGGTTCGGCGTGGACGGCCCTGCCTGGCTGGTGGATCCGGTCTGGACGAAGCCGGCGATTATTCTCATGAAGCTGTGGAGCGTCGGCGGCGGGATGCTGCTCTATCTGGCAAGTCTCCAAAATGTGCCCGAGCAGCTGTACGAAGCATCCGAGATCGACGGTGCGGGTACGATCCGGCGCTTCTGGCATATTACAGTTCCCATGATCACGCCCGTGCTTTTATTTGAGCTCATCACCCACCTGATCGGAGCCTTTCAAATTTTCCAGGAAGGTTATGTGATGTCCAATGATATGAACGCTCCGGGATCTCCCGTGAACTCGCTGTTATTCTTCAACCTGCATATGTTCCTGAAAGCATTCAAGGTGTATGACATGGGCTATGCAATGGCAATGGCCTGGTTCCTGTTTGTGGTGGTTATCGTAATGACGATCATCAATATGCTGCTGTCGAAATATTGGGTTCATTACGAAGGGGGGGATAACCGATGAGCGTCAGAACCGCTGCTCCCGATACCCGTTACTTTCAAAGCCGCAGGACAAAGCAAAGAATAGGGAGGACCATTCTGCTGCTCGTACTGATCGGTTTTTCCATCATCATTCTCCTGCCTCTATGGTGGATGATCTCGACCTCGCTTAAATCGCTGACCGAGATTATGTCGTTCCCGCCGACCTGGCTTCCGAAGGTGATTCATTGGGAGAATTACGAGCTCGCCTGGAGCAAAGGCAATTTTGCCCGTTATACGCTCAATACCCTGTTTTTGGCCGCTGTCGGCGTTATATCGCATGTATTGTCCAACACGTTCATCGCCTATGGCTTTGCGAAGATCAAGTTCCCCGGGCGGGGCTGGTTGTTCTCGGTCATGCTGGGAACCATGATGATTCCAAGCTTCGTAACCCTGATTCCGCAATATATCATGTTCTCCAAGTTTCATTGGGTCGGGACCTATCTGCCGCTGACGGTTCCCGGTTTTTTCGGGGCGGCTTATCAGATATTCCTGATCCGCCAATTCTTTATGTCGATTCCGAATGAATTGATCGAGGCTGCCAAGATCGACGGTGCAAACCATTATTATATTTGGTGGAAAATTATGATACCGCTCGCCAAACCGGCGGTTGTCGTTATTGCAATTATGACTTTCCAGGGCGCGTGGAACGATTTCCTCGGACCGCTCATTTACATTAACCAGGAATCGATGTTCAATCTGCAAATCGGTCTGCAATCGTTCAAAGGGCAGGAAACGACGCAGTGGCATTATCTGATGGCGGGCTCGCTCATGGTCATGCTGCCGGTGATCGCGTTATTCTTTTTCTTCCAGCGTTATTTCATCGAAGGGATGAATATATCGTCCGGAACCAAGGGGTAGCAAAGCTTTTTGCAAAAAAGAAATTTCTGCCGGACATCGCATAGCAATCTGGCGGGATACAGGATAGGAGCTGTTGATGTGAAAAAGCTTGCCATTATTCATACGACGCCCGTGACAGTGGAGCCGCTCAAGGAGCTGGCCCGTCAGGTGATCGGTGAAATTGAAATCTTCAATTTCGTGGATGATTCGATTCTGCCGCAGCTTGCCGGCAATGGCGGGGATCTCTCGGCGGTTGAATACCGCTGGATGCATTACGCGCAGTTCGCTGAGCAGGCCGGGGCCGACGTCATTCTGAGTGCCTGCTCGTCTGTAGGTCAGCTGGCCGAGCGGGCTGACTCCCGAATGAGTGTGCCGGTCCTCCGGATCGATGAGGCGATGGGCAGTGAGGCTGTACGGCGCGCAGACCGGATCGGAGTGGCGGCCACGCTGTCGACCACTCTCGGCCCTACGATGCAGCTGATCAGAGAGAAAGCGGCGCAGGCGGGCAAAGAGGTGGAGCTGGTTCCGGGTCTTGCCGATCGGGCATACGGGAAGCTCATGCAGGGAGACCGCGAGGGGCATGACGAAGAGCTGGCGAAGACGCTCATGGATCTCGCTGGCCGGACCGATGTCGTTGTGCTGGCCCAGGCTTCAATGGCGCGGGTTGTGGCGAAGCTGCCGGATGCCGCGCGGAGCAAGTTTCTGTCAAGCCCCCGGTCCGGCATGGAATGCGTGAAGAAGCTGCTGGCCGGAGACGGGAAATGAGCCTGCTCGGCATCGATATAGGCACCACCAACTGCAAGGCGGGCCTGTTCCGCGAGGACGGATCCGTTATTCGGATCGCAGGCAGGCCAACGATTACCGGCCGCGACCGGAATGGCATGCCGTTCTTTGATCCGCAGGAGCTGTGGCAGACGATTGCCGCTTGCATACGCGAGGTCGCCGGAGCTTTTGAAGGAGGACGAAGCGGCAACGGGGGGCGAGGGCTCAATAACGAGCTGCCGATTGCAGCGATCGGCATCGCCAGCATGGCGGAAAGCGGCATACTGGTGGATGCCGGCACGGGTGAGCCGAAAACCATGTTCATCCCCTGGTTCGACCGCCGCTCTGCGAAGGAAGCGGAGGATATCGCCTCAGAGGATGACGCCTTCGCTCGGTTCCAGTCAACCGGTCTGACGTCCAGCTTCAAGTATGGTCTGGCCAAGCTGCTATGGCTGCGCCGGAACCAGTCGGCAGTTCTTCAAAATTCGGTATGGCTGTCAGCCGCGGATTATATCGCGTACCGGCTGACAGGCGTTATGGCGACGGATTATTCGCTTGCCGGGCGCACATTTGCCTTCGATATTCGGAGCAAATGCTGGGATGAGGACTGGATCAGACACTTTGGCATGAGCCCGTCGCTTTTTCCGCAGCCGCTTCCGGCTGGAACCGCGATAGGGCATACAAACGGACCGGGCGCTTCACAAGCGGGACTTCCAGGCGGCATTCCGGTGGCGGTTGCCGGCCATGATCATGCTGCGGCGTCGATCGCTGTCGGCGCTGTGAACGAGGGCGATACCTACGATTCCATCGGGACAGCGGAGACGCTTGTCGGCATGGAGACGGACCGGCCTCTGACGAAGGAGGATTTTGCCTCGGGTCTTTCCTATGGACTTCATATCGTGCCCGGCTTGTCCTTTTGGATGGGCGGCATTTCCGCTTCGGGCGGGTCCATTGAATGGATGAGAGGCATTCTGGGAGAACAAGTTCCCCTTTCTTATGAGGACGTTATCCGTCTGGTGGATAAGGCGCCGGATGGACCGACGAATATTATGTATTTCCCATACTTGTCCGGCTGCGGTGCGCCGATGCCGGACGCGAATGCCCGCGGCGCTTTCATCGGATTAACCGCAGACCACGGTCAGCCTCATCTGCTGAAGGCTGTGCTGGAAGGCGCGGCATTCCAGATGGAAGCGATCCGCAGAGCGGCGGCGCGTGCTTCGGGCACAGCCGGCGGACGTATTGTCGCTGTTGGCGGGGGCACCCGAAACGAGGCATGGATGCGCATTAAAGCGGATATATCCGGGTGCCGCATCGACGTGCCCGATCTGGATGAAGCGACGCTCCTGGGCGCGGCTTTGACAGCCGCCATCGGCGCCGGCATCTACCGGGATGCAGCGGATGCCGTCCGCTGCGCAGTGAACGGCAGGCCGGCACGGGTATATAAGCCGGACAATAGGCACCGCGAGGCGTACTGCCGGATTTTTGAACATGGATATCTAGCCATTCAGCAGCCGCTGAGGGATATATATAGACAATTGACGAAGGAGCTGGAGAAAGATGAAGAGAGAGAAACCAATTAATGTTATTGTGCTGAAACAAGGGATGGAACAGGCAGAGAAGGGGGGCTACGCACTGGGTTCATTCTCGCCCCGGTATACCCCGATGATTGCTGCCGTCCTGCGGGCAGGCCAAAAAACACAGTCGCCGCTTATTGTTCAAATTTCGAGCAAGGAGCTGGTGCGCTACAGCATCACGCCCAAAGAGTTTGCAGATGAATTTTACGCCTGCATGGAATCCGAGCAGATTACCGTTCCCGTTGTGCTTCATCTTGATCATACGAAGGATATGGCAGTCATACATGACGCGATTGCCGCAGGCTTCACATCGGTCATGATCGATGCATCGGAGAAACCGCTGGAGGGCAATATCGCCGACTCCAAGGAAGCGGCAGAGTACGCTCACCGAAACGGAGTTTCCGTCGAGGCGGAGCTTGGGATGATCGGAACGACCGATTTTGTCGAGACGGATCATGACGAGGAACTCTACACGGATCCCCAGGAAGCGCTGCGGTTCGTCAATGAGACCAAGGTTGACGCTCTTGCGGTCTCATGCGGCACTGCGCATGGCGTCTATATGGTGAAGCAGCCGAGTATCGACTACAACCGGCTGCAGGCGATCCGCAAGCTGACCCCGGTTCATCTTGTGCTGCACGGCGGATCGGGAGTGCCGGCAGAAATGATGAATAAGGCGATTACCCTTCCCGGCGGCGGCGTCAGCAAGGTGAATATTGCTACGGATCTGGAGCTTGCGTTCCTGGGCGCGCTGGGGCGCGAAGAGCGCATGACGAATGAGGCGTGCAGAAATCTCTCGCTTGAGGATCTGGAAAAAGGTCGCGCAGCGGTCGAAGCAGCCGTTACGGATAAAATGTTGAATTTCCTTGGCTGCGCCGGAAAAGCGGAATCGTTCGACTGTCAGACAAACCAGCAATAAATGATCCGGCAGTTATGTGCAGGCTCTATCCCTATATTTCCTTCCAGGAGTGTGAATGAACCGTATGAAGCAGAATGAGAAGAAGCTGTATATGATCGGCAACGCCCACTTGGACCCTGTCTGGCTCTGGCCATGGCAGGAAGGGTTCCAGGAAACGAAAGCGACGTTCCGTTCGGCGCTTGACCGGATGAAGGAGTATGACGATTTCGTCTTCACATCCAGCTCCGCACAAAATTACGAATGGGTGGAAGAGAACGATCCGGCCATGTTCCGGGAGATTCAAGGCCGTGTCGCCGAAGGGCGCTGGGTTATTGTCGGCGGCTGGTGGGTTCAGCCGGATTGCAATATTCCCGGCGGTGAATCATTCGTCCGGCAGGGCTTGTACGGCCAGCGGTATTTCAAGGAGAAGTTCGGCGTTACCGCCAAAGTCGGATACAATGTGGACAGCTTCGGCCATTTCGGCATGATGCCGCAAATCCTCAAGAAGAGCGGCATGGATTATTATGTGATGATGCGCCCTATGCCCAATGAGAAAGGGCTGCCCGGCCGGTTGTTCAAATGGGAAGCGGATGACGGTTCGTCTGTGCTGGCCTTCCGCATCCTGTTCGAATACTGCTCCTGGGGGAAGGATCTGGAGAACCACATCCGGCGCTGCGAGAGCGAGCTCAAGGCCCCGTTCGACCAGCTGATGAGCTTCTATGGAGTCGGCAACCACGGCGGCGGCCCGACAAGGGAAAACATCGACAGCATCAAGCGGCTGCAGAAGGAGGACGACGGTCTGGAGCTTGTATTCAGCTCGCCTAATGATTTCTTCGAAGATATGGAGAAGCAGAATCTGCCCTTTCCTGTCGTCCACGACGACCTGCAGCATCATGCAAGCGGCTGCTATGCGGCCCATTCCGGGGTGAAGCACTGGAACCGGAGAGCGGAGAATCTGATGGTGACAGCGGAGAAGCTGTCCTCGATCGCCGCCTGGACGACAGGGCAGCCTTATCCGAAGAATTTTGACCGCGCCTGGAAAAACATCCTGTTCAACCAGTTCCACGACATTCTGGCAGGGACGAGCATCGAATCGGCTTACGACGATGCGCGCAACGAATACGGCGAATCTCTTGCTATTGCTGCACGAGGCTTGAATTATGCCGTTCAATCGTTGTCCTGGAATATCAATATCGAGGAAGAGGAGAACATGAAGCCGGTCGTCGTCTTTAATCCTCATGCCTGGGAGAGCCGCGTTCATGTTGAAGTTGAAGTCGGCAGCTTCAAGGACGAGCATGTGCTCGTGGATGACGAGGGACGTCCGGTTGCGTTTCAGAAGGTTCAACCGGCAGCCACCAGCAACGGGCGCTTCCGTCTGAGCTTTATCGCGCAGCTTCCGGCGCTTGGTTACCGGGTCTATAAATTTACAACGAATCCGTCAGCACCGAGGGCAGCGGCAGCATCGATCAAGGCGAATGATTATTCGATGGAGAATGACCGTTTCCGGCTCGAATTCGACCCGGCAACCGGGTACATCGTCTCGCTCCGCGACAAGCGCAGCGGGGTTGAAGTGTTCCGGGGAGCAGCGGCCAGGCCCGTCGTCATCGAGGACAAGACGGATACATGGAGTCATAACGTGTTCCATTTCAACAAGGCAATCGGTGCGTTTGGCGCCGCCCGCGTTCAGCTCGTAGAGCATGGTCCGGTCAAATCCGTGATCCGCGTCACGAGCAGGTACGGCAGCTCCCATCTGGTGCAGGACTTCACGATGTACAGGGAGCTTGACCAGATTGACGTGAAGGCGACGATTGATTGGCGCGAGCAGTTCAAGATGCTCAAGCTTGTATTTCCGGTCAACCTCATCTTTACCCGCCAGACGTATGAGCAGCCGTACAGCTTTATCGAGCGGGAGCACAATGGCGAGGAGGAGCCGGGTCAAACGTGGATTGACTACTCGGGCATTGCGAGAGAGAACAACAAGCTGTACGGCGTCAGCCTGATGAATGATTCCAAATACAGCTACAGCATTCATAACAAAGAGATGGCGATTACGATGCTGCGCAGCCCGATATATGCCCATCACGATCCGCTTGTTCCATCGGAGACGGGACATTACTCGTTTATCGACCAGGGCATTCAGACCGTGCATTATTCGATTCTGCCGCATGAAGGCAATTGGGAAACGGCAGGAACCGTCAAGCGCGCCGCGGAGCTGAATCAGCGTCCGGTCACGGTGATCGAAACGTATCATCAAGGCGATTTGCCGCAAAAGGATTCGTTCCTGTCGGTTGACAAGGATAATGTGCTGGTCAGCGTTGTGAAGAAGTCCGAGGATAACGACGATCTCATTGTCCGCGCGTATGAAACGACCAGAACGGGTACAAGGGCTGTCATTTCGCTGCCGAAATGGAATCGGACCATTGAAGCGGTTTTCGGTCCATGCGAAATCAAGACCTTCCGTATTCCGAAGGATGCGGGCCAGCCGGTCACGGAGACCAATCTGATCGAATGGTAAGAGTCGAAGACATAGCAGGATCAGATGTCCGGACTTAGATGCGATTGAAGGGGAGGAATGAATATGATTGCGAAAGCAGACGGAGTAAAGGAGCTGCAGGAAGTCGGCCGCTATCTGATGAATTATGAGCTGGCCTGGGGCAATGCCGGCAATATCAGCGTCAGAACCGCTCCCGACCGTTACCTGATCTCCGCCAGCGGAACGTACCTGGGCGAGCTTGCGGATGACGATCTGGTAGAGGTCGACCTGGGAGGCAAGCCCGTCGATCCCATGGGCAAAAAACCGTCCAAAGAAATGCCGATGCATGAGGCTGTCTACCAGACGAGGCCGGAGATCAATGCCGTCCTGCATGCATCGCCCTTCCACAGCACATTGATAGCATGCGCGGATGTTGATCCTCCCGGCGATCTGTTCGTCGAGACGATGTATTATTTGGAGCGAATCGCAAGGGTACCCTATTGCCATCCCGGTTCCAGAGAGCTGGGAGAGGCGGTGCTGGAGCAGGTATCCAAAGCGAATGTTCTGCTGCTGGAAAACCACGGCATTCTCGTATACGATACAAGTGTCAGGGAAGCGAGGATGTCGCTTCACACCCTGGAGATGGCTTGCCGTATGGTTATTACGGCCCGCAGTGCGGGAATTCCGCTAAAACCGCTCACTGCGGAAACGGTACAGGATTTTATTGCAAGCTCCGGTTACAAGCCGGTAAGGGAGTGGCCCTGATGATCGGTGTTGTGGCAGACGATATAACAGGTGCCGGCGACATCGGCATCATGTTCGCCAAGTCAGGTCTCCGGGCAGATGTTTACGCCTATGACGCAGCCGTGCTGCAGCCCGAAGCCGAGGCGGATGTGTACATTCTCGATACGGATTCCCGTTTCGATGGCTGTGATGCCGCTTATGCTAAAGTGAAGCTTGCCACAGCTCAGCTTCGGAAACTTGGCTGCACCGCCTTTTTCAATAAAACCTGCTCCGTGTTCCGCGGCAATATCGGCGCGGAATTCGATGCGATGCTCGATGAGCTGGAAGCGGATTTTGCGGTGGTCGTGCTGGGCTTCCCCAAGAATGGACGCACGACATTGGGGGGCATCCATTATGTCAACGGTATGAAGCTGGAAGAATCCCATTTTCGGCATGATCCCGTTCATCCCATGCTGGAATCGGATCTGGTCAGCATCCTGCAGAGTCAGACGAAGCGAAGGGTGAGCGTGATTGATTTTGAGGTAATCGGACTAGGAGCAGAAGCGCTTCGGGAAGAAATCGGCAGGCGCCGTGCTGCAGGAGGCTATGTTATTCTCGACGTTGCCGAACAACGCATGCTTGCCGTAATTGCGGAAGCCATCAGGGATGAACGCATTATTTGCGGCGCTTCCGCGATAGCGGAGGAACTTGCCTTGTTGATGAAAGAACGCGAGAGCGGCGGAGCGGATTTGCTGCCGGTTCCTTACCGGCCGGATCTTGGCATACTAATCGCTGCAGGCAGCCTGACACCGCAGACAGCGGCACAGGTTGAAGCCTACTTGAGCTCAGGAAGGCCGGCATTCCGCCTGGACCCGGTGCAGCTGCTTGAGGAAGGCGGACGCCAGGAAGAAACCGGACGCTTGTCGGATGCAATTGAGCGGACGATTCTTTCCGGAGAAGATGTCCTGCTGTATTCGGAGAATCGGCCGGGCAAGGTAGCACACGCCAAGCGGCTTGCCGCTGAATTCGGAATGTCCAATACGCAGGTATCCAGGCTTGTATCCGGGACGATAGCCGAAATCGCCGACCGGGTGCTGCGAGGCACGGGGCAGACCCGCATCCTTGCTGCCGGAGGCGATACATCAGCGGCCATATGCTCGCGCCTGGGTGTAGGCGGAATGCGGATTTACCGGGAAATCGAGCCGGGTCTCCCATCGAGCCTGTCATTGTCACGGAAACGCCCGCTCATGCTCGTGCTCAAATCCGGCAGCTTCGGCGGACCTGATTTTTTTGAAAAGGCAATTGAACATATGAAGAGCCGACAGGATCGGTTATAATGGGGTAAATTACCAGCCGGACAGGGATACTGTCTGTCACTAAACCGGTATGTCCGATTCAATCGCAAGGGGGAATGACAATGATCGTCGTCGAGAGGCGCAACCGAATCAAAGAGCTGCTCATAAAAGAAAGAAGCGTCAAGGTGGCCGATCTTGTGCGTGAATTCAATGTATCCGAGGAAACGATCCGGCGTGATTTGAATCAACTGGAGCAGGAAGGCCTCATCGTCAAAAATTACGGCGGCGCGATACTCTCGGACGATTTGCAGGTGGCCTTCAATCAAATTCCTCCGGTGCAGCAGCGGAAATTCGAGCTGTTCGAGGAGAAGGACGCGATTGGCGCCGCCGCTGCGTCGCTTGTTGAGGATGAGCAGATCGTTATTCTCGATTCCGGCTCCACAACATGGTGCGTTGCCCGCCACATGAAGCATCTGAAACAATTGACGATTGTGACCAATGGGGTGAATATTGCGGAGGAATGCGCTAATTCGGAAGAAGCGGATATTTTCCTGCTTGGCGGCAAACTCATTAAGAAATCGATGAGCCTTGTCGGTCCCCAGGCGGAAGCGGAAATGCAAAAATATAACGCCCATTATGTCTTCCTTGGCACATCCGGCATTTCACTCAAGAAGGGATTTACAAGCTCTGACCTGTATGAAGCGGAAATCAAGCGGGCCATGATTGAAACCGCCCAGAAAGTCGTAATTGTTGCCGATCACAGCAAATTCAACCGTCAGGCCCTTCTTTCCTTCAGCAGCTTCAGCCAAGTCGATATTCTCATAACCAGCGACCTCGTGGAACCGGCCATACTTAAAGCGATTGAATCCCATGGCGTCAAGGTTATCGCCGTTCCGGTTGGACAAGACCACTGAAGAAAATCCTTGATCCTGGCCGCATACCAGGGTTGCCTGCTGGAATAAGACCACTATGGAGCGAACGCTTAAGCCCAATGCTCCACGAATACGATTGGCGGAAGGCAGGGACAGCGCGGGTTGTCGGCTCGGCGATTACGAAATGATTGGAAATCCGAAAAGCAATATGGGTGGGGGCTTAGGAAGGGGTGGCGATTTTTTATTTCATGCAATTTGGGAACGTTCCCAAAAAAGATTAAGCCATTTTTGAAGGAGGGCTCGGCATGTTCCATTTCAATGAAGCAGGTCTGGTTGAAGTCAGCGAAGAGAGAGTGGCTATTGGAGATTTTGGTATACAGGTTAGGCTGGATTCCGACCCACAGCCGCAGGTGCTTGCGAAAACGGGAGTGACAAAGAGCGCAGGGAAAGACCAGCATGGTGCTTACCAGGAATTCCTCCACCTGTTTCAGAATGAGGAGCAAACAATCGGAGTGGAGCTTAAATTCCGCAGTTACGGGCGCTATGCGCTTTGCTGGGTAAACGGGGAGATCAGAAATGCGAATGCCTTCGGCAAACAGAGCTGTTTTGCCGCCGATTACGGGATCGTCATTCAGACAGGGCCGATCCGGCAGGTTGACGGGTTGATGGCCAATTATCAGCACAAGGATTGGTGGACAAGGCCCCACTTCGATACCCGCATGTCCACGCTTCCCGCCCGGACGCAATCTCTGCTCTGGCGTTCGTCACTCCCGGATTATATTCATATTCTCCCGGTTTGCGGACCGCTCATCCGAACAGAGCTGTGCGGCGGTGAGAGAGAAAGCCTGCTGTTTCGCCTTTCCTCTCATCAATCCGGCAGGACGAGATATGATACGCTGTGTTTTGTCATGGGGAGCGGAACTGACCCTTACCGGATCATCGAGGACCATGTCGAGGCCGCAGCCAAGCAATTGGATGGCCAGGTTCTGCCGCGGGAGCAAAAAAAATACCCCGAGATTCTCGATTATCTCGGGTGGTGCAGCTGGGACGCCTTTTACCATCAAGTGAATGAAGAAGGATTGTTGACCAAGGCGGAGGAGTTCCGCAGGTTCGGCCTGCCGGTCAATTGGGTGATGATTGACGATGGCTGGTCTTCCGTTCACGATGGCAAATTATCCGCTTTTGAAGCTGATCCCGTGAAATTCCCCCGGGGTCTGGGCGCTGCGGTAGATGACTTAAAGGATCGTTCCGGCGTCCGCTGGGTAGGCGTCTGGCACACGATTGCCGGCTATTGGGGAGGAATCCACCCTGCAGGCGAACTGGCCGGACAATATGCCGAATATTTGCGGGAGAATGTCCGGGGTGATCTTCTGCCGTCGCCGGACGGCGGACAAGGCTTTGGTTTCTGGCATGGCTGGCATTCTTTTCTGGAGCGTCAAGGCGTTGATTTCGTGAAAGTGGACAGCCAGAGCGCAGTTACGAATTTTTGGAGAGGCCAGCGTTCTATCGGCGAAGCGGCATCAGCTGCCCATACGGCGCTAGAGGCATCCGTTGCGCTGCATTTTGACCATACGATGATTAACTGCATGGGCATGGCGGCCGAGAATGTTTGGCACAGGCCCAAATCCGCCGTATCGCGGAACAGCGATGATTTTGTTCCTCAGGAGCGATACGGCTTCGCCGAGCATGCGCTGCAAAACGCTTATAATTCGTATTATCACGGGGCGTTCTATTGGGGCGACTGGGATATGTACTGGACGAAAAATCATGATGATATCCAGAATGCGGTTCTTCGTTCCATCAGCGGGGGTCCCGTGTATTTCAGCGATGCCCCGGGCAATACCGATCCTTCCAGACTGTGGCCGCTGATCTACCAGGATGGTAAAATCATTCGCTGCGACCGGACGCCCAGCCCGACGGAGGATTGTTTGTTTCTTGATCCGACCGTTCAACACGTGCCGCTCAAGCTGTGGAATACAGCGGGCGGGGCAGGGGTGATCGCAGCTTTTCATATCGGCAAATACGACAATCCGGTAGAAGGAACAGTCGGACCGCAGGATGTTCCGGGGCTTGAAGGTGACCGTTTTGCCCTGTACGAGCATTTCTCCCGCGAATGCTTGTTCCTGACGCGCGGCGAACGGCATTCATTCAAGCTGAAGGCAGAAGAGTATGCCCTTTATACGATTATTCCAGTCCTGTATGGCAGTGACGATGCTGGGAGCAGCGGAGGAATCGTTCCGATCGGGTTAGCCGGGAAGTATATATCGTCTCATGCCGTTACGGATGTATTCTCGGACGGGAAGTCAACGGGAATTGCGCTGCGGGAGGGCGGTGTCTTTGTTTTTGCCGCCGGGAAGCCTCCGGTGGAGGTTTACGTTCAAGGAAGCCCGCAGCCATTCGCGAAGGTCGGCGATTTCTTGTATGAAGTCATTGCCGGAGAGGCTACGGGGAAAGTCACGGTAGAAATTATGCATGGAAGATGAAGTGTGCCCATTGGCATTATTTGATAAGATGGAAAGTATCCCGGGATAAGATGCGCCGTGATGCGATTATAAAATAATGTTCTAAGGAGCCAAGAGATGACGGTTACTTTGATTCGGAACGTGCGTTTGGCAGGCAGTGATGAGCCGACGCCCGGAAATGTTCTTATTCGCGATGGGCAAATAACAGCTGTTGATAGAGATATGGTACCTGGCGGTTACAAAGCGGATGTGGAAATTGACGGTAATGGCCAGCTGCTTATCCCGGGAATGATTGATGTGCATATCCACGGAGCCGATGGCTTCGATATGATGGATGGTACAATCCGAAGCGTCGAGGCGGTGTCTGAGGCTTGCGCCAGAACGGGCTGCACCTCCTTCCTTGCTACCTCCGTATCCTCGTCTCTGGAGAGCCTCTTTGGCATGATCTCCAGTGTTTCCAGGGTCAAGGGACGCGAGAGCGGAGCGAGAATCGCAGGCATGCATATTGAAGGGCCCTTTCTGAACGTGAAGCGCAAAGGCATGCAAAATGAACAGTTTTTGCGCCATCCGGATCTGGATGAAATGAAGGCGATTCTGCAGAACGCGGGATCCTTAATACGTATGGTGACCCTGGCTCCAGAGCTTCCAGGAGGACTTGAAATGGTCGCTTTTCTCAAAGCTCGCGGCATTATCGTATCTGTGGCGCATTCGGACGCAACCTATGAGGAGGCGAAACAGGCGTTTCAAAGCGGAGCCAGCCATGTGACGCATTGCTTCAACGGCATGCGCCCGATTCATCACCGGGATCCCGGAATGATCGTCGCGGCTTTTGAAGAAAATCATGTCAGCGTCCAGGCCATAGTCGATGATGTGCATCTTCATCCGGCTATTGTACGCATGCTTTACCGTGAGAAGGGGGCGGATAAGATGGTTCTGATTACCGATGCCCTGCAGGCGATGGGAATGGGAGACGGAACTTACTTGTTCGGCGGCCATAAGGTGACAGTCACGCAGGGCGTCGCCAAGCTGGAGGACGGGACGCTTGCATCCAGTACAGTGACGATGAATATGGCTTTGGCCAAAACCGTGCGTGCCGGGATTCCTTTGAACGACGCTGTTCTCATGGCGACAGAGACGCCGGCGAACGTGCTTGGCTTGTCCCGGAAAGGGAGGATTGCGCCAGGCATGGATGCGGACCTCGTCCTGCTGAATGAACAATTCGAGGTCCTGTGGACCATTATTGACGGAAAAATCGTATATCGCCGTTCAAAGGGCGGCGATACGGCTCTGAAGGAGACCGGCAGCAGCGAAGTGCCGGAATAACGGAAACAGGGGAACAGCCGCTACGGAAGGCGGCTGTTTTCTTTTTCACGGCAGGCCTGTGAATAACCGGTTCCCATGCTCCGCCTGCTAATCACCGGAATTCTCAAGCGGCAGGCTGACTTCGCCGGCCGGCTTTTGGATCGCAGGACATGTCTGATGCTATAATAATTCTGTCAATATCCGGTTCTGCAACGAGCCAAGAGAGAATGAGGTGAAAGAGGATGGGCATTCAACTGGAAACATCTGTTTGCGGGCTGTTTCAAATCCGTTATCCGATTTTTCTGGCAGGCATGGCAGGGGGACCGTCAACTGTGAAATTAACGGCCGCCGTATCTGCCGCGGGGGGACTGGGAACGCTTGGAGCCGCTTATATGGAGCCTGCTGCAATCCGCAAGGCGGTTCAGGAAATTCGTGAGCTGACGGATTTGCCGTTTGCTGTCAATTTGTTTGCCATTGAGGCCCGTGATGATAATACGAGAATTGGAGAAGCCCAGCAGCAGCTCAATTTGCTGCGGGACAAGCTTGGCATTCCCCATGCAGAGAATGGGCCGGTGCTCACACCGAATCTGTTCCGGGAACAGCTGGCCGTGCTGCTGGAAGAGAAAGTGCCTGTCATCAGCACGGCGTTTGGCGTTCTGCCTCCGGAATACATGCGGCAGGCCAAATCGGCAGGTCTCCGGGTGATCACAATGGTGACGACTGTAGAGGAAGCTGCCCTGGCTGAACAGTCAGGCTGCGATGCCGTTGTTGCCCAAGGGAGCGAAGCGGGCGGGCATCGGGGGACATTTGACGTCTCGCAGCATCCTTCAGGAGCGAATATTGGAACATTTGCTCTGGTTCCGCAGATTGTGGACCGCGTAGGGGTTCCGGTCATTGCCGCCGGCGGCATCATGGACGGCCGGGGAGTGGCCGCCGCCCTTGCGCTTGGCGCGCAGGGCGTGCAGATGGGTACGCGGTTTCTGACGGCGGTTGAATCGGGAGCACATGCCTCCTACCAGCAGGCTCTGCTGGCAAGCACGGAGGAGAGCACCGTTATCACGAAGGTGTTCTCAGGGCGTCCGGCAAGGGGCATTCGCAATGACTTTATCGCTCAATGGGATGCGGGCGGGTTGGAGCCTCTTCCATTCCCAACGCAAAATACGGCGACGCGGGATATCAGAAATGCCGCTCAGCGTGGGAGCAATGCGCAGTATATGTCCCTGTGGGCCGGTCAGGGGACCAGAATGCTGACCTCGGGGCAGAAAGCGGCGGACATTGTGGCTGAGACGGTCCGCCAGGCTCTGGCGATATTGTCCTGATTCAAGACGGACAGCTTTCACAACTGGAGAGGCAAGCAGGCAGAGAGCGGATCAGCGCCTCGTCCGCATGCCTCTCATTCTTTTGATTTCGTCGAAAATCCGGCTCACGCCTTCCTCGATCTGCTCCTCCAGGACCCGAGTTATACTCAGCTTTAGCATTGGCCGTACCGCATAGTTGTCCAAGTAAGAGTCATCCAATGACTTCAGTATAATCTGCTGCTTGCCAAGCCGGTTCAGCAGAGTTGGAATCTGCAGCTCATCCGGCAGGAGAACATGAGTATGAACGCCAGTTTGAACCGGGACAGGGCGGATATCGTCCATATCATTGTAAAGGGCAAGCGCGCGGTTCAGCTGCAGCATCCGGTTGTGGTAGGTAGCGACGATCCGTTGCTTGCGCCGCTCGAACATGCCGCTTTGGATATAGATTTCCAGAGCGGCCTGCGAGAGCATCGCGCTGTCGATATCGGACAGCTGCTTATACGAGCTGAATATGTGATGAAGCGAGGGAGGAAGGACAGCCACGCCAACCCTGAGCCCGGGAAACAGTATTTTCGAATAGCTTTTCAAATAGATGACATGGGACGGGCCATAAGCATAGATAGGATCGGATTTGCTGTTTGTCTCCAGATCCGCCAAATAATCGTCTTCGACAATATAGACATCATAGCGTTTGGCCAGTCCGGCAATCGCTTTTTTGGTATCCTCCGTATATGAGGTGCCCAGCGGATTATGAAACCGGGGAATCGTATAAAACAACTTGATGCTGCCGGTTTGGAACAATTGCTCCAGTTCATTCAGATCTATGCCCTTCTCCGTTCTGGTAATCCCCCGGGCTGGGATGCCGTAGCAATTCAGCAGCCGGACGAACAAATGGTAGCTGGGCTGCTCAAGCAGCACGGTATCCCGGCCGCTCGGGAAGGGCATCGTGGTCAGAATGGCCAGCGCCTGCTGAACGCCCGATGTAACCATGAGATGCTCCAGCCGGGTAAAGACCTGATAGTCCGCCAGATGCCGGATCAGCACATGAAGCAGCGAAGGGAGGCCTTGAGCGGTTCCGTAGGTGAACAAATCGGTCCGGTATCTGTCGATTGCCTTGTTGAGGCAATGCTGAAAATCCAGATAGGGGAACAGCTCGGGATCGGGCGCCGCCGAGGAGAAATCGATGACTGGCTGCCCCGGCGCCTGCTCCTGTCCGGTTTTCTTCTGAACCGCATAATAGCCGCTCTGCGGTATGGAATACACGATATGGCGTTTCTCAAGCTCCGTATAGGCCCGAATCACCGTACTTTTGCTGCAGGAATAATGTTCGGAAAGCTCGCGGATCGAGGGGATTTTCCCGCCTCCGCGAATTGCTCCTTCTTCAATCCGCCGCTCGATGTCGTTCATGATTTGAATATATTTTTTCATAGGAACTCCTTCCTGGGCGTTAGCTGTACCGGTACAGCTTGACCTTGTTTGGATTGATGAGCCGTATGAGGCAGCCTTATGCTTGAAAGAAATCATAAGCCGGCCGGCCTTGGTGAGACGCAATCAGACAATCGGGAAGGAAGAGATTATAACATGCACGGAACAAAAACGCCCTATCTGCTCGCATTCTTATACGCGTTCATCATCGGATTTTCCTTCTTGTGTACAAAATTGGCTTTGCAATTCGCGAACCCCATCGACACGCTTGCTTTCCGTTTTACACTTTCCTTCCTTGCGCTTGGAATCCCTGTTCTGGCAGGATGGATCAAGCTGGATCCGCGCTTGCGCATGGTTTGGCGGCTGCTGCCGATCGGGCTGGTTTATCCGAGCCTGTTTTTCGGATTCCAGGCGTTCGGACTTGCCGTAACCTCCTCTTCCGAGGCAGGGATTTTCCAAGCTGCGACACCGGCATTTACGCTGACGCTGGCAGTGCTGTTTCTTAAAGAGAGAGCTTCGTGGATGCAAAAGCTGTCCGTTCTGTCCTCGGTCGGGGCGGTGTCATCTACATTCTGGTAATGGGGGGAGCATCCGTCGGGAATACAAGCGCCTTCGGAATCGCCATGCTGCTGGTTTCTTCCGTGATGCTGGCTTTATACAGCGTGCTTGAAAGAGCCTTGAGAGACGGTTTCACCGCGGTTCAGATCAGCTTTGTCATGATGCTGGCCGGATGCGCCGGCTTCGACGCGATCGCCTTGACCAGGCATGCACTGAACGGTAACTTGAGGGTTCTGCCGGAGCCCTTGACCCATCCGGTGTTTGTAATTGCCATTTTGTATATCGGCTTGTTATCTTCACTTGTCTCGTCGTTACTGTCCAATTATGTGCTGTCCAGAATGGAGGCATACAGAATGAGCCTGTTCGTCAATTTGGGCAATCTGATCTCCATGCTGGCCGTGGTGCTGTTCCTTGATGAGCATCTGGCGTATTATCACCTGATTGGTGCCGTACTGATCGTTGGCGGCGTCCTGGGAGTTCATTACCGGAAACGAAAAAAAGTGGATTACACGACGGAAGTCAAAGCAGGATGATAATAGCGGCAGCAGGAGGCTTTGATTGAGGAAGCTTGTCTGCCCTGCTCCGATACTATAATGTCTGCTTCGGGAAGCTGAAGAAGCTTCTGCAGGCTTGCTTTTTTACCAAACCTTCAAGAAAGCCCGCTGTAAACTGAATGGGGCCTTCTTTACAGAGCGTCAGCAGGCGATAAGTGTTTCCCTCCCCTGGCTGCTATTTCAATTCCGCAGCATTTCGTATTATACTGGTATTGTTTCTAATACCGGAAGGGGAGAACTATCATTAACACATTAAAGAAGCCCAACGAATTTTATTCCCGTGATGTCATCAGCCTCCTGGAGACAATAAATGTGCAGACAGGCGAGCGTACGGTCCTGGCTCAGTTTGATTATCTCATCGAAGCCCCCAACTGGACACGCGACAACAAGCGGCTTATTTACAACAGTTTTGGACGCATACATTCTTACGACATCGCCTCTGGCGAAAGCACGGAGATCGAATCGGGCTACGCCTCGCACTGCAATAATGATCATGTGCTTTCTCCCGATGATTCCCAAATCGCGGTCAGCCACCATACGCGCGAGGATGGTCAATCCCGCATTTACGTGTTCCCGCTTGCGGGCGGCGCTCCGGAGCTGATTACTCCAATGGCACCGAGTTACCTGCACGGCTGGTCGCCGGATGGCGAAACATTGGCCTATTGCGCGGAACGCAACGGTCAATACGACATCTTCACCATTCCGCGGATTGGCGGCGTTGAGACGCAGCTGACGGATCTTCCCGGACTTGATGACGGACCGGAATATTCACCGGACGGCCAGCATATCTGGTTCAACTCGGTACGTTCCGGACTTATGCAGGTATGGCGCATGAAAGCCGATGGCAGCGAGCAGACGCAAATGACCTTCGATGAAAGCAACAACTGGTTCCCGCATGTATCGCCCGATGGCAAATCGGTTGCTTTTATAGCCTACCGCAAGGGCGACGTCGCTCCAGGCGATCACCCCGCGAACAAGGACGTCGAGATCCGGCTGATGTCAAGCGATGGCGGCGAATTCAGCACGCTGGTCAGCCTGTTCGGTGGACAAGGCACGCTCAATGTCAACTCCTGGTCGCCCGACAGCAAGCAACTTGCATTTGTAAGCTACCGGCTGAAGGACTAAAGATGTAAACAGCAATAAACAACAAAGAGGCTTCCGTTTATCGGAGGCCTTTTTATTGTGTTCGATATCAGGGATGCATCGTGCCGCGCATTGGACTGCCCCACAGGAGTGCCAAGACGGCATCGGAGGCGGTGTACGTCAACGCGTTCTTCTCTGTGCTTGTGATGATTCGCTATCTATTCTTAAGGTATACTAAAGTGAACTGCGGGCTATTGCCGCAAAACAACCCAGAAAGATTGAAGGTGTGAATCCATTGAAAGTAACAGACAAGAAGGAGCAGCTCGCCACATTCGCAGGCGGCTGCTTCTGGTGCATGGTGAAGCCGTTTGACGAGCTGCCGGGCATTGTCTCGATTATTTCCGGCTATACGGGCGGTCATACCGTGAATCCGACCTACGAAGAAGTATGCACCGAAACGACAGGACATGCCGAAGCGGTGCAAATTACGTTTCAGCCGGATATTTTCCCCTACGAACGGCTGTTGGAGCTGTTCTGGCAGCAAATCGATCCTACTGACAAGGGCGGACAATTTCATGACCGCGGTTATTCATACCGGACGGCGATATTTGTCCATGATGAGGAGCAGCGGGAGAAGGCGGAAGCCACCAAGCGGGCGCTGAAGGCAAGCGGCCGGTTCAAAGGTCCCATCGTGACGGAAATTGTGGCCGCAGGACCGTTTTACCCGGCTGAGGAGTACAATCAGGATTATTATAAATACCATCATGTGGATTATAATATGTACCGGAAATATTCGGGCCGGGATGATTTTGCCCTGCATAACTGGAATACCGCGAAGGATAAGAAGCAGCTGCGCAAGCAGCTGACTGCGCTGCAATACGATGTCACCCAGAACGGGGCAGCCGAGCCCGCCTACCGGAATGAATATTGGGACAATGACCGGGAAGGGCTGTATGTGGATATTATTAACGGCGACCCGCTGTTCAGCTCACTGGATAAATTCGATTCTGCGACCGGATATCCCAGCTTCTCCAAGCCAATTGAAGAAGGCTTTATCCGCAGGGAGGGGGATTTAAGCAGCGGGCAGGTCCGAACGGCAGTACGAAGCCGCTTGTCCAATTCCCATTTGGGCCACCTGTTCAACGACGGCCCGGGGCCCACGAGATTGCATTACCGCCTGAATTCCGCTTCTCTGCGTTTCGTTCCCAAAGAGATGCTGGAGCAGGAAGGGTATGGCCGTTATGTAACGTTATTTACTACGAACGAGTCCTGATATCTGCGAGAAATAACCCTGGTATATCTGTGTTGAAATATAACTCATAAGAAATATAACTCATAAGAAATATAACTTTACGGAAATATAACTGTATAGTAATATATAGACATGAAACCGGATAATCTGTTTGAAATATTGGCCGAACCGAACCGGAGAACGATTCTCGACTACCTGCGGGTCAAGGAGCGCTCGGTCGGAGAGCTGGTTGCTTTGTCATCCCTTAGTCAACCCGGCGTATCCAAGCATTTGCGGATTTTGCGGGACGCCGGTCTCGTGTCCGTACGCAAAGACGCGCGGAAGCATCTGTACATCCTGAGCGCGCAGCCCCTTGCGGAAATCGACAATTGGCTGGAGCCGTACCGGCAGTTTTGGTCCAATAAACTGGACGACCTGGTAAGGCAATTGGACGAGGAGGAGTTGTAAATGTTAGCTGTCATACAGCAAACCGAATATGGCTACACAGCCCGATATGAGCGCCGGCTCAAGCATTCCGCACAGAAGGTATGGTCTTATTTAACGGAGAATGAGAAGCTGGCCAAATGGTTTTCCGAGCTGAGTGTTGAAGATTTGCGGGAGGGCGGGATCATTAAATTCGACATGCAGGACGGCACGTTCGAGGAAATGAGCATTCTTGAACTGAAAATGCATTCCGTGCTGGAGTATACCTGGGGAGAGGACCAAGTCCGCTTCGAGCTGTATCCCGAAGCGGATGGCTGCCGGCTTGTCATGATTGAGAAGATTAACAAGCTGACCGATCATACGCCAAGGGATCTTGCCGGCTGGCATGTCTGTCTGGATGTGATCGAAGCACTTCTGGAAGGCCGCACTGTAGAGAACAGACACGACTACTGGAAGACATGGTATGAGAAATATGCTGCTGCCATCGGGAACCTGACCCATCAGTGAGTCGCCGTGGCATAGCAGCGAAAACAAGGGAAGCTGCCAGCATTGCGGGAGCCTCCCTTGTTTTTGTGAAGACGGTTCCGCATGTGCAGCCCGTTTTTCACCAGACTTTTGATCCATTCATTCTGCTTGGCGGGTATGAAGCTGATCGATGAACTGCCGCATGCTTTCGCTTCTGGAGATGACCAGACGTTTCAGGGACAACGGGTTCTGATTCGATGTCGTCAGGCCGTTATCGAACGAAAAGGCATAGGAGTATCCCGCTTTTTGCAGCAGCTCCATCGTTGTTTTGCTGCGGTGCCCGTAAGGGTATGCAAAAGAGTTCGCCGTGCTCCCGAGCTTTTCTTCGATGGTCGCCCGGGAGCCCGAGATCTCATCGAACTGCCGCTGCGGTGACAGCAGAGGCAACTGCGGGTGAGTACGGGAATGGGGCATGATGTCCCAACCCGCCAGCTGAAGATCCCCGGCCTGCTGCCAGCTCATGAAATCATGGCCGCCGAGCCAATCGGTTATGACGAATGCCACAGCCGTGAAGCCGTATTTCTGCAAAATCGGAAAGGCGGTCTGGTAAGCATTGGCATATCCGTCGTCAAATGTGATCAGCACAAGGTTCGCCTTCACGGCTTTCTTCTGTTCCATTAGCACAGAGAACTGGGCCAGATTGATGGTTTGGTAATGGTGATCATGCAGATATTTCATTTCCTCCTGAAATTTCGCAGGCGTGGTGACATAGGCATTATGGGGATGATCCGCAATGGAATGATAAGTCAGGACCGGAATGGTAAATTCATCGGACAGCGGACCGGATGCAAAGGCATGGCCCCCGGTGAACCAGAACATATCCTTGACCGTAAACAGGGTAAAGGAAAACAAAAAGACGGCAGCAGTAAGCGTTAGTCTTCCCATGGTGATTCTCACCGTCGCATTCCTCCGATTATGCTCATATAGGATCACTATAACATGAAAAAATTTGGTTTGAAATTCTTCTTGTCTCTGTGTTATTATAAAAAACATCAAATATTTCAGGCGTTGAAGAGAAAAAAGTACGAAGGCGCTTATGTCCAGAGAGCAGAGGGAAAGCTGAAACCTTTGCCATAATCCTTGGTATGATGTCCTCTCAGAGCTTTTGACCGAAAACCGGGACCCTGTTGGTTCAGGCGTGTAGACTCGAACGGAATGGCACACGATATCGTGCTGAAGGCAAGGATTCCTTGCTTCATGAGGCTGAAGAATCGCAAGATCTTCGGCAAATCAGGGTGGTACCGCGAAAATCAACCCCTTTCGTCCCTTTAATCCGGCAGCAGGTCTGCCAGGGTGGGATGAGAGGGGTTTTTATATATTCAGGCAGGCGATGAAGAGAAAAAAGTACGAAGGCGCTTATGTCCAGAGAGCAGAGGGAAAGCTGAGACCTTTGCCATAATCCTTGGTATGATGTCCTCTTGGAGCTTTTTGACCGAAAACGGAAGGCCCAGCACAATAGGACCGGTGAGTAGGCTCGAACGGAATGGCACACGTTACTGTGCTGCAGGCAAGAGATCCTTGCCTCATGAGGCTGAAGAATCGCAAGATCTTCGGCAAATCAGGGTGGTACCGCGAAAATCAACCCCTTTCGTCCCTTCAAACCGGCAGCAGATCTGCCTGGCTTGGGATGAGAGGGGTTTTTATATTCGGAGGAGGAGATCACTATGGGAAATTCGTTAGCGACGACAATGTCCGCGAGTCACACGGAGCAGCAAACAGAGAACCCGATAACCGGATCGGAGGCTCTCTTGCGCGGCCTGCTGAGCGAAGGTGTGGAATGCGTATTCGGCTATCCGGGCGGCAATGTCCTTTATATCTATGACGCGATGGTCGGCAATCCGGACTTTAAGCATCTGCTGACCCGCCATGAGCAGGGGGCGATCCATGCTGCGGACGGATATGCCCGGTCAACCGGGAAGATAGGGGTGTGTATCGCTACATCGGGTCCGGGAGCGACAAATCTGGTGACAGGAATCGCCACCGCCTATATGGATTCGGTTCCTCTCGTTATCCTTACAGGCAATGTTCCCACGACCGTGATGGGTACGGATGCTTTTCAGGAAGCGGATATCGTAAGCATCACGATGCCGATTACCAAGCACAGTTACCTGGTCCGGGACGCCAACGACCTGCCGCGCATCATCCATGAAGCCTTTTATCTGGCGGGCACCGGAAGAAAGGGACCGGTGCTGATCGATATTCCGAAGGACGTGTCAAATCAGAAAATAACCGCACAGCCGGTTGAGCGCATCAATCTGCGCGGTTACCATCCAGAACCAGCCCTGAATCCGGCGGAAATCCATTCCATTATTCAGGCTATCGCCGAATCCGAGAAGCCGGTCATTATCGCGGGCGGCGGGGTTATTTATTCCGATGCATCCAGGGAACTGCTCGAATTTGCGGAGAAAACGCGGATTCCGGTAGCCGCCACGCTGCTCGGACTGGGCGGATTTCCAAGCTCCCACGAGCTGTGTATGGGCATGCCGGGCATGCATGGCACCTATACGGCGAATATGGCGATCCAGCAGGCCGACCTGATTATCTCTATCGGTTCACGGTTCGACGACCGGATCACGATGAAGATAGACGGCTTCGCTCCTCATGCCAAAAAAATTGCCCATATCGATATCGATCCCGCCGAAATCGGCAAGAACGTCCGAACGGAGCTTTCATGTGTCGGCGACATTAAAGCTGTTTTGACTTATGCCATACCGGAAGCCAAGCCCGCCCGGTCAGACAGCTGGATCAGGGAAATCCTGCATAACAAAGCGGCTTATCCGCTGCGCTACGACGATTCCGGATCGGAATTGAAGCCGCAATTTGTCATTGAAATGATCAGCGGCACAACGGACGGCGAAGCCATCATTACGACGGATGTCGGGCAGCACCAGATGTGGACCGCACAGTTCTACAAATTCAAGCAGCCGCGTTCACTGCTCACTTCAGGGGGACTCGGCACCATGGGATTCGGTTTTCCGTCTGCAATGGGCGCGCAGATCGGCAATCCGGACAGACTGGTCATTTCCATTAACGGCGACGGCGGAATGCAGATGTGCGCGCAGGAGATGGCCGTTTGTGCAATCCACCAGATCCCTGTGAAAATCGTGGTTATCAACAACCAGGTACTCGGGATGGTCAAGCAGTGGCAGGAACTGATTCACGAACAGCGCTTCAGCCACATCGAGCTTGCGGGAAGTCCGGACTTTGTCAAGCTGGCAGAAGCCTATGGAATCAAGGGGCTGAGGGCAGAGACCAAGGCTGATGCCGCCCGCGTCTGGCAGGAGGCGCTGGATACGCCCGGTCCGGTACTTGTCGAATTTGTGGTTCCGAAGGAAGAGAAGGTTTATCCCATGGTTTTCAGCGGAACGGCGTTAGATCAAATGGTAATGGGGGAATTCCAATGAATCAACAGCACACAATTTCCATACTGGTTCATGACCAGCCGGGTGTACTGCAGCGCGTTTGCGGGTTGTTCGGCCGACGAGGCTTCAACATCGACAGCATCACTGTCGGGAGCAGCGAAGAGAGCGGCTTATCGCGGATGATTATCAGGACAACAGGCGACGAAAGAACGGTCGAGCAGGTGGAAAAACAGCTGAACAAGCTGATTGACGTGATTCGCGTCGTTCCTCTGAGTGCAAGTCCTATGGTTGCCAGGGAGCTTGCCTTGATCCAGATCAAGGCGGAACCGCCGCTGCGTCCGGAGATTATGGGTGTTGTCTCGGCTTTCCGGGCATCTGTCGTGGATATTGGACATCACAGCATGATCATTCAGGCTGTAGGCGAAACCGACAAAATCAATGCAATCCTGAAGCTCCTCGAGCCCTATGGAATTATGGAAATATCGCGTACCGGCACGACCGCCATGACGCGCGAAATCCCGGTTGAGACGCAGCTAAGCCGGAGCAGCCAAGCGGCAGACGCAGTCTGATGTCCGCAATCTATCGGAGGAACATAAATCCTATCCCTTGCAAGGGTAGGATTTATTTTTTTGCCGGGCTGCAAGAGTATAAAATGTTCGCTATCCCCGCACCTGCAAGGTGGTATAATAGCCGTATTGGCTGCTTTATGGCCGCCGCTATGCTGATTATTGATTATGATAGACGAAAGGTAAGTTGACCACCAATGGGCATGGGTTTCAAATCATACATCAACAACCTCAGACTTCAATTAGGACCCCGTGCATGGCATAATTTCTGTTACGATGCCGGCGCTTCCGTTCTGTTCAGCTTCTTTAATGTAGTATTTAACCAATTTTATGTGCCTATGGCGATTCAAGAAGGCGCAAGCAATATTCAGGTCGGGCTTCTGTCAGCCTCGCCCGCGATCGGTCTGCTGTTCTCGCCGATATGGGCAGGATGGATTGAACGGTCCAATCCCAAGCCTTTTATGGTCATTCCCAATTTAATCGGAAGAGCACTGATCGTACTGCCTGCTTTTTTTGGGGTTCCGGTCGTGTACGTGGCGGTAGCGCTGCTGTTTCAGCTGATGATGGGCATACAGTCCCCCGCTTACGCTTCGCTGATTGTCCGGATGTATCCTCCCCGGCATCGAGGGAAGCTGATGGGCAATGTCCGGGTAGCGATGGGGGTTCTCATGATTCCGCTTGCTTTCGTGGTCGGGAGCTGGACAGATGCGTCCGGGCCGCGCGGGCCTTTGTTATTTGCAGCCGCAGCCGGAGTAGTCTCCATTCTGGTATTCACCCGCGTCCGGGCCAAGAAAACGGCGCCTGTCAAGGCGTTGTCCGTCAAACGCTCCTCGCTCAGGGATCAGCTGCAGCTGATCAGGCATAACCGCGAGCTTGCCATGTTCTTTCTGGCCTGCACCTTCACAGGGTTTGGCAATATACTGGCCATGCCGCTCTATCAGATCATTCAAGTCAAGCAGCTTGAACTGACCAATACGGAAATCGGACTTGCCCGCGTAACCTATTTCAGCTGCCTGCTCATTACTTACTTCGTGGTCGGCGTCGTTATTGACCGGTTATCGGCGAAGCATACGGTGGCGTTCGGGTTTGCCGCTTTTTCAATGGTGCCGCTGTTATATGGCCTGTTCGGGAATTATCCGGCCGTTCTTGTCGGCAGCGGAATTCAAGGTGTGGGGGATGCAATCTGGGATATCGGCTTTCTGGCCTATGTCTTCCGGCTGGCACCGGGCAGGGAAGCCGTTGTGTTCGGCCTTCACTTGATGCTGTTTGGCATACGGGGCACCATCGGTCCTCTTCTGAGCACCTATCTGTCCGATTCTCTGCCTGTGGCCGACCTGCTCTATGGCGCCTCTGTATTTGGCTGGATGGGATTTCTCTCTTTTGCCATCTATGCCTGGAAAACGAAAAAACAGCCCGCGACTGCTCAGTAGTCGCGGGCTGTTGGTTTTATCCTGCCGCACACAAGCGCGGATCAAGCTTGAAAAGAAGAACGTTCTATATAGTCGATAAAACGTTTGGACGCGGGGGATTGATAACGGTCTTTCCTCCAGTATAAGCCAACCTCCCAAATCCACCCCTCCTCCTCGATAGGCAGCCATGCCATGCCCTTAACCGCAAGCCCTTCAGACCGCGGCAGAACGGATACTCCAAGACCTGCGGCGACAAACCCGGCTACGGTGGTCAAATCTTCCGCGTCATAGGTCGCAGTCAGAGTGAATCCCATATGCTGAAACCGGGTTAATAAGGAGCTTTTAAGTCCACAGTTTTTATCGAGCCCGACGAAAGGCTCACCGGTCAGTTCAGTCAGACTGAGTGAAGCGCGTTCGGCGAACCGGTGGGAGTTGGAAACAACCGCATAGAGAGGGAGACTCTTAATGAGCCGCCATTCATAAATATCAGTGGCTGGACGCTCGGACGTGATCATCAAATCGGAATAACCGTTGTCCAGCTGATTGTATATTAATTCGTAGTTGCCCTGCGTCAACTCAAACCGAACCTGCGGGTGTTTAAGTTGGTAGTCCCGGACAAGCTTGGGCAGCAGATCTGCTCCGAGAATGTTCAAATAAGCAATCCCGATCACACCTGTCTCCGGGTTGGACCACTCGTCGATTTCCTGCTTCCCCTTTGTTATTTCCTGTATCGCCCGCTCCACCCGTTTGGCGAACATGCTCCCGTACCGGTTGACCTGAACATTCCGGCCTTTCCGCTCAAACAAGGGAACGCCCAATTCCGTTTCGAGCTTGGATATGGCATGGCTGAGCGCAGGCTGAGTAATGGACAATGCTTCTGATGCCTTGGTCATATGCTGAAGTCTGGCCACGGTCAGAAAATAGTCCAGCTGGGTGAGTTCCATCTTGTCACCTCATTCATTATTATTATTCATGCGTTTTATTATTATTATAAATTAGACGCGTTTGATATTCAAAGCTAAGATATAAATAACCGCACAATACCCCATACTTAACGGAGGGTATAAGTGCGGCAAACACGTATTAAACCGAAAAGGAGACTCTATCATGATGACAGCATCAACAGAATATACCGTGGAAAATAACGAATTCAAGGGCAAACGCATATTGGTCACAGGCGGCACCAAAGGAATGGGCGAAGCGATTGTGAACCGCCTTTCACGGGCTGGAGGGACGGTTCTCACCACTGCCCGGTCCATCCCGGGCGATCCGCGATTGAAGGACAGGTTCATTCAGGCCGATCTCAGTACGGCGGAAGGCGTGGAGAAAGTGGTTGCGGAAGTCATGGACCGTCTTGGAGGCGTGGATATCCTTGTCAACAATATCGGCGGTTCGTCGGCGCCTGCAGGAGGAGCGCTTGCCCTGAGCGACGAGGAATGGCAGCGGGCTATCAACAATAATCTCTTCGCTGCTGTCCGTCTGGACAGAGGGCTGCTCCCCTCCATGATGGAGCAGGGGTACGGCGCTATTGTTCATATTACGTCCATCCAGCGCCGCCTGCCGCTCTATAATGCGACTCTGGCTTATGCTGCGGCCAAGGCAGCCTTGACCACATACAGCAAAGGCTTGTCCAACCAGGTTGCGCCTCATGGGATACGAGTCAATACCGTCGCTCCCGGATTTATTGAGACGACTTCCGCTGAGAGGCTGATCGAACGGATTGCCGAGGAAGCAGGTACTGACATTGCCGGCGCCAGGCAAACGCTGATGGACTCGCTTGGAGGCATTCCGCTGGGGCGCCCGGGCAGACCCGAGGAAGTGGCCGAACTGGTCGCTTTTCTGGTTTCCGACCGAGCCGCGTCCATTGTCGGCAGCGAGCATGTCATAGACGGCGGTACGATTCCCACGGTCTAACCGTTCAGAATGCTCAGACTCTATAATGAAAAGGAGACGAGGTATTATGCAGCCAAAACCTATTGACGCATTCATCCGGGCAACCCATGATGAAAGTATCAACGCTTTGCTTGACTGCTTCACGGAAAGCGCGGTTATTGCCGACGAGGGGCGGGAATTGAGCAAATCAATGAATGGAGCGATACCCATTATATCGGTGCGCGGGTTCGTCTGGATATCCTTGACGTCAGGCAAACCGGCCATGAAGTCGTATTAAATTGCAAGGTCGACGGGAATTTCCCGGGCGGACCTTTTCCGTTTAACTTTTATTTTACCTTGGATGGCGATAAAATCGCTTCATTAGCTATAAAGGAGAATTAAGGAATCCTCAAACCGCTCATCAGCCTGCACCTTTCATTCCATAAGGAATGAGAGGTGTTTTTTTGCTGGGCCCGGGCCATTTGGGGATAGGCAGTGTCCGGCCATACAGATTTTGCACATAACCGTCATAATGTTGGACAAAATAACAAAGCAGGAAGAAATATAGGTTAATTTCTGATTACTGGAAGGAGGCAGGAGCTTGCGAAATTGGAAGCAGCACTACCGATCTTATAAGAAAAAGTTAAACAATGATTCATCTTCCGCGGCTCCTGACCGCATCAAGGAAAAATATAAGGATCAGGAACCCGCAAAGCAGCTGGAAAAAAAGCTGGAAATGTTTCGGGAAGTTTTCGGCGAGAGCGACGATTTGGTCATCCGTGAATTCAGAATTTCCGGTCAGATCGATGCAGCTATCGTTTTTTTCTCAACGATGGTAGATACCGCTCTCATCAACGATGACATTATGAAACCGTTGATGAATCCGGCAGCAGACCGGCAAAACATCGATTTGCAGGGCCGTGATCTGATCAAGTTCGTCTGGAAAAATTATGTGTATGTCGCAGAGTGCTCCATGGAAGACACGATAGGCATCATGCTGGAAGGGGTCAATCTGGGAAATACACTGCTTTGCATCGACGGGTGCAGCGACGCGCTTCTGCTGGAGAGCAGGATGGTTGAGAAGAGAGCCATCGAGCAGCCGCAAACGGAGATGATGATCAGAGGGGCGCGGGAAGGCTATATTGAAGTGCTGGATACGAACCTGAATCTGCTCAGAGGACGGCTGCTGACCGTCGATATGCGGGTCAAGCTTGCCGCTACGGGCAACAGGGCGAAATCCCAGGTCGCTGTCTGTTATCTGGAAGGCGTAGCAGATCCCAAATTGGTCGAAGAAGCCATGAGCCGGTTGTCGAAGATCAGCATGGACGCTATTCTGGATGCCGGATATATCGAGCAGTTTATCGAGGATTATCCGCTGTCGCCGTTTCCGCAAATTCAAAATACGGAACGGCCCGATAAAACGGCCGCGGCTCTGCTGGAAGGGCGTGTAGCCATACTCGTGGACGGATCTCCTTTTGCGCTTATCGTTCCAGCCATATTCAGCCAATTTTATCAGACTTTAGATGATTATACAGAGCGTTTTCTAATGGGCACCCTGGTCAGGATGATCCGGCTTTTAGCCCTTATATTTTCGCTCGTTTTTCCGTCTCTCTATGTCGCCGTTATTTCTTATAATCCGGAGCTGCTGCCTACCGACTTTGCCGTCGCTGTCGCCGGCGGCCGGGCGGGAGTGCCTTTTCCAGCGGTCATTGAAGTGCTGCTGATCGAGCTTTCCATGGAAGTGCTGCGGGAAGCCACCATACGTCTTCCCCAGTTGATCGGCGGCGCCTTGTCCATCGTGGGCGTGCTGGTCGTGGGACAAGCAGCCGTATCTGCTGGATTTTCAAGTCCGATCACGATTGTTATCGTTGCGCTGACGACGATAGGGTCATTTGCCACGCCTGCCTACAATGCCGCGATTGCCCTGCGCATGCTGAGATTTCCTATACTCATTCTGGCAGGAACGTTCGGATTGTACGGCGTCATGGCAGGGCTGATCTTAATCATGAACCATCTTCTGTTCCTGGAATCGTTCGGTGTGCCTTATATGTATCCGATCGTTCCCGGGAATTGGCAGGCAATGAAGGATACGCTCATCAGGGGTCCTTTGTGGTGGATGAACAAACGTCCGAGCTACCTTCAACCAGGTGATCGGGACCGGCTGCCAAACGATCATGCCAAGGTAGCTGGCAGCCATGCCCTTCATTATATCGACAAGGAGGAGTCTGAGCATGAATAATGCCTACCCGGTCACGGTGATCCGGGCCTGCACCGTCATTATAAGCACCATTCTCGGAGTAGGCGTATTAACATTTCCGAATTTTGCAGCCAAAGCCGTGGATAGCGGTTCTCCCCTGTTAACGCTGGAAGCAATAGGAGTGGCAATGTTCAGTCTGGTTATCCTCGCATTGCTTGTCCGGAAGTTTCCCCGGGAAAATATTATTCAGTTCAGCGAACGCCTGATTGGCAAATGGCCGGCACGGTTTTTCAATTTGCTGCTTATTATTTTTTTCGTTATCTGTTCCGGTCTGTCTGCGAGGGACTTTGGAGAAGTGGTCATTGCCGTTCTGCTGCCCAAAACGCCGATCGAATTGTCCATCATCATCATGTTGATTGTGGTGGTCGCTTCTTCAAGGCGGAGCGTCGTGAAATTCTCGTTTATTCATTCCTTTTATTTGCCATTCATCATTATTGTTGCTTTGGTGATATTCCTGACATCGCTGAGAGATTACGATATGGTCAATCTGCTCCCGGTGATTGGCAATCATCCATCTGGCGTTCTGTACGCTGCCTTGTCGATCGCTTCCTTGTTTCAGTCCGCATTCGTATTGACCCTGCTTGTTCCCTATATGATCAGACCACGGAAAATCCTTGCATCTACGATATGGGGAGTGATTATATCCGGAATCGTGTATCTGATGATCATTATTACCACAATCGCTCTATTCGGTTCTGAGGAGACTAAACTTCTGGCATATCCGTCATTGGATGCTGCAAGATCTGCCGTTATTCCCGGCGGGGCATTCGAGAGATTGGATGATATATTCATTATCGGCTGGGTTGTTTCCGTGTACACCACGATATACTCCAATTACTATTTCTCTGTCATCGCAGCCAAAGACTTGTTCCGGATCCGCGATCACCGGCTGTTTGTTTCTTATCTAATCCCTATTGTGTTTGTGATCGCTATGATTCCGCATGATACGAGACAATTTTTTGTTTATGGAAATCTGGTATTTGTATACGGCATGATATTAACCACAGGATATCCCTTGCTGCTTCTGCTGCTGTCATTAATCCGCGGGGTAAAGGAGAGCAGCCAATGAGTAAAGCGGTTAAAGGCTGGCTGGTCCTGTGCCTTGTGCTGCCTGCCCTGTCCGTGCTTTTATCCGGATGCTGGGACAGGCTCGAGATCGAGAACCGGGCCTTGATTCTCGCCATGGCCATCGACGAGGCTTCCCCGGAGGACATGAAGGATGAGATGGTAACCCACTCCAAAGTTCCCCCGTCGCTCAAAGACAAAATGATCCGCATAACGGCGCAGATTGCCGTGCCCGGCAGAGTGCCGCTCGGCCCTGGCGGAGACTCCGGCGGAGGAGAAGGTTCATTCAGTCTTCCTGTTTGGGTCGTCAAAGTGGTCGGTTATACCATAGATGATGCGCTGGACAACCTGCAGCAGCAGATTGCCGATCCCCGAACCTTGATTCATCTTCGCATCGTCGTGATAAGCGAGGCCATTGCCAGGAGAGGCCTCCGGGATCTAAACGATTATTTCCGGCGGGAAACACAGGTGCGCCGCACGACCTGGCTGCTCGTATCTGACGTGGAGGCATCCCGTCTAATGGATGTAGCGCCGCCTCTGGAGCGGGTCCCGGCCTTATATTTGCTGGCCATGATCGAGAAATCGCATCAAATGGGCAAGTTCCCGACTGATTATATTGGAAAATTCTGGAGCGCCGAATCGAAGCTGGGGCAGGACGGCTATCTTCCCTATGTGTCCATACGGCAAAAGGAAAATATTTTGCTCAAAGGCATGGCTTATTTTAATGAGGACAAGATGGTCGGTTACACAACACCGATCCAGATTGGTGTCTATATGGGCATCATGGGCTTAAATCCGGGAGGCTACTCTGCGCTGTTTGATGTGCCTGGTGTCGGCGTCGTTATGGTGAACACATTGAAACGCTCTTCCCGGGTTAAAGTGAAAATTATCGACGGCATACCTCATGCGGAAATCGATATACAGCTTGAAGCAACCATGAAGGAGAAAATCGGAGAAGCGGGTTCCTTCGACAGCCAGGCAAAACTTCATGAGGTGGAACGGGTTTTTGAGCAGGAGGTTAAAAAAAACGCCATACAACTGATTAAGGAGACCCAGTTGAAAAAATCGGATGTGTTCGGTTTCGGCGAGAAGATCCGCGCCCATGAACGCTCCTTCTGGAACCGGAATATCAAAAGCGAGAAGGACTGGGAGAACCTGTACGCCAAGCTTACGGCTGATGTCCATGTCCACGTCGATCTGCGGAGATTTGGATTAGTTGCACAAAATAAATCAGAATAGGGGCTGCGACATGCTGAACATCCATCATGCTGCCTATTTCGTCAGTTTGTTTTTGATTTCGGGAATATTCATGCTTGGTGTGGATCGGAAGATTTATCAATCGGACGGCTTGGCGAGAGAACAGCTGATATCCCGCGTAATGGGGTGGTCCAATCTGATCGTCGCTGCCCTGGTGCTTCTTGGTTATCTGATTTATTATTTAACCCGCTAAGGGTACGCGGTATTACACGAACTGAACGAGGTCTTCCATCGGCCGTCTCGATTTGGCGCGCCCCGGTTCTCTGGACCGATAGCCGAACGCCGTCATCACGCTCAAGCCGAATTCGTCGTTTCCGAGCAGCTCTTTTTTGTCGAGCAGCTCGTTGACGGCATCCATATCAAAGCCTTCGATCGGACATGAATCGACGCCGATATGCGCCGCCGCCGTCATCATATTGCCCATCGCCAAGTATGTTTGCTTCGAAGACCAGTCCAGCAGCGCCCGCTCGGAATCCAGATGAAGGTCTTCGTAGAATTGCGCGTAGGCTTGCTGCATGCTTTTATAAACTTCTATAGGCATACCCTTTACTTGGGTTTGCTGTTCCAAGACGTAAGATGAATCATGAGTAAGCCCTTTTCTGGCCAAAATAATAACGAAGTGGCTCGACGTAGGCAGCGACCGCATTGCCCCGGATACGAGCGGTGCGAGTTCCCGTCTGAATTCCGGACTTTGCACGACGACGAATTTCCAAGGTTCATTGCCTCCCGAGCTCGGAGAAAGACGTCCTGCCTCGAGAATGAAGCGGAAATCCCCATCGGATATTTTCTTCGTCGGATCGAATTCTTTGGTTGCATGCCTGAAATAAAATGTGGACAATAACTCCGTTTTTTTTGCCTCGATATCCATCTGTTAAAATTCATCTCCCGTGAGTCGATTTTGGTTGTTAGGCTTCTTGAATGGATGATACAACGAGCAGGAGGCCATTTATCGGGATGAAGTCCGCTTCTCCGACTTTATACATTTGCGTTACGATGATCGATGTCAGTCCCAGCGGCAGGAATGCCAAACCGACAGCTAAAGACGAATAGCCCAGCTCGTGGAAGTATAAGGTCGAGAAATACATGAATCCGGTCGTATAGGAAAACATCAAGAACCCGATAATATTGGAAGTAAAAAGCGAACGAAACTTGAACAAACGAAGCGGCAGCAACGGATTTTTAGTATAGCTTTCAATTAAAATAAACACGGCTAATACCAATATCCCGATTATCAACATGATGATTTTCGCCGCCGGCCAGCTACCGTCGACATCCGGCATGGAAATGCCGTAGACCAAAACGAAAATACCCGTCAATACGAAAATCAATCCGAGCCAATCGACGGATTGTTTCTCCGCTTTGGCCGACGGGCTAACTTTAATGAACAACAATCCGATGATGAGCAATAATCCCAGCGGAACGTTCAGATAGAACAACATGATTTCCAGCCCGCGGAATCCGTCAGCAGACCGCCGACGATCGATCCGGCAGCCGCCCCGCCGGACCCTAAGGCGCCGAATATTCCCAATGCTTTGTTGCGCTGCGGTCCGGCCGCGAAATTATAGCTGATGAGCGACATCGCCGCGGGATGGAGAGAGCCGCCCCGATTCCCTTGCACGGCTCTGCTGGATATCAGCCAGACCGGATTCATCGCCAAGGCGCCTGCCAACGAAGCGAGCGCGAAGACGGTTAAACCGAGCATTAATACGCGTTTTCTTCCAAGCAAGTCGCTCGCTCGTCCCCCGATCATCAGGAAGCAAGCAAACGTGAGGACATAAGAAGTCACGATCCATTGCAAATCGTTAGTCTGCATGTGAAACGCCGTTTGAATGGATGGCAGCGCGACTACGACCGTCGTACTGTTCATGACCTCGATAAATTGGGCAAAACAGACAATAATAAGCAAGAACATAGTCTGTAATATAAAATGAGTACACGACAAGTCCTTCGTTCTTCGATTACGGAAATGACCAAATTTTCCTGGTGCTTCCAGTGACATTTCGAACGTTATTTACTATACTGCAATTCCAATCACTGACTTTATTTTTCAGTCTAATTATTATAAAAATGAATGCGAGTTGATAAAATTGGAAAAAAACGAATGCGAGTCGATAAAATCGGAAATGTCGAAGTTCGATATTAATTGCGTTGAATCGATTTCCGAAGTTTTACAATTTTTTTCGGGAAAATGGACCTTTTTAGTCATAACAGAGCTTTTAAAGGAGCCTCAGCGTTTTAATCAATTACGAAGAAATTTAGGCAACTTGAATACAAAAGGTTTAACCGATACTTTACGAAATCTGGAAGAACATCAAATTATTAATCGTCAAGTATTTCCTACCGTTCCAGTAACAGTCGAATATTCGATTACCGAAAAGGGAAAAGCTTTTTCGGAAGTTTTTCTAGAAATAAATCGCTGGAAAAAGGAATGGGATTCTCCTGTTCAATAATAGGGAAGCGGCTTGCAATCCTGTTCCTACATATCTGAATGACCTCTTCTCGTTTATGATGGCGACCGAAGATTCGATTGCCTTGGAGTCCACTATATCAGGGATCAAACTTTTTCATAAGGACGCGATTTTTTTATATATGCTTTATAAAAGTAAAGTCATGCTCCTGGCCTCAAACCGTATAAAGTTGTTGAACCGAAACAGAAGAACGGCCGTCAAAAAAACGCCTATTCCACGAAAGGAATGGCGTTTTTCTTTTCGTACTGATGATTAGGTGCCAATGAATTTGTAGATCCTCCATTGGTAGGAAATAACAATCATACGGAGTTGGCATAATATGCGTGACTTTACTTTTCTACAGCATATTTAAAAAAATAGCCTTCTTCTGGGAGGGAATCATACCTGCTATAGTGGACACCGAGGCCATTCGAACCTCAATATAACGTATTGAAAAGAGGTTGTTCAAATATGCAGGTACAGTCTAACAATCCCGTTTGGCTTATTACGGGTACTTCGAGCGGCGTTGGAAGGGTTTTGGCGGAGGCCGTTCTGAATCATGGCCATCGCGTCGTGATGACGGCCCGGAATCCCGAATTTCTTAAGGAGCTTGCGGATCGTTTTCCGAATACAGCCCATGTCGCTGCACTTGATGTTACCAACTCTAAACAGGTCCTGGAAGTCGTTGAGGAAGCAGAGAAAAAATACGGGAAGATCGATGTTCTCGTAAACAATGCAGGGATCGGATACAGCTCCGCTATCGAAGAGGGAGAAGACGATGCTATTCGGTCCGTATTCGAAACGAACTTTTTCGGAGTTGCTTCGATCATACGCGCCGTCCTCCCGGGGATGCGCGAAAGAAAACAAGGAACGATCGTGAACGTCTCTTCTCTCAACGGAGTAGTCGCTATGCCGTCGCTTGGCTATTACAGCGCAAGTAAGCACGCTCTTGTAGGATTGACGGAAGCGCTCTGGCAAGAAGTAGAGCCACTTGGTATTAAGGTTTTACTTTTAGAACCAGGTGGAATGAAAACCGGAATCATGCAAAAAAATCGTCAAAGCGTCCGAAATCCGGCGTATGACAAAACATCCGGCGCCGTGAAGGATTTGTTGGAAAAACAAGGGGAATCATTTTTGACTGGCGATCCAGAGCGAATAGCGCAGGTGATAATCAAGCTGGTCGAGCAGGAGGACAAGCCTCATCGGCTTATCCTGGGCAATGCTGCCTATGAACAGCTCGTGCAGAAGCTCGATGCAATGAAGGCCGAGTACAGCGCATGGGAAAGTATATCTCGCAGTACGGACTTCCCAACCAACTAACGCAGAACGAACCAGGCTGCCGGCAAGATCGGCGGCCTGTTCAATTAGGTCAGGCAAAAACTTCATGAGGTGGAACGGGTATTCGAGCAGAAGGTAAAAGAAAGCGCCATACAGCATGTGAAAGATGTCATTTATCGACTATACTGGTCCTGTGGTCCATAACGGATGATTGCGATTGCATGGTCGCATGATCAAGCTAGGAGGGCTTTAGGATGTCGGAACGGTTTCAGGCACTGCTTGTGGAGTATGAGGCAGCCTTCACAGTCGCGGTAAAGCAGGTATCAATAGAGGATTTGCCTCCAGGGGATGTTCTGATCAGGGTATCTTATTCCAGTGTGAATTATAAAGACGGCCTTGCCGGTACCCCGGATGGAAAAGTCGTAAAATCGTATCCTTTTATTCCCGGCATTGATTTGGCTGGGCATGTTGTGTCCTCTGGTGATGAGAGGTTTCATGAGGGACAGCCTGTGCTGGCAACCGGTTACGGGATCGGCGTTTCCCATTATGGCGGATTCAGCGAATACGCGCGTATCCCGGCAGAATGGGCCGTTCCGCTGCCGGAGGGCCTTTCTTTACGGGAGGCCATGATCTATGGGACCGCCGGCTTCACAGCGGCGTTATCCATTCAGCGGCTGGAGGAGAATGGCATGTCCCCGGAGAAGGGCAAGGTGCTGGTAACCGGCGCGACCGGCGGAGTCGGCGGCTCGGCTATTGCCATGCTGAGCGCTTTGGGCTATCAGGTTGCCGCAAGCTCCGGCAAGACTGCCGAGACGGATTATTTGAAATCCATTGGCGCAAGCGAGGTTATTCACAGGGATGCGGTGTACAGCGGAGGCAGCATCAAGCCGATGGACAAGCAGCTGTGGCAGGCTGCCGTAGACCCGGTGGGGGGAAGTTCGCTGGCCGCTGTTTTGAGCCATATTGCTTACGGTGGTTCGGTCGCCGCTAGCGGACTGACGGGAGGGACGGCTGTTCCGACCACTGTGCTCCCTTTTATTCTGCGGGGCGTGAATTTGCTCGGAATAGATTCGGTATTGTGCCCCGCGGACATTCGTGAGAAGCTCTGGGAGCGGATGGGGACGGATTTGAAGCCCGCCGTGCTCGAGCAGCTCGTGGACCGGGAAATAACGCTGAACGAGCTGCCTCAAGCGCTGACGGATATTCTGAAATCGCAAACCAGGGGAAGGGTGCTCGTTCGGATATCCTGATGCCTGGCTGTTCCTAAACTCATTTACAAACGAAATCCGTCATGAATCCGGAAGAATGCCGCTTTGCTCGTGAAGTGGCGTCTTTCGGATTTTTTGCTGTCCGCGGAGAATCCACCCCGGGCTTCCCTTATTCCTGAGCATTTGAGTTTGGATACAATTTGTACATAAATCGGAGAAGTTATTTTAACATCTATGTTTTACATTTAGCAGGTCGCAAGAGAAAGCCTTGATCTGGACAAGGAGGAGAGGGGCGTATGAACATAAAAGGATTATGGATCGTAAGCTGCCTTGTTCTATTCATTCCAGCTGCCTGCAGCAGCGGAAATTCCGGTATAGAGGGGCCAACTCCGCCTCAGGGAACGGGGACACTGACGGTTGTGAGCGAACAGACGAAGCGGGAAGCGGACGATCCGTCAATGGCGGAGCACAGTGGAAAGGCGAAGCTTGTGATCTCAACCTACAGCCGGAATGAGCAGATCCAAACAGCCGTGAAGAAATATGAAGCGCTCCATCCCAATATCGAGATTGATCTGCAGGTCGCCCAAACCGATGTCAATGATCCCGATAAGCAGCTGGCAGATCAAGAGAAATTCGTTGCCGCTGCGAACACGGCCATGCTTGCCGGCAAAGGACCTGACCTGATTGAAATGGATTCGCTGCCCACAGAGAAATATGTGAACCGGAACCTACTGGTGAATCTGAGCGACTTGATGCAGCAGGATCCAACGTTCAAGAAGGAAGACTATTTCACCAATATCCTCGATAACTCGCAGATTAATGGAGGGCTTTACGCCATGCCGTTATCTTTCTATCTCAGCGGATTGATCGGGGATGAGGGCGCGCTGGTGAAGGCCGGCGAGCAGGTGAACGACCAGAACTGGTCATGGAGCGAATTTGCCGAAATGGCGAAGCAATTATCCCAAAAAGGCGGGTATGAGCATGCATTCGGCAGTTCCCACGATTATATGCTGACCGAGATGGTTTCCGAGAACTACGGTCTGTTCGTGGATGAAGCGAATGGCCGGGCGAGCTTCGATTCGGCATCGTTTACCGGATTGATGAAGCAGGTCAAGGCCATGTTCGACGAAGGCGTGGTCTATGATGCGCTTGCCGGCGGCCGTAAAAATAGTAAAAAAACATACTTCGAAGAAGCTCAGATTCAGTCACCGGTGGATTATCTGTACGTATTGGAGGCCTATGCCTCACAGGCGAAGTTTTATACCAAGCCGCATGCGCAGGAAATGGGAGATGGAGGCTATTTTGGGGCCCGCCAGACTCTCGGTATCAGCGGAAGCTCGCCCGTCAAGAAGGAAGCCTGGGATTTCATCCATTTCCTCTTGTCCGAGGAGGCCAATTCGATTTCCGGCAATGCCTCGGGCAGCAGTGGTTTCCCCATCAACAAAAGCGCATACGACAAACAAATCAAGCAGCTTCGGGACGAGGGGATTCAAGCCTACAACAATGGCCCGGCGAAAAGTTCTGCGATCAAGCCCGACAGCACGATGGTTGATCAGCTTGATGAGTTGAAAGCCAGTGTGACGGAGGCGGTTCACTCCCTTGGCAAACCATCCAGGATCGATGAGATTGTCACAGAAGAATGCCAAGCCTTCTTCAGCGGTCAGAAGCCGGCGGAGGATGTCGCCAAGCTGATTCAGCACAAGGTTATGCTGTATCTGAATGAATAAGCTGCATGCTGCAACATGTACAATAAGGAGGAAAGCTACACTATGAAGAAAGCGAGCATCAAGAAGTTCATCACTGCTGCCAGCGCGGCTGCGGTGTCGGATGGGGAGCCCGATGAATAGGCTTCGGCTTCCCCGTTTGCTGCGCAGGGACGGGATGGCCGCGCTTCTGTTTCTGGCTCCCAGCCTGGCCGGGTTTGCCGTATTCTTCGTGATCCCGTTCGCCATTGGCATCTATTATTCGTTCACAGATCAGACGATCGGCGGTTCTTTTGTCGGCTTCGACAACTACAAAGAGCTGCTCGCCAGCGGCTCGTTCCGTAAAGCGGCGGGCAATACGCTTCTATTCACCGGCGTGAGCGTTCCGCTTCTCCTCGCGCTGTCCCTGATTCTGGCTGTGCTGCTCAATCAGCGCGTCTGGCTGCGCAACTGGCTCCAGACCGCCTTTATTCTGCCGCTGGTTGTGCCGGTTGCGTCCGTCGTTATGATCTGGCAGATCCTCTTCGATTGGAACGGCAGCCTGAATGCCTGGATGAACGGTCTTCACTTAGGACGGATCGATTGGCTGAAATCGGACGGGTCCATGGTGGTGCTGGTGATTATGTATATCTGGAAAAATATCGGCTACGATATGATCCTGTTTCTGGCCGGGCTGCAGTCGATCCCGCAGGATTACTACGAGACCGCCCGCATTGAAGGGGCAGGCAAGCTGCGGCAGCTGTTTCATATTACGCTCGTTTATTTGACGCCGACCCTGTTCTTCGTATTATTAATCTCGATTATCAATTCCTTCAAGGTGTTCCGGGAGACCTACCTGCTCGCAGGCGATTATCCCTACGACCGCATCTATATGCTGCAGCATTATATGAACAATATGTTTTTTACACTGGATATCCAGCGCCTGACCGCAGCAGCCGCGCTCATGGTGGGATGCATCGTCCTGCTGGTGACGGTGCTGCTCTCGGTAGAGCGCCGATTCCGGGAATTTATGGAGTAGATGAGGGAGGGCCTATGATAAAACCACGATGGCTGCCCCGTTTGGCGCTGACTCTCCTGCTTGGGATCATAGCCGTGGCAACGGTGGCGCCGATCCTTCTTACCTTTACAAATTCACTCATGACCGAGCAGGAGATCGGCCGGAATTATGATTTAATCGGCAAGATGTTGGACGCGGCGGCAGGAGGGAAGGACCTCTTCGTGAATCTGAAGATCCTTCCGGATTGGCTTTCGTTCGAGCAGTACTCGCAGGTGCTGATCCAGAATCCGAAGTTTATGAAAATGTTCTGGAATTCGGCAGGAATGGTCGTGCCGATTATCGCCGGCCAAACGGTAATCGCATCTCTGGCGGCCTATGCCTTCGCCAAGCTGCGCTTCAAGGGAAGGGACAAGCTGTTTCTGGTCTATCTGATGACGATGCTCATGCCGTTTCAGGTCACGCTGGTTCCGAATTATATGGTGGTGGAGAAGCTGGGATTATTGAATACGACAGCTGCGATAATACTGCCGGGAATATTCAGCGCATTCGGGGTATTCATGCTGCGCCAGTTTATGACGCATATTCCGTTTTCCTACATGGAAGCGGCCAAAATGGACGGAGCCGGGCATCTGATCATCTTCATCCGGATTATTCTTCCGCTTGTTCAGCCGGGACTTGCCGCATTGACGGTTCTCCTGTTTGTCGATTACTGGAATATGGTCGAGCAGCCGATCATATTTCTGCAGGATTTGGATAAGCAGCCGCTATCGCTGTATCTGGCGCAGATTAACCAGAATGCGCGGGGTGTCGGATTCGCAGCATCCGTGCTGTATATGACGCCGATGGTTCTGTTGTTCCTGTATGCTGAATCCTATTTTATTCAAGGCGTGCAGCTGTCGGGAGTTAAAGGATAGAAGGTTGGATCAAGATTTCCGTGGAGAGCCTTAGGAGTGATGAAAGTGGACAATCAGACTGACGAACAAAAGCTTGCGGCACGCAAACGCAGGATCCGGTTGATCGCCATACTGTTTTTCGGCATGCTCATTGCCGTTACCCTGTACAGCAACACGCTGCTGAACCTGACGCTGCCCAAGGTGATAACCGGACAGGCTGCGGCGGGAAATCTGGCCCATACGTATCAGGGCAATGCAACCGTCCGGCCTGTACAGGAGGCTGACCTGCAGAACCCGGCGGGCTGGAAAGTAAGTAAGGTGCTGGTGAAGGAAGGCGATGCGGTTCATAAAGGCCAGGCGCTCGTCAACTATGACAGCAGCGATGCCCAGAGCCAGCTTGAGGATTCGCAGGCCGCCATGAAGAAGCTGAAGCTATCCGTCAGCATCCTGCAGTTTAACTATATTCAGGCTGCTCAAAGTGAAGATCAGGCGGCCAAGCTGAACGCTCAAAACGCCCTGGAGAGCGCCCAAATCGATATCGCTGCACAGGAGCAGCATCTGGAAGCGCTGCAGAAGACCATAGGGGAAAATCAGCAGCTGCTCGCGCCATTCGACGGGATCGTAACTCATGTCAACGCCATGGAAGGCCTGTCCGGGTCTCCTGCAGGTCCGGATATCCAGCTCTCCAACACCGGTCTTGGCTTCCAATTCGAACTGCAGGTGCCCGCTGGTATTGCATCCGGGCTCAAGCTTGGAGATAAGCTTGAGGCGAAGCTCTCTGAAGATGACAACCGGGCCATCCAGGGCAGTATCGCGGAAATTAAAGACACCGTCGTGCCGGATAATGGCGGCCAGGACGCTTCCGGAGAAACGCAGACGCCCGCTGTGGCAAACCAGCTCGTGATCAAGGTTCAGGACAAGTCTCTTCATGGAGGCGAGCGGATTCAGGTTGATATTTCACAATCCAGCCAGGATGATGATTCGCAGCTCGTTCCAAGCCAGGCCATCCGGGAGGACAGCTCGGGAGCGTATGTCTATGTGGTTGAAGAACGGCAGGGGCCGCTCGGGAACGCTTTTTACGCAGCGCGCAGGTCCGTCAAGGTCACCGATTCCAATGAATTTCAAACCGCTGTGAGCGGGTTGTTCGACCAGGAGCAAATCATTATTGAGAGCAGCGAGCCGATTCAGGAAGGCAGCAGGGTGAGATTGTAGGAAGCCGGCAGGCGAGGGATCAGGAGGCGAATTGAAACTTGTAAACTTCCGTCCCTTCAAGGCCTTCTGCGGTACAGATCAACGCTTTGCCATCGCTGCTCCACTGCAGCAGCCCGACATAGCCGGGATCGCCATACACGGTAATTTCGGAGGTCAGCCGATTGCCGTCCAGTTTTCCGGCCAATAGCTTCGGACGCTCATCCCCTGTGCGGGTGAGATAGGAAACGGCATCCATCTGCGGACTTGCCGCCAGATTGCTGAACACGCCTTCCTTCAGCAGAACGGGAGCGTCAGCGCCGGAAGCGAGATAGAGTCCCTCGACACCGTCGATACGGCCGGATATGAGCAGTCTGCCGTCCCGGAGCGTTGTAAAATCATAAATTTCCATCTCAACCGTATCAGATGCCGTATTATCGTCCAGGTTAATGGTATGAATGGCCGAGAGACCCGATGTCACCATCAGCTGTATGGAGAGATAATGGCCATTGGGGGAGAGCATTGGCTTTATAGTTTTGGCTGCCACCTTCTTTTGGTATTCAATCGATTTGTCAATCGATTGGGCGTATTTTGCATAAATAGAGTCGTTTATCATGGCAATTGTTTTATACTTTTTTGGTCCTGTTTTTAAATCATACATTCTGATTTCTGATTTATATCCGTTTCCAGATAAATCAATATACCGGTTATCGTTCAGCAAAGTCGCCCAATACGAGTATCCATTCCAGATGTCGATGGTCTTGTCGTTCACAAGATCATACCAGACGGTAATGATGTCTTTGCCGCCCTGGACAGTGCTGTAAATAAGCCTGGTCCCGTCAGGGGACAAGCTGCTGGATAGAATCGGCTGATTATGGACGATATCGCGGATCTGGTTGTTGTCGATGCTAAAGACGGCAAGTGCGGTCGCGTCATTCATTTCTCCGCTTCCGGAAGCGTGGAACAATATCTGATCCCCGTCCAGCAGCTTGGCCTCCTTCATGGGGCTGTCTACATGGCGTTTGATGATGGTATCGATACGCAGGCCTCCGCCAGCGGCTTCCTGAAACAGCGAAGGGTCCAGCACGACCGTCTTGTCGCCGTCAATCGTCCGTAAGGCAAGCTCCCCCACCCCCAGAAAAGCTGCAATGATGACGGCCATCAGAACGGCCAGCGCCATCATTCGGAAGAAAGGTGCGCGGCTGCGTTCACTCATGATCATGACCTCCCAATTCAATCGTGACTGTCGAACCCTGATGGAGCTGACTGTCAATGGTTACATGCCCGTTATGACGTTCCGCGATCGTCTTGACGATCGCTAGGCCAAGGCCAGCGCTTCCGCGTTCTTCTTTTTTGGTGCCCGCTACACGATAGAACGGATCGAACAGACGATGAAGATGCTCTTCGGCAATGCCCGGCCCCTGATCCTCCACCCGTATGCGGACCCGGTTATCCGCCGCATGTTCGGCGGTAACATGAATGGTCGTGTTCACGCCTCCATATTTGATGGCGTTATCCACCACATTAATGAGCATTTCCCGCAATTTGACCTCATCGCCGATAAGCTGAAGACCCGGCTCATCGGCGCAATCAATTCGGATGCCGTATTTTCTGGCTTTGACCCTCATGTCTTCGCAGACGTCCCTTACCAGATTGGATAAGTCGACCTCATCCAGCCGGTAATCAAAACCTTCCGAAGCGGCAGTCGAAAATTCAATGATCTGCACGACCTTGTCGTTCAGCCTTTGACTTTCGTCCAGAATATATTTCATGCCCTTGTTGAAAAAAACGGGATCCGTAAATCCGTTCTCCATCATGATTTGCGCATAGCCGCGGATCGTCGTAAGAGGCGTCTTCAGCTCATGGGTTACATTATCGAAAAAGGTTTTGCTCATCGCCTGGGTTTCCTGAAGCGTATCCCGTTCCCGCTCTATAATGGCGATTTGCGCTTTGATCTGCTTGACCATGATCATAAATGAACGGGATAAATCGCCAATCTCATCGCGGCTGAGGGCCGGGGGTGCAGTCTCATAGATCCCTTCGGAAACACGCTCAAGACTGCGCGCAAGCTTGCCCAAGGGCTTCGTGATCCGGACTGCGAGCAGGGCGGCGGTCAGGAAGACAAGCAGGAAAATTCCGACGGCAAACCATCTTACGGTCGACAGGAAGCGGCTTGTAAAATCATACAAGCCCGAGTAATCCTTTACCATATGGATAACGCCGATCAATTTACCGCCGGACTCTACGGGACTTGACAGACGGACAGTGGTTTCCGTGCCGGATTGCCGCAGGGAATAGGCGATTTTGCCATGCAGGGACTCGGCGAAGTCGTTGGTTGCAGGCATCAAATCCGCGTTCAGATCGGATAAACCCTTGCCTGCGGGATCGTACACCGATATCGGGCTGCCGACGGCAGCGCCCAGCTCCTTGACAAGACCATCCGCTTCGAAACGGATAGAGTCCTGATCCATTGCGATATTTCGGGTCAGAAAATACTGTTTGACATAAAGCTCGATCGTCTTGTTGGCCTGAATCATGTCCTGATTGATGATGCCCGAGACATTCTGCTCCGTGATTCTCACAGATACAAGGAGCAGGGCGGACAAGCCGGCGAATATAACGACGGTAAAAGACAACAGGAGCTTATGCCGGATGGGAAACCGGATTCCGCCGGTGCTGCTCATGGCATCCGGTACCCTACGCCGAACACGGTTTCGATAACGGAATTCCCGTCGCCGTCGTCAAGCTTTTTGCGCAGCCGCTGGACATGAATGTCGACGGTACGGGTATCGCCGGCAAAATCGAATCCCCAAACCTGATCCAGCAGCTGCGGACGCGTGAATACGATGCCGCGGTTATCGGCGAGAAACAGCAGCAGATCAAATTCTTTGTTCTTCAGATCCGTTTCCTCGTCGTTCTTCCACGCTTTCCGCTGCCTTCTGGCGATTTCAATTTGTCCGCCGATGGCGAGGCGTTCCGCTGCATTGCTCTGGGATTGCTTGATAACAAGCCCGATTCTGCGGAAGATCGCTTTGATCCGCACAATGACTTCGCGCACGTCAAAGGGCTTCGTAATATAATCGTCGGCTCCGAGCTCCATTCCCAGGATCTTGTCCACCATATCGGATTTCGCTGTCAGCATGATGATGGGGATATTCCAGTCCTCCTTCGCCGCAATCTTGCATAATTCGAATCCGCTCCCGTCGGGAAGCATCAGATCAAGCAGGATCAGATCCGGCCGGCCGGAACGGCCCATCGATTCAGCTTCATTCCCGGTGCTTGCGCGCATGACGGAGAATCCTTCTCTCTCCAGGGCATAGACCAGCAGCTCCGCGATGGCCTCCTCATCCTCTACGACAAGAATCTTTTGCTTAAGCATTTATGCTGCACTCCTTAATTTCGGCGCCTCGCGAGGGGACCCTTCGAGGTGCCGAAGTAAATGATCGGGTTGTCTGTCTTTTATTATTGTAGCAAATGAACAGAGGCCATAGCTTCTTTGACAGAGTTTACCGGCTGATTTTACATTTTGGATACATGTAAGCGGGAGCCGGATACATGTTCAACAGTTAGAGAAAGGTTAGGGCGGTGTGCCATTGCCTCCTCCATTTTTTACAATTAAACTAAAAATAGACAGTTCCCAGGGAATAAAATATGTGTTATCATTTAATGAGAACAAATGTTCTGATCAAGGAGATGGATAAATAACGGAAGGAAGATGCAGGTATGGCAATGGATCGGTACGCAGAAATAGACGAGGTGATCGCATTCATACATCAGAACATCTATGATCCGCTTCCGCTTTCCTTATTGGCCGGCCACATAGCTTACAGTCCATATCATTTCACACGCATTTTCAAGGAAAGAATCGGTCTGCCGCCCTTATATTATGTCTCCTCGCTCCGGCTTCAGAAGGCCAAGGATCTGCTGCTGCGCACAAATTTGAGCATACGCGACATCAGTCTGGAGATTGGACAGCAAAGCCTGGGAACCTTTACCACCCGTTTTACCGAGAAGGTAGGCATGACACCGTCCGATTTCCGCAACTCGACGCAGCAGGCGAACAGCCATTTTAATTCCCTGGAAAAGCTTAAAGATTGGCAGACGGCGCATCCTGTTTCCGATCGGCATGACCGGGTAGAAGGGTCCATTCAAGCGGAGATTCCATTTGAGGGCATCATTTTGATCGGCTTGTTTGCCAAGCCTATTCCGGAAGGATTCCCGCTGTACGGAACCGTACTGCCTTCACTAGGGGGCTTCTGCTTTACCGGAGTCAAGCCGGGAACCTATTATTTGATGGCAACTACGATTTCCTGGGGAACGCAGGGAGTGGATCTTCTGCTTCCTCAAGCTACGCTGCGAACCCGCTCGAAGAAGCCTATATTCGTCGGCCCCAATACGATCGTCCCCCATCAGCAAGTCATGCTCCACGTTCCCCGTCTGGACGATCCGCCCATTCTTATTTCCCTTCCCTTGTTGATGAATGTGTTCCTCAATCGGGTTCATCAGAACAATGATCAACAAGAAAACAATACCAATAAATCCGGTTTAATCCATATCAAATAAAACCAGGCTGCCTTCCTGCATGCTCAGCGCAACAGCCCGCCTGATAATCCTCAGCGCATCCGCACAGCATTCATCGAACGAAACAAAGAACGGCCTTCGTTCGCATGGATGCGAAGAAGACCGTTCTTTGTATGCCGGAAGACATAAGGATCAGCTGCGCCTTACGGCTGGCTTGCTGATCCTTACGTTCAGGAGCCTGCGCCGATACTGGCTTTCTCCCGATTGCCCTGCAGCCAGAAGACAGCGGAGAAAACGACGATGCAGACCAGCGCGACAATGAAATTATAGAAGAACACGCTGCGCATGCCGAAGGCTTCGCTGGCAACGCCTCCCGCAATGCTTCCTATGATCCGGGCAATTCCCAGGCTGAGCAGGCCGTTAAATGTTTGACCGCTTGCTTTCAGCTCATTCGGTACTTCCTTGTTAATAACGGTTACCATGGTCACGGACAATACGATAAAGATCAGTCCATGCAGAACCTGAACCGGCAGGGTCCAGTATGGATTCTGAATGACGGAGAACAGATACCAGCGCAGTGCGGCAGCAGCTCCAGCCCCCATCAATATATAAGGAATCTTGACATGCTTGAAGATTCGGTTCGACAGAAGCAGGAACGGAATCTCGCTAAGCGAAGAGATCACCATCGACCATCCCAGCCATGCGCTGCTGCCTCCCAATTCCTTGAAATAAAGGGGGAAGAATCCATAGTAATAGCCGAGAGTGATCTGAAGAACAAAATTGGCGGCCATATAAACCACAAGCTTCCGGTTCTTTAACAGCACCCAAACCCTCATTTTCCTCCCTTTGGATTGATGTCCCTCTATTGCGGGAAAACGCAGAACCAGCAAAAAGCAGACTGCAAGAATGGCAGCGTAAATGCCGAACATCAGGTCAATGCGCTTCTGCGCGATGAGACCGAACAGGATAGACATGATCGCATAACCGACTGTTCCGCCCAACCGGATATGGCTGTAATTGCCCCGCTTGCGCTTGTCCAGAACCTCCAGCGTCACGGCGTCGCTGACAGCAAAAATCGAGGTCTGAAAAAAGGTAAACATACAGATCATGATCAGAAGATAAACGAAGTGATTGGACAAAGGATACAGCAGCATGGATATTCCACTTCCGGCGATCAGCAGCAGCAGGATGCTGTTCTTGGTTCTGGCACGGTCGCTCAGCGTACCCCAGACCGGCTGGGCGAGAATGGCAATCAGCGGACCGAGACTGAGCAGCGTTCCGATCTGCGACTGCGAGAATCCGACATGTTGAAAGTACAGCGGAATGAACGTACCGTATACCGCATTGCTCATATAGATAAAAACGTAGAAAAACAGAAAATACGCAAGATTAACAGGCATGCTCTCCATCCTTTACTCGTATTGACTTCATCCTGGTGCTATAAGACGGGCTCTTAGAGTAGTTCGATGAATGTTTCAGGATTCCTCTACAAAATTACGCCAGTGAGCCGGATCAGGGAGGAGGCCGGGGAGGCGCAACAAAAAAACCCGGTCCGTGCAAACGCTGCACGGATCGGGTTCTACGTAAGACTGAAGTTACAGCACACGGCGTGCGGTAACGTATTTGCTCTGCCAATAGGTTGTGTTCATGCTCGCAATGGTGACCCCTTTGGTGCTCGAGCTGTGCAGGATTTTGCCGTTGCCCGCATAGATCGCAACATGGCTGATTCCGGCGCCTCCCGTATTGAAGAATACAAGATCGCCTGTACTGAGATAGCCCTTTGCCACTTTCTTCCCTGCCGTCGCTTGCGCGACCGATGTGCGGGGAAGCTTGATGCCGCTGGCTTTAAACACATATTGAATAAAAGACGAACAGTCAAATGCGTATGTAACGCCTGCCGGCGCGCCGAAACGGTAAGGAACACCAAGAAATTGGGTACCCGAGCTGATGAGACTTAGAGCCGCGGGCGTAGCGGCATGCGCCGATGGTGTTTGGACGGCTGCGGTAGCTGAGAATCCGATCGCAGCGCAAATGGCTGTGACCATAATGTTTTTCAGGAATGGTTTCTTCTTGAGATTTTTCTTGGTCATGATCGTATACTTTCCCTCCAAGCGTAGGTGTTAATAAACTGTAAACTGTTTCTTACTATAGCACACTTATTTTTCACCAGGATTTCCCAAAAAGAAGGAAACCGCTGTATCTTCAACGGAAAAAACCCGATTATGAGAAGAGAATGAAAAACCTCTCATCTCTTCGGACATGCCGAAAATGATTGCGTTTACAGCTTATTGAATATAAAATTTGATCGAGTGGACGAAGGGGGAGCCATATGAATCGTTTTATTCCTAAGCAGGCGTACATCCGGATTTTCTTGAGTTTATGCATTCTGTTCACGGTCGTCTCCGTACCTTTTGTGTACATGATGACCCATCAGTTCTCCATCTACGCGATGAAACAAATTGATCAGGTGAATGAGACAGAGATAGCACATTCACGGGATAATGCCGAATTTATTTTCAACAAGATGATTGCGTACGGATTTAATATGTATGCGGACAAAAGCATCAGCACCTGGCTGATGGCAAGCGAAGAATCCCAGGGGACCCAGGTCGATGCCATTGTGGCGGCCAATAAATATATGACAACGGAGCCCTTTCTGGACAATGTCTATTTAATTAACATGCGGACTGAGCATACGATCGACCTCAAATATGGCTTATCCTCGTTTCAGCAATTCCGGGACCAGCCGATGCTGGAGATGGCGAAACAAAAAAGGAGCTCTTATCAGCGGTTCTTCGTTCATCAGGTCAATGGTACAACGAAGCTTGCGATGATCATTCCTACCGTCCCGTCCGGTCAGCAATCGTTCGGGTATCTGGTCCTGCTCCTGAATGATGCCTTGATGAAGCAGTATTTGCTCAAGGAGGACGCCAATTCGGAGATCCAGTCGTTTATTCTGGACAATGAAGGCAATCTCATGCTGGGAGCATCCGACTCCACGCAATTGAATATGGAGCTGGCTGCGACTGCGGTGAAGGGTTCAGGCAGCTACACGAAGGATCATAAGGGCGAGTCCTGGTCTGTTCAATATGCGCTGATCGAGCCGCAGGGCTGGTATATCTATCATATGGCCAAGCTGGAAGGCATCCGGGCCGATTTTATTTCCTTCCGTTTGAAAATGATCATATTTGTCTCCTGCCTCGTTGTCGTGCTGATTGCCATCCTGTTCTGGAATTCCCGCCGCACCTATAAGCCATTCTCGCAGATTGCCGATCAATTGGAGATGAAATTCGGCCTTCATTTGAAAAATAATCATAAAGACGACAGCTCCATGGCTGAGTATAAAGTCATCCGCTACGGGATCGAGATGCTGGAAGACCGGATGGGGCAGCTTGACTCCTCCATGCGCGAGCACCGGAATGTCATTAAGACCGAATATCTGAGGCAGTGGATTCTGCAAGGAAAGCTGATCACGCCTGTGGAGCATTATCTCCGCGAACAATCCAGTCTGTTCGAGCACGAGGAGCTCTATGTCAGCGTCATCCGGATCAATGAATTCAGCCGGTTCAAGGAGCAGTATAATTTTGCCTCGAGAAAGCTGATGAAATATGCGATCGGCAATATTGCCGAAGAGGTTATCAACCGCAGCTGGTATGCGGAATCGGTCGACCTTGGCGGCGACCACCTGGCTCTCTTGATATCGGGAGATCATGTTCCCATGAACGAATTGATCGGGGTACTGGAGGAAGTCAGGGAGCAAATCAGACAGTGGACGCAAATACACATCACTGCTGCCGTGAGCGGTCAGAAGTCGTTAAGCGACGATGTGCGCAGTATCTATCAGCATATTCATGAGCTCACCATGCTCAATTTTGTTTCGGGCGCGGAAAAGATTTTTATCGAGCGCGATTTTGAAGACTATATGCAGCGCGTTCAACCGTTGGCCGATGATAATTTGCTCGATGAGCTGATCAAGAAGGTGCGAATGGGAAGGCCAGAGGAAATTGCGGCAAGCCTGGACCTGATATTCGCCCATATGCAGACGATGCATTATACACAAAGCAAATTTCAGCTTTCCTTAATGCTCTACACGCTGTTCAAAACGTTCAATAAGCTGCCTTCCGTGGAATCGGTTGAGGGTATTGAGAATATTCTGGAGTCGTTCGACAAGCTCAGCGGAGTAAGGGGCTGGCTGGAGCAGGAGCTGCTCGGTATCATCGACGATATGAGCAGCAAGAAGGGCGCGAGCCGCCGCGATGAGGTCGTTACGGAAATCGTGGAATACGTAAAGAACCATCTCCATGATCCGATGCTGACCATCGAAGAAATATCCGAGCATCTTTCCTTGTCGACACGGCATGTGCGGCAGCTGTTCAAGGAGGTATTCGACAAGACGCTTTCGGATTACATCCTTCAGGAACGGATTGCCAAGGTGAAAGAGCTGCTGGTATCGACGGACTGGACGGTGACGGATATCGGGGAACGGTCCGGTTTTCAGACGAAAAGCCATTTCTTTACGGTATTCAAGAAAGCAACCGGGATGACGCCGAGTCAATACCGGGAGAAGCAGTGATGATGCGATTCTTTCTGACAAGGGACTTCCGGCTGAACAAGCCGGAGGTTTCTTTGTCGTTACCAGCAAACAAGTATCCTTAAGCCTATAAAATCCGATCACGCAGGAGCCTGGTCCTATGTGCAGTTCTGCCCCCGACAGCCTGTCATTTCCGGTTTACGCACCTTACTTCCGTATTGAGAACCTTGATTCCATGCGGTTTCAGTACCCGTATTCCATTATCAGAACTATACAGGGGAGAGGCCGGCATCATAAGCTTGGTCGTAGAAAAACAAATCATCTCACACCAGGAGAGGAGACGAAAGCAAAGGTGGCCATACTTAGAGAAATCGTGAAGAACAAGTATTTGTATGTTCTCGCACTGCCGGGATTGCTGTTTTTGATCGTGTTTGCCTATATTCCTATGGCAGGGCACTTGATTGCTTTCAAAAAATATCGCCTGGCCGATGGATTATGGGGGAGCGAGTGGGTCGGGTTTGATAATTTCAAGTTCTTCTTTATGAGCAGCGACTGGTACAAGGTTACGTTCAATACGATTTTTCTGAACGGCTTGTTCATCGTATGCGGACTTGGAATCGCACTGATTCTTGCGATCTTTCTGAATGAGATCCGCAATCTGGTATTCAAGAAGATCGCCCAGTCCTTCATTTTCATGCCGTATTTTATTTCCTGGCTCGTTGTCAGCATGATGGTGTTCGCTTTTCTGAATACGTCGGACGGCATACTGAACCGGACCTTAATGTCTTACGGAGTAGAAGGGGAGAACTGGTATTTGAAGCCCGGACTTTGGCCGGCCATTCTAACCATTATCTATATCTGGAAGTTTGCCGGATACTTCTCGATTATCTTTCTGGCTGCGATTACGGGCATTTCGGGCGATTATTACGAAAGCGCGCGGATTGACGGGGCAAGCCGGTTTCAGCAGATTATCCATATCACGATTCCGCTGATCCGCAACGTCGTCATTGTTCTTGCACTGCTTGGCGTCGGACGGATTTTCTATGGCGATTTCGGCATGATTTACGGAATAGTGGGTGACAACGCTCCGCTGTATCCAACAACCGATGTTATCGACACCTACTCGTTCAGAGCGCTTCGCCAATTGGGAGATTTCAGCAAATCATCGGCTGTTATCCTGTACCAGTCCGTTATGGGACTCATTACGATCGTGGTCTTCAATGCCATCGCCAAAAAAATCGACAAGGACTCCAGCTTGTTCTAAAAGAAAGCAGGTAAGCGAATGGAAAATTCAATCCGTCAGGTTAAAACGATGAAAGCGATGAGGGTCAAGACGGACAGATCCCTCTCCGAAAAACTGTTTATTATTTTCGTTTATGCCTTCACCGGCGTATTTGCTCTAATCTGCCTGCTTCCGTTCTGGCTGGTGCTGATCAATTCATTCGCCACGGAGGCGACGATGAAGCAGCATGGCTATCAATTGATTCCGAAGGACTTCTCGCTCTCGGCTTATCAATTTCTGCTCGAGGGCAAGCAGGTGTTCAGCAGCTACGTCGTGTCCACAACGGTGACGGTCGGCGGTACGATTCTCGCTCTTCTGCTCACCTCCATGTATGCCTACGTGCTGGCTCATCCAAAGGTGAAGTACCGCAACATTCTGAGCTTTCTCACTTATTTTACGATGATCTTCGGGGCTGGTCTGGTCGGCTTCTATATCCTCATCGCCAATTGGCTAGGTCTGAAGGACTCCCTGTGGGCGTTAATTCTGCCCTATATGCTGAACCCGTTTTTCGCTTTCATCATGGTATCCTTCTTCCGGACTCTGCCTTATGAAATCAATGAGGCGGCAACGGTTGATGGCGCGAATGACTTGACGATATTCTTTATAATCATTATCCCGATTTCCAAACCGGTTATTGCCACCGTAGGGCTGTTCTACGCGCTTCAGTACTGGAATGATTTCTTCCTGGCGCTGCTGTTCATCGACAATTATAAGCTTCATCCGCTGCAAATGATGATCCGGCAGCTCATTTCCAGCATCAACATCAGCGCTTACGTAGGCGGCAGTCAAACGACTTATACGCAGCCTTTGCCGACTTATGGGGTGCAGCTGGCGACCGTGTGCCTGACCATCGGGCCGATTATCTTCCTGTACCCGTTTATTCAGCGGTTTTTCGTGAAGGGGATTACGATCGGCGCGTTGAAAGGATAGTCTTGATCCGGAATCTTCCGGTTAAGAATACAACTTCCGATAAACTTCATACGGGAGTCAGACAAACATTATAGGAGGGTCAAGTCAATGGGAATTAGAAAGATGCTGGCAATGATTATGGTTATATCGCTGATGATGGCGGTGGCGGTCGGGTGCGCATCCAATGCGAAAGAATCCGGCAGCGCAGCCGATCCGGCACCGGCGAACACGGGAGGGGAACCGGCTGAGGGCACCAAGCTTGATCCGGTGACGCTGAAGATTGTGATGCCAGGGGACCGTCCGGCGGATATGGACCTCATTATCAAAGAAGCCGAGAAAAGAATGGCGGATACACTTAACGTCAAGCTGGATATCGTATTCGTGCCGTTCTCCGATCTTGCCCAGAAAACACAGGTTATGCTGGCGTCCGGGGAGAATGTCGACCTGATCTTTGACGCGCCGTGGCTTCATATGGAGCAGATGGTCAGTGCCGGTTATTATGAACCGCTGGAAGATCTGCTGGCCAAATACGGTCAGGACGCTGTAAAGGTCAGATCCCAGCAGATGTTTGATGCGAACAAGTTTCAAGGCCAAATTTATGCCCTGCCCCTTGGCAACACGCATCTGGCAGGAAGAACGTATGTGGTCCGCAAGGATCTGCGAGAAAAGTATGGCTTGCCGCCCATTAAAACCTATGATGATCTGATTAAATTTGCTTACAAGGTAAAAGAGAACGAGCAGGATGTTATTCCGCTTCTCGCATATGGCCAGCCTGGACAGAAGGATGTTTCCTGGGGCGCGTTCAGAGCCTTCATGGAATACGATCCCCAATTCCTGAGATCGGACGCTTTGGGCCAAAGCCTTGTCCTGTATTACAAAAACAACGACGGCAAAGTCTACAACCTGTTTGACCAAATGGAGCCGCGAATCTGGTCCTGGATTGAAGAAGCCAGAAAGCTGTATCAGGATGGGCTGATTCACCCGGATATTCTCGCACTGAAGGATATTGACTCCGTCATTAATTCCGGTAAAGTGGCGGTGGCTGTCTATAATGAATTCGGCGTGCCGTCCAGTCTGGGCAGCGCTGTAGCCCAGAACGTTCCGGGCGCAGAATTGGAAGCGGTAACGTTCATTAAAATGGAAAAGGGCCAAAACATCACCAACTTCAAGCAAGCGAACTTCCAGGCGATCCCGAAAGTCAGCAAAAACAAGGAACGCGCGATGATGTTCCTGAACTGGACCGCACAGAAAGAAAATTATGATCTCCTGGCTTACGGAATCGAAGGTACGCACTATGAAACGGTTGGCGAAGATCAATACAAGCAGATCGGATCGAACTATTCCTATTTCCCGTACGCCTGGATTTGGAATCCGACGATGGACCGTCTGAATGCCGGGTTTGATGAGGATACGCTCAAGCACTATGAATTCAACAAAAATGCCGATAACTTGACCTCCAGCATTTTGACCGGCTTCTCGTTTGATCCGGGACCGGTTATGAATGAAATTTCCTTGTACAATGCCGTTGAGGACAAATATTATAATGCCTTGTTCGACGGCGTTCTTGATCCGACCGAGCAGTGGAACAAGCTGAAAAGCGAAGGCGAGGGCTACGCCAAGAAAATCCAGGTTGAGCTGCAAAAACAAATTGATGCGTTCCTGGCCAAGAAGTAAATAAGGATTCATTCTGTTGCACCAGGCAAGCCGGAGAGGAGGTGATCATTGATCGCGCTTGCCCGGTGCGATTTTTTATGAGGATTGGATGGAATCACAAATCGCTTTTCATTATCGAAGGAGGAGTCTGAAATGAATCATGATTTACTTTTTCGGAAGAAATGCAAACGCTTACCTGAATGGAGGTTGATTAGAAGATGGCAGTAAGGAGCAAAAAGCTCATAAGTTTGTTTCTGGTTCTGCTGATTTCACTGGGCAATTTGTCCGTCCTGCATGCAGACGAGGACGATGAAGTTCAGCTGGTCAATTTATTGGCAGCGGACATGGATACTCAATTTGACAGCGGTATCAGTCCCTTTACTCAGGATGCAAGCACAAGCGGGGGGTCGCAGCAAATTGTCCAGGTTAACGGCAACAACGCCCTCGAGATCAGGGACGCTTCGCTCGGCACGAATGCGGCAAGCAGCTTCTATTACCAGTTGAACAGCGGCAGCCTCAAGGACCGCATTAACGCCATCTATAATATGCCGGCAGGCAGTTCCCCGGTCGAGTTTGTTTTTGAATACAAGGTCAGGCGGAGCGCAGCCAGCGACAAGGTGGTAGACAAGGATGTTTATGCCTATCTTCAGTTCGGCAACTTCGACAATAACCTGATTCCCCGTTTCCCGGCAGGCACACCGAGCATCACGGGGACGGCAGCTTATCTAAACACGGTGCCGGATACACTGCAGACGGTTAATGATGTCGATCTTCCCGGATACCGGTTTCAAGTCATACCAAATGGCGGGCAGCGCAGCATTACGAATATCAGGTTGGGGTTCACCGCCCGCGTCAATAACAACGGGACGGATGAAGCCTATATCGTCGACGATCTGGCGGTGTATGAAGTCAATACGGGACCGGCGCAGGATACCGAAGCGCCGACAGCGCCTGCAGGTTTGGTGTCAACCGGGAAGACGGATACTGACGTCACCCTGTCCTGGACGGCTTCGACAGACAATGTGGCGGTTACCCGCTACGACATTTACCAGGATGGTATTCTGGCATCCTCTGTAAGCGGTGCCACGACTGCTGATACCGTAGTCGGATTGACGCCGAATACGGCCTATGATTTTACCGTAAAGGCAAGAGACGGACTGGGAAATTTGTCAGATGCAAGCAACGGGGTAACGGTGACGACGGATCCATCGGCAAACGGACTGCCTGAGCCGTTCGGCGACCGGGATATCGGCACGGTTGCGGTTCCAGGCGGCGCAAGCTATAACGAGGAGACCGGCACATTCACCGTTCAAGGCTCCGGCAGCGACATCTACGGAACGGCGGATGCATTCCATTATGTGTACCGGCCTTGGACGGGCGACGGCCAGATCGTTGCGCGCGTTGCAAGCATAGGCAATTCGGTGGCTTGGACGAAGGCCGGCATTATGATCCGCGGGAACATATCGGCACAATCGCCCTATGCCATGATGGCTGTAACGCCATTGAACGGGGTTAATTTCCAGGATCGCCTGCAAGCCGGGGGAGCTTCGACGCTGACGGCAGGAATGAGAGCGCCGGCGCCGGCCTGGGTGAAGCTGGCGCGTGTGGGCAATGTGATCAGCGCTTACGAGTCGACTGACGGAGCAATCTGGACGATGGTCAAGAAAGAGACGATTAACCTGCCGAATACCGTCTACTTCGGGCTTGCTCTTACAAGCCACGAGAATTCCCGGCTAAGCACGGCTGGTTTTGACGGGGTTACAATCGGCGAGGTTCCGCCTGAGGAAAGCAACTATTCGCCTTACCCCGGCACAATTGACAGCAGGAAGCAATGGCTGTGGGATAAGACGAAAGCGGTTTCCGAAATGGGGGGCCTGCCTCTGAATATTGCCCAGTATGTCGCGCAGATTCTGGATGGGCAGAATGTAGCGGGCAACCTCCAGAAGCTGGACAATATGTACCAGACCTATGACTGGGAGCAGTATAAAACCGTCTCCAAAATGTATGCCTATCTGATGGTGGGCGATCTGTTCAGCAGCACGATGCTGGAGCATGTAAAATGGTATTTCTCCCAATATGCCTATACCAAGCTGTCGCAGACCGAGAACCTGCGGATGAGCAATTATACGGCGGGCTATCTGGTAGGCCAGTATTTTCCGGATCTGGTCGACTTGAACGGCAACTCTGGAGCTGCTCTGAAAAGCATGAACAGGGCGAATATTGAGGAAATGATCGAAGCTGCCGTACATGAAGGCTGGGCTGAATATGAAAGCGCCGAATACACCTTCATGACCTATTTCTGTCTGAATGCCATCTATCAGTATACGGATGAGCCGGACTTGAAGCAGAAGGTCAAAATGGCCATGGATGTCATGTGGTTCGAGTGGGCAAATGACTGGACGGACGGCAATATCATCTCCACTACAAGCCGGGCAAAAGGGGACAGCGTTACGGCGAACGGCCCGTCATGGAGAGGGGCGGACCACACCGCTTTATCCTGGGCGTATTTTGGCCAGCACCGCGCACAGCAGGGGATAGGCGATTCCGACGCCATGGTTCCGGCGGCCTATCGTCCTTACCTGGAGTATCTGGGCATGGTGGTTTATCGCGGAATGGATTACACGCCACCGGAGATGGCTTTGCGAATCGGGCAGTCCACGCACAAGGACTACTCTTCCCGCAAGACCAATCTGCAGAATTCAAGCGGCAATAATTTGAAGACCTACCGTCAGGCTTTGGTGAAACCCGACTGGGGCCTTTCCACTGAGGTGACGTACAACCGGGTCGATAACTGGATTGAGGATCTTCCTATGGTTCTGCGCTGGAAATCGGATTCGCCTGCCTCTGTTTTCAGAGTGAATGCCGATCAGGGCGACCTCCCGATAGGAAATTATGATCAGCCAGCCAATCACCGCGTCATGCAGGATGGTAAAGCTGCCGTGGGCGTGTATAAATTATTGAACAGCCCAACCATGAATTATGTGAATGCGATGTTCCCGGATACCGGTTCGATTAAAAGCAGGCAGGAACAATCAGGATGGATATTCAGCGATACGGGTCCCATATATTTTGCCTTCAAAATGGTGAAGCCGTACTCCTGGTATTACCAGACGCCTACCGACCCGGCGAATAAAGTCAAAACAACAGCGAGGCTGCATCCGACCAATCAATTGAGCTACAGCTACAATATTCTTCGCAGTCAGGCTGACACGAACGGCTGGATTATCCAAACCGCGGACGTTTCCGAGTATGCCGACTTGAACAGCTTCAAGAACTCCGTTCTGAGCAATACGACAGTGGACGCCACCCATATCAATGACGCAAACCCGCGTCTTGTCTATACCAGCCTGAGCGGGGATGCCATGGATATTACCTTTGATCAGGGTGCGGCTGCATATACCGGCACACATAAAATCAACAATACGCCGATCGATTACGCTTCATTCAAGCTATTCGATACGCCTTGGCTGCAGCAGGACCAGAACTCGGATATCTTTACCGCCTCTCAGGGCGGCGAGGTATGGACCTATAACTTCGCCAACTGGACGACCACCAAGACAGGGGATCCCGTGGTTGTTCCAAACAACAGCTTTGAGAATGGCGCAGCAAGTCCCGATAACTGGACGGCAGGCACATTAAGCGGAACACCCGTCCTGACGAAGGACACGGTAACCTCCCGAACTTATGGAAGCTCTGTGAAAATCAGCAGCGCAAATGCTGCAGACAACGGCAGCTGGAGTTTGTCAGGCAGCAATATGATCAATGTTGATCCGGGAGCGGCCTATACGCTCCGGGCATGGGCCAGGTCCGATAGCGTCAACCAGACCGATGGGGCGACTGCGGACATCACCTACTATAAGAGCGACGGGACGACTGTCACCGGCAGCACGTATTCATCAGGCAGCCTGAAAGGAACAAGCGGTTGGACACAAATCGTGGTAACTGCTGCGGCGCCTGCCGACGCAGCCAGGATCAGTCTTGGCTTGAGCCTGAAAGGAACGGGAACGGTCTGGTTTGATGATGCGGAGCTGATAACACAAGCCAATATTCCTGTAACCGGCATAACTCTCAATAAGGAGACGCTCTCCATGGGATCAGGCACAAGCACGAATCTGACGGCTCTATTTGCGCCTGCGGACGCTTCGAATCAAACGGTGATCTGGAGCTCGGACAATCCGGCGGCCGCCACCGTTGACCCGACCGGCAAAGTATCGGCAATCGCGCCGGGAACGGCTGTTATTACGGCTGTAACGACAGATGGCGGCTTCACGGCAGCCAGCATCGTAACAGTCACGCTGCAGCCTCTGTATGAGGATGTCTTTGCGGGCGGATTGGGCAATTGGGACTTGTTCGGCACGACCGCCTGGCAGGTGCAAAACGGGGAATTGAGGGGAACGACGACGGCGGGCTCCCCTCAGCGTGCAGTAGTGAAGTCATCCGTGCTGCCTTATTCCTCCCAGAACTACAGCCTGAATTATAAAGCCAAGGGAGACCGCTACCGGACGATGTTCCGTTATACGTCAGGCACCAGCTATTACTTCCTGGAATTCAAAAATACGAAGGAAGTAGAGATGTGGAAATATCCAAATTCATCGACTCCTGCGCAGGTTGGAGCTTTGGTGGACATCAGTGCGGCCATACCGGGCTTCGATCTGAACGTCTGGCATGATTATACCGTCGAAGTCGACGGAAATGTATTCAATCTCCTGATCGACGGCGCCCTGGCGGCTGTCTTCACGGACTCCGATGTAACGCTTGGCGGAGTCGGCTTCTCCATCAAAAGCGTAGGGCCAGCCGTTACGGTTAACATCGATGACGTGAAAGTGAATCCAATCAGCTAGCACAGCTTTAATAGTCCGGTGATTGACTGGCGGAGCAGGCGGAAACAGTCTGGAGAAGCGAAGCGCTCGCCTTTGTACCCCGAATTTAACAGATAGCGGTGCAAAGTGATCAACGGTATCTATTGTTGATCGCTTTGCACCAGCGGTATCAAATTAAAAAAATTCAGGGTACAACAGCGATCGAAAGACGTTTTCGCATGCGCAGCCAACATGTTTCACCGGACTAATAAAGCAAAGCCCGATCGCGCAGTGCGGCGGTCGGGCTTTGCTTTTCCATGGCCTTCAGCCATTTAGCCGTCCAATGCGACTTTTCCCGGGTATAATTGTACTTTGCTCCGGTTTTCCACTCCTTAGATATCAAGTAAGCTTACAGATGTAAGCACTTTCTTGAAGGAAAGTGGATAGAGAGAGAAGGATCGGAGGAGGGAAAGATGGAACTGGCAACTGCTGTAACTGCCAAGAAGAAAGGAGAGGCGCCTCTCAAGAGGCAGCTGAGAAGGATCTGGAAGTTCAAATTGCTTTATATCCTGCTGCTGCCCGCTTTTGTATGGGTTTTCATATTTGATTACCTTCCCCTTTACGGGATTAGCATCGCCTTTATGGATTACAACGTGATTCAAGGCTTCTCCGGAAGCGAATGGGCGGGGCTGAAATATTTCCGGATGCTCTTCGAATCCGAGATGTTCCGCAATGCCTTCGTGAACACCCTGCTCATCAGTCTGTACAAGATGATAAGCGGATTCATTTGTCCGATTTTGCTGGCGCTTTCACTGAACGAAATCCGGGCCAGATGGTTCAAGAAGACTTTGCAGACCGCCGTTTATTTGCCAAGATTCGTGTCATGGGTTGTGTATGGAGGCATCATCACCGTACTTCTCTCGCCTGAAACGGGAGTCATCAACAAGATCATTGAATGGTTCGGCGGGGAGCCGGCCTATCTGCTTGTTGAACCCGGTTACTTCCGGACCATTCTCGTCGTCACGGATGCGATGAAAGAGATGGGCTGGGCCGCTATCATCTACATGGCTGCGATTGCCGGGCTTAACCCGGAGGTTTATGAAGCGGCTATTGTGGACGGTGCGACGAGGTTTCAACGAATCATCCATGTCACGCTGCCGGGAATTACGGGGACCATCGTAGTCATCTTCATCCTGAGAGTCGGATACATCATGAGCGCAGGGCTGGATCAGGTTATCAATCTGTACAACCCGATGGTATTCGAAGTGGGGGATATCCTCGATACCTATATTTACCGGGTTGGTATTGAACAGTTCAACCTCAGTCTGGCGGCAGCGGCAGATGTCATCAAAGGCGTTATCGGCCTTGCAATGGTGCTCATTGCCAATCATCTTGCCAAGCGGATCAATGATTCCGGCATTTTCTAAAGAAGGGGAAGCGGACTATGAAGCTCACGAGAGGCGAGACCGCCTTCGTCACAACCAACTATATCGTGCTCACCATCTTGACCTTGATCATTATTATTCCATTCTGGTACGTCCTGACCGTATCGATTACGCCTTATCATATCTTCAGCGAAAAGGACGGACTGATCCTGTTTCCGGCTTCGATCAGCTTCGAATATTACGAGTACCTGCTGAGCAAAGGATCCCTGATTTACGGCGCTTACGGAATCACTCTCCGCAACACGCTGGGCGGCGTCCTGCTGGCTTTGCTTCTCACCGCTACCGCGGCTTATGCCCTGGCGGACAAGAAGCTGCCCGGACGGCGGATCATTATATTGTTCTTTGTATTCACCATGCTGTTCAAGGGCGGGATGATTCCCACCTATCTGACCATCAAAAATCTGGGGCTGCTCAACTCCGATTACGTTCTCATTCTCGTCATGGCCTACAGCGCCTTCAATATGATCATTATGAAATCATTTTTCGAGGGCATTCCCGAGAGCTTGAAGGAGTCCGCCTCCATTGACGGGGCTTCTGAATTCAGAATCCTGTGGCAGATTGTGCTCCCGCTTTCGATGCCGGTTATCGCTTCCGTCGGACTGCTTTACCTGGTGACCTATTGGAACGATTTCTTCAATGCTCTGCTGTATGTCACGGATTGGCACAAAGCGCCGGTACAGCTCGTGCTGCGGACCATAATCGCAAGCTCCAGTCTTCCGCCGGAGCTGCTCGAAGCGGCTGGCTCCAAACCGCCGCCAACAATCGGCATCCAGATGGCCGCCATCATTATCGTCGCTCTGCCGATGGTGGTCATCTACCCGTTCATCCAGAAATATTTTGAACAGGGTATGCTGATCGGCTCGGTCAAAGGGTAGACGAAAGATCGTCCATAACCATCGGTTTACCCCTAAAAGACGCATGCTCAAAAAGTGAATTCACCTATGACAGGGTTGGACTTTTCGAACGGCTTCTCCAGGGTAAATATAGATCAGATATTTTGAAGGGGGATTATTGCTCATGTCAAAGCAGAAGAAAAAATGGTCATTCGGAGTACTTGCAGCCGTAATGATCGGAACTCTGGCAATTTCAGGGTGCGGCAGCAACAACAACGGGGTAAATGGTGGAACGAATGATCAGCCGGCCAATACAACAACACCGGCGGCAGCAGCGGAAACCACAGATTCACCGGAAGCCACAGCGGATTCACAGCCTTACGAGCTCAAATGGCTGAAAGGCCAGGATATTTCTCTGCCGTACGACCCATCGAAGGATGTTATCAAGCAAGCGATCGAGAAGAAGCTTAATATCAAAATTATTCCTGAAATGGTGGATGTTCAGCAGTATAAAACCAAGTTGAATCTGAAAATGTCCAGCGGCGACATTCCGGATGTCACCCGTATCGATTTTGCCGATGACTTCCAAAAATATGCGCAGCAGGGCGCTTTTGTCGACCTTACCGATATGATCAACCCTACGGATACGCCGAATATTTTGAAAGAAGTGCCGATGGAAATTTTCGAGCAGGCGAAGGTAAACGGCAAGATCTACGGGATTCCTTATCAAGGAGGACCGGGCGCGGGCTACCGTTGGGATCTGGCCATGCGTACCGATTATCTGAAAGAAGCAGGCGCCACTGTGCCGAAAACGCTTGATGAGTATTACAACCTGCTTAAGAAAATTAAAGAGGCAAAACCGGATGTAACTCCGCTTGGAGGCTATACGGCTCAGATCGGGCAACAGAAATATGCCAACAACTCCTTTGACAATATTTTTGGCGCATTCAGCGTAACACCTGGATATTTCACCGAACAGGATGGCAAGTTCAGCAATTATGATATTGATCCAAGAATGAGGGAAGCGCTGTTATTCCTGCAAAAAATGTATGCGGAAGGCCTGATTGACAAGGAGTTCGCAACCATCAAGGAAGAGCAGCTGCGTGCGAAGCTGTACAGCGGCAAGCTGTTCTCCTACATGGGCTGGTGGTCAACGCCAAATGATTACGATATGCAGATCGAGACGAACGAGCTGATTAAAAGCGGCAAGCTGGCTGCAGACGGCAAGCTGGAAAACCAGGCCGAGCAGCCATTCAAGTATCTGACACTGACAGGATCGCTTGTCGGGGCAGACGGCAAGGCGGTTGCACCATCTGGCGCTCCTTTCTCTCAAATGAGCGCGATCAGCGCGAAGACCAAGGATCCGAAGAAAGTGCTGTCCATTATTGAAGAATCCTTGTCCCCGGAAAATCAGATGCTGACTGTCTGGGGAATCGAAGGCGAGGATTACACGATTGTAGATGGCAAGATGAAAAACGTAACGGTAACCGAACTGGTAGATCCCAAGACACAGCAGGATAAGAATGGCAATTTCCGGGGCGCACAAGCTTACACCTTCGCACCTGGATTAAACGGCTGGCCGCGTTATCTGGAGTCTCTCCCGCTTCGCTTCTCCGAGGCGCTGGGTGTAGCAATCAACAATCCTTACCAGATCACGGACGCATCCAACTATCTGGATTCACCTACGAAAATCGCCAAGCTGGTTGAACTGAACACGATGCGCGACGCTGTATTTACGCAAATCATCATGGGCGGCGACATCAAGAAATTCGATGAATTCGTGGAAAAATGGAAATCCCAGGGCGGTACGCAAATTCTTGCGGAGCTCGAGGAATCCTTCAAGAAGAAATCGGGCAAGTAAAGCCGGCTAGTCTTTTAAGCCCCGGTGAGAAAGAGTGGCTGCGCATGCGGAAACGTCTTCTAATCGCTGTTGTAGCCCTGAATTTTCGAATTTGGATATCTTTAAATGGTAAATTCGGGGTACAAAGGCGAACGCTTACGCTTCTCCAGACTATTTCCGCCTGCTCAGCCGGTTCATCACCGAACTTTTAAAAACCCCCGCCAATACAGGTGAACTGTATTGGCGGGGGCTATATTGCCATTTTCGGAGGGATTCATGAATGGTCATGAGGGTCAGAAATATAAGCTTATTGTTGATTGCAGTTATGCTGCTGCAGTTGTTTCCCGCACCGGCGGGAGCGCAGAATTCGACAGTGCTGTTTGAGGACAGTTTTACCGGCGGGCTCGGCAAATGGGATATGTTCGGCAGTACGGCCTGGCAGACGCAGGGCAGCGGCGCCGAAGCCCGCATGATCGGCACAACGACATCGACCGGGGCTCCGCAGCGTGCGGTCGTGAAGGCATCTTCGCTGCCATACAGCACACAGGATTATACCTTGTCGTTTGACGCCCGGTCCGACCGCTTCCGTACGCTGTTCCGGTACAGCTCCAGTACGAATTATTATTTTCTGGAATTCAAAAATGCTAAATCGGTTGAATTCTGGAAGTTTTCCAATTCCTCAACCAATGTGCAGGTAGGAAGCCAATTTGATATCAGGACCGTGCTGCCGAGCTTCAACATGGCGGATTCGCATCAATACGAATTGGCGGTTAAAGGTGCCGAATTCAAGCTTGTTATCGACGGGACACCCGTAACCGTTTTCACTGATTCCGATCTCACGGCAGGCGGAGTCGGCTTTTCCCTGAAAAGCGTCGGTGGCGCTGTCAATTTGAGTGTCGGCGATGTGGAGGTCAGAACGATTGCCACTCCGAGCACGTTCACAATCAATCATACACCGGTTGCCAGTGTGCCATACAATACGAACCTGCCTGTTTCCTTCACACTGGGGGAGAGCACTTCCTCCGTGACGGCATCGGTCTACTATGGTTACGGGGAGGATGCGCCTGCTCAAGTTATTGAAGCGGAAGAAAATGGAAGCGCTTCTTTTACGGCAGTTATTCCGGGAACGAACCGGGCGGGACTTATCCGCTATTATATTTCCGCGCATGATGAGGACGGCAGCACAGCCCGCTATCCGCTGTCCGGGGAGGCTGCCGTCATCGTTGATGAGATCCAGCCTTATGTGAATAATTTTGAAGGGGAGACGACCGGTTCCGCTCCCGCAGGCTGGACGACCGGAGGCAATACAAGAGTGATCCAGCTGCCGGACGGCGGCGGCAAAGTCTTTAATCTGAATGGATCGGGCAGCGCCAAGCTGAACCTTCCCATGTACCTGAACGCAGATAATTTCGTCGTCAAATTCAAGGCGAAATATGAACGGACGAGTACGGCGGTACAGAACACATGGCGGTTTCGATACCGCGCTGTAGACGATATGAACAACAATGCGATGGAATGGGCTACGCATAACTCCAAGTACTTTCTGATGAGAAAGACGACGCTTGGAGGCAACTACTATATCGCCAACCATGTAAAGTCGCTGCTCGACGACTGGCATGATTATGAGCTGCGCATCAGCGGCATCACGCATGAGCTGTTTATTGACGGCGTAGAAGTGGCAAGCGGAGACGATTCCGATCCGCTGGCTTTGCAGAAAGGTTATTTTCAATGGAATGTGGTAGGCGGAATCAATCTGATGATTGACAATTTTTCGATTGATCCGATACCTGCGCCTTATGTATTGGATCTTCAGCCTTCCGGCAATTACGCCGGCATCTACACGCAAGAGGAATCACCGGGACTATCGCTGGCATTGGATGCAGGCGCCAAGGCGCGCGAGTTCCGGATGGATTATACCGTACGCAGGGCAGATGGAGACAAGGCCGTTGTTGCTTCGGGAACGAAAACCTATAACGTGGCCAAGTATGCGAAGAGTGCGGATGAGTTTCCTTTTGACCCTGCATTGCATGATATTGGCACCTATGAGGTGTCAGCCGAATTTACCGTGGACGGGGTGGCGCAGCCTGACAAAGCGAAAAAAATGCGCCTCGTCGTTGTGAAAAAAGCCGCAGAGGTTCAGGATCTTGATCTCGACAACGAGAGCAAATTCGGTCTCAATACGCATTATGCGCTCAATTGGAAGGATGATATTATCGACGGTGCGCGCAAGCTTGGAGCCCGTCATCACCGCTCAGGCATTACCTGGGAGGAGGCAGACCGCAATGTGACGGATACGTCGGGAAACAAGGTGTACGATTACACGAATGTCGATGCCAGGCTGGATAAGCTGTTCTCCTACGGATTTAATCAAATTACAGTGCTGGGCATTGACAGAAACCCGTACTATCAGGAAGGTACCGTCAATACGACCGCTGGCCTGAAAGCGATGGGCGATTTCGTTTACAATACCGTCAGCCGTTATAAAGGAAAGATCCGTCAATGGGAGATGCCGAACGAACCCGAGATTTTCACCAAGCCGTATATTCCGGCGGAGTTCGTGCAGATGCAGAAGATCGCGTACCTGAATATGAAAAAGGCGGACCCGGACGCCATGCTGCTCGCCGGTGACCATACCTCCAGCGTGCGCAGCGTGCTGCCGAAGGAATTGGAGCTTGGCTCCTACGACTATGCCGATGCGTATTCCTATCACCCGTATGTTTACAACTCCATGCCGGATGGCAATCTGCAGAGCATGATGGACGGAGTGAAGGATCTTGTCAACGCCTATGGGGGCTGGAAGGATTATTATTTGACAGAGGGAGGCTGGCCGACGGCCAATGCCGGATATCCTTCCGTTACGGAGGAAACCCAGCGGGATTATGTCGTCCGCGCCTTCCTGAATTACCTGATCACAGATCAAGTAAAGGCTTATGAATATTACAACTACAAAAACGATGGCACGGATGACAGGTACTATGATATCTTCTGGGGGATTACGGACAACGACGGCAGACCGAAGCTGGCCTACGCCGCTGTCAATAATCTGATGACCACCCTGGATAAATCGCGTTATATTGGAACCATGGATACCGGGAATCCGGATGTGGCCGTACATGTATTTCTTAATGACGGCGAGCCGGTCATTGTGGCCTGGAAGAAGGTCGACCACAAGGATAATCCGGCTGTCAAGCCGCTGACAAGCGAAATTACGCTTCCTTTCGGAGCAGCGGGGCTGCAGGTCAAGGATATTAACGGTGTGGAAGTTCCGGTATCGGGAGCGGGCGGCAGCGTTCAGCTTACGGTATCCGGCTCACCCGTTTATATTACGGGAGCGCCTGCCGGTTTTGTGTTCGACTCAGCGGTCACGCTTCTTCAAGGAAAAGAACAGGAAGCCGCAGCCAGGCTTACGCAGCTGCGGACGCCGGAGAACGCTCAGCTTATAGACGCTGATCTGACAGAACTTGGCCGTATCCGTTCATCTCTTGCGGCGGCAGCTGCCGGGGGGCTCCCGGCTGCGGGATTGGAGCAGGGGATCAAGGATATTTATGCGCTGATGGAACAGATAGCCGGCCAGATCGGTGCCGGATCATTGGAACCGTCTCCCGGCTACGTCGCATTGGAAACGCTGTATAATATGGCGGAAAATGCATCCGTCGCGTTGTCCTACGCCTATGAAGGATCCGGGGCCAATATTCTGGATTATGCTGCAGCAGCGCAAGCCGCGACAGATTCATTCAATGTCAAGAAAGGCGGCTACAATGTTATGCCCGTAACCGCGTCTGCAGTGCTGCGGATGAACCGGTACAGCAGATTGGCGGAAGATGCATTTGCACGGGGAGATTACGCAAACAGCTATGCCTATAATTTGCTGGCCCGGGAATTTGCCGGTGCGGCTGGGGCGATTTCCGCTTCAGAGACGCCCAAATTCATCGGTGTGATGGTGAACGTCGTACCGACGCAGGCAACTGGAGAAGCGGCTTATGTCAACACATTCAATCTTTCGCTCGTTAACGATACGGATGCTCCCATGCAGGTATCAATAGAGGCGAGGCTGCCGGAAGGCTGGGACGCTGCACAGACCGGTCCAACGCCGGGTGAATTGACGCTTCCTGCGCATGGCTCGCTGGATGTCCCTTATCCTGTACTCGTACCGGAAGGCACGATCAAGGGAAGATACGATATCGGTTTCGATATCATGCATGAGGGAGCCGTATTCGACACGAAGGATGTTCAGCTCACGGTCGAAGATGGCCTTCAAGTCCGGCTCGTCCCCGTCAAAAAGACGATTCAAGAGCTGGATGTGCTGACGGTACAGCTGACCGGCACCTCATCAGCTGTCAAATCCGGCAAGGTGACCGTTAAAGGTCCGGACGGGACAGTGCTTGCGCCAGTTACGACCGATGCTTTCAGCGGATTGAAGAAGGGCGATGTCATCGGGATGGATTTCCATTGGACGTACCATACGCAAGCCCCGTTCAATGAATATTCAGTGGATCTGCAGGTTGATGAAGCGGCAAGCAGCAAGATGATTTTTCACGATTCGCTCATGCCGGTTGAATTCAACCTGGTACAGCACGCGTCGGCTGTGACGGTCGACGGCAGTCTGGGCGAATGGCAGGACGCATTTCCGTTCCACCTGCGCACGAAAGCCCAGAATGCGAGCGGATTCCACGATCCCGCCAATCTGGAAGCGACCGCTTACGCCAAGTGGGCGGAGGATGGCCTCTATTTTGCGGTAGCGGTTCGCGATAACGTGCACAAGCAATCCGAGAATGCGGCGAATATGTGGAAGAACGATTCGGTCCAGGTGACTTTGGATCCTCTGGGCAACCGTGAGGCTCCTTACGGAGTCGACGATGTTGAATGGGGCTTTGCCCTGGCGGATGACGGCAGGCTGCTTACGAATATCTTTAACTCGACGCCGCCGAATCCAAGCGGTGAGGTGAGCGGCCAGACTCCCTTCAAAGCGGTTCGTGATGAAGCGGCAGGCAAAACGCTGTATGAGTTCAAGATTCCAGCGGCTCATGTCAAGGACTTGAATCCGGAGCCGGGCGGAAGCATAGGCTTTAACATCGCTATTAACGATGCGGACTTCCAGAACGGAAGAGATAACTTTATCCAATGGACCAACGGGACGGCTGATGCTAAGAACACCTCCTTCTATGACTCGTTTGCTTTCATAGATGACGACTCGCAGATACCGGTTACCGGCGTTTCTCTGGATTCCGCAGAGCTGGCGCTGAAGCCTGGAGAGGAATTCCCGTTATCGGTTATTTTGGAGCCCATGGATGCGGCGAATCAAGCGGTGACATGGAATTCGGATAATGCCGCCGTCGCAGCCGTCGATGCGGCTGGCAAAGTGACGGCGGCAGGACCGGGGACTGCGGTTATTACAGTCACAACGGCTGATGGAGGCTTCTCCGCAGCCTGCGTGGTGACCGTAACTCCTCTAACGATTGGAGTCACCGGCATTACGCTGAGTCCATCGACACTTTCGTTGGTGCCCGGTATGACCGCTGATTTGACAGCAGCCATCGAACCGGCAGATGCAACGAATCAAACGGTGACGTGGAGCTCGGATAACACGGCGGCCGCAACCGTTGACCCTGCGGGCAAAGTGACGGCAGTAGAGCCGGGAACGGCAGTCATTACGGCAACGACGGCAGATGGTTCCATGACGGCAGTCAGCACCGTTACTGTAACTGCGGAGCCAATCAGCGTAACTGGCATTACCCTTGATCCGGGCACACTGTCACTTACGGCGGGCGGAACCGCAGCGCTGCTTGCAGCGGTGAGTCCGGCGGACGCGACGAACAAGGCGCTGACCTGGTCATCGGACAACGCAGCTGTTGCCATAGTGGACAGCAGCGGAAATGTAACAGCGGTGGGAGCAGGTACCGCCATAATTACGGCAGCAACGCAAGATGGCGGCTTCGCAGCAGCCAGCGAAGTAACGGTATCGGAGGCGGCAATGGTCAGCGTCACAGGCGTTACGCTTGATCCGGACACACTGTCACTTACAGTTGGCGGAACCGCAGTGCTGCTTGCAGCGGTGAGTCCGGCGGACGCGACGATCAAGGCGCTAACCTGGTCATCGGACAACGCTACTGTTGCCGCAGTGGACAGCAGCGGAAATGTAACAGCGGTGGGAGCAGGTACTGCCGTAATTACGGCAACAACGCAGGATGGCGGCTTCACTGCAGCCAGCGAAGTAACGGTGACAGCAGCAGCAGTCAGCGTTACAGGCGTTGCGCTTGATCGAAGCTCGCTGCCGCTCACTGTTGGCGGAACCGGCGTATTGCTTGCAGCGGTCAGTCCAGCGGACGCGGCGAACAAGGCGTTGACCTGGTCGTCGGACAACACGAATGTCGCAGCTGTAGACAGCAGCGGCAATGTGACAGCGGTAGGCGCGGGTACAGCCGTTATTACTGCCGTGACAGCAGATGGCGGTTATACCGCAGTAAGCACGGTAACCGTGACGAATGCTTATATCTACTTTCCGCCGCCAGCGGCAGTTACACCGGTCGAGCCTGCTGCTCCAGCTGCCGGGACTGTAATTGTACCGCCGGATACGTTCACAAACTTATCTGAAGGCACCGTTACAGTGGAAGTTCCGGCGGATACAACAGCAGTCCAGCTGCCGGCCAATGCCGCCGAGCTGCTGGCGCAGAATAAGCTTGAAGTGAAGACGGATAATCTGGTTCTTGAGATTCCGTCCGAGCTGATCAGGAAGCTGTCCGGCCAGCTCCCGGCGGAGAAGCTGGAGGGCAGTGTAATATCGCTGAAGCTGGAGCTGCTCACGCCGTCTGCGGTGAACGATATTTTGGCAAAAGGGCAGCAGGACCCTAATATGGCGATCAAGCCGGGCGGCGAAACCTATGAAATAAGCCTTACCATCACAGCTGCCGACGGCACGACCGGGAAGCTCACGCAGTTGGATGAGCCGGTTACGATCAGCCTTAAGGTCGATGATTCCATAAATCCAAGGCTGGCGGGTATTTATTTCATTTCTGATGAAGGCAGGCTCGAGTACATCGGCGGGGAATATGCCGACGGCCGATTGACCGCGCAAATCCATCATCTTAGCAAATATGCGGTTCTGGAAGTAAAGAGAGATTTCTCCGACCTCTCAGCGGGTCATTGGGCTTACAATGTGATTGAAGAGCTTGCCGCAAAACAAATCGTTCAGGGAACAAGCGGCATGTTGTTCGAGCCTGGCCGTCCCATAACGCGCTCCGAATTCACGGCCATGCTGGTCCACGCATTGAAGCTGTCGAAGCTGGGCGAGGTGAAGTTTGCCGACGTATCGGAGGGCGATTGGTATAGGGAGGCGGTTTCCATCGCTTATGAGGCCGGAATTGTCACAGGCAGGAGCGCCGGAGCTTTCGATCCGGAAGGCCTTATCACACGGGAAGAAATGGTCACTATGCTGATGAAGGCGTACAAATTGCTTCCAGATGCGGAAGTAACTCCGTCCGTACCAGCGCTGTTCGCGGATAGTTCCGAGATTTCGGCCTGGGCCGCACAATATGTGCAGGAAGCGGCAGAACTCCATTTGATCCGCGGCCGTGCCGAGGGCATTTTTGAGCCAAAAGGAATTTCAACGCGTGCGGAAGCCGCACAGGTCTTGTACAATTTAATCAGCCCTTAGGCTGAATTGCCGGAAAGGGTTCTATCAGTCTGGTATCCTGATCGCGCATATGCCTATTATTAGGCCTCAGCAGGATTTATCGAAGTTTTACAGAAGCCATAGCAATCAGGGAGAGCCCCTCGGACTTGCATGCCGTCTGAAGGGGCTTCTTCCCGGCAATGGCCTGATGTCCGGCAGAAGGAGGGGACAATGCTCATCAGGAAACGAATGCGGAGCGGCAGTTCGAGCTTGCTGTCAAAGCTCAGTCTTCCGATCTTTGTACTCATCGTCACCTTCATTGCGCTATTTGCAACAGCGGCGAGCTACATTCTTATACGGGTACAGAACGACCATACCCACAAGATGGCGGAGCAGTCGATGAAATTTGTTTACCGGAATGTATGGTATCAATTCGATACGATGAATAATGTGGCAGCTTTCGTGTCCACGAACCAATCGATTGAAAGCCTGCTGGAAAACAATTATGAGGAATCCTTCGAGGCCGTAGGCGATTTTTTCGCGCTGCAGTCCAATCTTCAAAATCTGTCTCTGCTGTCGCTTCTCAATGATTTCGGTTCCCGCAGAGACGCGCAGCAGTCCTATGTGGTCTCCCTGGCGCTCGATCCGGGCGTCGGACTTTATGAGATGGCGACGGATCACTTCTACCCGGTGACCGGGATATTCAAATCCGGGGATTTGCAAAGCGAGCCATGGTACCGCAGCCTGGGTGAAGGAGAGCAGCGGACCGTCTGGTGGGGTCAGAAGTCAGGCCAGGCCAACGCCGCCATGATTTATTCAGCGAGAAAGAAGAGCAGCATCAAGGACGGGCGCAGCATTGGGACGATCATCATCGGCGCGGATACCGGGAGCATCAAGAGCGTGTTTGATAATGCTCCGCTGGAGAAAGGGTATCATTTGCTGCTGGACGAAAGCGACCGGGTTATCTTCAGCGAGCGCTACGATTTTCTTGAAAATGTAAGCGGTCTTCCATACGTGCAGGCATTGACAGGCGCAAGCGGGTCGCTTGTCGCGAAGGTGGACGGGGAAAAGGACCGGGTCATGTTCGAAACGCTGGAGAATGGCTGGAAGCTTCTGACTGTCGTCCCGGAGAGCCATTTCAGCCGGTATACCATTGCGATTTCGGCCATCGGCGCCGCTACCGCTGCTGCTGCTCTGCTTGTTGCAGGCTTCTGGCTCCGCAGAATTGTCGTGCGGGTCACGGTTCCGATCACCAGACTGGTCAGCGCTGTTCAGCGTCCGGAGGTAGTGGAATTCAAAGAACCGCTTCCCAATCAAAATTCGGGGATCTACGAAGTAGATGAGCTCCACCAGAAATTTGCATCCATGCTAGTGACCATTCACGGTTTGATCGAAAAATCGTTCGTGGAAGAGATGGAGCGCCGCCAGCTCCAGCTTGAGCTGCTGCATGCCCAGATCAACCCTCATTTTCTGTACAATACGCTGGATTTGATCAACTGCCGGGCGATAATGGCGGGAGATGTGGAAGCAAGCCGGATTGTCCGATCCCTCGCCAATGTATTTCGTTACGGCTTGAATCGCGGGCAGGCCTGGATCACCGTGGAGCATGAAATCAGGCAGGTGGAAGCTTATCTTCATATCCAGCAGATGATGATGGATAATCTGCAGGTTGCCATAAATGTGCCGGATGAGCTTTTATCCGCGACAATCGTGCATCTATGCCTGCAGCCGCTGGCGGAGAACGCCATCATCCATGGATTTGCCGACCAGCCGGCCGACTGCCGGATTGCGATTTCAGCCCGACTGGAAGGAAAAGCGCTCGTACTTCGTGTCGAAGACAACGGAAAGGGCTGCGATGCACAGCGGATGAACCACGCTCTTCTGGAACAGCCAGCCGGTGATGCCGGCGGTAAATTAAGCGAAAGCGGAACCGGATACGGCACCATGAATGTTCATCGGAGAATCCAGCTGCACTGCGGGAAACCGTTTGGTTTGCGTTACGTGGAGGTCAATGAAGGAACCTGCGTCGAAGCTGTTATGCCCTTTCGACCGGATCTGGTTTTACAATGATAGGAGGCATTGGCATGTTCAAGCTGCTTATTGCGGAGGATGTAAGAACAGTCCGCGAAGCTCTGATCCGTTCCATCCGCTGGGAGGAAATTGGAATCAGGCTGCTCGGCGCCGTGGAGAACGGGGAGGAAGCTCTCATATGGCTGGAACGGGAGGAGCCGGACCTGCTCCTGACCGATATCGGGATGCCGAGGATGAACGGTCTGGAGCTAATTGAAGCTGTAAAAGCGAGAAAGCCTGATATCCGCTGCATCATCTTATCCGGATTAAATGAATTTGAGCATGCGAGACAGGCGATCAAGCTGCAGGTGCTGGAATATATTCTGAAGCCGATCGATCCTGCCGAGATCGAGCGGGTGATGTCAATTGCGGTGCAGGAGCTTCGCAAAGAGCGGGAAGAACGCCGGGGAATGGCGCTGGCGGAGCAGGCGGTGAAAGAAACGCTGCCCAATCTCTCGGAAGCGCTGTCTCCCCATGATTGGTCCGGCAGCATCAAGAAGAAGAAGCTGGTGGAACAGGCAATCCGCTACGTGAAGGAAGGGTATACGCGCAAGGAGCTGGCGCTTTCGGAAGTAGCGGCCGCGGTTGGCTTAAGCGATAAATATTTGAATCTGCTGGTCAAGGAAGTGACCGGCACGACAATCAATCATGCGATTATCCGGCTTCGGATGGAAGAAGCGGCGCGGCTGCTGAAGGAACCCGCGAATAAAATCTACGAAATCTGCGACTGGATCGGCTATGCGGACCAGGATCATTTCCGGGAAACCTTCAAGAAGCAGTACGGCTTGACGCCAACTGAGTACCGCAACAAGTTTTTGTAAGCCTGATGAATCTCTCGTTGCTGCAATCAGTATCGCGTCGGCGGTTGAATCGATTGGAAATTCATAGACATCAGAACGGCAGGAGTCGTCATGACTTCCTGCCGTTCTGATGTTTATTTGTTGTATTTTGGCGTTATTTCGTTCATATTGTCAAAAACCGCCGAAGGCAATCACTCAGGATAGGCTCTGAATCTAGTTAACTGCCTATCACTCATCAATCTGTAACACATATGATAAGTGGAAAAAAGTAGTTGTTACCGAAGGAGGTGCAGTTATTGAGCGGTCCCGTTCCATGTCATCGTAAAAAACTAAAAAGAAAACGCCTTAAATGCTGCGAGGAAAATTCTACTATAAAAAGAAAGCGCCGCAAGCTGGAAATAAATATATTGGCTCCTCAAGGTCTTTCCGGTCCGGCAGGGGCAGCGGGTTCTTCAGGAATTCCCGGTCTGCAAGGAGTCACGGGAGCTCCGGGAGCCGGTCTGCTCCATTTTTATCAGTTCTTTGAAATTCCGGATCCTATGGTTCCTGGCGGTCCGGCAATCACTACAGTGACGCTGCCTGCAGCGCCTGCGGCAACCGGGCCAGAGCTGCAAGTCAGCGATCAGTTCATTTCACTTCGAGGCATTAACCATAATAGCAGGATCGCATTGACTGCAACTATCGTATGGAGCTTTACCTTCGTTACAGAAACAGCTCCCGAGTTAACTGTCGCGAGCCAAATCATGCAGTTCAGTATTTTTCGCGATACGCCGCTGGTTGGGAAACGCGTTTGTACGGTTATCGACTCCGGGAGAGTAACGCAAATTAACCTGGATGGAATGGCTGTAACATTAGTAAGCGGAACTTATACTACGACGTTTGAATGCACCGATACGGGAGTGATTGGACCGACAGCCAACTATTATTTGACCGCTGCTGCAGGAACTGCTTCAGGATTTGGTGTGCCTGATGACGCATTTCCCGTGCCTATTACCAACTTTACGAATCCGACAATCAACGAAATTCATTTCAGCGGGAGGGTTATTCTTCCCGGATGATTAATTCTGGAGGTGTAGGTAATGAAATGCAGCGTTCCGCGCCGCAAAAAAAAATGTCCTCGTAAAAAATCCCGCCGTACGCTAAAAATCAATGTAGTTGCCCCGCAAGGGCTCGTAGGGCCTCCCGGACCAGCAGGCCCTAAGGGTCCAGCAGGTCCACAAGGTTTGCCGGGGACGCCTGGCGGTGGCCTTCTGACATCCTATAATTTCGTTGAAATCCCTGATCCCATGGTCGCAGGAGGTCCAGTAATCACCACAGTTGTGCTGCCGGCGGCTCCCGCTACAATTGGACCCGAACTTCAAATTAGCAATCAGTCCGTTGGGCTGGCCAATGTCAATGTCAACAGCCGGGTCGTACTCAGAGCAACCTTTGTATGGAGTTTTACTTTTATAACCGAATTAGCCCCCCAGCTTGCTGTCGCGAGCCAAGTGATGCGCTTTGGCATATTCCGCGATGCGCCGCTCATTGGTGAACGCGTAAGTACCGTCATTGACGCTGGAAGCGTAACGCAAATTAATGTGGAGGGAATGGGAACAACATTTGTCAGCGGAACTTTTACTACAACATTTGAATGCACCGATACAGGAGTGCCCGGCCCCTCTGTAAATTATTATCTGACAGCAGCAGCTGGTCCAGCCTCAGGCTTCGGTGTCGGAATTAACGGTTCGCCCACCACCATTACTAATTTCACTAATCCGACGATCAATGAGGTTCATTTTAGCGGAGAGGTAATAGGCCCGAACGTCCTTTGAATCTTCCCAGTCCGTTACAACCCGCTGCGAGGAACTCGTTTGACTGCACAACAACAAGACCCCCGGTTCTTCAACCAGGGGTCTTGTTGTTGTGCGTGAGGGACAAGTATTGATTATGAACGCTCCAATATGGTTTGGAAAGTAGTCGCATCGCAGGTCTGCACCAGCTTGACGAGCAATTCCTTCGCAGCGGCATAATCATCGACATGGAGGATCGAAGCTGCGGTATGGATATACCGCGCGCAGACGCCGATGACAGCGGAAGGAATGCCGATTCCCTCCACATGGACTTGACCGGCATCTGTCCCGCCTGCGGAAAAGAAAGGCTGGACGGGGATCCTGTGGGTGGAGGCCGTATCGCGGACGAATTCGAGCATCCCGCGATGCGTAATCATCGTAGGATCGAAGATGCGCAGCAGCGCTCCCGCACCCAGCCGCCCGAACGCCTGGCGGTCGCCTGTCATGTCATTCGCGGCGCTGGCGTCCAGAGCGAAGAACAAATCAGGCTTGATCATCCGAGCAGAAGTACGTCCACCGCGTATGCCCACTTCCTCCTGCACAGTGGCTCCTGCGTACAGCACATTCGGCAGCTTCGCGCCACGAAGTTCTTTGAGCAGCTCTATGGCAAGCCCTACGCCGTAACGGTTGTCCCAGGCTTTAGCCATGATCTTCTTCGGATTGGCAAGCGGGGTAAAGGGGCAGACAGGCAGCGCCGGCTGTCCGAGCCGAATGCCGATGTCCTCGGCGCCCTGCCGGTCGTCCGCACCGATATCAATATACATCTGTTTGACATCCAGCGGCTTCCCGCGCGCAGCTTCATTAAGCAGATGGACAGGAGTTGTGCCGATTACGCCGTCAATCGGACCGCGATCAGTGATGACCTGCACACGCTGGGCAGGCAGCACCTGGCTGAACCATCCGCCGAGCGTCTGGAATTTGAGCATCCCGGTGTCCGTGATGCCATTGATAATGAAACCAACCTCGTCCATATGACCGGCTACCATAATGACCGGACCTTCCGAATCGCCGCGGACCACACCGAAAATGCTCCCAAGCCGGTCCTGTACGATCTCATCCGTATATTTCCCCAGCTCCCCCCGCACAAACTCCCTGAGCTCGCGCTCAAAACCGGGAGCGGACGGCATTTCGGTCAGGGTACGGAATAATTCCAATGTGTCCTTATCCATATCAATTCCACCTCGCATTTATTGTTGGGCTATCTTATAACCTTATAGCATTTTTAAGATTCGCGTCTATAAATTTCTATTAGATTGACGGGAAGCAGCCTGCTTCGGCCGCCGGAGTGCAGCGAAGCCGGTTCTTCATTTGCTTTTTATATTGTAAGCAATTGAATAATGCCTATGCAACAGAACCGGTGATGTAGCTTGCAGTTGACCAAGGCAGCAATTGAAGAGAAATGGGTGCTTCGCCATTATGATAAAATGAACAGCAGGAAATATCAGTTAAAGATTGGGGGCAGCAAACGATGAGCTATGGCGGATTATCGAAAGAGCGGCTCGGCCGCATGCGCGGCGTCATGACCGGTTATGTGGAACGTGGCGAACTGCCCGGTATGGTTACGCTTGTCAGCCGGCGGGGAGAGCATCATGTCGAAGCAATCGGAATGAAGGGGATTGGGGGAAGCGATCCGATGCGCCGCGACACGATCTTTCGCATCGCCTCGTTGACGAAACCGGTCACAGCTGCAGCAGCCATGATTCTGGTTGAGGAATGCAAGCTCAGGCTTGACGACGCGGTTGATGAATTTCTGCCTGAACTGGCTGACCGCAGGGTTCTCAAGCGGCTGGACGGGCCGGTTGACGATACTGTTCCCGCGAGCAGACCCATCACCTTGCGTGATCTGCTGACCCTCAGATTGGGAATAGGAGCTGTTATGGCTCCCCCCGGCAAGTACCCGATCCAGAAGGCGATTGCGCAAGCGGGACTTGCTCCGGGGCCCAATCCGATATCCATCGCTCCGGATGAGTGGATGAAGCGTCTTGGCAGCCTGCCGCTGATCCATCAGCCGGGAGAAGCCTGGATGTATCACACCGGATCCGATGTCCTGGGCGTCCTGATATCACGGGCAGCCGGCCGGACGCTGGAAGATTTCACCCGCGAACGCATCTTCGAGCCGCTTGGAATGAAGGATACCGGATTTCATGTGCCGGATAGCGAGCTGGACAGGCTGCCCCCAAGCTACATGACCAATCGTGAAAGGGGAGGGCTGATGGTCCATGACGAACCGCAAAGCAGTCTATGGAGGTCACCGTCCGTCTTTCCATCCGGCGGTGGCGGCCTTGTCTCAACCGCTGACGATTATCTGGCCTTCTGCCGGATGATGCTGAACAAGGGGAGCAGCGGACGTATGCGCATCCTGTCACGCCCATCGGTCGAACTGATGACCATGGATCATCTGACGCCGGAGCAGAAGGCGGAGGCCCATGTTTTTTTAGGCGGCAGCAGCGGTTGGGGTTTCGGTGTCGGCGTCTCTGTCCGGCGAAGTGATCTGGCCGGGGTCCCTGGGAGGTTCGGCTGGGATGGCAGCATGGGCACATCCGCATATTCGGATCCCAAGGAAGACCTGATAGGGCTCTTGTTGACCCAGCGTTTGATGGATAATCCGGGTCCCCCCAATGTACTCCTCGATTTCTGGACCTCGGCATACCAGGCCATTGACGATTGAGACGGTTTCAAACGGCATGCCTTTTCAAATGCTTCGCCAAACAAGGGAATATTCCGAAAGCTGTAGATAGGGCTTTCGGGACATTCCCTTTTAACTTATGGAATGATGGAAGAATCGAACTCTGCCCTCGCGGCAAATAATTTTACAATACGATATCGCTGGACAGGATAATCGCCATTATTCACGAATAATGACAAAATAGGGTTTTGGATTTTAGCTTTGTTCCGTGTTCAACCTTTCAAACGATGACCAGAATGAGGGGGCAATCCAGAATGGCTGTAACGTTTAACACCATTATAATGAAAGCGGAAGGGAAGAACGCTACCGGAATTCAGGTGCCTGCGGAAGCAGTAGCTGCGCTTGGCAAGAAGATGAAACCGAGTGTTACAGTCAGTTTGAATGGTTATACCTATCGCAGTACTGTCGCGGTTTACGGCAGTGAGTTCTTTCTCCCCTTGAACGCGGTTCACAGGGAAGCGGCGGGAGTAGCTGCCGGCGACAGGGTAGAAGTGACGCTTGAGCTTGATTTGGAGCCTCGGACCGTCGACGTTCCGCATGATCTCACAACGGCGCTGTCAGCCCAGACCGGAGCGGTGGAGGTCTTCAATGCTTTGTCGTACTCGAAACGCAAAGAATTTGTCAGGCAGGTGGAGGATGCCAAAACGCAGGAAACCCGTGAACGGCGGATCGCCGGCATTGTTGAGAAAATAATTGTTTCCTGAGGTTTGCATATACGATCGCGCGAGCAGAGAGAGGCGAGAAAATGAACCCGCAGACTATCGGGCATGTCACACAGATCACAAGATATCCGGTAAAATCGATGGCCGGAGAGCATCTGAATCACACGCATATTGCAGCTTACGGATTATATGGCGATCGGAGCCATGCTTTTATTGATGATTCCAAGGAAGGCTGGGACAGGTATTTCACTGCACGGCAGCTCCCCGTTTTGTTAGGATACAAAGCAAGCTTTACAGCAAGCACCGCGCAGGACGAATTTCCCCCATTGCGGATAACCTCGCCTGACGGCCGTGAATTCAGCTGGGATGGCCAATTGCTGCAAGAGATCCAAAGCGCCTCCAGACCCGGATTATCCATGATTCGTCATGAACCGGACAGCCGGGAACTGCTGGCAGTGGACACGGGCGGAATTTTAATCATCACGGACCGCACTCTGCGTAAGCTGGAGAAGCTGCTGGGCAAGGAGCTGGATCCGCGCCGGTTCAGAGCCAATCTGATGATCTCCTTGAATGATGAAAGCTGCCGGGATGATGCATCCTTGATAGGCAAACGTTTGTCAGTGGGGAGCGCCGTTCTGGAGGTCTCTCAAGAATGCGAGCGTTGTTCCGTGATTACCATTGATCCCGACACTTACGAACGGGAAGTCGGGATTTTAAAGACAGTGAAAGAAGAGATGAACCTGAAATTCGGCGTGTACGCGTCGGTTGTTCAGACTGGCGAGGCAAACAGCGGCGATCCGGTGTACATTTCAGGGTGAAATTGTCATAAATTCATGCTTTATCAGAATAGCTGATAGAAGTTATAAGATCATTCTTGTTGACCGGGTCTTCCCGCTCTGATAAGTTCAAGAGAGCGAAAATTGCTTCAGATACGATAATAAGAATATCATTGCATGCTAACGGGGTGGAAATGGGTGGAATTTCAAGTATTTAACAGTCCTTTTAATGAGGAACAGGCAGAGCTGCTCAATCGATTGCTGCCTTCGCTGACAGAATCACAACGGATCTGGCTGAGCGGTTATCTGGCGGCTTCTTCTCAGACAGCAGCAGCAGTTGCGGCGCCGACAGCAGTGCCGACAGCAGCTTTGGCAGCGATTGCAGAGCCGGTCGCCGCCAGGGAGGTAACCGTGCTTTTCGGGTCTCAAACCGGGAACTGCAATGGACTTGCCAAGAAATTGTCCAAGAAGCTGGAAGAGCAGGGCCTCACGGTCTCACTCTCCTCCATGGCGGATTTCAAGCCGAATAACCTGAAGAAGGTCCAGGACCTGCTTCTGTTGGTAAGTACCCATGGGGAAGGAGATCCGCCGGATAACGCAATTTCTTTCTATGAATTCCTTCACAGCAAGAGAGCGCCGCAACTGGAGGATCTGCGTTTCTCCGTGCTTGCTTTGGGAGATACCTCCTATGAGTTTTTCTGTCAAACAGGAAAGGATCTCGATGCGCGTCTGGAAGAGCTGGGCGGCAAGCGAATTATCCCCCGTGTCGACTGCGATGTGGATTTTGACGAGCCTGCTGCGGAATGGATCAGTAATGTTCTGGGATCCCTGAGCACGGCTTCTGCAGCACCTGCATCTGCAGCTAATGGAGCTGCGGCGGTTGTGAGCGTAACCGAATCGGAATCCGAATACTCCAGGACGAATCCATTCCAGGCCGAGGTTCTTGAGAATCTGAATTTGAACGGGCGCGGATCGGATCGAGAAACACGCCATCTCGAGATCTCCCTTGAGGGATCAAATCTGCAGTATGAACCGGGCGACAGCCTGGGCATCTATCCGGAGAACCATCCCCGCCTTGTGGACGAGTTGATCGGATTCATGGGCTGGAATGCGGATGAATCCGTGGCAATCAACAAGAGCGGCGAGACACGGTCATTGCGTGAAGCACTGCTCCGGCATTTTGAAATAACCGTTCTGACGAAGCCGCTGTTCGAGCAGCTGGCTAATCTGCCTTCAGGCAGCGTGATGAGAGAGCTTCTGGCCACGGGACGCGAGCAGGAGCTTCGGGCTTATCTGAACGACAAGGACCTATTGGATCTGGTGCAGGATTATTCCCTAGCGGGTGTGCCTGCGGGCGAGTTCGTATCCCATTTGCGGAAGATTCCCGGCCGCTTGTACTCGATTGCCAGCAGTCCGAAAGCTTTCCCGGATGAAGTGCATGTTACCGTCCGGACGGTCCGTTACGAGGCACAGGGCCGCGACCGCTACGGCGTTTGCTCCGTTCAGCTTGCGGAGCGTATACAGCTTGGCGATACGCTTCCGGTCTACATTCAGCATAATTCGAACTTCAAGCTTCCCGAGAATCCGGCTACTCCAATCATTATGATTGGACCGGGTACGGGCGTCGCTCCGTTCAGAGCCTTCCTGGGCGAACGGGAAGAGACGGGCGCTGAAGGGGAATCCTGGTTGTTCTATGGCGATCAGCATTTCTCCACAGATTTCCTGTATCAGATTGAATGGCAGCGGTGGCTCAAGGACGGCGTGCTGACACGGCTGGATGTCGCGTTCTCGCGGGATACGGACAAGAAAGTATATGTCCAGCACCGGATGCTTGAGAAGAGCCGCGAATTCTATGAGTGGCTCCAGAAGGGAGCTTGCGTATACGTCTGCGGCGACGAGAAGAAAATGGCCCATGACGTACATGCAGCTCTGGCGACTATTCTTGAGCAGGAGGGCGGCATGAGCCCTGAGGAAGCTTCCGATTATTTGATTCAATTGCAGCAGCAGAAACGTTATCAGCGGGATGTTTACTAGGATGCGCCCCGAAGATTGCGAGAGGAGATAGCAAGTATGGCACAAAATCAACTTCTTCACCCACAGAATGCGCCGCATAGCGATGTTGAGGACATCAAACGCCGGAGCAATTATTTGCGGGGAAGCCTTGAAGAGACTTTGGAAAATGTCATTACGGGTTCCATTCCCGAAGACGATAACCGATTGATGAAATTCCATGGCAGCTACATGCAGGATGACCGGGATCTGCGCAATGAGCGACAGAAACAAAAGCTGGAGCCTGCCTATCAGTTCATGCTGCGCGTACGCGCGGCTGGAGGTGTCGTCACGCCGGAGCAATGGCTGATGATGGACCGCATCGCAACGAAGAATGCCAATGGAACGATCCGGCTGACGACGCGCCAGTCCTTTCAGCTCCACGGGGTAATCAAGTGGAATATGAAGCAGACCATCCGGGAAGTGAACGATGCGCTGCTAACGACGCTCGCCGCGTGCGGCGACGTCAACCGCAACGTGATGTGCAATCCGAACCCGTACCAATCGGAGGTTCATTCCGAGGTGTACGAGTGGGCCAGCAGAGTCAGCAATCACCTTGATCCGAAGACAAGAGCCTATCATGAAATTTGGCTTGATGGCGAGAAAATACTGGACAGCCAAAATGACGGGGAAGAAGTAGAACCGATCTACGGACCGGTTTACCTGCCGCGCAAGTTTAAAATTGGTATGGCTGTTCCTCCATCCAATGACGTTGATGTGTTTTCCCAGGATTTGGGCTTTATCGCTATTATTGAAGATGGAAAGCTGAAGGGCTTCAATGTGTCGGTAGGCGGCGGAATGGGAATGACGCATGGCGATTCGAAAACGTATCCGCAGGTTTCCAAAGTGATCGGGTTCTGTACACCGGAGCAAATTATCGATGTAGCCGAGAAAACGGTAATGATTCAACGGGATTACGGCGATCGTGCGGTCAGGAAGCATGCCCGTTTCAAATATACGATCGACGACCGCGGGATCGAATGGTTTATTAATGAATTAAGCGACCGGATGGGCTGGAAGCTTGAGGAAGCGCGTCCTTACCATTTTGACAGCAATGGCGACCGCTATGGCTGGGTAAAAGGAAATAACGGAAAATGGCATTTTACTCTGTTTGTCCAGAACGGCCGTGTCAAAGACGAAGCTGGCTATCCTCTGATGACAGGTTTAAGGGAAATCGCCAAGGTTCATACAGGCGACTACCGGCTTACGCCGAACCAGAATCTGATCATTGGCAATGTAACCAGCCATAAGAAGAAAAAAATCGAAGGTTTGATCAAGGAGTACGGACTTACCGATGGAGCCCATCATTCGGCTCTGCGCAGAAGCTCCATGGCCTGCGTGGCGCTGCCAACCTGCGGACTGGCAATGGCCGAATCGGAGCGTTATCTCCCTTCGCTGATTGATAAAATGGAGCCGATGCTTGAGGAAGCTGGACTGCGCGACGAAGAAATCGTCATCCGCATGACCGGCTGCCCGAATGGATGCGCAAGACCAATGCTTGCGGAAATCGCGTTCATCGGCAAAGCACCGGGCAAATACAATATGTATTTGGGGGGCGGCTTTACAGGCAATCGTCTGAACAAGCTGTACAAGGAAAACATCGGGGAAGAGGAGATTCTCGGTACTCTCCAGCCGATTGTGACGCAGTATGCAAAGGAAAGGCAAAGAGGCGAGCACTTCGGTGATTTTGTCATTCGCGCCGGCTTTGTGAAAGAGGTTCTGGACGGACAGGATTTTCACTCGTAAAGGTGCCTGCGCCGTAGAATAGGTATCAAGGCAGCAGAACGACCGCTTGAAAGGGCGGTCATTCTGCTGTTTCTATTTGCATACAGTCAGCTGTCGATGGATTTGTGCCGGTGAGGAGATTGATGGGAAACACCAGCTAGTGGAAATTAAAGGACTGCCTCCGCATACAATCTACTATAGCCGCAGTTCAAGGAAAATAACATACAAAAAATGGAAATATAGTGGACGCCCTGCATGGAATGAACGACTCAACCAGTGAAGTATTCCGGTTAGGTCGGACGTTGATGCCGCAATCGCACAGTATGTTGCCAGGAAAGTCCCTCTGTCATTTTCTTTTATCCGAAATATTTGTAAAGGAGGGATTGCTGTTACTATTCCTTTAGATTTCTTTCTGAAAGTAACCTTTGCCTTATTTCTGGGATTGCTGATTGGCATTGACCGTCAGTTAAAGCATAAGCCCCTTGGCTTGAAAACCTGTATGGTCATATCAGTGGCCAGCTGCCTGGTTACGGTGATCTCCATTGAGTCGATCGAAAAGTTCGGTGATCTTCTCACGACAAACCGTGATCCCATGCGGTTAGCGGCTCAAATTGTCAGCGGGGTCGGTTTCCTCGGCGCAGGCGTTATTCTGAGAAGAAACAATGATGTAATCTCGGGATTGACCTCCGCGGCGATGATTTGGGCGGCATCCGGAATCGGCATAGCGGTTGGGGCAGGATTTTATTGGGAGGCTTCCTATTCTGTTCTGATTATTATCCTTGCGGTTAACGTATTGCCCTTCCTGATCCGGCGCATCGGACCTGAAAAATTAAGTCAAAAGGATATTTCCGTCAAGCTTATCGTGAATCCGACCTGCGATTTGACGCAAATCATTAAAAATCTCGAAAGCGAACGTGAGCTGACAGGGAAAAAAGGCGTGGATATCCGTGAGATTAAACTCAAGGATCTGGAATCCGGCAACCGGCAAATCGGTTTGATTCTATCCGCAACCCACAAACATTATGTTACCGATGTATACAATCTGGTGAAGCTGACGGATAACGTCATCACCGTCGAAATCGAGGAGTTATAACCTGAGTCATAAGCCGGTGCTTTGCTTTGCAAGCTGCATCAGATTGCATAAATTCTCCCTCAACCCTGCATATTAAAGTAGGTTGCCCAAAATGTTTTTACAACAAAGGAGAATATGACGATGCAGCAGCAAATACCATCAAATAATCGTTCGCAGAACGGAATGAACATGAATCATGGAGGTCATGAACTGCTTGATGTGCATCAGGTGTTGTCCTGTGCCGTCAATACGTTGGATCAATTCATGATTTTCAGGCAATTCGTTCAGGATCAGGAGCTTTTGGACATTCTGGACCGGCAGTATAATTTCATGCTCTCCCAATAAAATCTGACGGCTGAATGCTTTAAGACCGGGCAGGAGCCAAACCAGAAAACAGCTACTTATATGATTAAACAAGTAACACAGCCGGTATACGGCATCAAACAGACCCAGCCGACAAAACCGAATCAATCTCTCGCTGACGTAAAGGATGCAGGCATATGCGATTATATGCAGGGGTTGGTTAAATCCCATGCTTCATTATTGACCATGTCAGCGGCAGAAGTTACAAATCCTGTCGTTCGCCGCGTGCTGGCATCTCAAATACAGCAGTTCATCGAAATGTCTTACGAGATCTTCATGTATCAAAACAAACATGGCTACTACCAGGTGCCGCAGTTTGATACTGCCGATATGCAAAAAATGCTGAATATGTACGCACCGGCAGCCGGAACGCCGCAAATGCCGGAACCTAACAAAGCGGCATTGCACTAACCCTGATTCAATAAATGCTTCCAAGAGCGCTCGGATATGCAAATGCATACCGGGCGTTTTTTTATTTAGAAAAATCTCATTCCCGATTATTATTGAGGTCTAAAGCTCAGGTGAATAAAAAGAACTCAATCTTCGGAAAATAACCGGGGCAGATATGAAGGGAGGGATCTATATGGCTAAACAACAAGGGCATGCCGCACAAAATACAACAACCCGCACATCCGATAAAAAGGGAAACAAAGGCAAAAAAGGCGGAGACAAATAGACCAGGAAAGGGGGATTCCATTTGTTTAATCAGCTGGAAAGCAATTATGATTGCTCGAATGCAGGCGAGGATCTGCATCAATTAAAGCAGGAAATGGAACAATTGATGTCCAAGAGCAGCAGCGAACACTCAACCGGGGAAAAGGAAACGTTAAACCGGCTTCAAAACCAAATACATTTTATCCATAACAAATGCGATATTCGTTAATTGAACTGAAATCATTGTAAGCCGGCCTTTGGGGTCGGCTTTTTATATGCTGAACTTTAGATATTGACTACATAGTCAAGAATATGATAGGATTACGTCATGAGCAGACCAAGAGAATTTGACGTGGATAAGGTTTTGAGTCAGTCGATGGAGGTTTTTTGGACCAAAGGCTATAAAGCGACCTCTTTCGAGGATCTGACGAACAAAACCAATGTGAAGAAACAGAGTCTTTATGGCGTATTTGAGGACAAACGCTCGCTTTTTTTAAAGGCACTCGCTCTTTATCGGACGCAAAGCCTCTCACAGCTTAGAGAAATGATCGACCAAGGCGGTTCGCCAACCCGTATTCTGGACGCTCTGCAGTCAGCATCGCTTTGTTCCTCAAGCGAGGAGGCTCATAAAGGCTGTCTCATGGTTAACTCTGCTATGGAGTTTGGCATGGATGATCGGGAAGTTGCGACCGAGTTCGACCTTATGTTCAGTGAAGTACGGCTTGTTCTTGAGGAGGTCATTCGAAACGGACAAGCTGCAGGAGAAATCACGAACCGGTTTACAAGTCAGGAATTAGCGGCCCACCTGGCCAATACTTTGCGCGGCATCCGAATATTAGAGAAAACAGGCGCGCCTCCAGATCAGATCGAAATGGTGCTGAACACGGCTTTCGATTTGATAAAAAACTAATTTTTTTTGTCTGATTTTTGACTTCGTAGTCAAAAATTTTTTGTTCAATTATTGACTTCGCAGTCAATAAAAACACCAAAACTATACAAGAGGAGCTGTTCATCATGTCTACTTTCCCCCAAATCTTGTCCACGTATCAATTAGGCCGCCTCACGCTTAAAAACAGGGTGGTTCTTGCGCCCATGACAAGGGGATCCGCAGAGTCCGATGGCAGGGCGACGGAAAATATGGCCCGTTATTATGCCCGCTTTGCCTCTGGCGATTTTGGACTTGTTATTACGGAATCCGGCTACATGGATGACACCTTCAGTCAAGGATTGCTGAACCAGCCGGGTATTACGAAGGATTCGCATATCCAGGCATGGAAAGGCGTTACGGAAGCGGTTCATGCACAAGGAGGAAAAATCATTTTACAGCTTGCTCATGCTGGTGCGCTGTCCCAAGAGAATCCTAATAGTGGACAAACGGTTGCTCCTTCCGCTTTGAAGCCGGAGGGTGAGAGAAGTCCGCTTTATGGCAAGGGAGGCGAATTTCCGACTGCCAGAGCATTAGATATTGAAGAAATCAAGGAGCTGATCGGCAACTTTGCGAAAGCTGCTTCGAATGCGGAGAAAGCCGGCTTCGACGGTGTGGAAATTCACTCTGCGAGCGGTTGTCTGCCGGACCAGTTTTTGACCGGATACACGAATCAGCGGACGGACGAATACGGCGGATCCCTGGAGAATCGCCTCCGGTTTCTTATTGAAACTATAGAAGCTGTCAAAGCAGCAACAGGCGAAGATTTTGTAGTCGGTGTCCGCATTTCGCAAGCGAAAGTGAATAATTTTACCTACAAGTGGGAGCATGGGGAAGAGGATGCAAGTGTTATTTTCAAAAGCATCGGAGCAGCCAAAGCCGATTACATCCATACGTATGAATACCGCGCATTGGACCCTGCTTTCGGGGAGTCTGGTCCTACGCTTGCCGAGCTGGCAAAGAAATACGGCAATACTGCTGTCATTGCCAACGGCGGACTCGATCAGCCTACTGATGCAGCGAAGATGCTGGAGAAGGGCTCCGATCTGATTGCGCTTGCCAAAGCGGCGCTGTCTAACCATGACTGGCCGAAAAAAGTGCAAAACGGGCAGCCAATCGAACCCTTCACGGGTGATGTGCTGACGCCGACTCCAACCCTGAAGGAAAAAGAATTATTGATCTGAAAACAGAAGCAAGCATCGCCCTGGTTTCTGGCATGAAGGACTGAACCTGTATACCAGAAGCGGAATTGCAGCATTATATATAATGCTTGCTTTAAAGTCCACTTTAAGGTGTATAGTTAAAGCTCGAGAAATCATTTCTGATGATCAGGGAGGTGTGGAGATTTGTCATTTTCAATCAAAGAAGCCTCCGAACGGCTCGAGCTTCCTCCTCATACGATCCGTTATTATGAGAAAGAAGGGCTGCTTCCTTTTATACAAAGGGATCAATACGGGAACCGGCTGTTTGAACAAAAGGACCTGGACTGGATCAACCTGATGACATGCTTCCGTGCGACGGGGATGACGGTAGCGGCCTTGAAACGGATTGTCGATCTTGCTATCATGGGCGATGAGACGATACCGGAAAGAAAAGCGATATTGGAAAATCATAAGCTGGAGCTTCAGCGAAGACAGCTGGAGCTGGACAGGGCATTTGAAGCGGTTAATCAAAAATTGTCGATATACAACACCCGTCAAATTCCCGATTCAAGTCCCATGAACGAATTGATGCTGAATCCGCCGAGAAGCTAAAAACCGAAAGACCGGATTCCCTTTTAATGAAGGGAGTCCGGTTTTTTTCTTGTTAACTCTAAACAGGACATAAGCTGTCCAGTTCATATGGTACAGTCACTCATGAAACAAAAAACGGTAACAAGAAAGCGGGAATTTTAGATGACTGACCGACAGGAACAATTTGGAGTTACCAGAAGCAGCAGGGCTTTTCAAGCTTTTCGCCATGCAATCGAGGAGGGATCGCTGACAGAATTCCTTTTGATGGCTTCCGATGATTTGCGCTTCACCGTTCCAATGCCCTTCGTCGAATGGAAGGGCATTCAGTACGGCAAGAAACGATTTGAAGAATTGGTACTCATGTAGCGTGAAGCCTTGGCTGTCCGGTTAACGTCTTTGCTGGAGCTCGAGGATGCCAATCATGGGATCGTGGTATTCAGCGCGGAAGGAACGTTGAACGGCGCGCCCTACAACAATGAGCTGACGATTTTTTTTGAATTTGAGAATGAAAGGATTCGCTCATTCCGTGAATATGTCGGATCGACACAATACATGCTGTCCGCTGAATGATATAAGAATGGGATGAATCAACACAAGGAATATTATATCGCATATCGCATTTTTCTCCTCAGGCTGCGACAGCCAGGGGCTTCCTGCTCTTCCGGATAGAAACGGCGGCTGCGGCGAAGGACAAAAGCAGCGCAATGCTGGCGACCCATGGATTGTACAAGACAGTCGAATTCAAGGTGACAGCCATACCGCCGACTCCCGCACCGGCTGCCAAACCGACCTGCGTCACGGAGGTGTTCAGGCTGATGATGAGATTCGCCGATTGCGGGGCCTTCTCGATGAAGTAGGTCTGCGTAGCAGGGCCCATAATAAACATGGACATCACCCAAAGGGACAGAAGCACCATGGCAAGAGGAAATGAATGAACGGCCAGCGGAAGCAGAGCCAGCGTCAGGACATGACCGGTCAAGCTGATGACGATGATCCTTACGCTTCCCCATTTATCGATAGCGGAGCCGCCCAGCCGTGAACCCAAAGCGCCGGCAATTCCGAAGACGAGCATGATGAATCCGATATCCGAAGCGCTGCGCTGCAGGATTGTTCCGAGAAAAGAGGTTACATACGTAAACATGACGGAGTTGCCGATTTCCCTGAACAGAACGAGCAGCAGCGCGGACAAAATGACCGGATTCGCAAACACCGCGAACTGCTGCTTGAAGGCTACGGGAGCATCGCCTTCGATCTCCGGCAGCAGGAGGGCCATGCCAATCAGAATGATGAGGCTGCCGGCGGCGAGGAAGAGAAAGATTGTCTGCCAGCTGAACATACCGGTCAGCGCAATCCCGACGGGCACGCCAAGAATCATGGCGCTGCTGAAGCCGAGAATAATGGTGCCGATCGCGCTGCCGATTTTCTCGGGAGGCACCATCTTGGCTGCAGCGCTGAAGGCGGCTACCATCAATACGCCGGAGCTCATGCCCAATATCATGCGGGCAGCCATCAGCTGGATGAAGCCGGAGCTGGCGAACGAGAAGAGATTGCCGATAATAAAGACGGATAAGGCAATGAGCAGCAATTTTTTCCGGCCCATTCGCGCCGTCAGAGACACAATAACCGGAGTTCCTATCGCGAATGCGAGCGAATAGGCGGTTATGAGCTGTCCGGCAAGTGCGACAGAGATATGCATCTCTTCAGCCAGCACATTCAGAATGCCCGCCACGACCAATTCTGAAGTAGCCGTGAAGAAGACGGCTATCATTAAAATGTAAATGACAATTCGGTTCATAAACAACCATTCCTTTCCGTTTTCCTGGGCTTCTGTCTTGTTCGGAGCCCATTGCGATTGTATGTGCGCTTGGCCGCGTCCGGCTAAGCGGCTTAATCGAATTATAATCAAGCTGATTCCATTAAGTAAGAACGCAAATCATTTGGATGTAATCCATTTATTTGGACCAACTAACCTATTGTATAGTGAGTTGCAAATTGCGCATCCAAGACAAATAACCGCCAAGGGCTAAGAGCCTTGGCGGTTAAATTGGTTATGATCTGGCGCTATGCGATTATGAGGATTGGACGACAATTTCACCGGTTTGCGCCAGGTTACCCCATTTTTGGACCCATTTGTCCATTTCCAGCAATGCGGTTTGAAAATCCTTGCCCTTCTCCGTCAGAGAATATTCCACTGTGACAGGTACAGTAGGAAAGACCTTGCGGAGGACAAGACCGTTATTCACGAGGTGGCGGAGCGTATCCGTAAGGGATTGGGTCTTGACGATGGATACATTCCGCTGAAGCTGGTTGAATCGCTGCGGTCCTTTCAGCAGTTCTTCAAGAACAAGGAAAGCCCATTTGGCACCCAGGATCTGCAGAACTTCACAAATACTGGAGCCGGCGCTCTCCTTGCAGTTGTTGTTCGTGCCGGTTTGTTCGTCCATTACAATGAACCTCCTTATAAAATGACTATGGCCGTAACAGCAGAAGGATATCCGATGCCTATACTATGCTTACATTATGGTCCTGTTTCTTTGCTTATGTCAATCCGCGAATGCCCTGTGATGAGCGTATGCAGGAAATTGCGATATTCAAAAGTTTGATCCGCTAAATAAATATGACAAACAGTTGGCATATTTAATATGTTACGCTGTCTAGTGTATCGCATCAGCGAGGCGCGCAAGCACCGGTTTAAAGGCGGCGATTATCGTGGAATCATCGTTGAATGGTTATAACCAGGAGGAGAGAGAGAATGGCAGAACCATTAAAAGATATGTATCATGAACAATTTCTGCGTCAATTCGGCGAGAAAGTGCATGCTGTTTATAAGGCTTTCAATACGGAGGCATTCGTCGCGGCGGTCATGGAGGACGGCTGGTATGATTTAAAGCTGAAGCAGCGGATCAGGCGGATCTCCATGGTGCTCGGAACATATCTGCCGCCACGGTACAAGGACGCGCTCGACGTTTTGTATGCGATTGACGCGGCCTGCGTCGGTTTCCCCTATTTATTTTTTCCTGATTTCGTGGAAGTGTACGGCCAGTCAGAGGAGCATTGGGGTCTGTCTATGGAGGCGTTGGAGCGGTTTACTTCGAAGTCCTCGGCGGAGTTCGCCGTTCGGTCGTTTATTTTGCGTGAGCCGGAGCGGATGATGCGTCAGATGGAGGAATGGTCCAGGCATCCGAACGCTCATGTCCGGCGGCTTGCCAGCGAGGGCTGCCGGCCCAGGCTGCCGTGGGGACAGGCGCTGCCGCTTTTCAAGCGGGACCCTGCTCCATTGCTCCCCGTGCTGGAGCAGCTGAAAGCGGATCCTTCGCTGTATGTGCGCAAGAGCGTCGCCAACAATCTGAATGACATCGCCAAGGATCACCCGTCAATCGTGCTGGATACGGCCCGCCGCTGGCAGGGAGTCCATCCGGATACGGACTGGATAATCAGGCATGCCTGCCGTAATTTGATCCGCAAAGCCGATCCCGAGATCATGGCGCTGTTCGGCTATGCGGAAGCGGGAGAAGAGTCGGCGCTGACAACCTATGCCTCCTTGTCGGCGGAGCCGGATGTGCTGCCGATCGGCGGAAGCTGCGAGCTGAGCTACGAGCTTCATATCCGGCCGGGCGAACCGGTGCGTATTCGCATGGAATACGGAATCGACTTCGTGAAGGCAGGAGGACATACATCCCGCAAGCTATTCCTGCTGTCCGACAAAGTGGTGCCGGGAGGTACGAGGCTTGCAGGCACCAGGAAGCACCGCTGGGCGGATCTGACGACCCGCCGTCATTATCCGGGCGAGCACCGGATTACGCTGACCTTGAATGGGGTTGAAACAGCATCAACAGTAATCAGGCTGGAAGCTTGATTATGAACGATCAGACAAAGGCTGCCTTTCACCCAGGCAGCCGCATTGCCGGAGCCTCTTTTAGGCATGAGATAATTTGGGCGCGCAAAAATCCTTCAAATTATCGAAAGCAGAGACAGGCTTTACGAATAGAATATCTTCCGTTTCATCCATGGGTATCAATTCCGCTTTCGCGGTTAACCGTTCAGGCACGAAATAAAAGCGGATCTTTCTAGTATCCGGATTGGAAATCCGGGAAAGCAGCCGGTCAAAGTCGATGATATCAGAGCTGACAATATCATATAGATGCAGCGCTTCGCCTTTATGCTCGAATACGAGAACGGCATCATCCTTTGGAGAGTAATATAAATGCCCGGAGAAAACATTCAATGCATAAAACATGAATAGCTCCTCGTCATTTATGACGCCAAATTTCCGGGAAACCGGAATCCTGCAGTTGAGCAAGCGTTTTAATAATGCGATATCTTCCTTCCGTGAACAATCCAGTTTAAGAAGTGATCCATCCTTTGCCTGCGGGCCGTCCAGCTGCAGGAGGAACTGTGATTCTGCCATCGGAGTGAAACCAAATCCCGGGTAAAAGTCGAGGACAGATCTGTTTGCAAACAGATACAGAACATCGCAATTATTTTCGTATAACGACAGCACATACCTCATTAACCGGCTGGATAGACCTTTCCCCCGAAAATCCGGATGAGTCATGACGGTACCAATCTGAATGCCTTTCTTATTGATCCCATTGAGAACCAAATCCATCCTGTTGACTGATACATTCGCAATGATCTCGTCGTTGTCGTGGAGTATGGAGTGACAAATATACCGATCCCCCCAATATCCCCTCTGGTACCATTCCTCAAAATGAATCCCAAATACAAGCTCCGCTAACCGATTAAAGCTTGCCCTATATTTACTTTGATTCTTGAGCATTTGACTATCCAGCATAAGGATTCCTCCTAATGACCGGCATGCAATCCGTGACCTGCCTGTTTAAAAGGATAGTTTGGGCCATTTGAATTGTCAATCCGTAGTCCGGCGGCAGGGAAAACGAAGAGCCGGGCACGTTCAGACGAGGTAAAGCTCGGATTATTGACAGGATATTATCCGTCCAAGGAACTGGTCCTTATTTCCTAATTTCTACTATGAAAATTTTCTGCGAAAAATAATTTTTATCTTTCTCAAAACCGCAAAGGCTTGATGCTGCGCGGTTTTGGGCTTTTTTTTGCTAAAATCTTTCATTATTCTTTTATTGGCCGCTGGTAGACTTAAGTTGGTTGTCATCCTGGTCTCTGTCGGGATAGTAAAAACTAACCAGTGCAGCGCAATTCGACATTTAGCCGGGTTCTTTATACCGCTACGGTTGCCTCTGCATGAACTGAAAGAGGGCTTGGCCCCGGTTTTCTGCCCGTTGATCGACATCATTTTCGAAATTCGACACATTCCTGACTTAATGCCGTGTTACTTTGAAACCAGCGTCTATAATTTATACAATAACTGACATAATATCACGACTAAACTATGATACGGGAGCTATACACAAATGAGATTGAGAATGATCATCTTGGCTTCATTCCTGTTTTTGCTGTTAACAGGGTGCGGAAGTTCCATGAGTATGAGCGAAGAAAGAGCAATGAAGCTGGGCAAATCATCGGATGAAATTGTAGTCGGCGCGGCGTGGCCTTTTGCCGGCCGGAACGACGGATTTAAAGAGGGGCTTGAATTGGCTCTGGAGGAAATCAATCAAACCGGGGTAATAGGCTCAAAAATAAAGCTGGAGCAAAAGGATGATCTATCTTCCGTTACGGACGGTCTGACCATTGCCCAAAACTTCTCCAATGATTTGAATGTGACAGCTGTTATCGGCGACCGCAGCTCGGCCGTGACGGTGCCGGCTTCCAAGGTCTATGAACAAGCAGGCGTATTGTTTCTTGCGCCAACGTCGACTTCACCGAAGCTGACGGAGGGCGGGGTCAGCCATATTTTCCGCTTGATTCCGAATGATACACAAATCGGCGCAGAGATGGCGGATTACGCCAACTCCAAAATGTATAAGAACATTGCTGTCTTTTACGCGAATGACGAGTACGGCCGCGGCTTGGCCAATTCTTTTGAAGACAGCGCCAAAATAAGCGATATTCAAATCATAGATCGTGTCTCTGACTATAAGGACATCGATGATCTCCGCAGACTGGTCAATAAATGGAACGCCTTGGGATGCGATGCTGTCTTTGTGGCGGAAGCGATGCCGGATGGAGCGAATTTCATTCTGGAGCTTCGCAAAGCAGGATTGAACCTGCCGGTGATGGGCGGGGACGCCCTGGATTCAGACAGCTTGATTGAAATAGGTGAAAAAGCAGTAGAAGGGGTCGTTGTAGCATCTATCTTTAACCCCAATGATACGGATCCCAAGGTTCGTGATTTTGTTGAAAGCTATAAAAGCAGGTTCGGGGCAGAGCCGAATAAATATGCGGCGCAAGCCTATGACTCTCTGCATCTTCTGGCCGCTGCCATGACGGAGGCTGATTCACGCAAGCCTGCCGATATTGCGGCTGCGTTACGAAAACAGGAAACATGGCCGGGCGTGTCCGGTGACAGATCGTTTGACGCGAGCGGAGATGTGAATGATATGCACATTGTGATGAAACAGGTTAAACAAGGACAGTTCGAATACCTGAAATAAAGGAGCAACCCGGGAATGAACAATGACGTTTTTCGCAAGGTATCCATAGAAAGATTATCTTCGCCCGAGCAGCTCGACACTTTAATGAAGGTGACTTCGCCAAAGGGCTGGCTCGCTTTGAGCGCCCTCGGACTGCTGCTGGTCTCCGCGATAGTTTGGGGATTTTACGGTACGTTGAATACCAAGATGCAGGCACAAGGCGTCTTAATCCGGCCAGGAGGGCTGCAAAATATCTATTCCTCGTCGAGCGGCCCCATTACCGATATTCGCGTGATGGAGAATGATTACGTACATAAGGGTGACGTCATAGCAAGAATTGAACAACCGGCCATGGTACAGCAGCTTGAGCAGCTGGCAGAGAGCCTCAAGGCTGCCGAGCTGGCCAATCAGCGTACGCCGTCAGCGGAATTAGAGGAGCAAATAAACAAGATCCGGAACGGGTTAGCTGCGCTCAAGACGGCATACTTCAACGAATCGAGAGTCGTAAGTGCTTATACAGGACGGGTCCTGGAAGTGAAAGTCAAGAAGGGCGCTTCAATCGGCGTTGGATTGCCGATCATTACGGTCGAATCAGGCGAGGAGCAGGCCAAGGATTTGAAGACGGTGATGTATGTTCCGATCCAGGAAGGGAAGACCATTATTCCCGGGATGACGGTTGATATTTCTCCCAGCTCCGTAAATAAGGAGGAATACGGCTTTTTGATTGGACGCGTAACGTCGGTTTCGGAATTCCCGGTAACGGCGCAGACCATGCTGCTCACTCTCGGGAACGAAGCGCTGGTGCAGGAGCTTGCGGGAAGAGGCTCCGCGCTGCTTGAGGTTCTGGTCGATCTCGTGCCGGACCCGTCAACAATAAGCGGCTACAAATGGTCTACGCCCAAAGGTCCGCCGCAGCTGATAGACAGCGGAACCTTTACCTCGGGATCCATAACGATTAAGCGGCAAAAACCGATTACATCCGTAATACCTCAGATTAAGTAAGAGATGGAGTTGAACCTTAAGGTGAGTGCACCCAAACGCGTCAAGACGCCGACCGTTCTGCAGATGGAAGCGGTGGAATGCGGTGCGGCAGCTTTAGCGATTATTCTTGGCTATTACCGAAGCTATGTTCCTCTGGAGGAGCTGCGTGTGGAATGCGGTGTTTCAAGGGACGGGAGCAAAGCCAGCAATGTGCTGAAAGCAGCAAGGAAATACGGGCTGACGGCAAGAGGGCTGAAGAAGGAACCGGAGGCGCTCCGCAGCATGAAGGGGCCTATGATAATTCATTGGAACTTCAATCACTTCCTTGTGCTCGAGGGCTTCAAGGAGAACCGGGTTTTTCTGAATGATCCGGTTTCGGGACCGCGGGTTGTCACTTATGAGGAATTCGATAAATCCTATACCGGCATTGTTCTAAGCTTTGAGCCGTCACCCGAATACAAGCGCCATGGCGAGAAAACGGGTATTGCCGGGTCTCTCAAGAAACGGCTGAAAGGCTCGGAAACGGCGCTGCTTTATGTCATTCTGGCGGGACTTTTCCTAATCATTCCGGGACTTGTCATTCCCACTTTCACCAAAATGTTCATCGATAATATACTGCTCGGAAATAATCAAAGCTGGCTGATCCCGCTGCTGGTCGGAATGGCCATTACGGCATTCGTCCGGGCGGCGCTGACCTGGCTGCAGAGATATTATCTGCTGCGGCTCGAAACGAAATTTTCGCTAAGCACGTCCAGCGCTTTTTTCTGGCATGTGCTGAGGCTTCCGATGGGATTCTTCTCACAGCGCTTCAGCGGAGAGATTGGTTCGCGGGTGATGATCAACGACCGGGTAGCACAGCTGCTGTCCGGCGATCTGGCGGTCGCCGCATTGAATTCCGTAATGATTGTCTTTTATTTGATCCTGATGTTCCAGTACAGCGTTATCCTGACCCTGCTGGCTGTTGCAACGGCTCTGATAAACGTGGTTTTTCTGCAGTTCGTTGCCAGGCAAAGAGTCGATCAGAATATGCGTCTGCTTCAGGAAGGCGGCAAAATGCAGGGCGTTACGATGAATGGTCTGCAAATGATCGAAACGTTGAAATCAAGCGGTTCCGAATCCGATTTTTTCGCAAAATGGTCCGGTTACCAGACGAAGCTCCTGAATTCCCAGCAGCAGCTCGGCGTCTCCTCCGGTATGCTGAGCGCCCTGCCCACTTTGTTATCCGGCATAAGCTCCGCGGTCATTCTGGCGGTCGGCGGATTTCAGGTCATGGATGGCGTCATGACGATTGGTATGCTGGTAGCCTTCCAAAGCCTGACGGCCAGCTTCATCGAACCGGTCAATAAGATGGTCCAGCTCGGCAGCTCCCTTCAGGAGGCGGAAGGTGGACTCAAGCGGCTTGATGATGTATTAAACCATGATGTGGACAGCCAGATCGCAGCAGCGGCCGAGCTGTATCCATCGGATGAAGAAGAAGCGCAGCCGAAGAATGCCAAGCTGGCAGGGTTTGTTGAATTGCGCAATGTAACCTTCGGTTACAACAAGCTGGAGGGGGCGTTGATTGAGAACTTCAGCCTGCAGCTGAAGCCCGGCTCGCGTGTTGCCCTTGTAGGGGGATCGGGCAGCGGGAAATCGACAATCGCCAAATTGATTGCCGGCGTTTATGCGCCATGGTCGGGAGAAATTCTGTTTGATGGAATCAATCGCGATGAATTGCCGCGCACATTAATCAGCAATTCGCTTGCGGTAGTCGATCAGGATATTCATATGTTTGAAGGCACCATCAAGGATAATTTATCGCTGTGGGATTTGACGATACCGGAGACGGATATTGTCCGTGCCGCCAAAGATGCCTGTATTGATGATGATATCAGCTCGCGAAGCAGCGGTTACGATCATGTGCTTGCCGAGGGCGGCGGTAATTTCAGCGGCGGACAGCGGCAGCGCCTGGAAATTGCCAGAGCGCTCTCCGGCAATCCATCCGTTCTTGTACTGGACGAAGCGACAAGCGCATTGGATCCGAAGACGGAACAAATCGTGGATACGAGCTTCAGAAGAAGAGGCTGTACCTGTATTATTGTCGCGCACAGGCTGAGCACCATCCGCGATGCGGATGAAATTATTTTGATGCAGCGGGGAAAAGTGGCCGAACGCGGCACCCACCATGATTTACTGCTGAAAAACGGCGCATATGCCAGACTGATACAGGACCACTAAAGCCGGAGGGGGTGAATGCATATGGATCGGACGGATGACGATATCTTGGAGCAATGGTTTATAAAAAATGGGGAATGGATCGAGCTTGAAGGCAACAAACCGCTCATTGTTACGGATGAAACGTCGCTTTGGCTCATTATGAGCGGATCTGCAGATATTTTTGCCGTTGCCCTGCAAGGCGGTACAGTAACCCGGCAGCCGCAATTTTTGTTCAGTCTGCAAGCAGGGCGATTCATCTTTGGTTTCCATGAAGACGTTGCGGAAGCATCCGCAGGCATGCTCATTGCCGGTTTGTCCGGAACGCAGCTGATCCGCATGGACATGTCCTTATTTCTTCAAGCGAATTCCGATCATTCTGTTCACATGGCAATGGCGGATTCGATTGATGAGTGGGTCCAGGACTGGTCCTCCGCCCTGAGAAGGCTCAACAATGCAACAGATTTTATCGAGCTTGAAGCGGTCAGTCAGCTGGCAGCTTCCGAGGGAGCTGTCTTTCGTTCGGCTAACGTGTTGTGGATTGAAATGCATGCCGGAAAACTTCATTGGATGGATGATGAAAGATTTGCCGTCGTGCAGCCGGGGATGACTATGCCTTTGTCCTCTGTCAGCTGGATTTCGGCCGCGGAACCATCCATAATTTCCGCATGCGGCACGGCTAAATGGCTGAAGAAAGATGCCGAATGGCGCGGATTATCCGAATTTCATCGATTGCTCTACCGCTGTCTGCTTGATAACCGCAGGTCAGAGGGAAAAGTCGAATACGACCGTCTGAAACGGAAAACGGAAAATGATCATGCCGTCATGGATTTGGCTTTGAACCGTTTGGCAGCCGTTACAGGAGCATCCCGAAAAAAAGCAGCCGCTGAAACGGGCTCCACCGACCTGCTGTATATCGCCTGCAAGATTGTCGGCGAATCGCTCGGCATGGCAGTGAAGCCGGTTGCTGGAAAGAGTCTGCATAAGCTGCGCGACCCTGTGGGCCATATTGCAAAAAGCTCCGGATTTCGTTCCCGCCAGGTAATGCTCAAGGATGATTGGTGGCGCAGCGATAACGGACCCCTGCTTGCCTATTTGGAGGCAAACAAACAGCCGGTTGCTCTGATTCAGAAGAATGCGTCGACCTATATTCTTGTCGATTCGGCGGACGGCTCGGAACAGACCGTAACGGAAGATCTTGCCCGCAATATCGCACCGGTCGCGTTTATGTTCTATCGTCCGCTGCCGACAAAACCGCTCTCTGTTATGGATATTATCAAATTCGGCTCACACAAAACGATCAAACGGGACTTATATATCATGGTGTTCATGGGGATTGCCGGGGGATTGCTCGGAATGCTGGTCCCCATAGCCAACGGCATCTTGTTCGATTCGATTATTCCGGCTTCGGAGAAAGGCCTGCTTCTGCAGATGGGGTTGATCTTGCTGTCTGTCATCCTTTCCATGTCCTTGTTCGAATTGACGCGCTCTATGGCGATGCTCAGAATCGAAGGGAAGATGGGGGGATCCATACAGGCGGCGGTATGGGATCGCCTGCTCAATCTGCCTGTTTCCTTCTTCAGGGACTATTCCTCCGGAGATTTGGCTTTGCGGGCCAACAGCATCAATACGATACGTCAAGCGGTATCGGGTGTGGCGCTGACAGCGATATTTTCCGGCATATTCTCCTCCTTTAATCTGCTCTTATTATTTTATTACAATGTGAAATTGGCTCTTGTGGCCACGGTTCTGGTCCTGATATCGATGGCCGTTACGCTTGGAGTCGGAATTCTGCAGGTAAAGCGGCAGCGTGTGTTGCTGGCGGTTCAGGGGAAAATTTCAATGACGGTTCTGCAAATCATTAACGGCATCAGCAAATTCCGCATGGCGGCGGCAGAGAAACGGGCATTTTTCCTGTGGGCCAAACAGTTCGGGGAGTTAAAAGAAACCGCGTTCCAAGCCAAGACATTGACGAATCTGCATGCGGTATTCAACGCTTTTTTTCCGGTTATTACTTCGATGACATTATTCTATATTATGGCTTCCGGCGGGGGTGCAATGAGTCCCGGCAAGTTCATCGCTTTTTTCTCTGCTTTCTCGGCTTTTCTGGGGGCGATGATTGCAATGTCGACGGCGGTTGTCTCGATTCTGAGTATTGTTCCGCAATATGAAAGAGCCAAACCGATTCTTCAGACGGTTCCCGAAGTACATGAGGCATTGGAAGATCCAGGCGAACTGACAGGCGCTATTGAAGTCAGACATATTCGCTTTCGTTATAGAATGGATCAGCCCTGGATTCTCAATGATCTGTCGCTCCAAATCCGCCCGGGCGAATTCATCGCGCTGGTTGGCGCATCAGGCTGCGGGAAGTCAACGCTGCTGAGGCTGCTGCTCGGTTTTGAGAAGCCGGAGTCCGGATCGCTTTACTTTGACGGGCAGGATCTCAAAACACTGGATATCCGCTCCGTTCGCAGTCAGTTCGGCGTTGTCCTGCAGAATGGCAAGGTGACCGCTGGCGATATTTATTCCAATATTATCGGTTCTGCGAACCTGACGATGGAAGAAGCCTGGGAATCGGCGCGAATGGCCGGCTTCGATGAGGATATCCGCCAAATGCCCATGGGCATGCATACGGTAATATCCGAAGGCGGCAGCACGTTATCCGGTGGGCAGCGCCAGCGCTTGCTTATTGCCCGGGCGATTGCCAGAAGACCGAAAATCATCCTGTTCGACGAGGCGACCAGCGCCCTGGACAACCGCACGCAGACGATTGTCAGCCAAAGCCTGGAGAAGCTGCACGCTACACGGGTGGTCATTGCCCACAGGCTCAGCACCATTATGAACGCCGACCGTATCTTCGTTCTGGAAAAAGGGCGGATCGTCCAGGCGGGGTCTTACAGCGATTTAATGAAACAGGACGGATTGTTCGTCGAATTGGCCAAACGGCAGCTTGCGTAGTTCATCTCTCGTTTTCATAACGAGTCATGATAAATATCATATTTTACAGGAGGAAACAATCATGGCATGGAGTAAAGAAGCAGTAGCAGAAGCGGTAAACAAGGTGGGCGCAAGAGCAGCCACGGATCTGGAGTACAGAAATTTGTGCGTGACCAACATTCACGAAGCCATTCAACAGGAAACAGGCCTTGAAGTGCCGTCTAGCTTCAAAATCGGCGTGCTTGACCAATCCAGCTATTCCTTGAGCATTGTCCTGCCTAAAGTTCAATTGGCCGACAATGAATTAACGGAAGGCGAATTGGACAGCGTTGCAGGCGGAAGCAAAGACGGAGCTACCGATTTCTTCGAAGGACTTGCAGGCGGAGCCGCTTCGATTATGGGCGCCGATAATACTTATGCGAACAATTCCGAAGGCGTTGCCGGCAATATCATTGGTCAAATCGTGGCATCTCCTTATCTCATCATCGGCAGCTAATCCAAACTTTCCAGTCGGAGGAATCATACATGGCATGGAGTAAAGAAGCAGTAGAAGAAGCAGTTAGCAAAGTAGGCGCAAGAGCCGCTGCCGACCTGGAATTCAGAAATATATGCGTGACGAACATTCACGAAGCGATTCAGCAGGAAACAGGTCTTGAAGTGCCGGCCAGCTTCAAAATCGGCGTACTCGATCAATCCAGCTATTCCTTGAGCATTATTCTGCCCAAAATTCAACTGGCTGACAGTGAATTAACGGAAGGCGAGCTCGACAGCGTTGCCGGCGGAAGCAAACAGGGAGCCACTGATTTCTTTGACGGATTGGCTACAGGGCTGAGCGGCAATTCGGGCCCTCAGAATTCTGCTGAAGGCGAAGCCGGGAATGCGATAGGGTTAATTGCAACAATTCCCATGATTTTGTCTTAAGATTGTTGTGAAGCGTCACTGATGTGCGGAGAGAACCTCAGTTTTTTGAGGTTCTTCTTGTGATTTTTCTCCTGCAAGCTATTCATCGATGCACAATATAAACATAGTGGGTGTGTTATCCGTATGCGGTGGTTAAAATCGATTTGGACGATATTAGGAAGCATCGCGGCAGGGGTCATGATCGGGATTTATCAGCCTCAGCTGGCAAAACAGCTTATCCCGTACGGTGGATTGTATTTGTCATTTCTTAAAATGTGTGTCATTCCGATCATGGTCACGGCCATTGTCTCCAGTGTAGGCAGATTGTTTATGTCGACAGGATCGAATAAGGTATTGAATAAAATGCTGCTAGTTTTTATCGTTGGGATGCTTGCAGTCAGTGTGCTGGGAATTACGGCAGGACTGGTCGGCAAGCCGGGCGAAGGCATCTCTGCCGGCAGTAAAACGGTGCTTGGCACGATTGTTCTGGATAATGAATCTTCCTCCGCAGATCAAGCAGACACGGCCTCTGCCAATGGTTTGATGGACTTTATATTCAAACTGATCCCGGATAATATATTTATTGCGCTGACTCAGGGCAACAGTCTGCAAATCCTGTTTTTTTCCGTGGTGGTGGGCATCGCGCTCGGTTTGCTGTCCGTTCATACAGGCGAACATTTTCTCTCTCTCGTGGATTTGATGTTTAAAGTCTTTCAACGGATTATCTCCTGGTCGATGTATGTGCTGCCGTTCGGGCTGCTATGCATTATGGCAGGGCAGATCGCAAGCACGGGTGCAGATCTCTTGCTGGCTATGTTGAAGTTCATCGCACTCGCCTATACGGTAGCGCTTGTTCTCATGATTGCAAGCGGCTGGATCATGGCGGCGAAGCTGAAAATCTCTTTTATCCAGGCGCTGAAAGGCTTGAAGGAAACCCTGATTATTGCTTTCGGCACGCAAAACAGTATCGCTACCATGCCCTCCGCACTCGATTCGCTGCGCAAGCAGTTCAAGCTTGACTCCGACTCGGTCAATTTGGTCGTTCCGCTTGGGGTCGTCCTGTGCAGGTACAGCATGGTGGTGGTGTATTCCCTGGGCATTATCTTTATCGCCCAATTGTATGGGGTTACGCTGGGATTGCAGGATTTGTTCATCATCATGGCCGGAGCGGTACTGGCTGCAGTTGCCGGAGCTGGGACTCCCGGGATCGTGGCGATTGCGATGATTTCGCTGATTGCCGATCCTCTGAACCTCCCCTCCAGCACGGGTATTATTCTGCTGATGGCTGTCAATCCCATTATCGATCCCATTCTGACAACGGCCAACATTCATCTCAATAGTATGGCGGCGGTTCTGATTGTGGATAAAGCGGAAGACAGCCAGAGGGAAGCAGCCGACTATGATCCGCTGCCACTGGGCAGCAGCGGTACTGCATCATGAGCGGCTGGATGGAGAACCGCTACAAAGTGAAACAGCTGGAAGCCGGCGATGCCGCTGAATATGGGCCATTAACGTACCAATATGTGCTCCCGCTGCTGCGTGATTCGCAAGGACATCCAAGCTATACCGCAATCGGAGCAGAGATGGCGGAGGGGGCGGAAGCTGCCGGATTAATCGTTATATACCGCCAACCGGGAAGCGGCACAGCCGAAGTCGTCTCTCTGTTTGTAAAGCCGAATTACCGCAGAATGGGAATCGGCGCGGCTCTTCTGCGCCAAACGGAAGAGCTTCTGCTTCGTGCAGGAGCTACGCAGATCCGTTTTGTGTATTATGCGGGCAACCGGATTAAGCCTGCTGTGGAAGCTTTCTTACAGTGTAATAACGGGTCTCCTCCCGTATTGGAAGGAAAGGTGTACACGGTCGATACCCGCATCGCCGACGCTCCGTGGCTGAAGAAGATTGAACTGCCGCAAGGACTGCAGTCTTTATTATGGCGCGATCTGCACAGCGGAGCCAAAAACAGATTAAGAGAAGGCGGTGGCTTTCCGCAGTTTCTATCGCCTTTCAAACCAAATCTGCAATTGGAAGAAAGCAATAGTCTCGCCATGATGGCAGGAGAAGAAATCTCGGGATGGTGCATGACGTACCGAATTGCCGAAGATACGATTCTATATGACAGTGTCTATGTTCAGGAGCCCTACCGGTTATATGGCTGCGCCTTTATTCTGATGGCGCAATCCGTGCTGCTTCAACTGGAGCGGCAGATTCCGTTTGCGAAATTTGCCGTCAATGTCGAAACCCCTGCCATGCTGAAAATGCTGGATCGCCGGCTGGCTCCGTATGCGTGCCGGATCGTTGAAAAAAGAGCAGTCTGCATAACACTTGCACATCAGGGAGGAACGATTAAGTGACCAAGGGGAGACAGCGCGTTGCGGTAACGGGGATGGGGATTCTCTGCGCTTTGGGCAGCAGCTTTGAGCAGGTTTTTGCTTCCATGAAGGAAGGAAGAACAGGCATCGGAGAGATGCAGCGTTTTCCTACCGATAAATTTCACAGCAGGATCGGAGCGGAAATCCGGGACTATAACCCGGATGATTACTTCTCGGCATCCGAGCAGCAGCAGTATGATCTCTGCGCGCAGTACGCCATTGTCGCCGCCCGGAATGCAATGCGGATCAGCGGAAACGTCACAGGCGGCAAGGGGGCGGAGCGGACCGGTGTCGCGCTGGGCACCTGCAATGGCGGTATTGTTTCGCTCGAAGAGCAGTGGACGGTTGCGGAGCTGGACGTGGCAAGAACGGCCCGCTACCCTTTCTATCAGCAGGGTGACGATGTTGCGCGATATTTTCAGGCGGCGGGTCCTGTCGTTACGATGAATACCGCATGCGCGGCAAGCGGTAACGCGATCGGCTACGCCTACGATATGATTCGATGGGGACACGCCGATGTGATGCTGGCGGGCGGCTCCGATCCGATGTCCCATTCCGTTTATGCCGGATTTAATGTGCTGCGCGCCTTGAATCCGCAGCCGGCATCCCCTTTCGCAAGCCGGTTTGGTCTTAGTTTGGGTGAAGGAGCGGCTTTTGTTGTGCTTGAACCGCTGGATATGGCTATTTTGCGGGGAGCAACGATTTATGCGGAGATTTGCGGGTACGGCCTAAGCAACGACGCGTATCACGAGACAACGCCTGACCCGGAGGGAAAGGGAATTCAAATTGCGGTGAACATGGCCCTGGCTAACAGCGGTATTGATCCGACTGCAATCGGCTATATCAATGCTCACGGCACCGGTACGCAGGCCAACGATCACGCTGAGATTTCCGGTTTGCGGGCCGCATTCGGCGACAAGCTCGGTGAAATTCCGCTTAGCTCCAGCAAAGCGTACTTTGGCCATAATCTGGGAGCGGCTGCAGCTATCGAGTTCACCACTTCCTTGTATGCCATTCATCATCATTTGCTTCCCGCTGCTTTGCATTATGACAAACCGCGGCCGGGCTGTGAAGACATCCGCATCGTAGCCAATGATATGATGGCGGGGAGACCGGATTATCTGTTAAACAATAATTCCGCCTTTGGCGGACATAATGCTGCGATCGTCGCCAAGACCCACTATTCGGAGAACGAGCCGAAGCGGATCGAAAAGGACCGTCCTATACGAAGAATAGCGGTCGTGGGAATCGGCGCGGTTATCGGGGACGGCGCAGACTGCAGGGCAGGAGCCTCGTCATTCCAGCTGAAGGATTTTGATAAAGGCTTATATGAGAGAAGAATGAACCGCCTCTCCCAGTTCAGCATAGGAGCAGTCAGCCTGGCGCTGGATGATGCAGGGTGGAGCCGTGAAGCTGCCGCCGGACAAGATACGGGATTCATATACGGAACTTCACGGGGCAGCACGGAGAGCATCGGCAAATTTCTGGGCAGCGTGTTCGGCAGCGGACCGGAGCTTGCCAGCAGCATCTATTTCCCCCATACCGTTATTAATTCAATATCCGGCAAGACGGCCGAGAAGATGAAGCTGAAAGGCTTCAGCAGCTCGCTCAGCACCGGCGGCACGGAGGGGCTTATGGCATTGATTTATGGCTGCGGCATTCTTCGCGACGGTGTTCATGACCGGCTGTTGGTCGCCGCAGGCGATGAGTTTTCCGAGCTGTCGGATAAAATCGATAGGGCCAAGGGGCTTGCGGAAAGCCGTTTTCATATGACAGAGGGCAGCCTGTGCCTGGCTTTATGCGACCTGGATACGGCGAAGCAAGTGGGGAAACGCGTCTATGCGGAAATGCTGGGCGGCGGGATGGCATTTGGCGATTTGGCCCGATCCATTACCGATGCCATCCGGAATTCCGGTTTGCTGCTGGAGCAGATCGATGGTGTTCTGATCGATTCCGCCGGGAGGCCGGGCGAATTGGAAGAACAAATGTGCATCATTGAAGAGCTGTTCGCCGGGTGCGGGACTCCGGTAACCTGCTTGAACGAGCAGTCCGGTTACGGCGAATCCATCAGTTCGCTCACTCCGGTCAGTACAGCAGCGCAGTGGATCCATGCCGGCACTCAGCTTGGGATCCAGGGACAGAAACGTGATTACTTCCTGACCGTCAGTATAGCGATCAATGGTAATACGGCTGCAGCGGTGATCGGCCGGATTAAAGAGGAGGAGAACAAATGAACGAGCAGGCTTTTACTTTGGAACAGATCAAAGACGTGGTCAAACGGAAGCTGATTATCGAGCGTCTGGAAATGGAAGACATCACGGCAGAGGATATCGATGACGAGATGGAGCTTTTTGGCGACGGGCTCGGCCTGGATTCGATCGAGGCGTTTGAGGTGATGGTTGGTATGGAAGTCGTATACGGCGTGAAGGTTGAAGGCATTCCCATCGACGACCTGAAAGTTCACTTGAGATGCGTCAATTCCATTGCCGGTTTTATCGACAACCGCCTTCGTGAGAAAGCATGAAGCTGCGTAATCAGGTAGCAATTGTGACAGGTGCCACGCGGGGAATCGGCAGAGCGGCATTCGAACGCTTCGCGGCGGAGGGAGCGGCGGTGATTGGCGTATATGCCGCGAATGTGGGCCTGGCGCAGCAATTGCTCGGCAAGTGGAACGGAAATGGAGTGCCGCTGAGGATGGTTCAAGGCTCCGTTGACGATCCGGGCTTTGTCCGTGAACTCATTCGCGAAGTGGTGCGGGAGTTTGGCCGTATTGATATTTTGGTCAACAATGCGGGAATCGTGCGCGACAGCTTGGCGGTGATGATGCCAATCTCTGACTGGGACGACGTGTTTCGCACGAATTTCAATGGAACCCTGCTGTGCGCTTCGGAAACGATTCCCGTCATGCTGCAGCAGCAAAGCGGTAGGATCGTCAATGTTGTATCGGTGTCAGGCATCTACGGGCGGGAGGCGCAGACGAATTATGCGGCTTCCAAGGGGGCCGTTATCGGCTTGACCAAAATGCTGGCCAGGCGCTACGGCCGGGAAGGCATCCGAATCAATGCGATCGCTCCAGGCATGATTGAAACGGAAATGACGGCGTTGGTGCCTTCAGGGAAAATGGAAAATTTCATCAATCATACCAACATGGGGCGCATGGGCACGGTCGAAGAGATTGCGGATGCGATCTTGTTTTTGGCTTCAGGTCAATCGGAATACATATCCGGGCAAGTATTGAAGGCGGATGGGGGATTCCTGCGATGACCAGAACCGTTTTTATAACTCAGGGAAGCCATAGAATCAATCGCCTGATTCTCGAGTGTCTGCTTGAGAGAGAGTATCAGGTATGCCTGCAATTTACCAAAAAGCAGGAGGCCGATGAGTGTCTTGCCGATATTTCTGCGGATTGCAGAAAACAGCTTTATATCGTTTACGGCCATGCGAATGAAGCGTCTGTTATGATCGATCAGGCTGTTTCCCGTACGGGCAGTCTGGATTACTTGATTCACGGGGTGGACACGCTCAATGAAGAGGAATTGTTTGAGGCCGATCCGCTTGCCCTGGGTACCTATACGGCCGATTTATTTCGCGATATTTTCCTGTTCAGCCGCAGCAGCGCAGCGCAAATGGCCAAGAACAAACAGGGACATATCGTATTTCCCCTTATGGCGGATACGTTATATTATGACGGTTATCCGTCCTCTCCGATTAACAACCTTGGCAAGCTTGCTCTAATGAAATCTCTTGCCAAAGAGTTTTCGCCTTTCCGCATTGCTGTCAACGCCGTCACATTGGGTTATTACGCCCCGGAAGAAAGCTTGAACAGCAAGGAATTAAAGAAGCGCCTGGAAATTCACGCCTTAAAGCCATTGCTCCCCGGGCTGAAAGAGCTGGTATCGGCTTCAATTGATATGCTGTTTCAGACAAAATCACACTTGGTAAGCGGACAGAACCTGCATGTAGGTCACGGTACCGATACATTCATCTGATGGAGGTACTAATCTTGATTGCCGGAATAGGCATGGCAACCACTGCGGGAGTGATGATTGTCATAGAACGGGAGGACTGGACGAGCGATGAACAAAATGTTGATTCCGCTGTTGGGGATGTTGGTTATCTGTTTATTGACAGCTTGCGGCAGCCAGCAGAATCCCCAAGCAGGTGCAGGGCCAAAGAGCGGAATGGAATCTGCCGGTTCCCAGCAGGCTGCTGCGGTGAAGGTTGAGGTTTCGCAAGAGGAGCTGGCGAACTATGCTCCAGGAATGAAGGAAATCTATGAGCGTGGAAAGCTGCGTGTAGCGATGGTTTCCACGGATCGGGAGCCCTTCTTCTACGTCAATGCCGACGGCAAGCTTACGGGCAGCGATGTGGATATGGCAACGGATATTGCCGCCAAGTTCGGGGTAGAGGTTGAATTTCTGCGAACCGCTCAATCCTTCGATGAAGTTGTGAATCAGGTGGCGTCGGGGGAAGCGGACATTGCCGTTTCGAAGTTGAGCGCCACGTTATCCCGTGCGAAGAAGGTGCTCTTCTCACAACCGTATGTTACCCTGCGCCAGGGACTGCTTATCAACCGGCTGAAGGAGGCGCAGCTGGGCGGCTCAAACCAGAATTTGCTGACTTTGCTTCAAACCGCTCCGCTGAAAATAGGCGTTATCTCGGGAACCTCCTATGTCGGGTTTGCCAAGGAATGGCTTCCTAAGGCAGAGATTCACCAGTATGAAACACCTCCCAAATCAATGGATGGAGCGCTTCAGGGTGAAATAGATGCAATTTTCTATGATGAATTGCAGTTGAAGCGATTAATCGAGAGCAACCCTAAATACTCCATTGAGCTTCAACTCATGCTGATTAAAGACCAGACCGATCCCATCGCCATAGCCGTACCGCCAAACGATATGCAAATGCTCGCATGGGTGAATCTGTATCTGGAAACCAACCGTCCGATCGTAGACGGACTCCTGCACAAATACGACATTGGTGAGGAGAAATAGGGTAATAAGTCATGGTTGACTCCCTTGGACCATGTTGCTATAATCAATTCATAGTATTCAACTTGGTATAATTAATATTCTGTTTACCGGACCACCGGAGACACGTGATTGTTATAAACGTAGTCTCTTTTGTTTTTTTCGGTACTGTACCGGAATAGTTTCAAAAGTGGCCCTATATCCTAGGTAATGCATCGATGGAAAGGAGTCGTGGTATGGACAATGCAGCGAGCGGGGGGAACGGCAGGGGTAAGAGAATGAGGATTCATTACCAGACTCGCAAGCAGTTATGGTGTTTGCTGTTTATAGCGCCGCAGCTTGTTCTGTTTTTGTTGTTCACCTTATATCCAATCATTATGAGTTATGTGTATGCCTTCTTCGACTGGAGCGGCTTCGGCAGGCTGGATGATTATGTGGGTCTGGACAACTTCAAGGAAACCCTGTATGACCCTATTTTCTGGAATGCGTTCGGCAACAGCCTGAGCTTTATGCTGTATGTTGTCGTCATTCAGGTGCCTATGGCATTATTGATGGCTTTGCTGCTTAATGCGCAATGGTTCAAAGGGAAGACTGTTTACCGGGTGATTTATTTCCTGCCGGTAGTAACGACAACGGCTGTGGTCGGTTTGGTCATGCGTTTTATATTCGGAGCGTACAAGGGACTTGTCAACGAGGTTCTGATGCGGCTTGGGCTGTTGAGCGCTCCGGTAGACTTTCTCGGCTCCATCGATACCGCCTTTTTTATAGTCGTACTGGTCGGCATCTGGAAAAGCTTCGGAATGAAGCTGATCTACTGGCTCGCCGCCATCCAATCGCTGCCGAAGGATGTGTTCGAAGCGGCCAAAATCGACGGGGCAGGCCCTCTTCAAATGCTGCGTTACATTACAGTTCCGCTGCTGCTGCCGGTCGGAAGCGTCATTTTGCTTATGTCGGCCGTCAATGCCCTTCATGTATTCGATCTGGTCAAAGCGATGACGGACGGCGGTCCCGCATTCAAGACGGATATGGTGGATGTTTATATTTACCGGTATGCCTTCTCGGGTTCGGGAGAAGCCAGGGTCGGCTTCGCATCGGCTGCCGGCGTTCTCTATGGAATCGTGGTTATGATCATATCGCTCGCTTTGGGGCTATTCGTCAAACTGACCGGAGGCCGCAGAAACGGCAGCGTATAGATGGAGGAGACCAATATGACAAAAAAAATGAAAAAGCGGTCGCCGCTGATCCTGTTGGCTCATTTGCTGCTGATTGGCCTCGGCATCGTGTGGATTTACCCCTTCCTGTGGATGATCCTGGCTTCATTCAAAACCAACACCGAGTATATCAGCTCCGGAATTTCATTATGGCCGGAACACTTCCAATTCGGGAACTATAAGCGCGCCTGGGACACGGCCCAATTCTCCGTTTATTTCTGGAACACCGTGCTGATTACGGTCGCTGTCGTCGTGATTGTGGTCGCTGTTTGCTCCATGACCGGCTACGCGGTCGGACGCTACCGCTTCAGGGGGCGTTTGATATTCATGTCCGCGATTACTGCAACGATGTTTATGCCGCAGGGTTACACAATCATTCCGATTTATACCCTCATTAACCAGCTTGGATTGAATAATACCCTATGGGGTGTCATTCTGGGAGAGGTTGGCGGAGCCCATGTGCTGTTCATCCTGCTGTTCGTCGCATACTTTCGCGGACTGCCCAAGGAGCTGCATGAGTCGGCTGAGGTCGACGGCAGCGGTTTCTTCCGGACCTTTGTCCAGATCCTGCTGCCGCTGTCCAAGCCAATCATCGCAACAACGGCTATTATGCAGTTTATGTTCACATGGAATGCTTTTCTGATTCCGCTTGTATTCACACTCGGGAAGCCTGAGCTGCGTACGCTTGGGGTCGGGATGTTCCAGTTCGTCGGTGAAAATTCGATGGACTGGACAGGAATGGCGGCGGCGGCGAGCATTTCCCTTGTCCCCATCCTCGTTGTGTTCCTGCTGCTGCAGCGTTATTTTATCGAAGGTGTCTCAGGGGCCGTAAAGGCTTGATGGAACGGTGGCTCAACGTTTGCACACGCGAAAGTCTGCTTTCTCACGGCGCCGTTAATAAATTTTAGATGGAGGAACAACGAACATGAGGAAATATAAGTGGAAATCGATATTGGCCATTGCATTGGGAACGGTCATGCTCCTATTGGCAGGCTGCTCGAAGAATGCGCCGGAGAATGCGCCGAATAATGCTGCTGCGGCCGGAGACGGCGGAGAAAAAGTGATCTCGGTATGGGGCTTAAGCGATTTTCTGAAGGGCGACGAAAGCCCGGGCCAACGCATGATTGCGGAGTTCAATGAAAAATACAAAGGAAAGATCAGGGTGGAAGGACGTTACATGCCGGCCGCCGAATATAATACAGCGATACAAGCCGCGATTACGTCCAACGATATGCCTGATATTTTTCAGACGCCGTCCGGCTCCGATATCCGTACCTTCGTAGCCAATGGGCAAGCGATGCCTTTTGACGGGCTGGTGTCGGATACGTGGAAGGATAATTTTGTTCCGGGAAGCTTCGCCGAGGGCGTGAATGTCATTGACGGCAAAACCTACAGCTGGCCGCTTACCGGCCCGCAGCTGAACTACATTCTGTACTACAACAAGGACGTGCTGAGTCAGGCCGGCCTGGACCCGGAGAAACCGCCCGCAACCTGGGACGAGCTGACGGCAATGGCCAAGACGGTTACGGACAAAGGCAAAGGCGACGTGTTCGGATTCGTCTTTGGCGGCGGAGAGTCCGGCGTCACGAATTTTGTCAATGCTTTTGCTGCGGGTGTAGCCCCGGAGGAGTCGGGCGGGTTTAACTATAAGTCCGGAAAATATGCTTATGATGGCAAAGCGACGCTGGATTCCTTCAATCTTCTTCAAAAGCTGAAGCAGGACGGCAGCATTCTGCCTTCATCCTATACGATGAAGGGGGCGGAAGCAGCGACCCTGTTCGGGCAAAATAAAGCGGCTTTCCTGATTGACAGCCGGGCCCGCATGTGGCTGGTCAAACGGGATACACCGGATGCGAAGTTCGGTCTGGCGGCGGTCCCGACTCCAGGCGGCAGCAAACCGACTTACTATTATGTGCCGGCCAATCCTACGGGCTATATGATTTCGGCTTCAACCAAGAATGCCAAGGAAGTCGGAACCTTTCTGGAGAATGGATTCACGGGTCCGATGTTCTACGAGAAATATTTGAACAGCGGCGTGGCGCTCACCCCGATCGAGAGCATCAATAATAACGCGTCATTGTATCCATATCCGGAGTTCGATACCTTCATTCAGCTTCATAAGGACCTGCTCAAGGTAAGGCCTGATTATGCAGTGAGAAATCCGCTGACGGCCCAGGTCATCGTGGAGCTTGGATCCATCGATCAGCCTAAGATCAAACCGGGATTTAATGATATTCTCCAGTCCTTGCTGTCGGGTGCCCAAACAGACCCGCAGGCTCAATTAAAAGCTTATACCGATAAATTGAACAAAGGACTTGGCGATGCGGTCGACAAAGTGAAGGCATCAGGCGTCAATGTAGGATTGAATGATTTTGCATTCCCGAATTGGGATCTTGCCAAAGATTATACGGCAGATGACTATAAAGCTTTGAAATGATGACAAGCTGGAGGGGATCGGAAAATGAGCAACAGCATCCTATTGATCTCGGATGAGCATAACCCTTTTTATTCGTCGGTTTACGGCCACAGCTTTCTCCGTACGCCGAATCTGGAGCGCTTGGCCAGGGAGGGCACGTTGTATGAGAATGCCTACTGCCCTTCACCGTTATGCTCTCCGAGCAGATCCGCGTTCATGTCCGGCAGGCGCGTGCATGAGCTGCAGGCTTACAGCAACTGCAACGTCGGGCTTCGGTCCGATTTTCCGACATATGGAGAAGTGTTGAAGGAACAGGGCGTCTACACGGTTCATTTCGGCAAAACGCATGTGTATGACCGGGCAGAAAATCTCGGTTTCTCGGAAATACATTACAGCAAGGACGTGAAGCAGCCCGGCGATATCAACTTTGTCCGCCGCCCGCTCGCCATCCGCGGGGATGCCGCAGAACGGGCACAGGGCTTCGGCATCAAGGAGACAGCCTTCGACGATGATCTGAAAGTGATGAATGCTGCGCTGGACTGGCTGAAGCATGACGCGCCTGCCTTGAAGCAGCCCTGGAGCTTGACGATCAATTTGTTAAACCCTCATTTTCCCCAATGGAATACGCAGGAGTTCTGGGATCTGTATCCCGAAGGCGGGGATTTGCCGCGCTACAGCAAGGATGAGGACAGCGCCAGGCATCCATATGCCCAGGATCTGCGGGATCATTTCCAGACTGATCTGTTCACAGAAGAGCAGGTGCGCGGACTGCGAAGAGGGTATCTTGGCAATGTCAGTTTTATAGACCGGCAGCTTGGCAGGCTTATGGATGCCATGCAGGAGGGCGGCTGGAATGACAATACGAATGTCATCTACACCTCGGATCACGGGGAGATGCTCGGTAAATTCGGCATGTGGTGGAAATGCTCGCTGTATGAGGATTCCGTGCGAATTCCGTGCATTGCGGCAGGCCCCGACTTCGTCAAAGGAGAACGGGTGACCACGCCGGTAGATTCCCACGATATCCAGGCTTCCTTATTCTATGCCGCCAAGGCGGACAGACCGGACAATTGGTCCGGTCAGTCTCTGCAGACGATTCCTGCGGAGGACAGCGAGAGAGTCGTCTTCTCGGAATATCATGGGCACGGAACCCGCGGAGGGGGATATATGCTCCGTAAAGGGGATTGGAAGCTGATCTTCAACATCGATGCGCCCAATCAGCTTTTCCAGCTTCGCGACGATCCGGATGAGCTCTATAATATGTATGGCGAGCATCCCGGCAAAGCGGCTGAGCTTGAGAGCGAGCTGCGGCGCATCTGCACGCCGGAGCTCGAAGACGACAGGGCTCATGAATTTCAGCGGGCACAGCAGCGGATTCTGCAAGCAGAAGGTCATTTGCCGGGGGGGTAAGCCGTATTGAATATCAAAAAAATCGCAGAAAATTGCGGGGTATCCGTCTCCACCGTTTCCCGGATTCTGAACAACAAGCCGGATGTGAATATAGAAACCCGCGATAAGGTCATCCAATTCATGAATGAGCACGGATTTCGGCCTACTGTGGTCACGAACCGCCAGGATACGATCGGTATTATAACTCCCGCTATTTCCTTTCCTGAATATATGGGAGAATTGATGAACGGAATTATGGAGACCTCATATTCGCTGGATATGCATTTGACCTTAATCCCTTACGCAGGCAAAGCTCTGCATGAATCCAAGGATATCGCGCACTTTTGCCGTTCGGCCGGCCTGCAGGGGCTATTGGTTATTAACCCGCCGCTCAAGTCCGGATTGCCTGACTCCCTCGTCCAATTCGGTATTCCGCATGTCGTGCTTGCCGCATCCTATCCGGACTCCGATATTACCTGGGTGGATATCGACAATGTGGGCGGCTGCCGGGAAGCGGTGCGGCATCTCATCCGGCTTGGGCATAAGCGCATTGCTTTGTTCCATGCTCCGATCCTTCATCCCTGCGACAGGGATCGGGTCAATGGCTACCAGGAAGCAATGCTGGCAGAAGGCCTGCAGGTTGATCCGAAATGGATACAGGAGCTTGATCCCCGTGAGGACCAGCTGCAAACCGTCAAACATATGCTGCAGGAAGCCGGGCCGACGGCTATATTCTGCACGACATACAGGGGAACATTGGCTGTCAGCAGCCAGCTGCAAAAGCTGGGGATCCGGGTGCCGGACGAGATCTCTCTGGCGGGCTTCGGGGATTATGCGGTATCGCCCCTCATGAATCCGCCGATGACTACGGTGCATCAGCCGATTTACAGCATCGGCCAAACCGCAGTAACGGCTTTCGATCAATTGCTCCGGCAGAAAACCTATAAGAGAATCCAGACGACACTGCCGACAAGATTAATTGTCAGGGATACGACAAAAGAAGCTTCGGGATTGTCATAACAGGCCACCGGGCCAAAGGAGCAGCTGACTATGAGCAAACAAACCCGTCCAAATGTCATTGTTTTCTTCACAGACCAACAGCGCTGGGATACAACAGGCGTGCATGGCAATCCGATGGGTCTTACGCCCAACTTTGACCGTATGGCGCAGGAAGGAACGCATATCGCCAATTCCTTTACATGCCAGCCTGTGTGCGCACCGGCCCGGTCATCTCTGCAGACCGGTAAATACGCCACATCGACCGGCTGCTACCGGAATTCAATTCCGCTTCCGGAGGACAGTCAGACGCTGGCTCATTATTTCTCCGGCTCCGGTTACCGCACAGGGTATATTGGCAAATGGCATCTGGCTGATGAAGAGCCCGTTCCTGCGGGGAAGCGGGGAGGCTATGATTATTGGCTGGCTTCCAACCTGCTGGAATTTACTTCAGATTCGTATGACACCGTCATGTACAACAATGACAACGAACCGGTCAAGCTTCCGGGATACCGGGTGGATGCGATAACGGATGCCGCGATACGTTATATTGACAAGCATCAGGAGGATCCGTTCTTTTTATTCTTGTCTTATATAGAGCCGCATCACCAGAATCATCTGGACAATTATCCGGCGCCGATCGGCTATGAGAGCCAATATACAGGCAAGTGGACTCCGCCGGACTTGACCGCATTGGGAGGAAGCGCTCCCCAGCATCTGGGCGGCTACTACGGCATGGTCAAACGTCTGGATGAAGCTTTTGGCCGATTGACGGATACCCTTCGGAGTCTGGGGCTGTCCGACAATACCGTTGTTCTGTTCACCTCCGATCATGGCTGCCATTTCAAAACGAGAAACAGCGAATATAAGCGCTCCTGCCATGACAGCTCAATCCGGGTGCCGACGGCTATCACCGGTCCCGGTTTTAAAGGAGGCGGGCAAGTGCAGCGGCTGGTCAGTCTCATTGATCTTCCGCCGACGCTGCTGGATGCAGCAGACATTCCAATACCGGCTTCTATGCAGGGCTCGTCCATACTTCCGGCAATCAGGAAGGTCGAGGAAGAACGGCCGGATGATGTTTTTGTGCAGATCAGCGAGTCGCAGGTGGGGCGTGCGCTGCGCACTTCACGCTGGAAATACAGCGTATCCGCTCCTGACAAGGATGGGTGGGAAGACAGTGCCTCGGATACCTATGTGGAGCAGTTTCTGTATGATCTTGAAGCGGATCCTTACGAATTGACCAATTTGATCGGGCTCGACGCTTATGACCGTATTACCCGGGAGCTTCGCGGACGGCTCACAGAAAAGATTTTACAAGTCGAAGGATACGCTCCCGCTATTATCCCGGCGGAAACGAGGCCTTCTGTGCAGCGCCGTATATCGATACACGAGAAATAAACCTGGTTGTGACGCTGAGACAAGCTCGGCGAGCCATACCCCAAACAAATAAGCCTCCGGACTGCCGGGGGCTTATTTGTTTGGGGTAATTTGCCATTGCCGGGATAAAAACGGCATATGGCTGTCCGCTTCCAAATTACCAGTCAGACAAGCTGATCACGAAAATATATGAAAACGCTCTTTTATTATATTTAAACTCGGGAAACGAGATAATATTGTGGCTTTAATCTTTATGTAATATAAAATAACATGATCTAAAATTATATAGACTATATTTAGAGGAATTGAATGGAATGGAAATTGATGAAAACGGTTGTATATAGCGAATTTAAACGGATTTTTAAAATTTTTCTCTATTAAAAAATCTCATATACATCATATTATTTATGTGATATATTATGACAATATAAAAGGAGATGGTAGAAAACATGACATAATAGGGGCGGTTTAAAATAGTGTTCCGGATTGATTTGTCGAACTTGAAGAACGTTATTTTTTTATTACATTAAATGAGGTTGACGTACAACCAAGGAGGAAGCCATGATTAAACCCTTTTCTAAATATGCAAGCCCGCTTCTGCTCAGCGTCTCGTTGGCAGCTGCGATTTTCAGTGCTCCGTTCGGAGCCCGCAGCGCTTACGCCGAGGACATCGTTCCAGTCGTTTCCCCTGAGGTTTCAGCGGCCGTTCAACTGTCCGGTCCGACTGCAACCGTTGTCAATGAGAACTTTAATGTGAATGTATCCTTGACCGGCGCTGCAGGCGATGCGACAGCTGGGAAATTTATTTTTGAATATGACCAAACTTTATTTGATTACATACAGGCGGCATCTGCAAACCCTGCAGTAAGCATTGCCGGCGAGAACAAGGAAGCCGGCAAGGTTACGATCGTGGCGACGGATACGGCTGGCAGCCTGACTCAAACCGGCGCTGTGCTCTCGCTGACTTTCAAAGCGAAAGCGGCAACCGACATCAGCGGAATCACCGGTTTTGTAGAGCTTGGACTCTCGGACAGGGGTACAGTACAGACTCCTGAGCAAGCCCTTGCCTTGCGGATTTCCGGCACCGCTCCAGGCGACCTGAACGGCAACAGCTTTATCGACGTAGGAGATCTTTCTATTCTGATCAAATATTTCGGCATCGCTTCGCAGGACGAGAACTGGGCGCTGGTCTCGTCGGCGGATTACAACCATACCGGCACGATCGATCTGCCTGACCTGGCTGCCCTCGGCAAAATTGTTCTTTATGACAGCGGCGAGTCGTTCCAGCTGATGGAAGCCGATATTATGAGCATTCAGAATGCGATGGCTGCAGGCAAGCTGACCTCGGTGCAGCTGGTGCAGATGTATCTGGACCGGATCGCTGCTTACGACAAGCAGGGCCCGACTATTAATTCGCTGATCACCATTAATGCGGATGCGCTGACAACGGCGGCGGCTCTGGATGAGGAGCGCAAGACAAGCGGCCCAAGAGGCCTGCTGCACGGTATTCCGATTATCGTTAAGGATAATTACGATACGACGGGCATGCCTACGAGCGCCGGTTGTACCTGCTTGAAGGACAATCAAACGCAAACCGACGCTTTCATGATTCAGAAGCTGAAGGCAGCCGGAGCGATTATTCTGGCCAAAGCCAACCTGAGCGAATTTGCCATTAACACCGATACGAATAGCTCCCTGGGCGGTCAAACAAAAAATCCATACGATTTGACCAAAAATCCGGGTGGATCCAGCGGAGGTACGGGAGCGTCCCTTGCTTCCAACTTCGGGGTTGCCGGTCTCGGTACGGACACGGGCGGCTCGATTCGGATTCCATCCTCCTATAACAGTATAGTCGGCATCAGACCTACGATCGGGCTGACCAGCCGCGACGGGATCATTCCGCTCGCCTTGACGCAGGATGTTGGCGGACCAATGGCCAGAACGGTATCCGATGCCGCCATTATGCTTGATGCGGTCAGCGGCTATGATCCGGCAGATGTCGCAACAGCGGCCAGCATTGGCAAAAAACCGGCCAGCTATACCCAATATCTGGTGAAGGACGGACTAAAAGGCGCCCACATCGGACTTATCAGAGACAAAGCGATAACGGGCAGCAACGAGGCAGTGCTAAACCTGCTGGATCAAGCGGCTGAAGATATGAGAGCGCAGGGTGCGACGGTTGTTGATGTAACCATACCGGAAATCGACAAGATTATGGGTTATCCAAGTCTCAGCGGATTCGAATTCAAGTTTCAGCTGAATGACTATCTGGCCAAAAAGGCTGACCCCGCCGTCCGTTATCATACTCTTTCGGACATTATTGCATCCCGTACGGATTTCTTGCCGTCTCTGGCAGGTACGTTGAATACAAGAAATAATATTCAGGAGCTGTTCACGCCGGAGTATAAGGATATTGTGTTGTTCAGGCCACAAACCACTCAGCAAAACCTGCTTAAAGTGATGGCTGACAATGATCTGGACGCACTGCTGTATCCGTCGACTTCTGGCCCTACAGGCTCAAACGCAGGCAGTGCAAACCGTCTGAGTCCGTTCTCCGGCTTCCCGGCGATCAGCATACCGGCTGGCTTCGTTACAACCGCCGGCACTCCAATCGGTATTGAGCTGCTCGGCCGTCCTTACGAAGAAGGCGAACTGATCAAGCTTGGTTACTCTTATGAGCAGGCGACGCACAATCGTGTAGCGCCGGCAAGCGTACCCGCGCTGCCTGTCAATTAATCCCGGCATCGCGGCGGTAATCCGATTCAACTAGGAAGGGACGATGGAGGACGGAAACGGTTGATCAGCAGCCCTTTATCGTCCTCCTCGTCAGAGCTTGTCGCCTGTTTCACCTATAAGAGAAAGGAAGAACCTGTATATGGCGCGTAAAAGACTGATCCTGATTACAACAATATGCCTGGCGATAGCCCTCATGCTGCCGCAATTCGCGATGGCTGCGGCCAGCTCCCCGTCCTTTTCTGTGGAAGCCTCCAAGAGCGCCTTGAAAAAAGGTGAGGATGTCACGGTTACCGTAAGGGGAACGGGTCTCCAGGATGTATATGCTTATGAACTTCATCTTTATTTCAACTCCAGTCTGCTGGCATTCAAGCAGGGCAGCGAGACATCGACCGTGGTCGGCTTCAGCGCTCCGGCCACCGTATCGGAAACAGGAGGAGCCCATGTCGTATTTGCCCATACCAAGACAGGGAACGGGGCAGGCGACAGCGGTTCGGTCGATCTGGCAACGTTCACATTCACAGCGGTGAATGAAGGCGATGCCGAGCTCAATCTCAAAGAGATCCAGCTCATTGATTCGAATCTTTCGACCTCATCGGTTGCAAATAATTTTACGACTTCTGTCGAGGTGGGATCGGGGAGCATTTCCAATCCCAATCCGGACAGCGGAGGCGGAACCGGTCCGACAGGTCCTTCCGGTCCTTCCGGTCCTACAGGACCAACGACACCGGCAGTTGATCCCGTAACCGTAACTGCGGATCAATTAAAGGATGACGGACAAGGCAAAGCAACTGTTGAGCTGACAGGTCCCGCAACAGCACTCAAGCTGCCCGCCGACACAGCGGATTTGCTTGGGAGGACGCTGCTAAACGTGGTTGCTGGCAAGGCGAAGCTGGAAATTCCGGCTGCTGCCTTCACGCAGCTGAAGGGCCAGTTGACTGAGGCGCAATTAAAAGACGGCTCATTCCTCCTGACGATCAATCCTGCGGCAGCTGCCGATCCGGCCAAATTCGGAGCGGATACCACAATTGCCGGCTCCACTTACGAGCTTACGCTTCAGTGGATTGCAGCGGACGGCAGCAGCTACGATATCCATGAATTCAATGAGCCGTTGACCATCCGGTTGGCCGTTGACGCTTCGATCAATCCGAAGCTGGCTTCCATCTTCTATTTGCCGGACAGCGGATTGCCTGAGTTCATCGGAGGCACATACGAAAATGGCGAATTCGCTGCCCAAATCACTCATTTCAGCTCCTATGCGGTGCTGGAGATCAACAAAATATTCTCTGACGTTCCAGACAGCCACTGGGCTTCCGAAGTCATCAAGGAGCTGTTCGCCAAGAAAATCGTTACCGGCATCAGCGACACCAAATTCGAACCGGCCCGCAATGTGACCCGCGCCGAATTTACGGCACTGCTTGTGCGGGCGCTCGGACTGACGGAGGAAGGCTCACCGGCATTTGAAGACGTTCCGGCGGATGCATGGTACGCCGCTGATGTCGCCGCCGCCTTCAAAGCGGGCATCGTTCAAGGCGTCAGCGAAGCGAAGTTTGCTCCAGGCGCCAACATCACCCGCGAGGAGATGGTGACACTTGCAATGCGTAGCTATGAAACGCTGAACGGCAAGCCTGCGGGAGCAGCGGTTGAATCGTTCAAGGATGAGGCTTCGATTTCCACGTGGGCTCTGGGCTATGTGAAAGAAGCAGCTTCGCTCGGTCTGGTTCAAGGACGTGCGGCTGGAGAGTTTGTTCCACAGGGCAGCTCGACACGCGCCGAAGCCGCGCAAATGATTTACCGTTTGCTGAACAAATAGGATAAGGATCGCCAGTTAAGGCGATAACAGGCGTTCCCGTGGCGTAAGCCGGTTGAGGGATCGCCTGTTTTTTTGTATTCTTATGCTTCCTCTACAATTTAGCGATACGTTCAAGACGTTCTTTCGCTCTTGAGATACCGAGTGGGAGCTGAAGCTCCTTCGCAAGCAGAAGCGCTTGTTTATAATTGGCAATCGCTTGATCCTGTTCATGCTGGAGGGCCAGGATATCTCCAATTGTCAGCAAAGAAGAAGCGATTGCTCTTTTATATCCCATTTCTTGGGCGAGGACAGATGCCTGGGTCGCGTGCTTTAAAGCGCGCTCGATATCTCCTTGTTTCATATATATGTCACTTACGAGCAGATGATCGAGAGGCTGGTAGGGCCTAAAACCGGTTTCCTCACGCAAGGTCAAAGCTTGCAAAGCATATTGGAGCGCCTCCTCCAGGGTACCTTGGCTCAAAGCATGATACGCCAAGTGGCGGGAAGGCTCTGTTTTTTCATACGTATGGTTGAACTGCTCGGCAATCCGGTAAGCCTTCTCATAATGTTCCAATGCTGCTTGCAGCTGCTGCCGGCGTTCATAGACGGTACCGATGAGAAAAGTGGACTCGCTTATTCCCCGCGTATCGCCCAATGCTTCACGCAGCTCCAAAGCCTGCTGTTGGTTGGCAAGGGCTTCATTGTATTGTCCTGAGGAACTGTTTATGGTGGAGCTGGAGTTTAAATCAACAAAATAATGAGCCATCCCGAGCAAGCTTAAGGCATCAGCTAATCCCTGACGATCATTCGCCTCCTCAGCGAGTTGCCTTGATTCAAGCAGCGTTGAAAACATCATCTCGGAATCTGAGTTCGTATACACATACTCGATCGCGAGAATTTTACCTTGCTTCAGCAGCAGCTTTAACCGCTGCGGGCGCGCTTCATCTGCTGCTGCCACTTGAAGTGAAGTTTGCAGGAGATGTCTCGCATCTGATGATCGCCCAAATGCATGGTATGACTCGGCTATCTCACCCAGCGCTTCAAAGGCAGCTGAATATTTTTGACTGATTTCGCTGTAATGGACCAGAGAGGCTTTCATATTGTGTTCCCCTTTCGAATTATGGTAAGTCGAGATACTATGATAGTAGAGCTCTATAACAGCGGGGACAATAATCAAATCCTTATATCTGTTGTATAATTAACATCCGGTCTATTTTGTTGAGAAAGCGGGATATGTCCAGAACATAGAGGAAGTATTTGGAAGAAAGGGGCGTGCGGGATGGCAGTTACAAGAAAAGGCGAGGATCGCCGCATACAGCGGACTTGTCAGCTGATAAGGACTGGTTTTGTAGAAATTATGCGCGAAAAGGGTTTTGCTGCGGTGACCATACAGGATATTGCCGACCGCGCCAACGTCAATCGGGGCACATTCTACATTCACTATACAGATAAATACATGCTGTTGGATGAGATCGTACGTGACAATTTTGGAAAAATGCTGACAGATGCGCTTCCGCCCGATCCGCATTGGGATAAGAGAACGTTGCAAATTATTATTTTGACCGTTTTGAGCTGTTTTGAGGGCAAATACCGGCATCAGCAGCCTTCATCGCGTTTCCCGGCACTTCTCCTCGAACGGACTATTAAGGAAGAACTGAAGAATTACCTCTTCCAGCTGATCAAGCAGGATCGTGATGGCGATACACAGGAGCTTGCGCGATTGGAAGCAAGGGTGCAGGTCGTCAATTGGGCGATTTTTGGGGCGGCCATCCAGTGGGGGCAGGAACCGGTCAGGATCGCCAAGGAACAGATGGCTGACGCCATCCTCTCTGTCATTGTGGATGGCACAATCCAGCCGGTTTCTGCAGATGAAAGGCAGAATAGATGAACAATTTCGGTTTTTTTTCCGAGAGTATTGGATGCTGCGGGGAATTCAGAATACAGGTCTGCCCGCGAAGAACTTCGATTGGAATGGGGGCATATTCAACCGGTTTTCCTGTTGCATATGTGATCGCAGAGGCGATATCCGGCGGCGTCAGCGAGTTACTGGCGAGCTCGATCGTCCTGCCGATGAACTGCCCGGGATTCCGCAGCGTACGCCGGACGAATGCTCCGATATCATCAACCGCTATAAGATTGACAGGAATATCAGATGCGACTGCTTCTGCATAGATGCCATTGCGGATTGCGGAGAATGGGCTGATGTAATTCTCCATAAAGAAGGTGAGTCGCAGAACGGTAGAAGGCAGACCGATTGCATGAATATGCTTTTCGATTTCCCATTTGGCAACAGTCCGGAAATGCGATTGCGCCTCTGCTCCGCTTGCCGAAGAATAGACAAAATGCTGAACATTTCCCGCGGCATCTGGCGATAACGGTTATTAATTCCAATAGCGGGCATCCGGCTGGGCAAATCCGGCAGAATGGCTGCCGCAATCCTTGTTGGCTTTTATTGAAAGATTAACGTCCGTGTCAGCTCCAGCCTGAATGAGAGAGCAACATGGCAATACCCGCCTCGTGTTATAACTGTAGTCAGACAGGTGCGCACTTGTTACACATAAGAGGAGCTGGGAAACTATGAGTAAATTGAGCGGCAAGGTAGCATTGGTTACAGGCGCAAGCCGGGGAATTGGGCGTGCCGTTGCGGCAAGGCTGGCAGAGGAAGGCGCATTGGTGGCCGTTCATTATGGCAAGAACCAGGATGCTGCGGAAGAGGTTGTCCGCGGGATCGAGCAAAGCGGAGGTTCAGCGTTCGCGCTTGGGGCGAATCTTTCATTTTCCAATGGATATAAGATTCTGTTCGAGAAGCTGGATGAAGCGTTGAAGGAACGAAGGGGCGTTACTCAGCTTGACATTCTGGTTAACAATGCGGGTATCGGTCTGTCTGCAGCGATTGAGGAGACAACGGAAGCCGCCTACGACGAAATAATGAGAGTCAATGTAAAAGCGCCGTTCTTCCTGACCCAACAGGCGCTCCCGCGATTACGGGATGAGGGGCGCGTTATCAATCTGTCATCCGCTGTGACAAGAATTTCCCTGCCGGCTCTTGCTGTATACAGTATGACCAAGGGAGCGATTAATGCGCTGACACTCGCATTGTCCAACCAGCTTGGACCGCGCGGAATAACGATCAATGCCATCCGGCCCGGCTTCGTTGCCACGGATATGAATGCCGCGGTGCTGCAGGATCCTGCGGGAGAGAAATTCGGTGCGGATTATTCGGTCTTTGGAAGATGGGGGCAGCCTGGAGATATCGCGGATATTGCTGCTTTTCTGGCTTCCCCGGACAGCCGCTGGGTTACCGGGCAGCTGATAGACGCCAGCGGAGGGTCCCATTTGTAAATCGTCAGGATGCTTTTGTTAAACCGCATGGAAGAGGAGCCCTTCTGCAGAGAAAGGCTCTTTTTTGTTTGCAAAACGGTGTTTCAGCGTACAAGCGCCGTCTCTAATTCTTTTTTGCTTCATAAAATATGTTTACAGGATACCGTTAGATAACTTGGAGGGATAACCATGATTCTGGAGACGTACGAGCGGGACTTTATGACGCTTTTGAACGGAAGAATAATTTATCGGGACAGTCTGCTTGATGTGGGCAGCGGCCTTGGCACAATGCTCGAATATATGAATTTCAATCATATTGTGGCGATGGATATCCACCGGCCGTATTTAATCAACCGCCAATATAACGGAAGTCATGTAATTCCGCTTAACGCCGACGCCCATCAGATGTCCCGGCTGTTCGTCCCCGGTTCTGTATCGGCGGTTTCGTTCATCGACTCGATTGAGCATTTCACGAAACAGGAAGGCCTGGCGCTGCTGCAGAGCGCAGATGAAATTGCCAAGCATCATGTGATTGTGTTTACGCCCAGAGGCTACTTCCCTCAGGATGACGTGGATCATTACGGAATGAACGGGGAAATATTTCAGGCGCACCACAGCGGCTGGGAGGCGGAGGAGCTGGATAGTCTCGGTTACGATGTGATCATCATGAAGCAGTTCCATGGCCCGGAGAACCTGGCCTTTATGCGGGCATTCGGCAGCAGCCATGAGCGGGTGGATGCTTTGCTCGCAATCAAGACCAAGCTTTAGCCATTTTCTCCCCATGAGTGACAATAAAGAAGCGGAACTAAGTTTTCCCAAGGACACGGTTGTAGCATGATACAACCGTGTTTTTTTTGCGCTTGACGACTATATCGGCTTACGATACAATTACTACGTAAGCCGATATAATGGTAACCGTAATAGATGGAGGTGGCCGCATTGCCGGAAAGCACTGAAAGAGGCGCTTTAACTGAAGCTGTGTTCTATATTCTGCTGTCTTTGTTCACACCCATGCATGGGTACGGGATTATGCAGAACGTGAAGGATTTAAGTCATGCACGGGTCAATCTTGGTGCCGGTACGCTGTATGGAGCGATTAATACCTTGTCCGAGAAGAAATGGATCACACTCCTCGACAACGAGAAAGATTCCCGCAAGAAACAGTATGTCATTACTGACCTGGGAAAATTAATGGTTCGGGATGAAATAGCCAGACTTAGAGAACTGCTCATGAACGGAGAACAGATAGCAGGGGAGGAGCAATAATGGAACATATTGTACGCAAAGCCTTTTGGGATTACGAGAAGGAAGAGCAGTGGCTGAATGAAATGGCCGCAAAAGGATGGGCGCTTAAGGGGTATTCCTGGTGCAAATATGTCTTTGAGGAAACTCCGAAGAACGAATATGTGTACCGGATTGAGTTTTTGGATAATCTCCCCGCTCATCCCGAGAGTGGTGAGTATATTGCTTTTCTGGAGGAGAACGGGATCGAGCATGTGGCTTCCTATACCCGCTGGATTTATCTCCGCAAAAAAGCGGCCGAGGGCGAATTTGAGCTGTACACCGATATCGGATCAAAAATAAAGCACTACGAGAAAATAAATACATTTTGGACAACATTGGCGTTGGCAGAGTTTGCAGTGTGTTTGGTGGAAATCGTAATTGGACTTAACCAGTCCGGCCGTTTATTCATTCTGAATCTCGTGCTCAGCTGTATGCTGGCCATAATGGGAATTCTGCTGCTGGGACTGGGAATCAGGATCAGGAAGAAAATCAGAAGGCTTCATCAGGAGAAAGCGATCAGGGAATAACCGGTTTTGGCGCAAAGCAAAGAGCATCGCCGCCTCGAATGGGGGAGCGATGCTCTTTGCTTGTAGCTTAATCTGTGCCCTCTAACCCTTGATGCCCGTCGTGGCAATGCCTTCTACAAAGTATTTCTGGGCCAGGAAGAAGACGAGAATACAGGGCAGAATAGCAACGACCGACATGGCGAGCACCTGATTCCAGGGGGCGCTGCTGGAATTGTCGAGCGCCATTCTGAGCGCAAGCGCAACGGTATATTTTTTGACGCTGGTAATGTAGATCAAGGAGTTGAAGAAGTCATTCCAGGTCCAGATGAATTCGAAGATAGCAGCCGAGACCAAAGCGGGTTTGGCAAGCGGAACCAGAATCCGGACCAGGATGACAAAAGTGCCGGCACCGTCCATTTTGGCCGATTCGTCAAGCTCGCGCGGGAGCCCGCGAAGAAACTGCAGTATCATGAAGACGAAGAAGGCATTCGTCGCGAGTGCCGCCGGAACGATAAACGGATAATAGCTGTTCAGCCAGTCCAGATTCTTGAACAGAATATATCGCGGAATGACGAGCACGGCCTGGGGAAGCATCAGCGTCGAGATCATCAGCGTGAAGAAAAGCTTCTTCAGCGGAAAATTGAATCTCGCAAAGCCGTACCCGACAATTGTGCTTGAGACTACGGTCAGCAGAACCGTGGGAATCACGAGCTTCAAGGTGTTGATGAAATAAAGCGTAAAGGTATACTGGCCGGCGCCCATCCAACCCTTCCGGTAGGAATCCCACTGCGCGTGGCTTGTCCACAAGCTCAGCGAGCCGAAGATTTCCTGATTGGATTTGAGCGAAGCTCCGACCAGCCATATGAGCGGATAGACCATCACTAAACCGAACAGGCACATGAAAAGAAACAAAACCGTTTGTCGTGGCAGGACACCTGTATTCATTTGCGGTCACCTCCGTCTTCATAATGCGTCCAATAGCTGGATGATTTGATGACAAGGGCGGTGATGGCGAAAATGATAAGAAACAAAATCCAGGATAGGGCGGAAGCATAGCCCATTTTCAGAAACTTGAAGCCTTCATCGTACAGCTTCATGCCATAGAGATAGGTGGACTTCAGCGGTCCGCCGTCCGGCAGAATAACGAATGCGCCGGTGAATTCCTGGAAAGCGTTCACGGTTTGCATAATCAGATTGAACAGCAGGATCGGCGTCAGCAAGGGCAGCGTGACGGAGAAGAACATCCTGATCCTTGAAGCGCCATCCACCCGTCCCACTTCGTAAAGCTCGCCCGGCACCTGCTTTAATCCTGCGAGGAACAAGACCATTGAAGACCCGAACTGCCAGACGGCTAGCGTCGAAATGGTGAATAACGCGATATGCGGATTGCCCAGCCAGTCGATTGCCGGTATTCCGACATAGGATATCATCTGGTTCACGATGCCTTCCTTCATGAACAGAAAACGCCAAAGCACGGCGACGGCAACACTGCCGCCGAGGATGGAAGGCAGGTAATAGATCGTCCGGAAGAAATGAACACCTCTCATCTTCACGTTCAGGATAACGGCGACGAGCAGGGCGAAGGATACCTTCAAGGGAACGGCGATCAGACTGTATATGAGCGTCACCTTCAGCGACTGTCTGAACATATCATCTTTTGTGAACATAGTGATGTAATTATCGAACCCGATCCATTTGGGCGCGCTCATCAAATCAAACGATGTGAAGGAATAATACATGGAAGCAAAGAAAGGGTAGAGCTGAAAAATAAGGAAACCGATGATCCAGGGGCTGATATACAGCAAGCCTTTGTATTTCCCTGATATACGTTTTTGTCTGTTTACAGTTTGCATTTCTCTCCACCTCGGGTGTTCGTTATGAAAGCGCAATGCCACTATCCCGGAGCGGCATTGCGGCGATAACCACAGATTATGAGACTTCGGCGATTTTCTCGTTCAGGCGTTCGATCAGCTCATCCGCAGCCTTGTCCGGAGTCAGCGTTTTGAAAGCGACCTTCTGCAGGACATCCTTCAGCACTTCACTGAGCTGCGAATTTTGCGAAATGACGTTATCCGGTGTCGCCGGATGGGATGAAGCCACCTCGACAGCGGTGGAAACGTCCGGATCGAGTTTTTTTGCCTCGACGATGGCCAGTCTGGACGATTCTACGGCAGGTACGGCGCGTGTATCGCCAAGCACCACCGCAGCCTCTTTATCGGTCAGCAGCCAGTTGACGAATTTGACGGCTTCTTCCGTATTTTTGGATTCCTTGTTCACACTCACGACTTGCGAAGGACGGACAAGGGAGGCCCCGGTCAAGGCGTCGTCAAAAACAGGAGGGCTGACCGATTGCGATTCAACCTCCTCAGGCAGCACTCCCGCATACTTGGTGATTTCACTGCTCCAGGCTTCAATTCCGAGAAATTCCTGGTTGATCCATTTCGGATTTTGCTCCAGCTTCGCATAGAACAGCTGGCTTTCGCCGTAAGGCTGGAACACGCCGGCATCGTATGCGTCAAGAAGCCATTGGAAGCCTTCAATCGCCTGCTCTCTGTTGAAGGAGAGCGTGTTGTCATCCTTGACCATCGGAGCGTTGGTGCGCTGTCTCAGAATCGATTGAAACATCATTTGCACGATACCGGAGTCTGCGTTCAGCAAATAATACTTTTTATCCTGCTCCCTGACTTTACGGGCCGCCTCAAGCAGGGAATCCCAGGTAAAGGGCTGGTCCAGCGAAATGCCGAACTTGTCGGCAAGCGTCTTGTTCATCAGAAGCGCGCGTCCGTTGATGCCCATCGGCAGTCCAATCGTCTGATCGTTAACGGTCACGAAGTCCTTCAGAAAAGCAGCGTCGAATTTGCTGAGGTCAATGGATTTCTCCTGACTGAAATCGACGAGAAGCTTGCCGCTTTTGTTCAGCTCGGCGAGCCATGGGGTATCGAGCTGCATGATATCCGGAGCCGTGCCTCCTGCCAGCTGCGTTTTGATTTTCTGCTCGTAGCCGTCAAACCCGCCATATTCGGCTTCGATCGTCACGTTGGGATTGGCTTCCTGGTACATCTTGATTGCAGCCAATGTCGCCTGATGTCTCGTTTCGTCTCCCCACCAGGAGAAGCGGAGCGCCACCTTCTTGCCGCTGTCGCCTGAACCTGCATTTTCTGTCCCGGATGAAGCATTGTTCCCTGTGTTTGCTGAGCTGCAGCCGGCGAATAGGACCGCAGCAGCGCTCAGCAGGATTGCCATGCGCGTCCAGCCTGCCCGTTTTTTCATTTTTGTTTCCCCCTGTTCATAGTTGTAAGCCTTTGCAAGTAATATAGTAACAAGGATCTGAAAGCGTTTAAATCCCTCAGGTTTGTCAAAAGGTTTCATCATTTAACCGTTATCATGCGCATTTTCCTCCAAAAAAAGACGCTTCTTTTGTCTTTTAGCCCCAATTGATGGGATTGGGTTGTCAGCGCTGTCATATCCCCTATAATAGAAAGTATTCGTTCGATCAAGACTGGAGGGGTCAAGCATATGTATAAGCTGTTGATCGTCGACGACGAAACCAAAATCCGCAATGGGCTCAGAACCTTCTTTCCCTGGCATGAAATCGGTTTTGACGTGGTGTCGGAAGCCGCGAACGGGCTTCAGGCTCTTGATTATGTGGACAAACATCATGTGGACGTCATTCTCACGGATATCGTCATGCCCCGCATGACAGGCATAGAGCTGGCGAAAGCGCTTTACGAACGCAGGCACGGGGCCAAAGTCGTCTTTCTCACAGGACATAAGGAATTCGAATATGCGCGAAAGGCACTTGAGTACGGCGTCAGGCAGTATCTGGTCAAACCGACGCAATACAAGGAGATTGCCGGACTTTTCGAGCTCATCCGTACCGATCTTGACGCAGAGACGGCGGAGGTTTCCGGTGCAGGTGCAGGAATTATCCCGTCCGATTCATCCGCAGATAAAGCCGATCCTGAGGATAAAGGCTACCACGAGAAGAAAATCGCAGCGATCGAGCAGTATGTCGCCGACCATTATGCCGACGCTTCTCTGGAGAGCATGTCAGAGGCGTTTCACATGAACAAGCACTATTTGAGCAAATACTTCAAGAAGTGGACCTCCGTCAATTTTTCCGATTATGTGCTTTCCATCAAAATGCGCAAGGCGGCCGAGCTGCTGCGGGATTACAACAACCGCTCCTACGAGGTTGCGCTGATCGTGGGGTACGATAATGCGAAGAATTTCTCCAGGGCGTTCAAGCAGTATTACGGCAAGAGCCCCCGTGAATACCGCGATCATCCGTTATGAAGACCAAATTCTTCTACAAGCATCTGATAACCTTCATGCTGCCGCTGCTGTTCGCCTTGATTCTGATGGGCGCGCTTACAGTAGGGGTAACCCAGACGTATATCAAATCGAATCTGAACAACAGCTCGCAGAACCTGCTCCGCCAGACCAAGGAGAATGTGGAGCTGATTCTTGGCGAATCGGATCCCATGAGTCTGGTGTACGGGAACAGCAGCAAGGTGCTTCAGGCAGTGGGCTCCATACTCCGCAATCGTTCGCTTAATCCGGAGGAGCTGATCGCCTTCGACATTATCGACAGCTTTATGAGCGCTCCGGCCGATGCAAGGCCGTACATTGATTCCTTCTATCTGTATTTGTCCAATGGGAATGGCCGGTTCCTGTCTTCCAAGGACGGACTATCCACATTCACGAATTTCTATGATACCGGGTGGTACAACAGCTATCTTCATAAAGCTTCCGATGTCTCGCAATGGATCGAGACACGAGAAGTAACCCCGTATTCGTTTGAGGACAATCCCAAACGGATCATCTCCATCTTTCGGCGCATCGACGCTCCGAACGGGGTGCTCGTCCTGAATATCAAACCGGACTATATCGAGCAGCAGATGAAAGCCTTGTCCACCATGAAGGAACAAAGCGTATTGGTCATGGACAGTGACAACCGCGTCGTGTTCAGTGATGGAACAGGCGATTATTTGGGAGACGCGGCGCTCCGAAGGACCATTGTTGATTCGGCACAGCCATCCCTGACGGTTGCGACCGATCGGGATTCCTATATGGTCTCCAAGCTGCATTCCGACCGTTACGGCTGGAACTATATCTCCATTGTACCGCAAAGCGCCTTGTACCAGGTGCCAGTCCTGATCATTAAATTGACGGTGGCGCTGCTCGTGCTCTCGGTCGTTATCGGGTTCACCTTCGCCTTAACCATGACGAGGCGCAACTATCGCCAGATATCGGGCATCATCCGCATTATACAGCTTGCCGAGAACGAGAGGCCGCTGCCTTCAACCGTCCCGCGTTATACGGATGAATACGGGCTTATCGTCCATAAAATCGTAAAAACCTTCCTGGAGCAAAGCTATCTGAAGGTGCAGCTCTCGGAGAGAAGGTACAAGCTTCAGGCTGCGCAGATGATTGCGCTGCAATCGCAGATTAATCCCCATTTTCTGTTTAACACGCTGGAGACCTTAAATTGGGAGACGATTGCGCTGACTGGAAGGCCGAACCAGGCCAATTCGATCATTGATCATTTATCCCAAATCCTGCGTTATTCGCTGACGGACCCGCAGGAGACGGTGACGATCGATACGGAGCTTGAGAATTTGAGCCATTATATAGAAATACAGAAATTCCGATATGAAGATAAATTTGACATTATGTGGGAAATCGATCCCGGCGTGGGGGATTTCCGTGTGATGAAGCTGCTGTTTCAGCCGTTGGTGGAGAACAGCATCTACCATGGGATCAAGGAGAAGGAAGCTTTCTGCAGGATCAAAATCAAGGTCAGGCGGGAAGTGAACCATCTGGAGATGGCCGTGATCGATAATGGCGTGGGGATGGATGAAGAGAAGCTGGCGATGCTCCGCGGACGGCTGGCTATGGACGAAGACGCGGTTTCCCGGATTGGGCTTACCAATACCAACAAGCGTATCGGCCTGGTTTACGGCGATGAATACGGGATTCGGATCAACAGCAAGAAGGGGCTTGGAACGGCAGTATATATTAAAGTGCCGATTCCCAACGCGAAGCTGCCTGAGGCTAATGGCAGATTATGAATAACGGGTCCAGTTCCAAGCCATGAGAAATGGCAGGAACTGGACCCGTTCACTTGCGAGGGCAGCACGGTCGTACGAGCGCGACCCGCCGGAACAATCAGAAGGTTCGATATACATATGGATCGTCTGGAGCCGAAATCGGCTCCCACCGGCTTACCGTCAGCACGGGAATCGTTTGTTTGAACGGCTGATAAAACTGCCAGGTAAGCTTGCCTCTGACATGAACCCAGTCATCGTTTTTTAATTCCGTGCCGTCGGGGAAATCGACCAGCATCCCGAACACGCCGGAATCTGCTGCACAATGTATGAAGCCGAAACGAAAGACGAAGAACTGATTCTCATTGACTTGTTCCCCTTGATAGGCAAAACCGTCGAAGGCGACAGTTTTTCCCAAAAAAGCGCCCGGGTAATTATAAATGGCTTCTATTCCTTTCAGGTATTCCTCGTCTCCCAGAATGACCTCGTCACGGTCAATAAACTCGGACAGCTCCGCATTCTTCACCTCTTTATATCCTTCGGCCCCATAGAAAACACTGGTATTCGGCCTTAGAAACTGATGCTCTCCAGGGCTGTTGACGGATGCTTCAATCTGGGGGAAAAAAAAGCCCTTGGCTTTGACAAAGCTTGAATCCAGGATCTGGACCGGCAGAAAAAAGCCCGTAATAACAGGGAAAAGCAGGATCAAATACGTCACGGTTCTTATTAGTTTGGAAGTGCCGCCATGGGAATGGCCATGATCGTGTCCATGCCCCTGTTCACCGCCGTATTCATGCGTATGATCATGCCCGATTCCGTGCCCATGGCCAGGTCCGCCAACCTGTTCATCCTTATGGCTGAGCTCAAGTGTCTGAGCGTCGTCTTTTCTTTTTTCGATCGCTTTTTCATGGCGGTAGAAACGGATGAATTCGAATAAACTGAGCACTGAAAGCAGAACGATTGCACTGACGGACAAGTAGGCATACTTCGTATTAATATACTTATTCAGATCCCCTTGCGTATGTATGTGAGAGAACATCAATACAAAACCAACCAAAACAAAGACCCGTATCATCCGCCCAAAGCCTCCCCATCTATTGTTTGCCGTACGTTTCTATTTTATCACAGGTACCGGCATAAATAGGTAAAGGGACACCGGCTGAATAAATCCAGCGGCATCCCTTTTATGTGAACAGCAATCAGATAAACATTTTGCTTGCTTCCAGCTGTTCGGCACTGGCTTCTTCCCCGGCTGCCTTCTTGGGCTTCTTAAGCATGATTCCCAAGATTACGCCGACAATTGCGATGTACACCAGCACTTTAAAGGTGCCGGAGAACGAATCGGTCCATGTCTCAATGGTCGGCTTGCCGTCCGCAGGCATAAATGTTTTCATGTTGCTGGTAAGAATCGTCATCAAACCGGCGACCGCGAACGAGTTCATCACCTGTTGAGCGGCATTGGTGAGCGACGTGACGCGGCCAACCAGATTTGGCGGCGACGCCTGGATCAAGTGCGTATTAAGCGGCATCAGGGAAAGTCCCATTCCGGCTCCCAGCAGGGCGAGCGGAAGAATTAAAGTCGATACCCCGTCAGCTGCGGAGAGCCGGGTCAGCATAAAGGTGGCGACAGTGACAAAAGCCATGCCTGCCATAACTAACGGCCGGGCTCCGATTTTATCGAACAAAGCGCCGCTGATCGGCATGAATATCGCAGCCGCCAACGCCTGCGGCAGCATGATCAGGCCAGTATCAAACGCGCTGTAGTTCTGGGCCTGCTGCAGGAACAGGGGAACGATGAACATGGAGCCGAACAGGGCGATTTGCGATATCCATTGAATGACGATTGCTTTGCTGAAATCCATGGATTTGAAAACCCTCAGCTCGAGGATCGGCTGCTTATGGCGAAGCTCGACAATGACAAACAACACCAGGGCGATAATGCCGATTGTAAGTCCCGTCACCGTTTTTGTGGAGGACCAGCCGTGAACGCCCTCGCTGACCCCGTAAGACAATCCGGCAAAAGCGATCGGAGCGAGCAGCATCCCCCAAATATCCAGTCCTTTCACCGCTTGACGTTCAATGCTCGGCAGAGAGCGGATACCTATAATCGTAGCCAGGATTCCAATCGGGATATTAATGATGAATATCCACTGCCATGTCGCGTAGTCGACCAGCCAACCGGCCAATAACGGACCAAGAGCAGGGGCCAGCAGGACAGGAATGCCCATGATCCCCATTACGGCGCCGACTTTGGCGGGAGGGGAGAGCTTATAGATGAACGCGAATGCGATCGGCATAACCATTCCGCCGCCTACCCCTTGAATAATGCGGTAAATGATTAATTGGGTAGGGTCTGTCGCAATCGCGCAGAGCAGGGAACCAAGGGTGAAGAAGCCAACCGAGAAAAGAAAAATCTGCTTTGCTCCAAACCGGTCCGACAGCCATCCGGCGAGCGGAATCACGGCTGCATTGGCAAGAACATAACCCGTTACCGTCCACTGCAGCGTATTAAGCGAGGAGTCAAAGGCCGTTGAAAGCTTGGGGAGCGCTACGTTCACGGCTGATCCATCGAGCACAACCATGAACAACCCCAGAATAATGGTAATGAGAGGCACTATGATTTCTTTGATCGTTTGCGGCTTGTCATTCGTAAAATCTTTTGCCGGTCCAGCTGACATATCCAACCTCCTGTAATTTAACAATAGATTATAAACAGTGTGTATCTTCAGCCGTTTGTACGACTCTCTTGACCCCGGTAGCCCTCGAGAGTACAATACGGCTATACAGCGGTACAAACCTGTTTATCAATATTCGGACATTTGTCCGTTTAATTGATTTCAATATACCGGACAAATGTCCACTTGTCAATTGATTTTGTCATGCACTTTTGGAAAAAGAGGTGTTGAATAAATGAAAGTCCGAAAAGAGCGCAAAGATGCGATCGAGCATCGGCGCATTATTTTACAGAAAGCGCAGCTGTTGTTCGCTGAATTTGGCGTTGATGGCGTTACCATGCACCAAATCGCAAAATCGGCCGGAATCGGCCAGGGGACTCTTTACCGCCGTTACGCCCATAAGGGCGAGATTTGCCAGGATCTGATGAAGGAAAGCAGCGAGGATGTATGCGAGGACATTCAGAATTATCTGGATAATAAGGATCTTCCACTGAGGGAACGTATCACCATGGCGCTGGAGATTGCTTTGAATTTCATCGAAAGCCATTCCGATTGGCTGGTTTCCATACAAGCCCCGACCTGTGAAGAACGGCAAACGCTGTATTATCAATCGGATTTATACATCAATATGCATAAAGCCTTTCATGATTTGATCCTTGAAACCGAACCAGCCAAAGAAACTGCTAAAGATGCCGTTTTTATTGCGGATATGATTCTGGCATCCCTGAATCCTGAATTATTTCTTTTTATGCGAAACGAACGCGGTTATACAAAAGAAGAGATCAAGCATAAGCTGATCAGCTTGTACATTGATCCCTTGTTTGGCTAAAAATGAATTGCAAACAGCCCGGAGCGACAAACAGGATCAAGCAGCCTTGTTTATCCTTCCGGGCTTTCTTTTTGGTTTTGGTTTTGGGCCTATGAACATATATTAAACTATATGTTGTTCAAATGGAGGAAGCCGCGTAAATGGGGATAATAATCTTAGTTGTAATCGGACTCTTGTCGGGCTTCTGGCTGTTCCGGAAAACTACGATTCCAGACGGACAGGGAGAGTTATCTACGTGCGGAAGGCTTTCCGTCATCATTCCGGCGCGGAATGAAGCAGCGAATTTGCCGCATCTTCTTGATTCACTTCGAAGTCAGACCTGCCTGCCGTACGAGATTATCGTCGTGGATGATTTCTCGCATGACCGCACGAGAGCAATAGCCGAAAGCTATGGGGTAAAGGTCATACGGAACTCCGAGCTGCCGGAGGGATGGACAGGCAAGAACTGGGCTGTCTGGAACGGTTATCAGCAAGCATCAGGCGATCTGATCGCGTTTCTTGACGCGGATATCCGGCTGGAGCCGAAAGCGCTGGAGTCCTTATTACATGCAAGGGAGCGGGCAGGGGGCGTTATTTCCGTAGTCCCTTACCACTATACCGTGAAATTTTATGAGAAGCTGGCGATGATTACAAATATTCTGGGCGTCTTTGCATTTATGTCGCCATTTGAGAATACAAACCCGAGGAAAGGTCTGTACGGCTCCTGCATCCTGACCGCAAGGGAGGATTATGAGAAGATTGGAGGCCATCAGAGCGTGAAGTCCGAGCTGCTGGACGATTTGAATCTGGGAGCCCGGTATGCACAGGCAGGAATTCCCGTCGTCAATTTTATCGGATCCGGCCTGGTTTCATTCCGGATGTATCCGGGGGGCATTCGGCATGAAATCGAGGGTTTTGCGAAGGGAGCCGCTCTAAGCACATCCGCCCTGAAGGCTGGAACGATCACGTTGACCGCCGTTTGGGTTGTCGGGCTGATCGTTTCGGAGGCAGCCTTGTTCATGTGGCACACATCATGGGGGCTTCCGCTGCTGATTGGCTACTTGCTGTACATGCTGCAAATCTTTTACTTCGTCAGACATGTCGGCCGCTTCGGCAAAGTAATGCCGTTGCTTCATGCCATATCCGGTTTTTTCTTTCTATTCGTTATGCTTTATTCGGTTTACAGGGTTGTCTTCCACGGCAAGGTCGCCTGGAAAGGCAGACACATCAAGGTGGGAAGGAGAATGGATGAATGACCCTATGGTGGACGGCCGTCGCTTTTATATCGGGATCTCTGATGTTCTCCTACTGGCTGGGCCTTGCAGCCCGCAAGAACCTGAAAGAAATTGGCGACGGAAATCCGGGAGCGCTGAACCTGTGGCAGTCTTCGGGCTATCGGCTCGGAGCCGCGGGCGTAGCGCTTGATTTCCTGAAAGGGTATCTGCCCATTGCCCTCCTGATGGGGAGTGCGGCTGTGCAGGGTTTCCGGATTGTTCCCATTGCCGCGGCTCCCATTCTGGGACATGCGTTCTCCCCCTTTCTTAAGGGCAGGGGAGGCAAGGCGATTGCGGTCACATTTGGCGTTTGGAGCGGCTTGACCGAATTCGAATTCTCCCTGGTTTATGCCATCATCCTGGCCGTACTGCTGATCATAGCCAGAACAATCAGCAAAGGAAGGCCGACATCCTCGGAGGCCGACAGCTTCCAGGTCGTATTCGGCATGCTGCTGGCTTTCCCCTATTTATATATAAGGGACTTTCCCGCTCCGGTGATGTGGTGCTGGCTGGGTAATTTCCTGCTGCTCGTCTATACGCACAGACGCGAGCTGAGCACGTTCCTCAGAAGGAGGAATGAACCGGGAGCCCGTTAGCAGGCAGTGGAAGGAAGCCTGAAATGCTCCCGATTTCACTCGTTAAAACGGTCTTTTGCGTGTATAATGACAAACAGGAAACACCAATATACCAGAAACGGAAGGTGCCCCTTTGGAACAATACGATACTTTATTACAAACCTTACTGCAGCAGGAAGCTGAGCTTGTGTTCTCCGCGTTCACGAATGATACCGCCTACAAGGTTGGGAGCAGGATTATCGAAAAGGCGATAAGGGAAAACAAATCCCTCATTGTCGATATTCGAAAAGACGGCGAGCTGTTATTCTACAGCAGGCTGGACGGCACCTCCTCGAATAATGACAGCTGGGTGTCATGGAAAAACAACGTCGTCCGCCATTTCGGCCACAGCTCGTATTATATGCATGTGTTTCTGAAATCGACCGGATCCACGGTGGAAGCCTCGGGCCTCGACCCGGATGTTTATAAGGCTGAAGGCGGCGCTTTCCCGCTTATTCTGAAGGATGAAGGCATTGTCGGCACCATCTCGGTATCGGGGCTGCCCGGTGACGAGGACCACGGGATGATTACATCTGTGATTAAGGAGTTTCTCCTGGAGACTGCGCAATAAAACTTGAAATGCGAAACCAGTCTGACACGTTAATGGTGTCAGGACTGGTTTTTTTAATACAAGAAAGGTTCTATTGACGCACGCCTATCGACGAACGCGTCGGCGGGAAGGATGAGCTCCGTTTGAAAATTTAGTAATTGCTTCCACCGGAAGTCTGAGGTAGGATGAAAAAGACTCGTTTTTTATGGAAGGGAGTGAGCGGCATGAAAAGCCGGGTTAATAGGATGACTGATATTATAAAGGTGAACCTTAACTGAATAATGCGGGCAGACCTGATTGAGTCTGCTCTCGTATAAGGACAGCGCTGCTGATGATACAGACCGCAGGCTTTGCCCTTGCGGTTTTTTTGCGCGCAAAATTTGCAAAACCCGGGAAAGACGATTTTGTTGGTAAAATGATGAGGAGCTGTGTATATTGCTGAAGTTGAAATATCTTTTCGATAATGTGAATGCAGCGGAAATGCTGTTGAAAAATTGGGAATTCGACCGCGAATCTACGGATATGTTCAAGTATTACCGGATATCTTCAAATGCCATTTATCCTTTCTCATGGGAAGGCAAGACCCGGCTCTTAAGATTTGCTCCAAAAACGGAGAAGGATAAAGGCAATATTCGGGCTGAGCTTGCGTTCATTGCTTACCTGAAGGCCAACAGCTATGGCGTTCTGGAGGCGGTTGCCTCCAGGAATGGAGAGGAGCTGGTAGAGGCAAACACTCCATGGGGTGTGTTTTATGCTTCCGTATTCAAGCGTGTAGCTGGCGTGCAGCTGAACAGGACCGATCTCAGAGACGATATTATTATCAGCCATGGCCAGGCATTGGGACAATTGCACCAGCTCTCCAGTCAATATGTGCCTGACGGGCATAAGAGATGGTCCTACCGCGATGTGCTCGATTGGATTGAGGAAATTCTATCGGATTTCCCACACGAGACAGCAGCTCTTGCGGAAACAAGGCTGCTGCGGAATTATTTTGCTATTATTCCCGTAACAGATCGGAATTATGGGCTTATTCATTATGATTTTGAATACGATAATGTATTTTATGACGAAGCGACGAAGTCCTGCAATGTCATCGATTTTGATGATGCGATGTACCATTGGTATGCGATGGATATTGAGCAGGCGCTTGATAGTCTGCGGGACTATAATCCGGTTGAAGGTTTTGAACATGCGAAAAAATGCTTCATGGACGGATACCGCACCAAATTCGATATCTCCCCGGATATGGAGTCCTTGATGCCGGCTTGCAGACGTTTTGCCAACTTATATGGATATGCGCGCATTCTAAGATCCGGTGCGGAGAAGTGGGAGAACGAGCCGGAATGGCTGATCCAGCTGAGAGAGAGATTGGCAGCGTCGATGAATAATGAATCGATTCACTTTGGATTGAAGATGTAAGGGAAGCACGTTTCGGTCGCATTTCGAAACAAGGGGCTGTTCAAAAAGTCATTTACATGGCTTTTTGGACAGCCCCATTTTAATCCGGATTATCAAATAAAAGCATTAACTTTCATTCCGGGGAAGCATATTCAATCAGGCTCTCATACCGCCGTCAACCCGCAGCACAACGCCGGTCACATAGGAAGCGTTATCGCTCAGCAGCCAAGCCGCAGCTTGCGCGATCTCATCCGGTTCGGCTGCGCGGCGAAGCGGAGTAATGTCGTTAAGACGATTGATGACATCGGGCTCCTGGGAGGCCCATCGGCGGATCATTTCCGTCATTGTGGTGCCTGGCGCAATAGCGTTTATCCGGATTCCCTCCGGACCATACTCGATAGCGGCCGATTCGGTCAGACTGTTTACCGCCCGTTTGGCGGCTCCATAGGCTGCCATTCTGGGATTTCCTCCAAAGCTTCCGACACTGCTGTTATTGACGATAGCCCCTTTGCCGGAAGTGGCGCGAATGGCTTTGATCTCGGCCACCATGGACAACCAGATGCCCTTATAGTTTGTATCGGTAACAAGATCGAAATCCTCTTCCTTCACATCGGCCATAAGTGACCGGCCGATTGAGATTCCGGCATTGTTAAAAGCGATATCAAGGCGGTCATGGCGTTCTACAGTCGTCTGTACCGCCCGCTCAATGCTCTGTGCATCCGCCAAATCGGCCACGACATAGTCGGCGTTCCCGCCTGCTGCCGTAATCTCATCCACGACTTCCCGCAGCTGGGACTCTGTCCTTGCCACAAGCGTCACAGTCGCGCCTTCTTGAGCAAACAGCCTGGCTGCGGCTGCTCCGATTCCCCGGCCTGCGCCGGTTACCAGCGCAATCTTGCCTGCCAGCAAAGGTTTCGCGGTACGAATATCGTTTGAATGAACTGTTGACATGTGTATTCTCCTTTTGTTTCGTATTTTTGCGCCGGGCCACATGTTTATGATTTCTCGTGATCCGGGCTGCTGCCCTCACGCAAGAATGGCGAACATGTAAGGGCGTCAATCACCGCATCGCGAACAAGTGCCGACAGGAGCTCGGCGTCCTGCTGCTGCTTGTCGCTGCAAATCAGTATTGTCGTCCCGTACAAGCTGGCCCAGAGCGCGCGAACGGCAATATCTGCATGAAGCGAGGGCTGCAGCTGGCCCATTTGCTCGAGCCGTTCCATTGCTCTGCGCAGCAGGGCAAATGATTTCTCCGCCGCTGAGGGAAGATTTTCTCTATTCGCTGAAGGGAACATCAGCTTATACAGGACGGGGTTGCTGCGGCTGAAGTCGACATGCAAATCCCAGCCTCTGCGCAGGTCCTCGACCAGATTGCCGGTAGAGTTTTTGTTCAGTTTCTCAGCCAAATAACGGTCGAACGCGTCAGCAACTGTCGCATCGATAAGGCCCTGCTTATCGCCGAAATGATGGTACAGGGTAGGCGCTGTAACCCCGGCAGCCTCGCAAACCGCTCTCATCGACAGCTCCGGTCCGGACTCCTTCAGTAATGCTGCGCTTACCCGGATTAATTTTTGCCTTGTATCCATAGCGCCTCCTCTAATTAAGCGATCATTGAACACGCACTATAACGTCGTTATAGTGCTGGAAAGGAGTATAACACTGTTATAGTGAGAACGCAAGCAGGCTATTACGGTCTGGATCCTGTACGGGTACAGCAAAGAGGCTCCCCGGACAAGAAATGTCCGTGAGGGAGCCTCTTTGTATATCCGCCCGATACGCCGCACATTGAACGCAGCGGTGAATCGTCAGTAAGAAATTACTGCTGCCGTTTCGTAAAAATCTGAAAGGTGATGCCGAACTTGTCCGTTACCATCCCGTATGCAGGGCTAAAATAGATCTCCTGCAGCGGCATGATCACATGACCTTCCTGCTGCAGGGAATCGTAAACCTGTTTTGCCTGATCCTTGTCTTCCGTTGTCAAACAAATGGTAATCTGATTTCCGCCTCCAGGCGTCAGGCCAGGGAGAAGATCAGCGACATAAAAGTCCGTTTCTCCAACCTTCAGGACTGAATGGGCGATGCGTTTCTTTTCGTCCTCCGAATACGGAGAATCAGGGTTATCCGGTCCTTCGCCAACTGTTTGCTTGAACAGGACTTTGGCATTCAACGTTTGTGCATAATATTGAATGGCTTCCTCAGCATTTCCGTCCATCATCAAATAAGGCATTAGTGCCATTGTCATGATTAAACAGCTCCTTAAAGTTATTGGTTCATTTATTCAATACGGTGCTGCTTGCTAGCTCAACTGAACCTATTTTCATTGTAGCCGTTAATAGTGACAGGGCTTGTCATCAATATAAAATATTCGCAAGAACATGATGCCCAAGTCCAAAGAAAATTATCGCGGTGTTGACATTCAGCAGCCGATCGTATATTTTCAATGTAGACCGATCTTCATAATTGGAGGAAGAATGAATCCATGGATAAATCCGCACGCGAACGTTTTATCGAAGCGACAACGCGTTTGATTGAAATGCACGGCTATCACGGCACAGGGCTGAATCAAATTATTAAGGAAGGCGGCGCCCCAAGGGGATCCCTGTATCATCATTTTCCTAATGGCAAAGAAGAGCTTGTATCCGAAGCCATCGATAAGCTTGGGCAGGGAGTTGCCGAACAAACGCGAAGAATCCTCGATAACGCCGACTCACTCACTGAGGGTGTTTATGCCATCTTTCTTTTTCTGGCCAAAAAGTTTGACGATTCCGATTGTGTGATTGCCGGGTCCATTGCATCCGTAGCGTTGGAAACCTCCCATATCAGCGAAAAATTACGGGAAACGTGCAAAAGGACTTATGATTCATGGAAATCTGCATATGAGGATATGCTGCTGGAACATGGATTTTCCGCATCCCGCGCAGCGCAAATCTCTACGTTTATTACAGCCTCGATCGACGGAGCGATCATATTATGCCGCATAAACCGAAGCTCGGAGCCGCTTATGCAGATTGCGCGGGAAATAAGAATACTTCTCGAACATACACGGGACGTGGAGTAAACATAAAGCTTGTGAAAAGATGATTGCAGATGCATTCATTTTTGCAATAATTATGTAGATCGGTCTATTTAAAAAAGAAACTACAATCGATAGGAGATGAACGCAATGAATATGGGATTAAAGGACAAAACAGTGGTGGTGACAGGAGGTTCCAAAGGAATCGGCAAGGCAGCAGCGAAGCAGTTTGCAGCGGAACAGGCCCATGTTATCATCACATACGCTCATGATCATAAAGCAGCGTCGCAGACAGTTGAAGAAATACGGGAGCAGGGACTTTCCTGCCAGGCTGTAATTTTAAAGCTGGATAACAGCGAAAGCATCCAGAAGGCGATAGAAGGTGTGGGAGAAGAGTTTGGCGGAATCGATGTATTGGTCAATAACGCGGTTTTCTGGGGAGGAGCGGCACCGAAGTTTCAACCGTTTGAGCATACGGTGACAGATAGCTGGTTCTCGGAAATCGAACAGAATCTGAAAGGAACCTACCTCGTGACTAAAGCGGTTCTCTCTTATATGAGAAACAGGGGATGGGGCAGACTTGTCCATGTCTCGTCAAATCTAGCCGAGGATGGCATGGCGGGCGGAACCGCGTATACAGCCAGTAAATCCGCACTGCTTGGCTTCAGCAAATCATTATCGCTTGAGCTTGCGGAGGAGGGGATTTATTCGAATGTGGTGATGCCGGGTTTTACTTTAACGGAAACGAATTCTTCGGTTTTTCCTGAGGAGGTTTTGAACAAACATGCGCAGACCATTCCTGCCAAACGCTTGGGCACGCCGGAGGATGCCGCTAATCTCATTGTTTACCTCGGCTCAAAAGCCAACAGCTACGCAACCGGAGAAGCAATACGCGTAACCGGAGGGCGATGAGCAAGCAATAGTCATTCTTGTTCCAGGCTGACTATTAAGAATGTAAAGTACTGCTGTAAGAGGCCCGTTCGGGCCAAATGTCCCTGGTTTTATTTACCTTTGGATGAATGGGCTGCTGTTGCATGAAGGATCATTTTTGTCAAATTTTCATTATTCCATATCGATCTGGCAAGCTAAATACAAAATTTGCATGTTCAGGCTGGACGCCAGCGGGTATCCTCTGCTAAGATTAAATTATATTATAGAATCGAGTTTTATAATATAGTACACAAGCAAAGGCTGATCATTGTGCCCATCATTCAGGCTCTGGACCGTGCATTGAAAATTATCGATTTGTTTGACGATCAGAACAAGGAATTGAAAATCACCGAAATCAGCGAACTGATCAACCTGCACAAAAGTACCGTTCATTCTCTGCTCAAGACCTTGAAGCTGCATGATTATATCGACCAGGATGAGGAATCGGGCAAATACCGGCTGGGTATGAGGCTTGTAGAGAAGGGGCAGCTGGTGCTGCAGGGTCTGGATATTCGCGGAACGGCAAGGCCGCATCTGATCAGACTGTCGGAGCTGACGGGGCAAACCGCCCATCTGGTCGTGCTGGACAGAGCGGAAGGGGTTTATATCGACAAGGTGGAAGGCGAGAAAGCGGTGATTCGTTATTCCCGGATCGGACGCAGGGTTCCGCTTCACAGCAGCGCAGTCGGCAAAGTTCTTGCGGCCTTCCAGCCGCCGGGCATGCTGGCCAAACTGATGAAGGGATATGCCTTCAACCGGCATACGCCTCTCACGATCGTGGATGAGGAAGCCTTCATGGCGGAAATCGCCAAGGTGAAGGAGGAAGGGATCGGGTACGACCGCGAAGAGAACGAGCCGGGCGTACGCTGCGCCGCAGTTCCGGTATTCGACCACAGCGGCCACGCCGTTGCTTCTGTAAGCATCTCCACGCTTGTATCTCATGTTGATGAGGCGAAGCTGTCGGAATTCGTCACCCTTTTGCTGGAAGAAGCCAGGCAGATCTCGGTTCAGCTGGGTTACCGCTCCTGGACATCCCATGTGTAGGAGCATCTTGCGGGGTTGGAAGAGATTCATGATAGCCGGAATCTTTTCTGAAAACGCTTCATATGATTCTTGAGACTTTTGACGGTTGTTTGGCTTGCGATTCGATTCATGGGAATTCATTGGCGAAGTCATCAGGCAGGAACTGTTTTCCCTATACTATAGAATCGAGTTTTATAATATCAAATAAAGGAGCTGGATGTATGAGAATCATCCGTTTTATGAAAGATGGAGTTTCGACCCTCGCTGCTGTGACAGACGAGAATAAAGTGTACCCTTTGCCGGACCCTGATTTTATGGCATTGGTGCGCCGGGCGGACCGGGAGGGGGAAGGGGTATCCGAAGCGGTAAACCGGAATATTGCGGGAGCTTCGCCGCTGAATGTGGAATTCGCCTCTCTGCAGCTGATTGTGCCGATCGAGGCTCCTGAGGTATGGGCGGCCGGCGTCACTTACGAGCGGAGCAAGGAAGCGCGCAATTATGAAGCGACGGGCGGGCGGATGGATGCGTCAACGTTCTACGATAAAGTGTATGACGCGGAGCGGCCGGAGCTGTTTATGAAGTCGACGGCCGCACGGACGGTAGGGCCGGGGGACAATGTATGCCTGCGGAGCGACTCATCCTGGCAGGTGCCTGAGCCTGAGCTTGCTCTTGTGCTGGACAGCGGCGGACGGATTGTCGGGTATACGGCCGGCAACGATATGAGCTGCCGCGACATCGAAGGCGAGAACCCGCTCTATCTGCCGCAGGCGAAAATATGGCGCCAATCCTGCTCCATCGGCCCGGCGATACGTCTTGTTGAAACGCTGCCGGATCCCTACAATCTGACCCTTACATGCCGAATTTACCGGGATGGGGCCAAAGTCGTCGAGGAATCGGCAAGCACGGGCCAACTGAAGCGCAGGCTTGATGAGCTTGTTGGATATTTGGCCAAGGACAATGTGCTGTTCGACGGGACCGTTCTGCTGACGGGCACTTGCATCGTTCCGCCCAACCAGTTTACGCTGGCTGCCGGCGACAGGATCGAAATTGAGATAACAGGCATCGGCACACTTGTGAATACGGCAATCGCCGCATCTTAATACGTTCATTTTAAATGATCTTTATACATTTATCCTAAAACTATGATTCGAGGAGATGGATACGATGAGCTCCAATCAAGACGCAAAGAATATTGGCAATTATATTAACGGACAATGGAAACCGTCTGTCGGCGGCGGAAGTCAAGCCAGCATTAATCCTGCACGGAAGAGCGAAGTCGTCGGATATGTGCCGGATTCGCAGAACGCGGATCTGAATGAAGCTGTGGAAGCGGCCCAAGCAGCCAAGCGGCCATGGAGAAAACTCGCAGGATCACAGCGCGGAGCTCTGCTGTTCAAAGCCGCGGATATTATGGAGAGCCGCCTTGACGAGATCGGGGAGACGATGTCGCGGGAGATGGGCAAGACGTTCCCCGAGGCAAAAGGCGAGACGGCGCGCGGCGTGGCGATTCTCCGCTATTACGCCGGAGAGGGAATGCGGAAGATCGGCGACGTCATTCCTTCGACCGACGCGGATGCATTCATGTTCACGACACGCATGCCGCTCGGAGTCGTGGGCGTTATCTCGCCGTGGAACTTCCCGGTGGCGATTCCCGTCTGGAAGATCGCTCCGGCGCTGATCTACGGCAATTCGGTCGTATGGAAGCCTGCAACCGAGACGGCGGTGACCGCTTCGAAGATCGCGGAATGCTTCCATGACGCGGGATTTCCTGCGGGTGTGCTGAATATGGTCGTCGGCAGCGGCGGTACGATCGGGCAGGGCATTGCCAGCCATCCCGGCATCCACGGCCTAACGTTCACCGGGTCCAACGAAGTCGGCAAGCAGGTCGGCCAATCCGCATTGAAGAGAGGCGCCAAATATCAGCTGGAGATGGGCGGTAAGAATCCGATCATCATCGCCGCGGATGCCGATCTCGATCTGGCTGTAGAAGCGACAATCAGCGGCGGGCTTCGCTCCACCGGACAGAAATGTACGGCGACAAGCCGTGTGATTGTGGTTCGCGACGTGTACGAAACCTTCAAGGAGAAGCTGCTGGAGAAGGTCAAATCGCTCAAGGTCGGGGACGGCATGGATGCTTCCACATGGCTTGGACCATGCGCAAACGAGAAGCAGCTCGAAACTGTTCTTTCCTATATCAAGAAGGGCAAGGAAGAGGGAGCTGTGCTGCTGTACGGCGGAGACCGCCCGGATGAAGCCGGACTGGCGGACGGCTTCTATGTCACTCCGGCCGTATTTGACCGGGTGACCAGCCGGATGGCGATCGCCCAGGAAGAAATCTTCGGTCCTGTGCTGACTCTTATCGAAGCGGCTGATTTCGAGTCTGCGGTTGACCTTGCGAATGATACGGACTTTGGGCTCAGCGCTTCCATTTATACACGGGATATCGGCAACATCCTGAACTTCGTCCAGGAGATGGACGCGGGGCTTGTCCGGGTCAATGCCGAGACGGCTGGCGTGGAGCTGCAGGCACCGTTCGGCGGCATGAAGCAGTCGAGCTCGCATTCCAGAGAGCAGGGGCAGGCGGCAATTGAATTTTTCACCTCGATCAAGACGGTGTTCATCAAGCCGTAATAAGGCCATAGGGGGAATGAAGGATGGCTGTGGATTCAAACTTTGAACATATCATGGGCGATCAGAAGCAGCATTTTCGCGTGCAGACTCACGCTCCGGGACCGGCAGGCTCGCTGCCGCTGACCCCTGAGCTGCTCCGGGAATCGCCGAGCGGCGATCTGTTCGGCTGGACGCAAAATGTCGGGATGGGCTGGAGCCCGTCCCGGCTTCTCGGCAAGCAGGTGCTGATACTCGGCACGCAGGGCGGTATCCGCAATGAAGACGGGACGCCGGCGGCGCTTGGCTATCATACCGGACATTGGGAGGTCGGCCTCTTGATGAAGGAGGCCGCGGATGAAATTACCGCCGCTGGCGGCATTCCGTTCGCGGGCTATGTCAGCGATCCCTGCGACGGGCGCTCCCAGGGGACGAGCGGCATGTTCGACTCGCTGCCGTACCGCAACGATGCGGCGATCGTCATGCGGCGGCTGATTCGCTCGCTGCCGACAAGATCAGCGGTGGTCGGCGTAGCCACCTGCGATAAGGGACTGCCGGCGTCGATGATTGCCTTGGCCGGGATGCGCGGGCTCCCGGTTGTCGTGGTGCCCGGCGGCGTGACGCTGCCGCCGGAGAATGGCGAGGATGCCGGCAAAATCCAGACGATCGGCGCCCGTTATTCGAACGGGGAGCTGTCGCTGGCGGAAGCGGCCGATCTTGGCTGCAGGGCATGTGCCACACCAGGCGGCGGCTGCCAGTTTCTCGGCACGGCCGGAACGGCCCAGGTCGTTGCCGAGGCGCTCGGCTTGACCGTACCGCATGCGGCGCTTGCCCCATCCGGGCAGCCTGTCTGGCTGGAGATGGCCCGCCAGTCGGCGCGGGCCGCGCTTCATCTCGCGGAGGCGGGGCTGACCTCCGCAGCGATATTGACGGATGCCGCCATCCGCAACGCGATGGTCGTGCACGCGGCGTTCGGCGGCTCGACGAACCTGCTGCTGCACATTCCGGCAATCGCCCATGCCGCAGGGCTCCGGGTGCCGACCGCAGAAGACTGGGCGGAGGTGAACCGTGCCGTGCCGCGCCTCGTGAGCGTACTGCCCAACGGGCCGGAATATCATCCGACCGTCATGGTGTTTCTGGCAGGCGGAGTGCCCGAGGTTATGCTGCATCTGCGCAAACTCGGACTGCTGGATGAGCAGGTGCTCACGGTTACGGGACAGACGCTCGGCGCGGTGCTCGACTGGTGGGAAGCATCGGAGAGGCGCGCCGGGATGAGGCGCTACCTGCTTGAGTCGGAGGGAATCGACCCCGATACCGTCATTTATACCCCCGAGCGGGCGCGCGCTGCCGGCATGATGTCGACGGTGACATTCCCGACCGGCAACCTCGCTCCGGAAGGCTCCGTGATCAAGTCTGCGGCGATCGATCCGTCTGTGGTGGACGGCAGCGGCGTCTTCCGGCATATCGGTAGAGCCAAGGTATTCACGACGGAACGGGCGGCCATCCGGGCGATCAAGACGGGCGGCATTGAAGCCGGAGACGTGCTGGCGCTGATCGGACGGGGCCCGCTGGGAACGGGTATGGAAGAGACCTACCAGCTGACCTCGGCGCTGAAGCATCTTTCCTACGGGAATCAGGTGTCGCTGCTGACGGATGCCCGTTTCTCCGGCGTATCCACCGGCGCATGCATCGGCCACATCGGTCCCGAGGCGCTGGCGGGCGGTCCGGTCGGCAAATTGAGAGATGGCGACTGGATCGATATCCGGGTTGATTTGCAAAATCTTGAGGCGTCCATTCATATGGTTGGCAGCGCCGAAAATCCTGGAACGCCCGAACAGGGGGCAGCCGAGCTTGACTCCAGAACCCCGCATCCCGGGCTTGCGGAGGACCCGGATCTGCCGGATGATACCCGGCTGTGGGCGGCGCTTCAGTCTGTCAGCGGAGGAACCTGGCGAGGCTGCGTATACGATACGGAGCTCATACTGCGTACACTGGAGGCAGGCAAGCGGGCGTTGGCCGCTGAAGAACCGGCGCTATAACCGTCTGCCAGGCTTTTTTCCCCCGCCGTCAGAGATTTTCAACAGCGGAATGCACGCATGATCATTTTTTGGTAAAGCAAATCCAAATTGTTTACTGAGGATGAGGGTGTATGAAAGCAATCTATGAAAATCAAAGCAGCTACGAATTAATTCCTTTGAATGCCATCAAGATGCAAAATTTAAATTTTCTGGCGCACTGGCATGTCGATGTCGAATTTATGCTGGTTCTGGAAGGCACACTTCAAGTGGGAATCGATACGGAGAGACGGACTCTGCACGCAGGGGATATCGCCATTTGCGGCAGCAACAGCATGCATTATTATACTTCTGAAAGCGCTAACTCCGTCATTCTGATCAAATTCTTACCCGACAGCATCGATAATCAGGGGACTTGGCAAAAAAATATGTTATGCCCGTTTATCGAGAAAAAGTCCATTTTGCAAACGGGAGACCAGGGTCAGAAGCTGTACGATGAGATCGCGGCGCTCTTTCATTGTCTCTATAATGAAGTGACGCGGCAGGAGGATTACTACAAGCTTTATATCCAGGGGAAGTTTCTGGAGCTGTGCGGCCTTTTTCTCAGGCATCTTCCCAGGCAGGAAGGCGATCGGAAATTGGAGAATAGCTCTCCCAGCATTCAGCTGATCAAGGATTCACTCCTATTCATCGAAGAAAACTACATGAACCATATATCGCTGGATGAAATCGCCGGAAAAATGAACGTCAGTCCGTATTATTATTCGCGGATATTCAATAAGGTTATGGGAATGAATCTCAAAACCTATCAGAACATACTCAGGATCAATAAAGCGAAGGACATGATTATCAGCGACGAAATGCCGATTGCCGAAATTGCGTATGAGTGCGGCTTCAACAGCGTCAGAACCTTCAACCGGTTTTTCCGGCTGGCCAAGGGATACACACCATCCCATCTGCGCAAAACCTTATATCATTAACCGGGCTCCCACCTCCATATCCGAAAGCTTGAACAGCTTCCTCTGCCATGCCGGATATGGAGTTTTTGTGCTTTTTACGGTCCTGATACAGCAAATTATGTCCATAATCAAACAAGGTCTGGCGAGTAATCATGCCTGACTTCTTTATAATTAACACATAAGGGAGAATACGTTTCTTAATCAAAGCAAATATGGATAAGACAAGGGGTTGAGCTGATGATTCGCATAGCTGTAATCGGAGTGGGCGGAATTGCCGAGACACATTTGAAGGCCTATATATCGCTTGGCGACCGCTGTGAAATCGTTGCTTTAAGCGACATCTATCCTCAAAAAGCGCAGGCGCTTGGAGAAAAGTATGGCCTTGTTTGCAGAGTTGAGAGCGATTACAAGGAGCTGCTGAAAAGCCCGGATATCGACATGGTTTCAATCTGCACGCCGCCGTATACCCATGCCGACATTACGATAGATGCGCTTGAAGCCGGCAAGCATGTTCTGGTGGAGAAGCCAATGGCTTCGTCGCTGGAGGAATGCGACCGGATGCTTGAGGCGGCCCGGAAATCCGGGAAGATTCTGTCTGTCGTCGGCCAGAACCGCTTCAATGATTCCATACAGAAGCTGAAGCAGGTGCTGGATTCGGGAATGCTGGGCAAGGTCGTGCATGCGCAGATCGAATCGTATTGGTGGAGAGGTTATGTCTATTACGATCTATGGTGGAGAGGGACGTGGGAGAAGGAAGGCGGCGGCTGCACACTCAACCATGCGGTCCATCACATCGACATGTTCCAGTGGATGATGGGGATGCCGGAGAAGGTACAGGCCGTCATGAGCAATACCTCCCATGACAATGCCGAGGTGGAGGATCTGTCGATCGCCATCCTCACCTATCCGAACGGGGCACTGGGACAAATCACCAGCTCCGTCGTGCATCACGGACAGGAGCAGCAGCTGATTTTCCAGACGGAGAAGGCCCGGGTGTCGGCGCCGTGGAAGCTGTATGCCTCGTTGTCGAAGGAGAACGGATTCCCGGTGAGAAACGAAGAGCTCGAGCAGCAGATCGAACAGTTCTACCAGGCGATACCGGAGCTTGCTTACAGAGGTCACGCAGGACAGATCGACAACATCTTTACGGCAATCGGGAACGGGACGCATGAAGTGCTGGTTGACGGGCATGAAGGCCGGAAAACGCTGGAGCTGATTACGGCGATTTATCAGGCGGCATCGACAGGCCAGACGGTTTCCCTGCCGCTTGGTCCGGACAGCCTGTTCTATACAAGGGAAGGCATTCTGGCCAATGCGCCGCATTATTATGAGAAGAAAAATTCAGTAACCGGGTTCGCGCAGAATGCGATCACACTCGGCAGCGATTATGCCAAATCAGGCGATGGCCGCGCATAACGGAACCAATCGATGAGACAAGGAGGGACTTTACAAATGAATTCAGTGAATGGCACGACCGAATCCGGACTTGAATACCGGTTTGTACTGAGTGGCGCGGAGCTTGCGATTCAGCCGACTGTATTGGAAATTCCTCTGGAAGAGAACGATTATGAGAAGCTGCTGCAATGGCAGGGTGAAGGAGGAGCGTTCTCAGCCGTTGCAAGCGCAGGCGGCTTCTCGCTCCCCTGTCAGCTGTCAGGCTTCGGCCTCGACGGAAATGCGGAGACGCTCACGCCGCGCCGCTCTCTGTTCGTATTGGTGCAGAATGTCCCGGATGCGGGAACAGACGGGCATCTCTTCCAGCTTGAACGGCATGAGGAGCCGGATGACGCGGATGAGCCCCTATCCCGGAAAAAAGGCGTCTATCTGGACCATCAGCCGGAGAATGCCAGGGTCATGGTGCGGATCGAAGGCAAATTATTTACGAGGTATCTGTATTCCCGGGATATGATGAAGCCTTATTTCTACCCGATGATCGGACCACATGCGAAGACGCTGATTCAGGACGCTCCCGACGATCATCTGCATCATCATGGCTTGTGGTGGGGCCATGACCAGGTGAACGGCCACCAGGCCTACCATGAATTTGCCAAGGAAGGCAGGCAATCCCACAGCCGTTTCCTGCATCTGACGGGAGGGCCGGTATTCGGTCAGCTGTCAGTCTGCATTGACTGGATGTCCAATAAGGGCGAGCGGCTGCTGCAGGAGGTCAGGACGATGCGTATCTTCAATCTTCCGCCGGAGCAGCGGTATGTCGATGTGCACAGCGAGCTCCATGCAACCGACGGTACGGTCGTATTCGGGCCGACCAAGGAGGGCGGATTTCCTTTCATCCGTGTCAATGAGCAAATGTGCGCCTTCCTGTCGGGTACGATAACTTCCTCGACCGGCAAGAAAGGCGAAGGGGAGATTTTCGGCACCGAGGCGGATTGGGTGGATTACAGCGGCAGCCTTCTCAATGTCTCCTGGAATAACGGCATACCGGACAAAGGATTTTTCAACGGCGGAATCGCCATAATGGTCCACCCGGATTACCGGGCATTCTCTACCAAATGGTTTGTGCGGGATGCGGGTGCGTTCACATCTTCGAACTTTCATTTCTGGGGCGGCCACACCCTTCCATCGGGCGATTCGCTCGGATTCCGGCAGCGTATCTATCTGCATCTGGGAGATGTGGAGGCAGGCAAAGTGAAGGATCGCTACCGGGAGTACGCCAACCCGGAAGTGCCGGAGTGGTGCTAGTCGAGGGAAACAAACCATTTTATAGAAAAGGCACAGCGCATGTTATTGGACTATCAAAATGGAGCACTGCAAGACGAGGAGGAATTGACTTGGGGATCATCAATAAAGATGCCGTATGCCAAATTGCGCTGGTCGTGAAGGATATCGAGCGGACAGCCGCCAACTATGCCGAGCTGTTCGGCATAGAGGTGCCGCAAATTTTCAGCACGCTGCCGGAGGAAGAATCGCACACGCAGTATAGAGGCAAACCGACCAAGACCCGCGCTAAATTGGCCGTCATTGATTTGGGTCAAATCGTGCTGGAGCTGACCGAGCCTGACGATGAACCAAGCTCCTGGAAGGAATTTCTGGAGACGAACGGCGAAGGGGTGCACCATATCGGGTTTACGGTCAGCGACCGGGAGAAGGTCATTGAATATTTTGGCCGCAAGGGCATCCCGATCAGACACTACGGCGAATACCCGGGGGGCAACTATACGTTTATGGACAGCGTGAAGGAGCTTGGCGTCATTCTCAATATCAAGCCCGGCGCCCAATCATAAGACCATTGACAGGAAAGCGTCTGAAAGTTTTTGGATTCACCGAATTCTGGAGCTTATTAATCATCGGATCTTGAATATAACCAATAAAGGAGACTGAGATTATTATGGGAAATCAACTTATCGGAACAAACACGGTGACACAAATCGGCATTCTGGTGCATGATATCGAGAAGACGGCAGCGGCCTATTCCAAATTTCTGGGAATCGAACCCCGTTTCGTTACAACAGGGACGTATGAGGAAGCGCAGACGGAGTACTTGGGCAAACCGTCACAGGCCCGATCGAGGCTTTGTTTTTTCAAGGTGGGTCCATCGCTTGAGCTTGAGCTGATTCAGCCGGATCTTGAGCCGAGCACGTGGAGGAACGACCTGGATCAGAATGGGGAAGGCGTTCATCATATTGCTTTTGTCGTGGAAGGAATGAAGGAAAAGATACTTGTGCTGGAGAGAAATAATATGCCGCTTCTGCAAAAAGGCGAGTATACCGGGGGCAGATATGCATATATCGATGCCAATGAGGATTTGAAAGTCGTGCTGGAGCTGCTGGAAAACGACAAGTAAGGTCTTTTTCAAAATATAAGAAAGTTAAAATTCCTCTATACTTTGCTTCTGTTTCTGAGGGAAGAACTAACTTTGCCGCCATAGGACGGCGAGGCCGTTTCTTCTTGTTGATCGCATATATCGGCATGGAAGAGGGGGGAATCCGTCATGGAGAAGAGAAGATACGGCAATACGGACATGGACGTAAGCGTGCTCGGATTCGGCGGCGGCGAGATCGGCGGGCTGGGCGGTCCTGAGCGGGGATCGCCTGGAGCAACCGTTGAACAGGTGGGGAAGCTGCTGGGCATCGCGCTCGATTCGGGCTTGAACGTGATCGATACGGCCGAATGCTACAATAACAGCGAAGAGCTTATAGGCAGCGCGGTGTCACACAGGCGCGAGGAATATTACTTGTTTACAAAATGCGGCCACAGCAGCGGCTTCGACCTCCCGCATTGGGACCCGAAGCTGCTGGAGCTGAGCATTGACCGGAGCCTGCGGCGTCTGCGGACAGACTACATCGATTTGATCCATCTGCATACCTGTTCGGAGGAGCTGCTGCGCAGCGGTGAAGTGATCGAAGTGCTGCAGCGGGCAAAGGCGAAAGGGAAAATCAGGTATATGGGCTACAGCGGAGACCAGGATGCCGCTCTGTACGCCGTAAAGTGCGGCGCATTTGACTCGCTCATGACCTCGGTCAATGTCGCAGATCAGGAAGCGGTTCAGCGGACCATTCCGGAAGCGTTGAAACGAGGTCTCGGCGTTACCGCCAAAAGGCCGATTGCCAACGCCGTATGGAAATTCGCCAATCAGCCGCCGGATAATCCGTATCTTCACGCCTACTGGGAGCGGATGCGGCAGTTGAACTATGACTTTCTCGAAGCGGATGAGCAGGAATCCATTGGTGCCGCGCTTCGGTTCACGCTGTCTGTACCCGGCGTTCATACCGCGATTGTCGGTACCGTCAATCCTGCACGGTGGGCAGTGAATGCAGCTCTTGCCAGTCGGGGGGATTTGCCGGAGAATCAGTTCCAGTCTATTCGCAGCAAGTGGGAGGAGACAGCGGTTGGCGCCGGCTGGCGCGGATTGGAGTGAAATAAGCGAAGGCAAGCAGCATATCGGAATAGTACGATGAGATATAAAATGCCGGGCAGGACGAAGAGCGCGCATCCGCGAGCTTCCGTCCTGCCCGGCATTTTTCGGCAATTGCACCGGTAAAAAGGCCAATATCGGGTTCATCGGTCATGACAGGAATCCTGATAGCAGCTTCCTGCTAGCCGGATAGCTTATCCGCGGCGTTAAGGCCCATTTTTTTCAGCAATTCGGTCAGCTGATGTTTTTCCTCATCCGTCAAGACCGAGAACACGTTGGCAATTGAATCTGTATGTCTGGGAAAAATATCATCGAATAGCGACTGCCCGGCATCCGTCAGCTTGGCTATGATGACTCTTCGGTCGCACGGACTTGGCTCTCTGCGGAGGAGGCCTTTTTTCTCAAGCTTATCGACTACATAAGTTACACTGCCGCTTGGAATTGCGAACTTCTCGCCTATTTTTTGAATGGGATGAGGGCCTTTATTATAAAGAAATTCCAGTATTTGAAACGTATCGAGATCAAGACCATAGTTGTTGACGTCAGACTTTATTAATTCGAACAAGGATTTTGATGAATTCATTAATACCCGAAGCAACCGCAGGTCAAGCTCAGTTTGCTTACCGCTTTGATTCATTTCGTACACCGCCTCTGCCAGGAGCTAAAGGGGTAAATTAAGCTTCGATTAGCCGAATAAAGCACCCCAATTTAAAAATAATACCACAAGTGCGAGAATGAGCAAAATAAAGGGCATTCCTGTTTTGGACACAGGGTCTTTAACGCGCAGATGGGTAATAATTGCTCCGATCATCGTGACGGCCAGTACCAATCCGCCTATCGCAGCGATCTGATCGTACCAGATGCCGATAATCATCAGTGCCGCGCCTGCAACCTCAACCAGCCCCGTAAATACGCGGAATCCGGACGACAGCTGATAGCGTGCGAATTCATCCACCATTTGCTTCGAACCAAATTTCATAAAACCAAACATGAGAAAACCCAATGCCAGAACGATCTGCAGTACGATTGAGAAAATATCCATAATTAATAACTCTCCTTCATTTCGATAATGTTATTTTAAATATATTTATTTATAATAATATTAGTGTAAAAGGCAGAAGTCAATTGTTTTATTTTGATGGGATGGCCGCAGGAATTCGATGACAGGTATTGAATACATTTTAAAATCTGCATGTGGTAAAATACAGGAAATTAGATCCGCCATTCATGATTTCAACGGAAGAACGCATGATTGAACACTGATTTGACACCTCATTTGCAAATTAGCGCTCCAAGGAGGAATCCTATGAATACAGCTAATAAAATTACGATTGCCAGAATATTATTAATTCCTGTTTTTATCTTGTTTTTTCCCCTGTATCCGGATTGGCTTGCCCAAAAAGCGGATTTCATACAGCATATTGATTCCTATGGGTTATATTATGCTTCAGCCGTATTTATACTCGCCTCGGCAACAGATAAGCTGGATGGGCATATTGCCAGAAAATATAATCAGATCACCAACCTCGGTAAGCTATTGGATCCTTTGGCGGACAAGCTGCTCATCTCGGCAGCTTTGATACTGATGGTAAGCCAGCATCTGGTTTATTCCTGGATTGCGTTTGCGATTATAGCGAGGGAGATTATAATTAATGGAATCCGGATTGTGGCCTCCTCCCGGAAGATCGCTCTGCAGGCGGATCAATACGGGAAAATAAAGATGGTATTTCAAGTCGCAGCCATTGCAGCTGTATTGTTGAATAACCGCCCATTCAGCTTTTTCACAGACATTCCCATAGACCAGATCCTTATGTATGCCGCGTTAATCCTTACCCTGTATTCGGGCTATAACTATATCAAAAATAATTATCGCATTCTGGAATAAACAGATGATTCAGCTGCAGGCTCCAATAAATGCGGAATAAGGAGACCCAATGAAAGATACCTCTGGCATCATCAGTGATCTCATTAAAAAAGATGTGATAGATAATACTCTCTATGCTGCCAACATTGTGGCTGGAACAACGGATGGGCTTGTCTATATGCTCACGGCAAATAAGGTTACTAAATATGTACTGAAGCTTGACCTTCCACAGCAAATCATCCCGGTTGAACAATTATTCCAAACATATCGGAGCAGCCCGCTGCTTCCTAAACTTCTCTACACCGATCCTGATAAAGATTATATTGTCTATACCTACATCGAGGGTACGACACATTATGAAAGAGGCGCAAAATTAAACTGGCTGACGACATTAATCAAGGGTCTCCTTAATCATTATGAGAACAACCTGCAAACGAACAAATGGGGCTTCTGGCTGGAGGATCCTTGTCAGACCTGGCGGGATTTTATAGATAAAGGCGTGGAATATGCCCGGACTGCTGTTGGAAGCCTGTTGCCGATTGAGGATTATGATCTAGTGAAGGCTTTTGTTGGTAATATTGCGGAAGGTGAAGATGGACAACGGTTCCTGCTTCACGGTGATTGTGGCGTGCATAATTTCGTGTTTCATAGGAATGCATTGGCTGGGGTTATCGATCCATCCCCGATTGCCGGACCTGTAATCTATGATTTTATTTATGCTTTTTGCTCCTCGCCGGACGATTTGAACCTGGAGACTCTGCTGCCTGCATTCGAGCTGCTAAATCATAGACAAATAGAAAGATCGGGCCTTATTGAAGAGGTGATTATCCAGCTTTATTGCCGCATCGGAGTCTGTTTGAAACACCATCCGCATGACCTGAAGGAGTACCTGATAGCATGGGATTACTGGAAAGCCCTTGCGCCTGAAAACTAGTCTGAATGCGTTCACACTAACCTTTAGGTAACTTACGCTAAAGCATTTCAGTACTTACCAGAAGCAGGATTCTATTCTATACTATCGAGGGATGGATACTATGCAAAAGATTCGAAAATTATCTGGAGGTGTTTTTCTTGAAATACCGGAAATTGGGGAAAAGCGGGTTAAAGGTAAGCGAGATAAGCCTCGGCAGTTGGATGACTTACGGCGGATATGTGGAAAATGAAAAATCAATTCGATCGATCGAGCAAGCCTATGATCTTGGCGTAAATTTCTTCGATACCGCCAATGTGTATGAACGCGGCGAAGCGGAAAAGGTCATGGGCGAAGTGCTTCAAGCCTATCCGCGCGAATCCTATGTGCTGGCTACCAAAGTTTTTGGGCAGATGGGCGACGGTCCGAATGACCGCGGTTTATCCCGCAAGCATATCTTTGAACAATGCCATGCCAGCTTGAAACGCCTTCAAACCGATTATGTGGATCTCTATTATTGCCATAGATTTGATACCGAAACTCCACTGGAAGAAACGCTTCGCGCACTGGACGATCTGGTTACACAAGGTAAAGTATTGTATGTTGGCGTAAGCGAATGGACGGCAGCGCAGATGGTTGAAGCTCTCGCTATTGCTGACAAATACCTGCTGGACCGGATCGTCGTCAACCAGCCGATATACAATATGTTCAACCGTTACATTGAAAAGGAAGTCATCCCGACCGGTATTGAAAAAGGGATCAGCCAGGTCGTTTTCTCACCACTGGCTCAAGGCGTACTTACGGGCAAATACCGGAGAGGGCAATCCATTCCATCCGATAGCCGCGCGGCCAGCAAAAGCTGGGGCGAGGAACGCCTCAAGGAAAGCCAGCTGATCCAGGTCGAGGAGCTGGAAAAAATCGCAGGCGAGCTTGGCATCAAGATTTCCCAATTGGCGCTTGCCTGGATCTTGCAGCAGGACAATGTGGCCAGCGCGCTTGTGGGTGCAAGTCGCCCCGAGCAGGTCATTGAGAACTGCGCCGCTTCCGATGTTGTCTTGTCGGCCGATGTTCTCGGTTCGATAGAGGCTATATTAAAGGCGTAAAAGTGAGTCGACTTTTGAGTCGGCCTTAGAGCAGATCGCTGCTCTAAGGCCTTTTTCATGTCCTCTTAAAAAAACATAGATTTAAGTCTGGCCATATGCAGGGAAGACGGATGACCTCCAATTTTTTCAATCTTATACTGGAATGGCCTTTTTTTATATTCGATTGCCTTCACCAAGAATAGCTTTCTATGAAAATAGAGAGAAATTTGAACGTCGGCATAGATTATTTTATGTTTTGCAGACAACGAAGCATCTACAATGATAGTTGTCAGACCATTTGCAGGAAACGGGGGAAGAATGTTCATGAAGAAGACGTTAATGAAGACGGTCAGTATGGCGATCTCAATCGCGATATTGTTGTCGCTCGTACCTTTCCGGCATGCCAGCGCAGACGCGGCACAGCCAGTATACGACGTCAACATTTCGGATGTCGATCAGCAGACAGTTAAGGGGTGGGGGATATTCCCGTCCTGGAACCGAGCGGACTGGAACCGGAGTTTTATTGATAAGACCGGAGCGCAGCAGGCGCTGTTCAATGATTTGGGAGCCACGATGTTCAGGGTAATGATCCCCGCCGTTACCGGCGACGGAAACGGGAATTTGATCGATGCGAAAATGCAGGAAATTTATGATCTCGTCCATGTCGGCGAAACAAAAGGAATGCATGATTATATCATCTCGGTCTGGTCTCCTCCGATTGGAATGAAAACGCTTCCGACTGTAAACGGGTGGACAGGCAGCGAGCATGTGAGGCTTCGTACTGATAAAGAAAGCGCATACACTACTTATCTTGTCGATGCGATTCATTGGCTGACGGATAAGGGAGCAAGTGTGCCCAAAGCGATAAGCTTTCAGAATGAGCCCTTGTCGCAAATCATCAGCGAGTGGTGCTACTGGGGAGGCGACAACGGAACCCAGTACCAGCGCGTAGCCAAGCTGCTGCGCTCCAAGCTGGATGCAGCCGGACTCACCGACGTTCAAATTCTCGGTCCGGAGGGCGCAGCCTATCACGAGAATGAGCTGCTGATCGGTCAGAATTTTTCTGCGCTCAATCAGGATCCGGAATTGAATGAGGCCATTGACGGGCTGGCATCGCACAGTTATTTTGCCAAAGGCTACGATAACGACGGCGTGTACCAGGCCTATAAGCAGGTTGTTGATCTTTTCCCGGAGAAGGATAAATGGCAAACGGAGTACAGCACGCTGATAAGCGGAATATCGGAAATGGATATGGCGATCAACGCTGCCCAGCGTCTTGCCGGCGATATGGCGCTGATCGGGAACAATTACTGGTTCTGGTGGCTGGGCTGGGCCAACGGACGGCATCCGACCGATGTCGGCGAGGTGCTGCTTGACGGAGACGGATATACCGTAACGAAATCGAAAGCATTCTATGCGCTGAGCAATGTTTTCAATAATGTTCCTGTCGGCTCCAAAGTAAGACGGGTCAGCACAGATCCTGCTTCCGGACTCACTACGTCGGATGCGGTATGGATGGATGCGGCCGCTTTTGTGGACGGCGATTCCACTGTTGCCATGCTCGTTAACCCGACTGGTGAATCCAAGACGGTGAATGTGAAGGGTCTGACCGGAACAACCGCAAGCGTTCATCAGCTCACCTCGGATATCCCGCTCGGACAGGATATGAAGCTTGCCGGTCTGAGAAATATCCAGAACGGAACGGCTTCGGCAATCAATCTGCCGGCGAAAAGCGTATCTGTTATCGTGACCACCAATTCGGATACTTCACCACCGCATATTACGTTCGATCAATCGGGCAGTACATCCACGCCTGACGCCGATTACGCCGTGCGCAGTTCGCAGTTTACGGTTTCCGGTCGCCTGGATGAAGCAGGTACACTGCTGATCAACGGGCAGCCGGCAGCTATTGCGGCCGATCTGAGCTTCAGCGCGACGGTTGCCCTGCAGCCTGGCAGCAATACGATTACGGCTGTCGCCACGGATGCACTCGGAAATGAAGGCGACCCAGTGCAGCTGATCATCCGGCATGACCCGGCTTATTTGGGCCTGACGCTGGATCAGGATAATCTGACTTACGTCAGGGAGACTCCCTTTACCGTTTCGGGCAGGACGAACGGCTCCGCCGCGGTAACGATCAAGCAGCAGCATAACGGCGAGACGGTGACGGAAGCAACCTACCCTGTCACAGGAGGGCATGAGAGCGGCCATCAGGCAGGAGATATTATCCGGTCCATCATTGATGACAATTATGTCTCCACGACAACCGGACTCACAAGCGCTCAAGGCGGCTTCACCACAAACGCGCAGGTCGTTTGGGACAACAGCGCCACCTTTGCGCCTGCCGAAGGAGCCAGATCATTGCGATTGAAGCTATCGCCGGGATTTGCCCGCGTCGGATTCAATTTTGTCGATGCTGCGAACCGCGCCGCATTGGAGAACTTCTCCGCCAGTTCGTCCGATGCCGGACTTCAATTCTGGATTTACACCAAAAACCGGGAGGACAGCTTGTCCGCGGTTGTGCAATCTGACAATAACGGGACGGTTGTGGAATCCAGAGTTCCGCTGACGAATTATATCGCGGCGGCCGATTACGGGGCGAAGTGGGTGAAAGTGACGGTTCCGCTCTCCGATTTTGATGCGGCCCCGCATATCAATGCCGCAACGAACGAGGCCGCCGATCTGCCGGTCGCGTGGAGCCGGATCAAGGGATTCGGGCTTTCCAGCTCGGCAGCCGCTTACTATGATCCCCATGTAGACAGCATGCAAATTGTATATACCAATACTTCAGAGGAGTCCGGCGATCCTTCGGCGCAGCCTCTGTTCAGCAGACCATTGAATTTGAGCGTCGGCGAGAATACCGTTACGGCGTCGGCTTACAACGATTATGGCCAACAGGCCGCACCTGCGACGATCGTGGTGATGTATGATCCCGACCCGCCGGTGCTGACCGTACCTTCCGATGGAACGACAACAGGCACCAGCTATGTATTGAACGGCAGTGTAAATGAAGATGCCGCGGTCACCGTTAACGGAGTCGCTGCTACGCTGAAGCCCGACCGTACATTTACTGCCGTTGTACCGGTCGTTAAAGGATTGAACGCGATTACCGTTGTGGCAAAAGATCCTGCCGGAAACGTATCGCAATCCGTCGTAAACGTGACTTCCAATCCTGTCGAGGACGGCTCGCTGTCTCCGGGTGTGACGACTGCCGACCAAACGGCAGCTGCCCCCGCGATTGACGGGGAGTTGACGGAATCGGGCTGGAGCATCGATAACCGGGTGGAAAGAAGGATTACCGGCACCTCCGACAACAATATTACGTTCGGAACAATGTGGGATGCCGATAAGCTGTACGTGGCAGTGAAGGTGCTGGACGCCAATCTGCTCAACGATTCGGACCCGGCACAAACCCATCAGGACGATTCCGTGGAAATATATGTCGATGGTGATAACAGCAGGAGTGCAGTGTACGGTACGGATGATCATCAAATCACCTTGGGCTGGCATGACCAGCAGCTCTCTGTGGGCGGCGGTATCGCCGGAATCCAGTACGCCCAGCATGATATAGAAGGCGGATTTACGGTGGAGATGGCCATCCCCTGGAGCGGCATGGGCATTGAACCGCCTGCAGCCAATACAGTAATTGGTTTCGACGCTGCATATAACGACGATGACGGCCACAATAACGGTTCCCGTGAAAGTCAATTAATGTGGCGCGGCAACGGGGACAACTGGCGCAGCACCGCCGCATTCGGAAGCCTTTATTTGAACGACGGCAAGAATACGGCTGTTGCTCTCGAGCCTTCCGGCGCATTGACGGTTGACGGCGCGCTTGACGAACCGTATTGGGCGCTTAGAAGCCAGGTAACCAAAGCGATTACCGGCCCGTCCAACAACAGCGTCAGATTCGGCACGCTCAGCGATACACAGAATCTGTATGTCGGAGTTGAGGTGCTGGATGCAGACCTCCATAATGATTCGGCGCTCAGCTACCAGGATGATTCGGTGGAAGTCTACCTGGATGCCGACCATAATCAAGGCACGGCTTATGATGCGAAGGATCACCAGATCACGTTGGGCTGGCATGATACCCAGCTTTCCATAATCGGCGATCTGGCGAATATTCAATTTGCACAAAAAGATATCGCCGGAGGCTATACGGTGGAGATGGCTATTTCCTGGTCCAGTCTGGCGGTTACGCCGGCACGCGATATTACGCTGGGGCTGGATGTGGGCGTCAACGACGATGACGGTCATAACGCCGGAAACCGCGAAAGCCAGATGATGTGGAATGGAACAGGAGATAACTGGAGAGATACGTCCGGCTTCGGAAATTTGTTGAACCACAACCTGAGTCTTTCTCTGCCGGATGAGACGGATCCGGAACCGGATGGGTTGACGGCGTTTACGGATACGGCGCAAGACTTGTCCAAGCTGTTCGCAAAATCAGAGCATATCGTTAATTCCAGCGGGCACCCGGAGAATTTCGCCGACGATTCCGGAAGAATGACGCATAGCAACGACGTCGTAACAAGTCCGGAATATGTTGTCTATCAATCGCCGGTCGGAGACATCTATTCCTTCGATATTACAACGGGATTATTCTCGGGCACGCCGCAATTCACCATTTACGGCTCGGCTGATGGCGTGAATTTTGCGAAAATAACAACGAAAACCACGCTCACGGGCGGGGCAAACGGATATTCCGTCTTCAGCAATACGGCCAGCGGTCTGACAGCGGGAACCAGATACCTGAAAATCGAATTCCCTGGTCTGGAAAACTGGAAGGAACAACTGCTCCATACTTCCTTTAAGTATTTCGGGGATACGACAGTACCGCCTGAAGAAGGTGAGACAGCGGTATTTACGGATGAAGCGGGAGACTTGTCCAAGCTTCACGCCAAATCGGGACATATCGGGAATTCGCTTGGCGGGCAGCTGGACAAATACGCCGGCGACGGCACCCGTATTATTCACACCAATGACGACAGTCTGGAGCCGGAATACATCGTTTACAAGTCTCCGGATGGCGACATCCGCTCGTTCGATGTTAACGTAACCGCCTGGACCGGATTGCCTGCAACCGTGGATTTTGCCGTATACGGTTCAGCCGATGGGACGAATTTCACCAATATTCCGGTAAGTCCGGCCTTCCTGAGCACCTCGTCGGGTTATGATACGCTCAGCATCAAGGCGGACAGCCTGGCTGGCGGCATCAAATATTTGAAGATTGAATTCCCTTACGGGGACCCGGCCTGCGACAATTGGACCAGCACGATCAATAAGGTAACGTTCACCTATGGCGTTACGGATACAGATCCGGAGGAAGGGCCGTTGTCGGCATCAGCCACATTGACCGGACAGCCGACCGCTGCCGCAGGGCAGCCCTATGAGCTGACGTTCGGACTTGCTGATGTTGCGGGCCGGATTGTTGCAGAAGATTTGAAGCTTCTCTACAATCCTGACGTATTTGAGTTCGTTTCGGTGAATGAATTGAAGGATGGATTCAGCGTTATCGGCCAAACTCAAGCTCCGGGGGTCGTCCATCTCATATTGGCCGGACCCGAAGCTGCCGATGCGGTAAGCGGCGATGGCGATCTGCTGTCGTTCAGCCTAAAAGCCAAATCGCTTGCCGAGCCGGCCGATTCAACCCTGTCGATTACGGACAATGTGATCTCCGATATCGAAGGAACCGAAGCACAGGTTCAGGCGGCAGCGCTTTCTGTTCATGTTGCTACAACCGACAAATCCGCACTGACGGAGCTGATTACGGCGGCACAAAGCGCATTCGCAGCTGCTGTTGAAGGAACGCAGCCGGGCAATTATCCGGCAAGCGCCAAGGCTGCGCTGCAGACGGCAATTCAAGCAGCGCAGTCTGTCAAGGAAAGCGCTGCTGTCGATCAGCAGCAGGTAGATCAGGCTGTAGAGACGCTTCAAGCAGCTGTTGACGTTTTCGCCCAATCGGTGATTCAGCTGGGAGATCTGAATGGAGACGGAAGCTTCAGCGTCGGTGATCTGGGCAGACTTATCGGCTATTACGGCAAACAATCGACAGATCCTGATTGGGATGCATATAAAGGTGCGGATATCAATCAGGATGGCGTGATTGACGTCATTGATTTGGCCGCGGTGGCAAGTAAAATATTGGATTAGTCATATTGGCGGCAGGGAGGGCGGTTCGATGCGACATGGGCCGGCCCTCCCTTTCATTTTATGGAGGTTGTGAAAGATGACAGGTAAAATGATAGGGGTCCTAATACTGCTGCTTCTGATTCCGCTAGGGCATCCGCAATCCGCACAAGCGGCAGTTACACCTATGTTTTCATTGACAAGCGATGATACGAATTTGACACCAGTGGGCGGAAATAAGAGAATCGATATCGACGTAGACGGGGCAAGCGACTTGATCGCGTACGAGTTTACGCTTGAATATGACCCCATGCTTTGGGAATTTGTCGCGGCCACCACGGATCTTGCCGGCTACAAGGCAACGCCGCTCAAGGAATTGCAGGCAGATGGCATCGTTACATTTGCTTTTGCGAAAATTGGAAAGTCGGCTGGAGAGAACGGCAGCGTCCATCTGGGCCACGTGACTTTGAAAGCGAAGGCGCCCGGAAACGACCGGATTCAATTGGCAGGCGTCCGCCTGGTGGATTCCCGTTTTGCAGCCTCGAATTATACGCCTGACACGGTACTGGCGGCAGCGGTTGATGCGATTGGCAACGGGAACGGGAACGATGGCAGCAGCGGTGATAACGGCAGCAGCAACGGAAACGAAGGAACCGGCGGCAATAACGGCAGCAGCAACGGAAACGAAGGAACCGGCGGCAATAACGGAAGCAGCAACGGGAACGATGAGACCAGCGGCAGTAACGGCAATGACGATGGCGCAGTCAATGACAATAGCCAAGGCAGCCCGAATGGCAGCGGAAATAACATTGGCAATGGCAACAGCGACGGCAGCAATGGCGAACAAAACCCGCCTCCAAGGACGCCGGATAGCAGTGAAATTACCGCTGGCGGTAAAAGCGGTCAATCAGATGAAGCACATCAGCAAGCTGTAACAGAGGAAAGCATGAAGCCGGATGAAGAGGGCAGCACCGTTGTCAAGATTGCAGACGGCATCAAGGAAATATTGCTTCCGGCCAATACTGCAGACATCGCGGGAATTAAGAAGCTTGAGCTGAGAAGCGGGACGTTCTCCCTCGCGATTGACCCGGTTGTGCTGAAAGAGCTGACGAAGCTGGTCGGCGGCGGCGAGTTAAGCGATGCCGCTATATCGATAACGATTGAGCAGGCTTCGCAGGAGGAAGCCGTTTCTTTGCTTGCCGGAATGGAAGAAGGTATGGGGACGTTGAAAGCAGCCGGGACAATCTATCATTTTGGCTTATCGATTGTCACGAAGGACGGGGCAGCGAGAAAGCTTGCCGTGTTTGAACAACCGGTTGAACTGGCCTTGCCTTATGATAACGAAGCGGACGAAAGCACGCTGGGCGTTTATTTCTTGAACGAGAACGACAAGGTCTGGGAATATGCAGGAGGAACTGTCGACGGGGACGGCAAAGTGATCAAGGTGAAGCTGAGCCATTTCAGCACTTATGCCGTGCTTGAATACGATAAAGCATTCCAAGACCTGCCTGCAGCTCATTGGGCCTTCAATGCGGTCCGGACGCTGTCTGCCAGGCATGTGGTGAATGGTGTTTCAGCAACGCAGTTTGGTCCTGGCACAGAGGTGTCCCGGGCGGAATTTGCGGCGTTTTTGTCGCGCGCGCTTGGATTGAAGCCTGCAAACCCCGTATCATTTGTTGATGTTGACGATAAGGCGTGGTATGCGCAAGAAATTGCGGCCGCCTACGATGCAAAGCTGATTCAAGGCAGATCTGCTGAGGTCTTCGCCCCGAATGAGCGCATCACCCGCGAAGAAATGGCCGTCATGATCGTTCGCGCTTTTGAATACGGATCAGGTAAAGTCACAAGTGACACGATGTCATCTTTTGACGATTCCGGTTCCGTCTCTCTCTGGGCGGTCAAGGATGTCCGTACAGCAGTCAGCTCCGGTCTCATGAACGGAATCGGTGGTGGAAAATTCGCTCCCGGCATGTTCACCACCCGGGCTGAAGCAGCCAATGTCATCTATAAGCTGCTGACAATGACCGGATCATAAACAAAACGGATCAATCAGGACAAAGAGAAGACTTATAGAGATGACTTTCTGGGCGTTTCAGGAGTCATCTCTTTTGTATTTTTACTAATTCCGGCGTCGGGCTTCCGTCTAATCCCAATAATATCCTCATATTATCATTATGTTATGATTCTTTTTCCATTGAACGAAGAGACTGGCTGCACTATGATGGGTTGAACAAAATGCCCGGGGCTTCTTTCCGGGAATACCTTTTAGCCTTAGGACCTGGCGGGCAAACAGTGAACAACATTATTCCAATCCTTCAGGATATGAAAGAGGAGAATTCAAATATGGGAAAATATTTTGGAACAGACGGAGTGCGATTTGTGGCGAACGGGGTGTTAACCCCGGAGTTGGCTTTTAAAATAGGCCGCTGCGGCGGTTATGTGCTGACGAAGCAATCCAGCGCGCCGAAGGTCGTCATTGGTCTTGATACCCGGATTTCCGGGCATATGCTGGAGGCTGCATTAACTGCGGGACTGCTGTCCATTGGGGTGGATGTGGTCAAATTAGGCGTCATTACATCACCGGGTGTGGCGTATTTAACGCGGCAGCTGAAAGCCGATGCAGGCATTATGGTTTCCGCTTCACATAATCCTTTTCAGGATAACGGGATCAAGTACTTTACGGGCGATGGCTATAAGCTGTCCGACGAGACGGAGCTTGAGATCGAGCATCTGATGGACGCAGCGGCAGATGAGCTGCCGCGTCCGACAGGCAGGGCAATCGGCAGAGCAACAGAGCTTCCGGAGGCGAAGTGGCAGTATGGCGACTACTTAAGAACAACGATCGGAAGCCGGTTCGAGGGTTTGCGGGTGGTCCTGGATTGTGCGAACGGAGCTGCATTTGAAATCGCTCCGCGGCTGTTCAGAGAACTGGGGGCGGAGATTGTCACAATCGGTGCAAGCCCGGATGGATATAACATCAATGAGAATTGCGGCTCCACTCATCCGGAGGTGCTGCAGGCGGTTGTGTTGAGCTGCAATGCTGATCTTGGACTGTCCTTTGACGGAGACGCCGACCGCCTGGTCACTATAGATGATAAGGGCGAAGTGCTGGATGGGGATTTTATTCTCAGTATTCTTGGGAGTGCTTTGAACGAAGCCGGCAAGCTGAATCACAGCACCATTGTAACGACCGTAATGAGTAATTTGGGATTCCTCAAAGGCCTGGATAAAGCTGGACTGAAAGGCAAGCAGACAGCCGTGGGCGACCGCTACGTCATGGAAGAGATGCGAAGGGGCGGCTACAATCTGGGCGGAGAGCAATCCGGACATGTCATTTTCCTGGACCATAGTACAACCGGTGATGGGATGCTAACCGCCCTGCATTTGATGGAGACGATCGTTCAAACCGGGCGCAAGCTCAGCGATTTGAAAGGAATCATGCGCAAATATCCGCAAGTACTTGTGAATGTTCAAGCAGCGGACAAAAGCAGGCTGAATGGCAGCCTGGCGGTGAGGGAAGCGATCCGCAAGGTAGAGACGGAGCTGGGCGACAATGGCCGTGTGCTGGTTCGTCCTTCGGGGACGGAATCTCTGGTTCGGGTAATGGTCGAAGGACCGGACAAGAATCAGGTGGAGGCATACGCGAACGATATCGCACAGGTGATCAGAAGAGAGCTTGTGTAACAGTTGAACGGAGAGAGGCCTTCGCTGAATGAGGATTCAAGCGGAGGTCTTTTTGGAGTTGGTATGCTATGATAGAAAAAACCTGTAATTTGAAAGGGGAAAAGATAATGACAACCTTGAATCACATACCGGCTGTAAAAGCCGAAATGCTAATTAGAAAACCGGTTGAAGAGGTGTTTGAAGCATTTATCGACCCGGCAATTACTTCTAGGTTTTGGTTCACCAAAGGCAGCGGGAGATTGGAAACGGGAAAGCGCGTGCAGTGGGTCTGGGAGATGTATGGTGCTTCGACAGAGGTGGATGTCAAAGAAATCGAGGAAAACAAGCGGATTCTCATCGACTTCGGAGGCACCGCGGCCGAGTGGATTTTTACTCCTCAGTCGGAGAACGAAACTTTCGTCACGATTACAAACACAGGGTTTGAGGGAGATGGCGATGACATCGTAAAGCAAGCCTTGGATTCAACGGAAGGGTTTACGATCGTTCTGTGCGGTCTGAAGGCGTTTCTGGAGCATGGCATCGCTTTAAATCTTGTATCGGATAAAGCTCCTTACGCCCACGTAAAACGTTAGGACTCCCTTGCAGCTCATCCTGGTAAATCAAAAAAAACTACATATATCAAAATGGAGGCGGATCGGTTTATATGTATCCTACACAACAGCAATTAGAGAATTACGCGGCGCTTGCAGTCAGCGTCGGCGTCAATGTTCAGCAGGGGCAGACGGTTGTCGTCATGGCGCCGATTACCGCCGCTCCGCTTGTGCGTCTTATCGCATCTAAGGCTTATGATGCGGGAGCAAAAAACGTGCATGTGGAATATAACGATGAGGAGCTATCCCTCATTAAGTACAAGCAAGCGCCGGAGGAAGCTCTCAAGGAATATCCGATGTGGCGCGCCAAGGCTTGGGAAGAATTCGCGGAGAACGGCGCAGCGTTTATCCAGATCTACTCTCCGAATCCGAACCTGCTGAACGATGTAGATCCGGCCAGGGTCGCGGCTGCGTCCAAGGCAGCATCTGCTGCGCTCAACGGCTACCGCGGTTTTCTGATGAATCATACCAATGCCTGGTCGCTCATTTCCTATGCGACACCGGAATGGGCGGCCAAGGTATTCCCGGATAATACGCCGGATGAAGCTGTCCAGAAGCTGTGGAAACAGATTATCGATGCTACCCGTATCGATCTGGAGGATCCGATTCAAGCGTGGAAGGAGCATAACGCGAAGCTGCTCCAAATGGTTGATTTGCTGAACGGCAAGCGCTACAGACAGCTGCAGTACGAAGCGCCGGGAACGAGCCTGACCGTTGATCTGCCGGAAGGCCATATCTGGCTCGGGGGTTCCAAAGCGAACGCGAAGGGTGTCTTCTTCAACCCGAATATGCCGACCGAAGAGGTATTCACGATGCCCCATAGGGATGGAGTGAACGGGACTGTTCGCAGCACAAAGCCGTTAAATTACAACGGTCAGGTTATAAGCGGTTTTTCCTTAACCTTCAAAGACGGCAAAGTCATCGATTATTCCGCTGAGCAGGGTTACGAGGCGCTGTCCAATCTGTTGAACACGGATGAAGGGGCAAGGCATTTGGGTGAAATCGCTCTGGTCCCTCATGACTCACCTATCTCCAATTCCAATGTGATCTTCTTTAATACGTTGTTTGACGAGAACGCCTCCTGCCATCTGGCGCTGGGTCAGGCATATCCCGTTAACATCAATGGGGGCACCGCCATGTCGTCAGAGGAGCTTCTCGCTCATGGAGCAAACAGAAGCCTGACTCATGAAGATTTCATGATCGGATCACCGGCAATGAATATTGACGGTGTGACGCAGGGTGGCGCTCGAGAGCCAATCTTCCGGAACGGGAACTGGGCCATCTAGCAGGTCAAGCCATCAATTAAAGCCTGCCGGAAGCGGCAGGCTTTGATTGCTGTTATCTTTTACGCCGTTTGGATTTAACCTTGCTGCGGACAAGCGAATGATAGATGCGTTCATAAGCTTCAGCTTCCTGTTCAACCGCAGGAATTTGAACCTGTTTCATATTGGCTTTAAATTCATTCAATAACATAGGGTTATCCAGTATCTCGAGTATGCGTTCAGCAAGGTGGCCGGCGTCCCCGACACGGAATGTGAAGCCGTTGAAACCGTCCTTCACCTTCTCAGCCATGCCTCCTATATCGGATACCAGAGCCGGTACCCGGCTTGCAAGGGCTTCATGGAGGGCCAGCGGATAATTCTCATACCAGATCGATGGAACAACGGCGATATCCACTTCCTGATAGAGCTGCTGGATATCCTCTTCTGAATAAAGTCCGCATAAGGCGGCGCGGTTGTCCGCAGCAGCGGCCTGCTCAAGCAGCTCCGTATAATCTGAAGGTCCGGATCCATAGATCTTCAATTTGAGCCGATCAGTCGGAATCATAGACATAGCTTCGAGAATCAGGTGAACGCCTTTATGGGGACTGAGAGATCCGCCGTAAAATAAAGTAAGCGGGTCGCCGGCCTGGTATACCCGTTCATTAGCACGAATGGTTTCATATTTCATCCCATGATTCAGCACCTCCACGTCAAGATCCGGCAAGCTGTTTTGAAACAGGCTGGCCAAGGATGCGGAGGGGGAGATGATTTTGCTGGCTGATCGCAGCAGCGGGATGTGGGTGCCAAGCCGCTGCTGAGCATCAGGAAGCAGGCAGTGGATGCGGCAGTTTTCACCCATTTCAGGTCCCGGGCAAAGAGCGTTGCTCGTTTGCAGCAAAGTGCTCTTGGGACATATGAACCAAAAGTCGGTTAAGGTGATAACATATTTGATCCCGAGAAGCGCGCTGGTTTGCATGAATTCCATTGCCCGCATCGGATGTCCGAAATGAATAAGGTCGGGTTTTTCCGTTTCAATCATTTTTCTCGCGAATAAAGTTAAATCCGGATTGCCGGTCTCGAAAGTATCAGCAGGGTCCATATGTTTATGACGATAAGCAAGAACAGGTATCCCTTCATGGTCATACTCCCGATAAACCACTTCGCCGACAGCATGCGGGTAACTCTCCAGAGGACCTTTACTGTAGGTGACAACTTTAACACGATGTCCCTTGCTTTGCATCGATCTGGCCATATTGAAGACAAATTTCTCGGTTCCGGTATAGGATTCGGGGTAAAAGGAATGGACGATGTACAGGATGTTCAGCAATTTTCTCCTGGCAGGCTTATTCGTCCGATTCCTTCTCTCCCGAGGGGATTTTCTCCTCTTGTGAATCCGCTTGCGTACAGCCGCTTTCTTCTTACTTGTTCCGTTTCGAGTTATCTTCTTGTTCCTGGCTCGGCCGGATTTTGGTTTTCTTGAAGGTTTCCTTTTTTTCCTCAGGGACACGCTTCTCCTCCTTCAACCATTCATAACAGCTTTAAAGGCATTCGTTTATGCATCATATGTCAGGAGGAGGCTAATTTCGTGGGTGATTTCATTAACTATGTGCGTTTACGTCAGTCGGGCAGAGCTTCATGCCGCAGGAATGATTCAGAGCTATTTTGCTGAAATGTAATTGGCATAAGTCAGAGCAGCTGAAGTATTTGAAATAATATGGTAAAAAAATGTAAAAACAAAATCAGGAGTGATGAAAATGGGAAATTTCGTATTCAATCAGTTGGCATTCGTACGGGGTCAAACCTTGAAATTAATGGAGGGAGTCACGGAGGAGACCGCAGACCGGGTTCCTGAAGGATTCCGGAATACGATCCGCTGGAATTTGGGCCATATCTATGTGGTCCTGGAGCGGTTCGCCTTTCAACACATGGGGCTTCCGCAGCATTTGCCCGAAGGGTTCAAAGAGCAGTTCGAATACGGCACTTCACCGTTAAACACTCCGGCTGACGCAAACGTCCCGACACTTCCCGAGCTGGAAGCTTTGCTGAAAGAGCAGCAGGAACGGATTAGCGAGGTGCTGGGAGACCGCCTGTCCGAGAAGATCGTTCCGCCATACACGACGTCTTCCGGCATGACTCTGGAAACGCCGCAGCAATTCCTCAACTTCAATCTGTATCATGAGGGGATGCATCTGAGCGTCATCAAACTTTATAAATCTCTGTTATCACGGTGATTATCCATGTATAATTTTGTTCCCATGACCCGGCAGATGGCTGAAATCATATCGGGCTGGACCTATCCGCATCCGTATTCCATCTATAGTATGGATGGGAGTGAGGAATGCATAGGGGAATTAATGAACGGTGATTATTTTTACGCAAAGGATAAGGATACGTTCAATCCATTGGTTGGTTTTGCATGCTGCGGCCATTCCGCACGTGTGCCGGGCGGGTATGCGGCAGGGATTTATAATGATCCGGACAGGCTTGATATCGGACTGGGTTTACGCCCCGATCGAACCGGAAAGGGACTCGGAAGCGATTTTCTTGCGCAAAGCGTTCAATTTATGAGCAGACAATTTGAAATCTCGAAATTTCAGCTGGTTGTCGTGGCTTTTAACGAACGAGCCATTAAAGCCTATGAGAAGGCCGGGTTCCGGCAGGAAGAATTATTTGAAAGCGGCGCTGAGGAGCATCAGATTCCTTTTGTGGTGATGAGATGTTCGATATAGAAACAGCTGCGTTATGTGGCTCAAGTTAATGAACCTTCGGAAGTCATCCGCAGGAGTATTCGTGTATAAATGGAATGCTGAAGAGCCCTGGCAGGCCGATGGAGGGCATTGCCAATTGTAAACCTTGACGCCATGCGCGCCAAGGTTTATTTGCTGTGAGAATAAAGCAAGATGTGACCACTTCCTGGAGCAGCGGCTGCATCTCATACTGAAATGCTGTTTTCTTCATGCTAATGCGTCAAAACAACCACTGCCGCTCAATAGTTAAACATTTCGTGGCATTGTTGATCGTGAAATTTAACTGCTGTCGCTATACTCATAGTCAAGTCTTAAACATGATTCTTATTCCATGAACAAGGAGAGAGCTTATGGAGCAATGCTTGCAGGTGGAAGGGCCGGCGTCCCACCGCGTGTACCAGCGTAATGGAGAGGGTACTGCAGATATTTCATATACACTGCTGCTGCAGGGATCGGCAAGTGGGGAGATCATGCAGCGGCTGGAGCGTTCGACAGAGCAAACTCCATGGTTGTCCGCAGGCACGATAACAGGTTCAAATGTACTGCAGGGCATCATCGGTGATGTGCCGACGGGAGAATGGACAATCCGCTTTCGGATCGTTAGCGAAGCCGATACTGACTTTGCTTCAGAGACGACGGTCGGACCTATTTTTGTTGGCGATTTATGGGTGCTTGCCGGGCAGTCGAATATGGAAGGATGCGGGTATCTTGCGGATATGGAAGAGCCGGTCAATGGAGTCAGCTGCTTCTATTTGGGAGACCGCTGGGACATTGCGGCAGATCCGCTTACATGGCTGAAGGAATCCGTTGATCCCGTGAATTGGGGTAGTGTGAAGCCCGAAGCAAGAGTGGCGGCAGCTCTTGAGGAGAGAAGGGTACGCGTGAAGGGGGCCGGGCTTGGGGTAGCCTTCGGAAAGGAGCTGCTGCGGCAAACGGGGGTGCCAGTCGGACTAGTCATGTGCGCCCATGGCGGAACGAGCATGGAACAATGGGACCCGGCGCGAAAGGCAGAGGGTGGTAATTCCTTCTATGGCGCTCTGCTGCGAAGGGTGCGGGCGGTTGGCGGAAAAGTCGCGGGCTGCTTATGGTATCAGGGAGAGAGCGATGCCAACGAGCGGTCGGCTCCGGGTTATGGGGAGCGGCTTGACGAACTGCTGCGCCAGCTGCGTTGCGATCTGAATGATGCCAGGCTGCCATTTCTCTATGCGCAGTTATCGCGATTCCATACGTGGGAGAAGGATGCGGTCTGGTGGAACCGGATTCAGGATGAGCAGCTTCGGTTCGAGGGCAAAGATCCGTACATCGGGATGGTGCCTGCGATCGACGCCGCATTATCCGACCCGATTCATCTGGACGCTCTTTCCTTAAGAAGAATCGGACGCAGGTTTGCAGCGCGGGCATTAGCTATGGTTCACGGCAATCCATCCGGCCGGGGGCCGCGGTTGTCGGGCTATGAATGGAACGATGGCCGAACGATCCTTTATTTGCATCTGGACAAGGCGGCTTTGAACGGTCAGTTGCGGTCAGTGCAGCGAATCTACGGATTTCATGTGGAAACTGAAGAAATGGTGCTGGTTCCGCAAGCATCGCTGTCTGCGGAAAAGACCGGAATCGTTCTCGAATTTGACCGTTCCGTCCCGGCGGGCGCTCTATTATTCCATGGTTCAGGTTATCATCCTCATGTAAATACGGCAGATGAAACGGGAATTCCGCTCCCGGTTTTCGGTCCGGTACCCGTATAAGCATGCAAACGGCAAGCAAATATGGAAAGGGGAATGGCGATGAAATTTAAACAATGGTTCAGGAAATCATTAACCTTTGGTCTGGCCGGATGCATCTGTCTGGTATCTGTCTTGGGCGGTACGGCGGGGAAGGCGGCTGCGGAGGAAGCGGCGCTGCAAACGTTTATAATTGATAATGACACGAATGGAACGAAGGACGGCTTTCCGGTATCTACGGCAGGCTTCGGACAAACCGGGTTCAGCTACGCCGCGACAAGCACGGTTAACGGTTATGCGGGCAAATCGCATTTTACATCGGCTGGTACCCCGGAGGCCAAATGGACGCCAGCGTATAGCGGACAGCCATTCGGAATCGGTACTTACCGGGTATCCATATTCATCCCGAAACGCCCGGCAGCCTACGGAATCGCCTCGGTGGAAATTTACCGCGACGGTTCGTCCGACGTGCGGCAAATCAACCTGGCAGGTATCGCGAACCCGTCGGGTGAATGGGTAGAGCTTGGCGTCTATGATTTTATGGGCGGCGCTAATGTGGAATATGTGCGGTTGACAAGGGATGCTTCCTCGCCCGCCAGTACGTTCGTTCATGCGGATGCCGTCAAATTTGAACGTTTGTCCTCACGAATTACCGACCTGTCGTCGCTGCTGCTTGGCAGCACCCCGATATGGGAAGCCGACCGGACAGCCTATGCGAATATCGTCCCCGGTGCGACGCAATCGGTAACGGTGACGCCGACCGCTCTCGATCCGGAGGCAGCCGTATCGGTCAACGGCCTATTAAGCGCTGGCTCCAGCCCGGTCTCTATTGCATTGGCGCAAGGGAGCAACACCGTAGAGATCGTCGTAACGGCACAGAATGCCTCTTTCGAAAAAACGTATACGCTTACAATCATCCGCCCTGCTTCCTCCAGCAGTAATACAGCGCTGGAGGAGCTAGAGATCAATGGAGCGCCAGTTCTCCTGACGCCGTCGGGACAGATCGGGCACCGGGTAGACGGAGATACTGATTCGGTGCAGTTGACTATAGCTCCGGAGGAGCCTGAAGCATTCGTTACGATAGGCGGCACTTATGTACCGAACGGGACCGCATCGGAGCCCATTCATGTGAATGAGGGAAGCAATACCATTGAAGTGAAAATTATCGCTCCCGATGCCGCGACGGTTAGAGTCTATAAGGTAAACCTCTACAGAGAGTGGACAGACGCGACGCTCGCGGGTTTGCATGCGGGAACGGTTAGTCTGGTCACGCCAACGGCCGATCCGTCTGCTCCTCCGGTATTCGATCCTGCCGTTCATGTATATTCCTACGAGGCGCCCGCCGGAGCCTCAAGCGTTACGTTCCAGCCGACAGCAAGCGACCCCAATGCGGAAATTTATGTGAATGGCGAGCTTGTCGGCAGCGGTTCCGCTTCTTCTCCCATTCCATTGTCAAGCGGCGTCCAGGCAATTCCGATCCTGGTGAAGGCGGAGGATCGCTCCTATACGGCGGCGTATACCGTATATGCAGGCGCGGGCGATTATGCTGCGGGCAAGCCGGTGACCGCCTCCCAGTCCTATCTGTTTGCTCCGGCTGTTCAGGCAGTAGACGGCAGCGGAAGTACGGCATGGCGGAATCTCTCCTTCGACGCGCACCCTTATGTGTGGCTGGAGGCCGATCTCGGTGATCGGCAGACATTCAATCAGGCCGTGTTGAATGTATACAATTCGGCGGATGCGAGCCGGTTTAAGCTGCAGACATCCGATGACGGGCAGCAGTGGAATGACATTTATGTAAAAAGCAGCACGCCGGAAACGCTTGAAATCGTCGATTTTGCTCCTGTGACAGCCAGATACGTCAGATATTATGCAGAAAAAGCGAGAGCATCGGCCTATACGGGATTATATTCGATGGAAATCTATGGCGCTGACCAGCCCTCCGGTTCCTTTGCCGGCAATTATGAACGGCTTGCTGATCTGAACGTCTCGTCAGGTACGCTGACATTCGATCCTTATGAACGGCGTTATGTCGTCGTAGCCGACACTGACGTAACCATTACGGCAGTGAAAGCCGATCCCGGCCAAACGGTAACGATGAACGGCACAGCCGCAAATACGCTCACGGTGAACAGAACGTCCATGCCGGAAACCGCTGCGATCGGCGTAACGTCACAGGACGGAACAAGGACGATTGAATATGAGATTTCCTTGGAGCTGCCGCCTATGGCAGCAGGCTCGGGTTTTACGCTGGCGTTCGCGGACGAATTTGAGGGCAGCGCCGTCAATGAGCAGGAATGGTACTACCGTTACGGCGTGTCCGGTCACAGCGACAACCGCAAGGAGAACTTGACAGTCAGCGAAGGCAAGCTGCATATCAACTTGAAGAAACAGCCGTCCGGTGGCGCCGAGTATACAGCTGGCGGAGTCATCAGCAAGAGAGAGCTTGGCTATGGTTATTATGAAACGCGGGCAAAGCTGTGGGGGGAACCGGGATTTCACACATCCTTCTGGCAGGCGGGATTAAATGAACGTGTGGCAGTGCTGGACGGCAATACGGTCGTATATGGGACGGTGGACAATCAGGTGAATGAAATCGACGGCTTCGAGATTGATTCCCATGATCCCGGCGTGGTCCGTACGGCCGGTCATCAATGGTATCCGGGCGATGCCCATGTCGTGTTCGGAACCTATGACGAGTATCGCGGCATCAATTCGGCTGACGGGTATCATGTGTACGGATATGAATGGACACCAACGCATGTGAAGTTTTATGTGGACGGGGAGCTGACCCGCATTATGACTTACCCGGGGCCGCACGCCGATGGGCAAAATGTATGGTTGACGTCGATTGCCTATACGCTTCCCGTGACAGAGACGAATTTGCCGGGCGAATCGACCTTCGATTATTTCCGGTATTACAAGAAGGATTATCAGACCGAGGCGCCCGCGGAATCGATCATTGTTAACAATGGGGATACGGGCTATACGGATTCCGGGGCGTGGACGACCGTAACGGAAGCGTTCGGCAGCAGCGACAAGGATACGCGGCGTTCTGTAGCACCTGGCGACTGGGCGCAGTGGACGCCGGATCTAGCGGAAGCCGGGGAATATGAAGTTTATGTCTGGAACCCGGCATTTTACAATAATACGAATCAGGCGCGGTATACCGTGACGTCGGCCGCAGGCTCTGCCGAGATAGAGATTAATCAGGCATATGGAGGCCAGCAGTGGATCCAGCTGGGAATCTATAATTTCGAAGAAGGGACAGCCGGGAACGTACGACTGGCCGTAACGGAGGCTATGGCGCACAGAGCGGATGCGGTCATGTTCATACCCGTGCCGTAAAGTAGAAAATCAAGTGGGCTGCCTCAGCACTATGCGGATCAATCATCCCAAAATCGGATTTGCCGCAGCGTGCGGTGAGAGCGCCATAGCTCTTGCTGCTGCTTTTATGACGGCAGTCGATCCACGATCATGATGATTGTCATGAAGGGTGGATAGATACATGAACCAGCCGCATCGCCGTATAACGAAACTTTTCGTCGTATTATGGATGGCTCCATGTCTGCCGCACCGTTTATACTGAGCACGTAGCCACAAGAAACAGCATCGGCAAAGGAGAATTTGGATGGTTGAGGAGGCAAGCCAAGCAGAGGACAGCGTGCATGTACGTGATTTCGGCGCTTGCGTCGATGACCCCGGCGACCAGGCGGAGGCGATTCGGGCAGCTATAGACTATGCGATAACGCACAGGCGCTCCAGAGTTGTTTTCGATGCAGGAACATACACACTCACCAGCGCAGTTACCAATGAGAGAATAGAGAACCGCGATTGGAGAAGCAATCATCTCTTCATTGGCGGCTGCAGCGGATTGACGCTGGAAGGACAATGTGATGCGGAGGGCAATCCCGCTACCATACTGGAGGGATATAACGGCGGAGAGAATCAGGTATATCTGCCTTCGATTCTATGGGTCAGTCATTGCGATGACTTTGCTTTAAGAAATGTGAAGCTGACCAGAAGCCTGCCGTATTCCAGCGCCGGCATCATCACGGACAAGGGCGAGCATTATGTCGTTGTCGAAGTGTTTGAAGGCAATCCGGTTGTAAACGGCATGGCCTGCTATTGCGCCAACCGCTTCGATCTGACCTCGGGAGCGCTTGTCGGCGAAAGCGTTACTTACGGAACCGGTGCCGGCACGAACTGGTACCGGACCGGCAGCAGCTCAGGCAGAGCCATGCGGCTTGACAGCAGTGAAGTCGCACGTCAGGTCGCCGTCTGGGAAGGGCTGTCATGGCACTTCGGCTCCCTGACCGATTTTCAGCTGCAATTCGAACACTGCAGCCGGCTGACGATCTACAATATTCATACGTCCAGCGCAAACGGGTTCGCCATGCAGACGGAATGCTGCTCCGATGTGAAGGCAGCGCGCGTCGTGTTCAAGCCGGAGGGCAGACTGCTGTTCACCGCCCCCAGGGATGCCTGGAAGATTTATAAATGCAGTGGCGATTTTACCATAACCGATATGCATGTGGAAGGCGTACGCATGGACGGTCAAAATATGCACAGCACATTTCTTGTGCTGGAGCGGGTTATCGACCGGAGGACCGCGGTTTTTCACGCCAAGTGGAATTATGCTCCGCTCAAGCGGCATACCGGATTCGAGTTCTGGATCGGCACGGATACAGCCAGGCGGACGGTCGACACGTGGCGGCATGACGGATACCGGAATGGCGTGAATGTCTATACAGTTTCGTTCACGGACGATTTGCCGGACAACGTATCCGTGGGCACGAATGCGGTGCCGCAGTGCTGGAGCTTAAGCTCTTATTCTCTCGATGGAGGCCAATTCAGGAATGTGGCAGGCTGCGGACATGTGGTCCGGTACGACAATGTGAGGATAAGCAGCGTAACTTATGCGAACCTGATGAATCAGGCGATCTTCATCGGCTGCGAATACCCGGGATTTCATGAAGCGGGACATCCGAAGAATGTACATATCCGAGGCTGCAGCTTTGACAACTGCGGTTATACGCCGCGAATGGGAGCCGTTGGCGCGATCGGCATCAATGCGGACGGTTTCGATGGGCCGTATATGGATGGAATTGTCATTGAAGATTGTCTGTTCCGCCATCTCGATACCGGCACCGATATCAGCGACGCCAAACGGGTAACGCTGCGGCGCAATCGTTATGAAGACGTCCGTACAAGGTACAGGCTTGATGACAACACGACGTCGGATCTTGTCTTCGAAGACGATTAAGAAAGATGGAAAGGCTGGTGCGGCCCATGCAGGCAAGCGTCGAAAGCATTATGAAGGAGAAGCCGCGCTCGCTCAGGCGGGATTCACTGAAGAAGTATATGATCCGCAATAAATGGCTGTACATTTTTCTGATCCCCGGTTTTTTATATTTGCTGATATTCAAATATGTGCCCATGCTGGGCATTGTCATTGCTTTCAAGGAATTAAGCCTCGTCAGAGGGATTTGGGACAGTCCCTGGGTCGGATTCGAGCATTTTGAATATTTATTCCAGGCCAAGGACTTCTATAAAGTGCTGCGGAACTCGCTGCTGCTCAGCCTGTACCAGCTGCTCTGGGAATTTCCGGCACCGATCATTCTGGCAGTTATGCTGAATGAAGTCAGGGGTATGGTGTTCAAGCGCGTATCACAGACGATCATGTACTTGCCGCATTTCATCTCCTGGGTCGTACTCGCGGGCATGATCGTCAACTTCCTGTCCCCTTCGACCGGCATGGTCAATTATGTGATCAAGTCTTTGGATATGGAACCGGTCAATTTTCTGCTGGACCCTGCTTATTTTCGTTCAATCATCATATCGGCGGAGGTGTGGAAAGGGATCGGCTGGGGCACAATCATATACTTGGCGGCCATGACGGGAATCGATCCGACGCTGTACGAATCGGCCAAGATGGATGGCGCAGGCCGGCTGCAGCAGATCCGGTTCATAACGCTGCCGGGCATTGTGACCACGATTATCGTGCTGCTTATTTTGCGGATCGGCAATATTCTTGACAATGGGTTCGAGCAGGTATTTCTACTGTATAATCCGCTGACGTACGATGTGGCCGACGTCTTCGAAACCTATACGTACCGGATCGGCCTGATCGACGGCAGATTGTCGTTTGCGGCTGCGGTCGGCTTGTTCAAATCGCTGGTCGGATTTGTGCTGATCATCATTGCGAACCGGATCGCGCGTATATTCGGAAATCAGATATGGTAGGTGGGAATTCAATGCAGAGACGCAGACGTCTTGAATGGTTCGATGGCGCAAATTATACGCTGCTGGTCATTGTTTGCATTATCATGCTGTACCCGTTTGTTAATGTGGCAGCTGTTTCGCTCAGCTCTTACAGCGCCTTTGTCGAGAATCCGATGATGGTCTGGCCGCGTCAGCTTAATTTCTCCGCATATGAACAAATATTGTCGCATCCGATCCTGCTGAGCAGCTATACGAACACTATCATTGTTACGGTCAGCGGGGTCGTGCTCGGCATGTTTCTGTATATCATTACGGCTTATCCCTTATCGAAAAAGCATCTGAAGGGCCGCAATGCTTTTCTGCTGATCGTTATCTTCACCATGCTGTTCAACGGCGGGCTTATCCCTAACTTCTACCTGTTCCGGGAGCTTGGCTTGATCGATACGCTGCTGGCGCTCATTCTGCCGCTGCTGCTGTCGGGCTTCAGTCTTATTCTGATGAAAAACTTCATGGAAAGCCTGCCCGAGGAGCTGGAAGAGGCGGCCAGAATCGATGGAGCGTCCGATCCGTACATTCTGTTCCGGATTGTCGTACCGCTGTCCAAGCCGATTATTGCCACATTATGCCTGTTTGCCGCGGTCGGCTACTGGAACAACTTTTTTAACGGCATTATCTATATACGGAGCGTGGAGAATTGGCCCCTGATGCTTTTCCTGCGTGAAATTATCGAAGGAACGCGGATGCAGGAGATTTCCGGGGGCGGCAATATGGCGGAGGCGGGGCGAAACGCGGTCGTGCCGGAAACGCTCAAATACGCGACGCTGATGGTGGTCATGATCCCGATTCTGTGCGTTTATCCCTTTGTGCAAAAATATTTCGTCAAAGGCATTATGCTTGGATCTGTAAAAGGTTAGAATGACTCCGACAGGAGTGTTCTTATATATTTTTTTCAATCAGGAGAGGGGTAGTACAAATGAACAAGACCATGAGAGGAACGCTGCTTGCGCTCATCGCGGCGGTGCTTCTGTTTACAGCGGCCTGCAGCGGAAGCGGCAACGGAAATGGCGGTACCGGAACGAATGAGGGCGGCAGTGCGGGAAGCAGCGGCCAGACGGAAGCGGGAAGCGGCAAGGAGGAGCCGGTCAAGATCAAAATCATGGCGAATCACGAGCAGGCAAACCTGTCGGCTACAGACAAGAAATGGGTGGAGCAGGTTCAGAAGGATCTGAACGTCGAGCTGGAATTTGATATCCCGCCTGTTACCGGATACCAGGAGAGGGTGCAGCTCATGCTGGCGTCCGGAGACTACCCGGATCTGGTCTATTTCCCGGCCACCAATGATCAAAGCTTCCTCAATGCTGTCCGGGACGGCCTGATCGTGCCTGTGAACGATTACATTAAAAATGAGGAAAGCCTGATGAAATATACGTATGATGTGTCCTGGAATGCGCTCAAAGTGCAGCAGGACGAGAAGATTTACGGGATTCCGAGAACGACGGTGATCCGTAATGACGCATTCTGGGTGCGCAAGGATTGGCTGAAAAATATCGGCTTTGCTATTCCGGACAATTCGGAAATTACAATTGATCAGTTTACGGAAATTTTGACGAAATTCACGAAAAATGATCCCGATGGCAACGGCAAGGACGATACGTACGGATATGCGGCATTCGCCGATCCGAACAAGGTGCTGCAGCCTATTCTGACGAGCCAGTTCGGCGAGCTTGGCTGGCAGAAGTCGGAGGGAGGCGACTTCGAATATATGGACGCAATGTTTGACCGCAGCAGCGGCGCCTACAAGAAATCGCTGGCTTATACAGCGCAGCTGAGCAAGGACGGCCTGCTCGATCCCGATTCCGCCGTCAACAATTCAACAACCTCGCGCGAGCGGTTTATCCGCGGCATTACAGGTGTGATGTCCGGCTTCGCTGGTCATTATGGGTGGCATGCGGACGAGCTGAAGAAAATTAATCCGGATGCGGACATCACCTACCTGTTCGTGAAAAACGAAAAGGACGACAAAGTGGAAGGCGTTGGTTACGGAGTCGGCCTGTGGGGATTCTGGGGATTGACCAAAAACGCTAAGAATCCGCAAAAGGTAATCGATGTGCTGAATTACTATTTAAAAGATGACATCTATCCGACGATGCTGATCGGTTACGAAGGACTCGACTACACGAAACAAGGCGGCAAGATGACCGCTGTCGAGGATAAGGAGTTAGCGCCGGTCCGGCTCAATACGATGCGTCGCGCAGGCGATACGGAAATTTACTTCTCGCTCACGACACCTCAGGACATTATCGACATGAGCACACCTTGGTTGAACAAATCGGTCGAATCTGTCGTATTGTCCAAAAATCTGGATTTCACGCCGGAGGCAGCGAAGAAACCGGATTATATGGATTACAAAAAAGTTTGGGATCAGACGATCATGAAGATTGTCCTCGGCCAAACGCCGGTCGATGAATTCGATAAGCTGCTTGCCGGATGGTATGATAACGGCGGCGAAGAATATGTGAAAGAGATGAATGAATTCATCAAAAGCACGGACAGCGGCCAATAAAATCGCGCGAAACAGGCGAAAGAAAAAGGGTGACGGGAGTCACCCTTTCTCTTTGTCGTATATAGGGGGAAGGATGGAGGTTTTCACCGAGCGCCGGTATTCATTCGGTCCCATTCCTGTCATTTTCTTGAACATGGTGGAAAAATAGGAATAATGGCGGAAGCCGACCTTCTCTGCCAATTCGTAATTGCGGAACCGCGCTTCTTCCAGATATCTCTTGGCTAATTCGATCCGCTGCTCCAGCACATAATCGATGACGGAAGTGCCGACCTCCTTCTTGAACAGATGCCCGAGGTGGGATGGGCTGAGCTCCACCTCCCGCGCAATTGTGTCCAGCGACAATTCATCCTGCAGATGCAGATGAATGTACTGCATGGCGCGGGCAATCTCGGGACGAATGGAGAGCTTGCTGCTCTGGATGCGCAGCATCCGCTGGAACCAGCCGTCAAGTCTCAGGATGGCGTCGAATAAGCTGCCGGCTTCCCGGAAGTCCGGCCATGGCGGAAGATGACTGTCATTCACAAAAATCGTCTTCAGCTCTGTAAGCCAATCGGTAACATCGCCTGGCTGCTGCTTCATCTGCAGAAAAAAGGTTTTCGCCTTGTTCAAAAACCGCTGGAACGTTTTCGGATTCGGATCGGACGCCGCTTGTGCGGCCAGCCCGTTCAGCCATGCGGCGTCTTCGCTTGATAAAGGCTGAAGCGGGAAACAGTCCTCCGCATGAATGATGCGCGGACGTTCGTAATAGAACCGGTAGATCATTTGCCTGACGGTCTTCTGATAGACGGCTTTCAGCTTGTGCAGCTCACTGAAAGGAGGACTGGCCGCACTTGCAAGCTGCAGCTTCAAATAATTCGACAGCGGTTCCTCCAGCCGGTTCTCGATCTGCCGGCACACCTGCCTGTAATGGTCCCGGGTAGTTACAGGACCGTTAAAGGTGATCAGAATAACGAATCGGCCGAAAAAGGCGGGAAGGATCTCGAACTGGCCGGGCAGCAGCGGCAGCAGCGATTCGCGCACAATCTCCAGCATGCTGTATTCCACAAGCGACTGGTCGTTTTCGGGATATTTGGCGACGAACAGGGGCAGCGGATCGGCCTGGCACACAAGCATCAGGAAATGATCGGCCGTAAGCGTAATTCCGATTCCGCTGCTGCGCTGGATGATTTCCTGGTCCTGGTTCAGCACGGAGGTAAGCAGCTGCTGGAAAAAGTGTCTGCGCAGCGGGTACCGGCTTGATTCGACCAGCCGCCTTTCGCGGTCCAATGCCACAACCCATCTGCGCTCCTTCTCCAGCTCCATGGAGGCGCGCTCCAAAGCAGCCTTCGTCTCAGCCAGATCGATCGGCGATTTCAATATATACCCGAAGGCGCCCTTCTGTACGGCTCTCTGCGCATAGGAGAAATCCCGGTGCGCAGTGAGGATGATGCATTTTGTATCCGGGAACGAAGCAGCCATATGGTCAAGCAGCGTGAGGCCGTCCATGACAGGCATCGTAATATCGATCAGTGCCATATCGGGCTTCAGGCCGCCGCATAATTCAAGCGCCTCGGCCCCGTTCCCGGCTTCTCCAACGATTTCGTAACCCCAATCCGTCCACGGAAAGCTTTCCTTCACGTGCTGTCTTGCGATTGGCTCGTCGTCGACCAGTATGATTCGTTTCATGCAAGAGCCTCTCCTTTTTCATGTCAAATAGGTATGCTGCGAAGGGCCGATCGGCAATCTGATTGTAATACGGGTCCCCCGGTGTGCTTCGCTGCTTATTTCGATGCGGTATTCGACCCCGAACATTAGCCGAAGCCGCTCATGTACATTGGTCAGACCGATATGTTCGCCCGTCTGATCCTCACGTCCACGGTAATGTATGCGGGCCGTCAGCTCATTCAGCGATTGTTCGTTCATGCCAACGCCGTCATCCTCGATGAGCAGCTCCCAGTAATGGTCCTCAAGGGCAGTGCTGATAAACAGCAGGCCTTCATTTTTGCTTGGAACAAGACCGTGGAAGATGGCATTTTCAACCAGGGGCTGCAGAATGAATTTGGGCAACTGCCGGTCAAGCGACAGCGGATCGATGTCCATGTCGAATTCGAATTTGCCGGGATACCGGCTCTTCATAAGCTGAACGTAGTTCCGGGCCGCATTCAATTCTTCCTGCAAGGAGACGGGAGCCGGGGACGCATCAAGCGTATAATGCAATTGATTCGTCAAAGCAGAAATCATCCGGTCCATCTGCTCGGACTTCCCCTGCCTGCCCATCATGCTGATCGTGTTCAGCGTATTGTACAGGAAATGCGGTTTAATTTGCATATGCAGCGCTTTGAAGTCGGATTGTTTCTTCTGTTCCTCCGTTTCCTTCAATTCATCGATAAGATCGCCGATTTTATGGGTCATTTTGTTGAAATGCATGGCCAGAAACCCGATCTCGTCCTGGCGGTTCAAGCGGACCTCGGCGTTCAGGTTGCCTGAGCTTACCTCGTTGATCGAGGCTGCGATCCTGCGGATTGGACGGCTGATGTAGCTGGAGATGAAAAACGATAGAGCAGTCGAGAGCAGCAGGGAAGCAAGCGCCAGCCACCAGGACAGCCGGACGGAATAATCGAGGGGCTTCAGCAGATCGCTTTTGTTCATGATCCAGACGATTTGCCAGCCGGTAATGTCGTTCAGTCCGCGCGTTATAATAATCTCCCGTTCTTCCGCATCCTCCGTCTCGGTCTGAATCCAATCCTGCTGGAATAAAGCCGGATCGATGCCGCTCAGCGCGAAGCTGTGCGCCCGGTAGTCATACTGCATGTACGGCTCCCTGCCGAAGACCGGGCTGCGCTGACTGTCCAGCAGGACCAGCTCGCCGCTTGCGGAAGGGGTGTCGGTTGGAAGCAGCGCCTGGTACAGGCTGTCCAGATCGACGTCGAACATGAGGATATCGTGATTTCCTGCGGCGGAAGGAATGGCCAGCGCAGCAGTAAGCGTATGCCGGGAGACGTTCGAGAAGTACGGCCCGATCCAGTAGATGCGGTTGAATTCCGTCATCTGTTCAAGCTGTTTCATTAAATACGCATTTTTAGGCAGCTCCCAGCTGTTTAGCGATGTGCTGGCCCGAACCTCCCGGCCGGACACGACGTGAATATTGCTTACGTTCGGAATGAAATGGATCAGATTGCCGTTCAGCCATTGATTGATTTGCTCGTACTGCGCTTCGGCAAACCTGGTATCGTGGGCGATTGTAAGCAGGTTGGTGCGGATATGCTGCATATTCATTTCCAGGTAGCTGTCCGCCTTTTGCACCATCTGCACGGCATAGTTCATTTGTGAATCGACAAGGATGGCTGAGGAATATTTGTGATAGGAATAGCCCAGCAGCAAAATGAGAGACTCGAAGCAAACGAATGTGATAAGAAACACCTTGGGCGTAATCTGCAGCTTCTTGAGCCATTTCAAGTTCAGTAGGGGCATGTATTCTCTCCTTGGATGTTCTCTTGCTTCTATCATAATAAATAATACCGCCTGCATGGTAGAAAAAGCGGGATTGTTTAATTTTTCGTCGGATTGTGCAGGAGAAATCCGGATATTCCAGGAGCATGTGGTTTAAATGCACCCATCTTGGCTGCTTTTGCCCGATAGCCGATAGAAAATGAAATGTCGCCGTAGATTATTTTATTTACCCTTTGATGTAAGCGGATACAATAAAGCTTGTAATGGGAAGGTTAGGTCACTTGATAAACAAAGTTGAGAGTGATCTCTTGCCCGTAAAAACCGGGGTTAAGACAGGTAGCATCTTGCCCGTTTTTTTCTGCAAGGAGGCGATGAAGCGGATTAACGGATTGGCAAGCGGTAGGGCAGAGAGGTATTCGATTTTTAAAAGAAACGGGAGGAAGTTTAATGAAAAAGCGAAAACATATCAGGTTAGCGTGGATAGGCGCGGTAGTCATTTTGTTCTCAAGCGCACTCGGTTTACTGGATGTACAGACGTCGCATGCCGATGGTCCGGCTGACACGCTGCGGGACATTTACAGCACGCAGGCGGGCAACGATTTATTTTATCTGACGTCTGCTGCCGGCTTCGAGAATGCCCAGTCGGTGTCGAACAGCACAACGACGTTTCACAGTGCGCCGTATGCCCTGCGCTTGAAATTTACTGCGGGCTTTGACCGCGATATTGTCGGTTTACGGTTTATCAAGCCTGATTCGACGGCGGATACATTTGCTGTAACGCCGCAAATGAAAATCACCGGGGGGCTGGAGTTCTGGGTGAACCCGAAAGCGTCCCCCAGGGTGCCGAGCTTCTCGGTCGGACTCGTCAGTGACAGCGGCGAGAATCTGATCGAAACGCGGCTTCCGGTTTCAAAATATTTGAAGAGCGGCGACTATGCGGACAAATGGACGCGGATCGTCATCCCGTTCCATGACTTTTCCGATACCGGCTTTTATTATGATCCCGTTACCCATCTGTCCACCCCCGCGGCGTTTGACTGGAGCCGAGTACGGGGATTGAATTTCTTCGCGGATACGACTGCGAGCGGGTACTATGATCCCAGTGTCGATAATATCCGTTTTATTAACTCGACTATCAAGCCGGTCACTGTTCAAGGGGAGCATATGGTGACAGATACCGGAGATCCGGTACGCTTCTGGGGGATGAATCTGGTATCGACCTACCCGACCCACGAGCAGGCGGACCATCTGGCGGCCAATCTGGATTCCCTCGGAATTAACGTCGTCCGGCTTCATCACCTGATGAGAAACAGTCTGGACTGGAACCCGATTTCCAAAATCGGCGCCCTGACGACGTATACCACGAATACGCGTGACCCGAACCTGGAAGCCTGGGACCGGTTCGATTATCTTAATGCGCAGCTGCGCGCCCGCGGCATCTATATTCAGCTGAGCCTGGATTCATCCAGAAAATATTTGCCAGGCGATGTGGACATTATGCAAACTACCTCCCAGGACCGTACGGATTGGATGGCGGCCATGGATGCACTGAACAAGATGCCGAGCAACGTCGATCTGGTGCGCCTTCTTCCGATGATCGACGAGCGTGCGGCGCGGCTCATGGAGGAGTTTGCGGGGAATTTGCTGACGCATGTCAATCCTTACACGGGCATTGCCTATGGCAGCGATCCGCAGGTGCTTTATCTGGAGACGATGAATGAGACCTCATCGGAATACGGCGTCACTGCCGGCAACAAGTTCGAGAGTACAGCGTTTCCGGCCGTTTCATACTGGAAAACGATTCTGAATACGAAGTGGGCGGCTTATACCGCGGCTCACGGAGTTGCGCCATGCGACTTTTATGCCCCGACGACGACAGCGCAGAAGCTTGCACGCGGCGATTTCCTGCGGGAGCTCGATCAGAATTATTTTAACCGGATCAAAAGTTATGTGACAGGCTTGAATGTCCAGAAGCCAATGAGCTTCTCCAATCTGTGGCGGGGAGAAAGCTTTCAGAAGATGCAGGCCGGCGTATCGGATTTGATTGAGGACCACAATTATGTCAACCCGCTGATTGTAAAGGATTTCGACGATGTATTCAATTCATTTACCAAAACCACAATAGCAGGCAAGCCGTTTTTTATCGGTGAAATCAACCAGCAGGAAGCGGCAGCCAGCCTGCCTGTCAATGCGCCGTACCGGAGCATGCTTTTACTGGCTGCCAGTGCATACGGATCGTTTAACGATTGGAGCGGCGTCGATTGGTTCGCATGGGAGCACGGTGACCGCATGCTCGGCAAGGACGGTTGGTCGATGTGGGAGGAGCGCCAGCCCAATGTCCTTGGCGATATGGTCGGCGAAATGCAATCGGACGGCATGAATCTGGATCATCTGCGCACATCGGGCATCCTGTTCAAGCAGGGCTTGACTGCAAAAAGCACAAATCCGAAGACGATATATGTGGATGATCCGACGGGGGCGACAGACTATAATTCGCTGATGACGCCCAAATATTCCATCAAGCCGGGATGGCAAAATATAAACAGCTTCCGGCGGACCTTTGGCCCTGTTCCGGCTTCTCAGCCCACGGCTCCTTATATGACAACTGCTCCTGCGAACCCGCTTGTTTCCGATACGGGGCAAATCGTCAAGAATACGCAGCGCAAACAGCTGACTATCGCTGCGCCGCAGGCGGAAGCGTTCAGCGGATTGCTGGACAGCCAGCCCCCTGCGCTGTTAAACCGGCTGCAAATTACAGGCAGCAGCGGGTCCGCCACGGTGATCATGGTTTCGAACGACGGGAACGATTTCCCGGATGCCCAGAAGCTGATCGTCAGCAGAACAGCGCTGGATGCGGGGAATAATGAAATTACCGGCCCGCAAATCAAGCTGAAGCAGCTTAAAGCGTCTACCGGGACCAAGGCCTGGTATATCAAACGGACGCGTCCGCGGGGCGAGGCGGGCTATGAGCAGCTGGCCATGACGACACCGGGAGAGCTGAACCTTCCGGCCGACGCCTGGCATGAAATCGAGCTGGAATACGCGCCGATCGGAAGCCTGCCAACCCGTCAATCCACCGCTCAACCCGGCGATCTGATCCGTCCGGTGTTTGATGACAGCTTTCTCATCTCCGGCGTTCTGGGGACCGCCCAAGGCGGATATTCGATGAATTCGGGATACGCGATCGACAGCAGTACCGTATTTACCCCGGCGGAAGGAACCAAGTCGCTGAGATTGAAATTTACGGCAGGCTTCGATCCTTCGCTTGTCGGTATTAATTTTACAAATTCGGCTTCCAAATCGGTTCTCATGGATTATACATCGCTTGAAAATACAGCGGGCATTCATTTCTGGGTGTACTCGAAGCGAAAAGTCGACAGCTTATCGGTTGAGCTTACAAGCGACAATAACGGGAAGACGGTGGAGAGCAGGGTGCCGCTTTCCAATTATTTGACAGCAGCCGATTACGGCAACAAGTGGGTGGAAGTGACGATTCCGTTCTCCGCATTCCCGGATACGGGCGTTTACTATGACAGCGCGACAGGCCTGCCGACAATGATGCCTTTCCTGTGGAATCGGGTCAAGGGCATAGGATTCTATGCTTCAACTGTTACAGGCGGCTATTATGATCCATACGTCGATGATATCCGTATTGTAAACAATTAACAAAAAAAAGGCCGGGTTTCGATCAATTCGACACCTGGCCTTTTTCGCTTTGAGTCAGAAAATCTGGTGACAACAGCCATTGGAAGCAGCTTCCGAACGCTTAGCCCGCCCTTGAATTTTCTCTTCTAAGGCGACTGAATAAGCGTCCTGTATTTCTGCGGATGCATACCGGTATATTTCTTGAACACGGTGCTGAAATAAGTCGCATTCTCATAGCCGACCATTTCGGCGATTTCCAGGATTTTCAGATCGGGCGACTTCATCAGCTCCTTGGCCGCTTCCATCCGCACCTTCATCACATATTCCGTAATGTTTTCACCGGTCTCCTGCTTGAAGATCAGGCTGATATAGTTCGGAGACAGGAAGACCTCTTCCGATAACCGCGCAATCGTTATGTTTTCCATATAATTTTGCGATATGATCGCTTTAATTTTATTGATCATGTGGCTGTTCTTCTGGTTATGCTTGGCGGCAAAATAACCGGTCAATTCCCCGAACAGCGACAGCAGCATCGCACGCAGCTCCGAAACATCGCGTTTCGCATAAACCTCGCCGAATCTGGCGGAGAAATCGGCCCCGGCCTGCTCGATGATTTCGCCCATTTCGTAGAACGATTTGGAAGCCATATTAATCAGCTCGATACAAACGCTTTGCACATATCCGACAGGACAATTGCGGTCTGCGCATACGGAATCGAAAATATCGTTCACCTTAAGCGTCGCCTCTTCCCGATTGCCCAGCTTCATGGCATTGATTAGCTTGTTCTGGTCGTCGTACAGCTTGGGATATTCTACGACAAAGCGGTTCGACTTGAAATCGCTGATTTGCAGAATTGAATTTTTGCCGGTAAAAAATTTGTATTCGATGGCCGAGCGGGCTTCGCGGTACGAATAGTGCAGTTGAAGCATGCTGTGCACAGGCTCGCCAATCCCTGCGGATATGGGAATTTTCAAATATTCGTTGATGGAACCGATCATCTCCTGGCAGATATCGAGATGCCGGCTGGTGCCGGGGGCGACCGGATCGAACAGGACGACAAACTCATTCTCGTTCATGCAAAAAGCAATCCCCGCATCATGCCGGTTGACGATTTCCTCCATGATGTTGTTGATGGAGAAGCTCAGCAGCTGCCTGTTTTCCTCGTTGTACCGCTCGATCGCCTTCTCGTATTCGTCGATTTGGAACGCCGCCACGCAGCGCATGCTGGAAAGATCAAGAGGAAGCTCGAAAAAATTCAGCTTGTCAAGCACCTCCTGCTCGCTCTTGTACATGCCAAGCACCAGATTAGCGAAGAATTTCTCCCGCAGCGCAGGCATATTCTCCTGCAGCTGACGCTTGAGGCGAATGGCAAGCTCCTCCCGGCTGCGCTCGGCCGCAATGGAGGCGACGACCTTGCTGACCGTCTCCTGAAGCTCGGGAATTTTGATCGGCTTCAGGATATATCCGTCCGCCTTCAGGTTGAGCGCGGTCTGCGCATAATTAAAATCCTGCGCACCGCTGATAATAATAATCCGGACCGGATCGCCCAGGTCCTTCAGCTTCAGCGCAGCCTCGAGACCGTCGATCATCGGCATACGGATATCGGTGAGCAGAATGTCCGGCTTCAGCTCCAGGCACAGATCGAACGCTTCCTGGCCGTCGGCGGCGACTGCCGCGATTTCGATGCCCATCTCATCCCACGGAACGACTTCCTTCAAGCCTTCTCTTACATTGTATTCGTCATCCGCTATAATCATCTTCAGCATCTTCCACTATTCCCTCCAATGTCGTCAGACACGGAAACCTGACCGTGACGGTCACTCCCGGACCCTCATGACGGCTGTAATGAATCCCCGATTCCGCGCCGAACAGCTGTTTAATCCGGCGGTTCACATTAATCATGCCGAATGAGCTGCCGCTTCTTTTGCCGTCGTCTTCAAGCATGGCATTCAGCGCATCGACGTCAGCTCCTATGCCGTTGTCGCTGATTTCGATGATAATCCAATTCTCCGACTTGCGGGCTTTAATGGCGATCATGCCTTTCCCGCGCCTTCTCTCAATGCCGTGAAGGAGAGAGTTCTCAACAAGAGGCTGCAAAATCAGCTTGACGGCATAATGGCCGTACACCTCCGGCTCCACCTCGATCGAATATTCCAGGCGTTCCTTGAAGCGTACCTGCTGGATCGACAAGTAGCTCTCCACCTGGCGGAATTCATCCTCGACACGGATTACATTGCGCCCTTTGCTCAAGCTGTAACGGAAGAAATCGGAGAGGGAGGTGACCATCTGGCTGATTTCCGGCACCTTGTGACGCAGCGCGATCCAATTGATCGAGTCCAGCGTATTGTACAGGAAATGCGGATTGATCTGCGCCTGCAGCGCCTGCAGCTCCGCTTCCTTCTTCTTGACCTCGCTTACGTACAATTTATTGATCAGTTCCTTGATTTGCTTTATCATCTTGTTATATTGACTGAATAAGTAGGTGAATTCATCCTTTCGCGAATATTGGATTTGCAGATCGAAATTGCCTTCCTGCGCATAGGACATCGATTTGATAAATTTGCGGATCGGACTTGTAATGTTATTGGACAGCAGCAGGGCGATCAGAAAGGCCAGAATCATGCACAGCGCCAATACGACATACATCACCTTGCGGAAGGAGACAAGCTTGCCGTTCAAGTCGTTGATGGGGGATATGGATACGACCGTCCAGTCGAACTCTCCGATATGCCGGTAGGAGACGAGCATTGTCTTGCCGTCCATCTGCTCTTCGAAGGATTCGGACTGCTGGCCAAGCTTATCGTTCATCAGCTTGCGGATATACGGCTCGGAGGACAGGTTGCGGTTCAACAACGACATATCGGGACTTACGACGACGCTGCCCTTGCTGTCGATGATAAGCACCGAGCTATTGACGGATGGCTTCAGCTGGTCAAGTATATGGTTGAAATCGTCCACGTCGTCTTCAATGGTAAGCAGGCCGACGTAGGGAATGATCGCATTGTTCAGGCCGAACAGCCGCTTGGCCAGCATGATCGTGTACACATTGGGCTGCGCGGGTGAATTGGCATGAAGTCCGATAATGGTATAACGCGATTTTTGAGGCAGCTTGACGTACCATTGCTCCGTCTCGATTTGACTGATGATGGACACATTCCGGGAGAAATTGTATTGCAAATATTCCGGCCTGTCCATCATATACAGCTTCGATATATATTGATGCTGGTCATCTCTGGGCAAATCGTAGCTGTTGATGATTTTGTTCAAATTGGTCAGCTCATTCAGGATACCGACTTGATCGATGGGGCGTTCGGCGGAAAGGATGTCGGTCATATCCGGGTTCAGATAAATGGAATCGGCGATGCCGTTCATCTCTTCGAACTTTTTGAGCAGCATCGTTTCGACCATGTTCAAGTTTTTTTGCACGGATACCTTGATGTTTTCCGTTATCGTCTGGTAGGATTCGTTGTAGATCGTCACGGAAATAATGGACGTCGGGAGAATGACCAGAAGCAGGAAGTACAGCAGCAGCCGGTATTTCAAGCTGATCGGGTAGAATGGATAATAGGCGGCCAATTTCCGGAACATATATAATGCCTCCTTTGTCAGTGAATAAGCAATTTTATGCATATTGAAAGCGTTTTACCCGAAGCTTGTCTCCATATTATAAAAGAAGGGACCGAATAAATGAACAAAAGCTTTCGTACGCGATTATCAAAATGGTTCCTTGTCGTCATTACGGCTGCTATCTGTCTGAGCGGATGCTCGCAGAAGGAGAACGCCGTTCAGCAGGCAGATCCGTCAGGAGCGGATGAGCAAAGCAAAACGATTACGCTAGCCGTTCAATCGAATGTGGAGACGAAGCCGATGGAGAGCCTGATCAATCAATTCAATGCGGCTCACCCCGGCTATACTGTCCAGCTATTGAAGCTTCCGCTCGACCGGTATGACGAAATCCTGAACATGCGGATGACCTCAGGTGAAGGACCGGATGTGTTTCAGCTCGAGACCGGGTGGCTTGCAACGTACATTTTCAAAAACTGGCTCGTCGATTTGTCGACTGTCGTGGACAGCCAATTTCTGAACGCATTCCCCAAATGGGTAGTGGATTACACAAGGGAGAACAGCCACTTCTATGCGTTTCCTTCGGAAATCATGACGCTTCGGCTTATTTACAATAAGGAGCTGCTGAAGAGCGCCGGGTTGAATCCGGACAGTCCCCCGACTACTTTACAACAATTGAGAAGCGATGCCAATCAAATTTCCAAGGCGGGAACGGGGTACCGCAGGTACGGCTTCGCCCTTCCGGCAGGCGATGACGGGGCATTCCGCAAGGCGCTGGAAATGGCGGGCACGTACAGCGGCGTCTATCATTATGATTTCAGCAAGGGAAGCTACGACTTCACCGTTTATGAGTCCTGGTTTCAAACCATGCTGGCGATGAAAGAAGAAGGCGGTTTGTTTCCCGGAGAAACATCGCTGCAGAGCGACACCGCATTAACCCAATTCTCGGAAGGGAACATCGGGATGATGTTCGTGACCGACCGCGACTTCGCGCTTCTAAGCGGCATGAGAACGATGGATTTTCCGCTCGGCATCGCGATGCCGCCGTTATTGTCAGCGTCGGATAAAGGAAAGGGAGCCCTGATGGTCTCGCCGGAGTCGCCGTTCGTCATCAATGCGTACACGGAGCATGAGAAGGAGGCGGCTGATCTGTGGAAGCTTCTCCATTCAAGCACGTTCATGGGTGAACAGTATAAACAAGGCTATACCATACCGGTTTTGAAAGAAATTATCGATGATCCCGGGTACCAGCCGACGCTGGACAACTTCGATCAATTTTTGCCTGGCGGCGAAGAATCGCCTTATCCGAAAGAGCCGAAGTTTATTTTGCAGAATGAAACGACCCCGTTCTCACCGAAAAATTTGGGCGACGGGCTGCGCATGAAGGCGTACAGGGATATTTTGCAGGGGATAGGTCCGCCGGGGGAAATTCTGGAGGAGCTGTCGCGGCAATATAATCATTCGCTGGACGACGCCGTCTCTAAAAATCTGATCAGCTTTAACGAATATGTGAACCCCAAGTTCGATCCACGGCAGCCATTAGGCGAAACACAATAGATTATTAAAAGTAGTCATAGATTATTTAATTCAGTTTCAGCGGAAAACAACCTATACTGAAACCGTAATCATTTACATCATAGCTGGAGGGGTTCCAATGAAACAAAGAAGAAGGCTTTTTACCAGTATGCTTGCTCTCGTAATCGTGTTGACGATGGTGCTTGCAGGATGCTCGCAGAATGGCAATTCAGGCAACAATGCAAAAGAGAGCGGAACAAGCAATACGCCAAGCGACAACACGCAGAATAATGCTAATGCGCCAGCGGCTGAACCGGAGAAGCCGGTTCTGGATCCGGTTGAGCTGTCGATTTACTATCCGGGTACCGAGCAAAAAGACACAGCAGCAGTCGAAGAGGAATTAAACAAGCAGCTGAAGGACAAAATCAATGCAACGATCAAAATTCATGCGATCGACTGGGGCAGCTGGGCTCAGAAAATCAATCTGATGGTATCCTCCGGCGAACCATTCGATCTGATGTTCACAGCAGGCTGGGATAACTTCAGCGGTAATGTGGCCAAAGGCGCATTCCTTGAACTGAACGACCTGATCGATCAATACGCACCGGAAATGAAAAAACAAATCAATCCGTTCTATCTGACAGGCACAGCGGTAAAAGGAAAAAATTACGCAGTTCCGGTCGAAAAGGAGCTTGCCAGCCAATTCGGTATCGTTCTGAATCAATCGATGGTCGACAAATACAAATTTGATTTGACTACAATCAAAACGTTTGCGGACCTTGAGCCGATGCTCCAAACGATCAAAGAAAATGAGCCGGATGTGACGCCGTTCTGGGCCAACCGCAACGTTGTCGGCGATCTTCCGATCGAAGCTGTAGGCAATAACCAGGTCCCTGGCGCAATCATGATTGGCGACACGAATGCAAAGATCATTAACCAGTTTGAAACGCCGGAAATGAAGGATTTACTGAACCTCATACGCAGCTGGAACCAAAAAGGGTATTTCCAGGACGATCCTGCTACGAAGAAGGACGCCGCAGCAGCTAATAAAGCAGGCAAAGTGTTCGCGCAGTGGCAGCAGCTGAAGCCGGGTAAGGACGCGGAACTTAGCACAAGCTTCGGACAAAAGCTTGTACAGGTGGAGCTCACCCCACCATATACGACGAACGGCGATCTGAACGGATCGATGACCGCGATTTCCCGTACATCCAAGAATCCTGAACGCGCCATGATGCTCATCAATCTGCTCCATACGGATGCGCAGTTGGTAAATACGCTGGTTAACGGCGTTGAAGGCAAGCATTATGTGAAGTCCAGCGACAATATCATCAAACTGCCTGATGGCGTACAAGCAGGCGGAAGCGGTTATACACCGGGCATCAACTATATGTTTGGTAATCAATTCCTTAATTATCTGTGGGATAATGAAGATCCGCAGAAGTGGGAGAAATTCCAGGCATTCAATGACTCTGCGACGCAATCCGCGCTGCTTGGCTTCAGCTACGATGCGGAGCCTGTGAAAAATGAAGAATCAGCTATCGTTAATATTTTCGAAGCTTATATTGACGGCTTGACGACAGGTGTTATGGATCCGGCCAAAGATCTGCCTGATTTCCTCGATAAAATGAAGAAAGCCGGTTCGGATAAAGTGCTGGCCGAGAAGCAAAAGCAGATTGACGCATTTATGGCTGCCAAATAAAATAATGCTCCATTGAACATGCAAGCATCTCAGGCCGGCAGCCATAGCCGGTTTGGGATGCTTGTTTTTGCATGCCTGGAAAGCCAATAGATATTTTAAAGCTTTCATAGATTGTTTTATTCAAGAACCTTACCTTGAATTATAAAATGAAAGTACAACATACAAAAAGAGGAGAGGGCTTGACTGCATGAGACGCAATTTTCTGTTTAGAATCTTCCGCTACCGCGCTTTATTTCTGATGCTGCTTCCTGCAGCGGCAATATTGATTTTCAACAACTATATACCGATGTTTGGGGTCATTGTCGCCTTCAAGAACTATAATTTCGATGGCGGTATATTGGGGAGTCCATGGGTCGGATTGGAGAACTTCAGATACCTATTTCAGACCGAAGACGCCTGGAACGCGACCCGCAACACGGTGCTGTACAACGCGGTATTCATCTTCCTGAACACGGCAGTCGCCATATTCCTGGCGATCGCGCTGAATGAATTAAGGAACCGCAAAATGGCCAAATTTTTTCAAAGCAGCCTGCTGTTTCCTTACTTCCTTTCGTTTGTCGTCGTCAGTTATCTGGTATATGCCTTTATTGGGGGAGGCTTTGGCTTTCTCAACAACGCGATCCTCGAACCGCTCGGGTTTGATTCCATCTCCTGGTACAGCGAGCCCAAATATTGGGTCTACATTTTACCGCTTGTGAATCTGTGGAAAAACGTCGGCTACACGATGGTCGTCTATCTTGCCGCAATTGTTGCGATCGATCATGAATATTATGAGGCTGCCGTTATCGATGGTGCGTCAAAATGGCAGCAGATCAAGAAAATTACAATTCCGCTCATGCTTCCGGTTATTATCGTCATGGTCATTCTGCAGGTCGGCCGGATCTTTAATGCGGATTTCGGATTGTTCTTCCAGGTTCCACTCAATTCCGGACCGCTGTATCCGACGACCAACGTCATCGATACCTTCGTCTACCGGTCCTTCCTGCTGACCGGAAATGTAGGGATGTCGGCCGCAGCCGGATTCTACCAGTCGATTGTGGGCTTGATCATCGTCTTTGCGACCAACATGATCGTACGCCGAATCAGTAAAGAAAACGCAATGTTTTAAATTCCGCTGAAATAGACAGGCTGCGCAAGCGGAACCGCCTTTCGATCGCTGTTGTCCCCAGATTTCCCTGAATGTATAAATTCTTTAGAGGTGGAAAAGATCACAAGCTTTTAGGAGGAACAAGAGAATGTCTACCAACAGTCATGAAGCTGCAGGGCGCGTCAATGAATCGCAATCATACAATTACAGCAACAAAATCTCGACAGGCTCGAATGTGGCGCTGAACGTTATGTTCTGGTTAATCAGCCTCGCATGTTTGTTTCCACTGCTGCTGGTGGTGTCCGTATCCTTCACGGACGAACGGTCCATTGTGGAATTCGGCTATAATATCATTCCAAAAGATTTCACCCTGTATGCATATGAGTACTTGTTCAAGGATGCGGAGAAGATCGTTCGCGGATACGGAATTTCGATCCTCGTGACCATCATCGGCACGGTGATCAGCCTGATTGTTACTTCCTTATTCGCTTATCCGATTTCCCGAAAAGATATGCCTTACCGGAACTTTTTGGCATTCTTCGTTTTTTTCACGATGCTCTTCCACGGCGGACTTGTACCCTGGTACCTGACGTACTCTGCGGCCGGATTGAAAGACACGTTGGCGGCACTGATTATCCCGCTGCTCGTCGCGCCTTTTAATATCATCATTATGCGTATTTTCTTCATGAATACGATACCGGATTCGCTCATCGAATCGGCCAAAATCGACGGCGCGGGGGAATTCAGAATCTATGCCAGAATTATTCTTCCCTTGTCCCTGCCGGTTATGGCGACGATTGGTCTATTCCAGACCTTGGCCTATTGGAACGATTGGTATACGAGTATGGTGTTCATTAACGACGACAAACTAGTCAGCCTGCAGTACCTGATGTACAAAGTAATCACACAGATTCAATATTTGAATTCCGGCATGGTGGATGCCTCGGTAGCCGGGGGAGAGCTGGCGAAGGTGCCTACAGAAACGGTGCGGATGGCGATGGCCATCATCGGTATCGGTCCGATCATATTCGTTTATCCGTTCTTGCAAAAATATTTTGTAAAAGGATTGACGGTAGGAGCGGTGAAAGGCTAGTACGGTGAATAGGTACACAACGATTGCGAACATTCATACGAAATGGAAAGGTGACACGATGAATTATCAATTAAACGATTTTGCTTTTGACTTGCGGGCCAGCCTGGCTCCGGAAAATCATATATGGGTTTGCAGCGGTTACAGCACCGCTGCACCGTTGGCGAATACCGTCACAGGAATTAAGGGACTATATTCTCCACCGTTTGCGGCAGGCGATGTCGAGCTGCTGCTGGACTTTGAAGCTGACGGCCATCTCGTCAGCGATACGGGGAATCGGGGAAAAGGGGACTGCGGCTTTCTTTATTCGGGAGCCCAGTGGCGGCCGGATCGTATTGAACGAACCGGAACCTACCACTACTTTATCGACGGCCGGTTAATATCGCTGTCAGCTCACAGTTCTCTGGTTCCGCTGGCGGATCGGGCCGGGTTCATGATGACGGTGCGAATCGGCAATCGTACCGCCCGAACGATTGATATGAGCGTCAAGCCGAAGCTTGTGCCCGGCCGTCTCGGCTATCAGCCGCTTGGCGATTGGGATTATGGTCATCCTTCTCCAGGTGAGCCTGTCCAGGCAGTCGATACGGGGATATGGGAAAATGACCGGGTACGAATGACATTATTTAATGAAGAAATTCAACCGTCATCCCTGCTCCCCGGACAAGAGGCCGTCTTCCGACTGGCGGTCGTATTGTCGGCCAGCGGTGAAGCATGCGCCGCTCCCGACGATCTCTCCCGGTGGGAGCGGAGAACGGAATCGGTATGGCAGGAACGCGTCGATCGAATGTGCAAATCCATCCCACGGCTTACAAGCGATATTCCCGGGCTTGAGGATTATTACCGCCGTTCGCTGGTGAGCGGTCTGGTCTGCATGTGGGAGCATCCAGATTTTGCCATGCAGCCGTTTCCTGTCGTATCGGGTATAGAGGGAGCCGGAATCTGCTGCTATCCATGGGATGCCGGAGGATATGCCGGCAGGACGCTGGCGATGATGCTCGGGAGCGATAAAATGCTGGAGTTTGCCCGGCTTATGGCCAATAGCGGGATTGCCCGGCATTCCAGATTCTCGCCGGACGGTCAGGGCAGGGATGTCCCGTATGCATACAGCCTCTGGTCGTTCTTCAATTTGGTATGGAGCAATCTGCAGCAGCATGGAGAGGGACAAGAGCTGTATGATGTGCTGCGGAAGCTGCTGTTGGACGATGAAGAAAGGCTCCCTGTCTGGAATGAACTGCTGGATTATGGGAAGCAGCATAATTTGCTGGAAATGAGAAGCGCCGCACATGAGCATGTGGTCTCAAGTCCCAATGCCGAACGGGCGTGGTGCTATGACCGGCTGGCGGATCTGGCGGAACGGCTGGGCGATGGGGAGGCCGCCCAGTGGCGTGAAAAAGCGGAACGGATCCGCAGCTCGATCAAGGAACATCTGTGGGATGAGAAAATCGGCTGGTTCCTCTGCCGGTATCCGGATGGACATATGGAAGAAGTATATTCGATCCAGGCTTACGATACGCTAAGAATGGGAGCATGCACCGAAAATATGGCAGACGCTCTGCTGACTCATTTGCGCGACGGAGCGTTTCTGGCTCCGTACGGCGTAAGCAGCATATCGGCGGAGGATACGGTTCATTACGAGCTGAATGACCCGGACTGGTCCGGCGGAGGCAGCTATACCGGGGAAAGCACCGTTCTTGCCCTTACTTTGTGGGAAATCGGCAAGCCTGAGCTGGCTTGGGATGTGCTGAAAAGATTGTTCTGGATGGGGCGGCATCTGCCCTATTACCCTCAGGAGCATTATTGCGACCGTCCTGCCGTGCCGGGTCACAAGCGGGCAAACGTCATCGCAGGGCTGGGCGGAGCTGAAGCCATTTTATTCGGTATGGCCGGCTTGACGCCCAAGCCTGACGGAACGCTCACCGTGTTCCCGCAGCCTTCTCAAGAAGGAAGCATTTCGATTACAGGCTACCGTTACCGGGGACAGCTCATTGATGTTCATATGAGACCGGGATATTGCAAGGTCGTCAAAGATGGCGTTACAACGTATGAAGGAGCGCCTGCTCCCTGCGAGATATAGAATCCACCAATTGAAGTGATGACGCCGGTTCCGTACCGGCGTCATTTTGCTGTCCAGGCGGTTTTTCATTGTCCGCTGAATGGGTTTTTGACCATCCCGCTGATGGAGGTATTTGATTGGCAACAAAAAAAAGCCCGAATAATATCAGACTTTCTTGAAATATCAGAAAGGATAAATTTGTCCACATCTTTTCTGATAGTTTATGGGAAGAAACTAACTTTGCCGCCAAAGGACGGCTTTCAGCCATTTCTTCTTAGGGATCTAGATGCAGTTCAAACTAATTTACACCGCTTGCTATTTCGCTCTGTGAGTTGTCTATAACATCAGGGTCATTGGTGTTCGTGGCGCTTAGGGCGTTATTGGAAATGGCCACACAGCCGGTTAAAAATGCGCCGGAACCAGCATATGACTTTGATGTACTGGAGGGGGACAATTGAACAGCATCGCCGTATTGAACAACAGAACTGGAGCTTACGCTATTAATATTGGAAATTCCAATTACAACGGGCATTATTCTTCACTCCTTCTTCAACCGTTTGATATTCCATCATATGCAACAAACGCCCAGCGGTTCCGTCAGCTTCAATTCGACTCTTCACCGAAGGCTTTCGTTATATGACATTTGTCATCCGCAAGACATTACATTCATGAATACCGGCTTGATGCTTGTTTCGGTAAGATGAAGTCAGTAGTGAGGCACCGCAAGCATTATGAAAAATCGCGGGAAACACTTAAACCGAAGGGAGATTTTCAATTATGTCACAACAAGCATCAAGTACCATCCCCGGAGCCGCAGTGCGCGGAACTGCATCGGGCGTTCTATTTATGGCGGTTTTTGGCACACTTTGGGCGTATACGGGAATCATGGGGCTGCAAGGATGGGGAATGCCTTTGATGCTGTTAGCTGCTGCCGTAACCGTAGGTATCGTGCTCTGCATTGGCGGCGGTTCGCTGATACGCGCCTCGCGGAAATTAACCAATCAAGTTATGAAAGGTGATTCCAGGGGAGGCAAGCGCGTAGGTGTCTGGTTTAATATCATTTTCGCAGCCGAAGGTGCAGCAATCGGGATCTCGGTGGCCATCTGTAGTCATACCCATCACACGGATCTTATACCTCTTGTAACAGCCATTATTGTCGGTGTTCATTTCTTCCCGTTGGCTTCTCTTTTCAAGGTCAGACTCTATCATATTACAGGCGCACTTCTATGCTTGCTCGCTATTGGAACTTGGCTATTTGTGCCGGTGAACGTGATGCTGGGAGATCATCAGATCAGTGCATTTATGTCTGTGGTTGGACTGGGCTCTGCCTTGATCCTCTGGGGAACCAGTGTGGTCATTTGGCAAATGGGAAGAAGACTGCTGGGAAGTGCTGTATGAAACAAGAAGAAACGGCTAAGGCTTGACGCCTAGGCCGCGCTTCTTTTCTTAAGAAATCTGAGCAATGTATAGGGTAAACTTTGTCTTCCATATATCTATCTATTAAAAAAGGGCTCTTGTAACTCCTGAAACAGCCATGGCGCATGAAACATGCTTTTCATATATATATTATCTGATGATATTATGAAAAGGACGCTGATGCTGCCATGTGTTGTCATATTGGGTTGGTGATAATCGGTAAGAACGAAGGAACGGTCGTTTTTGGAAATGTCAAAAACCTTTCCACATCTTCGAATTCCGGCTCCGAGGAAGAGAATTCGGATACACATACAGATACGGATACAAGTAATGAGCAGGATGACTGCTGCTGCACCAGTGGAGTTCCAACAAATAAAAAGAAGTGCCGGGCAAAAATAAAATAATCTCTTAAACTTGATTCTGCAGCATCATTTTCAAATGGCGGGATTGTAGTATGATTTAACGTAACGCTCAGCAGCTGCCCTTGTTGTTGCTTCAACGGATATAGTGTGAGTCAATTGAGGGCTGCCGCGAGGCAGCTTTTTGCTTCTCTCAAAGCGGCAATTGCGATGCGGGAGAGACTCTTACAAAAACAGGTATTGCACCATGGATATATATCAATGGTATTATCTAATTACGTTAAAAGCTGCATGGAAGGGTGATTGCTGTTGGAATTTACGTATCTGAAAACCTTTCGCGAGGTAGCAAAATGGGGAAGTTATACACGCGCCGCCGAAGTATTGGGATACGCCCAATCGAGTATTACGATGCAGATCCAGAAGCTTGAGGAAACCTATGGGACGGTTCTGGTAGAGCGATTCGGTCGAAATATGAAGCTGACGATTGCCGGCGAGGCTCTTCTGCTATATGTGAACGATATATTAAGACTTCACGAGGAATCAAAGGAAGTTGTTTCACAACAATCCAGAGGGACACTCTCCATTGGAACGATCGAAACGTTGGCAGCCTATGTTCTTCCTCCCCATCTTCAATCGTACCGCCAGCAATATCCCGGAATCAGTGTGACGATTCAACCGGCAAACGAGCCCTTTATTATTGAAGCCGTAAAAGAAGGCGCTCTGGACATCGGAATTATTATGGATCCGCCTTTTGCCGACCCCGAACTTCACAGCAGCATCCTGAGAGAAGAGGAACTGGTCGTAATTGTTGCCCCAACCCACAGGCTTGCCGGCCATAGCGAAATTCAGGTTCAAGATTTCGAGAGCGAATCTTTAATTTTGACCGAAGATGGCTGTACGTATCGGGCATTGCTGCTCAAAACGTTAAAAAGCAACCAGGTAAATTATACATTATCCTACGAGTTTGGTAATCTGGAGGCGATCAAGCAGTGCGTCATTTATGGACTTGGGATTGCTTTGCTGCCTCGCGTCGTGGTTGTTGAAGAGATTCAGAAGGGTCAGGTTGCGGCCATCCCATTTGTCCATCCGGATTTTAAATTCTATTCACAGCTTGTTTACTCCAAAAAAAAGTGGAAATCCAAAGCTTTTCTCGGGTTTCTGGAAATTATTTTCGGAACCAATTATCAAAATCATTGAACTATGGTTTCGATTTCTATCGATAACTCCATTTGCAGGGGCTGTGCTATAGTTAATTCAAGTCATTCGCCGGCTTGAATGCAAATCCCTGACGGAGGCAACGAATATGAATAATACCCCCCATGTATCTCTTGTACTTGAAACGCCCGCTGCTTTGCCGGAGGATGCCCATCGGCATTTTATGAACAAGCTATCGCTCGAAACGGACGCAGCAGATGTCCGCCATGATTTACAGCTTGGCATTAACTGCTTCCGGCTGATCGATGTCCGCAGCACCAAGGCTTATGAAGAATGCCATATTCCGGGTGCCATCAATCTTCCATCCAGCCAAATCAATGAAGAGACAACCGCATCTTTTTCCAGAGATCTGGTGATTGTTGTCTATTGCTGGAGTCCTGCTTGCAATGGCGGGACAAAAGCCGCTGCCCGCCTCTCCGGACTTGGTTTCAAAGTCAAAGAGATGCTCGGCGGGATCGAATATTGGCGGAGGGAAGGCAATGAAGTAGAAGGAAGTTTAGGACAAGCGGCTCCATTGATTGGATAGATCTCAATACCCCCAAAAGAATCACTTGGAATAAAGAATATTATCGTATATTCTTTATAAAGAACATCATTTTTCTTTAAAGAGAATATTGGGGGTATTTATCTGAGTATAAGCAGACGTTTTGATGAGCTTGATTCCATAAGAGGTCTGGCTGCGGTATCGGTGATTCTGGCGCATTTGTCCATCATTATTCCTAATGTCAATTGGATTGACACGTTAAAGAACACACCGCTGCATCTTTTTTGGCTTGGTCATGAATCGGTCATATTATTCTTTATTTTAAGCGGATTTGTCCTTTCACTGCCATATTGGGATGGGAAACAAAGTAGTTATAAAGCTTACACGATAAGAAGAATGTGCAGAATTTTGCTGCCAAGCGGGGTTTCAGTTTGTATAGCTGTGCTGATGATGAAATTCATTTCACCTGGTGGAATAGCAGGGATGAGTGATTGGTTTAATGAAATATGGACGAAAGGGCTATCCACCCCGGAACTGATCAAACATTTGATTCTGCTGGATGAAATAGAGTCGATGACGTTAAATCCTGTCATCTGGTCATTGGTTCATGAGTTCAGAATTTCATTGTTATTCCCTGCTATTGTATTTGTGCTGATGAAAACCAATTTAAAAACGAATATTGGCATTTTGATGGCAATGCCTGTTATGTACTTCATTGTTTATTATGTTCTGCTGAAAGGGTTTGCTTATGACATGACACAATTTAATGGATATTCCTCCTATTTGCTGACGCCGCATTACGCGGCATTTTTTGTATTGGGCGCCTTATTGGCAAAGCATCGGAAATTAATCAGTCGTACATACGGTGAATTGAATAACAGGGTAAAAGCTGCGGTAATGGTTATTGGGTTGGTCCTTTATATGTACGTCTGGTTAATCATGCCAAACAATTCCACGATTCATCTTTTTATTATCAACGATTGGGCGATTGCTGCGGGGAGCTGCATTTTTATTGTCGCCAGTATGAATTCGATTGCACTCAAACGGATTTTGCTCATTAAACCTGTTCATTTTATAGGGAAGATCTCTTTTAGCTTGTATCTTTATCACATGATCGTCATAGTAACGATGTTTTATTTGTTCAATGGGACAATGCCCGTTATTATATTAATAGGGTTGTCATTCATCATATCCTTCGGAGCGGCGGCTGCGATGTATTATACGGTGGAAACGACCTCAGTGAAATTGGGGAAATATTTGACCCATTCCGGTTCGAACGCAAAATCGCATATTAAATATTTTTTGAGCAAATACCGGCAAGGATAGGGAGGACATAATAATGACGCAATATACCGGTGTTGGAGCAACGAATGAGCATGCTCGATTAATCATGGACAGCTATGAGAGATTGACGGGCACATCTCTCCTGGACGAAGCACCCGAATCCGGCAAGGAATTCGATCAGCTGTATAATCGGCCGTTCGTGATATTGTCCCATGGACTGGAATCCGATCCAATCTTGAATTTCGGCAACCGGGCGGCACAGGAGCTGTGGGAGATGGACTGGGACATGTTTACAAGCACTCCGTCGAGACTGACTGCAGAGCCGATGGAGCGCGAGGAGCGGGCAAGCTTTCTTAAAGCCGTCAGCGAAAATGGCTATGTCGACAATTACACGGGAATCCGGATTTCCAGCAATGGCCGGAGATTCTACATCATGCAGGCGACTGTGTGGAATCTTATTGACGACAAGGGTATAATCCATGGGCAGGCTGCTGCTTTCCGGGAGCATCGTTTTATTTGATTTGAAGACTTGAAATAAAACAGATACGATAAAAGCAGCCAAATCGGCTGCTTTTTTGCTGGCAAGCTTACAAGAAGAGTCCAACTCACTATGTTCGTTCCGTTTTTGGATCGGCCTTATCAGCCGCCTTGTCCTTCATGAGGCTGCAAAATACAGTATTCAAGTCCGCGGCAGCCGGCTGCCTGGGCGATCGCCTCATTGATGAATTGAAGTGGATAAGTGATGGGCCGGAAAGCGTTGAGATTTAATAATCCGGATTGAATCATGCGGGCGATATGAGCGGGCGCATAGCTCGGGTACATGGAAGATCCTTTGATATTGAGCTCTTTAACGAGAGTCGTCAGGTACGGCAATGGAACCGGTGCTGTTACGCCTCCCGCGAAAACGATTGTTCCCCGCGGTTTAACCAGCGACATCCCGTTCTCCAGCATCGAAGTATCGTCGGTAATCCCCACCGCGTCAAGCATCATATCCACTTGGCAGGAGGCCTCAGGGAACGCGGATTCATATTCCTCCGCTTTCTCCGGGAGAGTGATGCCCAGAATTCGCTTTGGATCCAAAGCGGCGAGTGAGTGAAGAACAGTTGAATTCCGTCCCACTGCATAGATCCTGGATGCTCCCATAGCCAAAGCGACCAGAACAGACGCAGTCCCCAAATTGCCTGTTGCGCCAGTGATAAGAACAGCTTGTCCAGGCTGAAATTCACCCCGCAGAAACGCACCGTAAGCGATGCACAAGTAATACATGCATGCCAGCTTTGCATCGTCGTAATCGTCATGCCCATCAAGCGGGGTGATGCTCTCGAGCGGATAGACGGCCTGTTCAGCGAACGTCCCTTCTTTCCATTGTGCAAGAAGACTTCCGCAATCCGGCGTTAATCCGACCCAGCCCTTCAAAATACGCTCTGGCGCTTCCGAATTGTTACGGGCCGCGATTAGCGGACTGCAAAAAACTTTCTGTCCCGCCTGCAGACCGGTTACGTCATCCGCAACCTCTTCCACTGTTCCGATTGCGCATAAGCCCGGTGTATACGGAGTAGGGAGGTCGAACGGGAATTGTCCTCCAACGACAAGATGGGTAAACGAAAGAATCGGTGTAGCCAGAACACGTACACGAACACTGGAAGCATGCAGCGCAGGGGACGCGATTTCTTTCACCTCTAAGGGAGTGCCTGTCTGATATAAAATGGCTGCTTTCAAATGGAATATCCTCCTTCATGTTTGGGGTCATGTTTTATACTAGGAGATATTTTGTATAATAAGAAGGAGAGCGTTTATACAACTAGTAAGAATCGTGGTAGTAGAAGTACCATGTTAGCCGGAAAGGGGTGACAGGCTTGATGCCCTCCAATAGACATAAGGAGCTCGCGGATTTTTTGAAATCGCGGCGCTTGCGCTTGACCCCTCATGCCGCGGGATTGCCGGCTTCATCAGCAAAAAGGCGTATTCAGGGTCTCAGAAGGGAGGAGGTCGCTGCCCTGTCCGGGGTTTCGCTGGCCTGGTATACCTATCTGGAACAGGGACGGCCAATCCATGTCTCCGAGCAGGTCCTTGAAAGCCTGGTACGGGCGCTGCAGATGGATAACGATGAACGCAGTTATTTGTTTGCCCTGGCCAGCCAGCTGCTGATCAAGGAACCGGCTCCCTTACAGGAAAAAAACGTATCGCCATCCTTGCAATATATGCTTGATATCCTGCATGCTTGTCCGGCATACATCGTGGGGAATGGCTGGGAGATTCTGGCCTGGAACCGAATGGCTTGTGAAGTGTTCGGGGATTATTCCTTAATGGACAGGAACGGGCGCAACCTGGTCTGGCGGATGTTTGCCGATCCTGACCACCGCCTCTTGTTCAAGGATTGGGAATCTGCGGCCAGGCGGCTCCTGGCCCAATTCCGGAACTATTACGGCAAGAATATCGAGAATATGCGGTACACCGAATTGGTGGAGAAGCTTCAACAAATAAGTCCCGAGTTCAGGGAATGGTGGCAGAATCATGAGGTATTCGGCATACCTCTGGGAAAGAAGGAGCTGCAGCATCCTGCAGCGGGCACGCTGACACTGGAGTATAACAGCTTCCTTGTAGCAGAGGATCCTGATCTGATGCTGACTGTTTTTACACCTGATCTTAAGTCGGATACCCAAAAGAAATTAATGAGTTTAATGCAGAAATAAGAGAAAACAGCCTGCGCGCATCTCGAACTCTTTCTCATGAATCGCGGGAAAATGCTTCTACATGCCAATTGAAACAGCAAAAAAAGAGAGGGTACATAACCCTCTTTTTTGCTGTCTGGAATGCTTGAATGATTACTCACTAATTTCTTCCATTGCCAGCACATAACCATTCGATCTTGCTTCACCTGAATACTGTTTTCCTTCTATATCGAAGAGGTATGGAGCTGCGATGAAGCCTTTGAGTAAACGCTCCGTTACATTCTCATTAACCGTAATGAAGTAGACAATATCCAGCCTGGTATCAGCACTCACTATACCCAGCAGCAGTTTCCCGTTGGATAGAGGATGAGAAATTGATAGGCCATCTATTCTGATGCTGTCCGGATCAAGGGTGGTTCCATCCGGTGCAAGCCGGATTAATGTCACTTCTGCAGGCCAGTTGCCATTATTGGCTAATGAAGTCCTTAACTCCACAAGATCCCCTGATTCAACAAGCGTGGGCTTCGCGACTATTTCAAGTGTAATGATCGGTGAAAACAGCAATGTGGATACCACATTGGAGCTGGAATTTTGTCTGACTGTCCGTCCATCGGGCAGCAAAAACGTATACTGCAGATTGGCTTGGTTTTGCAGGGAAGGCAGCTGCTGAACGTTAGTCGCTTCTGGTATTGTCACCTGGAATTGTATTACAGCTGCTGAGTCCGCCATAAATGTACCTAACGGGATACCCTCCATAGGCCGGACGCCTTTGAGAATAACTCCATTTACCCGCACGCTGTCCCATACGAATAGAGTCCCGGAAGGAATGACATCGATCAACACCGCATCCACTGCAAGATTTCCATTGTTATTCAATGTTATTTCATAGCTTAATTGATCCCCTGGAGCTGCTTTGGATAAATCGACCTTTTTGCTGATGGTAATGTCAGGTTGAACAATAGCTACTATGGCCGTATTACTCGCAGTTGTTTCCTGATTCTCATCCATTTCATAGGTCACGATCGCTCGGTTTGTCATCGTCAAGGAGGGAGGAACACTTGTAATTCTGACCCGAAATGAAATTTCTGCTGCTGCGTCCGCACTCAATGTCGCGAGCTGTATGCCTGTGGCAGGCTCCGATTCGGGTTCGTACACACCAGCCGCGACAACGCTCCCGGGAATGAAGACAGCTCCTTCCGGAACCCCTATGACGGCATTAATATTGTATAAAAGACGGTTGCCCTCATTCCGGAGCAGTAAAGTATAGGTTACGACATCCCCGATGAAAGTAGTCGGAGTGCTCGCACCCAAAGCAATGGAAAGCTGGTAAGAAAGCAAGGAAACGCTCGTCATGTTGGAGTGAATTTCACCATTAACCTGCCTGCCCTCCGGGGTTGAAAATGTAAATCTTCCCTGTGCCACATTCTCCAGCTGGAGGGAGGGTGGTAGTGAGATTACGACAACCTGAAATATGACGGTCACTTGAGCCTCAGGGGTTAAGGTTCCCATTGGGATGCCGGTGTACGGCGTGGCCCCGGGAAGGGGGACGCCGTCTCTTTGAACACTGTTGGCGATAAAGGATACACCCGGAGGGAGAGTGTCAAATACAGAAACAAGAGCTGCAGTATTTCCGGCGTTTCTGGCAGTCAGGGTATATACAAGCGTTTCCCCCAGGGAAGCCAGGACTTTGTCCGTGCTTTTCAGTAATGATAGTACAGGGCCCACGACCGGGGTATTCACGGTATTGGAATAAGCAATTCCGCCAATACCCGATGCCGAGTCGAAGCGTACCATGGATTGGTTCTTGACGACAGGTCCAGGACGTGAGCCGGGGATCATAGAACGATTACCTGAACCTGGAACGTCACAGTGGAGGAGGCTCCTGCTGCAATTGTACCGATTACGATGCCGGAAGCCGGATTGCCTCCAGCGCGCGGGATTCCGTTAACAACAATGCTGCCCGGTATAAATTGGCTGCCGAGCGGAATGGGATCAACAAGTATGACATTGTTTACAGATGTAATTCCGTTATTAGTTACAACAATCGTGTAGGTGATGGTATCACCGACTACCGCATCGATCGACGGAGTGCTTTTGACAACGGACACGTCAGGTGAGGAGACCGGAATGATAAGAATGTTCGAAAGAGAAGAGCCGGTGAGCAGCCGCCCGTCAGGCGGTGTGAACGTGAAGGCGGCTGTTGCCTGATTCACAAGCTGCTGAGGTGATGGAAGTGATGCGACCGTAACTTGAAGGGTAATGGTTACATTAACCGTGCTGCCTGGGGCAATCGCTCCGATATTTAACCCGCTCGCGGGATTTGCTCCAGGCTGAGGCACACCGTTTACGAGGACGCTGTTTGGAATGAATATGGCTCCTGCCGGGATCGTATCTGTAATCGTTACATTTGCCTGCAAATTCCCGGTGTTTGTGACATTCAATGAGTAAGTTACGGTATCCCCAACGGTTGCATTGACCGTATCCGCACTTTTGACAACAACGATGATAGGCTGGTAAACCGGAATAACAAGTAAATTGGAGTAGGAGCTGCCGGAGAACGCGCCTGATGTAAAGCTGACGGCAATTTCATTGCTGAGTGTGGCGGGAACCGGAAGCACATTCACAATGGTCTGGAACGTTACAAGGAACGAAGCCCCTGCTGCAAGAGTGCCAAGAGAGATACCGCTTGCCGGGTTGGCTCCCGGACGCGGTGTACCGTCAACAGTTACACTGTCCGGAACAAAAGAGGAACCGGCCGGAATGGGATCACTCAGAACAATATTGCTTATATTGGCTATCCCGCTGTTGGTAACCGTTACGTTGTAAGTGATGGTATCTCCGACAACCGCATCAGCAGCGGCGGAACTCTTGATAATGGTTACATTTGGTGATGATACTGAGATCTCGGTAGTATTGGAGCTGATTGACTGGTTAAAGGTCCGTCCATCCGGAAGCTCGTAGGCATATGAGACGGATGCCTGATTGGTCAACTGCTGGCTGGCAGGCAGTGTGGCAATAATAACCGAGAACATAACGGTCAGGGTCGCGCCGCTGGCAATTGCTCCGAGCGGTATCCCTGCCGCAGGATCCGCTCCCGGTGCCGGACTGCCTTGTATAAGCACACTGTTGGCGACAAAAGTCGTACCCGCAGGAATGGTATCGCTTAAGGTGGCCGTCGCTCCGTAATTGCCGGTATTCGTAACAACCACTGTATAGACAATCGTATCTCCTACAGTGGCATTAATTGAACTTGAGCTTTTGACCGCAGTCAGAACCGGCTGATAGGCAGGGGTGGATACAACATTGGAGAAGGCAACGCTGGAAAGCACACCGGAGGTGAAGCTGACCGACGATTGATTATCGAGTTGACCGGAGAGTGGAAGTGAGGTTACTGTAACCGTGAATGCAACCACGATTGACGCACCCGGTGCCAGGCTGCCTAACGTAACCCCGGTTGACGGATTAACGGCCGGACGTGCTGCACCATCCACCAATACACTGCCTGAAACAAAAACCGTCCCTGCTGGAAGCGCGTCAGTGAAGACTGAATTATTGATGCTTGCAATCCCATTATTCGTTACAGTCGTGGAATAAACGATGGTATCACCGACTGTGGTTGCCGTTGTTGAAGTAGATTTAACGACAGCGACATTAGGGGCAGAGACTGGAATGCTGATCGTGTTCGACAGCACGGAGCGGTTAAGCGTTCGTCCGTCAGGAAGCGTGAAGCTGTATGCAGCTGTTCCTTGATTAACCAGCAGCTGTGGAGAAGGCTGCGAGGTGATCACTACCGAGAATACAACAACCGTCGTTCCTCCGGGAGCAACGAGTCCGGCTGCAATACCGGTTGACGGATTGGCTTGCGCCAGCGGGAGGCCATTGATGAGAACGCTGTTGGGCACGAAGGTGGTCCCTGCCGGAATATTGTCCGTTACCGTCACATCTGCTCCATAGTTGCCGGTATTGTTGACAGTTAATGTATAGCTTACCGTATCGCCAACGGTGGCATTTGCTGTACTGGCGCTTTTGGTGATGCCAATAGTTGGCTCAAACACGGACACCGTAACGGAATTGGAAAAGGTGGAGCCTGAAAAAACGCCCGAGGTGAAGGTGACGGACGCCTGATTGGTAAGCGATTCGCTGACGGGAACAGAGGTAACGATATAGCTGAAAGTAACAAGAGCAGATGCGCCGGAGGTCAGGGTTCCGATCGCAATTCCGGAAACAGGATTAGCTCCCGGAACGGGAACTCCATTTACAGTTACGCTGCCTGATACAAAAGCAGTACCGGCCGGTAAAGGGTCATTAACCACAATGTTATCTACAGGATCTGTACCGTTGTTAGTCAAATTTACAGAATAAGTAACCGTGTCGCCGACAGCAACCGCTGTAGATGGGGTACTCTTAACCACAGCTAAATTGGGAGCAGAAACGGGCAGCGTGACAATGTTTGATACAGCTGTACCTGTGAGCAATCTTCCATCAGGCGGTGTATACGTAAAGGTTGCGGATGCCTGGTTGGTGATTTGCTGCGGAGAAGGCAGCGTGACGATATCAACGGCAAAGCTGACGGAAAGGCTGGCACCTGGAGGAACTATACCGACAGCTATGCCAGTATTCGGCGCTGATCCGGGCTGAGGCGTACCTCCGACGATCACGCTGTTGGGACTGAAAACTGTGCTTGCAGGGATGGTATCGGTCAACGTTACATTTGCTGCCAGGTTGCCTGTATTGCTGACAACGATCGTGTAGACGACGGTATCGCCAACAGTTGGTGAGCTGTCTCCGTCGCCGTCTGAACCGCTTTTCACTAAGGAAATCTGCGGCTGAATGACTGGCGTTGACGTAATATTGGATGTGGAAGATCCGGAAAATACACCGGATGTGAAGCTGACGGATGACTGGTTATTAATTTCTGAAGGAATCGGCATCGTTATCATCACCTCGAATGTTACGGTAGCTGAAGCCCCGGGGGCCAGAGTACCGATTGGAATGCCGGCGGACGGAACTGATAGCGGTTGGGAAATACCTGCCACAATTACGGTTCCGGGAATGAAGGGCGCATTCTCAGGCAGAGGATCGCTGAGAACGATATTGTTCACGGCAGTCAGGCTGTTGTTCGACAGCACGGATGTGAACATAAGAATGTCACCCGTAACGGCTGTAGGGACGTTCACGCTCTTTACTACACTGACATTGGGCGCAGAGACGGGAACCGACAGTTGATTGGAAGCCGCGTTTCCTCCAGCCTGCCTCCCATCCGGAAGATTAAAGCTGTACGATGCTGCGGCGGAATTGAGCAGCTGCTGTGATGGAGGAAGGGCAACAACCGTAACAAGAAAATTAACGGTTATACTGTCGCCCGGAGCCAGCGGGCCTACAGGAATTCCAGTTACCGGACTGAACCCGGGCTGGGGCGCTCCACCGACAATCACGCTATTGGTCTCAAACACCGCTTGAGGGGGCAGGCTATCGCTGACTACCAGGCTGGCTGCAATATTACCGCTATTGCTTATAAGTATGGAATACGCAAGCGAGCTGCCCAACGAGGCCTGAGCAGCATTTGCGCTCTTGACCATACCGATTATCGGTGTATAAATCGGCGTTGTGATCGTATTTGATAAAGCTGTTCCGTTGAAGGAGCCGGAAGTAAAAGAAGCGTTGGCCCGATTATTGAATTCGGCGGGATCAGGCAGCGAAGCTGCCTGGACCTGAAACATTACGGTGACCGATGACCCCGCAGATATTGCACCCAGGGCAATTCCTGCAGCAGGGTTGGCTGCGGGTACCGCCGAGCCATTTACAGTCACGCTGCCGGCAATGAACGCTCCTCCAGAGGGAAGGGGATCAGAGACGACGACATTATTCACAGCCACGCTGCTGGGATTGGATATCACCACCATATAGGTCAGACTCTCTCCTACGGCGGCAGCTGCAACATTTGCGCTTTTGTTTATTGTAATGTTGGGAGCAGAGACCGGAATGCTGATTGTATTAGACAGGCTCGTTCCGGACAATATGCGTCCGCTGGGCAGCTGGTACGTGAAGCTGCTGCTGCCCTGATTTACCAATACAGGCGGCGCAGGCAGCGATTGGACGGATGTCAGGAAGGTTACGGCAGCTGCGGCACCGGGAGCCAGCGCTCCAAGCGATATTCCGCTGAGCGGTGAATCCAAAGGGCGTACTGCGCCATTTACCGTCACACTTCCGGGAACAAAGGCGGAGCCTTGCGGAATATTATCAGTCAGCAGTACGATTGCGGGAATGTTTCCGGAATTTTGTACATTCAGCGTATAGAGTACATTGCCGCCTACCGTAGCACTTGCTGTATTCGCGCTTTTAACAATGCTGATAACCGGTTGAAATACGGGCGTGGTAGTGGTATTCGACTGGGAGAGAGCAGTAAATGCACCTGAGCTGTAGGATGCCGACGACTTGTTGAGCATCTGGGCAGTGCCTGGCACGGAGGTGATAGCAACCTGGAATGTGACGGCTACATTGGTTCCGGCGGCAATTGTCCCCACAGAGATACCTGTTCCGGGATCAGCCGTCGGCCTCGATGAACCTGCTACCGTTACGCTTCCCGCAACCAGAGAGCTCCCGGCGGGAATGGTATCGGATAATATAACATTCGTTACAGCAGCGATTCCGTTGTTGCTGATCACGGAGGTGTACAGGAGAGTCTCGCCAACTGCAACATCGGCAAACCCTGCGCTTTTGACAACTGCGACGTTAGGCAGCGTAACCGGTATCGTCAGTATATTGGATGCAGCCGAACCGGCTAAGATGCGTCCGTCCGGAACCTGATAGGTAAAGGCTGTTGTTGCTTGATCAACCAATTGTGGTGGTGAAGGCAGAGTGTTGACTTGTACCCGGAATTGAACAGTCAAGCTTCCACCGGCAGCAATATTGCCGATGGAGATACCTGCTGCGGGGTTGCCGGATACCGGAACTCCCCCTACCGTAAAGCTGCCGGGAATGTAGGAGCTTCCGGCTGGTATGTTGTCAGTGAGTACGGCTGCCGCGCCGATGTTGCCCATGTTGGAAACCTGAAGGGTATAGGTGATTTGATCCCCGACGGTTGCGTTGGTTGAGCTGGCGCTTTTGACAATCGCCAGAACAGGGGAATATACCGGAAGGGTAACTGTATTGGAAGGGATAACTCCTGTTATGATGGGTCCTCCGGCTACGCTTTGAAACGTAAACGCAGCATTGGCCAAGTTGGCGACAACTTGTGGATTGGGCAATGAGGTTATCCGGGCTTGATATGTAACGGTTATGGAAGTACCTAAAGCCAAGGAGCCGAGAGGGACACCTGCATTGATATTATACGTAGGTCTTGAAACGCCGGCTATTACAACGCTTCCTGTTACGAAGGTTGATCCGGCAGGCAGAACGTCCGACAACACAATACTGGCCGCTCCGGCCGTTCCCGTGTTGCTCACAACCACAGTGTAGGTTACTGTATCGCCAACAATGGGACCTGCAACATTGGCGCTTTTGGTTACCCCTATTTTTGGCGCATTAATGTCAACCTGAATGGCATTGCCGTTGACGATATAGGCATCGCCAGAAGTAGTCAATGTCAAAACAGCTGAAGATTGGTTGTTAATGAATCTTGCCGAGATATCGATATTCGTAATATCCCAGCCCTGACGGCCTCCGGTTATATTGGTGCCCGGGTTTCCATTCGTCTGGTTGCGGTTCCCAAACGTTCCTGTCGTATTCAGCAGCCCTGCGTCATTATTTATTTGTGAGGCAAAAAAATTATTGGCAAAGTTATTGGGTCCTGACAAAGCCGCTTGAGTAGCTGAAGTAGGTCCGAATAACGCTTGATCGCCGGAACGGTTGGCATCTCCTTCCTGCGCGCTGAACAGCGCCCTGCCTCCGAGCGATCCGGAGATTGGGGTCGCAAAACCTGTGATTGTGGTGGAGACTGGCAGCGAGCTCGCTTGTACAAGTATAGCCCCGGCTCTCAGGGACATATTGCGAAAAGGCAGGGCAGGGTTCTGATAAATAACGCCAAGCGTCCAGCCGGCATGGTTGGCTGTCGTATCATTGTTGATTACAATCGTACCCACCACGCCGGCTGTGGTGTAAGTCCCGGCTCCGCCCTGTTGAACAAGGCTGGTGACATTGGCGGAACGGACATACGCAAACGCGCCGCCGCCCAGATTAACTTCGTTTCTCGTAGCCACATCTGACGTGACGCTAAACGTGCTTCCTGCAGGCGTTATAAGGGTTATAGGGTTGTTAATGGCTGAACTGAGATCGACGGTTCCATTGATATAGGAGCCGCCCCAAATCAGTTCCGCATATAGTACCGTGCTTCCCGACGGAAGAACAAGTATGGCTGCCGAGCTGTTGTTCTGATATAGATTTGTCGTTCCATTCGGATAAAGATTGAACACTGAACCTGTATTCACAGTGGTAAAGGCACCGATGCTATCCAAAGTACCGGGTACTCCGAGGACTTCGGATCGGCTAAGACCGAGTGTATTTCCTGTAAAAGTTACAGCACCGGTCGCATTAATCGTAGCCCTGACGACTAGTGGAATGATTTTCACCTCCTTGACAGTACCATTGAGGTTCAAACATAAAAACCACCAAAAGGTGAGGATTGAGCCTGATTCCTCCTGCATTAGATTAGCCTATGCTGGATGACAGGGATATTTGTATGTCCACAGTAATTTAGAGGAATTCTTGTACATTCAGAGATTTCAGCCTTCGTTCGATAAGAACATGTGGTTCCGGGTATGGAGTTCTGCTCATATCCTCCAGTTCCTGAAGGCTGATATCCTCTTTGATTACAGCAAAATGGTACATGATTTCATGTACCACATTTGCCTGCAAGGTCTTAAGTACTTCCAGCTCCTCAGTCTCATAGAAGGTCTGATCGAAAGGAAGCTGATAGAACAATTCCATTCGCAGCAGCCTGAAATCAAATGGAGGTACAGGGGGAGGGTAGTCCGGAAGTTCAGGACAGACCGGGCCCTGCAGTGGCTGAAAAAAATAGCCTGTTAAGTAACGCGGCGTATACTCGTCAAACCTCTGTTTGAACCAGGGGTTGGATATATGGGGAAAGCTGTGGGCATAAGGAGTAAGAATACAGAGAACCGCTTTATGCACACTAATCCTGTAGATTTCCGACATGACCGACATTAAATCATCCACATATGGTAGAACACGGCTGGCCATCACAAACTCGGCGGAATTGTCCGGCAGTGGAATGCCTTCATTAATATTGCAAACCATATCCACATCAGGGCCTTCAATTCGGTCGATTCCCAAATAACCTGTCTCTTTATTGGGCCCGCAGCCAATGTCGATTTTCAAGGGGACCACTCCTTTTGAGGATAAATAAGGCTCTCCACCATTGTATTACTCCCTGTATTCCGTGCGTCCGGCTGATGCCTAATAAAGATCGCAGTTATATAAAAGCTGGGGGAAATCGGCTATTGGTATTCATTGAATTTGACCCGGTGCCGGGTTCGGGAGTACGATGTTACTAGGGAAAATCACTGCAGTTTCACTATAATCGTACCATGGTACGTTTTCCAATTAACATAACCGGGCCGTGGTTCAGGGATATCAAACAATAACTATTGTGCAAAGATGAGGTGCTCGCGATTGCTGGAACGTAAGGAGCGTGTAGAACGAAGGGATGCCCGGGAACGCAGGCAGCTGATCTTGCAGAAGGCGTCTGAGCTGTTTGCCGAACATGGAGTCGAAAATGTCAGCATGCGGCAAATCGCAAGGGAGGCAGGAGTAGGACAAGGCACCTTGTACCGGAGCTATGCCCATAAAGGCGAGTTGTGCCTGGATTTGATCGAGGAGCAATGCATTCGCAATCATGAGAAGATGGTAGGTTATCTCAAGGAGAACATCAATGAATCTCTTCGGGTGCGTCTGGAGGTTATTCTGGAATATCACCTTATATCCCTTCAGGAAAATTCCCATGTGCTGGCCGCCATACAAGCGCCGACTTCCGAGGAACGGCAGAACGTGACCTTTCATACCCTGCATTATGAATTGGTGCATTCGGTCATCCATGGCTTGTTTCAGGAGTATATCGAGACGGGCGGTGAAAAACAGCTTGATCCTGTTTATATGGCGGACTCCATCATGGCGACGCTTCGTCCGGATGTTTATCTGTTTCACCGGCAGCATCGCAACTATTCGGCGGAGGAAATCAGGAGCAAGCTGTTCCAGATTTATATTGATCCTATTTTTGGAGGGCACTCGGACCCCCAATAACAGCTGATTATATACAGAGATTAATGAAAGTCCGCATAAATGCGGGCTTTTTTTGCACTTAATGATCAAAATGGATCAAAAAATATTATAAAAGATTATTAGATATTGTAAATTCAATCATTATTATTGAAACTAATTGTTTTTTTTTGATATATTCTACTCGGAATTCAGCATTTATTATAAAAAATGGAAGGTTGTGATTGATATCGATCAATTTATTTGAATGCGACACCCTTGAGGAAAAGAAAGAAGGTATGGGGAAGAACTCGATTGGTGAGAAAATTCATTTATAGCGGGAGGAATCGTGAATGTTGATTAACCGGTTACTGAACTCATTAAGAAGACCTGTTATTTTCCCGGTTGTGCTTGCAGTAGGGGCAACAATCGTGCCTCTTAATGCCATGGCTTTGCAAGAGCAGGCAATGACGCAGCCGGATTTGGTAAGCTCCCAGGCAACTATCATGAATTCGCAGTGGATTGAAGTTTACCTGCGTGAGAAAGAGTATAACAGCTCCAATGTATCCAATACCGCTTATTATTCGATCAGCAGCAGCACCGACCCTGATTTTTCATCCGCGATACATTCGGCTGCCGTCCAGAATCGTTACTATCCCGAGGATGCCCCGTATCTGTCTACTACAGACACGCCGCGTCTGAACATGATCTATCGGATCTATTTGCAGATGCCAAGCGGAACGAATTTAAAGGAAGGCCACTCCTACAATGTAACGGTAAATCCTGCTGTGGTTAATGTCCCGGGAATGTCAATCGGCATTAAATCTGATAAGGACGTATACTTCTTCAGACGGAATCAACTGGACGTTGAACGTCACGACCAAGTCCGGCGAAACACAGGTTACCACGGCTAACTTTTGGGCATGGCATGAAGCCGGTACGGATCTGAATGCGGGTGTGTTCGTCTCAGCCGCGGAAGCCGGTAAATCGCTGTCGGATGTATTCAGCAACATTAAGGATACAGCGTCCTGGCCGAATACGCCTTGATCATCATCTCATTTTGATATCCAAATGATTGCGTAATTAAGGCTTTGACCCGGGCTGCGATTTTCGAAAGCAGGCTCGGGTCAAAGCTGTATATGAGGTTGGCTGCGCGAGAAAAACCGCAAAAAAAAGAGCCCGACCGGGCTCGCAAAGCGCAGGAAAACCGTATCATGCAATCAGACAAGCGTCACCAGAATGCCCCTGCTCCTGAGAGTTCGGACGTCTTCCTCGGGCGCCGAATTGTCGGTAATAATATGGCCGATTTTATCGATGCTGCAGACAAATGCGGCAGTAATAACCCCGAATTTGCTGTGATCGGCAACGAGATGCACTTTGTTGGAGTGTTCAATCATGTTTTCCTTGATCCGTGCCGTCGAAAGATAGGCATCGGTAACGCCCTGTTTGATGTCGATACCGGAAGTGCCAATGAAACAAATATTGGCGCGAAACATCGAGATCATTTTTTCGGCGACCGGACCCACAATGCTGTCCATATTCGTCTCGCCAAGCGTCCCTCCGCAAATCACGACGGAAACGTCTTTCTTATCTTTAACGGAATGCAGCTTGTAGGCGATCTCCAGGCTGTTCGTTATAACGGTTATATTGGTCTTGCCTACAAGATGCTCGGCGATTTGCCGATTGGTCGAGCCTGCGTCCATAAAGATGGTATCGCCATCCTTAACCAGCTCTGCTGCAGCCTTGGCGATCCGGATTTTTTCGTTCAGGAAGGGCAGGGGAGATTTTTTTTCGTCCAGACGGCCGTCTTCCGCCTTTTTCTTATAGATCGCCCCTCCATTGATTCGAACGATATCACCGGATTGTTCCAGTATCGTCAAGTCGCGGCGCACGGTTGCAGGTGAAACGCTCAGCTCGCTGCACAGTTCTTCAATGGTTTTGAACGGTTCATGCTTCAAAATCCCGATGATTTCTGTATGTCTGGTTCTTGTTTTCATTTCGTGGCTGCTCCTAATTCAATAAATGGATTTCAAAACGATTGATTGTTACCGAATTTACAACAGATTAATTAAATATACCATTGCCATGATGAAATTCAACTGATTTATGCCGAATCATCGAGGGGAAAATGAAATTTTTGAAAAAATGATTATTTGTGATCAATAAATAAAAATATTTGACTCTTATATATCATAAAATGCATTGACTTTTGATTGGATGTTAACTAATCTAAGGATCATGCGGGGTGAAAATCTTTAGCTCAGACTCGTAACGTCCAGAAAAATACCGACGAAAGTGGTGGAGGCCATGCCGGAATTATTGATATTGGGTACAAGCGCGGGGGTGTCGACGGCCAACCGCCATCATTTCAGCATGGCGATCAAGAAGGACGGCCGGCTGTATGTGATCGATTGCGGCTGCCCGGTGAGCATGCTGCTGAAGAAAATGGGAGAAGATCCGAAAAATATCGAAGCAGTGTTTCTGACGCACTGGCACCCCGATCATGCAAGCGGCCTGCCGATGCTGCTTCAGGATCTGCAGCTGACGCACCGGTCGGAGCATCTGCAGGTTTACGGCCCTGAAGGCACGATCCGCAAAGTGAAATTGCTGCAGAACATATTCATCATCCCTCAGGATATTTATCCTTATCAGCTTGAGGCGGTTGAATATAATGAGGATACGTTATTCGAGCGCGACGGGCTGAAAATCAATTTTTTCAAAACGAAGCATCTCGCTCAGGAAGCCTGGAGAAAAATAGATGATAAGCATGGCAATGAAATTGCTCCAGTCGCATACGGCCTGGTAATTCATATGAACAACAAAAAAATAGTCGTCAGCGGGGATGTATTGTCCTCCCAGGACCTGGTTCATGTCCTGTATGATGCCGATCTGGTCATTCATGAGTTTGGGCATATTCATCCGGAGAAGCTGAATCATTTCCTGAAAGAACAGCAAATTTCCAACCTGCTCATCACCCATATCCATCATGAGTGGGATTTGAAGACGGAAGAGCTGCAGCAAATCGTCGGGGCGGGGCACCCAGGCGAAGTTCAAGTGGCTCATGATCTTATGAGAATCATCCTGTGACGGAGGGGAATTAATGATGACGCACGATGAGCAGACCAAGATTACTTTTTTTGGCACTTCCGGTGCTGTTCCCGAGGTTGGCGGGGACTCGCCGACCTTTCTGATCAACGACAAGTATCTGGTCGATACCGGCTGGTCGGTTATCGACAACCTGCGAAGCAGAGGCCATGACCCGCTGCAGCTGGAATATCTGATTTTCACTCATTTTCATCATGATCACTACATGTCGTTGCCGTCCCTGCTGTTTTATTATCTGATGCGCGGCAGACCGCTGGAAGAGCTCAAAATCATCGGACCGGCGGAAGATTTGCATCTTATCGTAAGACGGGCGATCGATTTTCTGCATGCCGAACGCTATGGCTGGGCCAATCTCTCTCCGGTCTTGATCCCGCTCACGCCTGGAGAAGCCTATGAAGAGGAGAACTTCCGGCTCGATACATGCTCGACGGCTCACCCTGTTCAGGGTTTATGCTATCGCTTCCTGGATAAGAAGAGTGGACGGATGTTCTCTTTTACCGGAGATACGGCGTTCCATCGGCCGATTATCGAACATGTAAGAGGAAGCGCCCTGCTTATTCACGAATCGGCGCTTGGACCCATTGCCGCAAACCCGGATAAAAATGACTACATGCATTCCGGTGCTATCGATGCGGCTGCGATCGCGGAAGAGGCCAAGGTCGGCAAGCTGCTGCTGCTTCATGGATCCGCTCAAATCGCGGAGCCCTGCGTTCAGGCTGCAAAGCAAATTTTTTCTGGAGAAGTGGAGTGGCCGAAGGACGGACAGACGTACATAATTTAATAAGCGATAGGGAGCAGCGTGCCGCGGGGCAGCTGCTTTTTTTTCTGCGTTTGCCCAATTAACGAACAAATACATTGTTCGAGACACTGCAGGTACATGTTGGGATTCCGGCGGAAGCGAAGTCGTTTGTTCCCTCCGTAATTCGAGTCTCCCAATGCGTACGTTCCTCAAGATAGGCGGCATTCTCCACTTGTCGGAGTCGCTTCAGGGGATCATCTTATTCCAGTGCATCATCGACCAAGACTACAAATTTTCCATTGCGCCAGATATAGCGACGGTTCTAACTGCGGAATCCGGTCATTCGGCGTACCAGACTCCGTCTTTAGACGGGGCACCATTCAGTACCTCAGTCTGTTTGCGCTTCCTTATATATCATCTATCATGAAATTAACAAAAAAAAGGATTTCGAATAGAAAGAGTATGCTCTTCTAGACGATTTCAAATAAATAAGTCAATCAAGGTGAAACGGCTGTCGCCGTCTTTTGGCGGCGGGGCGCGTTTCATTCCGGTGAAATATAAGCAAAGTATAGGCCGGAATTTATACTTTCTTAATATTTTAAAATAAGAATGAGGGAAGGTTGGTATTCATGTTACTACGTTTACGCAAATCCTCACTGCAGACTGCCTGGATGATGTGGGAAAGAGGGTTCGAATGGATTTCAAATTTCCGCAGCTCACATACATCGCACTTTGGAATTTGCAAAGTAATGATTAAGAAGCATCACGGAGAGAGTATCGTATGTGCGGACTCCACCATCATCCATAAAGGAAATTGGGTTGGGGAACTCCATCTCAATAATAAAGCGATCCTGACTCTGATCAAATCCGAAGGCTCGGACCGCGCGGCGCTCATGACGGCCCGGCTTGCACGGAAATCCATGCAGCAAATTAGTGATGCGTTTGCAAGTCAGCCGGAGTTTAATGAAGTTAAAGCGTTAATCGGAATTACGCTTCTTCACCGTGGTTTGACACATGGTCTTGGTTTTGAACAACAACCCATGAAATCCGATTTGTTCCAAAGAATCACAACCGTCTATCTTCGATTATTGTTATCCGTTATGCACCCTGAGGGCAAGAAGCGGATTGGCCGAAAGACCGAACAACTGATACCGATGATGCTGATTCATTCCCGCGCATCGCTCAAGAACCGATTTGCGGCGGTGAAGAGGTTGCCCATTCAAGATGAGACAGGTTTACCCGAAGCGAGCTCCTGTTAATTTGATTACAACGATAGACACTAAAAGTATGGTGAATATATTGCCGTAGGCAACCTATTTTCATCACGCTTCTGATACGAGGGCGGGGATAAGCATCATGGATAAAATCATGGACTTTTTACAGAATTTCGGAGCGACGGGACTTTTCATTCATGCCATGCTGGATGCGATTATTTTTCCAATACCGGCGTTCTTCCTTCAACTTTCTCTAAGCGCCATGCAGCCGGAATCGGCTTTATGGCTCGCTACCCTTGGTTTTGCCGGAAGCCTGCTTGGAACGCCAATCGGTTATGGGATCGGCAAAGTGTCGGGAAAGCATGTTCTGGGCAGGGTGATGAAGAAAAAATGGCTGGACTCGGCAACCGAATTATTTTCCCGCCGTGGCGAGGCTGCAATCTTGATCGGATCTTTTACTCCGATCCCGTTTAAAATATTTACGATTTTATCGGGATGCATGAATTATCCGTTATGGAAGCTGCTCAGTTATGCAGCGATTGGACGGTCAGTGAAGTTTTATGCAGTCGGGTTTCTTTTCTATATGTATGGCCGCGCGGCAGAGCACATGGTTGATCGCGTTCTCACGATCACGCTGGTGGCAGTTGGAATACTCATAGCGGCAGGATGGTTCTTGATACGGAAGCTGCGTGAGCGGAGGAAGATGAATGACGAGAACCAACTGATCGATAAAGCAGGGGACGGAGGCGGGAAACAGCATGCAGTGGATAAGGCGGTTTGATCAAACGATGTTCTTCTGGTGCAACCAGCGGCTAAGCAGTCGGGCCCTGGATCGGTTGTTCGGATGGATTACCCATTTGGGCGGAGCTTTGTTTACAATTATTTGCGCAGTTTCCCTGGCATGGTTCGCTGCGGGTGAGTTCAACGGAGCCGGGCTGCAAAGTTTGATTGCCTTGGCCGTTAGCCATATAGTTGCCGTCCTTATTAAGAAAAAGGTGCGCAGAGCCCGGCCTTTTCGCAAGCTGGAACATGTGAAGGTAGGCAAATTCCCGCTCAAGGACTATTCCTTTCCATCCGGCCATACAACCGCCATTTTCGCTCTTGTTACACCTTTTATACTGGCTTCATCGCCTGCGGTTATGCTTGTCTTAATTGGTCTGGCTTTGTTAGTTGCAATATCCCGGGTTTATTGGGGCTATCATTACCCGATTGATTGTGTGGCAGGAGGGCTGGTCGGGTTTATAACCGCGCTGCTGGTTGCCTGGTTCATGAATAGTTGAAATTTCATGAAGCAGTAGATTTTTGACGAATACCGCGATGGCGGCGCAGATGTATTGATCACCAAGCCGGGCAAACTCACTACATCAATTTTGAATATGCAGCGCAATATTCTGGAAGAAAGACGCTTTCCTTCTTGCAGCAATGTGCTAAAGCTTATACAACTTCGTTCGTCTGGATGATAGGGCTTGACGAATGAAAGAGGTGACCGCAATGAGACAGGAACACCATATTTTAATTTTAACGGCCGATTACGGCGAAGGCCACCATCAAGTGTCCAAGGTACTGAAGCAAAGCTTTGTGCACCATGGTTATAACCAGGTGGAGATTATCGACTTGTTCCGGGAAGCTTATCCTGTGCTGAACAAGCTCATCCGTTGTCTGTACCGGCAAAGCCAGTATGCAGCCAGCCTTGGAATTCCATATTACGGATGGTCCTACTATTTGACCAACCGCCTTCCCCTCAAAGGAAGGATCGCTACCTGGATGAACAGTCTTGGCGGCGTTAGGCTCATGAAGATCATTCTCCAGTACAAACCGGATGTGATCATCTATACATTCCCATTCGGCAGTTTGCCAATCAGGGACGATGTATCCGCAATCCGTCCCCGGACAGCTGTTGTCATCACGGACTTTGACGTTCACCTCAGATGGCTGTTCTCCAGGCCGGACCATTATTTTGTCGCTGCCAGCGACGTGAAAGAGAGGCTGGTCAGGCAGGGCGTCCCTGAGAGCTATATTGCCGTTACTGGAATTCCGGTCCGGGAATCGTTCCACGATGCGGGAGATATCGGTTCCGGCAAAGCAACAGACGAGAATGTCATTCTGCTCATGGCTAATGTTTGCGGCACATTGCGTTCGCTCATGAAGCTGATCGGGAAGCTGCTATTCTTGTCAAACGTCCGCATTCAAGTTATTTGCGGCCGACAGGAGGGTTGGCGACGGAAGCTTGCGGAAGTTTGGGCGGATGATGCAAGAGTATGTGTATTCGGTTTTACCGATCAATTGCATGTGCTGATGAAGAGCGCATGCTGCATCGTCACGAAAGCTGGTGGCGTTACACTATCCGAGACGATTCAGTCTGGGGTCCCGATCTTTATATTAAAGCCTTTTCTGGGGCAGGAGAAGGAAAATGCCCTTTATTTGCAGCGCAGAGGAGCGGCAGTCGTATCCTTTACGATTCACGATTTGATCTTGCAGATCCAAACGATGATTTCCTCTGAGTCCATGAAACAGTCCATGAGGAATGGGCTGCTCTCGGCAAAACAGGATGCGGCTGCGGACCACATTGTCAGGCATTTGTTTCCCGAGGCAAGCTCATTAAGAAGGAGTGGAATATGATGAGCGGGAGGAGCGCGTTCAAGCTTTCTACTCTGACGCTGTTCACGGTTCTTTTCTGCACAGAATTTGTTCGAAGCGCTTTCTTGTTCTCGTTCCTGCCCAATTTTGCAGTCAATCAGTCGGGGCATACCGTTGCTTTGGTCGGTCTCGCCGTCTCGCTTCATTATGCAGCAGATACGTTGATTAAGGCGATTGCAGGATATTTGCTAGACAGGTTTTCGCTGCGTTGGCTGCTGCCCGCTACTTTTGTCCTGATGCTGACGGGGCTAGCTGCCGTGTTCTTCAGTCCGCATGTCTGGTGGCTCGTTGCCGGGTCCGTTATGCTTGGAATGGGGGCGTCGCCCATCTGGCTTATTTGCATGGAAAAAATCCGAATGACGGAGCGCGCGGCCCAGATGGGGGCGATCTACACGATTTGGCTTGCCTGTATGGGACTGGGTCCGGTCACGATCAATCTCACATTCGATTATGGCTTCGAACCGGCGTTCCGGCTGATGCTTGCGCTTCTCGCCGTCGGCTGTATCGCATCGTTTGCGATTAACCGAGCAACCCCGTTACACCTCCTGAACGTCAGCTTTGCCGATCAGGCAGCAGGACTGCGTAAGAAGCTCGTTCTGTTGAAATGGCTGCTGCCTGGCATGATCCTTCAGATGACCGCTGCGGGACTGCTGCTTCCGATAATACCCGGCTTTGCCGCTAACCATCTCGGTTTAAGCCAGCCGCAATATTCTCTCATGCTGATGCTTGGCGGAGCCGGCGCGATGCTGTTTCTCGTTCCCATGGGGAAACTGGCCGATCGATGGGGACATAAGCAAATGCTGGTCTCCGGCTTCGTATCGCTTACGGCCATATTGGTTTTACTTGCCGTATCCATGCCGCCGCCTGCGTTAACGATGCTGCTTGCATTTATGTTGGGCTTGTCTTATTCAGCTGTGCTTCCGGCCTGGAATGCGGTGCTGTCGTACCTTGTCCCGGATGATCAGAAAGGTACAGGGTGGGGAGTTCTTTCCGGGATTGAAGGGCTCGGCATTATGATCGGCCCGGTCATCGGGGGATGGGTGGCCAGTCAGTATACGAATGCCGCCGCCATCAGCATTAGCGCTGCTTTGCTCGCTATTCTTGCACTCTTTTATTTGATTTTACCGCAAAACAAGCTTGTCTCGGCTTGCGGGACTTCGCAGCATAAGAAGGAGAACTCTCATGAGCCTGATCGGGGTAGTTGAACAGTTGTTTGGGCAGTATGGATATCTGGTCCTGCTCCTTGGCCTGCCGTTGGATTTTATCGCGCTTCCCATCCCGCCGGGAAACAGCACCTTAACCTATACCGGTTTCTTATCTTATAAAGGAGTGCTGCAGGGGGGGCCGGCTATTGCGATGGCTTTGGCTGGATCGATTATAGGGGTCACCATCACGTACATGATCGGGTACAAGGCAGGTATGCCTCTAATCGAGCGTTACGGAAGATGGCTTTTTCTCAAGCCGGAGCTTGTCGAGAGGACGCGACGCTACTATGACAAATATGGGGACCGATTGCTGCTGGTCAGTTTCTTCATTCCCGGAGTCCGGCAGTTTGTTGGATATTTTATCGGCATTATACGGGTGCCATATCGCAAAGTATGGATATATGGATATACCGGAGACGCTCTTTGGGTCATTGTGTTTTTTTCAATCGGCTACTTCTTTGGGGATCAGTGGGGATATATATTTCGTATCGTTGAACACTATTTAAAGGTCATTTTTATCGGATTGGCTGCCCTTGCGGTTGCGCTGTTGTTGATCAGGTATCGCATTATGAGGGGCAAACGCAAAAAAGACAAAAAAAGAAGCAGAGCGGGGGACCATTATCGGAGCGAATGACTGGTTTTTAGCGTTCGCATGACGTCACTTCCGCTCCCGCTACGAGTGCGCCAAACGCTGGCTTCGACCTCAACTGAATTCAAATGTACTTATCATTACTTAGTTATATTAAGTAATTGACTTACTAATTATACAATACTACAATTAAGTAAGTTCATGGACAGAAATAGTTTAAACCATACTTTACCGGATGAGTGTATGAAAATAAATACACTCATTATCGCGGTTCACCCGCTGCGGCGGTCAACGCTGGGAACTTGAAAAAAACATCGTGACCGATCAAAATATAGATAGCGGTTGTTGGACATTAGTCTGCTTACAAAGCTGCCGGTATGAATGGAACATTGATTAGGAGGTATTGTAAGTGGAGATTGGGATCAGCACTTTTGTAGAAACAACGCCGGACGTGGAGACCGGAGAGGTGATCAGCCACGCGCAGCGATTGCGTGAAGTCGTGGAGGAAATTGTACTCGCCGATCAGGTCGGGCTGGATGTATTTGGCGTGGGCGAGCATCACCGCAAGGATTATGCCGCGTCTTCTCCTGCCATCGTACTGGCTGCGGCTGCGCCGCAAACCAGACGGATACGGCTGACCAGTGCGGTCACCGTGCTTTCTTCGGCAGATCCGGTGCGCGTGTTTCAGGATTTTGCCACACTTGACGGAATCTCGAATGGACGGGCAGAGATTATGGCTGGCAGAGGTTCTTTTATCGAATCCTTCCCGCTGTTCGGATATGATTTGGATCATTACGATGAACTGTTTGATGAGAAGCTGGAGTTACTATTAAAGATACGGGAATCTGAGAAAGTTACCTGGAAAGGCGGGCATCGGCCGGCCATTCAGAATCTGGGCGTCTATCCGCGGCCCGTTCAGAATCCATTGCCAGTATGGATTGGCAGCGGGGGTAATTCGGAATCGGTGATACGCGCAGGGCTGCTTGGGCTTCCCCTCGTTCTGGCTATCATTGGAGGCAGCCCCGTACAATTTGCGCCGCTTGTGGAGCTTTATAAGAAGGCGGCTGCGCACGCAGGCCACGACGCATCGCTGCTGCCGGTCGCGTCACACTCGCATGGATTCATTGCGGAGAGTACCGAGCTTGCGGCAGACCAATTTTTTCCTTCCACCCGGCAGACGATGAACGCACTGGGGAAGGAGCGCGGATGGGGACCATACGACCGCTCAAGCTTCGATTCCGCACGCAGCTTCGAAGGGGCGCTGTACGTAGGCGATCCGGAGACGGTAGCCCGTAAAATCATTCATCTTCGCAAGCAGGTGGGCGTAACCCGCTTCCTGCTGCATGTGCCGGTTGGCACCATGCCGCATGAGCAAGTCATGAGAGCCATAGAGCTGTTGGGAACCAAGGTCGCGCCTCTGGTTCGCGAAGAGATAGCAAGATGGGAAGCCGGGGAAGAGGCGAAGCAGTAATTTCTAGGCCTTAATTGGCCCCAGGGACCATGCTCCGCAAGAGAAAAGCACCTTCAAAACCACTATTATGGTGGAGTTGAGGGTGCTTTTCGTAATAAGTGATGTGCGGTTGGGGGAATTGAAGCAGTCTCAGGATGATGACGATCTGAGTTATGACATCATTTTCCTTCCTCTATGCAAGCCGCGTGATAACAAGATGTGCAGAGACTGGCCTTGTTCCTCCAGCCAGAGGCGTGATGGTCAATGCCGCTGCATTGCCGGCAGGATTTCGTACAGTAAGGATCGAGTTGATGGAAGTTGTTTGCACGAGAGCCAGCCCCACGATTTGAGAAGTGCCTGTTGCCCGCCCGACCACCGTGTAGGCCAGATCCGCGCCATTGAGTGTCAGAATAAGTTGGCCTGCTTCGCTGACACTCACTTGAAACAGCACCTGATAAGTACCAATCGCAGATAGGCTAAATGTACTTGGACCCGTACGGACAATTGCAGCCCCGCTTGTAGGCCCATTTTGCGGAAAACTTACATCTGTGCCTGGAGCAACCGTTGCTGCATTATCGGGAGGCATTAACGCGAAAAAATCTGCAAACCCCAATACGCCTCCGGCAGCTCCGGTAGCTCCCGTTGCGCCTGCCGGTCCGGCAGCGCCTTGAGGGCCCGGCGGCCCGGTCGGACAAGGGGGACATATGCCTTGTGGACCCGGAGGGCCCTGTGGACCTTGAGGGCCAGGAGGACCCGGGGGACCTGGTAATCTTCCCATTTGAGCATGCACTCTCCTTTAACGAATAGAATTTAAAGCTCTTTTTTGATTCAGAATAAGTTTATTCCCGATCGCGATGCTTCATGTGCGAATTGTAGCCTGGAACGGCTTTATAAATTAGATTTCGAAGCTATACGGAGGCTGGCGAGCCGTATTATCAGCATTGTGGTAAACTGAAATTACGTGTCTTGTCAGTTGAGCGATTAGGAAACAGGAGGATGAAAGCATGAAAATCTTGATTACCGGAGCTTCCGGCAGTGTAGCCTCCGGCGTAACCGGGCAATTGGACCGGAAGCATGAAATCACCTTGTCCGATGTTGTTGCCGTTGACACGCCGCTCCCTTTCCACCGGGCTGATGTCCGTCAGATCGGCGCATTGGATCAAGCCTCTGAAGGAATGGACGTCATCATTCATACCCCTGCCTTTCATGGCATCCATATGGGCAAGCACTCCGAGCAGGAGTTCTATGATCTGAATATTACGGGCACGTTCCAAATGTTCCAATCGGCTGTCCGCAATAAAGTCCGGCGAGTCGTATGGCTTTCGAGCATGTCCTTCTACGGGGACGATTTCTATGCCTACACCAAAAAAATCGGCGAACAGCTATGCCGGTTCTTTCATGAATCCCATGGCATTGAAGTTATCATGCTGCGTCCTGCAGACTTCACGCCTTATCCGGATATCCGGCATTATGGCGAACGATTGCTGCATGGCGGCGTTGATCGCCGGGATGTGATCGGGGCTGTTGCCTTGGCCGTGGAGGGTACGGCAGCTTTCGGCGCATACCGCATTGTCCGTGAGGATCGTTTTACCAAGGATGATGTGGAAGCCTATCCGGAATCTCCGTTGAATGTGTGGGACAGGCTTTACCCCGGCGCCAAAAAGATCATTGAAGCTTACCATTTACAGCTGCCATCCGAGATCCGGATTCCCGATTTGTCCAAGGAAAAACAGGAACTGGGCTACTCGCCGAAATATAATTTTGGCACTTTCATGCAGGAATACATAAGAGATGGTGTGATTGCCCCATAGGTGACAGCATCTGCCGAAGCTGCAAGAGATTAATAGACAACCAGATGGCTGCCGATGATTGTTTCCGGCGGCCTTTGTTGTACCGGAATCCAATATATCACTTGAGGGAGTGAAAAATTTGGAGGTCAAATATCAGATCGAAGACAGCGTTCTTATGATTCACCTGAATAAAGAGTACGGCATTGAAATTAAAAGGATCGATTTTATTCCCGCAGGGGATTCGGCATTCTCGTACGGGATCAGCTGTGCGGACGGACAACGGTATTATATGAAACTGTTTGATCATCATCATGACCGGCAAAAGGCAGGTATAGATCGGCTGGATAACTATCTGCCGCTGACTTGGCGCATGTATGAAGAGAAGCTTTTCACCAATCTTACTTATCCGATCCTAACATTAAACGGTGATTTTAAAACAACGCTGTCCAATGTTACGGTGGTATTGTTTAATTTCATCGAGGGGGAGACATTGGCTGAGTCTTATCCATTCTCGAATGATATTCTTGAGGATATCGCGGAGTCATTGGCAGCCATTCACCGGATTACGCCTTACATCGACCCTTCCATGCTGTTGACCGAAACATTTGATATTTCCTTCGCGCCTGAACTTGAGAAGTGTCTCGCAGCGCTTGAAAGCATCCAAATCGCAGACAGCTCTATGAAGCGGGAAACAAGAGCGCAGGTCTTGCCCAGGAAAGAGCAAATTCTTGCCTTGTTGAAGCTCGTTCGTGAACTTCGGGGCATGGCAGTATCGGAGACCAAAGCAATGGTGTTATGCCACGGTGACATTTGGGGAGGCAATTTGATCCGTCATGATAACGGGCTTTATTTTCTGGATTGGGAATCCGCCATCCTGGCCCCGCCGGAATTGGATCTGATTGGTTACATTGGTGAGGGGTTCGATGTTTTCCTGGCCGCTTATGAACAGCATCTCGGTCAACAGGTGACAGTAGACCTTGACTTATTACGTTTCTACTCCTACCGCCATCATCTCCGGAATTTGGCCCACTGGTTAATGAATATCCTCTATCGAAATACGGAAGAAGCCCAGAATGAGAATGATTTGGAAATGATTGTGCATCATTGTATGGACCGATGGGATAGCATTGAAACCAGGGTTCGTGCTGTGGATGTTAGGTTGAGAGCAAGGGGGCAGTGGTCGAAGCATCCTGGTAATCCATGATAGATATCTATGAAATTATGGTATCAGCCTGCCTGATCATGGTATAACAAGTAGGGATGGAAGAATATGTGCGGCGGAGGAGAATGCGAGATGTCGGTACCCTTATTGTTTGGTCCATATGGAAGCGGGCAGCTGCCTGCCAACATTAAAGATTATGGTGTCAACGCCAGATGGTTTCACGGGTTTAACGAAGAATCCTTCGCAGCCTGTGCGGAGCAAAAATTGGAAGCCTGCGTAGAATTCAAAACGTTTCGCGCCGATTTTGAAGAGCATCCCAAGCTCATACCTATCGGGGCAGACGGAAAACCCATCCGATACGGCCGGTTGGTACAGGGAATCTGTTTATCGCAAAAGGACTATTTGGCCGAAATCGAAGAGCAGCTGCTGGCTGGCATGAAGCAATTTAAACCAAGAGGTATATGGCTCGATTACCTGACCTATGCAGGCTGGTTCGAAACATCCCATCCCGATCTGCAGGAAAGCTGCTTTTGCCGGGACTGTATTGCCGATTTCTGTCATTTTGCAGATGTTGACGTCCGTACACCGAAAGAAATATTGACCGGCTATCCGGAGGAATGGAAGAATTATAAATGCCGTAAGATTGCCGGCATGGCGCTTCATTATTCAAAACTGATCAAGGCCGTTAATCCGGATTGCATAGTGGGTGCGTATATGTGTCCATGGACTCCTGATGAATTCAATGGCGCCTTGACCAGAATATTCGCCCAGCATTATGAATGGCTGGCAGAAGCTATTGATGTGTATACCCCGCTTATTTATTGTTCAAAAAGCGGCCGCAGCCCGGGCTGGGGGCGCTGGTGGCTCGAGCAGTCGGCCGGATTCGTCCCGGCGCAGCGCAAGGTTCAGCTGATTCTGGATGCCTTGGATTATCCAGAGAGCCTGACGGATGCTGCAGCTTCGGATGTGCCATCATGGGGTATTCAGCTGTTTGCAGGAGCACCGGTGTTTCATGATCCGGACAAAGCGCTCACGTTCAAGCGTTCGGTTGAGGCTATTTCGGAAGCTTCGCAAAAATGAGGAGGTTTAATAATGAATCTTTTTGAAAATCAACAGGGTGAGCAATCAGCAGCAAGCTTTCACTGGATCAATAAACCTGAATCCTGGGGATTTGACGGTGACGGCAAGCTGACAATAATCGCACCGCCTCTGGCAGATTTCTTCCACGACCCGAAGGGAGGAAATGCGAGGGAATCAGCTCCTTACCTTTACACCGTTCTGAAGGGCGATTTTACGGTATCGACCCGGGTCGAGGTGGACATGATTGAAGATTTCGATTCCGCATGCATCATGTTCATGGTCGATGACCAAAACTGGGCAAAGCTGTGTTTTGAATATCCCAATAAAATTCCGACCATGGTAAGTGTAGTGACGAAAGGTACTTCGGACGACTGCAATTCGGAGACAGTAAGCGTGAAGAAGCCATATCTCAGAGCAACCCGGTTCGGGAATTGTTTTGCCTTCTCCTATTCAACTGATGGAAACTACTGGACTCTGGTCAGATATTTCTATATGGATGCTCCCGCGGAAATCAAGGTTGGAGTAGCGGCGCAGTCGCCTGCTGGCAATGGCTGCAGAACATCCTTTGATTACCTCGAATATTCCCCTGTTCCGGTAACAAATTTAAGATCCGGGGAATGAATCAGGTTTTATGGAGATGAATGACACTGGCAAGCCGAATTTTCCTGCTTCAAGGGAAATTCGGCTTGTTGTGCTTCCATCCGCAACCTGTGTGCCGCCGCTACGTATTGCTTTGTGTGAAGGAGGCACGGCAATCGTGTTGGGAACCTTTAAGGGCTTATATGAAGCTTGGATTGACCATCCCGAACGGGAAGGGAAGCTGCTTCACGGAGGCAAATATCGGATTTGCCGGTTTCTCGGGATGGGAAGCTACGGGCTGACCTACTTGTGTCATGATGTGGAGTCGGGTGAGAAGATTGCAGTCAAGCAAGCCAGACCGAGCAAGGGGCAATTGGGCCGGGAGCTCCTGCGCCGCGAGATTGAGATTATGGGACAACTGGGGCATCCGGCCATTCCGGGCTGCCTCTCATCATTCGTCCATAAAAGGCGGCTGTACATGGTGACCGAATATGTGAAGGGGCGGACTGTGGAAGATTTGATTTTTGAGAAGGGAGCGGTCTTCCAGGAAAGCGAGGCGCTTGGCTTCATTCGCAGATTGATGGAGATTGTGTGCTTTATTCACAGGAAAGGAATTGTCCATCTGGACATCCGGATTCCCAATGTCATGCTGCAGGGGGAACAGATCCGCCTCATTGATTTTGGTCTGGCCTCGCGCTTGTCGGAGCCGTCCCGTGTGGAGCCAGGAGCGGATGAGGAAACAAGGCTGAGAAGAACCGCTGATGTGACGAGCGATCTGTACGCCATAGGCCATTTTTTGCTTTTTATGCTGTATTCCGCCTATGAACCGGACGAACCGGACAAGGATTCTGCAGCCGGATGGGAGGAGGAGCTGAGCATATCGGCAAAGACCAAGCAGATGATCCGTAAGCTGCTCCAAATCGATCAGCCCTATGCGGATGCCCCAGCGTTTATGCGGGAATTGGATGATTCGTTGATGATACAAGATGAAACGGCTGCGCCGTCGTGAAACTTATACATTCTATAAGGATAGAAAAAAAGCCGCTTAGCGCGGCTTTGCATCAGGAGCTGGATCTTTTGTATCTGTTTTTGTAATAGCCTTGACCCTGATTTTTGTGTCCGTAACCAGATTGGTGGCCGGATGAGTAGGAGCGGCCGCCATGGCGGTTCGTTCCACTGCTGCTGTTATAGTGTTGGTTGTGTCTGGAATGGTGAACGGAACCAAAGATTTTACTAAGCAAACGCCTGAGCATTTCTCATTCCTCCTTTGGTTTTTGTAAAATATAACAAAGTATAAGCTTCTGTCTACTTTGGCTATATTTTTTTGAAGTGAGGAAACTTGCTTCGGCCGTCAGAGGAAGGCGAAAGCCGTTTCTTCTTGAAATATCAGCAGGTATAAAAGTTGTCATATCCTTATCTGATATTTTTGAGAAAGAAACTAACGATGCCGCCAGAGGACGGCGAAGCCGTTTCTTCTTACACTTTACGAAATAAAAGACGAGTGGTTTCGAAAGTATACGCCCAAAATGGACGATAACTTCAACCGCTGCATGTATTCAAGGGGGTAATCCTTAAGATGAGTCCGGATTGGATGAAGGCGGATGATCCGCTCCAATGTATAACGGTGACCGGAAGCGAGCGGAATGATATGGTTGTTATTTCCGGCTATTCGGAAGGCCTTCACTGCATTGGGGTAGGGACGGATGCGGCAGTATTCACGTATGAGCCTGCGCCGGGATTTGCATATAAAGTGTATTCGGATCTGGCGCTGGAGAAGAAAGCGGCCGAGAGGCATGTATACGAACGGCTTGAGGGGATCCCCTATTTTCCCCAGTATTACGGGGAGGGCAGGAACTACCTGGTGATCAGCCATGAACCGGGCGTCACGCTGCAGGATTGTCTGCTGCAGGGCATTCCGGTGCCGGAGCAAGTTATTCAGGATGTGGAGGAGGCGCGCGCAGAGGTGCGCCGCCGCGGATTGAACCCGCGCGACATTCACTTGAAGAATGTCATCCTGCAGAACGGGCGCGGCAAAGTGCTGGATGTATCCGAATATGTACTGGAGGGCGACGACAAGCGCTGGGAGCACCTGGTGTGGGCATACCGCGTCTGTTATTCAGGCTTTGAAGGCAAGAAAATTCCGGCCTGGCTGCTTGATGCGATCAAGAACGGATACGCCAGACTGGATCAGGCAAACCTTAGCCTTGACGATTTCGCGCAGCGAATCAGCCAGCTGTTTTCCAAATTTCTGAAATAAGTCCGGGAAATTACGGGAGCTGGTTCTCAGTTCCGTAAGAAATCAAGTATCCATGTATGGCAGGCAATGCAAATGCAAAGCCGCAGCCCATAATGAATATCGTGCGGGGGACCGGCTGAACATGCCAAACAAAACGAGCCCTTCGGAGTTTGTCCCAGGCTCGTTTTGTTTGTTCCGGGAATTCCCGCCATTCCAATTCCGTTATTTTCCCGACAGCCGGTTCTCCAGACGAAGCTTCCTCTGCAGTATGCCGAGAATGATATCCGCCACAATGGCAAGCAGAGCGGCAGGTATCGCTCCGGCAAATATCCGCAGCGGATTTTGGCCGTTAAGGCCGGCATATATTTCGCGTCCCAAGCCTTCGCCGCCGATCAGCGGCGCGATGGTCACGACCCCGATGGCGATGACTGCGGCAATTCTGAGTCCGCTCATGATATAAACGAGCGAGAGCGGCAGCCGTACCTTGAGCAGGATTTGCAAGGCGCTCATGCCGACGCCCTGTCCGGCTTCCACATAGCTCGGATTGACCTGCTTCATGCCGACATAAGTATTGCGCACGATCGGGTTGAGCGAATAGAGGAACAAGCCCACAATGACGGTATCCGATCCCAGGCCAAGCCAAAGCATCAGGAGCACAAGCATCGCCAGGCTGGGCAGAACCTGAAGAACTTTGGTTACCGTAAGTACAATTCTCGCCAGAATCTCGTTTCTGGCGCATAACACGCCGAGCGGAACGCCGACGACGAAAGCGAGCCCTACCCCTGTCAGCACCATGCTGATATGCTGAAGCAGATATTCCCACAGCAAACCGATATTGCGTCCCATATAATCAAGCAGATCGACGATGGTCAAGTGGTTGTCTTCCATGTCAGTTCCCCCTATTTCAGCAGACCGGTCTGTTTCAGGTATGCCAGCGCGACTTCGCGTTCGCTTTTTTTCTCGATGTCCATCTGGTAGTTCAAATCGATCATCTTCTGCACGCTGAGAGTGCCGATGAGAACAGACACGGCTTCTACCACATCAGGATGCTTTTCGGCCAAATCATTGCGCATAATGGTTGATGCGTCGTACGGCGGGAAAAACTGCTTGTCGTCCGCAAGCGTCTGCAGGTTGTAATATTTCAGATGCGGATCGGTGGAATACGCCAGAACGATGTCTACCTGATTATTCGCTGCCGCCTGATAAACGAGACTTTGCTCCATTGGGAAAGTACTCCCGAACTTGAAGCCGTAGGTTCTGGTAAAGCTTCCGTAGCCGTCCTCGTCACGCTCCAGCCATGTGGTGTCGACGCCGAGGCGGAGTTTGGAGGCATCCGGGCCGACGTCGGATATTTTCTCATACCCTTTCTCATCGGCCAGCTTTTTGGAGACCGTGAACGCATAAGTGTTTTCGAATCCGAGCGGATCGAGCCACTTGAAATGAAAATATTTGTCAAAGCCCTGCTTGGCCTGCTCCAGGACCTTCGCACGGTCCTTCGTCTGCTCGATCGGAAAATGATTATTGAAAATTTCCCCCGTGTACAAAGTAGCCATCTGCAGCTCGTTTCGTTTCATCGCCTGTATGACGACAGGGCTCGCTGCCAAATCGGGTATGACCTCGGCACTGAGATCAGTGCGGTCTTCAATTAGCGCCTTATACATCTCCGCCAGGATCTTGGCTTCCGAGTAGGTCTGCGCGCCGATAACGACCGTATTGCGGTTTGTGCACGCGCTTGCCAGCGTACCCAGAAGAAGCAGGCAGGCCAAGGCTGCGGACGCTCTTGCTATTCTCATTTGCCATACTCCCTTCACACCGTTATCCGCTCCGTTGACCGGTAGCGCTTCGTCAGCCATTTCTCCAATAGCCCCAGCAGCACATCGGCGACGAGCGCAAGCAGGATCGCCCCAAGCGCACCGGTCACGATCAGCTCCGGTTTGTTGACGCCGAGGCCCGATACGATCAGCTGGCCGAGACCTCCGGCGCCGATAAGGGTAGCGAGCGTCGCCCAGCTGATGATATATACCGTCGTTACCCGGATTCCCGACATGATGTAAGGCAGCGACAACGGCAGTTGAATGCTCAAAACGCGTTGAAGCGTGCCATAGCCCATCCCCCGGGCCGATTCGAGGACGTTTGGATCGACGGAATGAAAACCGTCATAGGTGTTGCGGAGAATCGGCATGATCGCATAAAGCAGCAGGGCAAAGACCGCAGGCTTCGTACCGATACCCATCAGCGGGATCAGGATGGCCAGCAGGGCCAGGCTTGGCACCGTCTGCAGAATGTTGGCGATGAAGAAAACGATGCTGTTGATCCACGAAATCCTGTTATAAACAAGCACGATGCCGAGCGGTATGGCGACTACACTTCCCAGGGCGACGGCAAGCGCCGAAATAGTTAGATGCTCCTGTAAGGCAGTGGCAATTTGAGCCCATCTCTCATCGAAAAAAGCGATCAAGTCGTTCACCTGTTATACCTCCTCTAGCGGCGATTCGGCGGCTTCCTGAAGATAACCGTCAGCCAGATGGCGCACGACGCTGCCCCTTGTGATCAGGCCCGCCAAACGGTTGTTTTCGTCCACAACCGCAAGGTTGGACAGCTGGTGACGGCTGAGCAGCTCGACGGCAGCGGGCAGCGGAGTTCCCGTACGGACAGAGTACAGCACAGGCTGCATGACATCGGACACTGTCTTGTTCTCCTCGCCGTATTGATCGAGCACGCGGTAAATGGAGACAATGCCCTGCAGCCGGTTATCCCTGTCCACGATAAAGAGGGAGTCAACCCTGCGCCGTTCCATCACGGTGATGGCTTCGGCCAGCCCGCGTTTGGGCAGCGCCGTCACCGGTCTTGTGACCATCACCTCGTCGACAAGCGGGATTTCATTCATACTCTCGGCTTGGAGCCGCTTTTGGCCGATAAAGGAACGGACGAAGTCGTTTGCCGGATGGCGGAGAATGGCTTCCGGCTTGCCGGTCTGAACCACTTCGCCATCCTTCATCAGAACGATGGTATCGGCTATTTTAATCGCTTCATCCATATCATGCGTGACAAAAATAATCGTCTTGTGCAGCTCCTGCTGGAGCCGGACGAGCTCGTCCTGCAGCTGCTCGCGGCTGATCGGGTCGAGCGCGCTGAACGGCTCATCCATCAGAATGACGTCGGGATCGGCAGCGAGCGCGCGGATAACGCCGATCCGCTGCTGCTGCCCGCCGCTCAGCTCCGACGGGTAGCGTTCCCGGTACACTTCCGGCGGCAGCCCGACAAGCTCAAGAAGCTCATCCACACGCCGGTTGATTCTAGCGGTGTCCCATTTATTCAGCCGGGGGACGACGGCAACATTCCTGCCTATCGTCATATGCGGGAACAGCCCGATGCTCTGGATGACATATCCGATACTGCGGCGCAGCTGCACGGGATCAATTCCCTTTACATCCTGCCCGTTGATCAGCACCGAGCCGCTGGAAGGGGCGATGAGGCGGTTGATCAGCTTCATCGTCGTCGATTTGCCGCAGCCGCTCGGACCGATCAGAACCGAAATTTCTCCTTTTTGAAACTCCAGATTAATATTTTTGAGGGCTTGAAAATCATCGTCGTATACCTTGTGAATATTTTTCAGAATAATCATGCTGTTCCCACCTTTCCTAAAATTTAGCATTTCCATTTCCGTATATTTTTACCCGGAATCCTTACATTCAGATTAAACGGCTCCGAATTTCATTTTGAGGCGCCAAATCATGCTGTATAATGGTTGCAAACAACATGGTGAGGGAGTTATGGATAATGGAAATTCGGGTGCTGGAGCCAGCAGATGCAGAAATCTACCGTGAGCTGAGGCTCAATTCCTTAGTGGAAAGTCCGGAATCATTTTTAACCACATATGAAATCGAGGGAGAAAAGCCCATTGAACAAACCCGGCAAAGGCTTCAGGCTGCGGATGGCATATTTACGTTGGGCGCATTTAAGAATCACAATCTGATCGGGGTTGTCACCTTTGTGCGGGAAAGCCATATAAAAACAGCCCATAAGGGAAATGTTTACGCGATGTATGTCTCGCCTGAATATCGCGGGCAAGGAATCGGCAAGGCCTTGGTGAACGAACTACTTAGAAAGGCGAAAAACTGCGACGGTCTGGAGCAAGTTAATTTAACCGTGAATTCATCCAATACGCAGGCAAAAAGGATGTATGAATCAATAGGATTTGATACATACGGAACGGAAAGGAATGCCTCAAAATGGAAGGGGCAATATTGGGATGAGGATTTGATGGTGATCAAATTTGACGGCCATTGATCCGGATAAACTGACAAGAACAAAGAGATTGGAAATGACAGTTGGCAAAAGACGCGGATCCCCTGTGGTCCGCGTCTTTTGCTTCGAAAATAATGATTTTCAGAGCTGGGAAATGAAGTGCCATTCTCCCGAAAAAGGAAAAAAGAAGTCTTTTCCATTTTCATAGACCCTTACATGAACTTAAGCAAACCTTAACACGCGCTACATATCGACAAGATAAGCTTGATTACAGGACGGAATGAGAGGAGAGAAACAGCTATGACGCTTACTTACATTAATCAAGAAGCGCGCAAGCGCAAGCCATTGTCCCCGGAGCCGGTTATCGATGAGACAGCGGTCGTCCAGCGCAGCCGTCTGGGAGAGTGGACAGCTGTCGGCGCAAGAAGCCGCATGATGGAGAGCACGATGGATGACTACAGCTACTGCGTAGATGAGGCGATTATCCATTACGCCGAAATCGGCAAATTCTGTAATATCGCCTCCCATGTCTGCATCAATCCGGGCAACCATCCGATGTGGCGCGTTACGCTGCACCATGCGACCTACCGCCGCGTTTCCTACGGCTTCGCCGAGACGGACGACGAGCAGTTCTTCGACTGGCGCCGCTCGCATCCTGTCCATATTGGCCATGATGTGTGGATCGGCCACGGCGCCACGATCATGCCCGGCGTCACCATCGGCAATGGCGCAGTGGTCGGATCGGGGGCGGTTGTGACGAAGGATGTACCGGCGTTCACAATTGTTGCGGGCGTTCCCGCCAAGCCTATCCGCGAGCGTTTTCCGAAGGAAATTGTTGAAAAATTGGAGCGAATCGCCTGGTGGGACTGGACTAGAGAACAGCTGGAGGAGCGCTTTGCCGACTTTTATGACCTCGAACAATTTCTCGGAAAATATGCATCTTCATAAAAACGATATAAACATTTAACATTCACATGATGTTTACAAGTTAGGTTCAATGAAACAAGTCGTATCAAAAGGAGGTGAAACGCCAATCATGCAACGATTCGTTAAGCAGCAGGTTCCCGAATACCAGATCATTGCCGACAAGCTGTTCGCGGAAATTCAGGCCGGCCAATACCGCGAAGAGGGCAGGATGCCTTCCGAGCAGGTGCTCTGCAAGAGATTCCGCGCCAACCGTTATACGATCCGCCAGTCGCTTGATCTGCTCGTTCATACCGGAGTCCTGCGTCCGCATCAGGGAAAAGGCTACTTCCTGTGCGAGAAACCGCTGGATATTCAATATACGATTACTCCGGCGATGCGCTTCTCCGACGTTATCCGCCAGCTTGGCCGCCGTCCGGAAGCGCAGCTGCTGAACCGCGAATGGATGGCAGCACCGGCGGTTGTTGCCGAGGGACTTGATCTGCAGGAGGGAGATCCGGTATACCGCTTGCAAATATTGCGGCTTGCGGACGATGTGCCGCTCTCATGGAATGAAACATGGCTGCCGGCCGCTTATTTCCCGGAGCTGCTGGAGACGCTCGCCAATATGACTTCTTTGTATTACTTGCTGGAGCAGCAGTATGGCATGCAGCTTTTCCGCATTTGCTCCTCATTCCATTCGGGGAACCCGACCTTGGCTGAAGCCGGCATGCTGCAAATTTCGCCCAACACAAGCATCCTTCATATCGAAAGCGTCATGAGAGATCAGCACGGCCGCCGGGTCGAATTGACCTCCGCCAAATATCGCGGCGATTTATGCAAGGTATCGATACAGTTTGAAGAGTAAGAATTGGTCCAAAAATTCGGAGGTGCTTATAAAGTGAAAAAGCGTTATACGAATATTTTTCTGACTATTCTGACAATTACGTCCATTTTATTGATGATTGCCGGCTGCGGCAAGGCCGATTCCACGGCAGATGCTGCAAACAGCGGCGGTCAGAACGCGGCGCCTGCTGCAGAAGACAGCAAGAAGGACTGGCCGGAGGTACTTCGTCTGGGCGTGCTCCCCGGCGAGGAAGAAGGCAAATTGTCGCGGGGCAACAAGCAGTTTGCCGAGGATATGGGCAAAGCGCTAGGCATCAAGACGGAGCTGTATGTGGGCGAGGATTACACGGCGGTTATTGAAGCGATGCGCACGAAAAAAATCGATATCGCCGGATTCGGCCCGTTCTCGTACATCATTGCCGCCGAGCGCAGCGGCGCGATTCCATTCGCCGTGAAGGCTCTCAGCAAGGAATCAGCGTTCTATCACAGCCAGATCGTGGTTCCCGCTAATTCCCCGGCAAAGTCAATCGCGGATCTGAAAGGCAAGACGTTCCTGTTTGCCGACGCGGCATCGACCTCGGGCCATCTGTTCCCGCGGATGATGATGATTAAAGAGCTTGGCATTACCAATGATCAGGTTGAATCCTATTTCTCCAATGTATCGTTCTCCGGTGGTCACGACAAATCGATTATTGCCATTGCCAAAGGACAAGCCGATGGCGCTGGCGTATGCGATACCTGTATTCAACGCGTTGTCGACGCAGGCTTGGTCAAGGCGACGGACTACCGCGTCATCGGGACATCCGATCCGATTCCAGGCTCTCCGCTTGCGTATCGCGGCGATCTGCCGGCTGATCTGGTGCAGAAGATCAAAGACTTTGTGTTCGGCTATGACAAACAGAATCCGGATTTCTTCAAGGACAGCAACACCACTGCCTATTTCCCGGTGGATGACTCGGACTACCAGGTTGTCAAGGATACGGCAAAGGCGCTGAATATGAGCCCTGAAGAGCTGCTGAAATAAGATGAGGTCTGGGCTTGGCGGCGGAATTTAGTCTCACTTTAAAAAGGTTCAGATTTGACGGCTTGGCTTGATCGATCTGGGCTTTTAAAAAAGGGCGGTGTGCGAAAGAATGTCTTCTTTACTGGAAATCAAAGAGCTGAGCAAGGTATATGCGGACGGAACGGCCGCGCTGAAGAGCGTCAGCTTCTCCGTAAGCAGTGGAGAGTTCGTGGCCATTATCGGTCCAAGCGGCGCCGGCAAAAGCACGCTGCTGCGCTGCATCAACCGGCTGGTCAAGCCAAGCGGGGGCGCGATCCGGTTCCAGGATATCGACGCCGCCGGGGCAACCCGCCGGCAGGTGCGTAATTTGCGGCGCCAGACGGGAATGATCTTTCAAGGCTACAATCTGATCGAGCGGGTTACGGTGCTGCGCAATGTGCTGCACGGACGGCTCGGCTATATGAACGCGGTCAGCGGATCGCTTGGCCTCTTCTCCAGGAAGGACGTGGAGGATGCCAAAGCGATTCTGCACCGGCTCGGCCTGTCGCAACAGATCTACAAGCGGGCCGACGAGCTTAGCGGCGGACAGCAGCAGCGGGTCGGCATCGCCCGGGCGCTGTCGCAGAAGCCGCAGCTTATATTGGCCGACGAGCCGATTGCAAGCCTTGATCCGGTGACGTCCAAGACGATCATGGAGCATCTGAGCGCGATTTGCCGGGAGGACGGCATCACCTGTATCGTAAACCTCCATCAGGTAGAGATCGCCCGCGATTACGCGACAAGAATTATCGGCATCCACAAGGGCGAGGTCGTGTTCGACGGTGCTCCTTCCGCACTGACGGAGGATGTGATTCACCGCATTTACGGCGCTGCGCCGGATCGGAGGGAGCAGGATGGAGAAGCGCTTGCTCGAGCTTAGACGCCAAAAGAAGCTGCAGACGCTGATAGCCCTCGCTATTGGTCTGGTGCTTGTGATCGGCTCGGCCGTGCGCACCCAATTTACAGCGTTTACGCTGTTCGAAGGGATCGGCGAAATGTTCAAGTTCGTTTTCAACGACTTTTTGCCGCCTGATCTTTCGACACTGCATGAACTGCTCGGTCCTGCGCTCGATACGATATATATGAGCTATATCGGCATGGTTATCGGTGCGGTAATCTCGCTTGTGCTCGCTTTTCTGGCTGCGCAGACGACTTCGCCGCATCGCGGCATTCAGGTGGCGACGCGGGCTTTCGCCTCGGTCATGCGCAATATTCCGACTTTGATCTGGGCCATCGTGCTTGTCGCCGCCTACGGGCTGGGTACGCTCGTAGGCACAATGGCGCTTATTATTACGGCTATCGGCACGCTGACGAGGGCCTACGCCGAAATCCTGGAAGAGATCGATATGGGCCAGGTGGAGGCGGTGCGCGCGACGGGCGCCTCGTATTTTCAAGTGCTGTCGCAGGCGGTATTTCCGCAGTTTTTCCCCGGTTTCATCGCCTGGTCGCTGTACAAGCTGGAGCTTAACGTGCGGTCCTCGACGATCATCGGCATGGTTGGGGGCGGCGGACTGGGCTTTGTCATTCAGAAGGGACTGAAGCTGTTTCAGTTCAAGGAAGTGAGTCTGGCTATCATCCTGGTGCTGCTTCTTGTGGCCGGTACGGAATTTGTGACCAGTAAAATCAGGGAGAGGATCATATGAATACGGAATATGTGACAGGACCGAAGCTGCTGGAACGGGAAGGACGGCTGGCTTCGCAGCAGGAAAGCAAGCCAACGCGCAAGAAACGCGATCCCGTGCTGGTAGCGGCGGCAGTGTTCGGCGCAGTGTTCTTCGTCTTCTGTCTGGTGCAGATGAATTTCGACTACTCGCTGCTGATGCATGGGACGGGCAAGCTGTTCTCGCTTCTTGGCCAAATGTTCCCGCCCAACGCGGCAGACTGGAATTATGTACTCGCAGCGGCGTTGGAGTCGCTGGAGATTGCGCTGGTCGGTACGGCGCTCGCAGTCGTTCTGGCGTTCTTCCTGTCTTTTGCCGCAGCGGCCAATGTGTCGCCGCGCACAGCGTGGGCGGTCAAGGGCGCGGCCTCGCTCATCCGGGCGATTCCGACGCTGGTCTGGGCGCTCCTGTACATCGTCGCCGTTGGCATGGGACCGCTCCCGGGCATTCTGGCAATCGGGACCCATGCGGTCGGGATGCTGGTGAAAATGTTCGCGCAGTCGATCGAAGAGGTCAATCCCGGCGTCATCGAGGCGCTTGAGGCGACAGGAGCGGGGAAGCTGCAAATCATCGCCCAGGGCATTCTGCCGAGTGTTGCGACTTCGTTCGTGGCGTGGAGCGTGTTCCGGCTGGAAATCGATATCGGGGAGTCGACGATTCTTGGAGCGGTGGGAGCCGGCGGGATCGGCTTTGAAATCGCCAATGCGATGCGGATGTACGAATTCGACAAAACCTTTTTTGCGGCGCTGGTCATCTTCGTGATGGTATTCAGCGTGGAATGGCTGAGCAATCGGATGAAACTGAACGTCAAGTAGGAGAGTGGGGAGCAGGCATGAAAAAATCACAAATCACCCGCATTTTGATCGAGGGCTCGGCGCAGCTGCCGGAGAAGCTGGCTAAGTCCGTGGAGGAGCGCTACGCGGTTGCCGTCGTGAAGACGCCGGAGAACAGCCTGGTGCTGGCCAAAGCGCGCGATTCGGTCTCGCAGGAGCCGTTTTACCTGACAGAGGTGCTGGTGACGGAATGCACGGTGTCGATCGAGGGTACGTTCGGCTACGGTATTCTGATGGGCGACCGCCCTGAGCTGGCTTATGATCTGGCGATCGTGGATGCGGCGTTCAACAAGCAGCTGCCGGAAACGGAAGGCTGGGAGGCGCTGCTGCTGGAAGAGGAGCGGGCGCTATTGGACCGCCGGCTGCGCGAGCAGGAGCTGGCCATGGCCACGAAGGTGCAATTTGAGACGATGGAGGAATCGTATGATCGCGCAAAATGAGACGCTGTTCGATCCCGTTCATGATACGCAGCAGCTGTACCGCGAGCTGCTGGACGCATTTGCCGAACCCGGCAAGGTGAAGAAGGCCGCGCGGCTGACGGCCGGCGAGGCGGAGCTGAAGCCCGGCAGCCGCATGCTCGCTGCGCTCGCGCTGACATTGCTGGACAGCGAGGTGCGCTTCGCGGTGGACAATGACGACGCGCAGCAATCGAGCGCTTTTATCCGCATGCATACTTTTGCAAGGGCGGTGCTGCCTGCCGAAGCCGATTACCTATTCGCTGACGGACGCGGTGCGCTGCCTGACTGGACAGCCCATGTCATGCTCGGCACGCTTCTGGAGCCGGAGCATGGAGCCACACTGTTTCTGCAGGTGGATGAACTGGCGGAGGATGAAGGAAACGGGCATGCCGCCGATATGCAGGTGCTTACGCTGTCCGGACCTGGCGTGCCGGGAGAACGGAAGATGCTTGCCGCCGGGCTTGCAGCAGAGTGGCTGGAGCAGCGCCGGCTGTGGAATGACGAGTACCCGCTTGGAGCCGACGTGGTGCTGTACACGGAATCGGGCAAGCTTGCCGCGCTGCCGCGGACGACGAAAGTCATATAAGGAAAGTTCCGATATGGGAGGTTGAGACCACATGGCTTATGTTGCAGTAACGGGCGGAAGAGAAGCAATCGAGAAAGCAAATGAGTTGAATCATTATTACCGGCTGAAGGAATCGGAGACCGCGCTGGCTCTCGGCATGATTGAGAAGCAGATGCGCCTCTTGATCGACCGGATCATGGGCGAAGCCGGTCTGTATGCGCCGGAATACGCGGCGCTTGCGCTCAAGCAGGCGGAAGGCGATCCCGCCGAGGCGGTATTTCTGCTCAGGGCGTACCGGTCCACTCTTGCGCGCAATCATGTGTCGCGTGTGACGGACACGTCGGAGATGCGGGTTATCCGCCGTATTTCCTCGTCGTTCCGGGATTTGCCCGGCGGACAGGTGCTTGGACCGACCTACGATTATACGCACCGGCTGCTTAATTTCACGCTGCGGCAGGAGAGTGCCGAGGATATTCAAGCGTTTCTCGAGGATTTCGTGCAATCGGAGACCAGAGAACGTCTGACCGAGGTGCCGACCTTCCGCAAGGTCGCCGATCTGCTCCGCGAGCAGGGGCTGATGCCGGAGATGAAGGAGCGTCGCGACAGCGAGCCATTCGATATTACGAGGCGGAAGGTGATCCTTCCTGCTACGCGCTCGGCGAGGCTGCAGATGCTGGCCCGCGGCGAGACGGGGGCGATGACGGCGCTCGCTTACAGCTCGATGCGCGGTTATGGCGCGGTGCATCCGACGATCGGCGAGCTGCGCGTCGGTTACGCCGAGGTGACAATTGCCCATCCATACGGGGCAGGCGATCCGGATGACAGCCTGTATCTGGGCGAAATGATGGTAACCGAGGTCGAGTCGATCAATTCCTTCAAGCAAAACGCGGATACCGGTGAAATTCATTTTGTGATGGGCTACGGACTGGTTCTGGGACAAAACGAGCTGAAGGCGATCTCCATGTCGATTCTGGAGCGCAGTCTGGAGACGGAAGGCACCTCGCCGACTCAGGACGAGGAATTCGTCCTTACGCATATCGACAGCCTGGAATCAACTGGCTTCGTATCGCATCTGAAGCTTCCGCATTACATCACCTTCCAGTCGTCGCTGGACCGGATCCGCAAGGCTCAGAATGAGAATCCAACGTCAACGAAGAGTACGGAGGTCGAAGATGGAAAAACAGAGCATAAAGCAGCCGTCGAAGTATAATTTTGCTTTTCTGGACGAAGGCTCGAAGCGCGAAATCCGCCGCAAGACGCTGAAGGCAGTCGCCATTCCCGGCTACCAGGTGCCGTTCGCATCCCGCGAGCTGCCGATCGGCCGGGGCTGGGGCACCGGCGGGCTGCAGCTGACGCTGTCGTTGATCGGCCGGGGCGATACTGTCAAGGTTATTGATCAAGGCAACGACGACAGCGTCAATGCCGTCAGCATACGCAAATTAATCGAGGATACGAGCGATATCGCAACAACCGAGGATACGGAGGAGGCGACGCTCATTCAATCGCGCCACCGCGTACCCGAGGAAAAGCTGAAGAACGGTCAGGTGCTGGTGCTGCAGGTGCCGCAGCCGGAGCCGCTGCGCAAGGTGGAGCGGAAAGAACAGCTCACCCGCAGGCTGCATGCGGAGATGGATTACAGCGCGATCTGGCTGACGCTGTACGAGAGCGTCGTCAAGTGGGGCAGCATTACGCTCGGCGCCGATTATCCCGTACTCGTGCATGACCGCTATATTATGGCCCCCAGCCCGATTCCGCGCTGGGACAATCCGAAGCTGCACCAGGCCGAGCATCTGACTTTGCTCGGAGCGGGCCGGGAGAAGAAGATTTATGCCGTGCCGCCTTATACGAATGTCGTACCGCTGCAATTCGAGGACTATCCATTCGAGGTCGAGAGCTTCGCGGGCAAAGCATGCTGCCGCTGCGGCAGCGTTCATTCCTTCCTCGACGAGGTGACGGACGGCGCGACAGGGCAGATTCTGCACCAATGCTCGGATACGGCATTTTGCCGGAAAACGATAGAAAGAAGGGGATCCCATGCCGCTTCCATCCACGCTTGAAATGAATCAGGACACTGATGCAATCGCCGCCGCCAGTGAGCGGCCGATGCTGCGGGTGCGGAATATGAATAAACGGTTCGGAAGCGGCTGTGACCGCTGCAGGGACGCAGGCCCTGAAGACAAGAGCAACCGCTGCGAGCATTGCGGCTCGGTCATGGCCTGCATCGATCTTAATTTCGACCTGTATCCAGGAGAAATTCTCGGGGTTGTCGGAGAGAGCGGCTCGGGCAAGAGCACGATGGTGCGCAGCCTCTACTTCGATGAGGATGCGACATCCGGGGAGATGTTCGTGGATTCCTATAAGCGCGGGGAAGCCAATCTGCTGACTGAATCGGCGCAGCAGAAGCGTTATATCCGCAACCATGTTATGGGCATGGTCTATCAGAACCCATATCTCGGGCTGCGTATGAACTACTCCAGCTCCGGCAATATCGCTGAGAAGCTGTTTGCCGCCGACTATTTCCACGTCGGCAAAATTCGCGAGCGGGCTGCCGAGCTGCTTGGACGGGTGGAAATTCCGCTTGGCCGGATGGACGAGCCGCCGAAGCATTTCAGCGGCGGGATGCAGCAGCGCGTGCAGATTTCCAAGGCGCTGGCGAATAACCCGCCATTGCTGCTGCTTGATGAAGTAACAACGGGACTCGACCTGTCCGTTCAGGCGCGCGTGCTCGATCTGATCCGCAGCCTGCGCCGCGAGCTGAAGGTCGCCATGATTGTCGTCTCGCATGATCTGGGCGTTATCCGCATGCTGGCGGACCGGACGATGGTGCTGCGTCAGGGAAGAATGATCGAAATGGGCTTGACTGATCAAATTTTGGAGGACCCGCAGCATCCGTACACGCAGCTGCTGGTTCATTCCTTGCTGTAAGGGAGGGCATCACAGATGCTGGAGGTTATCAACCTGACCAAGTCCTTCGAGCTTCATGTCTCGCAAGTCGGCAAGGTCTATCCGATCCGGGAATTGTCGTTCAATGTCCGCCAGAGCCGTTTTCTTGGCATTGCCGGTCCGAGCGGCGTCGGCAAATCAACGATTCTCAAATGCATATACCGCACATATGTTCCAAGCTCCGGCCAAATCTGGTACGACTCGCTGCAGGAAGGCCGCATCGATCTGGCGCAGGCCGACGACCGGACAATGATCCGGCTGCGCGAGCGCGAGCTTGGCTATGTCTCGCAATTTCTCAAGGTCATTCCCCGCGTTCCCGCGCTTGACGTGGTCGCGGAGAAGCTGCTCCCTCTTGGCTGGTCGCAGACCGACGCCCGCAAGGAAGCGGAACAGATGCTGGAGCGGCTTCGCATCCCGCAGAAGCTGTGGCAGGCTTTTCCCGCCACCTTCAGCGGCGGCGAGCAGCAGCGGGTCAATCTGGCGCGGGCATTTATCGTCCGGCCGCGGCTGATGATCCTCGACGAGCCAACCGCTTCACTTGACCGCGAGACCACTTCGGCGGTTATAGAGATGCTGCAGGCAATGAAGCAGGAAGGCACGACGATGGTCGGTATTTTTCACGATTGGGATGTTATGGAGCAGGTGGCCGATAACATTCTGGATATTAGCCGATCCGCTGGCGATGACGCCGTGCCGGATGCGGTAACCGCGGCTGCCGGGGCGGAGTAGAAGCCCCGCTGCCTTGGCGGGGAGGGTGGAGTTTATACCCTTGCCGTTACGGCTAGCCGTACGTGAAACCGACTGACTCTGGAGAGGAGATCTGGCAATGAAGCGAACGCAACGGATTTACGGCGGAAACATCGTGACGCCGCAGGGTGTCATTCATGGAGGCACCATCACAATCGAGGATGATACGATCACCGAGGTGCGTGCCGGCTCGGGAGCTCTGCCGCTGCCGGGAGATGTCGACGCCACGGGGCTGTGGGTGCTTCCCGGCATGATTGACTCGCACAGCGATGCCATCGAGCATGAAATCTTTCCCCGTCCGACGAGCTGTCTGCCCGTAGACATCTCATTTTATGAGCTGGAACGCAAGCTGGCCGGACAAGGCGTGACGACGATTTACCATTCGTTCAGCCTATGGGGCGACGAGCGCAATAACGAAGCGCGGAAGAATGCCAGCGTCCAGCAATATATCCGTAATATACGCGAGCTGCGCGAGGAGAAGCATATGCTCCGGCACTGCATCCACGTGCGTTACGAAATGACGAATCTGGCCGGTGTTCCCTTCGTAGAGGAGTTTCTGAACAACGGGGAGATCGAGCAGCTGTCCTTCATGGATCATACGCCTGGTCAGGGGCAATACCGCCAGCCTGACATTCAGGTCAAATATATCATGGGCAAGCAGAACAAGACCGAGGAGGAAGTGCTCCGCCAGCTGGAGGAGAGAAAAAAATTCCCCAAAGCCGATCCTGCGGATTTGCAGCGGCTGGCTGATTTGGCCCGCAGCCAGGGTATTCCGCTCGCTTCCCACGATGACGACACGCTGGAGAAGCTGGACCGCGTTGCAGGCTGGGGAGCGACGATCAGCGAGTTCCCGATCACGCTGGAAGTAGCGGTGGAAGCGAAGCGCCGCGGCCTGCATGTTGTCATGGGAGCGCCTAATGTACTGCTTGGCCGTTCCCACAGCAACAATCTGTCGGCGCTTGATGCGATCCGTGAAGGCGTGGTCGATATGCTGTGCTCGGACTATTATCCGCCATCGCTGCTGCAGTCGGTCTTTCTGCTTCACAGCCTGGGCTATGAGCTGCCTTACGCCGTCAATCTGGTTTCGCGCAATCCGGCCGTCGCGCTTGGCATCGACAGCTCGACCGGATCGCTTGAGCCGGGCAAGTCGGCGGATATTCTGCTTGTTGGTCTGCACCGCGACCGTCCGATGATTGAGAAGGTGTTTGTCGAGGGCAATATTGTGTGTCAGATGTCTTATCGCCAGGGACTGGCAGTCTCTTCACTGTAGGGAAGGAAGTGCATGAAGATGCATATAGAAGCGATGGGCGTCAGCCTGCTGTCCAATGATACGGTGAACGCTCCGGACCGTTTGGAGGCAAAGCTGGCGAAAATTCAGGAGCTCGGCTTCGGGGCCGTTGAGGTGCCCATTCATGGAATGAACATTATCGTCAACGGCCGGCTCAATACAGACAGATTGGACCGTTATGTCCGGCTGTTCAGGCAATTCTCCCTGCAGGTTACAACCCATGCCCCGTTTGAAATTAATTTGTTCCGCAGGGGCGAGCTGCTCAAGGAGCGGCAGGTGCTGCATGCCGCGATTGAGATCAGCGGCGCTCTGGGAGCTTCGGCGATGGCCTATCATCCCGCCCGCTTCGTCGGCGAGGAAGAGCTGGTATACCGGCATGAATGGCCGGCGTATACAGCGGGGGAGCAGGAGCTGCTGCTGGAGCGGGAGCGGGAGGAGCTGCGGATTGCCGGCGACCTGGCCCGCTCGAACGGCGTGAGAATCGGGATGGAAAATATGCGGCCGTATCTGGATTGCCCGCATTATTGCTATGCGGTGCGGCCTGCACTGCTGGCCGAGCAGATGAAGCTTATCGATCATGCCAGCGTCGGTCTTACGTTGGACACGGGACATCTGCTGCTGGCAGAACGGATGTATGGGCTTGACCGGCAGAAGGAGCTTGAGGCGATGGCGCCTTACGTATTCCATCTGCATGTCCACGACAACTTCGGAGAGCCGAATTTCTCGCTGGAGAAGAACCAGTACGATCTGATTCCGCATGGCCGCGGCGATATGCATATGCCGATCGGCAGCGGCGAGGTCCCTTTCCGTGAAATTGCGTCGCATCTGGCTCCGTACTTCAAGGGCTTCCTGATGCATGAGGTGCGCGAAGTGTATGAACAGGAATGGCCGCAGCTGATCGGACGGATGGAGCGGATGCTGCCCCAGACGGAGCAAATGCCGGACCGCAATACGGCAATCGGCTGAAAGGAGACTGTGAATCGCTTATGATGAAGGCAACGACGGGTATAACCGACCTGCACTGCCACACCAACGCCTCGGATAATACATTTTCCGTGGAGGAAGTGGTCCGGCAGGCTGCGGAAGCGGGGGTCGCGACACTTGCGATCACCGACCATGATACGACGGCCGCCGTTCCGGCCGCGCTTCGTCTTGGCGCGGAGCTTGGCGTGGAGATCGTGCCGGGCATTGAAATATCCGCCTACGACTTCGACCGCAAGCGGCGGGCTCATATTCTCGGCCTGTTCGTCCAGCCTGAGCATTCTTCGCTCGCTCAGCTGTGCGCTCCGACCGTGGAGCTGCGCAGCCGGTTGTCCCAGGAGATGACGCAAAGACTGGCCGCTGCGGGCTACCGCATCTCGTGGGAGGGCGTCCGCCGTTATGCGGCGGACGGATCGTCCGTCTACAAGCAGCATATTATGAATGCGCTGGTGGATCTGGGCTATGCGGACGAGCTGTTCGGCGACCTGTACCGCAAGCTGTTCTCCCGCGGCGAGCGGGGTGAGCCCGGCATTGCCTACATGCCGATGCGCTACGTCGATGCGCGGGACGCGATCCGCGCCGTGCTGGAGGCGGGCGGGGTGCCGGTGCTCGCTCATCCGGGCCAGCTGGGCAATTTCGAGGCGATCCCCGGCTGGGTTGACTGCGGCCTGCAGGGCATCGAGGTCTATCATCCTTCGCACAACGTGGAGGACCGGGGCAGGGCGCTTCATGCTGCTGCCGAGCATGGTTTGATTGTCACCGGCGGAGCGGATTTTCATGGCGGCTACGGCGATTCGGGATGGCCGCTTGGCAGCATCGACGCGGGTCCGGAATGTATGGCGGCGCTGCGCGGACAAGTGCAGCTGAATAAGGTTCGCTAGAAAGTCGCATACGATACGTTCAAACAGGAGGGAGCAATCATGCCTTCCTGTTTGTTGATTTTCGCGGTGGGTTGAGGCAATATCATACCCGTGATTTTTGTGTTCCCCAGGAATGCATCCTTCGAGATAATATTCTTTCCCCCCCCAGCGATAGAGTCAACAATCTTTTTCAGAGCTTCATACTTTTTTGTTATTTCCTCTTGATCCGACGTGACGCAGACACTGCGCTCCTGGACGAAGAATGCGTAAGTATATATCAGCAACGAATTGGGCTGTCATGCCTGTATGACTATTCATATTGGACGGTTAACTTAATCTTTTGATCACGACAGAAGCGTTCACGTTTGTTTGCGTGCCGCCGGCCAATGTCTGAAGGGTTACCGCAGCAGATGAACTATGATTCCGCAGAGTAAGAACATCGCCGGCAATGAGTGCGATCAGAGCTTGCCCGAAGTTCAGCTGAGTACCGGCACCTGAACCATACACGGTTCCCGCAACCGGAGCGCCATTCAGGAAGAGTCCGAATTGGTTGGGTTCCACGCCGGATACGGAAAAAGTAATCTCGTAGCTGCCGGGACTTGTAACTGTAATCTGAGAGGTTCCGGGGGTATGGGCAATGACAGGATTAAGAATTCCATTAGTGTCAAAAATAACATCGCTTTCTATAGGAACTGTTTGCGCACTTACATTAAAGATAAATCCGGAAATGATTGAGAAGATAGGGGATATGATCGGCAATTAGATTCACTTCCTTTCTGCGTTTGAAATGACAATGCCGACAATCCCGGGAAGCAAGAATTGTCGGCATCACGTCATCACAAAAGATTAGTTTACAACAAATTCGATTACTACAGGTGTCGCAGGATCAAGGGTGTCTCCGTCCGGAATGGTGATCGCAGTAATGGTAACGCTTGAAGTGTCAGCTGTTTGAATCTGCGCGTTGATATAAAGATTGTAATAGGCTGGTGCGGTTGGGAAAGCTGTTGCAGCAACACCGGCGTCATCAATAGTGGCCGTTGCCAGAATATTGTAGGCCGCGCCTACTCCGGTTCCATCTCCTATTGTGGCACTGAATCTTCTTGCCGCCATAAATGGTTTTGTAATTGGCATCTCTATCACCTCCATCATCACCGCTATCAGTAAATGCTGGAGGTAGAATAAAAGGAAGTGCTAATGATAAGGGGGATCTGCTTGATTTTAAGAGATTACCTGGGCAAAGAAGCGAATGATTTCAAGAAGGATGGGCGTACCTGCAAAAATCGTCTGATTATCCCCTTCTATACGCAAACCTATATTGTTTGCATTATACATACTGCTTTCCTGGGTGAGGCCGTTGATGTAGAGGTTAGCGTATCCATTTTGACCCGCTTCAACAAGTGCCGTCACGGGCTCCTGATTGTCGTTTATGAACAGAGCAGCTGGAAAAATGGCTGGAAGATCAGTATCCGACTGCACAATATAAAGATATCGCTCAACGAGCGGAGTTATCGTGACAGTTGGAATAGTTCCCGACCCGGGAAGTCCCTGAGGCCCGGTTGCCCCTTGAGGTCCAGGCGGCCCCTGAATTCCTGGCGTTCCTTGAAGTCCTGGCGGCCCTTGAAGTCCAGGCGAACCCTGAAGTCCAGGAGATCCTTGAAGCCCAGGCGACCCCTGAAGCCCCGAAGGTCCTTGAAGTCCCTGAAGTCCCTGAGGTCCTTGAAGTCCTTGAAGTCCTTGAAGCCCCTGGGGTCCTTGAAGGCCCTGAAGCCCGGGAGATCCTTGAAGTCCAGGAAGCCCCTGATGCTTGACTGACCCGGAAGTCCAGCTGACTTTTGTAGCTCTGGAGGCTTTGGGTGATCGCGATTTTCCTGACAGCCTTGGGCATGATGTACTTGCAGAATTTCTTCTCTTCCTTTTTGCAACAGCTTTTTTGCGTTCTTTTTTTTTCTTTATGAGATGAGCGGTAACGGAGCTATGATCATCCATCCATTTGTGAGAATTGGGAAGAACCTTTTGCTGTGAAGTTGTCCTGCCTGTGATTGGCGTCATGATGAAAACCTTATTTTTTCCTGTTCTTTTCGGAGTGAAGATTTTGGACTTCAATTTCAGGGCACCTCCCTAAAGGATCTTGATGACTCCTCGAATTAAAATTCCATTCATGTCCTTGATTCGAATCCAGAACTGGCTAAAACTCCCACATATTTTTATACTATGTCATTTGCGGAATAAAGGGATGTACATCCACCTAACAGATCCTAACTTTCTTTATTCATTTATTGGACTTGCGTACCTGAAGAGAGATATCAAAATACCATAAGTTGCATCAAAGTTATAGAAGAATTTTAATTAGAAAGATTATAGAATGAAAGCAATCCGTCATTTATCAAATGAGAGTTCGAAAGGGAGGATGCCCGTAGAGAATGACTGGCCTGCCGTTATTGAAAGCGTCTTCAACATGGATCGCAACGATTGCCGGCTCTCATTTTGAATCGCGCCATGTTTCATCAATGCACCATCCTGTTTTGAAACGTTCCGTGGAATAAGGGGGGAATGAATCGTGGTTCTGTATCCTTTGCTTCATATTGTGGCCGCATCCTTCAGCAGCTGGCGGGAGACATGACAGCCGAACATGGCGTGCTCTCCGTTGTTGGCTATCATCAGGGGCATGGCGGAATGCGCAATGTGAATATGGAATTATGGAATTGGAAGGCAATTACCGTTATTAATGCGCATGAACGCAGGGCCAGGTCCTGATCAGGCAGATGGAAGCGGGACTCAAGCTTATTGCTGGCGGCAAGCTGAACATGAGGGATTTGGTTACCCATGTTTACGGGCTGGACGAGGTCGATCAAGCCTTCGAAGCGATAAGAACGAAGCCGGAAGGCTTTATCAAATCGGTTGTGAAAATGGACGAGTAAAGGGAAGCCCCAAGTGAGAACAGAAGCTTAATAGAGCCTTCTGATGGCTGCGGAGATTTCTTGCCGGCAGCCATTGCTGCGGGGGGACAGGGCAGCCATTTCATTGATTTCGGAGAACGGCTCCTTTATACCACTGATAGCAAAAAATCGTGATCATCATTAATTCGATGGCGTCGCCGCCGAAATACATGAATTGCGCACCATTTTTGACCTGCTCAATCGGCACTCCCTCCTGAGGGGAAGCATATATGATTTTCGATAGTATACTATGTCCGGCAAACGCCATAATCAGTACGGCTGCCCGGTATTTAAAGCTGAAACGATGAGAAACGGGATTCATATAAATAATCGACGCGGTAAACAGATAACCGGCCAGAAAAACATGGATATGTACGGCTATATTAATAAGCATGTTTTTATGCATGGCTTCGTACAAGCCGGTTGTATAAAGCACCCATAGTCCTCCAATGTCGAGGAGGGAAGCAGTAAAAGGATGCATAAAAAAATGCATAAACCGGCTTTTCAATATACGGGAGAACCGCCGGGCTGACGATATTTTTAATGAACGCAGTACCAATGCAGCGGGAGCGGCCAGTACCATAAGCAAGGGAGCCAGCATGCCCAAGAGCAGATGACCCGTCATATGTGCCGTAAAATCCGTATGCCCGCGATCAGCCAAAGGTCCGATAATAGCCAAGGCTGCACACCAGACACCCGCACACCAGCAATAAATACGGTACCTCGGCCATTTGCGGAAATGGCGATTGGAAACAACAACAGCTCCGATATACAGGATCGTAATGGCGAAAAAAATCAAGGCGAAGAGCATCGGTTTATACGGAAAATCTCCGATTTGCTTATGATGTTCGATCATATTGTACATATTAGCATCATCCCTCCGGAGCAAGGGAGGCGTTTCTTGTTCGGACAATAAGCAGAATGCCGGTTACTATCAACAGCGCGGCAATGATGTTCCATGTCAAATCGTAAGGAATAATGTCAACGTTATACCGAATCTGATGCAGTTTCATAAGTTTGTGCTGAATCAGTCCATCATAGAGTTGGAAAATCCCCGCACCCAGAAACACGCCGCCCCACCAGCGTTTGGCCCGCAAGGCTTGATGCCGCCTGAGATCGGCCAACATAAACAAAGAGGCTATCGTAGCGAACCAGCTGAATGCATGAAAGAGACCGTCTGAAACCAGACCGACCCCCGTCGTCGATTTATCGTAAAAATGATGCCAATGGAGGAGTTGATGGAATACAGTCTCATCCATAAAAGCGACAAAGCCAAAACCGAATAAAACACCTGACCATAAGTTACGGGCAGAACGCGCCGAATATGTTTTATCCTTTGATCGGGTTGACGGTGCAGGATCCTTAGACATGGCGTAAACAAGCTCCTTTATTGTCGATATTTTACTTTCCTATACTCTTTTATTGCCCTTAATCCATCCACCTATCCATAAAAGGGAAGAGGGTTTGCAGCTTCGATATTGAATTTTGTATAAATCACAAAATTACATTTACGATCCATGATCGGAGGAAGCCATGCGGGAAATACAATATGAAAGTTACTTCTGGCAGGATGAAGAAATCAGATTGCGCGGCATAGAGCCTGAAGACTGGGAGGGGCATTACATCAACCGGTTTGACACTCCGGCCAGGCGTCTGCTTGAGTGTGCCGTCGAGCTGCCGCCGACGATTGCCGAGGCGAGGAAATTCGCGGATTCCAACTCCGATTTCTCCCCAGACAATCAACGTATCATGTTTACGATCGAAACCTTGAACAATGAAAATGTTGGGGGCATCAACCTGAACAGCATCGATGAGAGAAACGGAACATTCAGTATCGGCATCCAGATTGACCGGGATCACCGCGGCAAAGGCTACGGCACGAGGGCGTTGATCATTCTTCTCCGGTATGCTTTTCTCGAACGAAGGCTGAATAAATTCAACGATTATGTGCTCCAGGGAAACGAAGCTTCAATCAAAATGATGACGAAGCTGGGCTGCTCGCAGGAAGGCGTCCGGCGGCAGGCCATCTATTCAAACGGCCAATACCTGGATGTCCTTTTGTTCGGACTGACGAAGGATGAATTTACCGGGAAGCACAAGGACGTCCTTTATTGAAGTCCCGGTCATCGATGGAGGGTGGGTTCAATGAGAAGTGAACAAGAAATGATGTATATGCTTGTTGATTATGCTGCGAATGATAACAGAATCCGGCTGGTGACGCTGGAAGGATCGCGTACGAACAAAAACATTCCACGCGATACCTTCCAGGATTATGATATTTCATATTTTGTGACGGATATGGATGCTTTCAAAGAAGATGATCAATGGCTGAATATATTCGGAAAACGCGCAATGATGCAAAAACCCGAGGATATGGAGCTTTTTCCCGCAGAATTAGGCAATTGGTTTTCGTATATCATTCTCTTTGAAGACGGCAACAAATTAGATCTGACCCTCATTCCAATAAACGAAACGGAAGATTATTTTACCAATAGCGACGCTTTAACAGAAGTCCTGCTTGATAAGGATGGTCTTGTCAAAATGGAGGTGACCGTAAGCGACCGTCAGTATTGGATCAAGAAGCCCACCGCAAGAGAATTTGATGATTGCTGTAATGAATTCTGGATGGTTTCGACTTACGTCGTAAAAGGATTGGCGCGAAAAGAAATCCTTTTTGCCATTGACCATTTAAACGGGATTGCCCGGCCTAATCTGTTAAGAATGATGTCCTGGCAGATCGGTTCGGAGCAAGGTTACTCCTTCAGCGTGGGGAAAAACTATAAATTTATTGACCGTTATCTTCCCAAAGAAGATTGGGAAGCTTTGCTGTCCACTTATTCCGGGAACGGCTGCCAAAACATGTGGCAGTCTTTATTCACTTGTTACGGGTTGTTCAGAAAATACTCAAAAGCCGTGGGGGAAAGTCTTGGATATAAGTATCCGGATTATGATGAAGCCATTACCAGGTATACTGAACATATTTATCATTCATTGAACGGATAAAAACCATTTATGGACGGGATTACCCGCCTTTTTCAGCAGGTGGTTTAGAATGGAGCTGATTTGCAATGTCCATGAAGCGGATGGAATGGCTGCAGGGTCCCTGGTCTGTGAAGCTTTATTCCGTCAATACCGCCTCTTATTCGAATCTGGATTTGATTGACCGCCAATTTCCCAATTGGATCATCAGTTATATCAAGGAAGGCGGCGTCATCACGGGAACAGGAGGCGTATCGTATCCGGCGCGCGCGGGAGATGTGATGCTCCATCCGCCCGATCTGCCGTTTACGGAGAAAGCGGAGACAAAAGGGACTCATTTGTGGATGCAGGCTGCTGTTTTCTGCTCGCATCATTTGGATTTGCTGCAGTTATGCCGGATTGCGCCAGTCATCACCCTGTCCGATCCCGGGCGGTTCGAAGCGCTGTTCCACCGGCTGCAGCAGATCTGGGAGAAGAAAGATGAGGCGTTCTGGGAGCTGAAGCTGTCTTCCTGCATGCTGCAGCTGACAGAGATGATTCTGGCCGGCTGGGAGCGGGCCGGCTGTCCGGAGCGTCCCGAGGCTTACGATTCCGTGAAGGACCGGTTCGGCCGGCTCATCGGGCTGATGACGCACCGGCTGCATGAGAAGCTCGGGCGCGAGGAGCTGGCCGCGGCGGTACGTCTCAGTCCCAATTATCTGGATAAGGCGTTCGGGCAGCGGTACGGCTTGACGCCGATGCAGATGCTCCGCGACATGAGGTTGAAACGGTCCAGGCAGCTGCTGGAACGGACCGAAGCCACGCTTGAATCCATCGCATCGCAATGCGGTATGACAGACGCATCATATTTGTCCAGGCAGTTCAAGCGCGCATATGGGGTTCAGCCCGGCGAGTACCGTGAATCCGTCCGCAGTTTGCAGGCGGAGAATCCATACGGGAATACGGGCGGGCGAGGCATATAAAAGGAGGAAAAAATACAATAAGAGGCGGAACCGCTTCATTGAGAACAAAGAGGCAGGGGGGGATAATGAGGACATGAAACAAATTCTATCCATGACAAGGGAGCGAGCGCGCAATGGCATCAGTCGATCCAGGCAGGACCGTCAGCATTACGGATAAGCAGATGAAGCAGTACGAGGAGAAAGGCTTTATCATTTTCGACCAATTATTCTCCGGTTATGAAATGGATGAGATCCGCGGCATTATCGATGAGCTCGATGCGGAATCGGAGAAGGCGCTGCTCGAGAAGGGGCAGGACTTTATCAATGTGGCAGGCAAGATCAACTTTAATGGGAATATCAATTTTCTCCGCCCTGAGCTGCAGCGCTTCACAGCTGATCAACGGTTCGTCGATATTACAACAACGATTCTCGGGCCTGACACGAAGCTGTACTGGGATCAATCCGTATATAAAAGGCCGGAAGCCGACAAAGATTTCCCCTGGCATCAGGACAACGGGTACGTCCCGACCGATCCCGTTCATTATGTAACCTGCTGGCTTGCGCTCGATGACGCGACGATTGAGAACGGCTGCATCTGGATACAGCCGGGTACGCATAAGAAAGGGTTTGTGCCCCATATCAAAACAGATCTCGGCTGGATTTGCTACTATGGCGATATTGAGGGCGAACCGGTCGAGTTGAAAAAGGGCAGCATGGTAGTGTTCCATTCCCTGTTGTTCCACCGCAGCAGGCCCAATCTCAGCAGCGCAACCCGCAAAGCCTATGTCATCCAATACTCGGTTGACGGCGCGAAGAATCCGAAAACAGGCCATGTATTTAATAATGGTCCGCTTATAGCCAAGGACGGTAAATCCGTCTATACCGGTTTCGTTCCCCGCGAGCATTGCTAGAAACGGAGCCTTGGTGCATCTGATCCCTGAATCATGTCAAACAAGACTTGGCGGCAAGGTCTTGTTTGACATTTTCAGCGGGTCCGAATATTAGCCTTGATTCATGGGAGTCGGCATCTCATTGTAGGTCTTCTGACAAACCATATGGGAGATACGGGGGATATTCACCATTTCGCCGGCCCTCAATTGGTTAGGATTGGTAATATGCGGGTTGGCTTCCTCCATAATGGAGTGAGGCATGTTGTATTTGTGGCCGACAGCGGCTAATGTGTCTCCAGGCTGAGCCTGATGCTGCGCGAACAACATGTCATCCGGGTTTCCGTCCCTGAAGAAAGGAAAAACGAACGGAGACAGGAAGAAGAACGGAAACAAGGAACGACCAGGGAAAAAAGGGTGAGCAAAGGGACGAAAGAAAGGACGACGGCCAAAACCTCCACCAAAACCACCACCAGGAAAAAATCCACGATCCATTAAGATAACCTCCAAAAAATAGTCATTTGACTATATAAGATATTATCCTGGAAGCGATTCGTGACAATATCTTCAAAATTGGGCTTGTTCGGGCCGAGTCTTACAGGAACCGCAGCCGGATGCTTAGGCTACTCTGTATCAACAGGATTCTTAATACCGTCCCGATAGACATCCCAATAGAAATTTCCGCTTGAGCTCTTCACGGCATAGAAAATATCGGGGATTTTCAGCTTACGCTTCTTCAGCTCCTGATCCAGCCATGCCTTTAAGTCATTCTCCTTCAGGTTCTGACCGATCAGTTCCCCGTCCATTATCAATTCAATGGGGAAGTTTGCAGTCGGCTGTGGAGCAAGGGATAAATCCTTTTGGACAACCTGGCGGAATTCCGGCTTCTTCAGGACGGACAGCTCCCCGTTCAACTCAAGCACCGCATACTCCACCTCCTCAATATTGAAGATGTCCTTCAGTCTTAATTCCTGGTTCAATGTGTCCAATGAATAATAGATTTTTTTCAGATTTTGTTCGAGAATTTTACCTTGCTCAATGACAACGGTCGGCTGTCCGGAAATCCACTTTCTAACAGAGCGGGATTTAATGATCCATAATGACAGCAGAAAGGACGCTGCGCCAAATGTGACCAAGGAAACAACGAAATACCATGTGCCTATTTTGAGGTTGAAGGCCAGGTTGCCCGCAATCGATCCCAATATGATGACAAAGGCAAAATCATAAGAGCCCATCTGGGATATGGCCTGTTTTCCCACGACCCGGGCTATCACGATGACGATAACAACGGTGAGGATGGTTCTTAAAATAACTTCAATGCTTGCCGGCAATTCCCGCTCACTCCTTGACAATCTTCTTAGAGGCTGCGGATACCGAAAATGTAGACGCAGATACCTCTACCATACATACAACATTTCCACTTGCACTTGGTTTCAGACCTCGACGGACGTAATACGTTGACCGTTATAGAGAAATCGGGCCCTCCATATCCGTTACATGATCTGCAGCTGCCGGAACCGGATAGAACTCCACGGATATTTTTGCCAAATTGTTAAGCGGCGGAAATCGGTTTGTTTGCCTCGGGAAAGCCATGCGCGGCAAGGTTTTGACTAATAGATTCGAAACAGAAAATTGATAATTGTTTTTATGCGGAGCTTCCCACTATACTCAATCTGCAAGCGATTACAACGATATATACGACTGGGGATGAGCGAATGCGATTAGGCGGTCCAATCTTCAAGCATGAAGAAAGAGATCCGGCCAGGCTTGTGAAGATTCACCAGCGGCTGGGCTATTCCGCCGCATACTGCAGCTATATTGCAGACGGTAACGAACGGGAAGAGTACAAACAGGCGTTCAGAGAGGCGGATATCGTGCTGGCGGAGTTAGGTGCGTATTGCATCAATATTTCCGATCCCGATATTGCCAGGCAGGAGAAGAACATTGCCGAAATCATGACCCGCCTCCGTCAGGCGGAGGAAATGGAAACGGTCTGCTGTGTCATGCACGGGGGCAGCTACAACAATATGGGATGCGTAATGAGCCACAAGGACAATTTTGCGGAGGCGAACATTGAGCATAACATTCGGGTGATCCAGCGCATCATCGATGAAGTGCAGCCGCGCCGGACCAAGCTGGTTCTGGAGACGGAGTCCTACGTTCTGCCGGATAATCCGGATCTGTATTTGCGGATGATGAAAGAAATTAACCGCGACGCATTTGCCGTTCATCTGGATCCGGTTAATATGACCTCCGATCCGAGAAGAGTTTATTACAATGGAGATTTTATCCGCGAATGCTTCGAAAAGCTCGGCCCTTACATCGTGAGCTGCCATGCCAAAGATACCAATCTGGTCCATCATGCCACAACTCAGATCACAGAAACGTATTTGGGAAATGGGACATTGGATTATGATGAGTATTTAACGCAGCTGAGCAGGCTGCCGCAGGAGCCGCCGCTCATGATCGAGCATTTAAGCGAAGATGAGCTCCCTACTGCACTGGATTATATTTTCGGCAAAGCAGAGCAGCTCGGACTCACATTCAAGCATAGGGAGAAGCGGGAGCTCTTCGGCCAAACGCATAACACGGTATGAACCTGTCCTACATTAGGGGGAGTGAGAAAAGATGAAACAAGCGGCAATCATAAGTGAAAGGCAAGCGGTACTGGTGGATAAGGAAATGCCTGAGCTCCGTGAGGGGTGGGCGCTGGTCAAAATTCACGCCGCGCCGATGTGCGCCGAATATAAGGGCTTCGTTCACGGGCATGAGAGCGATTGTCTTGGCCACGAAGCAGCGGGCGAGGTCGTTCAGGCAGCTCCGGGGAGTACGGTGAAGCCGGGCGACCGTGTCGTCGTCATGCCGCAGTATCCATGCGGAGAATGCGGGCTTTGCGTGCAGGGGGATTACATTCATTGTGAGCATAATCTGGATGTCCATGCGGCAACCATGAGCCAGTTTATCGCCAAGCCTTCCGCGCTGCTGCCCAAAATCCCGGACGGCGTTTCTTATGAAAAGGCAAGTCTCGCCTGCTGCGGGCTGGGGCCGTCTCACGGCGCGTTCGAGCGCATGGGGGTCGATGCCTTCACAACGGTATTGATAACGGGGCTTGGTCCGGTAGGCCTGGGTTCTGTCCTGAACGCCAAGTACCGCGGGGCGACCGCCATTGCCATTGAAATGCAGGAATACCGGATCAATCTGGCCAGAGAACTTGGCGTCGATCACATTATCGATCCGCGCGATCCTGAAGCTGTGCAGAAGATTAAAGCGTTAACCGGCGGCAGAGGGCCTGACTGTGGAATTGAATGCTCCGGCGTTGTCGCGGCGCACCGTCTCCAGATCGACGCCGTCAAGAGAATGGGCCAGGTCTGCTTCGTCGGGGAGTGCGGGGCGGAGACCCCGATCCGGATCAGCCCCGACCTGATTCGCAAAGGCATTTCCCTAACGGGCTCCTGGCACTACAACATCAATCATTTCCCGAAAATCATGCAGGTGATTCAAAACTCGCCGCTGCTGGATACGTTCATTACCCATGTCATTCCGATGAGCAATATCCAGGAAGCCTTCGAAGTGTCGGCTTCCCAGCTTAACGGCAAAATCATCCTGAAGCCCTGGGAGTGATTCGATGAAAATCGGCGTCAATTTGCTGCTGTGGACAGATTCACCCGATGCGGTCCGGCATGCCGCATTATTTCGCCAAATCAAGCATTGGGGCTTCGACGGCGTCGAAATTCCGGTCGACGGATTGACTGATGAGACCGCCATCGCATTAGGTGCAGCGCTGGATGAGCTGGACTTGAAGCGGACCACGATCTCCGCTCTGGATGCGGCTGAGGCCGATCCGGCAAGCCGGGCTGCGCCGCTCAGGCAGGCCGCTGTGGATACCTTGAAGCGAAGCATTGATCATACGAAAGCCGCCGGTGCGGATTTGATGTGCGGTCCTTTGTTTCAGGGGCTCGGACGCTTTACCGGTCGCGCTCCGGAGAAGGACGAATGGGGCTTCGCAGTGGAGACGCTGCGGGAAGCCGGCGAGTATGCCGATTCCCTTGGGATTACGCTAGCCTTGGAGCCGCTTAACCGTTTTGAAATGTATCTGGTCAATACAATGGCGGAGGGAGCCCGGTTCGTCCGTGAGGTGGGTCTTCCGAATGTAGGCTTGCTGGCGGATACCCATCACGGCAATATTGAAGAGAATGACGTAGCCGGAGCCTGGCGAAACACGGGGCCGTCGATCAAACATGTCCATATATCGGAGAACAACCGCGGTGTACCCGGGAGCGGTCATGCCATCAGACCGGAGGTCTTCCAGGCGCTTGAACAGATTGGATATGATGGCTGGCTGACGATTGAAGCATTCGGGATGATCGTGCCCGGATTGATCTCCAGACTGCATCTGTGGCGCTCCTTCTCCGAGCATAACGATGACGCGGCAAGACTCGGAATTGACTTTATCCGCAATCAATTGAAAGCGAGGTGAGCGGTTATGCCCAGCGTGAGAACGAAAGGCATCGATATGCATTACGAGGAGCGGGGAAGCGGCGAGCCGCTGATTCTGCTGATGGGCCTGGGTGCGGACGGATCAGCCTGGGAGGATCATGTGAAGGCTTACGAACGCCATTTCCGCTGCATCCTCGTGGATAACCGCGGGGCAGGCCGGTCCGGCAAGCCGGAAGGTCCATACAGTACCCGGATGATGGCGGAGGATACCGCCGGACTGATGAAGGCGCTGCAGATCGGGAAAGCGCATGTATCCGGCATCTCGATGGGCAGCGGAATTGCCCAGGAACTGGCTCTGCTCGAGCCTGGCAGAATTCGCTCGCTTACGCTTATTGCATCTTGGGACCGTTGCGACGTCTACACCAAACGGATCTTCGAAGCATTCCGCTCGCTTCGGGCCGCTTGCGATCCGGTCGCTTTCAATCGTCTGCTGCAGCTTTGGATCTTTACGCCTGATTGGCATACTAACAGGCTTGACGACCTGCTGCAAAGAGAGAAAGCGGGCTTGTCCGATCCCAATCCCATGCCGCTTCACTCGTTTCAGGCCCAATGCGACGCTTGTATCGCCCACGACACCCGGGACCGCCTGCATGCGATTGAGGCTCCTGTGCTGGTCACTTCGGGCGATATCGACCTGTTCACACCGCTTCATTATTCCGCAGCGATTGCATCGGGCATTCCCGGCGCCGAGCTCGCCGTATTCGCAGGCGCCGGCCACACCCACCACTGGGAGAAGCTGGACGAATTCAACCGGACCACGCTGGCATTTCTTCTCAAGCACAAAGAATAACGGCAAAGGAGGTTAAGCTCTTGCATCCTAAACTATCAATCGGCTCGTGGGCATTCGCGTTCGGACCGTTCGCGTCGTCGCCCTGGCCGTTCAGCAGAATTCTGCAGTATGCCCGAGAAGCCGGCTTCGACGGCGTGGAAATCAACGGCTTCGCTCCCCATCCGACACCTGCGAGTCACCCCACCCGAGGGAGCCGGCTTGAACTGCTCGATGAAATCGAAGCTCGCGGATTGGGTATCTCCGGCTATGCGCCTGATTTCACCAAGGTCCCCCCGGCGCTTGTCTCGAAAGAGTCGTACCTTGAGCGTTTGAAGAGCTATATTGATTTCTCCGGCGATTTGGGGATTTCGACCATCCGGGTCGATACGGTCAGCCCTCCCGGTCATCTTGACGAGCGGGAATATGAGGAACGGTTTCACCGGCTTGCCGTGACATGGCGTGATTCTGGGGCACTGGCAGAGGAAGCGGGCATGCGGATCGTCTGGGAATTCGAGCCCGGCTTCTGGTTGAACAAGCCAAGCGAAGTCAGGCGGCTGGTGGAGACGGTGGATCACCCGGCCTTCAAGGTCCTGTTTGACACGAGTCATGCTTATATGAGCGGCACAGTTGGAGCCAGGCACGCTGGAGCGAAGGAGCTTCTTCCCGGCGGGATAGCCGAATATGCCCGGTTATTGAAAGGCCATATCGGACATTTTCACCTGATCGACTCGGACGGCACTCTGCATGACGATGAGACCAGTACGCATGCCGCCTTCGGCGCGGGCCTGATCGACTTCCCCGAAATCCTCGCTGAGCTGAAGCCTGCCATTGAGACTATGGAATGGTGGTGCGTGGACTTTTGCTTTAATGCGGAAGTGGAAGAGTGGGGAAGGCAGGCAATAGCCTTCATCCGGGAACGTATCAGGGAGGCGGGATAAGATGCCGGTTCAGTTCGGATGCCAGACCTATACCTGGCAAATGTCGTATGACAGATACAAGAATTCATTTGCCGAGATTTTGGATACCATCCAGAAATCCGGCTTCAGCGGAGTCGAAGCGGAGGTCTGTATGCTCGGTTCCTTCTATGAGGATCCGGGGCTGCTTCAAGAGGCATTGGGGAATAGAGGGCTTAAACTCGCGGCTCTCACGCTGGCGCTTCCCTGGCTTCACCCCGAAGAGACGGAGGAGGAAACAGCGGAGGCGGAGCGGCTGCTTAATTATTTGGACCATTTTCCGCAGGCCAAGCTCATTCTCGTTCAGCTTCCCGGCTCTGACCGCTCCAACCTCGACGAACGGCGCCATAATGCGCTCCAGTGCGTCAACGCTGTAGCCAAACGGGCCAGCGGCAGAGGAATTATCTGCGCGTTCCATCCCAATTCTCCGCCCGGTTCGGTCTTTCTCACGGAAGCGGATTATGCGGTCATGTTTGCCGGCCTGGATACCCGCTATGTGGGATATTGTCCGGATTCCGGTCATATTGCCAATGGCGGAATGGAGGTATTGGACGTATTCCGCGCACATGCTTCTCTGATCCGCCATGTGCATTTCAAGGATATTTCCCTGGGCAGGCAGTGGCGGGCTATGGGAGAGGGCGTTATTGACCATCCCGGAATCACGACTTTCCTGAGAGAGAGCGGGTATGACGGCTGGATTATGGTTGAAGAAGAATCCGAACAGGCGGAAGCAGATCCGGACAGGGCTGCTGTCCAGAATGGAAGATATATGCAAGAGGCGCTTCGCTAGGCAGGCCGCACAAGAAATTCTTCGAGAGGAGGAGCAGCGATGGCAGCAAATGCGGACCATGCCGGCATCACCGCCATTAACCCTGGCACCGGGAAGACAAATCTGATCCAGAAAAGGCTTGCGAGGTACTGGCAGCTATATCTGCTTGTGCTTTTGCCGCTGGCTTACATTATCATCTTCAAATATATTCCCATGCTGGGTGTACAGATCGCTTTCAAAAATTACAATATCGCCAAGGGGATGTGGGGGAGCGATTGGGTAGGGCTGCAGCACTTTCAACAGTTCTTTGGTTCCCCCAATTTCTGGCCGATTCTCAGGAACACCCTGCAGATCAGCCTGGTCACCTTGCTGTTCAATTTTCCGGCACCGATTATCCTGGCCTTATTTCTGAATGAAATCCGGACCGGTTTTTTTAAGAAAACCGTTCAAATGGTCACCTATGCCCCCCATTTTATCTCAACAGTCGTCATGTCCGGCATGATTCTGCTCTTCCTTGCGCCAACGGGAGAGATCGGCAAGCTGTTCAAGCTGCTTGGCATGCAGGCCGTCAATTATTTGGGGCTGGCCCAGGATTTCAAATATGTCTATGCCCTCACGGATATGTGGCAGCATATGGGCTATGCCTCCATTATCTACCTGGCGGCACTATCGGGCATCAATCCCGATCTGTATGAGGCGGCGAGAGTGGATGGGGCGTCGCGTTTCAAAAAAATGCTTCATGTGGATATTCCGGGGATCATGCCGGCGATCATCGTCCTCCTGATTCTCAGTACGGGGGATGTGCTGAATGTCGGTTTCGAGAAGACATATCTGCTGCAAAATTCGCTTAATCTTCCAGGCTCGGAAGTAATCGCAACCTACGTCTACAAAGTAGGATTAATGAATGCCAATTACAGCTATTCCACGGCAATCGGCGTATTCAACTCGGTCATTACATTCATTCTTCTTATTCTGGTTAACTGGATCGCCCGGCGGTTCTCGGAGCACAGTTTATGGTAGATGGTGAAGGGAGGCGCATCGATGTCTGGCATTAAAATCAAGGAAAGCCCGTCTGACCGGATCTTTCTGGGATTGATCTATGCCGTGTTGATTCTGATTCTGATTATTGTTGCTTATCCGCTGCTCAATGTTCTCAGCTCATCGTTCAGCGATTCCAATGCGGTTGTTGCCGGAAGGGTCTCCATTTTCCCGGTCGAGCCCACACTTGCCGCGTACAAAGCGATCTTTGCAAGCTCACAGCTGCTGACGGGTTATCTGAATTCTATTTTTTACACCATAGCCGGTTTGCTGTTTCAGGTTTCCCTGACCGTCATGGTCGCTTATCCGCTCGCCCGCAAGCAGCTTTATGGAAGGGGGCTGATCACGGGCTTGCTGGTATTCACCATGTTTTTCGGCGGCGGCCTTATCCCGACGTACTTGGTTGTCAAGTCACTTGGCATACTCGATACGAGATGGGCGCTTATTCTTCCAGGAGCGCTTGCGGTATTCCAGGTTATCGTCGCCCGGACTTTCTTCCAGACGAGCGTTCCGGATGAACTATATGAAGCCGCTGAACTGGATGGATGCAGTGAAATCGGGATATTCTGGCGCATTGTGCTGCCTCTTGCGAAGCCCATTCTTGCTGTGCTCGTCCTGATTTACGGGGTAAATAACTGGAACGCCTATTTCGATGCGATGATCTATCTGAATTCGGATCATTTGTTTCCGCTCCAGCTGATTCTGCGGAATATTCTGATTCTGAACACGCAGCCCGGGAAGATAATGGCTGATCCCGAACGCATGATGGCTCTGCAGGAGATCGCGGCACTGCTTAAATATGCGCTGATTGTAGTGGCAAGCCTGCCTGTCCTGATCTTCTATCCGTTTATCCAGAAATATTTCGTCAAAGGCATGATGATCGGCTCTTTGAAAGGTTAATTCGAGAGGGAGGGTTACAGTTCATGACCAAAATATTCGGATTGTTACTGGCTGCCATACTGGTCTTAAGCGCATGCTCAAATTCAGGAGCCGGCACCGGCGAGGACACAGGAGGCAATACTCCGGCTTCTGCAGAGGGCAGGATTTCGCTTCCCGCATTTACATTGCAGTCTTCCGCCATTCAGGATTATGATGATAATGACTTGACGAAGCTGATTGCGGAAAAATTCAATGTGGATATCAAATGGACCCTTGCGCCGGCCGATGCGGTGCTCGAGAAGCAAAATGTGCTGCTGGCCAGCGGCAACTACCCGCCGATTTTCTTCGGAGGCCAATTTAACCAGAACGATCAAATCAAGTATGGCCAAAGCGGAATCCTGCTTCCGTTAAACAAGCTGATTGAGCAGTATGGACCGAACATCCAGGCCGCATTCGAGAAATCCCCTTATCTGCTTAAGGGCGTGACCGCTCCGGATGGAAATATCTATGCTTTGCCGGGACTCGAGGAATGCTACCACTGCGATTACTCGCAGAAAATGTATATCAATAAAGAGTGGCTTCAGAAACTGAATCTGCAAATGCCGACGACGACCGATGAGCTGTACAAGGTATTGAAAGCGTTTCAAGAGAAGGACCCCAACGGCAATGGGCTTAAGGATGAAATTCCGCTTACCGGCGCCACGAAGTGGTGGCATGGCGAGCCTACCTATTACCTGATGAATGCGTTCATCTATGCGACGGATGAGACCTTCCTGACCCTCAATAATGGAGTTGTGGATATCTCCGCCAACAAGCCGGAATGGAAAGAAGGCTTGGCCTATGTCAGGAAGCTTTACCAGGAAGGTTTGATTGACCCGCAAGCATATACGCAGAATTTGGAAGGCCTGCAGAAGGTGACTGACAACCCCGACACGATAATTGTAGGCGCTTTCACCGGCGGATGCTGCGTTCCAACCATTACGGATGACGCCAGATGGACGCAGTATGAAGTCGTTCCGCCGATCAAGGGGCCGGGCGGCGTACAGCTCACCGGTTATTTTGGCGGAAGTGTCGGCGACGCGCAATTTGCGGTCACGAATATTGCCAGTGAAGAGCAGCAGATTGCCGCCATCAAAATCGTGGATTACTTCTTCTCGCAGGAAGGCGCGCTTGATTCCATGTATGGTCCCAAGGATATCGGCTGGTTCGACGCCAAGCCGGATGAGAAGGGAATTGACGGAAACCCCGCCATTTATCAAGGAATCGAGGCTTACACGCGCAAGGATAAACGCAGCGTAACCTGGGATAACAACTTGAAGTATACGCCGGCCGAGCTCTTTAATGCCAACGTTCAGGGGCAGGATATCACCAAACCGGACGGTTTCGAGAAATATCTCGCCCTTCAGACCGACAAGCTCGTGCCGTTCAAGCCGAAGGAGACCTTCCCGCAAGCGATTTGGTACAATCCTGAGGAAGCGCAGAATATTGCACAGATGAAGACCGATATCATGAGCTATATCAGCACGAATGCGCTTCAATTTATTACGGGCAATAAGGATCTGGATAAAAGCTGGGATGACTACGTGAAAGGCTTCGATGGTCTCGGACTGGTGAAATATATCGAGGCCAATCAAAAAGCTTACGATGAGCAGTATAAATCATAACAGCAAAAAATAGAGATAACGGGTCTGCCGCGCGGCAGACTCGTTATCCGCATTCATTCCCTTATGAGGTGCGCCGATGAAACGACCCTGGTATTACCGCATGCTCTTATCGTATTTGCCGATCCTTCTCTTCATCTCATCCTTCCTGTTTTTTATCTTTTTTCAGGAACTGGGCGCGCAATCGAAGAGGGATGCAGTAAAGGCGAACCATGTGTTGAATCTGCTGGCGATGAATAAAGTCGAGAATTCGCTCAATGGAATCGATTATGCGCTTGTTGACTTTACGCTCAACAATAAGGTATTGAATCAGTTCTTTCAGGCGAAGAGCAAGCAGAACGTGGTACTGAATAAGGAAATGCTCAAAGAAATCGAGACGTTCAAAAGGCAGAATCCCCTTGTTGATTCGATTTATCTGGTCCGCTCCCAGGATGAAATCGTTCTGACGGAGCGATATATGTTCAGTGAGGACGACTTCCCGGAAAACGAGTACATTCGTGAGATGGAGCAGTCCACAGGCTCCATGAAATGGACATCTCCCCACAGCTACCAGGAGTTTGCCCAATCCACGCCGAAAAATATGGTTACACTGGCAAGAAGCTATTTTACTCCTCTTGGAGAGCGTTGTCTCGTCGTCGCCAATGTGAAGGTGGATACGCTCCGCTCGCTGGTGGAGCAAACCTATAACCCAGAGGTCAGCTTCGTGTCCGTCACAGGCGCCGACGATACGGACATCCTTGGGAATGGCGGCAATCTGAATGATCACCAGATGTTGTCGGAAACCAGGTCCGACTATCTGAATTGGACATTCCGCAGCGGATTGGTGAACGGCGCTTTCAGCAAATTTGCTTTCGAGGCATCGAAATTCTGGATTATCCTGGGTGCGATTACAGTCATTCTGGGCCTCGTTGCGATTGTCTATGTAACCCGGCGCAATTACCGGCCGCTGGAGAATGTCGTATCCCAAATCCAATCTCTTGGCACCGGCAAGCCGATCAAAACAGGAACCAATGAGTTTATGCTTATCGAATCCGCCATTGAAGATTTAAAGAAACGTTCCACAATAATGGAGAAGCAGCAGGAAGAAGAGATTACACTCCGCAAAAAACATTTTCTATATGAAGTGATTGAAGGGATCCGCCACATCCGTGAAGACGAATGGGCTGACGAGATGGCCAAGTACAATCTGCCGGAGGCGCTACAGGGAGCCCAGGTGCTCGCCATTGAGATCGACAACTATGCCGTATTCAACCGCAGCTTTACCAAAAGGGATCAATTTCTGTTTAAATACGCCATTCATAACAGCGCCACCGAGATCTTCCATAATTATTCCTTGTCCTGCTGGAGTGAATGGGTATCCGGCAAAAGGCTGATCTGCATTGTGCTCCAGTCCGAGCATGCGGGCACGGAGAGAACCCGGCAGGCCTGCGGGGAATTCCTCGAGTGGGTGACCCATCATCTGCCCTTAACCGTTACGGTAGGCATGGGCGCTATGGTGAGTCATCATGATCAAATCGCGGAATCGTACCAGGAAGCGCTTCAGGCGCTCAAAACCAAATTTTTCAGAGGGCTGGGCACGGTCATTCTGCTTGCGGAAACGAATGTCAGGCAGGGTGCCGAGCTGTTCACCTATTTGCAGCCGATCCGCTCGCTGGCCCAGGACTTTCGAATTGGCGCGGCCGGATGGGGTCAGACCTTCAAGCAGCTTTTTGATGATTTCCATTCCGATCACTTGTCGGCGGATGATGTGATCAGCCTGCTGAACTATCTGATTTTCCAGCTGGACAGAACAATCAGCGAGCTTGCTCCGGAATATCAGAAGCCATGGAGAGACAAGGGGATGCCGCTCCTCACGGATGTACTCGATACTGCAGAGACGCTGCAGGATATCCAGCTTCCGTTCTTCAGTATATTATATGAAATCGGAGAGAAGATTGGCAGCGCCCACAGCGCGAACAATCATCATCATCTTCTGCTGGAGATGCGGGTATATATAGAAATGAATTTCACCAATCCCGATCTTTCTCTTGAGCGTCTGAAAGAAGAGTTCGGCTTGAATCCGAAATATCTCAGCCAATTGTTTAAAGAAAAGTTCGGTGAAGGCTTCATGGATTTCTTGATCCGGCTGCGGATTGAATATGCCAAGCAGCTGCTTCGGACTACGCCCGACCCGATCCAGTCCATCGCGGGAAAAGCCGGCTATCAGAGCGTCATTTCCTTTACGCGGGCTTTCAAAAAAGTGACATCGGTGTCGCCGGGTGATTACCGTAAACAGAAGGAGCAATAGCGGAGGTTCTGATTTTTTAGAAATGGATGATACCAATCTGGTAATTGGGAAGGGAGCAGGACAAACATGAATAAATTAACTGCGTCTGTTGTCGGAGGGGGGCAGGGCGGACAGCTGAGTATGAAGGCGCTGGAATCGTCGGACAGCTTCGAGCTCAAGGCGGCGGCCGATCTGAGGCCGGATGTCTGCGAGCGGTTGAAGGAGAAGTATCCGGGAATTCTTACGTTCAAGAATCATAAGGAGATGTTCGAAGCATGCAAAACGGATATCGTCTGTGTCAGCACATTCCCGCCCTCCCATGAAGAGGTTGCGATGGATGCGCTGTCCATGCTGCCATTAAGAGGGATTCTGGTAGAAAAGCCGCTCGGACACACGGCGGCTTCGGGCCGCCGGATTCTCGAGGCGATCAAGTCCCGGGGACTTCCTGTCGCGGTGCCGCATGGACTGCTGGCGAAGGCGACGCCAGTTGCGATTATCGAGCGGGTGCAGAAAGGGGAGATCGGAACCCTCAAGCTGGTGGAAATCCAGAATGCCAAATGGGATATTATCAACGCTGGAATCCATTGGCTCAATTTCTTCGTCAAGCTGACTGGCAACGAGCCGCTGGACTGGGTGATGGGCCAATGCGACACCTCCACCCGCACTTACCGGGACGGCATGCAGGTGGAGACAGCTGCAATTACTTATGCGCAGACGCGCAGCGGCATCCGTGTTGTGATGAACACAGGCGATGATGTGCTCGTGGCCCGTGAAGGCAAAGAAACGTTGTTCCGGCTTGTCGGTACGCATGGACTGATCGAATTCTGGGGCTGGGAAAACGGCTATTGGCTGCTCAACCATGAACATCCTGCCGGGGAGCTGATTGAGCCCTACGAGTTTCCGGTAACGGGACATCAGCTTCACCTGGAGAATATGGCGGATTTGATCGCTGCAGGCAAGTCCGATTACACCTTGGCGGACAGCTCGCTGGCCGCGCTGGAAATCGTCGAAGGGGCATATCTGTCCGCCCGGACCGGATGCCGGGTCTCGTTCCCCGTCGATGACTTTGAAGTTCCGGCTGGCGCCCGCGATTGGGAAGCGGGAATCCCTTATTCAGGAACAGGCGGCGGCCGGGACGGAAGATTGCTGTGAGAGCCCTCTGGATCTGTATCGACTGCGGGAGCTCACGACCAAATTTTTGCATATAGCGGCCTGGCGTTATAAACAATCAGGATTCAGGATTCTTAATCGGGAAACAGGCTGCCGTGGCAGCCTGGGGGTAGAATATCATTGTCTGCAAACAAGGAAGACTGCTGAACCAACCTTTGGCAATCTTCCTTGTTTACTCTGCGAGTGAAAAATGAAACACATCCTGCAGAAGAACGGAGGCAGCAGCAATCAGCTTGGCTTCCTGGCCGAGGGAAGAGGTGCAGATTTGAAGCTTGTCCGAAAGTGCATAAAGCGCGTGCTTGGATACATAGGCCTTGAGCTTTTCGAACAGGACGCCGGAATTATCGATCAGCTCGCCGCCGGTAATGATTACCTCGGGGTTGAGCAGGTTAACGAGATTAACGATACCTGCACCCAAATAACCCGTGATTTCGTCTGCGATATCGGACGCCAGAGCATCCCCGGCATCAAGCGCCTGATTGAAGATGACAGGTGTAATGGCATTGCGGTCGCCGCCTGCCATCTCCATCATTGACGTTGCCCTCCCCCTTGATATCGACGTCACGATCCTCCAGTATACAGCGGGCCAGCTCACGTAATTCTCAAGGCAGCCGACATTGCCGCATTCGCATCGAATTCCGCTCCGGTCCACGCTGGTATGACCAAATTCCCCGGCGCCGCCGCGCGCTCCGCTAAGCAAAGTATCATTAAGAATAATACCAGCACCGACACCATCACCGATGGTTATATACAACAGGTCACGGGCTCCGCCATATTTTCCTGTTTTTTTCTCCGCGAGCACGGTGGCATTTGTGTCATTCTCCACCCACACCTTGAGTCCGTAACGTTCCTCCAGAGAGGCTTTAAGATGAACGTTCATCAGATTCAATTTAGCATTATAATGAATAACTCCAGCACCCTTGTCGACAATGCCTGGTGTAACGACAGAAAGACCAATGCATTTTTGCATATCGGGGATGTTTGCGATTACTCGGTCAATCATTTCATGCATTGCCGAGATCACCTTATCACCTTGAAGCTCCCGGCTTGGCATCGTTTGTTTTTCGATGATTTTGAAGGCCAGATTCATCTTGGCAACCTCAATTTGCGAGTTCGCAATCGATACGCATATCATAAAATGATTGTCCGGCGAGAAGGTGAGAAGAATTGGTTTTCTCCCTCCGTTGGACACGCCGACGCCAATCTCGTTCACGAAGCCTTCCTTGATCAGCTCCTGAACTGCCGAAGCAACGGTAGTCGGGCTGATCTTATTACGTTTGGCAATCTCGCTTCTCGAGATCGGGCCATGCTCCCGAATCATATTCAGGATAATAAAGCGATTCAATTCCTGAATTAGTTTTAAATCGCCCGTTCGGATTTTCTTCAATGGCAGTACCTCCGGAATATGAGTGTATAGTGAAAATGCTGCATTCGTGTTACAGCCAATAGTAGCCGATAGTGCAGAATATCGGCAATAACAAATTGAAACTGGATGGAAATCTAAATATTGACAATAGAGGGATTTGCCGATAAAATATCTTGCAAGCGCTTTATTTTTTTTGAATACATAATCCAATGAATGGATTAACTTTATACCGCTTCAAAATATAATCCGCTTATCTTATTTCATACAGCTCCCGTATCCTTCTACCTTTTTCTATCGTTTGTATCCTATCTATTAGCATATTAAAGGGAAGATATTCAATGGCTTGCTCTCGTCCAGACCATATACATGACATTCACCTGCGAAACCTGTCAGGACTTCAGGATAGAAACAGTGATTTCAATGTCAATTATATGTAAACTATATCCGAAAAACAAAAGTTTATAAGGGTATTTATGTAAAATATATTGACATGAATTTCCTGGAAGGCATATAATTCAGCTAAGCTCTTCATGATGCGACGATAGAATCCCGGCTGGCATAATGTGACGGCAAGTTTCTATTTTCTTAATTTTCCGAATAATGAAAGTATATAAAGATCAATTACATTCTTCCGAAATCGAAGTGAAGTATTTGCTTGTTATTTGTTTACAACCGCCCACTTAATCCAATGGGAGGATAAAGATATGATTTCATCCTTTTTAAGGAGGTGAAAATCCGGCATACATCGGGTCTGGCAACTTTTTTCTCATTAGCTTTCAGCTGCCTTAATTCTATTTTATAGGAGGTATTCAGATGAGTAAGAAAGCAATTTCTTTATTGGTCATGCTTGTGATGGCGGGTTCTATTCTTGCTGCCTGCAGCGGTAACGGTTCCAACGGCAGTTCCAGTGGAACCGATGGCAAAAAGACGCTTAACGTTGCACTGTGGGATGAGAATGCCAAAGGCTTCATCGACAAGACTATCGCCCTCTATAAGAAAGATCATCCTAATGTCGACGTCAAAGTGACATATACACCATTTGCCGATTATTGGACTAAGCTGAAAACCAGTCTGGCTGGCAAGGGCGGCCCCGATGTCTTCTGGATGAATGGTCCGAACATCTATGCCTATGCCTCCGCGGGCCTTATTAAAGACTTGAAGCCTTTGATCGAAAAAGATAGTTTCGATACTTCCGTTTACACGCCTGCACTGGTAGATCTATACACGTACAGCGGCGATCTGTACGGCGTTCCTTACTTCCTGGATTCCGTAGGCCTCTATTACAACAAAGAAATCTTCGACAAAGCAGGAGTCAAATATCCAGATGAAACCTGGACATGGGACACCATTACCGAGAACGCCCCGAAGCTGACGGATAAAGCGAACGGCATTTACGGCTTTATCGCACCTGCCTCCAGCCAGAACGGTTACTACAACTTTATCTCCCAGGCAGGAGGTTATGTGCTGAATCCCGACAAAACCAAATCCGGTTTTGATACGCCCGAAGCCCTATCCGCTTTTGAATGGATGGACAGCTTCATGAAGAACGGTTACTCGCCGAACCAACAGCAGCAATTGGAGACGGAGGCTATCCAGCTCTTCGGATCCGGCAAGGCGGCTATGTACCCGGGGCTGTCCGTTAATGGTCCCGAGCTTTACGAGCTGCTTGGCGACAAGCTGGCGGTTGCTGCACTGCCCGCCGGCAAGCAAAAGGCTTCCATCGTGCACGGTCTAAGCTGGACCATCAACAATAACACCAAGAATGAATCGGATGCATGGGATCTCATTAAAGTCTTGACCGGTAAAGAAGGAAATACGAATCTTGCCGATTCCGGCTTCAGTATCCCCGCTCTCAAGGGAACGGAAGAAGGTTGGTTGAAGTCAATTCCTTCCCTGGACCTTAAGGTATTCGTCGACTCCCTGGCCTTCGGTGTACCTTATCCCGTATCGGAGAAAACAGCCGAGTGGCAGGCAATTGAAACCAAGGAAATCCAGGATGCTTTCCTCGGCAAGAAATCCATGGCAGACGCGTTGAAGGCCATCGGTCAGGGTATGGACAAGATTCTCTCCGAAGAAAAGAAACAATGATACTGCTGTCGGACAGGTGAAAGGACCTCTCTTTTCACCTGTTTCACCACAAACGGAAAGGGTGGCGATTGCATGATGGAATTGGACGCGCAGGCAAAGGGCCACGTGCGGGAAGGCATGCGCAGGAAGCGCGGATTCTCTGGACTAGCGTTACATGAAGCCATGTGGGCGTATTTATTCATTGCACCGGTTGTGCTGGGACTTGGCATCTTCTATATTGCGCCCTCTCTGGTATCGCTCTATCTGTCCTTCACGCAGTGGGACGGATTGTCGACGCCGGTGTTTATCGGAATCGATAATTTCACGGCGCTTGCGCATGATGAAGTGTTCCTGCGAGCAATGCTGAATACGCTGCTGTATACGATCGGGACTGTACCGCTTACCTGTGCCTTTGCGGTTGTTCTCGCCGCATTGCTGAATTCGCAGATCCGCGGCATGATCGCCTATCGTACGATTTATTTCATCCCTGTCATCACCATGCCGATTGCCGTCGGCATGGTCTGGAAATGGCTGTACAACTCGGAGTACGGACTGATTAACTATGTGCTCGGCAGCCTGCATCTTCCGCAGCCGAACTGGCTGTTCGATGATAAGATCGCATTATTCTCGATCATCATGATCAGTGTATGGAGCGGAATTGGATACAGCGCCGTTATTCTGCTTGCGGGCCTGCAGGGCATCTCCGCCTCTTACTACGAAGCGGCCTCTCTTGATGGAGCCAGTAAGGTGTATCAATTCTTCCGTATCACCATCCCGCTGCTCGGACCGAGTCTCTTCTTCGTCACGGTCATTTCGTTTATCAACTCGTTTCAGGTATTCGATCTGATCTTTATTCTTGTAGGAAAGAACGATTCCATGCTCGATTCCACGCGGACAATTGTCTATAGCATATGGGAGAATGGTTTCAAGTTTTTCAACATGGGTTACGCATCTGCTGAAGCATTCATCCTGTTTTTTGTCATTCTGATTTTCACCATTGTCCAGATGTATCTTCAGAAGAAATGGGTTCATTACCAATAAAGGAGGGGTTCGAAATGGCTCAGACCCAAGCGGCTGTTCAATCCCAGGCCAAACCCCGGCGTTCCGGACATTTGGCCGTTCATATTGTGCTAATCATCGGTGCGGTGTTCATGATACTCCCTTTTCTATGGATGATCTCCACTTCAGTCAAGTCGTTTGCGGAATCCATGCAGGTTCCTCCGGTATGGTTCCCTGTCAAATTGCATATCGAAAATTACGCGAACGTCATGGATAAGGTGAACTTCGGCCGATATTATCTCAATACCTTTCTGATGACGACCGGGAGAACCGCAGGCCAGCTCGTATTGTGCTCTCTGGCCGCCTACGCGTTCGCCTGCATGAGGTTCCCGGGCAAATCCGTCATTTTCGTTATCATGCTGTCGGTTCTCATGATTCCTTCCCAGGTTATCATGATTCCAAGCTTTGTTATTATGCGCAATTTGAACTGGCTGGACAGCTTCTACGTGCTGATCATTCCAGGCATCTTCAGCGCCTTCGGTACCTTCCTGCTGCGCCAGTTCTTCATGGGTCTTCCCCGCGAGCTGGAAGAAGCTGCGAAGATTGACGGCTGCAGCTATTTCGGTATTTACAGCAGAGTCTATCTGCCACTGTCAACGTCGGCACTCGTATCACTGGCGATCTTCACGATTCTGAACTCCTGGAATGATCTGCAGTGGCCGCTGATTATGACCAGTCAGGATGAAATGCGGGTGCTCTCGATAGGAATCTCAACGTTTCAAGGACAGCATTCAACGGATTATCCGCTGCTGATGGCCGCGGCCGTAATGGCAACCATCCCCATTATCCTGATATTTATATTCTTCCAGCGTTATTTTATTGAAGGGATTGCCATGAGCGGTATTAAAGGATAAAATCCTATCTACTGCTGGAAAAGCAGTCTCATCTGACCATAAAGGAGACAAGGGCAATGATGCATATATTATTGATCGGGGCGGGCTCCATGGGCGGCAACCATGCGATTTGTTACTCGCAGATGCAGGGCGTAACGCTTGCCGGTATCGTGGAAATAAGTCCGCAGAGAGGCGAGGAGCTTGCAGCACGTGTCGGTACCAGGGTATTCCCTTCACTGGAAGAGGCGCTCAATCACTTGGACAAGGTTGATGTTATTGACGTTTGCCTGCCTACTTTTCTCCATAAAGAATTTGTGATGAAAGCGGCGGATGCAGGCAAGCATGTCATCTGTGAGAAGCCGCTGTCGGGTACGCTCGAGTCTGCGAGAGAGATGATCGACTACTGCAAGGATAAGGGCGTCAGACTGTTCGTCGGCCATGTGCTGCGCTTTTTCCATGAATATGAAAGGGCCAAGGAACTGCTCGATGCAGGCACCGTCGGTCCTGTGGCCGTAGCCCGGACGAGCAGGGGCGGCGGCTTCCCTGCGGGGTGGAACAACTGGTATAACGATTTCTCTTTAAGCGGAGGATTGACGCTTGATTTGATCATTCATGATTTTGATATTCTGCGATGGTATTTTGGCGAGGTTGAGCGGGTAAACGCGAGAGGCCTTTATCCTACAGCGCCGGATAAGCTGGATTATTCACTCGTAACGCTGCGGTTTAAGAACGGCACAATCGCCCATGTTGAGGGGTCCTGGGCCCATGACGGCTTCGCGATGAAGTTCGAACTGGCGGGCAAAACAGGCGTCATCGACTATGACAGCTCAAGGGATAAGCCAATTATCGCTTTAAGCCGCGTGGCCAAGGAAGGCATCGGTGGCGTTGCCGTGCCGGAAAGCCCTGTCAAAGAAAGTCCTTATTATAAAGAATTGAAGCATTTCCTGGCTTGTATTGCGAACAACGACGAGCCGCGTGTGTCGGCCGAGGATGCCTTCAAGGCGATGGAAATCGCGCTTGCAGCTATCGAATCCATGAAATCAGGCAAACCGGTTAAGCTTGGTGCCGAGTCGGCAGTCAACATCCGGAGCGGGGAGGGTTCACGATGAAGATAGGGATTATCAGCTTCGCCCATATGCATGCCTACAGCTACGCACACGCCCTTACAGGCATAGAGGGTGTCAAACTGGCCGGGATTGCAGATGACAACAGGGAGCGCGGCGAGAAATACGCCGCCGAGTTCGGGACTGTCTATTATTCCGATTACAAGCAGCTTCTGAAGCAGGGACTGGACGGCGTTATCGTAACTTCGGAGAATATCCGTCACAAGGAGCATGTGGTGTCGGCGGCTGCAGCCGGTATTCACGTCATGTGCGAGAAGCCGATTGCCACCACACTGGCGGATGCCCGCGAGATGATTGCGGTCTGTGAGGAGAATGGCGTCATGCTCCAGACGGCCTTCCCGGTCCGATTCAGCACGTCGGTCCGGCGGGCCAAGGAGATTGTCGACTCCGGCAGCTTGGGTGACATTATTGCCATGAAGGGCACCAACCGGGGACAGAATCCTGGCGGCTGGTTTATCGACCCTGCCTTGTCCGGCGGCGGCGCCGTTATCGATCATACCGTTCATGTCGTTGATATCATGCGCTGGTTTACCGGTGCAGAGGTCACAGAGGTCTATGCTGAAATTGACAATCTCGTATACGATACGCCGATTGACGATACCGGAATCATCACTATGACCTTCAATAACGGCATATTTTCGACGCTTGATTGCAGCTGGAACCGGAACCGCAGCTACCCCACCTGGGGGGATGTCACACTGGAGATCGTTGGTACGGCAGGCACGCTTTCCCTCGATGCAATGAACCAGAAAATCAACGTATTCTCCGATGATAACGGCTTTAAGCATGCATTCTGGGGTGACGACATGGATACAGGCCTTGTCGAAGATTTCATAACCGGAATCGGAGAAGGGCGCAAGCAGGCATCCGTGACCGGCGTTGACGGGATGCGCGCCATTGAGGTTGCGCTTGCAGCCTATGCTTCGGCGAAGCAGAAGGATACCGTCACGTTGGCTGCCGATGGGGTTGTACCGGGAAACCATTCATAAAAAAGCTGGATGAAAAATAAAGTATCTGGGATCATAGGCTTCCGCTGGGCTTGGAATGACTACATTCCTTGCTGGGCCGACTTGACATGAGATCAAGATGCCAATTTAATAAAATAAATGGTCCCTGTATCTTCGGATACAGGGATTTTTGTCGTACGTATATTTTTACATCAACTCGATCAACGTGAAGGAAAAAACATATTTTTGCCCCTTCGAAGAGCCGCCAGCGGCTTTTTTAGCCAGTCCTGTCAAACAGGTTACCAGATGATTATTGACGATAATTTGGCATTTTGACTATGATGGACCAAATTCTTCCTTCAAGCAAAGCCAGCTGTTCATTAGAAAGGGGGACCCGTATTGAAGAACGAAGCCGCCAATTTATCCTCGCAAGCTGCAGCTGTTTACGGCGGGGGACCGCAGCGTACTACCGGAAGAAAGCTCGCTGCTTTTAAGAAATATTTTTGGCTTTACACCATGATTCTGCCGGGGTTGATCTATTTTCTGATCTTCAAGTATTTGCCGATGTGGGGGATGGTCATTGCCTTCCAGGACTATATCGCATTCCTCGGCGTGACGGGCAGCAAGTGGGTCGGATTCAAGCATTTTGTCAACTTCTTCAATGATCCCGATTTCATGCTGCTGTTCCGAAACACGATTTTGCTTGCCCTGTATAATCTGTTTTTCTTCTTCCCGCTGCCGATTCTGATTGCTTTGATGCTGAATGAGCTGAGGAATCAGATTCTCAAGCGCTGGGTGCAAAGTTTGATTTACATTCCCCATTTCATGTCCTGGGTCGTTATTTCTGGAATCGTATACATTTTATTGACACCCGAGGCGGGAATAGTGAATGAGCTGATTGCCTCCATGGGCTGGAACAAAATCAATTTTCTCGCCAGCTCCGACTGGTTTCGTTCTCTAATTATATTGGAGGTGATCTGGCGCGAAACAGGGTGGGGAACGATTATCTTTCTGGCCGCTCTTGCCGGAGTTGACCCTCAGCTCTATGAGGCGTCAAGGATCGACGGGGCGGGCAGGATGCGCCAGCTATGGCATATCACCTTGCCCTGCATACGAAGCACCATTGTGATATTGCTTATTCTGAGGCTTGGGAATTTCATGGACTCCGGCTTCGAGCAAATCTTCCTCATGATGAATGCGATGAATCGGGAGGTGGCAGAAGTCTTCGATACTTATGTGTATACGTACGGCATCGTTCAAGGGCAGTTCAGCTACAGCACGGCTGTCGGCTTGTTCAAATCGTTGATTGCTTTGATTCTCGTCATTGGCGCCAATTATGCCGCCAAGAAGTTTGGCGAAGAAGGCATTTATTAATCTTTCCCGCTGTCTGTCGAAAGGAGGTCGCCGCAGTTGATCGAAAACAAGAACTGGAGCAGCCGGCTGTTTAATGCCGCGAACCAGACGCTGTTGATTCTCATTTCCCTGATTACGATCATTCCGTTTATTCATGTATTGGCGGTTTCGTTCTCGGACGAGAATGCCATCATTGACCGCAAATTCGTCTTATTCCCGGTTGATTTCTCACTGGACGCCTTCCGGTATATATTTTCCACCGATACGGTGTTCACCAGCCTGATCAATACCATTCTGATTACCGTGGTCGGCACGTTTGTCAATATTCTATTGACATCGCTTATGGCTTACCCGCTTGCCCGCAAGGACCTTCCCTTGCGCAGCACCATCCTGTTTCTTGTGACCTTCACCATGCTGTTCGGGGGCGGGATAGTTCCGACCTTCCTGATCGTCAAATGGCTGGGGCTGCTGAATTCATACTGGTCACTGATCATTCCTACCGCCATCAGCGCCTTTAATCTGATCGTGCTCAAGAACTTCTTTCAGCAGCTGCCCGAAAGCCTGGAGGAATCGGCCAAAATAGACGGCTGCCATGATTACGGCATTTTATTCCGGATTGTCATTCCGCTGTCGATGCCGGCGCTGACCACCTTTTCTCTCTTCTATGCCGTAGCGCATTGGAATTCCTTTTTTCAGGCGATTTTGTATGTCAACGATTCGTCCAAATGGCCGATACAGGTGCTGCTCAGGCAGATCGTCCTTCTCTCTCAGGGAGGGATCGGGGATTCGGTCGCGACGACCAATGTCATGTATACGCTTCCGGATACCGTCAAGACGGCTGTCATTGTCGTAGCCACAGTTCCTATTTTGTGCGTGTATCCGTTTTTGCAGAAGCATTTTGCCAAAGGCGTCATGTTAGGCTCGGTAAAAGGATGACGTTGCTTGCGGACGGCATCATCTTTACGCATACCAATTAGGGAGGTTGTTCGTATGCCACGAAACCGATTCATGAGAAGTATTTGTTTGTTTATGCTGGCTGTCACGATGATGATTGCGGGCTGTTCAAGCGGGAACGTCAATGCGCCTGCGGAGGGGAATCAGCCCGCCGGGGAGAAGGGTCCGACGAAGATCAGCATGATGGTCATCTATTACGCGGCAGAACCGCCCAAGCCCGACGCAGCCGTATTCAAGAAGCTGCAGGAGCTGACCAACACTGAGCTGGATATTACATGGATTCCAAGCTCCGCTTATTCCGAGAAGCTGAATGTGTCCGTCACATCAGGGGATATGCCGATGGCGATGTTCGTCAGCCAGCCGATGAATGCAACCATCGTCAGCAGCGCGCGAAGCGGGATGTTTTGGGAGATCGGACCCCTGTTGAAGGATTATCCCCTGCTGAGCAAAATCGATCCGCTGGCTTATCATAATTTGAAGATCGACGGAAAGGATTACGGCCTTCCGCGCCCGCAGCCCATTGGGGTTGATACGGTCATTTACCGCAAGGACTGGATGAAGAAACTGGGGCTCTCGGAGCCGAAGACGATCGAGGATGTCTATCAGATGGCCAAAGCGTTTCAAACGGGTGATCCTGATGGGAACGGCAAGGACGACACGATCGGGTTTGCCACCGATACTTCGCTTGCCGGTTTGAATATTGTGCTTGCCTGGCACGGAGCGCCCAACAAGTTCAACAGGGACGAGAGCGGCAAATTCACGACTGATTTTATGACCCCGGAATATGTGGAAGCCTTGAAATTCTTCAAACGCATGTATGATGATAAAGTGATGAACACGGATTTTGTGCTGACTCAAACGGCGCAGAAGGTCGACCTGATCAGGAAGGGCATAGCAGGGATGTATTTTGAGGCCAACTTCAACTCCGCCGAGCGCCAGCTCGATATCAGAACCCATACGCCGGAGGCGGAGATCGACATCGCTTACCGCATCCAGGGCCCCAAGGGAGAACGGCTGCTCGCCGCGCTCGGCTACAACGCCAGATATATGTTTTCCAAAACGAGCGTGAAGACGGAGGCGCAGCTGCGGGATATTCTTGCCTTCTTCGAAAAGATGCAAACTCCGGAAGTGGTAACGCTGCTGAAGTGGGGCATCGAGGGCGTCCATTACAAGGTTGAGAACGGCAAGAACGTCAGCATTGATGAAGTGCTGTATAATAAAGAGGTCGAACCGCTCAAGTTTCTCAGGCTCGACAGCGAGAATGCCGATTTGACGGGCAATTCCCCGCTGGATACGAAGGTGAACGAGACCTATGCCGATATGGCGAGCATATCCGTGCAGGACCCGGCAATTGCGTTAATCTCGCAAACCATGACGGAAAAAGGAGCGCAGTTAACCAAAATTATCGATGATGCGAAGATTAAATTTATTCTCGGCGAGCTGGATGAAGCAGGATTTAAGCAGGAAGTGGATAAATGGTTAAAGAGCGGCGGGCAAAAAATTCTTGACGAATATGCCGCTGAATACGCCAAAGAGAACAAATAAGGGTTGATTAACGAAGGAAGAAGGGATGTACCGGTATGAATCAGCAGACCGCTCATGAGCCTTCCGCGCCAGAGACCGTTTCTCCGAAGAAGCAGGGAATAATCGATTGTGATGTACATGTTTCACCGCAGCATCCCGATCAAATCCGCAGGCATATTGCACCCGGATGGCAGAACCGCTTTGCCATGAGCGGACGGGATCTGTACGGACATCCCACCTATGTCAACCGGACGGATGCCAATCCGCCAAGCGGACTGCCAGTCGGCTCGGACCCGGATTTTCTGCGGAAGCAGCTGGTTGACGAATATGGGATGGATCATTTGATTCTGATCCAGCGACCATTCACCAATCCGCAGCCGAATCCCGAATTCGCCACTGCGCTTGCGGCGGCATGGAACGGCTGGATTGCCGAAACCTGGCTTGATGCCTACAATCATGATCATGTGTTTAAGGGATCGATCTGTGTCTCGACTCAAGATCCGGCCGGAGCCGCGAGGGAAATCGAACGATGGGCGGGCCACCCGCATTTCGTGCAGGTCGTTACCGATTCGGCATCGGCAGCCGCATACGGTCAGCGGCAGTTCGATCCTATCTATGAAGCGTGCCAGCGGCTGGGTCTGCCGTTTGCCATGCATGCGGGCGCAGACGGAACCGGCATCACCTCCATCCCCTCATCGGGGTATCCGACGCATTATATCGAATGGAGCACTTTGCATGTTCTGTCCTATCAGACGCATCTTGTCAGTATGCTGGTAGAGGGCGTGTTCGAACGCTTCCCGGAACTGAAGGTCGTATTGGTGGAAGGCGGCGTGTCCTGGCTTCCGGCCTTGCTCTGGCGCCTCGATACGCAGTATGGGCGCTTCAAGAAGGAGCTTCCCTGGCTGAGCAGGAAACCAAGCGAGTATATACGCGATCATGTGCGCTTCACCTCGCAGCCGATTGAACGGCCGGAACAGGACCGCCATTTGCTGAAGATGCTGGAGATCATGGACGCCGAGCATATACTGATGTTCTCCAGCGATTACCCGCATTGGGATTTCGACAGCCCGCGGCTTGCGTTCCCGAAGCTGCCTGAACCTTTGCGGAGCCGCATTTATCATGAAAATGCCCGTGAGCTTTATCGCTTGTAGGCAAGCGAAGGAGGGAGAACCAGCTATGAGCAGCAGCCCGTCGAGATTGATCGATTGCGACGTCCATGTCTGTCCGCGCAGCGCTGACGAGATCAAAGCGTATCTGGAGCAGCCATGGAAGCACCGATTCAGCATCCGTAAAAACACTTACTACAAAAACCCAAACCCGCCTGTCGATAAGATGCCCCCAGGGGGAGGCGCTGCGGGCAGCGATCCCGATTTTCTGAGGAGCCAGCTGATTGACCGGATGGGCATCTACCGGGCTATTATCATGACACAGGCGCATCTGACGGCGGATCATGATCCGGACTACTCAAGCGCGGTTGCAACCGCATACAACAGCTGGCTGGCCGATACCTGGCTGGGTGAGTACAATGCAGACGGCGTATTTAAAGGCTCTATTGTGATCAACCACCGGGACCCCGCGGCGGCGGCCAGGGAAATCGACCGTTGGGCGGATCATCCGCATTTCGTTCAGATCCAGATGGACACCGGCGCGATGGCACCTTTCGGACAAAGGCAGTATCACCCGATCTTTGAAGCGGCAGAGCGGAATGGATTGCCGGTGGCGATCCATCCCGGAGGAGAGTCCATTGGTGTCAACAAGCCCGTATGGATCGGGTATCCCGCGCATTACACGGAATATTACACGGGGTTCAGCTTTGCGGTACAGTCCCACCTGGTGAGCCTGCTGACGGAAGGTACCTTCGAACGCTTCCCGAAGCTAAAGATCGTTATTGCCGAAGGCGGAGTCACCTGGCTGCCGGCTTTGCTGTGGAGGCTGGATCAGGAGTGGAAGGGGCTTCGTTCGGAAGTGCCCTGGGTGACGAAGGCACCGTCGGAATATGTGCGCGATCATGTCCGGTTCACTACACAGCCTCTTGAGCGGCCTGAAAAGGACGAGGATTTGCTCGCGGTGCTGGATATGATGGATGCGCATAATCTGCTGATGTTTTCGTCCGATTATCCGGAAAGCGACTTCGTATCGCCGGAAGCCTCGCTGCCGCGCTTGCCGGCCGAGTGGGAATCGAAGATGCTGTTCGAGAATGCAAGGCAATGGTATTCGTTGTAAATCAATTGTGTACACGCTTGCAGGAATGTGGATGAACCCTATTTTGATCAGGAGGTTGGGAACTCAATGGAGCAGCAGGTAGAGACCGGTGTGACGAAGAGAACAGAGAACAAGAAGTATGGCGTTATTGATTGTGACGTACATCCTTCTCCCAGAAATACAGAAGAAATTCGTTCTTACATGGCCCAGCCATGGAGGGACCGCTATCATGGAAGCACGCGCGGATTCTTCGGAAATCCGGTACATGGCGCGCGCCTGGACGCTACCCCGCCGCAGGGGGGCCCAACGGGATCGGATCCCGATTTCCTGCGGGAGCAGTTAATCGATAAATATGGCCACGCACATGCCATTCTGCTGCCGCGGGCTTTTTGCAACCTGCAGCCTGACCCTGATTTTGGAACCGCTATCGCGGCTGCTTATAATGACTGGCTGGCCGATACCTGGCTTAGTAAATACAATCATGACGGCGTATTCAAAGGCTCGATTACAGTCAATCACCAGGATCCGCAGGCGGCGGCACGGGAAATCGAGCGCTGGGCAGGTCATCCGCATTTTGTCCAGGTCATGACTGATTCCGGTGCGCGGGCGCCGTTCGGCCAGCGGCAGTATTATCCGATTTATGAAGCGTGCGCACGCCACGGCCTGCCGTTCGCTATCCATCCGGGTACAGACGGAATGGGCATTAATATTCAGCCTACCCCCGGATACCCGACTCATTATATCGAATGGCATACCTGCCTGTCCCTGGGCTTTCAAGCCCATCTCGTAAGCTTCCTGACGGAGGGCGTATTCGAGAGGTTTCCGAACTTCAAGATCGTCCTGACAGAGGGCGGCGTCTCATGGCTGCCCGGCTTAATCTGGCGTCTGAATGCCGAATACAAGGCGCTGCGGTTCGAAGTGCCATGGATGAAGCGCCGCCCCAGCGATTATTTGCGGGATCATGTACGGCTCTCCTCCCAGCCGCTGGAACGTCCTGACGACGACAAGGAGCTTCTACAAATGCTGCAGATGATGGATGCCGAGCATATTCTGATGTTTGCCAGCGATTATCCGCATTGGGATTTCGATTCGCCGACGCACGCTTTTCCGAAGCTGCCTGAAGCGATGCACAGACGGATCTTTTTCGAAAATGCCAGAGAGCTGTACAATTTATAATCAAACTGCAGGGAGGACGTTCAGAGATGGGAAGACATGTGATTGGAGCAGCAGCGGATTTGCCGCCGGGCACGAACAGGATTCTGACGGTCGAGGGACGCTCGGTTGGCGTGTTTAATGTGAGCGGTACGTATTACGCGCTCAAAAACAGCTGCCCGCATCAAGGCGCTCCGCTGTGCGCGGGCAAGGTAACGGGAATGACATTGCCGTCTGAGCCGGGACAATACCTGTACGGCCGGGAAGGCGAGATCCTGCGCTGCCCCTGGCATGGCTGGGAGTTTGATATTCAGAACGGCAAGTCCATTTTTGACCCGCATAAATGTCTGGTCAAGACCTATCAGGTTGCCGTCGAAGCAGACGCGGATGCGGATGTGGAAGAGGAATCCCCTTCAGTAGAGACATACGAGGTGAAGGTCGAAGAGGCGAAAGTGGTCGTGTATATCTAGTAACTGCCTATTTAGATTAAAGTCCGGTGATAAACCTGCGGAGCAGGCGGAAATCGTCTGGAGAAGCGTAGGCTGAAAGCTTTCGTAAGAAAGCTGCTTCGGAAGCCTGCACTTACGACCTTTGTACCCCGAATTTAACAGCTAAAGGTGCAAAACCAACCACATCCATACCGTGGATGGTTTTGCACCGAGGTGACAATGCTACCCGCGGTGTTTATTGTGGACAGCATTGCACCAAAGGTATCCAAAATCAAAATTCCGGATACAACAGCTTGTCCGACAAGTGACAAGCGGTATAACACGCTTGTAACACTTGCGAGTATCGGAAGACGCTTCCGCATGCGCAGCCGGATCTTTTACTGAATAATAATGTCTGAAACAGCTTGGAACTTGTCATGAGCAATATAAACAGGAAGATCAATGTCCAATGAGAAATTCTCATAATCGGAGACAATTATGAAAACAAGATCCAAATATCTCGTGAACATTTTTTTATTCAGTCTGTTTATAGGCATGACTCCGGTATTGATGCTCGGCTTCTTCTCTTATTCCAAGGCATCCGTGGAAATTCAAAAGAAGGTGAACGAAGGGAATAGCCGGATACTCGAGCAAACGCAGTTCCGGGTGGAGCAGGTGTTGAAAACCGTCGATACGGTGACCAACCAGTTTATCCATTCTCCGCTGACGATTTCCGTCATGGAACTGGAAATGGAGAAGGAGCGGTATCAGGATTTTCAGCAAATCAGAGACGGATTATACAAGCTGCAGGCACAGGGGCTCGGAATCTTTGATGTCTTTCTATACAATATCGAGAAGAATTGGTTGATCAATAACAGCGGCTTCTTCAACAAGATCGATAAAGAAAGCCTGGATCTGCTGCAGGATTATGCACAAATGCCGGCGATTTCGCAGTGGACGATTAACAGAGAGCCCGTTTCCGGAGACGGTGATGACCTGGTCAGCGTGAAGACCGTAAATTTGATAAAGCGGATGCCGATCATCTCATCGAATCCGGATGGCTTCCTGGTCAGCAAAATCCCCATCCACGAGATCCGCAAGCTTCTGTCCAAGAATGTAATGCCCGGGGCAATGATGATCCTGGATGCGGATAAACGGGTCATTGCGCTTGACGGGGAGGATGTGGAGGATGCGGATATGCAGCCCGGACAAATTACGGAGCTGCTGCAAAGCCATACGGAGGAAATCGGCTCTTTCGAAACAGAGCTGGGACAAGGGAACGTGATGCTCTCGTACCGCCAGTCCTCTTATAACGGATGGGTATATGTATCCTCGGTCTCCATTGCGCAGTCAACCCGGGATTCCAAGGCCATCGGGTGGTTTACCCTGGTCGCGTGTCTGACGATCTGCGCCCTGACTTTAATTATTGCCTGGCTGGGCTCGCGCCGGATCTACCGTCCGGTGAGAAAGCTGTATACCTCTGTCCTTGCGGAGTCGGGCGAAGATTCGCTGCTTCACAAAAACGAGTTTGAATCGATTGAACTAAGCGTCCAGCGGCTCACGCAGTCCAAATTCAGAATGGGGAATCAAATTGAAGGACAAATCAAGCTGCTGAAGGAATATTTCTTTTTCAAGCTGTTCCAGGGGGACTTGAGGCGTAAAGAAATGGAAGAGGGCCTGGTGTTTCATGGACTCCCGGCGGAGCTTGAGCGTTCGATCGTACTGGCGGTTGAGATCGATACGCTGGAAGGCACCCGCTATAAGGAGCAGGACCGCAGCCTGCTGTTGTTTGCGATCGATAATATTTTGCGGGAAATTGTAGCGGAGCGGCAACGAATCGGCTCCGTCATCATTCAGGATACGGTTGGGGTGCTCATAGACAGCGCCAAGCCGGGCGACGGGGCTTTCAAGGACTGGATATTCGGGCTGGCGGTGAAAATTCAACAAGCGGTCCGCTCCTATTTGCATATTAAAATCAGTATAGGCGTAAGCCGCGAGATCCGCTCGCCGGGGGCAGCTCCGGCAGCCTTCAAGGAAAGCCAGGAGGCTTTGAAATACAGGCTTCAGCTCGGGCAGGAGGTGATCCTGTTCATCGAGGATGTGCAGCTCCGCTCCAGCGGCTCCATCCAATATCCGCAGGAGACGGAGAAGGAGCTCGTTGAAGCGGTCAAGAGCATGGATGCCGGCAGAGCGCAGGAGATCCTGCACCGCTTTATCTCTGAGGTAACAGATAACAAAATCGGCTGCAACCAATACGAAATTTCCTTGTCTCTGCTGCTCGGCGAAATGGTCCGGATAGCGAAGGATTCCGGCTTGCCGTGGAATCTGATCGATGACAAGAACCGCTCATTATTCGGCGAGCTGCTGCATCTGAAGACCGGACTCGAGGTGGAGAACTGGTTTTGCGACAACATCATTTTCCCGGTTATCCGTTTCTTGACGCAGCGGGAGGAAACGCAATACCGCAGGATATCGGATGAGATTATCAAGATCATCCACGCCGACTATGATAAAATGCTGACCTTGGATGCATGCGCGGCCAGGGTGAATTACCATCCCCATTATGTGAGCAGGGTGTTCTCCCGGGAAATGGGCACGAGCTTCGCCGATTACTTGTCCCAATACCGGCTGCTCAAGGCCAAGGAGTGGCTGCAATCAACCGACTTGAAGATTGTTGAAATCGCTTTAAAGCTGCATTATACGAACCCTCAGAATTTTATCCGGTCTTTCCGCAAAATCGTTGGCATGACCCCGGGACAATACCGGACGTTGTTCAGGTAAGGGATTAAAAATTTAGCCAGGAAGCAGGTTTTCCAAAATGAAAATTGCCAGTATTGAGACCTTCACAACAAAGGAAATCAGCATTGTCAGAGTCCGGACGGACGACGGAAGAGAAGGCTACGGGCAGACGGCCCCCTATATTCATGCCAATATCGCCGCCCTGGTGCTTCACCAGCAAGTCAGTCCCTATGTATTGGGAGCGGATGTGAGCCGGGTGGAGGATATCGCTCCGCTGGCCGAGAAATGCATTGAAGGCGAGCATAAGTTTCCGGGATCTTATATATGCCGTGCGGTAGGCGGGGTCGATACGGCCCTGTGGGATCTCCATGGGAAAATCCAGAATAAAAGCGTGCGGGAGCTGCTGGGCGGCCAAAAAACAGCTGTCGAGGTGTATGGCTCCAGCATGAGCCGGTCCATCACCCCCGAGCAGGAAGCCGAGAGGCTGAAGCGGTTAAAGCAATCCCATGGCTTCAAAGCATTCAAAATCCGCATCGGCAATCCCTTCGGGCATGATGTTGACGCCTGGCCTGGCAGAACGGAAGCCATTGTTCCGGCTGTGCGCGAAGCGATCGGTCCGGATACCCTGCTGTATGTGGACGCGAACAGCGGCTTCTCCCCTGAGCGGGCTATCGAGGTAGGTCATATGCTGGAGCAGTACGGCGTTTGCCACTATGAGGAGCCATGTCCCTATCCCGAGCTGGAATGGACACAGCAGGTGAATCAGGCTTTGAGCCTGGCAGTCACCGGAGGAGAGCAGGATACGGATCTGGCCCAGTTCCGGCGCATGATTGCCATGCGGGCCGTCGATATTGTACAGCCCGATGTTTGTTATGTGGGCGGATTGAGCCGCGCTCTGCAGGTGGCGAAGATGGCGGAGGAAGCCGGAATCCCGTGTACGCCGCATTCATCGAATCTCTCGATGGTCACGGTATTTACTTTGCATATGTTGGGAGCCATTCCCAACGCCGGCCGGTTTATGGAATATACGATAGAGTGGAACAATGCCTGGACAGACGGGCTTTTCAGCCCTCCGCTCAAGGTCGTTGACGGCTCCGTTGAGATTCCCAAGGGTCCTGGCTGGGGTGTTGAGATCAATCAGCAGTGGCTGGATAAGGCTGATTACCAGATTAGCCGACTATAAACCTGAGCCTGCAGAAGAATAGTTATGGCTGCTGTGCGGTAAGGGTGCATCCTTAAAGGATGTGCCCTTTGCTGTTATCTGCCCATGCCGCAGGTCGAAGGACGCTTGGCAAACGCCCGGCAGTATGCGATTATGAGAGCAGATCCGGTTGGGAAGGGGTAATATGAGATGAAATGCGCTGTGCTTGACGATTATCAGCAGGTTGCCATGTCCATGACGGATTGGACGGGGCTCGCCGATCGGGTGGATGTTAAAGTATTCCATACCCATTTCGAGAATGAGGACGAGCTGGCAGCTGCGATCGAAGATTGCGAGATTGTAGTCATAATGCGGGAGCGCACTCCTTTTCGGAGCGGACTCTTCAAGCGTCTGCCCCGTCTGAAGCTGCTGGTGACGACGGGAATGCGCAATGCTTCCATCGATCTGGCCGCCGCGGCGGACAGCGGCGTAGTCGTATGCGGGACGCGCGGGGGAGGCGAAGGCACGACGGAGCTGACATGGACGCTTATTCTGGGACTGGCGAGGAAACTTGTGCAGGAGAATGAGGCGCTTCGTTCCGTTGGGCATTGGCAGAGTACGGTCGGCATCGACCTTCTCGGCAAGCGTCTCGGCCTGCTGGGACTCGGTCATATCGGGAGCAATGTCGCGCGGATCGGACAAGCGTTCGGCATGGAGGTTGCGGCATGGAGCCAAAATCTGACCGCGGAAAAAGCTGCCGCCGCGGGTGTGAAGCTGGCTTCCTCGAAGGAGGAGCTGCTCGAGAGCAGCGACTTTGTCTCGATTCATCTCGTGCTTGGCGATCGCACAAGAGGACTGCTCGGAGCACGGGAGCTCGGGCTCATGCGGCCGTCAGCCTACCTCATCAACACCTCGCGTGCGCCGATCGTTGACCGGGATGCGCTGATTGAAGCGCTGCGCAGCGGCACAATTGCCGGAGCCGGACTGGACGTGTTCGAGCAGGAGCCTCTGCCTGCGGATGATCCGCTCCGCACACTGCCCAATGTGCTGGCGACGCCGCATATCGGGTATGTTACTGAAGCGGCTTACCGCGGCTTCTTCCGCGGAATTGTCGAAGACATTGATGCTTATTTGAATGGATCGCCCGTGAATGTTCTCGGCTAGCGGGAATTCATTCCTCTCATCCGCTGAACAAGCGGCTGCTGCCGGTTCAGGGGAATTGCCCTGAACGCCGGCGGGCAGCCGCTTTTTCGGATTGATCTGAACGGTCGCAGCTTGGAAGGATTGGATATTTCTTATTCTTTATCGATCGTTCTATATTGGGTATAATAGCAGTAAAGGAGCTGTTGGTATGTCCAGAAACAGAGAGTTTGAAGTTAACGATGTGCTTAATAAGGCAATGGGTCTTTTTTGGTTTCAAGGATATGAAAAAACATCGATGAGCAATCTGGTGGAGACCATGGGCGTCCACAGGAAGAGCATTTATAATACCTTTGGCGACAAGCATTCTTTGTACATGAAAGCAATGGAACGCTATGATCAAGCTATAGGAGCAGAGACAAGGTCATTGATCAAAAATACCGCTTCCGCCAAACAGGCTATCCGGCAGTTGTTTGAATTTAGCGCGATGGCAGAATCAGGGCCCAGAGGCTGCTTGACGGTCAATTCTGCCGTTGAACTTGCCCAGCATGATTCTGAAGTGGCAATCAAAGTGAATGAGAGCTTTGCCAGTGGCGAGAAGCTGCTGCTCGAGCTTGTCACACTCGGCCAGAATACAGGCGAAATTGCTGATCATCACAATGCCGAATCACTGGCTTATTACTTGAACAATGCGTGGATAGGCATGCGCGTTCTGGTTAAGACAACGGATGATAAAGAGAAATTGATAGGGATTATCGACACAACCCTTGCTATATTGGAAAGATAAGAGGCTTTGATGCTTGCAGCAGCCCGTCCTTGAACATCTAAATTAAGTGTGCTGCAATTTGCATATTAAGCCAAAGAAAGGAGCAGCACCCGATGGCTCAGTTGACCCGCTTCGGATTCGGAGTGCAGGCTCTTATCGCGCTCGCGTCGCGTCGGGACCAATGGTCCAGCGCCGAAATCGCCGGCCTTATCCGCTGCGAGCCGACGGCGCTCCGCAAGATTTTATCGCAACTGGCGGAAGCGGGCCTGATTGATGTGAAGCAGGGCCGGTCCGGAGGCTATCGCCTGGTCAAACGGCCGGAGGAGATCACCCTGTTCGAAGTATACCAGTCCCTTCATAATGAAGACCCGCAATGGGGACGGATGGCCGACACGACCGGAGAAGGCTTGTTTGGCGCGAAAGTCCGGGAATCCTTTACGCGGATCATGACCGATATCAATGTTCAGGTCACGCAGGTGCTTGGGAACTATACGATCGCGGATTTGGTGGAATAAATTTTTTTACTGAAAATGTGCAAATTATTGCACAAATAATTTCTTCCAGAAAAGTGAATGACTAATGAAGATCACAGGGTACGGTCAATCGGCATTATTGTTGAGCGAATTATCGATTACGCGGGCGTGGTGACGTTTTTAATACGAGCAATTGCGAACAAGCGGAAGCGATTAACGGTGGGGCGGCTGTTTTTTTTATATTTTCAGTGTACTCCGGTGCAGTATTGCTTTGAGCTTGGCAGCCATACTATGATGGCATCATACAGACAAAGGAAGTCAATTTCGACGAAAAGTTGGGGATCGGCATGGAATTCAGATACGAGTTTGAAAAAGACCTTCCCATTATGTTCCAGGAATGGACTCCAAGCACGATGGTCGAGACCTTTCATTGGCACACGCCGCTTGAGATCGGTTACTGTCATACGGGTAAAGGCTGGTTTTATTTCGGCGAGAAAAAATTCCGCGTCATGCCCGGCGATGTATTCGTCGTCAATAATATGGAGCGGCATATCGCCCAGTCCGATGGGGACGACCCCAGCCATTTTTCCTTTATGTATTTCGATCCCGAATTCATTGAACAGGGCGAGAAGGAGCTGCTCCTTCCTTTCGTATACAATCCGACTCAGTTCCATAACCACATTCCGGCCCATACACCTGCAGCCAAAGAAATCGGCGGCTTACTCCTCTCGATGGAAAGGGAGTACCGCGAGCGGAGAACCGGCTACAAAAATATGCTCCGCGGCGGCTTGCTCCAAATCTGTACGCTGCTGCTGAGGCACTATGGCAGCGACACGCCCAAGAGCGAGATTAACCGGGTCGTTAACCTGTATCATAAACTGAATCCCGCATTATCCTTCATGAAGGAGAACTTCCGTGATCCCATAGAGCTGGAGGATGTCGCGCGCGTGCTTATGCTCAGTCCGTCGCGGACGCGCCACCTATTCAAGGAAATGCTGGGCGAGGGCTTCAAGGAATACCTGACCCAGCTGCGCATCAATGAAGCCAAGCGGCTGTTGATCACCTCGGACATGCAGGTGATGACGATTTGTCTGCATTGCGGGTTTCAGAGCCTGACTCCGTTCTACCGGGCTTTCAGACAGATAGTCGGCATGACCCCGCAGGAGTACCGGGCTGAGGCGTCTGTGCTTGCCCTGACCAGAGAGAGAGCAATGGCGCTTTCCGCTGAATCCGATAAATGATGAACCCTTCTAAAGTTCCTGCAGGGAGGGTTATTTTTTTGAGGGATTCAAAACGGCAGGTCAAACATACAGCGGATATGAAATCCAGCCGTTTTTGACAAGGGAAGTGTGCTTATTAGCAAGACGGCCGATTAGCAGCGGTGGTATGATGGAAATGCAAAATGAAAGCGCTTTAATTAAAGATATGCAGGTGGCAAGCGGAGTAAAAGAAGGAAGCAGCACACTCTTTAAAAAGGGGTTGAGGTTCATGGTGAGGAAAACAAACATTCATCTATTGATCGTATGTTTACTGGTGCTGGGCCTGCTGGCAGGCTGTACGAAGGACTCCAATGGAAGCGGCTCGGGAGGGAAGACGGAAATCGTATTCTGGCAGCCCGACCTGGCGAACTGGCAGCCGCTGTACGAGAAGCTGGTCAAGAAATTTGAGGAGAGCCATCCGGATATCCGGATCAAGATGGCCAATATTCCGGAGGAAGGCTATTTTGAGAAGCTGAACACGGCGTTCGCCGCAGGCAAGGGTCCCGATATGTGGGTAGGCTGGTACCCCGGCAATGAATTCGACCGGGGCTACATTCAGCCTATCGACGAATTCATCGAAGCGAGCGGGTGGGATATGAACCAATATTTTCAGCCGATAACGGATCTTAGACTGAAGGGTGCGGACGGCCATTATTACGGACTGCCCCGCGACTATTCCAGCTCTGTTGTCCTGTACAACAAGGATCTGTTCGATGCGGCGCAGGTGCCTTATCCGACGGAGGATTGGACGGTTGATGATTTCCGCAGCATCGCGAAGTCTGTGACGAACGGGGAGAAGAAAGTGTTCGGCACCGATATCGCAACAGGCGACTCGCTGCTTACGGGTACGCCGCTCGTGTGGAATTACGGCGGCGATATGATCAGTGAAGACGGGCTTACGGTGAAGGGCGTGCTGGATTCGCCGGAAACGATGAAGGCCTACGAGCTCGGCCAGCAGCTGATGAAGGATGGGAGCGTGCTTCCGTCGTCCATCTCGGAGACGATGACCGGCGACAACGGCGCGTTCGGCTCGGGTACGGTGGGCATGACAATGGGGACGCTGTGGGGCTATAACTCGCTGAAGGATGTCACGTTCAAATGGGGAGCCGTATCGTTTCCGAAAGTGCCGGGCGGAGAGGATTACGCCTGGGCCGACATCGTCAGCTGGTTTATGAATGCCAAATCGAAGCATAAGGAAGCGACATGGGAATTCATGAAGTTCATGTCGAGCACGGAGATCGGCCAGGATGTGGCGGAGGAGCTGACATGGGGGCCGCCGATTCCGAAGATCTGGGAGGATCAGAAGCTGCTCGACAACGAGGCGCTGAAGGTGTTCTATGATCAGGGAGCGAAGCCGACGAAGAAACCGGTCTATGTCCGCAATAACGCCTACGATGATATTACTTCAGACATGACCCAGACCTATACGGATATCGTGAATCCGCTGAAGGGCGTCGGGATGAAATCGCCGGGCGACGTGCTTCCGCAAGCAGCCGAAGAGATGCAGAAAAAGCTGGATGAAGCCCAAACAGTCAAGTAACGAATCGGAGGTGGACATATCATGGTGAAGCTATCCAAAAGCGCCCGGCGGGAAGAAAGGCTCGGCTACTTGTTTATATCTCCCTGGATCCTCGGGTTTCTGGCGTTCGCCGCCTTCCCGATCCTCGCGTCCCTGGCGCTGAGCTTCATGCACTGGGATATCTACGCCAGCCCTTCCTGGATAGGGCTGGACAACTTCAACCGCCTGTTCCGCGATCCGCTGTTTTACAAATCGATGAAGGTTACGCTCACCTACAGCGCGATGGCCATTCCGCTCGGTCTTGTGATCGGCCTGCTGCTGTCGCTGATGCTGAATCTTAAAGTAAAGGGCATCAATTTCTTCCGGACGTTGTTCTACCTGCCTTCGGTGCTTACCGGCGTGGCCGTCTCCATGCTGTGGCTGTGGATCTTCAATGCCGATTACGGGCTGCTGAATTATATGCTGTCCTGGGTCGGCATCGAAGGACCCCAGTGGCTCAAGGATCCAAGCTGGATACTCACGAGCTACGTCATCATGAGCCTGTGGGGGGTTGGAGGGAACGCCATCCTGTTTCTGGGCGGCCTCCAGAACATTCCGGAGCAGCTGTACGAAGCCGCCAAAATTGACGGCGCCGGTATGTACCGGCGGTTCTGGCGGATCACGATCCCGCTGCTGACGCCGACGCTCTTTTTCCTCCTGCTCATGGGCATCATCGGTTCCTTCCAGGTCTTCACGCAGGCGTATATCATCAACGGCCGGGGCGGAGGCGGTCCTGACAATGCAGGCTTGTTCTATATGCTTTATCTGTACCAGAAGGCCTTCAAATCATTCGATATGGGCTATGCTTCGGCCATGGCATGGATTGGCGGCCTCCTGTCGCTGGTGCTTGCGCTGATTGTATATGCCACGCAAAACAGGTGGGTCTATTATGAGGCGGATGAGACGCAGGGAAGGAAGGCGGTGGTGAAATGACGAATGTGAATGTGTCGGCGAGAAAGCCTTTTGGCAAAATTGCCGCTTACTGCTTCCTTATCATCCTGTCGTTCGCCTGCATGGTTCCCTTCTTCTGGATGATATCGACATCGCTGAAGACCAAAGCGACCACGTTTCAATTTCCGCCGCAGTGGATTCCGGCAGACCCGCAGTGGGCGAACTATGTGAACGCATTTTCGTTCGCTCCGTTCGCTACCTACATCACGAATACGCTTACGATTGAGCTCTTCGTCATTATTGGCCAGGTCGTGTCCTGCACGCTGGTCGCATACGGCTTCTCCCGGTTCCGCTTCCGCGGACGCGAGGTGCTGTTCATGATCATGCTCGCTACTATGCTCATACCGGAGCAGGTGACGATGATCCCGACCTTCCTCATGTTCAGCAAGCTGAATTGGGTGGATACGTACCTGCCGCTGACGGTCCCGGCTTACTTCGCGAATCCGTTCTTCGTCTTCCTGATGCGGCAGTACCTGCTCACGATCCCGAAGGACCTCGACGAGGCGGCCAAGATCGACGGAGCGAATGAATTGCAAATTCTGTGGAAGGTGCTTGTCCCGGTCCTGCGTCCCTCGATGACCATCATTGTCGTATTTACATTCACGAATGTGTACAACGATTTCATGGGACCGCTCATTTATTTGAATTCGCCGGAGAAATTCACCTTGGCCGTCGGCCTTGCCAACTTCGTTTCCAGCAGAGGCTCCGAGTGGAACCTGCTCATGGCGGCTTCGACTGTCGTCGTCGTGCCGCTGCTGCTCATCTACTATTTTGCGCAGCGCAATCTGATCGGCGGAATTGCCAGCATGGGGATCAAGGGATAAAAACACAAGCAACATAACCGAGAGGAGAATGGAATCATCATGAATAAACAGATCCTGCCTGAAGATTATCCGGAACGCGTCTATGCGGGATGGCTGGGGAAAGTGATTGGCGTCCGTCATGGAGGCAATATCGAGCAGTGGACGTACGAACGGATCGCAAGAACATTCGGCGAAATCACGGGCTATCTTCATACGTTTAAAAATTTCGCGGCGGATGACGATACGAACGGACCCATGTTCTTTCTCCGCGCGCTGGAGGATTACACGCATACAAGCGAGATTACAGCCGAGCAGATGGGGCTGACATGGCTTAATTATGCGCCCGATGGCCACGGCTTCTATTGGTGGGGCGGCTATGGCAAATCGACCGAGCATACCGCCTATCAGAACCTCAAAAACGGGATCATGGCGCCGCGCTCGGGATCGATCGAGCAGAATGGGGCTGCGGTGGCGGAGCAGATCGGCGGGCAGATCTTCATTGATGTATGGGGAATGATCGCACCGGGCAACCCGAGACTTGCGGCAGAGTATGCGGAGAAAATCGCCAGCGTGTCGCATGACGGCAACGGGAAGTATGGCGGCATGTTTATCGCGGCCTGCATCGCAGCCGCATTCGACCGCCAGGATATGCAAGAGATTCTGGAAGCGGGGCTCTCCGTGATCCCGGAGGATTGCGATTTCGCACGAATGACCCGCACGGTTATCGAATATCATGGGGGTCAACCGGAGGATTGGAGGGAGGCCTTCCTGTTCGTGCGGGAGAAGTTCGGCTACCATCTGTATCCGGGCGAATGCCATATCATCCCGAACGCGGCGGTCATTGTGCTGTCGCTGCTGTACGGCGGAGGAGACTTCTCCCGCTCGATCAATATCTGCAACATGTGCGGCTGGGATACGGATTGCAATGTCGCAAATGTCGGTACCATCATGGGCGTGCGGAATGGCCTTGACGGCATTGATGATTCATGGCGGAGGCCGATCAACGATTTCCTGTGCTGCTCCAGCGTCATCGGAACGCTGAACATACTGGATATTCCCTGGTGCGCTTCCTATATCGCAAGCTTCGGTTATAAAATCGCGAACGCGGACATTCCGGCCAAATGGCGTCCGATCCTCACCGGCGAATCGCCGCGTTTTCACTTCGAATATCCGGGATCGACGCATGCATTCCGCACGGATGCAGATGCAAGCGGAGCGCATGTTACCGGCGTCGTCTCGAATACGCCGGAAGCGGCGGCAAGCGGGGGACGTTCCCTGAAGGTGTTGTTCGACCGGGTGAGCGGCGGGTATGGCTATCGTGTCTATCACCAGACCTACTACCGCCCCCATGATTTCAACGACAGCCGGTACGACCCGAGCTTCTCGCCGCTGCTCTACCCTGGCCAGACCATCGAAGCGCAAATCATGGTCCCTGAATTTGTGAACATCGGAGTGATTGCAAGACTATACGTCAAGGATGTCAATGCCGATGTGCGCCACTATGCCGACAGCATCGAGCTCGTGAAAGGCGATTGGACCACTCTGCGCTATGAGCTGCCTTCGATGGAAAATGTGTGCATCGGCGAAGCGGGCATCGAGTTCGTCCCTGCCGAAGGCTGGTCCGCGAATCTCGTAGCCTATGTGGATAACTTCCATTTCTCGGGCGTGCCTGATTACGCCATAGATTTTGGCTTCGAACGGATAGAGCGCTGGCACGGACTGCATCAGGAGGTCAGCCAATTTACTTATTTGCGCGGATTATGGACACTGGAGCAGGGCGAATTGTCCGGCAGCTACAGCGGCGAATCCGCAGAATGCTATACTGGCGATCTGAAGTGGCGGGACTATGCGTTTGAAGCGGTCGTTCGGCCCATATCCGGAAGTCACCACAGGGTGCTGGTGAGGGTGCAGGGCGGTATCCGTTCTTACGCCGCGGGTCTTGCCCCCGGCAATAAAGTGAGCTTTTACAAGAATGCTAACGGATGCATGGAGCTTGCTTCTGCCGACTTCGAATGGGAGCATGGCCGGGACTATACGATTGCCGTCGAAGCGAAGGGGAACCGGTTTACGGTAAGCGTGAACGGACAGCATGTACTTGAAGTGGAGGATGCGGGAGATAACGGCCTTCCTTATTGGACGGGGCAGGTGGGATTGTCCAATACGGCCGGCAGCCATACCCATTATAAGCGCTATCGCGTGTCAAGCCGCTGACGGGAAACCAGGGGCGCAGCCGCGCCAGAGGATGAGAATGCATAATTGTTCATTAAATCTGATTGGGGCGGATATATTTGGAGATGAGGCATGTCAGCATTGGTTATAGTGGATATCCGGACTATAAATTCAAAGCAGGAGGATAATTGATGACCCCAAAAATTCGCGTAGCCATTGTCGGTTTGGGATTTGGAGCCGAGTTTATTCCCATTTATCAAAATCACCCGCACGCAGAGATGTATGCGATCTGCCAGCGGTCGGAGGATAGCCTGCATCGGATCGGCGATCATTTTGGGATCCATGTAAGATACAGCAGCTTTGAGGAACTGCTTGAGGATCCGGATGTGGACGCCGTCCATATCAATACCCCGATTCCCTTTCATGCCCGGCAATCTGCCGCGGCACTGCTTGCCGGCAAGCATGTGGCCTGCACGGTGCCGATGGCCACTTCAGTGGAGGATTGCAGACGGATTGTCGAGGCGCAGAAAGCCTCCGGCAAGCACTACATGATGATGGAAACAGCCGTGTATACGCGCGAGTTTCTGTATGTGAAGGAGCTGCGCGACAGCGGGAAGCTGGGCAGGCTGCAGTTTCTGCGGGGCGCTCATCAGCAGGAGATGTCCGGATGGCCGGGTTATTGGGAAGGGCTGCCGCCCATGCATTACGCAACCCATGCGGTAAGTCCGCTTCTTGCTTTGGCCGGGAAAGAAGCGGACACGGTGGTATGCTACGGTTCGGGGCAAATTGCCGGGAACCTTGCGGCCAAGTACGGCTCGCCTTTTGCTGCCGAGTCCGCTCTCGTGCGTCTCCGCGATTCCAGCCTGGCGATGGAAGTGACCCGGTCCTTATTCGAAATTTCCCGTGAGTATATCGAGAGCTTTAATGTTTATGCGGACAAGATGAGCTTCGAGTGGCAGCAGCTGGAAAGGGATGAACCGTTGGTATTCCGCGGGGAGGACGGCGAGCGCGTGAAGATCCCGGATTATGCCCGTCTGCTTCCGGAGGGCATCCGTAAATATACGGCCGAGGGAGTCTACAATGCGGACGAGAATCAGCATCTTTCGTTCAAGCAGGGGAATGGCCATGGCGGATCCCATCCGCATTTGGCGCATGAGTTTATTATGAGCCTCGTAGAGGACCGTCCGCCGTTTCCGGATGTGTTCGCATCCGCGAACTGGACGTGTACGGGACTTGTTGCGCATGAATCCGCCATGCGGGGCGGAATCCCCCTCAAATTGCCTGATTTCCGCTAAACCAAAAACTGAAGGACGGAGGCATGCCCATCATGAAATCTTGCGAAGCTGCGCTTCATGCCGTTAGTACCCCGCATTCTATTGAAATCTTCCGGGCGGGCGGAACGCGGCCGGTTCTGGTGCAAAACGCTGCAGCCAACAGCCGCCCCTATATTCATCCGATCCTGTCGCCCGACGGGATTGGCGAGCTTACCGAAAATGCTCCCGCCCATCATCCGTGGCAGCATGGATTGTATACGGGGCTCAATAAGGTTAATGGCGTCGGTTTCTGGGAGGAGGGCTTGCGGAATGATCCGATGGATGGAACCTTTCACCCGAAGCCTCTCCTGCCTCCTGTAGTAAACGGGAGTAAAGCGGAATGGGCAGTGGAGACCGACTGGCGTTCGCCTGACGGTACTCCCCTCCTTGCCGAGGAACAGCGGTGGAACTTCTGTGACCGCGGGAACACCTATGAGCTGGACCTGGAATGGACGCTCAAGGCTCATACTGCCCTAACGTTCGGACGTTACGAATACGGCGGATTATTTATAAGAATGCCATACCGCGAGGCATTCGGCGGGAGCAGCATAAGCAGCGAGGGGCTCGCAAGGGAAGAGGCTGACGGCAAGCCGGCCCGCTGGATGGCTATCTCCATGCCGATAGAAGGCCGTGAATCGGCAGCCGGCATAGCGATAATGGACCATCCTGCTAATCCTGGCTATCCGGTTCCATGGCGCGTGGATGGCCAATTCGGGGCTGCCCCAAGCCTGTGCATAGCCGGAGATTGGCAGCTCGAAGCGGGCAGTTCGCAATTGTTCAGACATAGGGTTTTCATCTATACGGGTGAAATCGACGCGGCGCAAATAGAAGCGAATTGGAATGAATATCGTAATGGGAGGAACAATTGACGATGAGAAGCGCTGTTGTCGTGCATCCGAATTTTGATACCGTATGGCCGTTTGCTGCAAATCATTTGCACAGGATGTGGAGCAGACAAGGGGACACGCAGCTCATTCGGCTCCTGACTGGAAGTGAGGAAAAGCTCGGAGAGGTTGTCCCGAGTCCAGCCGAGATCACCCGACTGGCAGTGCTTGGTGTAGACATTACAAGAGATTGTCTGGGAGCATTCACATCGCTTAAGGAAGCGGCAATCTGTATCGATGGATACAATGAAGAGCTGGAGCCGGAAATTCGAGATGCTTGGGAGCAGGTCGGGGTTCAGATCTACAAGCATCCCTCGGAGGGCTTCTGGGGCCAATCCGTGTCGGAATTCGGCCTTGCTCTGACGCTTTGCGGCCTTCGGCGTATTCCACAGTCCCATCATGCCATCATTTCCAGCCTGGCGCCGTGGGATTATAATCCTCCGGGAAATATGGGGATGCCGGAAGCGAGGGGCCACCAATTTGGCGACGATCCGAACTTCACGAACGGCACCGTGTTCGGGAAGAAGGTACGGATTGTAGGAGCAGGCAATATCGCCAGCCGTTATGCCAGTTTTGTGAGCATGCTTGGAGCGGATGCAGCGGCATGGGATCCATTCGCGTCCGAACCGTCGTTCCACCGCGCGGGCGCCCGCAAAGTGTGGCATCTGGATGAGCTCGTCAAGGATGCGGATATCTTCGTGCCGATGGTGCCTTTGACCGCCAAGACACAGGGAATTATCAACGCCGATCATATTCATGCGCTTCCCAAGGGGTGTCTGGTAGTTCTGGCGACTAGAGCATTAATTTGCGACATGGCAGCGGTCAGGGAACGGGTATTGGCCGATGAGATCAGTCTTGCCGCCGACGTATTCGATATTGAACCGCTGCCGCTGCACGATCCTTTGCTCGGCAGGCACAACGTCGTTCACACTCCCCATAATGCAGGACGTACGATACACGCGAACGAGCAGTGGGCGGAGATGCTGATGGCGCAATTTCGTCCGGTGTATTCGATTATAACGAGCTAAGCATGTGAACAGAAGCCGCTGTGCAGGCGGAGTGTTCTTTCGATCGCTGTTGTTCCCGGATGTCCTGATTATAAGGTTTATGGTCAAAATCCGGGAACAAAGGCGAACACTAAACCCTTTTGCACAAGTATTCTGCCTGCCTCGCCACTTGTTCATTTCTATTGTGCGTTTTAGCTACAAACAAACGAAGAGGGGGGCAGATGTCCCCTTCTATTTTTTTGCGTAGTTTTTAGTTCGGCTTTATTTTACGATATCAATGGTGATAATTCGCTATCCTAAGGCGGCTGCTAAAAGGCAGCTGAACCGGATTTTTATTGATGGACAGCATCCATCAGGTACCAAGTGGAGACGGAAATTCGGCCTACGACTTACTTCAATCTGGAATAACCATGTGACTCTAACTGCTTATAAATGAATAAATCAACAAAACAGGTATAATATGTTACGATTAGAAGTATTCACAAAGGGAGGGATTGAAGTGAAAATAACGAAAAGCTTTGTCCTTGTGGTCGTGAATTTGATCGGTGACTTATGGTTGGGGACGATGAGAAAGCCGGAATTTTATGATAAACAGACCGCTGAGGTGCGTACCAGACTGGGTTATGCTGGATTTGTAACTGCGGCCGCGATCATGGCGGCAGGGGCGGTTACATGGTTATGTCTGAACATATATTGAGTAACCAGAGGGGAATCAGGAGGTGAAAAATGATAAATGAGTTTTCTTTGATCATGATCATTTTCCCCATTATTTTCATTCTGCTTGGCTTTGTTGGGTACATCGTTCTAAAAAATATATTCATTGCTCCAACACTGACGTTTGGGGTTTCTGTTGTGTTGACTTTTACCGTATATAATACGACATTCCTCATTTGGTTGATGATATACACATTGTTGTCTTTTGCTTCCAGCATGATTGCAAGGCAATTCTTCTATATGATCCAAAAATTTCAAAATATCCGATAAATAACGAAAAACCGGCTGTCGACGACTAAGGAGATGGGGTATTTGTCGATATTCATATACATAGGTATTATTTCATTATTCCTGGCGGGTATTTTAGTTGGAGCATGGACGGATGGAAACAGGCAGAGAGGAAACTATTATTCCCAGAATCCGGATCCCAAAGAACGGAGATTAAAAGCGAAATTATCTACATGGTTTTTTCTGATTTCGTTAATATCGTTTGCAATCGCAGCTATCTATTACTTTTGGATAAAAGGTTCCTAAACAAGTACTAGTCCGTTTTTCGAATTTGGGACGATCAAGCAAAAAGGGCGGCGGACCGCCCCTTTTTTTATTTCAAGCGATGCTCGGTCGATCCCCGCAGGATCAATTCGGAATCGACCTTGAACACGCATTTGGCCGCGAACTCATCGGCGTTCATCTGATCGATCAGCTTCTCGGCAATGATCGCACCCATCGCGTATTTGGGCTGGTTGACCGTAGTCAAAGTCGGCGTCAAATACTTGCTGATCCGGTTGTTGTCGACACCCACAACGGCCAGCTGCTCCGGGATGCGGATGCCGGTTTCCCGGCAGGCCTTGTATACGCCGAGCGCCATCTCGTCATTTGCCGCATATACGGCAGTGAAGGGGATATTTTTGGCAAAAAGCCTCATCATGGCTTCATATCCGCCGTTCTCATTGAAGTTGCCGTTCTCGACCAGCTCCGGACGGAACGGGATCTGATATTCCTTCAACCCCTTCAAGTACCCTTCAAGCCTCTCGAAGCTGTCCACCGCTTCGGCGTAGCCGCTCAGGAACACGATATTGCGGTGACCGAGTCCAACCAGATGATCGACGACCTCCTTCGAGAACTTTACGTTGTCCGTGTAGATGCAGGGCACCTTCGGATGCTCGATATGTCTGCCAATCACGGCGATTGCATACCCCTTGTCCGAGAAGCGGACGATCTCCTCATCCGCAGTGGCGGGAGTCGCCAGGATCATGCCATCCACGGTGCGGCTCATAAGCAGACCCAGATAATCCAGTTCCTTGTCAGGCTGATTCTCCACATCGCAGATAATGACCTTATAGCTGCGGGAATAGGCCATATTCTCTATGCCCTTGATGATCTCAGCAAAATAAGAAGCGTTAATATCCGGGACGATGACCCCGATTGTCATCGTTTTCTGTGACCGCAAATTCTTGGCCACCGCGTTCCGGTGATAGCCGAGGTCGGCGATCACCTTATTTACTTTGTCTTTGGTCTTCGCCTTGACGTAGGAATTGCCGTTCAATACACGGGATACCGTTGCAGGGGAGACGCCGGCCTTGTTCGCAACATCGATGATCTTGATATCCATAGCCATCCTCAACTTTGCTCTAAAAATTTGTTTGACAGAAGCTCGATATCAACACTATAATTCAAAATGAAATCGATTTCAATACTGAGACCGGACAAATCAATCCGCTTGTAACGAAAGTTTTTGTTGAAAGCGTATTCTATGAATGCGAGGCGGGAGATCGGCCCCATATCAGCGTTTTGTGCTCAGATAGGTTAAGGAAACCTGAAACCGAACGACGTCATTTCATTTAGGAAATCGATTTCATAAATTGATGTGGGAGTGATGCATTTTTACAGTTAGTCAGTCCGCTTTGTCCATTACTCATTCATTCCGGTACGGAGGTGCACGATGGTCGGATTTTTCAGAGAACTGGGGAAGAATCGGGTCATGTTCCTCATGATCGCGCCCGCGCTGTTGTTCTTTGCCCTGTTCAGCTACGTCCCCATGGTAGGCGTCTATTACGCTTTTACCAATTACAGTTTTGACGGCGGCTTGTTCGGAAGCCAGTTCGTCGGCTTCGACAACTTTCAGTTCTTGTTCAGCTCCGGACAATTGGCCACGCTTACAAGAAACACAATTTTGTACAATATCGTCTTCATTCTGCTTGGCAATACGCTTCAGCTGTTTTGCGCAATCTTCCTGGCGGAGCTGCCCGGCAAATGGTTCAAGAAATCTGCGCAGTCCGTCATGTTTCTTCCGTTTTTTATTTCTTTCGTTCTTATAGGCGCTTTCGTTCTGAACCTGTTCAGCTCGCAGACCGGAGTTATCCCGACGCTGCTTGCGCAGATGGGCTTTCCAAGATACGACTTCTACATGCATACCGCGCCGTGGAAATACATTATCGTGTTTTTTCATGTGTGGAAAGGCCTCGGATACGGCACGGTCATCTACCTGGCCGCGATTATGAGCATCAGCGACGAATATTACGAGGCAGCGAAGATCGATGGTGCGAACATTTTCCAGCGGATCCGGAGAATTACGATCCCGATGCTGGTACCGACATTCATTCTGCTGATTCTGCTCAGTCTGGGCGGCATCCTGAAGGGCCAGTTCGATCTGTTCTACCAGATCGTCGGCCAGAACGGCATGCTCTTCGAATCGACGGACATCATCGATACGTATGTGTACCGCTCTCTCGCCGTCAATTTCGATATCGGCATGGGGACAGCGGCAGGGTTGTACCAATCCTTGTTCGGACTCTTGCTCGTCCTTGGCGTGAACTACGTCATTCGCAGGACGCGCGAAGATTACGCTTTATTCTAGGAGGAGCCTACATCCGATGAAAATGGAAAGATCTACACTGGTATTCAACGTGGCTGGCTATTCGTTTCTGACGCTCCTGTCGGTAATGTGCCTGCTGCCCTTCCTGGTCATAATTACAGGCTCGCTCAGCTCGGAGACAGAGATCATCTCGGAGGGCTTCAAGCTCATTCCGGACCAATTCTCGCTGGACGCCTATCGGGCCATGTTCACGAACCCGATCCAGATCTACAAGGCGTACGAAGTAACGATCCTGATCACGCTGATCGGAACGGCACTGGGCCTGTTCATGACCTCCATGGCCGGCTATGTTCTATCCCGCAAGGAGTTCAAGTACCGCAACGGCCTGTCGTTCTTTATCTACTTCACGACCTTGTTCAGCGGCGGGCTGATTCCGTGGTATATCCTGATCGTCAATTATTTGAGCCTGAAGGACAACTATATGGCGCTCGTCATCCCTAGCCTGCTCAGTGCGTGGAATATCATTTTAATGAAAAATTTCATGAAATCGATTCCAGATTCGATTGTCGAATCAGCCAAGATCGACGGCGCCGGCGACTTCAAGATTTACCTGAAGCTGATCCTGCCGCTCTCCACACCGGGTCTGGCAACGATCGGGCTGTTCATGGCGCTGGCATACTGGAACGATTGGTTCACCGCTAATCTGTTCATCACCACGGAGAGCAAATTCCCGCTGCAGTTCCTGCTGTACAAGATACTGGCAAGTGCCTCGGTTCTCAAGACCAGCATCGCGGGGAATCTGTCTCCGAATTTCAAGCCGCCGACTGAGACGCTCAAGATGGCAGCTGCGGTTGTCGTCACAGGACCCATCATTCTGCTTTATCCGTTCCTGCAGCGCTACTTCGTCAAAGGTCTGACGATCGGCGCGGTCAAAGGTTAGAACCGGATTGCCGGCTAACATACATTCAAGCCAATCAAAAGGGGGATATTACATGTTCTTCAAACGCATGAAATGGGCGACGGCTGCCATTTCGCTGACATTGACAGCAGCTCTTCTCGCCGCGTGCAGCAACGGCGGCTCAAACAATGGCGGTTCGAACGCCGCCGCAAGCGAGCCGCCTGGCGGCAATGCTTCCACGACCAACGCCCAAAACCAGGACCCGGCCAAGCCGGATACATCGAAGAAGGTCGAACTCATATGGTATCTGCTTGGAGACGCTCATGCGGATACGCCGAAGGTTCTGGATGAATGGAACAAAATGCTGGAGAAGGATCTGAATACGACGGTCAAATTGAACTTTACCTCCTGGAACGAATGGCAGAGCAAATATAATCTGCTGCTCGCCTCTGGCGAGAAGGTGGATATGCTGTTTGCTTCAAGCTGGGCGGATTTCTACAAATATTCCAAACAAGGCGCATTTATGGATCTGACCGACCTGCTGCCAACCTATATGCCGCAAACCTGGGAGCAAGTGCCCAAGGAGGATTGGGACACGGCAACCGTAGGGGGCAAAATCTACGCCGTGCCGAACACGAATCCGGAGTATACGCCGAACGGTCTCGTCTACCGTGAAGACTGGCGGGAAGAGCTGAACCTGCCGGAGATTACGGATCTGGATTCGATTGAAGCTTATCTGGACGGTGTGAAGGCGAACAAGAAAGGCGTCACGCCGATCGGCGGCAAAGCCTGGAATGAAGTGTATACCCTGTTCCAGGACTACTATGACTTCAAGATTTACGGCGGCGAGAGCAGCGTCATTGCTTCCTCTTCCTATGACAAACCGCGGGATATCGTTGCCTATCCATTCACGACACAGTTCGAGGAATATGTCAAACGCATGAAAACCTGGGCTGATAAAGGCTTCTGGGCTTCCAACACCCTGTCTTCCCAGACGGAAGCAGGGGACTTGATCAAGGCAGGCACGGGAGCCGTCTATTGGCGGAACGCTCCGGGAGCCGGCGGATTTATTACGGACGTATCCAAAACAAATCCGGACTACAAGCTTGGCTACTTCCCGTTCACCAGATTCCACAATTATTCGATTCCGACGCTTCCGATGGCCAACGCCATGGCGATTCCGAAGAGCGCCCAGAACGCAGAGCGTTCGCTTATGGTGCTCGACAAGCTGCGCAATGATCCCACTTATTTCCGTCTGATGACATACGGCATCGAGGGCACGCATTATTCAATCGAGGCCGATGGCAAAACATTCGTCTCGCCTCCTGCGGGAGTAGCGGTGACCAAGGACTGGAAGAATTATGACATTACAAGCTGGGGCTGGCGCAACAAAGACAACATGCTGGCACAAAAAGGCGGCTGGGACGGCATGCAGGCGCTGAATGAGGAGTTCGAGGCGGAAAGCAAGCCTAACATCTTCGAGCCGATCACGATGGACTATGAACCGGTTAAGGCGCAGCAGGCAGCCGTAAACCAGGTGATCAAGCAATATGGCCAGCCGCTCATGATGGGTCTTGTGGCCGACCCGGTGAAGGCGCTTGAGACTTACCGCAGCAAGCTGAAAGCGGCAGGCGTGGATAAAATTCTGGAGTATGTGAAAGAGCAGGCAACCGCTTATTTCGACGAAAAGGGCATTCAATAAGAAAAAAGCTGAGGCTCCGCAAGAGTTCAGAAATCATAATCAGTCTAAACCTGTGTTTCCCAAGGTTTAGACTCTTTTTGGTCCAGAGCAAGAAACCCGAAGCTTTCGTCTGTCCTAGCTGCTGCCGTTTTCATTGACGGCAACCGGTTTTCCGCGTTTTTTGCGAATTACCGCAATGAGCAGCAGCAAGATAGGGTAGCAGATCGTAATAAACAACCCTATCTTCCCGAAGAATTCGACGAACTCATACATTTGAAGCACGCTTTGCGGCAGCATGGCAATCAGAAAGATAAAAGGCAGCAAGAAAAAAGCGAACATTTTATGATCCTGCAAATGAAACATTTGAGTTATCGATTTAATCGTAAGGTAAAAAATCGACAGCAGTGTCGTGAACACATTGGTCACCCATACCGCCAGAAACGCTGCATCCAGCCGTTCCAAAATGTTAGCTGGGAGTGCGGTTGTTTTCGCCAATTCCAATGTCGGCCACATCAATAATTTGATTTCCTCAGGTCCAAATACGGCCACAGCGGAAATGACAGTGAGTACAAAGAAAAAGCTCGGCATAAACCAGCCCCAAATCATAGATAAATAGGCTTTCTTTGGTTTTTTCATGAACGGGATGACCATCGTGATGATGAAGGAGCCTTGAAACAAGGCAGCAATCGTTAATATTCCGAAGAACAGCTCATGATGCTCATTTCCCCATACAGGCAGAAGGTTCAGGACGCGGGAGTTTTTCAGAGACAACATTACAATGATCCAGCCTGGCACCATAATGAAAGGCAGGTAAAAAAGATGGATGCTGGCGAACGTCACGATATCCGTTCTGGCGAATACGGCCGCAAGCAGCAGCATCGCAAGGACGGTCACTTCCAATGGAGTCCTTTTCAATATGGAGGTGATGACGACTTCCCCGAATTCCCGGGAGATGAGTGCCATTAATATGCTGAAGAAGGAGACAATGCCCAAACTGGCCACAAATGCAATACCTCTTCCAATAATATCTTCGCTGTACTGGATGATCGATTGGTCAGGAAAACGTATGCCGAGTACCGTAACAAGGAGCAGCCCGAATAATGCGACCAGTGTTCCGAGCAATGTGACAAGCGGAGCTCCCGTATCTGCTGCGCGAACAGCCAGAAGGGGAACTGCGAGAACGCCGACTCCAATCGTGGAACTAGTCACAATTGCGGCTACCTGAACCGCGGAGATTGGACGCATTTGATCTTCTCCTCTCTGAATAAGCGATGATATAGATAGGCTTCCATTTTTTTCATTCAATTATGTATCGCAATCCTTCCAAATTGAAGTTGTGACAGGCATTTCGTACAAATAATGATTGCGGTATGAATGGTGGAATGGGTTTCCCGGTCTTATAATGGAGTCATCTTTCAAAACAGGAGGGTGGCGGCTATGAGCTTATGGACATTCCTGGACGGGGCGTACAGCATGCCCGATAAACAAACGCTGGGACGCAGAATCAGCTGCAAGGTGGGATACTGGCTCGCAAACCGGCATCGCAATGCGGTCATCCACCGTACCTGCCTGATTAGCCCCGAAGCCAAAATAAACCCGCGTGAAGGCAGGCTCGAAATCGGTGAAGAGTCCACCATCGCCCTTGGCGTGCTGCTTCAAGGAAATGTAACCGTCGGCAAACGCAGCTCCATTCAGGCATATTCCAACATCGTCGGATACGGTCTGCCTGATGAGCAGCAGGGGAGGGTAGTCATTGGCGATGACGTCCGCATTGCTTCACATGCCATCATCATTGCCGGCAACCATCGCTTCGACGATCCCAACCGTCCGATCCGTGAGCAAGGACATGAGCTGCTGCCCATTACGATTGAAAATGATGTATGGATCGCGGGGCGGGTCAGCATAACCGCAGGAGTAACCATTGGCAGAGGCTCCGTCATTGGCGGAGGATCGGTCGTCACAAGAGATATTCCTCCCTACAGTATTGCGGTAGGGGTTCCGGCCAAAGTCGTCAAAAGCAGGAAATAAACAAATGATCAGCGCGGCTCGAAGTTAAAAATATAATAGGAGTTAAAAACATAATATGGGAAACTTTTTCATTCCTGCTGGCGTCTAAAAATGTATAGAAGGTTCTGAAAAATTCCAGTGAGGCAGGTGTGATTTCATGGGGAACGAAAGGATACGGCTGATTACAAGAGGCGACGATTGCGGAAGCAGCAAATCTGCAAATCGCGGAATATTGGAAGCATATAAGGAAGGGATTCTGAAAAATACATCAGTGATGGCGGTCTGCCCCGCGCTTGAGGATGCGGCGGAGCTTTTGGCTGGCGAACGGGAATTATGCTTCGGCCTGCATGCCGTGCTGAATGCGGAATGGGACCGGGTCCGGTGGGGTCCGGTGCTGTCACCCGAAGAGGTGCCGACCCTTGTTGCTGCAGACGGCACCTTCTTCCAGACGACAAGGGAGCTCTGCGATCACGGGCCGCAGCTTGAGGAAATGATGGCCGAGCTTCAGGCTCAGCTCAATAAAGTGAGGCGGGCAGGATTCAACGTCCGGTATGCGGATCTGCATATGGGTTTTGATTGGGTGAATGACGGTTTCCGGGAAGCCTTCGCGATGTGGTGCGATGCGGAAGGGCTGATTAACGATTTGGAGCTGCACCGCAGGCTGCCCAAGGTCGATTCCGTGCCTGGCGATCCCGTTGATCAGCTGATTGCCAAGCTCGCGGCGGCGGAGCCGGGGATCTATGTGCTGGTCGGTCATCCGGCGTATGACAATGAGGAGATGCGGACACTCGGACATTTTGGATACGATGGAGTGACTGTAGCGCGTGAGCGGGAATGGGAAAGGCGAATATTCACCGATCCGCGGGTTCTCTCATTCTGTCAGCTCAATGGTATCGTGCCGGCCCGGTATGATGAAGTGCATGTACCATGATCGGAATGATAAGCAGGCTTCTGTTGTGGTTCAGTGCATAACAAAAATGGAAGGGGAGCATCGTGCTTCGGCAGCTGCTCTATTCAATTCGATCGGCAGAGAGACCGCCGAAATTTCTGATTCCCGGGAGCGTGGTTGTTCCAATGAAAAGATTAACTTTATCGATAGTGTTCTTGTCATTTTGGTGTCTGACGCTTAGTTTTCCCGTACATGCCGGCCAAGCCGCAGCAGAAGATGGAATCATACATACTTTAATTAGAGGGGATAAGTCGATTGGGGGCAAGCTCATAGCCGGTCATATGTATGCGGATTCATTGGGTTTGCAGAACTGTTTGCCTTTTCTCGTCAATTCCAAGGGAGTTTCGTGGAACCCGGATTTGAAGACAGTATCTTATGACAGTGATATCAGGGATGGAGAGGAGCATCTGAAATTCCAGTTGGGAAAGAATTATTTTACGGATCATGGAGAAAAGGTCATGCTTGCTTCCGCAATCATTTCAATGAACGGGAAAATCTATATTCCTATCAAAGAGGTGGCCCAATATTATGGGTACAGCATGAAATGGGATAATCGGAGCATGACCCTGACAATCACCCCGGATATTAAATATGATGTACCGCCCGAAACAGGTGAGGTTCAGTTTGAGCATTTTACCGTGCTCCGCGAATTTGAAACCGATCTGAACCTGGATGGAGTGAAGGATGAAGCAAGGATGGTCACGAATTATTATGAGAACAATCCGGATTATTTCACAGCTCCTGTCTATTTCGAATATCGAACGAATGATCTCGATCCGTTTCACCGGATCGCTTTGGATGTTCCTCCCATCGATTTGACCAAAGATAATTTAAAGGTCCGGACTGGTGATCTGGATGGCGACAGCAGGATTGAAATCGCTTATTCCATTGACTATCCCCAGATGGAGCATACCGAAAGATGGCCTCATATTCTGCAGTATCGGGATGATAAGTTTGTCGACAGCAATCTCGCCAAAGAATATGACTTGCTCCTGGCGAATTGGGATATTACCCCTACAGACACAGGTGATACGCAATTAGCTTTATATGAAAAAAATGAGGTGTTCGACGACCACCCCGCCATTCATTATTATAGGCTTGGACAAAACGGTGAGCTTGAGCGAAATTAGTTCGCGGCAAGAGCAGGGGGTATGAAGGGGAAAGGAGTAGGATCGCTATGTTTATCCGAATGACTATCCTCGTCGGCTTAATGATTTTGATTACCGCATGTTCTGCTTCAAATCATGATCGGGAATGGGAAGCAAGCGGAACCTTTGAAGCCGGTGGAATGACCATGTACGGAAAAGAAAACCGGTTGGGATTTGATCCTCAAGGCAATAGCGTTATATCAAAAGGCGGACACTTCACTATTTATTTTTGGGGAAAGCCGGAAGAAATAGCAGATACGTTCAAGTTGATGGGTGTGCACCAGAAGACGGGGGCAATAGAGACATTGTACCCCGACTGGGAGGTCACAAGGACAGAAAACAAGAATGGAGCAGACGCGCAGGGCGGCGTCAAGTTCATTCTTAACCAGGATGGCACCAAAAAAGGAAAGTGGCGGCTTGAGGTATACATGGGTGACACATATTTTGACAGTATTGTTGTAGAAGCCGCATGATTTCACTCAAACAAACACGCAGGTGGTTACATCGCGGCAGACTTGCGTCGTTCGAATGAATCAAAAAGCCATGTTTCTCTACTCATTGGTAGAAAACATGGCTTTTAGCTATTGGCTGGCAGCCCGTCATCTAACTGAAATTGTTACAGTTCGGGCAAGAATCATTCACAACGTCTTGGTTCCCGGCTTCGTCATCACATGATCGCCGGGCTTTAACGGATCTAACGGCTGCTTGTTCTCGATCGGCGCATTTGAGGGCTCTGCGCTTTCATCCAGCGGGTCCCAGATCCGCAGCGCCGGGCGGAACGCCAGCAGCAAAGCGGCTGCAACGATCATAAGCATCCCGTTGGTCCTGATGACATACGAAGAGCCAACGAGTTGAGCGACAAATCCAACCGTTAATGAGAATATGGGCTGTGTGCCTACGGCGATCATGACCTGAAGGCTCAATACCCGGGCCCGCATGTTCGAAGGGGCCAATACCTGAATCAGCCCCTTGACCGTAGTCAACACGACAGGCTGGGCGAAAGCCGCGCAGAAGATGGCCAGCAAGGAGAAAGGCAGCCAGTTGGAAAGCGAAAACGCGCCGAACCAAAAGCCGGACCAGGCAATGATGGCTGCAAGCGCCAGTCCGGTCCGCCGCACCCGCTGCAGGATTGGCGTCAGCAGCAGTGCGCTGAAGAATGAGCCTGCTCCGAAAGCCCCCATCATCGTACCCAGCGTTTCCGGTCCGCCGCGCAGCAGATGATCAGCGATTTCCGGAAAAAGCTGCGTATTGACGAAGCCAAACAGGGTTGTCATCGCCGTGAACAGAATTAAATCCTGAATCCGCGGCTTCCTTCGGACGAAGCTGAGACCTTCCCGAAAATCCATCAGCGGATTGCTTGCACTGATCTGCCGCTCTTGAGTGGCTTTTACCGAGAACAAGCTCGCAATCACCGCCACATAGCTAAGTCCATTCAGCCAGAAGGCCGGGGCTTCTCCGAAACCGCCTATCATCAAGCCTGCCACCGATGGCCCGATCATCCGCATGACCTGTTCCATAATCGCATTGAGGGTAAATCCCTTGCGGACATGCTCAACACCGGACAGATCGCCGATGAAGGCTTGCTGGGAAGGGATATCCAGGGCGTTCACGCACCCGAGAATACCCGCGAGAATATAGACATGCCAGATACGCACCTCGCCCGTATATACCAGCCCGCCCATGATAACAGCGAGGGTCATAGCCAGTATATTGGTGTAAATCAGCAGTTTTCGGCGGTCGAGCCGGTCTGCCCATACACCGGAGAACGGGCCGAGCAGAAGGACGGGAAGCGTATTCAGCATGGCAACGATTCCAAGTGCGGCCGTTGAGCCGGTCAACCGCCACACCACCCAGGCCTGGGCAGTGCCCTGCATCCAGTTTCCGAGCATCGATACGCCCTGACCGCCCAAATAGATCCGGAAATTTCGGCTGCGTAAGGGAGATAGAGTATCCATCAGAGAACGAAACAATTTGTCACCTCAATATCCCATGTAATGGTATTGAAATTGCGCATTCATTTTGTCTATCGTCATCATAACATCATTGATGTCCACTGAAAATAAAGCTTAAGGCGCATGAAGGATTCGCCATCGCCGAACTATCACTGTTTTTTTTAAGTTTATCACTGTTTTTTCTATTTTGAGGCTCCCGTTGAAAATCTATAATGGAAACAAATCTCCTCGATTGTGGCGGTTAAATTTTTTGAAAAGGGGTGAAAGCGGTTTCTTGAAGTTTGTAACCTGTTATAATCGTCTTCTCATCTATGCTTCGAAATTGAAGGGAGTATTTTGCAACCGCTTTATTGCAGGTATTCAATTAAAAAGATGGGCAGGTGATCGCTATGGTTTCAAGGAAATTCTCCTTCATCAAGAAAACGCTGACGGCAGCTTTGGGGACATCATTGATTTTGTCCAGCATCTCCGGCATTGCGGCAGCCAGTACACAAGTCAGCAGCCAATCATCATTCAAAAACGGGTATCAGCTGGAGTATCTGGATCGCGGACTCACAGCTGCCAAAGTATCCAATGGCGTGTTTTTGAGCTGGAGGCTGCTGGGTCATGAGGTAACCGGATATTCGGACAAGGGCCTGACAGGGACGAACTTCAACGTCTACCGGAGCGGTGAGAAGATTGCCACTGTCACAGACAGCACGAACTATCTGGATGCTGCCGGAACGGCGGCAAGCGAATATTCTGTCGTTGCCGTCGTTGATGGCGAAGAGACGGATGCGAGCGGTATCGTAAAGCCGTGGGCAAGCAATTATCTGGATGTTCCGCTTAAAGTTCCGGCACCCGGCACGACGCCGAAAGGCGAAAACTATACGTATTCGGCAAATGATACAAGCGTCGGCGACGTTGACGGCGACGGCCAATACGAGCTTTTCGTCAAATGGGATCCTTCGAACTCGAAGGACGTCTCCCAAAAAGGCTATACGGGAAAGACATACATCGATTGTTATACGCTGGAAGGCAAGCTGCTCTACAGAATTGACCTTGGCGTCAATATTCGGGCAGGTGCCCATTACACCCAATTCAACGTCTATGACTTTGATGGCGACGGCAAAGCGGAAATTATGTTCAAGACAGCTCCCGGCACAAAAGTCATCAAATATGACGATGCGGGTAATGTCGCTTCGGAGAAATACATTACCCTGCTGCCGGAAGATATCGCTGCCGGCTACAGCAATACGGACGACTACCGCTACAGCGCAGCTGACTATTACGACCATCTTGTCCGGATGTTCCAGAATTACCAGAACCATCCGGAGGTTGTCGCAGGCCACTGGCCGGCAACCATTGAAGAGGCATTCCGCCCGTTGGAAGCGCTCTTCATCGGCAGCCAGGCGCTGCCTCCTATGCCAATTCATCCATATCCGTTGTCAGTTGAAGATGCGCGGACCCTGGCGGATTATTATATCGATGTTCTTGCCCCTAAACGGAGTGCGAACAATCAATTGCGGACATTCGATGGCTTCATCCTGACAGGACCGGAATATTTGTCCGTCTTCAATGGCGCAACCGGCGATGAAATGGAGACCATCCGGTTCAAGACGGGACGCACGGACGACGGTCTCATGTGGGGAGACTATGCACTTGGCAGAGTTGAACCAGGCAATCGCGTGGACCGTTTTATGAGCGGCATTGCGTTCCTGGATGGCAAAAAACCTTATTCCATTATGGTCAGAGGCGTATACACCAGAGTGACCATGGTTGCTTACAGCTGGAATGGCCAGCATCTGGAGGAGTATTGGAACGTTGACAGCGGCTGGGTGCCGATGACGAATCCATTCTTCGATTCTCCGCATGGCAGACCGGGCACGAATCCCGGCTATGAAGGCTTGACGACGCAGGGAGGTCACTCCATGAGCGTTGCGGATGTAGATTTCGATGGCAAGCAGGAAATCATCTACGCCGCTTCGACCATTGATGACGACGGTACGGTCATGTACAATTCATCAGGCGCTATGCCTCCAGCAAGCGAGGCGCCGGGCGAGATTCGCAGAATTGGACATGGCGATATGCTGCATGTCGCGGATATCGATCCGGATCGTGCGGGACTCGAGATTTTCATGGTGCATGAGGGGGCAACGAGCGTGCCTTACGGTTATACCATGCGCGATGCCCGGACCGGTGATGTTATTTATGGCGCTTATACGGGCAGAGACACGGGCCGCGGCATGATCGGCGACGTTAATCCCGATGTCAAAGGCTTGGAAACGTGGGCGGTATCATTATTGAGCGCGACTGGCGCACCCGTGAGCGGGGGGATGCCAGGAACGAACATGAGCATTAAATGGAATTCGGATATGACAACGCAGCTCATTGACGGCTCAGGGAACTCGACACCGACCATCCAGCAGCGCTATCCATCCGTCTCCACCGTATTGACAGCAACAGGCACGAGAACGAACAACTCGACCAAAGGCAATCCAAACCTCGTTGCCGATATTTTCGGAGATTGGAGAGAGGAGCTGCTTGTCAGAACGGCAGACAGCTCTGCTCTGAGGATCTATATGAGCACAAACGTAACCGATCACAAGCTTCATACGCTGATGCATGACGCTCAATACAGACTGCAGGTTGCCGGGCAGCAAACCGTCTATAACCAGGCGGATTACACCAGCTACTATTTTGCAGGCGATACGGATTTCTCCAAAGTCAAGGTACTCGATTTCTGGACACCGGTGGTGAATGAAGTGTCCAGCGGCGGTGTGCTGAGCGGTGTTGACGCTGCCGTGGCGGGTCAACCATTCGGTATTACGTTCAGCTTAAATAACGTCCAGGATGAGGTTATCGCGCAGGATATCACCATTGCCTATGATTCAGATAAGCTGGAGGTTACTGCGCCGCCGGTTTCGCTGGACGAGCAGAAGGTTGTCATAGCCGGTTATGATGATAAGCCTGGATCACTCCGGATATTAGCCGTTCATCTTGGCGATAAACAAACGAATCCGAACGGTGATTTGATCAAGCTGAGCTTCAAAGCCAGGCAAACAGCGGGTGCGGGAATGACCAGCATTGCTGTCAGCAAGCTGGTTAACTCGAACAGCTCGGGCGAGGAATCGATACTCAGCGGATCCTCGCATGAGATTCAAATTTCTGTCATTGACAAGTCGGCGCTGACCACTCTCATTGCGGAAGCGCAAAATGTGAAGGACAATGCGGTAGAAGGCAGCATGGCCGGTCAATATCCTGCAGGCTCCAAAGCAACCTTGCAGGCCGCAATTGACAAGGCAGCGCAAGTTGCTGCTGACGCCGCATCGACGCAAGCGCAGATTGAGCAGGCTGCGAGTAAGCTTAGCGAAGCTCTGCAAGCCTTCAAGGCAAGCGTTATCGTAGCAGCCCCTGGCGATTACAACAATGACGCTCAAGTGAGCATCGGCGACCTGGCTATTATGGCCAAGGCTTATGGTGCGACATCGGCTGACGCCAATTGGAATCAAGTGAAGCACCTTGATATGAATCATGACGGCGTGATCGATATCGCCGACCTGGTCGCACTCGCTGTGCTTATCTTTAACTGGAAATAAGTTTGGGAATAGGCCTGGCCGGGAGAGGGAAGCCGCTTCTCTCCTCCCGGCCGCTTCCTGAAAGGACTGCTGCATGATAAATCGAAGATGGATTCATTTCAGTTTGATACTTCTGCTGGGTCTCTCAATGTTTCCATTCATAGCCGCGGGCGCGGGCAAGCCTTCTTTTGCATTGTCATTGAACCATTCCACGCTGGAAACCGGTGAGGAAGTGCTGGTTACGGTGAAAGGCGAGCAGCTCGAGGATTTGTTCGGTTATGAAATTCGTCTGACCTACGATCCCGGTCGCATCGAGTTTAAGATCGCTTCTGCCCTTTGGCCAGGCTTTTCTGTCCCGGATTCGGATGATGATGGCGAGGTCATTTTCGCGCACACGAAGCTCGGCAAATCACAAGGTGAGAAAGGCGCCGCCGATATTGCCTCATTCTCATTCGAAGCCAAAGGCGCGGGTGACGCAGCTATCACCCTGACAAGAATCAAGCTCGTCGATTCGCAGGTCCAATCTGTCGTAGAGACACCGCAGGCCAGAGCCGCGCTGCATATCACATCTGCACAGACCAGGTCCTTCAGCGACCTTGACGGCCATTGGGCAAAATCAGCCGTAGAGGAGGCATCCGGTTTCGGCTTTATCAATGGCTATCCGGACAATAGCTTCCGTCCTGACGCCAAGATCAACAGAGCGGAATTTGCCGCCATGCTGGCGCGTGCTGTTCCATTGTCTGCCGAAGGGGAGACGATGTTGAGTTATGCCGATGCCGATCAAATTCCTGAATGGGCAGCAACGCATATTGCGGCTGCAACGGCTTCAGGCATCCTTATCGGTTATTCGGATCGCACGTTCCGTTGGAACAGCAGCATTACCCGGGCAGAAATGACGGTTATGATCGCTCGAACCGCGCATCTCGAGTTATCAGAAGACACACCGGCGGGCTTTGCCGATGACAGTGAAATTCCTGCATGGGCTTACCGGGAAGTGTCTGCAGCCAAGGCTAGCGGCTTGATTCAAGGCAAGAACAACAATCTGTTTGATTCCTCCGGCAGCGCTACACGTGCTGAAGCCGTGACGATTATCTTGAATCTGCTGCATAAGTCGGAAGGGTAGCTGTCTGTTTAATCCGCGAGGGATAATCGAAGATCATAAAACAGCAGGCCGCTTGTACGATGGTATTCATCGTGCAAGCGGCCTTTTTTCGGCAGATCGGATACAAAGTATGGGGATGTTCAGATAAAATGAGCGCGGCGGATGAAAGCAATGGCCGCCGCGGCGACAGGCCCGATCTGCTTGAAGACGCGGCAGATGTGATCTCTATCACGGAATCAGGATCGTGACAGTCGTTCCTTCCCCCAGGCGGGATTGCAGGGTGACGCCATATTCCCTGCCGTAATACAGCTTCAAGCGGTCGTCCACATTGTTGATGCCGACGCCGCCCAATTTGGGCAGGGAAGACGACGTTCCGATCCCCGCGGCCTCTTTGCGCGAGTCCGGGTCGAAGCCGACTCCGTCATCCTTCACAACGAATATTACATTCCCGTCAGCCGTACTGCCGCATGTAATTTGCAGGAAGCCGGGGCCGTCTTTTTCCCGGATGCCATGATAAATCGCATTTTCGACGAGAGGCTGCAAAATGATTTTCGGAATTACCTTTGCGGATAATGCCGGGTCAAAATGAATATCGTAATGAAGCTTTTCGCCATACCGTTCCTTCTGGATAAATAAATATTGGGCGACATGGTTCATTTCATTTTCAATCGTCGTCATTTCACTTCCGCCGCTCAACGACAATTGAAAAAATTTGGCCAGCGCTTTGGTCGTCGAAATCACGCGGTCGCTCTCGTTGAATTCCGCCATCCAGACAATCGTGTCCAAGGTGTTATACAAAAAATGCGGGTTGATCTGGCTGTGCAGCACGCTGAGCTCATAGGCATGCAGCGCCTTTTCCTTCGTTTCGATCTCCTGCATCAATCGCCGTATCTCGGACACCATCGTGTTGAAATGCTGCGCAAGCCCCTGTACCTCCGTCACTCCGGTCTCCGGTACGCTCACCTCCAGCGTGCCCGTCTCCACCTTCTGCATGGCCTGCTCCAGCCGGTGGATCGGACGGGTAATGCTCTTCGCGATGAAGGGGGATACCGCGATTATAAGCAGCAGCAGTCCCAGCCCGACAATGGCGAACGAACGCAGCAGCTGGTTGCGGACCTGCTGCAGCCCGTCCAGGGAACTGACGCCGACCAGCGTCCAGTCGGAGTTTCGCAGCTTCGTTTTGTATACGAGCAAATTTTGCGTCTGGTCAAAGCCCTGCTCCGACATGCTGATCTTCCTTAGCTGCTCCTGCTTGTCCTGATCGGTGAAATAAGCGGGATCCTTGTGATAAACAATCTCGCCTTTACTATTGATAATAAAAGCAAAGCCTTTGCTTCCAAGCTTCAAGTCGTTCAAATAATCCTCGATGCCTTTATATTCGATGTCCAGAAGGACAACGCCGAGATTGCGGTTGTCCGCATCTTTAATTTCCTGGCTCATCGAGATGACCCAATTATTCTTGTCCATCGAAAATTTCTGCATCCGGGCAGAGGTGAGCGCCGGGTTCGTGCTGTTGATCGCCGCGACGTACCAAGGCTCGTTCATCATATCGGAAGAACGCCGCATATTCAGCTTTTTCTCATTGGACAGCACATACCCGTCCTTGCCGATGACCACGACGGACTTGATATAGGAATCTGACAGCAGCACATTATTGATAAACTGCAGCTCGTCCTTCTCTCCGGTTTTCGTTTGCGAGGAGAGGGTCTGGATCGTTTGGGGACTGCGGGCAAGCAGGGTGGACAGCACCTTCAGCCGGTCGATATACATTTCAACCAAAGTGCCGCTTTTTGAAATCGCCATATTGGATGATTGAATGGAATCATTCAGTACCACCCGGGAGATTCCGAAGTACAGAACAGCCCCGATGATTCCGATTGTCACGAAACTGATCAGCATATAAATCCAGGATATTCTAAACTGGAGGGAGCGGGGAAATCGCTTCACGAGTGTTTGGTCCTTTCCCGGTATTGCAGGGGAGAGAGCCCGAATTTCTTCTTGAAGGCGGCGCTGAAATAATTCGGGTTGTCGAAGCCTACGGCCGATGAGATCTCATACACTTTCAAGTCGGATATAAGAAGCTGCAGCTTAGAGCGCTCCAGACGGGCAGCCAGCAGGTAATCCTGAAAAGACACATTGAACAGCCTTTTGAACAGGACGCTCATGTACCCGGAGCTAAATCCTTTCTGACCGGCCAGCATGGCCAGCGAGAAATCCGGATTGGCTACATTATCCTCGACGATTTGGGCGATGGATGCTTTGCTGTCGGATTCGTCCGTCATTTGCAGCGTCGTTTTATACTCGGTGACCAGATGCTGCAGCTCGGATTGCTGCTGCTCGTTCTGGAGCTTTGCCACCAATTTGCGCAGCACCTCGTATACGTCGCTTTTGGATACCGGTTTCAACACATAGTCATCAATGCCGATTTTCAAGGCGGCAACCGCGTAATCGTAATAATCATAACCCGTAATGACGGCGATTTTGACATTGGGCTTCAGTTCCTTGGCTTTTCTGGCAAAATCCAATCCGTTCATCTTGGGAATGTTAATATCCAGCAGTACGATGTCGGGACGGTGGGCGAGAAAGAGCATAAGCCCTTTCTCGCCATTATCCGCTTCCATGATTTCCGTTATGCTGAACGTCTCGAACGGCACGAGCCGTTTGATTCCATTCCTGACCAGTTCCTCGTCCTCCACGATCAGCAGCTTATACATCGGTTTTAGACTCCTTGAATTTTATTCGACTTCCGATTGCAAATATCCGTAGCCTTCTTTTTGCATATCGTCGAGCGGCACAAACCGGATGGAGGCGCTGTTAATGCAAAATCTTTTCCCGCCCGTCTCCTTTGGCCCATCATCGAACACATGGCCCAGATGAATATCGCCTACGCGGCTCCTGGCTTCCGTGCGGACCATATTGAAGCTAGTATCTTCATCATACGTTACCACATCCGGATCGATTGGCTTCGTGAAGCTGGGCCATCCGCAGCCCGCATCATACTTGTCGCGGCTGGAGAACAGCGGCTCGCCCGTTGCGACATCGACGTAGATGCCGGGATCGAACGTATCCCAGTATTCATTGGAGTAGGCAGTTTCCGTATCCTCGAGAACCGCCACCTTGTACTGGATATCCGTTAACTTCGTTTTCAGTACTTCGTCGCTTGGACGGGAATACAAAGAAGGATCGACTTTAACCGGTTCATCCAGAATGCTGAGGTCGACATGGCAGTAACCGTCCGGGTTTTTCTCCAGATAATCCTGATGGTAGTCCTCAGCCAAATAGTAATTCGTCAACGGCAGTACTTCGGTGACGATCTTTTTATCGTATTTTTTCTGTTCCTTGGCTACGACTGCATTGATGACGGAGGGATCGGCGTCATTGACATAGTAGATTCCCGAGCGGTAATTGATGCCTGCGTCGTTCCCCTGTTTGTTCACGCTTGTCGGGTTGATGACTTTGAAGAAATCGGTCAACAGGTCGGACAACTGAATGCGCTTGGGATCATATTTCACTTCAACGGTTTCGGCGAACCCGCGATCACCTCGAACCACATCTTCATAGGTCGGGTTCTCGCCTGTTCCGTTAGCATATCCCGAGGTTGCGTCCTGTACGCCAATAATGCGGGAAATGTAAGCTTCGATACCCCAGAAGCAGCCTCCCGCCAAATAGATGGTTTGCAGGTCGCTTTGGGAGTAATCGATCTTGTCATTCGGGTTTGCGGATCTGGTCGTTGTTGGTCCTGTCTCCGTATCAGACGCCGTTGTAATGGAAGAATCCGCAGCCCCCGCCGCTTGCGAGGTAGATGGGCTAATTAATTCCTTCGGACTGCCGCAGGCTGTAACAAACAGAAACATCAGCAGTGAGACTGCACATAAAAGTCGTTTCAAGTTATTCCCTCCCTTTGAATTTTGATAAGTCTTTAAGCGACACGCTAGGAAATCGCTTTAAATGTACTGGTGATGATGTCATTGGAATTTTGACCCGGTGCTGTTTTGACGAGAACGCCGTCTGAGCCGATATAGAGTGAAGTGGGATATCCTCGTATTCCGAACTTCTGGGCCCATTTTCCGCCTTCATCCAGCAGCACGGTAATGTTCTTGCCCGTTTCCTCAGCTTGAAGCCCCTTAAACCACTGCGAAAAATCCTCCGTGGACTGTTCGCCTTTAAAATTAGGGCTGACGATCGTGATCACCTTGAAATCATTGCTCTGACCGGCCAAGGTGTTCAATTCGTCCATCCCGGCCAGACAAATCGGACACCAGGAAGCCCAATACTTCACATACACCTTTTGCCCGGCAAGACTGGCCAATGTAACCTCGTTCCCGTCCAGATCCTTGAGATCGAACAACGGGGCTGCAGGTCCTTTGTTCAATACCGTCTGCGCTGCTTGTGCCGTCTGCGCATTCGGCGCGTTGTCCTTATTCCCGCAAGCGGCAAGGATCAGCAGCATGGAGAGCAGGCCAATGACGGCCGCCGGCCATCTTCTTTTACTCATGGGTAAAACCTCCTTCTGTTTGTGCGTACAGCCATTAAAACATCGTTGTAATCATGTTCAATTTATTCGTCATAAGCAGAACCCCCATCACAATAAGCAGGATGCCGGAGACCACTTTTAACATCGGCATATGCTTATTGAGCGATCTCAGCCTTCCTATCAGCAGATCCGAGAAGACTGAAAGGACCAGGAACGGAATCGCCAAACCAAGCGCATAAATGAGCATATAGCCTCCGCCCTGGGCGGACGAGCCTTCGCTGGCAGAAAGGCTGAGCACAGCCGCGAGTATCGGGCCGATGCACGGCGTCCAGCCGAAGCTGAACGTGAACCCAAGCAGAAAGGAGGCGGCAAAGCCCTTTTTTCCACTCCGCCCGAGCGTCAGTTTCTTCTCGCGCTGCATGAAAAGCAGCTTGATAACACCCGTTTGAAAGATCCCGAAGACAATGACAATGATTCCGCAGATGACGATAAACCAGGAAGTATTAATGACACTTCCAAGCGCCCCGGCGCCGAAACCAAGCAGCACAAAGACGAAGGATATTCCGAGAATGAAAAACAGCGTGTTTCCGATCAGGAGGGGATGAATCCGCAGCTTTCCCCATTTGATTGCATTCATCCCGCTTCCCGGGACAGCGCCTCCGAGCTGGGCGATATAAACAGGCAATAATGGCAAAATGCATGGGGAGAAAAAGGAAAGCAGACCTGCAATAAACACACTTCCAATGAATACCTGTTCCGTCAACACCGTAACGACCTCCTTGCTACTTCCAGTTTACGACTTTTCCAGCATGATTGGTATGTGCTCTGACGATTAGTTTCTTTGAAATGATGATGTCATGTTGTCATGAAAGTCACTTAATTGACAATAATACTTCTTGGATTGCAGGATAAATGCTCTTATTAAGGTTTATAATTTTAAGGTATTTGATAGAAGGAAATAACCAGGGAGGGGAAAACTATGAGCACATCAAAACAAGACGAAACGCTTCTCTGGACAACCGGGGAGCCGCAGGATTATCCGGAGAGCCCGCTGTCAAAGGCATTCGCCCAACCGCTTATGCTGGGACTTTTTCTGCCGCTTCAAACCGGAGGGTGGTCGCAGTCGACGCTGCCAAGGGGAACCGATTGGTCATTTGACTATAATGCCAGACTGACGCAGCAGGCAGAGGAGCTGGGGTTCGATGTGGTTTTTGGGCTCTCTCAATGGCTTCCGAAGGGCGGCTTCGGCGGTGAAACCGGATACCGGGAAAATTTTCTTGATCCTTTCGTGTCAACGGTCGCGCTTGCAGCCGTAACGAAGCGGATTCTTCTTCTGGGTACGATTCATATTCTCTACGGTCCATGGCATCCGATGCATCTGGCCCGTTTTTTGGCAACAGCGGATCATATCTCGCAGGGTCGTTTTGGCGCAAACATCGTGACAGGCTACGCAGAGAATGAGCCGCGCATGTTTGGGTCGACCAAGGCCGATCACGATAAACGCTATGTACAGTCGGCCGAGTTCATCCGAATCTGCAACGCCCTTTGGGCCGGTACCGACAATTTGACCTACCAGGGGGAATTTTATTCTCTCGAAGAGGCTTACGTCTCGCCACGGCCGCGTTATGGCCGGCCCGTTCTGGCTTCAGCATCGGGGTCGCCGGCAGGCTTCGGCTACGCAGCCAAATATTCCGATATCGCGTTCATCTCGAGTCCCGCAGGGGAAAAGCTCGCAGATGCGCTGCCGAAGCTTCCTGCTCACGTTTCGGCTGTCAAGAACGCCGCCGCCGCCGAAAACCGTCAGGTGCGCGTCATCATCAATCCGACCATCATTGTGCGTCCGACAAGCGAAGAGGCATTCGCATACTATCATGCGATCATGGATCATGCCGATTTTGGCTCAATCCGCAATTTCTCTGCCCGCCATGCCGCAGGCGACAGCCAATCATGGCTGGAGCACTCGGACAAGGGCCGCGCGGTCGGCGGCCATCTCCATATTGTGGGCTCGCCCGAAGAAGTCGTGGAACAGCTGAAGCAGCTGCACGCGACCGGCGTCGACGGTATTCAGATCACGTTCTATGACTATGAACCGGAGCTGGCCTATTTTGGTGAGAGCGTCATTCCACTATTGGAACAGGCGGGACTCCGGCTGCCTCAAGAACAACTGTGATTTAGCGCTGACCGACATGAAACAAAGGACAAGTATATACCCGAACAGCCGTCACGCAACGCTGGACCGCAATCATCACCCAAGTGCGCGGTTCGAAAAAAAGTATTCTCCAAAGCCGCATAGCTGCGGCTTTTTTCTTTATAAGAAAGGCCGGCTATAGTCCAGCGCAGAGTCGCCTCCAAACACAGCAATCCATAAGAAATCGCGCCTGTTACGGTTTGCTATAATGACAACGAACATAACAATAAATGGATGGAAGGATGATGGAGAATGGCAACGCTCAAACCTTTCCTGATCTCGGAGGACTCCAGAGCTCAAGCGGATTTCTATGTTGGAGCGCTTGGAGGGACAATCAATTCTGTCATGACGCATGCACAGGCCCCGGAGCCTAATGATGCGATTAAAGACAAAGTCATGCATTTATGCCTGGAGGCCGCAGGGGTAACGATCTTCATGGCCGATTCCCTCGGTCCTCTTACGCACGGGAACGGCATCAGCCTGAACCTGGAGTTCGAATCCGCGGCAGAAGGCCGGGAAGCGTTCGATAACCTGGCGGCAGGCGGCAAAGTGATTGATCCGCTCGAGCCGGTATTCTGGGGCGGCATGTACGGGCAGCTGGAGGATAAATACGGCGTCTATTGGATGATCAGCTGCGGAAGCTGAAGAAGGCTCAGCCCGACCAGAGCTGTGTGACTTAAATGAGGAAGAGTAGGGCTGGTGCAGCCCTACTTTTTTTGCATCTTATATCATGGATACAGGTTTCTTCGTGGTTCCTGTTCATAGACTCCCGATACTAAGTCTTGACTTGTACTGCTTCATATCGTTATGATAAACAGAGTTGAATGCAGTTACACAGGAGATAAATAATATGATGGATTTAGGGAATAAAATCAAGAAATTGCGGATCGAGCAAAACCGGAGTCTAAGCGATATAGCCGCCGTTTGCGGATTCTCAAAAAGCCTGCTGTCTAAAATAGAAAACGGCAAGACCGTTCCCCCGATCTCCACATTAATCAAGATTGCTGATGCGCTGGGTACGAAGGTATCCATCCTGCTCGATGATCATCAGCAGTCGGGGACGATTTATACAACCAAAGAAACGAGTGAATCCAGATTAGTCAAGACAGATAAAGGCTACTCCTTTTTCACCTTTGCCGTTGAGCGCAGCGAGAAGCTGATGCAGCCGTTTCTTTTTGTATCCAGAAAAGAAGAGAGCGACAACAGAAATATATACAGCCATAACGGGGAAGAGTTTATCTATATTCTGGAAGGCGAAATGCGATACAAAGTAGGCAATGTGGAATACACCCTGAAGCCGGGGGACAGTTTGTACTTCGATTCCATTGAAAAGCATAAATTAACCTCGATCACAAATGAAGTAAAATACATTGCTGTATTCACCCAATCAAAGCTGAACGAAGGATAGAATCCGCAGTGAACAGTCGACTTTAGTCCTCAAATACCCCCGTCTTCTCCATAGTTAGTCAAATAACATGATGATTTTATCCTCATGTTATTTCCTCTGCTTTCCCGCTTTACAGTACCGCTTTACAGTTCTGCTTTACTAAAGTTAATCGCTATTCGGGGCAGGGTTCTCAAGAGAGAACCCTGTTTGGGTTGTCTCTACAATCCAGGCGATAATTTTTTGAAATTTTGCTGAGAAAGCGATTGCAAACCAGGAAAGAGTGTTATACAATGATCTCAATTCAACTAGGTTGAATAAAATACAACTTAGTTAATTATAATTCCATAACATTGAAGGATATGAACAGATCATTAGACTCCTCTCAATGGAAAGGAGATGAAATCAGCAGGAGCGGCTAACAAGGCTGCAGCTTGGATGAATTTAAGTAACCGCTTTCAAATCATTAGGATTCATGGCAGCTATTAATTTCAATTCTAAACTTAGAGGAGTGACACTGAAGAATGAAAAAGTACAAAGTAGGTATTGTTGGTGCTGGCGGCGTAACCGAATTGCATTTTGTGGGATACAAGGATCATCCGGAACGTATCGAGGTAGTGGCCTTATGCGACAAGGACGCGGAAGCGCTTCATGCCAAGGCCGACAAATACGGCGTGCCGCAGCGCTTTACGGATTTGCAGGATTTTATCCAAAACAGCGGCATCGATGTGGCTGTCGTCTGTACGCCCACCTCCATCCGCAAGCAAATCGTATTTCCGCTCATTGAAGCCGGCATTCCGGTATTTGTGGAGAAGCCGTTCTCCGACACGCTTGCCGAAGCGGCAGAAATCACGAACAAAGCGAAGCAATTTGACGTGCCGATATCGGTTAACCAGAACTTCCGCGGCCATTTTCCTTTCAAGCTGGTTAAGGAGAAGGTTGCGGCGGGTTTGATCGGCGGCGTAACCTCCATATTGTTCTCCAATCTGTTCTTCCGGCAGGACGCAGGCTGGCGGCTGGATTGCGAGCGCCATGCGCTTTCGGTGATGGGGATTCACTGGTTTGACGGATTCCGGCAGATTCTGGGCAGCGAGGCCGTATCGGTTGTCTGTCAGACGCGTTCCTCCTCCGCCATTAACTGCGCGGGCGAGACCGATGCCACGGTGCAGATTGTCTTCGAGAACAATGCGGTAGCTACTTATGTGCAGAGCTTCTCCTCCACATTCAACAAAACGGAAATGATTGTTATTGGCGAGACGGGGACGATCGTGACCAGCCACAACAAGGCGGAACTGTATCGTAAAGGCGACAAGACGCCGTCCGAATCATGGGACAACTACATATCAAGGGAGGTACAGACGTACGAGGGGCTGAATCAGCTTCTGACCAGTCTGGAAACCGGAGAGGAACCGTCCAACAGCTCAAGCGATAATTTGAAAATCGTATCCATGCTGGACGCGGCTTATGTCTCCGCCAAGGAGAACCGCATCGTTCAATTGCAGCAAGGCGCTTTCGTGTAAAGAGGTTCACTTACGTTTGAGCATCAAAAAATCGATTGAAGTGGAAGGTAACGAACATGCGCGAACAATCTGCTGTTTTGCAGTCGTCCGTTTCCGTAGGTGAAAAGAGCAAATGGCATTCTCTCAAATCTGATCTCAAACGCGATAAATATCTTTATTTTCTCGTGCTGCCTGGTGTTCTCTTTTTTATCCTTTTCAAATATGTCCCCATGTGGGGGGTTATCATTGCCTTTCAGGAATATTCGCCCTATCTGGGTATTCTGAACAGCGAGTGGGTCGGTTTAGAGCATTTTATCCGATTCTTCTCCAATCCCGATTTCACGCTGCTGTTCCGCAATACGATGATGATCAGTTTCTTGAATCTGGTATTCTTCTTTCCTCTGCCGATTGTATTGTCTCTGCTGCTCAATGAGGTCAAGAGTCAGGGCTTCAAAAGAGTTATTCAATCGGTTGTGTATCTTCCGCACTTTTTCTCCTGGGTCATCATAGCCGGGATATCGTTCCTATTGCTGTCGGAGTCGACAGGCATCATCAATATGATAATGGCCGCTCTGGGGCTGCCCAAATACGATTTCCTGACCAACACGGATACGTTCTGGGGCCTCCTGGTGCTGCAGAATATTTGGAAGGAAACCGGCTGGGGGACGATCATTATACTGGCAGCCATTACGTCCGTTGATCCGCAGCTGTACGAGGCGGCCAAAATAGACGGAGCCAACCGGCTGCTGCAGGCCTGGCATGTCACGCTGCCCTCGATCCGCAGCGTCATTCTTGTCCTGCTGATCCTCCGGCTGGGCCATATTATGGATGTCGGCTTCGAGCAGCTGTTCCTGATGGACAACGGAGCCGTAGCCAAATTTGCGGATGTGTTTGAAACCTATGTCTACCGCAACGGGATTCAGCAGGGACAGTTCAGCTACAGCACGGCTGTCGGATTATTCAAATCCGTAGTCGGCCTTGTGCTGGTCGTCCTTGCCAACAAGCTGGCCAAACGGTTTGGCGAGGATGGAGTTTATTAAGCACAAGACGACAAGGAGGCGGAATATGAAAGAGAGCTTTGGAGGCCGGCTGTTTAACGGAGTGAACGCCTTCGTACTGATTATAGTCGGCCTCGTCACATTGTTCCCGCTGTATTATGTGTTTATCGTTTCGTTCACCGATTCGCATGAATATTTGCAAAAAAACGGCTTCGTGCTGTTCCCCCAAAATTGGACGCTGGCGTCTTACAAGTATTTGCTGGGTACCTCGGCTTTTATGGACGCCACCCTGGTCAGCACATTTCTGGCAACGGTGGGAACTGCTTTGAGCCTGATTTTCACCTCGGCCATGGCCTTCGGGATGTCCCGCAAAAGATTGCGGGGAAGAAGAATCATGATGCTGATGATCCTGCTGACGATCCTGTTCAATCCGGGCATTATTCCCAATTATATCGTCGTCCGTGACTTTGGCCTGATCAACAGTGTATGGTCGCTCATCATTCCCGTGCTTATCAGCGGCTGGAACGTCATATTGATGAAAAGCTTTTTTGACAGCATCCCTGTTGAGCTTGAAGAAGCGGCCATGATTGATGGCTGCAACGATCTGGGGACGTTTTTCCGGATTGTGCTGCCACTATCGGCTCCGGCGCTCGCCGCATTCGGATTGTTCTACGCGGTCGCTTACTGGAACACATTCTTCAATGCCGTCCTGTACATTAATGATTTCGCCAAAGTCCCCCTTCAGATTGTGCTGAGGAATATGCTGATCGATTCGGACACCACCACCGGGGGCGCGGCAGCGGTCGAAATGATGTCGGATAATCAAATCCCGACCCAAACGATAAAAATGGCGGCTGTCGTCATTGCGACCTTTCCTATTTTGCTGGTTTATCCGTTCCTGCAAAAGCATTTTGCCAAAGGAGTCATGCTTGGTTCGGTCAAAGGTTAACAAGGGATACAAATCGCTAAGGAGGTTAAGGTGTGAAAAAAGCGTCTGTTCGGTTGTCCCTGGCTGCGCTTCTGGCTTTGAGCCTGGTGACGTTAGCAGCCTGCTCCAGTGAACCGCAGGGCGGAGCAGCAGCAAACAAGCCGGTTGACGGCCAGTCGGAGGATACCGTCACTCTGAATATTTTAAGCAATTTTTCTATTGCCCAGCCACCTGGACCGGACAATCCGGTTACCAAGGAATTTGAAAAACGGACGAATACGAAGCTTAACATTACCTGGGTGTCCGACGGTGTATATAATGACAAATTGAATGTCTTGCTGGCTTCGGGCGATCTGCCGGATCTGATTAAGCTGCCGGATACGACGACGATTCCACAGTTCAGCACAATGGTCAAGCAAGGTGCCTTCTGGGATTTGACGCCACTGCTCAAGGATTACAAAAATTTGATGGATTCACCTGCGCAAATCTGGGAAAATACCAAAATGGACGGGAAAAATTTCGTCGTTCCCATTGTACGGCCACTGGAGGGGGGAGCCACCCTCGCCATCCGCCGGGATTGGCTCGACAAACTGCATCTGCAGATGCCGACAACGATGGATGAATTGTACACGGTCATGAAAGCGTTCAAAGAGAACGCGCCTGACGGCAAACAAAATACTTACGGGTATACGATGCGTACCAACGAAATTATTGATAATACGTTCAACGGATCGAACGGAAAGTGGAAAGAAGTGGATGGCAAGCTTATTGATGTTACCCTGGAGCCCACGATGAGGGACGCCATCCTGTACAAGAAGAAATTATTTGACGAGGGGCTTATCCCGCCTGATTTCGCCATTATGAAAGACGACCAGTTCTGGGACCTGGCAACGGGCGGAAGCGCCGGAGTGACAGGGGAAACGATTGAAGCCTTGTGGAGATGGACCTACGACCAGTGGAAACGCGATCCTTCTGTCGTCTGGGAGCCACTGGTTTCGATAGCGGCTTCGCAGGGTCAATTTAACGCCCAAAACTCGGGATTTATCGGCGTGGCGGCCATTCCCAAAAGCGTTCCCGAGGCGAAGGTAAAGAAGATTTTATCCCTGCTCGATTATGGAGCTTCACTGGAAGGAAGCACGCTGTCCCAATACGGCATCGAGGGCGTGCATTATACCAAAGAGGATGGTTATTTTGTGACGAACGAGCAATCGGTCAAGGACAGTCTGGGTACGGGATCGTTCGGCAAGCTGTTCATGAAGCATGATCCCTACATGTATGCATTTGCTCCCGGAATGCCCAAGGATGTGTTCGAGAGAAACAAGAAGATCATCGACGCCAAATCCAAGGTCAGCACACCGAATCCTGCCATTGGCCTGGCTTCCGAAACCAACGTGAAGCTTGGCGCCGAATATACGAAGAAGATCGACGACTTGAAAGTACAGGTCATCATGGGCAAAGCGGGCATTGACGCCTGGGACAAACTTGTGGCCGATCTGAAGCAGGACGCCAACTATCAGAAGATTATTCAGGAAATGAATTCCGCCTATAAAGAGCGTCTGGCATCCAAGTAAATATAAACAAAGGAGAATGAGAGAATGGCTACCATAACTGACTTAAGGAATCAGGATCCAACCCGCATATTGAACGAAAGCTGGGGTAAAATTCAATGGCTATGCGGGAAGGAGATTGACGAGGAAAGCGAAATGACCTTCGGCATGGTGTATATCAACGCGGGAGATGCCAATCCCAGGCATGTGCATCCCAACTGCGAGGAGATTATTTTCATTCTGTCGGGAGAGTGCGACCATACGCTGGGGGCGGAGACGTTTCATCTGGAGCCGGGCATGATGCTGCGTATTCCCCGCAATGTCCCGCATAATGCGACAACCACCAGCTGGGAGCCATGCCGGATGATAATTGCATACTCCTCGGGCGACCGGCAGACGATTGGAGAGTAAGCGGGGATTCCGGTTTATCATCACATCCCGCTCCATGAGGTATAACCTATGCTTGAGCTGAATGCTTTGCAAATCACCATAATCGTCGGAGTAAGCGTCCTGATCGGCTTTGCCAAAACGGGCGTGTCCACCATGGGTATTTTTAACGCCATGCTCATGACGCTTGTTTTTCCGGCCAAATTATCCGTAGGCATTATGCTGCCCATGTTAATCGCGGGAGATATAATAGCCGTTGCCTATTACCGGAAAAACGTCATCTGGAAGCATTTGATCAGCCTGATTCCATGGGTGCTGCTGGGCATTCTTGGCGGCTATTATGTGCTGCTGCTGGTTGACGATAACCAATTAAAGCTGCTCCTGGGAGCGCTCATCGTCGGTCTGATCCTCCTTCAATTCATTAGAGAGCGGCTGGGAACGAAGCTGGATTCTAGGTTTCCTTCCTCGCTGTGGTTTATTGGCACGATGGGGTTCCTGGCCGGCTTCGCGACGATGGTCGGCAACGTGTCCGGTTCGATTATGGCGATTTATCTGTTTGCCAAGAGGGTCCCCAAGCAGGAGTTTGTGGGCACCGGGGCATGGTTTTTCCTGCTGGTCAATCTGGTCAAGGTGCCTTTTTGTATCCATCTGGGAATGATTACCTCCGAGTCCCTGCTCTTTAATGTCTGGATGATTCCGCTTATTGCTATTGGCGCTTACGCGGGGATCAAGCTGCTTCCATTAATACCGCAGGCCCACTTTCAACGAATTATCCTGTGGCTGGGAGCCATCGGGGGCTTGAATCTTCTGGGGGAGAGCCTGATTGCGTATCTTCATCAATAGATGTCAAAGGAGAGTTATTATGAGCATCAAGCTTGCGTTTTCAAGACCTACAGCCGCCGCAGAGGAGCAGAAGCTGCTCTTCCGGGAGTTTCATAAGGAAGGCTATGACGGTCTGCAATTGAAAAGCGGACAGTACGCGGCTTATCTGGGAGAGCCGGCCAGGTTCACTGCCGAATGGGGAGAACTGCCGGGTAACGCCTCGGCGCTGATCGCAGGAGGACGACTGGAAGAGGCGGATATAGAGCAGCTTCGCAAAGTTTTCAGCTTTGCCGCTCATGCGGGTACGGAGCTTATCGTCTACTGCCATGGAATCGGACGCGCGGAGGTTACGGAAGCGGATATCCGGCGCTATGCCGATGTATTGTCGGAGCTGGGCAATGAAGCGCAGCAGCAGTATGGCGTCAAGCTGTCGCTCCATCATCATCATAATAATCCGGTCATGTACCGTGAGGATTTTGATATCTTTTTTGACCGCGCCAGGGAAGGCTCCGTAGGATTGACGGTGGACACGGCGCATCTCGTCAAGTCCGGCATCACCGACATCGCAGAAGTTATCCGCAGCTTCGGCCACGTAATCGATAACTTTCATATGAAGGATTTTGAGCAGGGTGAATGGAGGGTGTTGGGTCAGGGCGCTATCGACTTCGGGCCGGTCTTCGGCGCTATTCGGGAAATCGGCTACAGCGGCTGGATCTCGGCCGATGAGGAGAGCGGGGGCGGAGTAATGGAAGGAATGAAAACCTGCTATTCGTATCTGCGCAACGGGCTGAAATCATAGGGTTGATTCGTCAAATGCAAGATCAACAAGTAACAACCTCTTAAAGGAGCTGGTATTTATGGGAAAAAAGCAGTATTGATCGGTGCCCTGGATACGAAGGGGCAGGAGTACCGGTTTGTACGGGATACCCTCGAAGCTTGCGGATTGGAGACCTATGTCATTGATACGGGAGTGCTCGGGGAGCCAGCGTTCCCGCCGGATGTGTCTGCCGGTGAAGTGGCGAGGGCAGGCGGGTCGAGCATGGAGGAGCTGCGGAGCGGGAACGACCGCGGCAGGGCCGTTGCCGTCATGACGCGGGGAGCGGCCAATATTGCAGCGGAGCTCGAGCGGCAGGGGTTGATTGGAGGCGTGCTGGGGATGGGTGGTACGGCGGGTACGACTGTTGCCGCTTCCGCACTGCAGGCGCTGCCGATCGGGATTCCGAAGCTGCTGGTATCTACCGTCGCATCGGGTAATACAAGGCCTTATGTAGGCGTGAAGGATATTATGATGATGTATTCCGTGGTCGATATTGCCGGGATCAACCGGCTGTCCCGACGAATTCTGAGCAATGCGGCCTACGCGCTCGCGGGAATGATTCTCCGTCAGCAGCTTGAGCAGCAGCAAGGAGCGGAAGTTGATGACAAAGTAACGCTTGGCATTACCATGTTCGGGGTCACGACACCCTGCGCGACCCGGGTCCGCGAATTATTGGAGGATCGGGGATATAATCTGCTCGTATTCCATGCTACCGGAGCAGGCGGCCAGGCGATGGAAGAGCTGATCCGGGCGGGCTATATCAAGGGTGTCGCCGATATCACGACAACGGAGCTTGCCGACGAGCTGGTCGGGGGAATCTTCAGCGCGGGAGCTGGCAGGCTGGAAGCGGCAGGCGCAGCCGGCATCCCGCAGGTAGTCTCAGTGGGGGCGCTGGATATGGTCAATTTCGGTCCGCCGGAGACGGTCCCGGGCAAGTTCAAGGAACGGCTGTTCTACCAGCATAATCCTACAACTACGCTTATGCGCACAACAGTCGCGGAGAACCGCGAGCTGGGGCGGATTTTAGCGGAAAAGCTGAATAACAGCGCTGCCCCAACCGTTGTTGTGTTTCCCCGAGGCGGAGTTTCCTTGTTAGATATGAAGGATGGTGCGTTCGAGGGCACGCAGGAGCGGCAGGCTTTATTTGAGGGAATGAAACAGCATCTTCGGGCAGATATTGCCATGATTGAAATGGAAGAGGATATCAATCACACAGCGGTCGCTGACATCATCGCCGGCCAGCTGCTCAGTCTGCTGGAACTGACCAGGAAAGGATAGATCCAATAATGGCTATAGCGAGACAGGAAATAGTAGGACGGCTGCGTTCCCAACTGGAGCAGGGCCGCTTCATCGTAGGCGCCGGAGCCGGAACCGGCCTGTCTGCCAAGTGTGCGGAAGCAGGCGGCGCCGATATGATCATCATCTATAATTCGGGCCGGTACAGGATGGCAGGCCGGGGTTCTCTGGCCGGATTAATGCCATACGGAGACGCCAATCAGATTGTGGTTGAGATGGGCGGGGAGGTGCTTCCCATTGTCAAGGATACGCCGGTGCTGGCGGGAGTGTGCGGTACGGACCCGTTCCGGCTGATGGATGTCTATCTGAAGCAGTTAAAGGAGCAGGGCTTCTCGGGGGTGCAGAATTTCCCCACCGTGGGACTGATTGATGGTGTGTTCAGACAAAATCTGGAGGAAACCGGGATGGGGTATGCTTTGGAAGTCGAGATGATCCGCCAAGCGCATGAGCTGGATTTATTGACGACTCCTTATGTGTTCAACGAAGAGGATGCCGTGGCCATGGCACAAGCGGGTGCGGATGTCCTGGTTGCGCATGTCGGTCTGACAACAAAAGGGAGCATCGGAGCCAAGACCGCGCTCACGCTCGATGAGTCGGCGGAGCTTATCCAACGCATTCATGATGCGGGCAAAAGCGTGAATCCCGGGCTTCTCGTCATTTGTCACGGTGGGCCGATCTCCGAGCCGGAGGATGTCGACTATGTGCTGGCGCGCACGCATGGCATCGCAGGCTTCTTCGGAGCATCCAGCGTAGAGCGGCTGCCAACGGAAATTGCCATTACGGAGCAGGTGAGGAGGTTCAAGAAGCAGGGTATACGGGAGGCTGCGCAGGAGTTATAAAAGAAAATAGGCATCCCGTATCTGCCTCCGGAGAGGTTCAGGTACGGGATTTTTGGTTTTGCAGGCTGCTGCTGAAAACGTTTTGATAATTATCATGCTGCTATGATTCTTTTTCTATTGAACGAAGGTTGCATGCTGCACTATGATAAGTGTGAACAAAAGCATTTATCCATCAAGTATACGGGAATAAAAAGGTGATCAGCATGCAGTTTGAATATACGGTCTTAAAGAAGAAGGTTGATATTTATGGTGTCAAATACTTTCTGGACGAGAGGGATCACCTTCCAAAATTCAACGATATATCCTTTATACGAGTTTTAAATATTCTTGGAGATCAGGGATGGGAGCTTGCGGTTAAAGAAAGCCAAAATACATATATTCTTAAACGTCAGGTGACATCATAAAAGAATGATTCAAATCATACGCTAATATTCAGAATCTGTGGTAGGATATGGAGTATAGGCTTACGCTTATGCCGCAGTTTTACTGCGATATAATAAAAGATGACAGGAAGGGTGTTTAAAATGAAAAATACATTCAACGCAACTATAAACATGACTATAATCCGGAGGGTGACTCATGTTTAACCCTCCAAAATAATGGAGGAGAACATAATTTGAATTCCAGAATCAAGAAATTTTTATCTTATTACAAACCCTATTTAGGATTATTTTATGCAGATATGGCATGTGCGTTTATGATATCGGCCGTTACTCTGGTGCTCCCATTATGCATAAGATATGTCACTAAAAATATATTGGACGGAAATATGGCCAATGCGCACCAGCAGCTTTATGTAATGGGTGCTGTTATGCTCGTATTGGTTGCCATTCATACCATCTGCAATATGTTTGTGGATTATCAGGGACATACGATGGGCGCTATGATGGAACGCGATATGCGCAGTGAATTATTTGAACATTATCAGAAACTATCGAACCGCTTTTATGATGAACAAAAAACAGGACAGCTGATGACCCGGATCACCAATGATTCCTTTTCGCTTTCTGAATTGTATCATCATGGTCCTGAAGATATCGTCATTTCCATGTTGAAATTTGTCGGTGCCTTCATCATCCTGATCAATATTGACGTCAAGCTGACCTTAATTGTCTTTCTCTTCTTGCCGGTCATGGCCGTTTATTCCTTTTATTTTAATAAGAGAATGAACATTGCGTTAAGAAAAAGCAAGGATAGAATCGGCGATATCAACGCGCAGGTCGAGGATACTCTTTCAGGCATCAGAGTCGTCAAATCATTTACGAACGAGCCGGTGGAAGAGCGGAAATTCGCCTACGAGAACAACCGTTTTGTGCAAAGCAGAAAAGAAGGCTATAAAAGCGAGGCGTACTTTTCTGCGGGTTTGATTGCGTTCACGCAGCTGATTACCATTGCCGTCATCGTATTTGGCGGAGCCGGCATGCTTCATTCTTCTTTGGATTTGGCCGATTTGCTGACATTTATATTATGTATCGGGATCCTCATCGAGCCCATTCAGAGATTGGTTAATTTCGCCAGGCTCTATCAGGAGGGAATTACGGCATTTGACCGGTTTATGGAAATGCTGGAGATCGAGCCGGATATCCAGGACTCGGCGGACGCCATTGAGCTTGCGCATGCTCAGGGAAATGTGGAATTTAAACAGGTCAGCTTCAAGTATAACGAGAACTATGGCTATGTTCTGAAGGACATATCACTGGATATAAAAGCCGGTGAATATGTTGCATTCGTAGGGGCTTCTGGCGTCGGCAAAACAACCTTATGTTCGTTGATTCCCCGTTTCTACGAAATAACCACAGGGGAGATCCTTCTTGACGGCAAGAATATCAGTGATATCAGCTTACGCTCGTTAAGAAGGAACATAGGCATAGTCCAGCAGGATGTGTATTTGTTTGCCGGCACCATCTCCGACAACATCCGCTATGGCAAAATGGATGCAAGCGAGGAAGAAATCATGGAAGCGGCCAAAAAGGCGAACGCCCATGATTTTATCATGGAGCTGCCGGACGGGTATAATTCCGATATTGGTCAGCGCGGCGTAAAGTTATCCGGAGGGCAGAAGCAGCGCCTGAGCATTGCACGCGTTTTCTTGAAGAATCCGCCTGTTATCATTTTTGACGAAGCGACAAGCGCTCTGGATAATGAAAGTGAAAAGGCCGTTCAGGAATCATTGGAAAAGTTAACGGACAACCGGACCACGCTTGTCATTGCCCATCGTTTGTCCACGGTCCGAAATGCACAGCGGATTATTGTACTAACGGATAGCGGGATTGACGAGCAGGGGACGCATGAAGAGTTGATTAAATTGGATGGCACCTATGCGAATTTATACAATCTGCAATTAAAAATATAAGACGCGAAATCTTAACAGATGTCATTGATGTTTACCAGTTATTTGTAAATAATAAAATATTCATGCGCTAGAGTTGTCTTTCAGGCTGTCGAGAAAGTCTCGACAGCTATCTTTTTGTTTAATTATTTGAAGAAAACAAATTAGCTGCAGCACTGGCATACGAATGGGCTATCGCCATCAGTCAGACAAAAGAAAGAAGGTTGCAATCATGAAATGGATTCAGGTGGAACGAACTTCAGGCTTGAATGGAACTGTGAAAATTCCCGGCTCAAAAAACAGCTCATTAGCCTTATTGGCTGCTTCCTGCATGTCGGACGAGCCTGTGAGGTTGGCAGGCATACCGGAAATTGCAGATTTTAAAGTAATTTGCGAAATTGCCGAAGATATCGGAATCCGAATCGTACGCGAGTTTTCAGGCGAGGTGTATATCGATCCAAGCGGGGTCCGGTCTGCTTCAATTGATCCGGACAAAGCATCCCGGTTTCGAACGTCCTATTATTTTGTCGGGGCCCTGCTTGCCAAATGTGGAAAGGTCATCCTGGGGTACCCTGGCGGGGATGATTTTGTAAAACGTCCCATCGATCAGCATATTAAAGCCTTAAAAGCATTAGGCGCCAAATTTACATTTCACAAGGAATATTATGAAGTGGAAGCCAGGGAATTAACAGGCTCGAATATTTATTTTGATGTGATTACTTCGGGGGCAACCATCAATGCTATGCTGGCAGCCGTACGCGCAAAGGGCCAAACGGCGCTGCGAAATGCAGCCAAGGATCCGGAGGTTGTCGATACCGCAAATTTATTGAACCATATGGGCGCTAAAATCAGCGGTGCCGGGACCGATACGATTCGTATTGAAGGGGTCCGGTCTCTTCGGGGCTGTACCTATACGGCTATTCCGGACCGGTTAATCGCGGGAGCCTTTCTGATCTCTGCAGGTGTGACAGGCGGGATAATTACAGTCGAAGATGTGATACCGGAGCATCTGGGCTCATGCTTGGCGAAATTAAAGGAAATCGGAGTGGATATCGAAATCCATGGCAATGCGATCACGGCCTCATCTGCGGGAGCTTTAAAAGCAACACGGGTCCGGACCTCCATGTACCCCGGTTTCGCCACAGACCTTCAGCAGCCGCTGACCGCTCTGCTTACCCAGGCGCCGGGAAGAAGCATCGTCAGCGATAAGATATATCCGAACCGGTTCAACCATGTTTATCAATTAAGGAGAATGGGGGCGGATATCGAGCTGCGTTCGGGAACCGCCTTTATTAAAGGCGGCGCTCCTTTGCGGGGCAATTTGGTGCATGCCACCGACATCAGAGCCGGTATTTGTCTTCTGTTAGCCGGTTTAGCCGCAGAGGGAAAAACCAGCATCACCGGTATCCACCATTTTGAACGGGGATATGAAAACATAGTTCAGGAATTTCGCTCATTGGGAGCCAGAATTGAAGAAATGGATTCCAGTGATGACGGTATGGAGATGCTGCATGTTGCAGAGAAATGAAATATCCGATAAAAGGGTGATGGATGTTGATCAAAGCTGTGCTTTTCGATTTGGATCTCACTTTGTTAGACAGAGACGCGTCGGTCAGGAAATTCGCAGCAGCGCAGCATTTGCGGCTTCATGGTTTATCTCATATCCCCATGGACACTTATGTATCTCGATTTATAGAACTGGATGAAAGAGGATATGTCTGGAAAGACAAAGTCTATCAACGTTTAATTGATGAATTCGGCATCGCAGGTATGACATGGGAAGAGTTGTTGGAAGATTACATATCAGAGTTTCATAAAAGCTGTATTCCTTATCCCAATCTGATTGAAATGCTGGACCGTCTAAAAAGGGAAAATTATAAATTAGGCTTAATCACCAATGCTGTTGGAGATTTTCAATCCAGAAATATTCAAGCCATCGGAATTCACCCTTACTTTGAAGTTATTCTTATTTCAGGGTGGGAAGGGATTAGAAAGCCGGATCCGGAGATTTTCTTGAGGGCGCTAAAGAAGCTTGGCGTAGAAGCAGGGGAAAGCGTCTACATCGGCGATCATCCGGTTAATGATGTGCAAGCCGCGCGAAATGCCGGGATGAAGGGAATATGGAAGAAGGATTCCCAATGGGAGACACCGCAGGATGTTGACGGGATAATCAGCGACTTATCGGAAGTCCCGGACCTTATCCGGGCATTTGACCAAAGTGGCGTCAGAATAGCGGAAAATGAACAGATTGTCCGGACGATCCGTTACGGTTCAACCGAACCGCTGCCGCAGCGGCGCCTGCTCCGGGCAGGACCACTGACCGCTGTTCTTGAAGACGGAGGATTAAGATACATCCGCTATGGCAGTCAGGAAGTCGTGAGAGGCATTTATGCCGCCGTGCGGGACCGGAACTGGGGTACGATCAAGCCGGTCTTCCGAGGATTCGAGGTGTCGGAAGGATCAGACTCGTTCGAGGTCCGGTTTGTCGCCGAACACCGGCAGGATGACATTGATTTCGTGTGGGATGGTTTGATTAAAGGGTCAAGGGACGGTACGATCTCATTCACATTCGACGGTGCGGCCCGCTCGTCCTTTCAGAAAAACCGCATCGGGTTCTGCGTTCTGCATCCTGCTGAGCTGGCAGGCGCCCAGGCGGAAGTTGAGACGGCTGCCGGTACAATGGCTGGGAGGTTCCCGGACCGTATTTCGCCTCATCAGCCGTTCAAGGAAATGACGGGCATCCGCCACGAGATTCAACCGGGTTTGATGGCGGAGCTGCGATTTGGCGGCGAGCTGTTCGAAATGGAAGACCAGCGCAATTGGACAGATGCTTCCTACAAAACATACTGTACGCCGCTCCGGCTGCCTTATCCGGTCAATATGCGGCAGGGACAGCAGGTCCGGCAGACCGTAACGCTACGGCTGATTGGTGAGGGGACACCCGCCGGGCATCCGGAGTCCGTTTCTTCAGAAGTGAACAAACCGCTTCAAATGGAGCTTGAAGACCGCTCTGCCGGCCGCATCCCGCAAATTGGCCTGGCGGTAACGCCCGGGCATATGATCAAGCCGGATGAGGCGGAAGCGCTGCGGGCACTGCGGCTATCCTTCCTGCGGGCGACGATTCGGCTAAACGTCCCGGGCTGGGAGCGGGAGCTTGGCCTGGCTGCGGAAGCCGCCAGAACATTAGGCATCGGACTGGAGCTGGAAACGGTTGGATGCGAGGATAACGGACAATTGAAAGCGCTAATTCGGTCGATTGCCGAAAATCAGATTCACCTTGAGGCCTTATTCGCCTTTTCCTCTTCTGAATATGTAAGCAATCGGGACATCATATCCACGTTGATTACGCTCAGGGACGAGGCTAAGCTGACCTTCCGCATAGGGGGCGGCACACGGGGATATTTCGCCGAGTTTAACCGGGCGGAGCTGCCGGTCGACCGGATGGAAGCGGCGATGTACACAATCAATCCGCAGGTCCATGCTTTCGACTTATCGTCGATGGCGGAGACGGTGTCCGCACAGGCTGATACTGTGCGAAGCGCCCGTGCAATCATCGGCGTTTTGCCGCTCAGCATCGGACCAATCACGTTCAAGCCGCGCTTGAATCCGGATGCGGCAAGCGAGGAAGCGGTGCGCCGCTCGCAGGATCGCTCGAGCCATTCGGACCCGCGGCAGCAGTCCTTGTTCGGAGCGTGCTGGACGCTGGGCAGCTTGCGCAGCCTGGCGGAGGCCAGAGCCGAGCGAGCATGCTATTTTGAAACGACAGGCCCGCTGGGAGTTATGCCTGAAGGCGGAGGAACGGCGCCCTATCCGCTATATCATGTCCTGGCGGCTTTAGCCCCGCTCGAGAGTGCGGAATTGCTTGTCTGCCGGGTGGAGGACCGGTTAAGCTGTGATGCGTTGGCCATTCGCCGCGGCGATGGCGGTATCACCATGCTGTTCGCCAACTATACAGACGAGATAAAGCGCATTCGGGTACGGGCGCCGATGTTTCAACCAGCCTGTTTCAGGGTGCTTGATGAACGCGGCATGCAGTTGGCGGACAGGGGCGGTGAATGGTTCCCGCAGCTTCAGGACCTGCCTGTCCCAGCAGTCGAGAATGGATGGTTCGATCTGGAATTGTTTCCATTCGCCTTCGCAGCGGCTGAGGAGGAGGGTACCCGATAATCGGGTACTCTATGCGATGAAACGGGGAAACACAGCCGGCGCAGCAGCAGTTATATTTTCACTGATTTTCTTTTGATGACCGTTATGATCCATAACAAGAGGGGAATCGCAATACCGCAAACAGGGATTACCCCGAACTCCCAGTACTTTTGGAAGAATGTCACTTTCGTTTCATTCGGGAATAAAACAACAGCAGTAATAAAAATCGCCGGCGCGCCAAACCAAATGAATTTGCGCCAATCCTTCACATTGAACCAGTGGGCAATTTCATAGCTGGTGATAAACAAATATAAGGATAACTTCACAAATACTCCGAAAATCCAGATAAAAATGACGAATAAATCGACATTTTGGACGAAGTCTAAAATATTGATGGATCTTACAAGCATGAAATATGGAAACCTTAGTTTGGCTGCTACATTCGGTCCAAAAACCAACAGCACCATGATTGTAGAGATAAAAACCATAAGTGCGGTAATGGTTACGCCCAGAATGGAATGAGAAAATGCTTTTTTGGGGTTATGCGTAAAAGCAAGGATAACCATTAACATGAGCGATTCTGTGAAAAAAGAAGCAGGAGCAAACGATCCTTTTATTATGTTTTTCCATCCGGAATCGGAATAGACAGGGAATACATGATTCCATTCCACATTGCCCACGTTTAAAAAAAAGCTGAGAATTAACGTTAAAAACGTGATGGGGCCAGCTATTTCACAAAATCGGCCGATTCCCGTAATGCCCCCGGAATAAGTCAAATATGTCATTAAAATGATCATGAATGTCATAATCAGCCACACGGGTGTAGTATCGAGAAGCGTGAGATGAATAAAATCTGTGAATAAACGCAGTACATCAGCAGACAGCAAGTACCAGGTAATGAAATACGGAAGAACGACAAGTCGCCCGAACCATTTGCCCAGCAGAGCTTGACTGAATTCGGTCAGAGTTTGATTGGGATGGAGAAGGCTCAGATGTACGAAAAGAAAGGTTAAGCCTACGCCTAAAACGCCAGCGACCAATATCGAAAGCCATGCATCTTGATTCGATACTTCGATCGAAGGCGAAATTCGCAGCATGACCGCAATAACGACTTCAACCGTTGCTACGATCCAAAAAATTTGCGATCCTGACAGCTTCATAAGCTTCATACGTCTCCACCACACCCCTTCACCGATTTCTGTTTGATGACCGAAATAATCCATAATAAGATAGGGATTCCGATACCGCAAGCGGGGAAGACAACAGATGACCAATAGATGTCGAATGATGTAATTGCCGCCTCGTCCGGAATCAAAATGGCCAGAATAAAAAACGCTGGCGCGGAGAACCAAATGATTTTCCGCCAATTTGTCCCATTAAACCATTGTGACATTTCATAATTGACTACAAAAAAATATAATGATAATTGGGCAGATACTCCGAAAATGAAAATAAAAATGACGAATACATCGAGGCTTTGTATGAAATCCAGGATATCAATGGCTCTAACAAACAAAAAGTAAGAAAATCTCATTTTGGCCGACAAATTTGGTCCAAAAACCAACAATACCATAAGCGTGGCAGTAAAAACCATGAAAACGGTTATACCAACGCCTATCAAGGTTCTTGAAAGCGCTTTTTGAGAGTTCTTCATAAAAGAGACGATAACCAATAAGATGAACGGACCCGGGAACCAATAAGCAGGGGCAAGCGATCCCTTTAATATGTTCACCCACCCAGAATCAGAGTAGAAAGGCAGTAAATGATTCCATTCCACGTTGGTTGCATTCAAAAGGAAACTGACAATCAGCGTAAAAATCGTAATGGGTCCCATGATTTCACAAAATCGGCCGATTCCCTTAATGCCAGAGGAATAGGTTAAATACGTCATTAAAACGATTAAGAGCAGCATGATTATCCACAAAGGTGTTACGTCAAGAAAAAGAAGATGTATAAAGTCTGCAAATGAACGCAGTAAAAAAGCGGACACCACCCACCAGGCAATGAGATACGGAAGGACAATCAATTTCCCCAACCATTTGCCCAACAGAGCTTGGCTAAATTGGAACAATGTTTGATTGGGGTGGAGAAGGCTCAGATGAACAACAAGAAAGGTTAAGGCTACGCTTATGACTCCCCCAACCAGCATCGAAAGCCAAGCATCTTGTTTCGATATTTCGATCGCAGGCGAAATTCTTAAACCGATCATCGCGACGATTTCAGTCGTTGCAATAATCCAGATAATTTGCGATCCTGACAGCTTCATAAGCTTCACCCCCTTGACTAAAACATATCCAACCAGGATTAGAGCAATCCCTTCATAGATGAACTGGTTTGTCCCGGATCCTTGATTTTAAGCTTTACCTGAACGGAAACATCAAGTTGGGGAAAGGTATCTTTCCAGGATTGCTTCATAGTTTTCCACTGACGAGGGTGTTGTCGGTGCATACTTTCACCAAACCCGAAAATATCTGTTTTGTACTTCTTCTGGACCTGCTCAACCAGCAGTTGTACCGATTTCTGCGTCGATTGAGTGAATTCATTTTCTATGAGACGGAGATCCTTTTTTTTGGATGGATCCAATGTTGAATTGTTTTCGACAATCGTTCCATTTCCAGTGAGGCGGACGTCAATTTGTATTCGTTTACCGATTATTTTCACGCGGATACGCCGCTTTAATGATTGCATGCTTAAGCTGATGTTTCCATCTCCCTGGTCGAAGGAAGAAGTGAGAATAAAACCGGTTTGTCTGTTCGTGATCCAATTGGCCAATCCAGCTTCTTTAGCATTCAGAAACCCCGCCAATTTCAAACCGTTATCTTTGTTCAGGATGGCAGATCCACTATAAATATACTGATTTGAGTTAGTTACGCTAACAGCCGGCAACAGGGGTTGCGTTCCTTGACTCAGAACATCCGCCAGAAAATGCCGGTAATAATAGGGTCTCAAATGTATTGAGATTTGTTTGCGCTCGAACGTTGTACCATTAAACGGATCAAAAATCGGCTCAATAGAAAGAATGTCTTTCGCTTGACCGTTTTTCACAACAACGATCATGGAGCGCATTTCCGACTCAGGATTACGAACGAACATGTCGATGAAGTTGCTTACTCCATGCTCAGCCATTCGTTGTCCGACGAGGATGGTCTGGCGATGACCGTAAAACAGGCTTCGCGACAGCTGTGCCTGCATGTTCTGTCCCGCATCCATAATGTTCTTTCCAGTAGCGCTGACCACACGGAAGCTTTTTTTCGTATTGCCACCGCCGCTATCTTGCCCACCGCCAATACCAGCTGGTATTGCGATTTGGGAACTTAATTCAAATTGACCGTTTTTTGTAAAATCTACCCCGGCACCCACTATGAATGAGATCTGATCCGGTTCCTTGAGGTTCCAGCAACCGGTTGCGCTTAACAAAGTAAGAAGCAATACGAAACAAAGTTTACCTATCCGCATCATGGCTGATCCGCCTCACTTTTAGGTTGTGAACTACTCCTTCGGGGCCATCGCATAAACACGTCCTTAAGACGGTTGAAGATAAGCGGAGCTGTCGGGGTCAGATAAGGAATTCCGAAAGGACTTAGTTGAATCAGGTGAATTAAAATCGCAATGATCCCGATCGCTGTACCGAACAATCCAAATAATCCGGAGAGGATTAATAACGGGAATCGCAGCATCCGCAGGGGAAAACCAAATCGATACCGTGGAATCACAAACGATGAAATTCCTGCAGCCGATACGACAATGACAATAGGCGCGGAAATGATGCCGGCACGGACAGCCGCTTCCCCAATGACCAATGCCCCAACAATGCTTACGAGCGGACCTATCTGTTTGGGCAGGCGAATTCCCGCTTCCCTTAAGCCTTCAAACATAAACTCCATTATAAAGACTTCAATCACTGTCGGGAACGGAGCCCGTTCTCGCAGCGCTGCAATGCTCATCATCAGCTTTGGAGGGACCATCTCGGGGTGAAAGTTGGTTAACGCAATAAAGATTGATGGCAAAAAGACGGAAATAAGAGCAAATATATAGCGAATCCAACGATTCAATGATACAAACAAAAAACGTTCATAATAATCGTCAGGCGCCTGAAGTCCATCCCAGAACGTCATTGGAACGATTAGAGTGAATGGGGTTCCATTCGTAAATATAGCGACTTTTCCTTCCATTAATCCGGCAGCAACAACGTCAGGGCGTTCACTGGTCAGTATTTGGGGGAAAGGGGAAAAAGAAGTATCTTCAATCGCTTCTTCGATATACCCCGATTCAAGTATTCCATCGATTTCGATTTTATGTATTCGGTTACGAACTTCATTCAGTACGGACACCGAAACCGTTCCTTCAATATAAGCAACAACTACATCGGTCTGCGTAAGTTCTCCGATTTTTAAGGATTCCATTTTCAGCTTTGGTGTTGCTAATATTCTGCGCACGAGCGTAAGATTCGTCCGCAGGAGCTCCGTAAAACTTTCTCTGGATCCTCGAAGGGTTTCCTCGTCAGAAGGCGCATTTATGCCCCGGGTATCAAACTGTGAGACATCGGCCAGAAGGGCAGTATTCTCTGCATCGGTTAATATAGCAACGCATCCCTTTAAAATGTGTTCAGAGATTTTTCCAAAGCTGGAAAGCTTCTCGGTATTGACAAAAGAAGAGAGCTCCTGCTCACACATTTGGGCGATGCTATCGATTGTCCCAAGACCTTGAGGCAGCCCGTTGTACATTAACGGTCTGAGAAAGTTTGAGCTAATCATATTTTCATCGACCATACCGTTTACATAGATCAATAAAAGTCTGGTTTGGCCGTGAATCGTAATTTCGCGGAAACAAATATCCGAACAATTCAGAAATATATTTCTGAAAATCTGCTCATTTTCCAATAGATTGTTACTTAGATTTAAACCGGAATCTTCGAAGGATCGGTTGTTATGGGTTTTGTGTTTGTTATTCATAAGCTGACTCTCCCGACCATCTCATGTTTTTACCCGCTTTCGTGATGCGTGTTTCTAGATACTATCCCCCAATTCATGAAAACCATACTTTATTTACCTCGGATTCTCCATTCCACCAAGCTTCCTATTCAGCTCAAATAAAAATAATTGAAGCATACAGGTGAACAGCTTCACACTGTAGAAATAGTTTATAACATTACTGTTATTTTTCAGTAATTGTACGTATGATATGAAATTCATCATGACAAGGAGAGTCAAAAATGAATAACGAAGTGATTTGGCACGGAGATTTGGACCAGAGCTTATGCGCATTTACATTCGACGATGGGCCGCACCGCTATCCCGTTGAACTGTGGTTGGACATTCTGGAGCAGGGAGGGGCAATAGGAACATTTTTCTTCACTGGAGAATGGATTGACCGCCATCCCGGGGAAGCCCGGGCGATTATTGCCCGGGGCCACGTTCTTGCGCCTCATTCCTACCATCATCGGCGCATGGCTCAGCTCCCAAGGGACGTATTCTTCGAGGAGCTGAAGCTGACAGAGCTTGCCTATCAGGATGTTACCGGGCAGCCGTGTCCGGCATTCATGCGTTTTCCCTATTGTTCATTCACGCCGGAGAATCTGGCATGGCTCGCCGAATGGGGTTATACGGATGTGGAAGGGGAAGATTCGGGGGATTGGGCGGGCATCTCCGCCGAGCAAATCATGGAGCGGATCGAGCCGCGTTTGCAAAACGGGGCAATCGTCGTTCAGCACAGCAACGATATCGCTCTCGGCACTCCGGCCGCACTTAAAGCATTAATTCGCAAGGCGTACGAAAAGAGGCTCACTCCCGTCGGTATCCCGGAGCTGCTGAGTTCGCTGGGAATAAAGGAATCGTTCCGGGCATGGAAAATTGTCATTGACGTTCCGGCTGAAATAGATGTTCCCGCAGATCATTGGGAGCCGGCTTCCAGGGAGGAAGATCTCCGACGGCTGGCCTATGAATCAGCGGACTGGCGAGTTCCGCAATTTACATCATCGTATGCCAGCGAGCGGGACTGGTATGAGCATCTGAGGACGCCTCTGAGCCGCGGGGCTGTCATGGAGAACCGCGAGCTGCTGTCCGTAAGGCATTTCTCGGATAGCTGCTGGGGTTACGTTCGGGCAGGGGTTGACGGGGACACACTTGTCCTGATGGATTACGCAGCCAAGGAAACACAGGCTGATACGCTGGTGTATCTGCTTCGCTGGGCAGCGCAAGCCTCGATGCGGCTGGGCTGTACGCGAATCGAAGCGGGAAGAGATATCCGCAGGATGAGTGAAATGTGCAGACAGCTGGGGTGGAAAGCGGAGCTGGTCCAGGATAATCAAGCGGCGCCGCTTCTTGGCATTCGATAGTTCGCCGGGATAGGGCATTGCCCTGTCCCGGCCTGTATAATCTTGACAATCGGGAGCCCTTGAGGCTCCTTCTTCTCTGACAGAGGACGGCCTTAGCTTGGTCCTTCTCACATTTGGTCGTACCTTCGTTCGATGATAAAGTGGGACACATTGGTGCGGAAAATGCTTTCGCTGTATTCGATAGGCGTATTATCCTGCAGATAGGAAACCGTTTGAATGTGAATGGAGGGGGATCCGGGATCAATATCGAGCAGCCGCGCCACATCATCGTCCGCGATGACCGGCTTCAGCGTGTCGAGGGAACGGTCTATCCGGTGCCCGTATTTTTCCTGCAGAAGCTTGAATAACGAACCGATCTGCTTCTCGTTCGAGAGCCCTGGAGCCAGGGACCAGGGCAGATAAGAGGTTTCGTAAGCAACCGGCTGATCATCCGCCAAACGCAGCCGCACCAGCTTTGTGACGGGGGACAGCTCCGGAATTTCGAGATGCTGCTGGAACGGTGGTCCGGCCGGGACAACCGATGCTTCCAGAACCCTTGTTTCCGAACGGCGGCCAAGCTCCTGCATGTGATCGGAGAAGCTGACGATCGGAGCGATCATATGATGAACGATCCCCGATTTGGCAGTGGAAATAAAAGTCCCCTTGCCTTGTATTTTATTGATGCGGCCTTCCAATTCCAGCTGCTGAAGCGCCTGGCGAATCGTCGTCCGGCTGACATTGTACATTTTGCACAATTCATCCTCTGTCGGCAGCTGTTCCCCCGGTTGATACTGTCCTTCTTTAATGGCTTCCCGCAGTTTTTGTTTCACGACTACATATAACGCAACGTTCTTGTTTGTTGACATATCGATGCTCCTCAAATGACCTTTAGGCAATGAATTTAAACAAATCAGGCTGAAAACGTAATCATAATAACATATTTCCCCGAACTTCGAAAGGTAACAATTTGTGCCTTCGCTTCTTCGCAGACGATATTTCGCACAAATATGATCCCTGGATCTGTGTTTTCGCCTGCTTTTCCCTACGATTCAGACATCTTAGATTTTCAATGTTCAGAATATTTTGTGTTGACTAATTGTTATTATGAATTTATAATTCGTTTATAAATGTAGTAACAAATAAGACAATGACTTGCTGCTGTAAAGGAGTGTGAGCGATGACTGACTCTATTTAAATGTCCGTCGGCATTATACCAATTCCCTACATGGAGGTTGCACAATTGTGAGAAAAGAAAAAGATCGGTTAAAAGTGGCGGTTATGGGTGGCGGGTCGTCTTATACACCGGAGCTGATCGAAGGCTTCATCAATAATCAGGACGTTCTCCCGGTCCGGGATTTATATCTGGTCGATATCGATGCAGGGCGGAACAAGCTGGAGACGGTCGGCAATCTGGCCAGAAGAATGATTGAGAAAGCAGGAGTGCCGATTAATATTCATACCACATTTGACCGCCGGGAAGCGATTGAGGGCGCTGACTTCGTCACCTCCCAGATGCGCATCGGCATGCTGGACGCACGCTCCAGGGATGAGAAGATTCCATTAAAGTACGGATTGATCGGCCAGGAAACAACGGGAGCAGGCGGCTTTGCCAAAGCGCTCCGTACGATTCCGGTCATTCTGGATATCGCCAAGGACATGGAGGAGCTGGCTCCGGACGCCTATATGATCAATTTTACGAATCCGGCCGGTATTGTCACGGAGGCTGTACTGAAATATTCCAGGATCCGCACGATGGGTCTATGCAATCTCCCGATCGGCACCAAGATGCAAATTGCCCGGCTATGCAATGTGGATGTGTCCAAAGTCAGCATTGAAATGGTCGGCATCAATCATTTGAACTGGACGACGCGCATCGTGGTGGATGGGGTCGACATCACCGCCGATGTGTTGAATAAAGCCGCCGGAGCAAGCGGGCTTACGATGAAGAATATCCCTGATTTCGGATGGGATGCGGAGTTCCTGCAATCCGTCGGAGCACTGCCATGCAGCTATCATCGTTATTATTATATGAAAGACCTCGTGTTTGAAGATATGAACAAGGCGTTTCTGGACAAAGGGACAACCCGCGCTGACGATGTGAAACGGGTTGAAGCCGAGCTGTTCGAATTGTATAAAGATCCAACGCTCACAATCAAGCCCCCTCAGCTGCAGCAGCGTGGAGGCGCCTACTACTCAGAAGCTGCCGTCAATCTGATCAAGTCGATCTACAACGATACGAAGGATATCCAGACGGTGAATGTACGCAACAACGGCATTCTGCCTTTTCTGCCGGAAGATGTATCCGTTGAGATCAACTGTGTCATCGATTCCCAGGGAGCGCATCCGGTTCAAATCGACACGCCGATCCCGCCGCAGATCAGGGGCCTGCTGCAAATGGTGAAAGCTTATGAGGAGCTTACCGTGAAAGCGGCAGCGGAGGGGGACTATTTGGCTGGTCTGCAGGCGTTGACGCTGCATCCGCTGGTTGGCAGCGCGAAGCTGGCCAAGCAATTGCTGGATGAGATCATCGAGTCGAACAGAGAGTACCTTCCCCAATTCAAATAAAACTCTTGAAGTAACAAGTTTTCAATCATATAGAATCATCACTATGATTTTTATATTTACATAAAAGGTAGTAACATATATAATGAAAAAAAGGTTTTCAGCCATTTTCGTATATGCTTGCTAACCGGATCAAACAGGAGGTGAGGAGCTGCCCGCAAGAAATGCCGAGCCGGGTATGGGGAAATCGCAAACGCGGATTGTAAACGCTGTCAATTTTACAGCTTCATCGAATGTTTTGAGGCAATTCCCTTTCGTACAAATATCAGAACGTATACAATTTGGCCCCGCCTTTTCTTTTGAGGAAGAAGCCAACTTTGCCGACATCAGACGGCGAAGCCGTTTCTTCTGAGCTGGCAGAGTTATACCTTTCGCAAGGTTACTAACGATTTAAGGGAAGGAGACCCCATATGACGGGCAAGCGTCTACGGCAAAAAGCGGACTTTCGTGAAACGAAATACTTCTACCTCTTCATTTCTCCTTGGATCATCGGACTCATACTCTTCACAGGCGGACCGATTCTGTTATCCGGCTACTATAGTTTTACACGCTACGATATCGCCCACGATCCCGTCTTCATCGGTTTGCAAAACTACACCAATCTGTTTCACAATGAACTGTTCTGGAAATCCTCAGGGGTCACCTTGTATTACACCCTGGTAGGCGTTCCGGTAGGTCTTGCGGTTTCTCTGCTGCTGGCCATGCTCTTGAATGTCCGTATACCGGGTCAGCGCATATTCAGCACCATCATTTATCTCCCGTCGGTCGTCTCCGGCGTAGTGCTTTCCTTGTTATGGGTCTGGCTGCTGGACCCTGATTTTGGAGTCGTTAACGTGCTGTACTACAAAATAACCGGCTCGGTCGGTCCCCAATGGCTGGCGGACGAGAATTGGGTCATTCCTTCCCTGATCATGATGTCGCTATGGACACTGGGCAATAATGTGGTGATCTATCTTGCCGGCCTCAAGAGCGTTCCTGCAAATCTGTACGAAGCGTCCCAGATCGATGGGGCATCCCGCTTCAAACAAATGCTGCATATTACAATTCCGATGATTTCCCCTGTCACGCTGTTCCTTCTGATTACAGGGATTATCGGATCCTTCCAGGTGTTTGTCCAGGCGGATGTCATGACCAAGGGCGGACCGAACTATGCCTCGTACTTCTATGTGTACTATTTATACCAACAAACCTTCAGATCGTTCAACCTCGGCTACGCTTCGGCGATGGCATGGGTGCTGTTCATCGTCGTGGGGATTCTGACCTGGCTGATGATGAAGGTATCCAAACGTTGGGTTCATTACGAAGGAGGGGAATAAATTGTCCGTGCCTACCCAGGTTAAACAGCAAACAGCCGCCCGAAGCAGCTCCATTGCCTCAGGGGAGCGGGCCGTTAAAATTTTTGCCTTCAGTATTCTGATTATTCTATCAGCTTTGATGATCATGCCGCTTTATATCATGCTCAGCACCGCGCTCAAAACGCAGCAGGATGTTTTCTTGTTTCCGCCCAAGTGGATTCCAAGTCCGATGGTATGGCATAACTTCATTGATGCGTTCAATGCCAGACCGTTCGGCCAATATTTTTACAATACCGGTATGTACGCTATTGTCGGAACATTCGGAGAAGTCTTTTCTTCCGCTATTGTGGCTTACGGATTCTCGCGATACCGCGGATACGGCCGCAATGCCATGTTCCTGATTCTATTGGCCACCATGATGATCCCATACCCCGTAACGATGATTCCGCAATTCGTCCTGTTTAAAAACCTGGGTTGGATCGACAGCTATCTGCCCCTGAATGTTCCTGCTTTTCTCGGTTCGGCCTATATCATCTTCCTGCTGCGGCAATTCTTCAATTCGGTTCCCGTGGATTTGTTCGAAGCGGCAAGACTCGATGGCTGCAGCGAGCTGCGGACCTTCTGGAATATCGCGCTGCCGCTGTGCAGTCCAGCGTTGGCAAGCGCCGCAATCTTCGGCTTCATGTGGCGCTGGAATGATTACCTGGGCCCGTTGATCTATCTCAATACAGATTCCAAATACACCGTTTCCATCGCATTATCTTCCTTTACCAGCATGTACAACATCGTACCCTGGCATTTGCTGATGGCCGCTGCGCTGATGGCTGTTCTGCCTCCGATTATCATCTTCTTCCTGGCGCAGAAATACTTCGTGAAAGGGATTGTCGTCTCCGGATTGAAATAGGGGACCGTCCTGAAGGGAGTTGATGCCGGCCGAGTCTAGCGGTTCATGACAGCTGTTCACATCTACAATATTATGGGAGGGTTACACATGGTGAGAAAGTGGTTAGGCGTTACAATCGTTTCGTGTATTTTGGTCGTATTGGCTCTTAGCGGCTGCAGCTCGAGCACGGACAATAATGCGGGCAGCAGCCCCGAAGCCGCCGGAACGAATGAACCGGCAGGCAATAGCGGCGGCAATAATGCGGGCAGCGGCGAGAAGGTCACCATCACCCTGCTTAATGCCCAGGACAACGGGATCCGCGACAAGTTTCTGCCGGACGTCATTAAGAAGAAGTTTGAAGAAGCCAATCCAAACATCACTCTGGAAATTATCAGCGTACCTTATGAGCAGTTCGATTCCAAAATGAACACCATGGTTGCGGGCGGAACGCCGCCGGATGTGTGGAGCCATTGGGGGCAAAGCGGTTTCGTCGATTATAATGTCCGCGACATGGTGCTCGATCTTACTCCTTATATGTCGCAGTTCAATAATCCCAACATTTCGCAAGCCACGCTCGATATCTACAAAGTCGGCGACAAACAAATGGGCATCCCGCTTAATGTTTACTCCAGCATGATCTTCTACAACAAGGCTATATTCGAGAAAGCCGGCGTTACGGTAGAGAACTACAAGCCTGGAGATGCTGCATGGACCTGGGAGAAATTAACCGAATTGGCGAAGTCGGTGAGCAAGGATTACGGCAAGCCAAGCGCCATATACGGCTTCACCTATGGAATGGGCGAGCATTTGTTGACCTACAGCTGGGACTGGGGACTTGATGTTTTTGACAGCGGCTATGCGACCGGATTTGTAGACAAAGCCGACTTGACCGATCCCAAAATCGTAGATTCCACGAAGTTTTTCCAGGATCTTATTTTTAAAGACAAAATCATGCCGACGGGAGCCGTTCTGGACTCCATCAGCAAAATCGGCGATCCGATCCTCACAGGCAAGGTAGCGATGTCACTGGTCGGCAGCTGGGCGATGGGCGGATTCAAAGAGACAAACACGAAGTTCGGCGTGCTTCCGCTTCCGACCGGACCTGCCGGAACATCGACGCCATTCATCTATGCGGATCCGCTTATGATTTCCTCCAAATCGAAGAATCCGGATGCGGCATGGAAGCTGGTTCAATTCATGACCAGTCCCGAAATGCAGCTGGAAATGACCAAGGAAACCGGCTATCCGCCGGCTGACAGCGTGGCTTATGAAGAGTGGTTCAAGCAGTACAGCGATTTGACCGATATCCAATACCTGGAGGAAGTCAATACGGCAGCAATTGAGAAGGGCAAAGAGTCGCCGAACCATCTCATTGCCGGATACGGAGATATTACCTCCTTCATGCTGAACGAGCAGCAGCCGATTTTCAATAAGGAAGAGGATCCGGCAGGTGTGCTGGAGAAGATGAATCCTAAGTTTCAAAAACTGCTGGATGAAATCAAACAGAAGGCCGGCAAGTAAAAAGCACGGTGAATAAGAAAGGCTGGCTGCGCAGGTTAATCACCGGATTTTTAAATTAAGGCTATTGTGGAACAAAAGCCGGGAGGGCTCGACTGTCAGTCCTCCCGGTCATAAAATTAGCATAGGTAAGGAGAGTGGGCATTTTGTTGAAGCTTTCCATTGGGGCTTTTTCTTTTTTTAATACGATGCGGGCGGGGGAAATGGATATTTTCGGCTACCTCGAGTCTGTTAAATACCGGTACCGTCTGGATGCCGTCGATTTGTGGAATGGATTTTTCGCGGCGCAGGACGATAGCGGTCTGGTTATTCTGCCCGAAGAAGAGGAAATCCGCAAGATCCGGGAGGCGATCGACGAGAAAGGGTTAACCGTTGCGAATATCGCCCTTGATGGTGTGCATCTCATCGATCAGGATACGGACCTGCGCGAGCGGCTGTATCAAAACGCGCTGCTTCACCTGCGCGCTTCCGAAATCCTGGGAGCCAAAACCGTCCGGATCGATATTTGCAATAATCGGACAGAGGAAATAACCGAGCAGGAATTTGACTATATCGTGAATCGTTATCGTGAATATTGCGATCGTGCGGCGGAGCATGGATATACGGTCGGCCCGGAGAATCACATGGGCGCGGCCTTGAACCCGCATCTGCTCAAACGGATTGCCGAGGCGGTGGACCGTCCGAACTTTGGCATCCTGCTGCATTTGAAACGCTGGAAGCCCGAATTTGCCGACGGCGATGCCATAGTGGCACCATGGGTGGTGCATACGCATATCGATGCGAAAACCGTAGCTTCGGGTGATATCGAAGTCTCGATTCGGGCCTTGGAGCAGGCGGGCTACGATGGGCACTGGGCCGTTGAGTACAATGCCAAGGAAAACCAGTATGCGGAAATCGAGTGGCTGCTGTCATCGATAAGACGGAAATTTTATCAAATGGCTGAGGCCTGAGAGGAAGCGGCTATGGAACCGGTCAGAATTGGAATTATCGGCGTCGGTTTGATAGGAAAGCATCATATTCAGCAATATTCCGCCATTGAGGGCGTTGAAATTGCCGCCGTGTGCGATATCAATGAGCAGGAAGCCCGCAAAACCGCAGAACAATACCAGATTTCCAGCGTATATTCTGATTACAGGCAGATGCTGGCGCGCGACGATCTGACCGCTGTGGATGTGTGCCTGCACAATAACCTCCACGCGGAAGCGACAATCGCCGCCCTGCAGGCAGGGAAGCATGTGTACTGCGAGAAGCCCATCGCCGGAACTTACCGGGATGGCCTGGCGATGGTGGAAATGGCGCAGGAATGCGGAAAAATGCTGCATATCCAGCTGGGTACGCTGTACCGGAACGAGACGAAGGCGGCCAAAACGCTGATTGAGGCCGGCAAGCTCGGCAAGCTCTACCATGCCCGGTCTACCGGTTTCCGGCGGCGCGGGCGTCCTTTTGTTGACGGTTATGGCTCCAGGATGTTTACGCGCAAGGAGTTTGCAAACGGCGGCGCTCTCCTGGATATGGGCGTATACCATATCGCGCAGCTGTTGTATCTGCTGGGCATGCCGGAGGTTGCACGGATTTCCGGAAAGCTGTATCAGGAGATGGACATGGACCCCAAGCGCAGGGCAGAAAGCGGCTTTGACGTAGAGGAGTCAGGCATGGGATTCGTCCGTTTTGCAGGCGGGGTCTCCATGGATATTATCGAAGCCTGGTCTCTTCATCTGGACGGGTTCGAAGGCAGCAGCATATCCGGATCGCAGGGCGGCATCCGGCTGCCGGCTTATTCGGATATACATCCGAAGTCAGCCTTCAGCTATCACACGACGATCTGCGATATGGATTTCGACAGCACGCTGGACCTCAATGCTATGAGCGAGCGCCGGCACCGGTTGAATCCCGATGAGGACGCATACGATTCTTCCTCCAAGCATTGGGTCGCGGCGCTGCAGGGTAGAGTCGGGCTGCTGCCAACCGCCGAAATTGCGCTGAAGACCATGCTCATCAGCGAGGGCATATATTTGTCCAGCCGTCTGGACCGGGAAGTCGCCACAGATGAAGTGGCAGAGCTCTCGTATTTGACTGCAGAGAAGGAGATCTAGATGATAAAATTCGAATCCTTGTTTAATCCTTATCCATCCCAGCGCATGACAACCTATGGCAGCAAAGGCATGGTTGCGACTTCCCAGCCCCTCGCTGCCCAAGCGGGGCTTGACATTCTCAAGAAAGGCGGGAATGCCATCGATGCGGCAATCGCAGCGGCTGCCTGCTTGACGGTAGTGGAGCCGAATTCCAACAGCATCGGGGGCGATACATTTGCCATTGTATGGACGGAAGGGAAGCTGCACGGACTGAATTCAAGCGGGCCGTCGCCTGCCTCGATAAGTGTGGAGAAAGTGAAGGCGGAAGGGCTGGAGCGGATTCCCGCGTACGGGATGGTCCCGGTGACGGTGCCCGGCACTCCCGGATCCTGGGCCGCATTGTCCGAGCGCTTTGGCCGCCTTCCCCTGACGGAAGTGCTGCAGCCGGCCATCGACTATGCGGAGCATGGCTTCCCCGTATCGCCGACCATCGCGAAATATTGGGCGGACGGTTTCCGAAACATCAGCGGACTGAACAGTGAGCTGTATCAGCCATGGCTGGATACTTTCGCGCCGGAGGGCAGAGCCCCTGCCGCCGGGGAAATATGGCGTTCCCCGGATCATGCAAGGACGCTCCAGTCCATCGCGGAAACAAAAGCGGAATCGTTCTACAGGGGAGAGCTCGCAGACAAGATCGACCTGCACTTCCGCGAGCAAGGGGGATTCCTGCGGAAAGCGGATTTGGCGGCATTTTATCCCGAGTGGGTTGATCCCATTCATGTCGCTTACAAAGGCTATGAAGTATGGGAAATTCCGCCCAACGGACAGGGGCTGGTGGCGCTGCTTGCGCTCAATATTCTGAAGGGCTTCGACTTTGCCGCCAAGGACCTGGCCGATACCTATCACAAGCAGATCGAAGCGGTCAAACTGGCATTTGTCGACGGACTCAAATACATTACCGACCCCCGGAAAATGAATGTCTCCGTAGAGGAGCTGCTTTCGGATTCCTATGCAGATAGCAGAAGAGCACTGATCGGAGATCAGGCTGTCACCCCTCAACCGGGCGAGCCTCCGAAGGGCGGTACGGTGTACCTTGCTGCCGCTGACGGGGAGGGGAATATGGTCTCATTCATTCAGAGCCACGCAGGCGATTTTGGAGCGGGCGTTGTTATCCCCGGAACCGGGATTTGCATGCAAAACCGGGGCACCGGCTTCTCCTTGAACCCCGAACATTTGAATGTTCTGGAGCCGGGCAAGAAAACCTTTCACACGATTATTCCCGGTTTTCTTACCAAAGGCGGCGTTCCTGTCGGACCTTTCGGCGTCATGTGCGGCTCCATTCAGCCGCAGGCGCATGTGCAAATTCTGCTTAATACGATCGATTTTGGACTGAATCCCCAGGCTGCCCTGGACGCGCCGAGATGGAGATGGCTCCGGGACAAGATTATCGAGGTGGAGCCTCAATTTCCGGATTATCTGGCCCAGGCGCTGGCCCGCAAAGGGCATATTGTGCAGCGGGCGCTGGATTCCGGCATGTTCGGCCGCGGTCAGATTATCTGGAGAGATCCGGATAGCGGCGTGCTGGCAGGCGGAACGGAACCGCGGGCGGATGGCGAAGTCGCGGCCTGGTAACCGTTTTATGCAGGGCAAGGCCTATATACAACCTGGGAGATTTCAACTGTGGGTATTTTAGCGGCTTATTATTTTTTTCTGTACCTTTCCATGTCCGTATTCATGCCGTATACGAGTCTTTATTTCAGTGAAAAAGGGTTCAGCACCTCGGAGGTCGGATTTATTCTGTCCTTATGGGCGTTGGTGAGCGTCATTGCACAGCCTGTCATGGGACTGATTAATGACCGCATCGGAAGTCCAAGAAAAATAATCATGATTTCGGTCATCGCGGCGCCGGTTATCGGTCTTGGTTTTCATTACGTGAATGAATTCGGCGCCGTTATCGCTTTATCCGTACTTTTCACATGGTTCCATTCCTCGACAGGACCGCTCAGCGACTCCATTGCAGTAGAAATCGGCAGCCGTGCCGGATTCAGCTTTGGCAGCATCCGTCTGTGGGGGGCGCTCAGCTACTCGGTTGGAACAATCAGCACGGGATTCCTGTATGACAAGTACGGTTACGGCAGCATTTTTGCCTATTATCTTGGGTTCAGCCTCCTGGTCTTCGCCCTGCTGTTCGGATTCCCGAAGTCCAGGACCTCTTCTAAGCTTGAAATTACGCTGCTCCAGCAGGCGAAAGAGGTGATCGGGAACAAGCCGTTTATGGCCTATCTGGGCATCTGTCTGATTCTGGTCATGTCCATGGCCAGCAGCTCCACGTTTCTGCCCCTGTATTTTCAGGAAATGGGGTTTGACAAAGCGCTTCTTGGCAGCGCGTTTGCAGCAGCGGCCTTGATTGAAGTCCCCATGTTCTGGGCTGCCGCCAAGCTGAGCCGGAGGATCGGGAGATTCCGGCTGCTCGCGCTTGCTGCGTTTATCTTTGCGCTCCGGTGCCTGATTCTGTTCTTGTTCCACCATGTTTACCTTACGCTTGGCGTCCAGCTGCTTGATGGAATTTCCTTCGCGTTCGCTGCGGGCACCTTTGTTGAGGTCGTGGAAAGCTATGCCAGCAAAAATACGAAAGCAACGTTTCAGACGATCTTTGCGGCTGTCAGCTCGGGGATGGGCGGCGTCATCGGGATTGCCGCTGGCGGCGTTATCGTGGAGATTTGGGGAGCGCCGGCGCTGTATCTGGTTTTGTCCATCCTGAGTGCTGCGGCATCCGTTTTATTCATCGGCATGCAGCAACCCGGGGCTGCTGAATTTCAGCTGTCTGACCGCTCCAATACCTAGATGAAAGGGAGACGAACAATGGCATATATGATGGGTGTGGACGGAGGAAACAGCAAGACTTTTACGGTTATAACGGATGCTGAGGGCCGCCTGATCGCCCGCGGACTGGCCGGCTGCGGGAATCATCAGGTACCGGGGATCGACACAGCGCTCGCCAATATCATAAAATCTGCCGACATGGCGCTTGAACAGGCCGGATTGCGTTATGAGGACATTGCTTTTGTGCAGTATGGGCTGGCAGGCGCCGACCGGCAAAAGGATTTTGATATTCTTCGTCCCGGCTTGGCCAGCCTGCCTTTCTTGAAATGGGATGTGGTTTGCGATACATACGAGGGGCTGCGCGCGGGTACCAAGGACAACATCGGCATCGTTCTGGTTTGTGGAAGCGGCACCAATGCGGCAGGGAGGAATCGCGAGGGCCGCATGGTACAGACCGGCGGCTTCGGTTATCTGTTCGGCGACCGGACGGGAGGCGGGGACTTGGCCAGAGAGACCTTCAGTCACGCCGTCCGTTCCTGGGAAATGCGGGAGGAACCGTCGATTCTGCCCGATAAAGTAGCGAAGTATTTTGGTTTTGCCGACATGGGGCAGGTATTCGACCACTTCCTTGATCACGACATTGCGGAAGTCCCCCATGACATGACGCTGATTTTGCATGAAGCGGGGGATGAGGGAGACGCGCTGGCCATCAGGCTGCTGCGCCGGGCGGGAGATGAGCTGGGCCGAGGCGCGAATTCCGTGATCAGCCGGTTGGGAGGCTTCCCCGGGGAAACGATACCGGTCGTCATGGTCGGCAGTGTCGTGCAGGAAGGAAGAAATCCGCATCTGCTGGCCGCTTTAAGGGACAGGATCGCACAGCAGAACGAGCATTTTGAATTCATCATTCCGAAAATGGCGCCCGTATTCGGCTCCGTATTGTTGGCCATGGATCAGTTGGGAGTACCGGTAACGGATTCGATTATAAAACGTTTCGAAGAATATGGCAGCTATCAATAGCCCTAAGCAATCGGAACGAAAGCTCAGGACTGCCGGGTCACCCGGCAGTCCTGCTGTGTGTTAAAGATATCCAATTATTATGGATGCGCCAAAAAGGATAAACAAATGCCTGTCTCGAATACAATATGAGTTGCCGGAGAATCTGAAGGGAGCTGCAGGAATGAAGATGGGATTATTGATCGTGGATATGCAAAATGTTTATCTGAACGGCTATGTGGAGAAAGCAAAGATAAGAGGAGCGAGCGAGTATATCAATTATGTGTCCAGTATGATGCGGGATAAAGAGCAGACGGTCATCCATATTCAGGATATGGATGGTGCGGATGAGGACACGGATCCGGAGGCAAGAGATATTGTGCCGGAGATCGTCGTGGGCCCAAAGGATATACGGGTAGAAAAGCTGTACTCCAACGGGTTCTGGAAGACGGATCTGGAGCAGGTGCTTCGTGATCAAGGAGTTGGATTTATTGTTGTTGCCGGTTTTTCTGCGGAATATTGTGTGACCTTCACGACGAATGGCGCATTGGAACGCGGGTTTCAGGCCGGCATATTGCAGCGGGGAATTATAAGCGCAAACAACGAGGCTGTCAGCTCGACTTACCGGGACCGTCATGTCGTCTCCTATCCGGCGATTAAATTCATGTTGAGTGAACTGGTTTAAAAACGGATAGGCAATCAAGCTGGCAAATCTATCATTAAATCGTTTACAATAATCAAGAATGCAATCGTAGAGGAGGAGAAGTCAATGAAATACACCAAGCTGGGAAAATCCGGACTAAACGTCAGCAAGCTTTGTCTGGGTACGATGAATTTCGGCGTCGACACCGAAGAGAAGGACGCGTTCCGCATTATGGATGCAGCGCTTGATGCGGGGATTAACTTCTTCGATACAGCTAATATTTACGGTTGGGGAGAAAATGCCGGCCGTACGGAAGAGATTATCGGCCGCTGGTTCGCGCAGGGCGGGGGCAGGCGGGAGAAGGTCGTGCTTGCGACCAAATTCTACGGGGACATGAGCGACAAGAATGACGGTCCGAACAGCGGGGCAGGCCTGTCGGCTTATAAGCTGCGCCGTCATCTGGAAGGCTCGCTTCTCCGGCTGCAAACGGATCATATCGAGCTCTATCAGATGCACCACGTCGATCGCGATGTTTCCTGGGACGAGCTGTGGGAAGGCTTCCGCATCGCCCAGTACCAAGGCAAGATCGGTTATGTCGGCTCCAGCAATTTCGCTGGACGCGATCTGGTCAAGGCTCAGTACGAAGCCAAATCGAAAGGCCTGCTCGGACTTGTGTCCGAACAGCATAAATACAGCCTGCTTACGCGTCAGCCCGAATTGGAGCTGCTGCCTGCGGCACAGGAATACGGCATCGGCGTCATTGCCTGGAGTCCGCTGGATGGCGGCATCCTGAGCGGCAATGCTTTAAATCCCGTGGCAGGCTCAAGACGCGCCAGCGATCAGACCCGGGTGAACAAGCACCGGGCGCAGCTTGAAGCCTTCGCTGGACTTGCCAAAGAGCTTGGCGAGTCCGAAGCCAACATCTCACTTGCCTGGACGCTGGCTCATCCTGCCATGACGGCGCCGATCATCGGACCGCGCACGATGGAGCAGCTTGAAGGAGCGCTTCGCGTCGTCGATATCGTTCTGAGCGAAGAAACATTGAAGCGGCTGGACGAAATTTTCCCTGGTCCCGGCGGCGAAGCCCCCAAAGCTTACGCCTGGTAAGGTTATGCCAAGCCGAGCTTCGTTGTCAGAGGCACAGCACGATTAAACTTTTGAAATGGCACCCGTTCGGCATGAGCCGGGCGGGTGTTGTTTGTTCAAATATCAGAAAGGATAAAACTGGTCTATGATATTTATTGAGGAAGAAACTAACTCTGCCGCCAAAAGAACTTCAGCCGTTTCTTCTTATGCGAAGGCTTTAATAGTTTGCTTTTTCTGCAAGGGGTATCATTTGATTGACCTGGGTATAACATAACGAGTACCATATGGATAACGGAAGACAATCACAAACCATAATTCCTTCCGTGCAGAACGTATTAAGGAGCGATGCATAAGATGCCAAAAATAATCGCGCCATCCTTTAATTTTATTGGAAATCATCCGATTCTGGATTTTATAAATACGAAGATAGTCCACAATGGAAAACCATATGATCTGCTTGAATCGTTTGCGGATATCCTCGATTGGTTAAATCAAGCAGATATGCTGGGCCAAGAAGAGGTTGATCATAACGTACCGGGATGGAGTAATATGGATGAAAGACTTCATGTTGTTCATGAAGCCCGAAGATTGCGAAGCAGTCTGCTCACCCTTGTCCAGAATGGGTTGAATCAAGAAGAGGCTTATGGTGAATGTATTGAAATTGTGAACAGCTTTCTTAAAGACCGGGTAATTACGAAGAAAATAATAAAGACAGATAAAGGTTTTGGCACTTTACAGCATATAACTATGCAAAGGCTGCTTGATATTATTGCTCCTATCGCCGAAACGGCTGTAGATTTTTTATGTCATTACAATTTATCATTGGTCAAAAAGTGTGAGAATCCGGAATGTGTCCTTTACTTCTATGACAACAGCAAGAACAGTACACGCAGATGGTGCAGTCAGAAAACCTGTGGGAACAGGATGAAGGTGACAGCTTATCTTGAACGGCAACGGAATAAAGGAAGCTTGTGAACAGGGTCTTAGAAGATATCTTCTAAGGCTCTTTTTTTTCATGAGCAAACAGTAAATAATTAACCGCCAAAAATATTGTTTACAGGTTAAATAAATTATTATATAATTCTCTTAATTGAGTTTATGACGGTTAAATAACCAATCGAAAGCAACCATGCCCCGCCATATCAAATTAAGATAAGATGATCAGCTTTATTGGGTATGTTAAGAGAAACTAATCGTGTTATACAGTTATTCGTCGTAAAGGGTGATCAGAATGTCGGAAAATTTTCATGCGGGAGAGTTAATGGTTCAAGAAATGGCAGAGGAATCGGTGTTAGCTGCTCAAAACAGTAAAATGATCAGTTCGCATCTTTCAAAAGGTGCGGCTGCATTTTTAAATAAGCAAATGTTTGTTGTGGTTGCTTATGGAGATACAAACGGAAAAGTATGGATTTCGTTTTTGACGGGAGACGAGGGATTTATTGAAGCGTCTGACGAGAAAACCGTCCAAATCCATGCACCTTCCTATTTGAAAGATATCAATTTTCAATCCATCAGCCTGAATCGGCCATTGGGATTGTTGATCATGGACGCAAACAGACGAATACGTCTTCGGATTAACGGAGTAGTCGATTCCTTTGATGAAAATGGATTGAAATTAAACACCAAACAGGTCTACGGGAACTGCCCAAAATATATTCGCAAAAGAAATTTACGTGAAGACGGAGACAAGCATCGCAGCCTGGTATCGGAGCATCGCAGCCGCATATTGAGCAAAGAACACCAAGAGTGGATTGAATCCGCCGATACCTTCTACATTGGGAGCTTAAACTCGGCTTACGAGGCTGATGCTTCACATAGGGGCGGAAATCCGGGATTCGTTCAGGTGGCGAGCGAGTCGGAATTGGTGATACCTGACTACTTCGGGAACTCTATGTTCAATACGCTCGGCAATATTGTTACGAATTCAGCTACAGGGTTATTATTTATCGATTACGACAACGGCCATTCCCTGCATCTGGCCGGACAAGCTGAAGTGATATGGGATGAGAATGAAATAGCAGAATTCCCGGGAGCAAGCAGATTGGTACGTTTTCGTATCGATGAGGTGCATCAACTGAATAATGGCTCAACACTGGGGTGGATTAACGGCGAAGCTTCTCCGTATAATCCAATTTTATAAAGATTTAAGGTGGTGGTGTGTATAAGCAATCGCGGATTTAAGCAGGTTTTATTTTGTGTCAACTACTATTTAGGAGGAATTTTACATGAGTACAAATAAATATATAATCATTGTTCAAGCAGGTAAACAGGATATGGCCAGAGCGCTGCATGGCTTGTTGTACGGCATCGAACTGCATGAAGCGGGCATTGAAGCGGGGCTCTTTTTTGACGGAGCTGGAACGTATTGGCCAACTGAATTTGCCAAACCGGATCACGAGTTGAACCCTCTGTACAAACAGGCTCTCAAAACCGGTATTATTAAAGGCGGCTGCACTGCCTGCTCAGGATTTTTTGAAGTTGCAGAAGAAATGCAGCAGGCGGGTGTACCGCTGGCAGGCAGTGAGGCAAGCGGAGGCCATCTTCCATTTGCCCAATATATTAAAGAAGGTTTTATCCCGGTTATTCTCTAAAATTCAGCCATCTGGCCGGTTTTGCCCAAACAAAGCCGGCTTCTCCTCTAAACGACAGGATCCCATTCATTTTTCCAGCGGTTGATTTCCATAAAAACACCGGTAAAGGCCTTTCCTTTATCCGTCAAGGAGTATTCCACAGTCAGCGGTACAGTCAGAAAAACGCTGCGGGTGAGCATTCGGTGTTGCTCAAGATTGCGTAAGGTGTCAGTCAATCCCTTCGTGCTGATTTTCCCCAAATTTCTGCGTAATTGATTAAACCGTTGAGGCTCTCTCAGAAGCTCGGTGATAACTAAAAAAGGCCACTTGCCTGCTAGAAGCTGTAAAACCTCGGATATGGAAGCAATGCATTGGTTGTCCTCCTCAGTCGTGCTCACAGTTCTGTCATCTCACTTTCAATAATATAGTAATATTAAATTATTAAGTAAATCATAACATGCAGTGATAGGTTAATCCACCCCATAATTGCACCGTGACAGGTACCAATCAGGAACTGGGCGAATACTCTGGTTTTGACTAGAAAAGCAAATGGAGGTTTCGCTGTGATTCCCATGTACCCCTATTACGGTTATCAGACAAAATGCCAGCAGGTGCCGATCACATTTCCGCCCCAGCATCAGGACGTGCAGCCTGGCTTAGAGTATTTAATGAACCCGATTCCTATATCCGACAATCCCCATTACAAGGGAAGCTGCAAGCTGGAGGGGAAAGCAGCCATCATCACCGGGGGCGACAGCGGAATCGGCCGCGCAGTTGCCATCGGCTTCGCCAAAGAAGGAGCGGATACGGCGATCGTCTATCTGTACGAGCGCGAGGACGCCGAAGCGACCAAGCGGATGGTTGAGCATTATGGCGGCCGTTGCCTCCTTATTGAAGGAGATTTGCGCCAGCCTGGTTTTTCCGGGGATGTGGTGAAACGGACGATTGAATGCTACGGCAAACTTGACATTCTTATCTTGAACCAGGGCGTCCAGTTCCCGCAGGAGAGCATAGCTAATATTTCCAATGAACAGCTTGAGGACACATACCGGACCAATATTTTTCCGCATTTCTACATGACGAAGGCTGCGCTGCCTTATCTGAAGCCGGGAAGCGCGATTGTATCTACGGCATCCGTTACCGCGTATGCAGGCGCCCCTTTACTTGTCGATTATTCTTCTACCAAGGGTGCGATCGTATCCTTTACCCGTTCGCTGTCGCTCCAACTGGTCAGCAGGGGAATCCGGGTCAATGCCGTAGCTCCGGGACCGATCTGGACACCGCTAATCGTATCGAGCTATTCGGCTGAATATGTTAAAACCTTCGGACTTGAAACGCCGATGAAACGCGCAGGGCAGCCATTCGAGCTTGCGCCCGCCTACATTTATCTGGCATCCGACGATTCTTCCTTTGTTACGGGACAGGTGCTTCACGTCAATGGCGGCGTAATGACGGAAACTTAAGCAAAGCCTGCAAGCCTTACGAATATGTCATTTAGTCGATTGAAAAAGGTTGGACGTCCCTTGTCGAGAGACAGGAACGTCCATGCTTTTTTTTTGAAAATATAGAATTTCCCCTACATAGCTTATATTTCAGAGGTGAGGATATTCGCTGTGCCGCAAGAAGAGGGCGATAGCCGGTTCTTCCTATATTATTGTTAGATATACGTCATATTTAAGACCGTAATCTATATATCTATTATTATATGTTATTTAATATTACATAAAATCGTTGACAGTCAGATATTTTCCGATATAATAAAACTCAACAAAGCAAAACACCCAATACTGTGTTAGAAAATATAACAATCATAGGGTGTGATGAATTGGGTTGGACAGCAGGCAGTATGAAACAAAGCATTCTCAAGCTGTACAATGAGATTAACATGGGGATGTTCAACGCCGGCGTCAGCCGTCAGAAGGTTGATTTTGTCGGCAACAAAATATTGATTCTGTCTATCAATCATCGCGTACCGGTATTAAAGCTCCTGGACGGGAAGGACATCGCGTCCACCAGAAGGTTGGACATGCTGTTATCCGAGCATTTCAAGGCTGAAATCAAGAGGGAATTTGAACAGGCATTTCAATTTAATATCGTTGCGATTCTGAAGGATTACGATATTGAGACCGAATACTCCGGTACGATCGTCATCCTGGATCGAGACGTGGAAAGTTATCTGAATGATGCGTTGTAGCTCCGCAAGGAGAGCCGACAAAATCGTCAGTTCCTGGGAAAGCATAGGCACATCTGTGTCTTCCCGGAGCTGGCGGTTTTTTTATTCTATCGCGGGAGGGAATTTGGTATGGAGAATGCGGCGGGACAAATGATCGAGATCAACGGTGTGAGTAAAATTTTCCGGAAAAACGGGAAAGACATCATGGCCATGCAGGAAACGAGCCTGTCGATTGAGGAAGGGCGCTTTGTCAGCATCATCGGACCCAGCGGCTGCGGGAAATCGACGCTGTTCAACATTATTGCCGGGCTGGTTCCCCCGTCGACAGGTCAAGTACTGGCTGGCGGCACCAACATTATCGGGAAAACCGGGCATGTCGGTTATATGCTCCAGAAGGATATGCTGCTGCCATGGCGCACGATACTGGACAATATTATTCTCGGCATGGAAATTCGCGGCGTCCCCCGGAAACAGGCGGTGGAGCGGGCGCTTCCCCTGATGGAGCGGTATGGGCTGAAGGGCTTTGACAGGCATTATCCGAAGGAGCTTTCCGGAGGCATGAAGCAGAGAGCCGCACTGCTGCGGACGCTGCTGTACGACCGGGATATTATTTTGCTGGACGAGCCTTTCGGGGCGCTGGACGCTCAGACCCGGATAACGATGCAGAACTGGCTGCTGCAGCTGTGGGGCGATTTCGGCAAAACGGTGCTGTTCGTCACTCACGATATCGACGAGGCGATCTATCTTTCGGATGAAATCTACGTGTTCACCGCAAGGCCGGGCAGGATCAAGACAAAGGTGACGGTCAACATGGAGCGGCCGCGCAAGCAGGAGGATCTTACCTCGCCCGCGTTCATGGAGCTGAAAAATCATCTGATGGGTTTGCTCGCAGAAGAGCAGCAGACAGCGCAGGCGGCAGAAATGATCTCTTAAATAAACGATAGAGGGAAGGGACTGCACTTATGAAAATCGAGAGCGAGGCAACGTTTCTGAAATCGGCTGTGATTGAAAACCTGCTTCATAAGAAAGAGGCGCATCGGGCCGAGGCGCCGGTCATTCAGGATGAGGAGCTGCAGGAAAGAAGAAGCCAGCGTTTTGTCATGATGGGCCGGTTATTAATCACCCTGCTGGTGCTGGTGGTTTGGGAAGGGTTTACGCGGATTGGCTGGCTGGATTCCTACTATTGGAGCAGTCCTGTAACAATCGCCCAGACTGCCTGGATCCAGGCAACGCAAAATCATTTGCTGTCCGACATGCTGTATACTTCGGGCTCCACCATTATCGGCTTCGTCGCCGGTACAGCCATCGGCGCTGCGATCGGTTTATCGTTCTGGTGGTCGAAACAATATGCGCTGATCAGCGAGCCGTTCCTGATTATTCTGAACGCCATGCCGAAGCTGGCGCTCGCTCCCATCATCGTTATTCTGCTCGGCATCGGCTTCTTCTCCAAGGTAGCGCTGGCCTTCGCCCTGACTGTCATCGTCTCGGCGCTTTCCGCCCACAGCGGCGTCAAGAGCGTCGATCCCGATATGGAGAAGCTGATGTATTCGCTGGGTGCCAAGCGGAGGCAGGTATTCACAAAGGTTGTCGTCCCGTGGTCGATGCCATGGATTATCAGCAGCCTGCGCATCAATATCGCGCTTGCTCTGGCCGGCGCTATCGTCGGCGAGTTCATTGCTTCCAGTCAAGGGGTTGGGCGGATGATCATGTATGCCGGGACCATTCTCGATATTGATCTCGTCTGGGTCGGCGTCGTTGTGCTCTCCATCCTGTCCATGGTCATGTACTGGGGCGTCGTTGCCCTGGAGAAGTGGCTGTCCAAGGGCTTCATCAAGCAGTAGCTCCAGCCGAAACGGTTGTTTGCTCAATAGAGATGGCCTATGAGCCAAAAAAGGGAGAGATGAAATCATGCTGCGTACCCGTAAATTGTTGGCTGCCTTGATCTGCGTCTGTCTGTTCAGCCTGGCCGCCGCCTGCGGCAGCAAGACCTCGAACAACACCGGTGATACCGGCGCTGCTGCGCCTACATCCGGAACCGAAACCGTCGCGGCAGGCCCGCTCAAGAAACTCGTTATCGCGGAGCCGCTCCATTCTATCGGCTACCTGCCGCTCTATATTGCGCAGCGGGACGGGTATTTCAAGAAGAACGGTCTGGACGTAAAGGTGATCACGGCCGCCGGAGGCACGCATGTAACGGCAGTCGTCAGCGGCGACGCCTGGGGCGTTATCGGCGGACCGGAATCCAACGCCATGGCCAACAGGAAGAACGACGATCCGATCATCTCCGTCGTCAATGTCGTCAACCGGGCAAATGTATATCTGATGGCGAAAAAAGGAACCGGGCCGAAGAGCGATTCGCCTGAGGACTTGAAGGCTTTTCTCCAGGACAAGAAGCTGATTGTCGGCCGTCATGGCGGCACGCCCAATCTGCTGAGCCGGTACCTGCTCATTGAGCTCGGCCTTGATCCCGATAAGGACGCGCAGCTTCTGGAGCCGGCGGACAGCTCCGCGGTTGTTGCCATGATGCAGTCCGGAGCTGGGGAAATCGCGAACGGCGCCGAGCCGCAGGTGAGCGATGGAATGTCCAAGGGGGTGTGGGACGAGCCGTTCTACAAGTTCCATTCGCTTGGCGACTACGCCTATTCCGTCCTTAGTGTCAAGAAATCGACCATTGAGAAGGACCCGGATACGGTCCAAAAATTCGTGAATTCGATTCTGGAGGTGTTGCAGAAGGTCAAAGACGATAAGGAATATGCAGCTGCTCAAGCAAAGCTGGAATTTCCGACCATGACGGATGAGGCGCTTAAAACATCGATGGAACGCGCTTATGCGGACGAGCTTTGGAGTCCGGACGGGCAGATTTCTGAAGACGCGCTTAAAAACGACATGGATGTCATGGCCAAAACCAAGATATTTACAGATCCCTATACGTATGACAGCCTGATTGATATGCAATTCGTGAATAACGCGAAATAACTACAATAATCCATGAGGTGACGACAATGAGACTCGTAAAAGAAAACCTGGAGCCTTCAAAAACGGCTATTATCGTAGTCGATGTACAAAACGATTTCTGTCATCCCGACGGCGCCTGTGCCCGTCGCGGCAGCGATGTCAGCGGCGTGAAGGAAATGATGCCGCATCTGCACGGTCTGCTTAGCGGAGCAAGAACATACGGTGTGCCGATTATATTCATCCAGACGTTCCATGAGAAGGCGACCGACTCCGCTGCCTGGACTGGCCGCTCGGACGGCCGCTCGGGCGAAGTGTGCCGGACCGGCACCTGGGGCGCAGAGTTCTACGAAGTGGCTCCGCTGCCGGGCGAGATTATCGTCAACAAGCACCGGTACAGCGCCTTTATCAATACCCGGCTGGACTCCGTGCTCCGCACCCTGAAAATCGAGACGCTGGTCATGACCGGCGTCAGCACGAATGTATGCGTGGAATCCACCGCACGCCATGGCTACATGCTGGATTACAATATTGCGTTCGTAGCCGATGGCTGCGCCGCTTTCTCGCAAGCGGAGCATGACACAACGCTTTCGAACATCGACAGATTCTTTGGTACTGTCGTGAATTCCGGCCAATTGATCGAAACATGGGAGTCAATGGCTGCCAAGACCGTTACGACGGCAGGCTGAAGATCACAATCATAACCGGAAGGAGGCGTCTCCAGCGGCAATTATGCCGCCTGTGGGCGGCCTCCTTTCTTTTTCCCGGCACCCGCACGCTGCGCTGTTTAATACGTTACAGAAATGGGAGAATGCTGCTGTGAAAACCAAATCAACCGCTGCCATCCAGTATGTCATATGTCTTGGAGCGTTCCTGTCCAATCTGTCGGCAGGGATGTTCAATATTGCGCTGGTCGATATCGCCGGAGACTTTCACCGCTCCATTCCATCGACCCAATGGGTGGTGACGATCTATCTGCTGACCATATCCGTTTGTCTGCCGCTGATGGGCGCGATTGGAGACCTGCGGGGCAAGCGGGATATTCACAATCTGGGATATTTTATATTTATGATTGGAGGCTTATTCTGCGCATTGTCGCCCAACTTGCCTGCGCTGATCGGCTTCCGCATCCTTCAGGGCATCGGGGCGTCCATGTATCAGGCGAATAATATGGCACTCGTCGTCTCGCTGTTCCCTCCGGAGAAGAGGGGAAGAGCGCTTGGAACAGTCAGCACCTTCGTGGCCGCCGGCGCTCTGATCGGCCCGAGCCTGGGGGGCATCATTATTCAGTTGTCCTCCTGGCGGTTCAACTTCTGGCTGCTCGCTGCCGTTGCACTCGGCGCCTGGCTGCTCGCGCAGCGGCTAATACCGAAGGACAAGACAGTCGGCAAGGCCATGCCCGATTTGCCCGGGGCCGGGTTATTCGCCGTTTCCCTCACTGGGCTTGTTACAGGTCTGAACCTCGGAACGACCCTGGGATGGAATTCGGGGGTCGTCTGGCTGCTGCTTGCGTCCTTCTCCGTATTCGCCTATCTGTTCGCCAAGTGGAGCTTATCCGCCAGATGGGCGCGAATTGGCCGTGCGCCTTTCATCCGGCTCGCCATGTTCAATCATCCCGCAATCGTCTTCGGGATCCTGCTGACAATCGTCACGTATGCCGCAGCATTTGCCACCCAAATCGTACTTCCTGTATTTCTGCGCAGCGTGATGGGGATGGAGCCGGCCGCTGCCGGTCTGGTGGTTATGGCATATCCGGCTTCGCTGATCATATCCGCGCCGCTGAGCGGCGGCAGCTCCGATAAATACGGTTCTACGCCGATCATGCTCATAGGGCTGGGCTGTATGGTCGCCGCCATGACTGCGCTGAGCTTCCTTTCAGTGGACACCAGCCTGGGTTACGTCATCACGTTCGTTGTGCTGCTCGGCTGCGCGATGGGTATGATCACGTCGCCGAACAACAGCATCGTGATGAGCCGCACGCCGAAACAGAATCTGGGCATGATGAGCAGCATGATCGCGCTGAACCGCAATCTTGGCATGATGACAGGCGCGGCCATCGGCGGCATGATTATGATTGCCGCGCCTGGCAGTCAGAGCGCTGGAGCAGGAGGCAGTGCCGGTCAGCTTGTGCGCAGCTTCCGGGAAGGGTATCTGTCGATGGCGGCGATTGTGCTCGCAGCCCTGCTGGTTTTTGTATGGATCGTGCGCGTCGGCGCAAGACGGGATCGTGCCGGATCGCACGCCGGTGTGGAACAGAAATCGATGGTCTAGTGCTGCCTCGGGGATATATGGGGAGCATTGGGAGGGATCAACGCTTGAGTCTATTCGGGTCGGCCATAGTTTAAAGAACATAGCCGCGCAAAGCTGCGGCTTTTTATTTTGCGTATTCCATTGAACGAAATAATCATGCAAGCGTATCAAGGATGGAATTGGAAGAAATAATAAACGAAATACCGCTTGACTTGGAGTGCACTCCAAACGATAAGATATCCCTTGCAGCGAATCAATCCTAACCATAGCGTCCAACATACTGGAAGGAGAGCAGGACGGTGGAGTATGGATTTTCGATTGCATGGGAAAACGAACATGCACTCGCATTTGGCAGACGACGGATTTTACCTTAAGTCCGGTAGAGGCTGGGAAGGCTGAATAGCTGGATAATATTCGGAACATCATATCTCAAGACACGAGAGGAGACTGGTTATGCATACGGATAACTTATATAAAATCACCCCGCAAGCGCCGATTCCATCGGGCTTCGGGCATCAAACAACGGCGCGTGAGGCGCTTGGCGGACGCGACCTGAGCGGCAAGACTGCAATCGTAACCGGCGGCTATTCAGGCATTGGCCTTGAAACAACCCGCGCTCTGGCAGAAGCGGGAGCGACAGTTATTGTACCCGCAAGGACGCCGGAAAAAGCCCGCGCTTCAGTAGCCGGGATGCCAAGGGTGGAGCTGGAATCGCTTGATCTTATAAATCCGGCTTCGATTGATGCCTTCGCCCGGCGGTTTCTCGATTCCGGCAGGGCGCTGGATATTCTCGTCAACAGCGCCGGGATCATGGCTGTTCCTCTTACGCGTGATGCGCGTGGATACGAATCCCAATTGGCCACCAATCATCTGGGCCACTTCCAGCTGACTGCCCGGCTCTGGCCCGCCTTGAAAAAGTCGGCAAACGCACGGGTTGTCTCGGTCAGCTCGGGGGCGATACGCTATTCGGGCATAGATTTCGGGGATCCGAACTTCGAACGCAAAGAGTACGACAAATGGATAGCATACGGCCAGTCCAAATCAGCCAACGCGCTGTTTGCCGTCGAGCTGGACAAGCGTGGATATTCGTCCGGCGTGCGCGCCTTCTCGCTCCATCCCGGCGTGATTATAACCGATCTATCACGTCATCTGTCGGATGACGAGATGCGCGCCATGGGCGCGCTCGACGAACAGGGCCGCCGCGTCGCTTCCGATCCTTCTCGGTACAAGTCCCCTGAGCAGGGTGCGGCAACAAGCGTTTGGTGCGCAGCAAGCACACAGCTGGACGGAATGGGCGGCGTTTACTGCGAGGATGCCGACATCTCCGTGGTTGTTCCCGATGACGCTCCGATTGGTCCGGGTGTCGTGCAATGGGCGATCGATCCCGAATTTGCGGAACGGCTGTGGCTGCTTAGCGAGGAACTGACCGGCGTGAAGTTCACGATTTGAACGGATGAGACGCGCTGATCCGGGCGGTTGATCTTTTTCAAGCATTAATGCTCCTATGCATACACTTCGAGGGCTGCTCAGATTCCTGCTTCCAGGAATTGAGCGGCCTTTTCACATTTCTTGCAAATCGCCTTCAGATAATTGTCTTCTTGACACTTGAATCATCCTCACTCTATAATGGTCACTATATTAAAAGTAAATATTACGTTTAAGAATAATCAAATCGGAATTCGATTATTCATTTCATATTAATCAGCACGCGATGATTAGCATGAAGATGGATTCAGAACATAAGGAGGGTCGGAAAGGTACGGGCGACAATGGGAAAATGGAGTTGGATTATGAGACCTATACATAATTGGGAGGATTACCATGAGGAAATCAATTAAGCTTTCTTTCACGATCATTGCGGTTTTGATACTGGCCCTGACTGCAGCAGCCTGCGGGCAGGAGGACGAAGCTGACCCTCTAATTTGGCGAACACAACCAACACAACCTTCTTTTCTGCTGCCGAAATAATTGACACGTCCCCAGCCTGGTAGTCCTGTTACTAGTATAAGCATACTGTGGCTGCCTCCATACGGATCGATTAGAATGAATCTATATTCAATCAACATCAATCCAGGGAAATGAGGAAACCCTATATGCAAACAAGGAAACTGGGACGCGAAGGGCTGGAAGTGTCGGCCCTGGGCCTTGGCACCATGATGATGCCAAACGATGAGGAGTCTGTGCGCACGATCCAGGGAGCGCTGGAGCTCGGCGTAACGATGTTCGATACTGCAGATATTTATGGAGAATTCCTGCAGCAGCGCTTCGGAATCAATGAGAAGCTGGTTGGACGGGCGCTCAAGGGCCGGCGGGAGGAAGCTGTGATCGCGACCAAATTCGGGATTACGCACAGTCAAGGCCCGAAGGGTTATCCACGGTATTATTTCCTCAATCGCCAAAGGATATTATGTCCATAAATACCCGTTGACTGAGCGGGAGATTCGGCAAACCCTGGAAGTATCCTGGAAAGCGATCCTTGTTTAGCAAGGTGACATAAACAACCAGTCAGATCTGACAGGTTAATTTTATGGCCTCTCGGGATTGATTCATGTACCTTTCGGAGCAAGGGTTCTTTACAAAGAAGGATAAGTATGATAAAAATATAGATACTATTTTATTAGCCAGCTAATTAAAATAATTTGAGGAGCTATACTAATGATTGATGAAGAAATCCGGGAGCGTCTCTTTAAAATATCCGCTCAAATGCGCCGTAACTTTTCCGAGCTGCTGAACAGTGTAGATCTTTATGTTGGACAGGATCAGTTATTATGCCAGCTTTGGAAAGCGGACGGAGTGACTCATGTCCAGTTAAGTGAAAGTCTTAACTGTGAACCTCCTACTGTAACCAATATGATCAATAAGCTTGAGAAGAAAGGGATTTTATTGAGGAAGCGCGATGATGCAGACGGAAGAGTGAGCAGAGTGTACGTTACCCCAAAGGGGCGGGAGTTACTTGAGCCCGTCGAGAAAATCTGGAGACAGCAGACAGACAAGCTGCTGGAAGGATTTTCTCCGGAAGAACGAATTATGCTAAAAAATATGATGAAGCGAATGGAAAAGAATCTTTCCTGAGCTTTTTTTTATTCCAATAGTTAGCCTGCTAATAATTTATGGAGGCAAGCTAATAATAATATGTATAAGGAGCTGATTTATTATGAGTAACAATAAAGTTCGTGTTGGTATTATTGGAGGATCCATAAATAATGGATGGGCTAAGGGGACACATATTCCTTCGATACAACAACTTCCAGAGCTTGAACTTGCTGCTGTAAGCACAAGCAGGATGGAAAGTGCTGAGGAGAGTGCCCGTGAATTCAATGCCGCTTATGCTTTTGCCAACGCAAACGATTTGTCGCAGCATTCCGATGTCGATATGGTGGTGGTCAGTGTGAAGGTCGGGGAACATTACGATGCCGTAAAAGCAGCTTCGTCTGCCGGGAAACATGTGTATAGTGAATGGCCGTTGGGTGCCAGCACCGCCGAAGCGATTAAGATGCAGAAGTTAGCGGAGACGAGTCATATTCATAACACGATTGGTCTGCAAGCAAGACAAGCACCCGAAATCAATTATCTCAAAGATCTTATTGCGGAGGGATATGTCGGAAAGGTACTGTCGGTAAATTTGCGAGCTTACACAGAAGTCATGGGGGGATTCGGTTTCAACTCCAGCAGGTATGTCTTTGACAAAACGGCAGGCGGGAATCTATTAGCCATATATGGCGGACACTCCCTTGATGCGCTCACCTATATACTGGGTGATTTCACAGAATTATCGGCCGCCCTGGAGAATCAGTACAAACAAGCCGAAGTAATCGGCACCGGTGAAATCGTGGAAAAAACATCGGATGATCAAATATTGATTCATGGCAAATTGAACAGCGGGGCCATGGCCAGCGTCCATATTCAAGGCGGGGTGAAACAACCGGGACTTTATTTGGAAGTTTATGGCGGCAAAGGCATGCTTGTTCTTCAAAACGCCAAGGGCAGTATTCAAATGGGACCTTACAAACTGTCCGGTGCGCATCAGACCGAAGAAGAACCAAAAGCTTCGCTGAATGAATTGACTGTCCCTGATTCCTATCGCTGGGTACCTGACGCAATCAACAATCAGGGGGGACCCGTCATAAATGTGGCACAAGCGCTCAGAAAGTTTGCCAAAGATATTCAGGAAGGAACCTTCCGTATGCCGACCTTTGCGGATGCTGTTAAAGTCCACCAGCTCCTGGATACGGTCGAAAAAGCAGCTGAATCCGGCGAACGCCAGTATTTATAAAAATTGATTTCTTATATTTGCGATGTCATTTTTCTCAAACAATCTGTATAGCTGTTCGGCCATAAATTGAGGGGGATGCGGCATTTTATGCTGTATCCACCACTCCACGATACCAACAAAAGCCGAAGCCATAAATTGGGCATTCAGTTCTTTGTCTATATCAGATGGATGGTCTTGCGTTTCAAGTTTAGCTTGAACGCTGGCTGATATAAAATGCAGCAGACGATCCCGGAATACGAAGGTTCTTCGATTCGCGAACAGGGCGGAGAAAAACTGAAAGTTCTCCTCGAAATAAACGAACACCGGCTTCAGATCGCTGAGCAGCACGGTTTCCTCCCGTTTTATATCGTGAAGGCTGCAAAAAGCGATCAGTTTGCTCAAATGGTCTTCAATGCATTTATTCAGCAGATCGTATTTGTCTTCGTAGTGCAGATAGACGGTTCCCCGGTTTACATTGGCCATTTCCGCGATCTCGTTGATGGTGATTTGTTCAAGTTCTTTTTCAGAAAAAAGATCTAAAAATGCCTTGTTGATGGCTTCCTTGGTCCTTACGATTCGTCTGTCTAGTTTGGTCGCGCTCTCCATGCTTCGCCAGCCCCCTCCGATAATAAACGCATTCATCCTTGTTGTTGAATATGGAACGAACGCATTCTTATTAGCGATTGAATTCCCTTCACTTCTCTATATAATAATCAACAAGCGCCAAATAATCAACACACGTTGTAAATAGGGCCGGAGCTGGCCGTTTTGTGATGCCAACTCACGCCGTGGAGCTTGGGGAATGTCCCTGAACACAAACAATGCCCTTCCTGCCTGTGGGGAGGCGAAAGGGCTGAAAAGTCTGCTTTCTCGGTATAAGGAGCTTTATTAACCTTTTGGTATTGCAGGAGTTTAGCTTATCCTATCTGCAGCTTCAACTAATGATTAACCTAATTAAATATTAATTTAATTAAATAAATGACAACCATATGCAATGAGTATTGAAACCCAATCGTGACGGGCAATTAGCGAGCTTCACAAATTGATTAATGGCATTAAAAAAATGCTGTTAAGAATAAATCTTACCTTTGATACAAAGGATAGTCGACAGTTGTTGGCAGTTCAATGGCGAACATCCGCACATTGTTATCCCGATCGGCCCGGAGCCCGATGCTCTTGTTATCACCCGCTGCTTCAATCACACTGAAATCCTTATGATGGAACAAAACGGGTTCATTCTCCGGGTTGATATTCTCCCATGTTCCGTCGCCTCTGACTGCCAGCGCCGCCCAGGAATATCCCGCGGGAATTACATGCTGGTAGGCCTGGCCCTGTGCGACTGTAATGTCCCACATCTTAACATCAGTGACCAGCTGAATCGGCGCTCCTTCACCGATCAACGTCTTCCGGCTGACGCCCTGTGCCGGCGCCGTCACCGGGAAATCTTCATTCCGGTAATCCCGATAGGTGGGTGTCCGTTTCATTGCTTCGCTCAGATAGGGTTCCAACCAGATCTGGAAACTTTCCGCATCGGGTCCCTGAACCTCCTCTTGGTGGGATACACCAGAACCGGTCTGCATAACCTGCACTCCGCCAGGACCGATTGTGCTCTTCGTTCCAAGCGTATCTCCATGCGTCAACTGACCGTTGATGACATAGGACATAATTTCGAATCCTCGATGCGGGTGCAGGCCGATCCCGCCTTTCTCTTTGGTATGGGCCCAGGACCAGTAGAATAGAGGACCGACGCGCTGCACGACAGAATTTTCCTGGGGAAAGCCGATCGGCTTCTGCACGCGTATATTGGTCCCGTCGAACCAGGAGCTGTCCTGCTGTTCCGGCGGATAAATTTTAATCGTCATCATGAATCATTCCTTTCGCTGAGAGATTATGCGCCGAGTCCAGTCTGCCTCAACAAATCGGCTCGCTCTCGGGGGCGCTCGTTATATGGTGATCATTTACCCTAATGTTAGGATAAAAATATCCTAACATTAGGGTAAATGAATGTCAAGACCAATGATCTCGTGGATCTGTCCATTTGATGGCCGCTTGATCCCGGGTCAGATGGTTGAAGCTGCAGGAGGATCCCACCTATAAAAGAAATAAAAACCCCTTTCCGTCAAAAATGAGCGGAAGGGGGTCTTTGATGTTTATAATAACGCCGGTTCGATGGGATTCTGCAGTTCCGCCCGGCGAGTTTTGATTGCAAGCATCCTAGGGATTTCCTTTCTTACTTGTCAAATAACTTCTCCAATGCTTCCCGCTGAGGCGGACGGATGCTTATAGCGGGCCGGATGCTCTTGGCCTGCTGCTCTGCATTATCAATAGAATCGGCTAATCCCAGCTTAATTAATGTTCCGATCGCGACTGCACCCGTCCGGCCTTTACCTCCGCCGCAGTGGAAGCCGACCTTCTTCCCGCTGTTGTAAGCATCAAGGACGTGATTAATAGCTTGGTCAATCAGCTCGGACTGCGGGGTGTCGGAATGATCCCCGATCGGAACCTGGATTCTAGTAATATTCTTATACGGATAGTCGTCTTCAGCGGCTTCGGCGCGCAAATCAATAATGACCTCGCAATGCGCTTCCGAAATCATTTCTTCCGCATCTGCCGCTCCGCCGAAAAAGATTTGGTCCCCTACAAGGGCTTGATAATTTCCGGACATAGGTAACACTCCTCAAAATATTGGATTTTCATATCACAACGTGATCGCTGACTTGGTTTGATTATTCGCCATTCAGGACAAATTTCTCGATTCGAGACTTTATGGCATCACGGACCGCACGGAACTGGTTCATGATTTCTTCTTCTGTACCGGTCGCTTTCGCAGGATCGTCGAAACCCCAGTGCCATTTCATAACATTAGGGTTGGAGATCACGGGACAATGCTCATCAGCATGTCCGCATAAGGTAATGACATAGGCAGCGCGGTTTAACGTTTCGGGATCAATGGTTTTCGACTTGTTAGCCGATATGTCGACACCAGTCTCGGCCATGACAGTTACGGCGCGGGGATTCAAGCCATGTGCTTCCAAGCCTGCGCTTTTCACTTCATAAAGATGACCGCCGATAGCATTCAAAAATCCATCCGCCATCTGACTTCGGCATGAATTGCCTGTACAAAGGAAATAGACGAGTTTCTTATCCATGAATAAAATCCCCTTTAGCTATAATGGATTCAGCCCACGATTAATAACCAGAGATATAGGCTGATCAGCGTAATCAACAAGACGGGAAGCGTCAGAACAATGCCAACTTTGAAGTAATATCCCCAGCTTATTTTAACTCCCTTGGCAGACAATACATGGAGCCATAGAAGAGTTGCGAGGGATCCGATCGGAGTGATTTTGGGACCCAAATCGGAACCGATGACATTGGCATAGATGAACGCTTCCCTTACGACACCGGTGGTATCCGTTCCCTGGATAGCCAGAGCATCAATCATGACAGTGGGCAGGTTGTTCATAATGGAAGAGAGAATAGCGGCTATAAAACCGGCGACAACCGTGGCAATGAACAATCCTTGATCTCCGGCCCAATCGAACACCGCTCCCAGCTCATCGGTAAGCCCGACATTCCGCAGCCCGTAAACGACAACGTACATGCCGATCGAGAATGCTACGACAGCCCAAGGAGCTCCTTTTACCAGGCTCCATGTATGAATTTCCTTGCTTTGTCTGGCGAGGAAGAGAAACACAATTGCTGCAGTACCTGCAATAATCGATACCGGCACATGGATGAATTCACTTGTCAAATAGGCAATCAGCAGCACAGCCAGGATTACCCAGGAAATCCGAAACATCTTGTAGTCTTTAATGGCTTCGCCTGGTTTCTTTAATTGATCAAGATCATAGCTCTTTGGAATGTTCCTCCCGAACATGAGGTACAGGACCAGCAGGCTCGAGGCGATAGCGAAGAGGGTAGGCACAATCATTCGACCGGCATATTCGGCAAATCCGATGCCGAAATAATCCGAGGATATAATATTCACCAGATTGCTTACCACAAGTGGCAGGGAAGCCGTATCCGAGATAAATCCGCTCGCCATAATGAAGGGCAGAATCATCCTTGAGTCAAACTTTAAGGCTCTCACCATGGCGAGGACAATCGGGGTCAGGATCAGCGCAGCTCCGTCATTGGCGAAAAAGGCGGCGACCGCGGCTCCGAGCAGGATGACATAAACGAACATTAGTTTGCCGTTTCCTCTGGCAATACGGGCCATGTGCAGAGCAGCCCATTCAAAGAAGCCTATTTCATCGAGGATGAGCGAGATCAATATGATGGCGACAAACGTTAGCGTAGCATTCCAGACGATCTGGGTGACTTCCCATACATCGTAAAAGCTGACGACTCCAAAAAGCAGGGCAATAATGGCGCCTCCGCATGCGGACCAGCCGATATTGAGGCCTTTTGGCTGCCAAATCACAAAAATCAGGGTAATCAAGAATATGAGCGAAGCAATCGTCAGCATAAATCCTCCAGGTTCAGTCGCAGCTTTGCGTATTTAACGCATTTATTCTGTCTTTCATAGAAGGGAGATGGGCCAGAAGATCATTCAGATAAGGCTTGTCAGCCAAATTCAATGAATAATAAACCCACTGCCGGCGTTTGGTTTCGTTAATGAGACCTCCTGTTTTTAATTTCTTCAGATGCTGGCTTACATTTGGCTGCGTGGTCTCGAGGATCTCCACAATATCGCAGACGCACAGTTCCTGTTCCCTGAGAAGGGTCAGGATGGTCAACCTGCTTTTATCCGAGAGCAGCTTGAGGGATTCCAGCATCTCTCCAACATTGGTCATCTCGTTCAACTCCTTTCAAGTACCTCAGTACCTCACACATGAGCCCATCATAATTATACACACTCTAGTATATAAGTAAATGATTATATTAGTCCGGAATAATATGAGTCACAGAATGATGGTTGTTGGCATTAAATCAAATTATTTTGATTTAGTATTGAATTGGAAAATGTTTCGTGGTAGGATGAATACATCAAAATAATTTGATTAATGGAGCGTGGCGAATATGACCGAACTATTTTCTGCCGGGTATCTGATGTTCCAGAATCACATATATGCGGGATGCTGCCAACCCGTTTACTGCTAAGGAGAATCGACATGATTAAAGAACTTCCCATAATCTTTTCAGAAGCAAAGACCCCTGATTTCACGCCGTATGAGAACAAATTCAAGGCTTTGGCCGACCAGAAAAGACTGCAAATCATGTATGAGCTTACCCAAAGAGGAAATACATGCGTCTGTGATCTGGTTGAGATCTTAAACATGCCGCAATCAAAGCTGTCCTATCATCTGAAGATCCTGCTGGATGCCGGATTAATTCTCCGCGAGACCAAAGGGACCTGGAGCTACTATGAGCTGAATCAGGAGGAGGTTAATAACTTGCTGTCTCCAGCGTTGTGCTGCATGTTCCGTAATGCTGATGCAACTAAAAGCGGGTGTTGTTAATTGAAACCAAAAGGAGCGAAAAAACATGAATCAGGTTCAAAACGATGAAATCCGCCAGCATGTCCGCAGCCGCTACAAACAAATTGCCTTGTACAACGAAAACGAATCAGACGCAGGCTGCTGCGCACCTGCAATCAGCTGCTGTGACACACCTGGTGATTTCAACGATGTCTCGTCGAAACTGGGTTATTCGAATGATGAGCTTACCAGCGTTCCCGAAGGGGCAAACCTGGGGCTTGGCTGCGGGAATCCGCAAGCGATCGCATCCTTGCAAGCAGGAGAAGTCGTGGTTGATTTGGGCAGCGGGGGCGGATTCGACAGCTTCCTTGCCGCAAAGCAGGTAGGTGATAGCGGAAAGGTCATCGGAGTTGATATGACGCCAGAGATGATCAGCCGGGCCCGTGGCAATGCCCTGAGAGGCGGGTATACGAATACAGCATTCCGGCTGGGCGAGATTGAGCATTTGCCCATTTCCGATGATAGCGTGAATGTAATCATCTCGAATTGCGTCATTAATCTCTCTCCCGATAAGCAGCAGGTGTTCAATGAGGCCATTCGTGTATTGAAACCAGGCGGACGGCTGGCCATTTCGGATATCGTGACGACTGCTGCACTGCCGGAAGAGATCAAACAGGATATGGACTCGTTGGCAGGGTGCATCTCTGGAGCCTCTTCTATTGATGAAATACAGACCATCCTTGAGAACAGCGGATTTGTTGATATCGTTATTGAGCCAAAAGACGAATCAAAGGCGTTCATTCGAAATTGGATTCCTGGCGCTCAGATAGATCAGTATATTGTGTCAGCCGTGATTAAGGCGGCTAAAGCATTATAGTAGAAGGCTAGTTAACGCATTTGTATATTTCATATTCAGCAGAAATCCGGGCTTAGTGACCGGGTTTCTTTTTTTACTCAAAATTGTGCAGCAGTCATTTCTTCTTCGGCTTTTGATGAAGTATTGAAAATACCGCTGCCGATACTTGAATTTATGGATTGCCCGGGAGAGAAAGCGGATGATATAGTGAAGACGCTTCCCAATATTTATTTTCATTTATGTTGAAGGGAGATTCCAATGAACCAAGAAAGTAATGGCAAGACGTTTTTGAACTTTGCACACAGAGGGGCTTCCGGTTATTGTCCGGAGAATACGATGGCCGCCTTTGAGAAAGGGCTGGAGCTTGGAGCAAACGGCATCGAGACGGATGTTCAAATGACTGCTGACGGCAGGCTGGTGCTGATTCATGACGAAACGCTGGACCGGACGACGAATGGAGCAGGCAGGGTCATGGACCTCAGCTGGGACGAAATCAGAACAAAGGACGCCGGCTCATGGTTCGGATCTGAGTTTCACGGTTCGTCTGTACCTGTCATTGAAGAGCTGTTCGAGCTTGCGAAGGACAGGGATGTCATCTTGAATGTGGAGCTGAAGAACAGCCTGTATCCCTATCCCGGGATGGAGGAAGCCTTGGTGCGCAGCATCAGGGAATTTGGACTGGAGAGCCAGGTTATTGTTTCCAGTTTCAATCATTATTCGCTGGCCCACTTCAAGAAGCTGGCTCCGGATGTGAGAAGCGCTATTTTATATTCGGCAATTCTCCATGAACCCTGGACTTATGCGGCTTCGATCGGCGCTGATGCGCTTCATCCGCCATATCGTGCGGTAACCGCAGAATGGGTAAAAGAAGCAGGCAAGCGTGGAACTGTCTATCATCCATACACTGTCAACGATATAGCGACGATGCAGACGCTGATCGATATGGGCGTTGCCGGCATCATTACGGATTATCCGGACCGGCTGGCCGCTCTGATCGGCGGCGGGGCGGGAACCGGTGTGCGCTAAGCAGATACATGCAGATTCACGTTCTTTATTTTATCCAATTTCTTTCTTAAGTTTATGGAGTTCTTTGCCCTCGCATCGTCTGTATAATGGACGGTACGAGGGCTATTTTGTTTGACAGGGCAGGAGGAAGGAACAATGAGAATCGATATTTCCGAGTTCGGACTGCAAGCGGGACAAGAAGCGGATGCGGCGCTGGCCGTGTTCCGGGCGCTTGCGGCGAGCAGGACAGCGGACAATCCGGAGCTCGTATTTCCGAAGGGGAGCTATCACTTTTTCCCCGAGAGAGCGGCTGAGGGAAGCTATTATATAACCAATCACGATCAGGGAGGAACCCGCAGGACAGCGTTTCCCATTCTTAACCGGAACGGTCTCATTATAGATGGACAAGGCTCCGAATTTATCTTTCATGGTCCTGTAATCCCATTTATCCTTGATAATAGCGCAAATATTACGCTGCGCAATTTCACGATCGATTGGGCAAGGCCGATGTTCGAGCAGGGCATCGTAACGGCGGCTTCGGAGACGTCATTTGATATTCAATTAGCGGCCAATGCCGGTTATGAGATGAGATCAGACGGCCTTTACTTCGAATTCGGCGGGGGTCGTCTTCCTGTTTGGGGGTTTCACGATATCGATCCGATCAACCGCACCCATGCTCATCAGAGCGGAGACCGGATCAGCTGGGACTCGTTCAGAAAGCTGAAGCTGAGCGAGGCGGGGCCGGGTCTGATCCGCGTGGCCGGCGACATCAAACATATTCCCCGTGCCGGCAATATGATTGCGATGCGCTTCGGGAGACGTGAAAATCCGGGCATCTTCATTAAAGGCAGCGATAAGGTAGAAATCGAGAACGTAACGCTGTATCATGCACCCGGTATGGGGCTGGTAGCTCAGCGATCATCCGATATTACGCTGCGCCGCTTCGACGTCAAGCTGAACCCGGATTCCGGCCGGATGGTGACCGCGACAGCGGATGCAACGCATTTCACGAACTGCCGCGGTACGATCCTGATCGAAGATTGTCTGTTCGAGAATCAACTGGACGATCCGTGCAATGTTCATGGCATCTATGTCCGGGTAGCGGAGCGGATATCAGAGGATACGCTGCTGGTCCGGTTCATGCACGATATGACGGTTGGAATCGATTTTGCAGGAGCGGGCGATGTTGTCCGTTTCGTGAATAACCACTCCCTGCTGCCCTATGCGGAGGCAAGCGTCCGCAGTGCAGAGCTTGTTAATAAGGAATATATGCTGATTACCTTCGATCAGCCTCTGCCTGCTGCCGTCGGAGAATATCATGTGATCGAGAATGTTACATGGAACCCCGATCTGACGGTGCGCCGGTGCACCGTCAGAGCGAACCGGGCGAGGGGGTTTCTTATCACGACTCCAGGCCGTGTGCTGCTGGAGCACAATACGATCAGTGCACCCGGAGCCGGGATCAAAATTTCGGGAGATGCCAATTCCTGGTATGAATCAGGTGCGGTTCAGGATGTAACGATCCGGCATAACACATTTCTGGATTGCAATTATTGTTACCCCGACTGGGGCCGCGCGGTGATCGATATTGATCCGGAGATTGAGAATCCCGAATCGTATGGGGAGTGCTACCACCGGAATATCCGAATTCAAGAAAATGTGTTTGACACCTTCGAATCTCCCCTTGTTTATGGCCATTCCATCGACGGATTCACTTTTACAGGCAATGTCGTCCGGCGAAGCGGTAATTATCCGATGCATGGGGGCAGACCGTATACGATTGAGCTCCGGGCGGCCAGGAATACGGTCATTGCCGGAAACCGCTTCGAAGGCGGCGAACCGCGAGCTGCCTTGTTGGAGAACGCGGAGGTCAATCTGCCGGTCGAATCATGAACAAACTCTGTCCGTTCATGCGGATTGAGGAAACAGGATGAGGAGTGGCGGCATGAGCGAATCGTTCACGATTGCATCGATGTTTACGGATCATATGGTCCTGCAGCAGCAGACGCCAATTCCGGTATGGGGACGCGGTCCGGAAGGCGGGAGAGTGACGGTTTCCCTGCCAGGACAGAAGGAAACGGCCGTAGTGAGCGGCGGAGACTGGATTGTTCGGCTTGCGTCCATGCAGGCCGGCGGACCCTATGAGATGACGATAAGCTTCGATAATCCGGCGGCCGGATGTAAGGATACGGATACGTTTGCGGATACGGATCAAAACGCCTATTCAAATATACGATTATCCGACATCTGGATCGGCGAGCTCTGGCTGGCAGGAGGGCAATCCAATATGGTGCAGCCGCTGCTGGTCGTGGAGGGGGGTATTGAGGCAGCAGCGAAGGCAAACTATCCGTGCATACGCTTCTTCACCACGCCGCGGCGGCCTTATCATGGAGCAGTCGTTCCGGGATGGGACTTCATCGGGACGCTCTCGGAAGATGCGGACTGGCAGGTGTGTACGCCGGAAACCGCTCTGCATGTTACAGGGATTGGTTACTATTTTGCTGAATTTCTGCAGCAGGCCCGTGATGTTCCGGTCGGAATCATCAGCTGCAGCTGGGGCGCAACGCCTGCCCAGGCCTGGATGAGCGAATCCTGGCTTAAACGCAGTCCGCGATTGAAACCCTTGTCGGATGCGTTCACAGAACATACGGCTGCCCTCGATAATAATGAATACGATCGGGAATATGACCGATACGTTGAGGATATGTACCGTCTCATTGAGGAACGCGGAGATATCGTGGGGAAGGTCAGAGAGCTCGGTCTGGAAGGATATCGAAGATGGGTCTCTGCGCATCCGTTAGTTTGGCCAGATCAGATCTACGGCCCCAAATCGCCCGAGCGTCCTTCCGGACTGTACGAAACGATGCTGCAGACGGTTGTGCCTTACGCAGTCCGCGGCGTTCTCTGGTACCAGGGAGAAGCCAATGCCAACCGGGCTGAAGCCGTTTTGTACCGCGAGCTGCTTACAAGCTTGATCGCTAACTGGCGAGAGGCTTGGGCTAGCCCGGAGCTGCCTTTTCTGATCGTGCAGTTGAGCTCCTTCGCGTGGCTTGGCAATCCGGACGGGGAAATCTGGCCCGTCATCCGCGAAGCGCAGGAGGCCGTGGCCAATGATGTGCCGCAAACCGCATTGATCGTAACCATCGATTGCGGCGAGCGGGACGATATCCACCCTATCGACAAGCGGACAGTAGCGGAGCGGCTTGCTATGGCGGCTCTCGCGAAGGCCTATGGCGAAGACGCCAGCTATAGCGGTCCCCGATACCTGGACATGGCTGTGGAAGGGCAGAAGGCTATAATTGCCTTCGATCCGGACAGTGTGCAGCCTTGCGCTTCATCCGGCGCGTTATCCGGTTTTACAATCTGCGGGGATGATCGCCGTTTTGTGCCGGCAGATGCCCGATTTTCGGGCAACCGGGTGGAAGTCAGCAGCCCGGAAGTGGACGCACCAGTCGCAGTCAGATACGCCTGGAGCAATATGCCGGCAGCCAGCGTCAAGGGAAATAATGGAATACCGGCTGCGCCTTTCCGTACCGACGATTTTGACATACAATTAGCTTAACGTTCAAAGCCCCCTTCCGCCGTCGGACAGGCGGCTTTTGCTTTTCATATCCCGATAATGACGGGCTACCGGAGGCTGCCGATGATGGTTTTTTTTCAGAATGTCCGTTTGAATTTGCGCGCCAAGCTCATCATTCTCTATTTCCTGACGATCTTCATTCCGCTGCTGGTGACCGGTCAAGTGATTCTGTCGATGTCAGGCAAGAAAATCATCGAGCAAACGACGAATATTACGCAGGGCAGCTCCGTTCAGACCGCGAGAAACATTCAGACGCTGCTAAGCAGTTATGTGGACATCGTGAATCGGCTCAGCGTCGACCAGACGCTGAACAATTATTTGAATCCGGAGCGGGTTTATGAGAGCGAGCTGGATCATGGAGCACTACGGCTACAAGACCGTGACGGAAGCCTTCACCAAAGTGCCGACGTATGTGTATGACACATCCGTGCTGGGCTCAATAACGACACCCGCCGGATCGGCGCTTCAGGCAAAGGAGCAGCAGCTTGACGCCTACTTGATTGCGAACATCGCGAAAGTTATTTTCCAGAAGAACGATGCGGATTATGCCAAGGCGAAAGACAAGTTCCTGAAGGATTACGAGGCCAAAGGAGCCAAGGAAGTGTTCGATTATTATGTTGAAACGTATGACAAAGCGATGGCGCAAAGCAAAGTGCAATAAATAGCCAAAGCTGCAGGGCTGTCGGATTTCCGGCAGCTCTTTTTTTTATTTGGCCGTAAATGGAAACGAGTAAAAGAACTCAAATCGAAGACAAGAAATTCATATTGCCGGAATTTCAAGATGATGGAAATATGCAAAATATCAAGTTTGTCCAGTTTATTGTCGGAATGATCCATTGAGATCGCTTACATATTACGGCATAATTAGAGCAGGCAAGAGACCAGACCGGAAAGGGATGATTAATGTGCGTAAAATAAAAGCAGGTGTGATCGGTGCAGGTGTCATCAGCAATATTTATCTCAAAAACCTGACCGGCATGTTCAGCAATATCGTGGAAGTCAAAGCCGTCGCCGATCTGGTGCAGGAGCTCGCGCGCAAGCGCGCGGACGAGTACAACATTCCTCATGTTTACACGGTTGACGAGCTGTTGGCGGATTCCGAAATCGAAATCGTTCTCAATTTGACAGCTCCTGTCGCGCACGCGCCGCTTAATCTCAGAGCGCTGGAAGCCGGAAAGCATGTCTATACGGAAAAGCCTTTTGCACTGAACCGGGAGGATGCCGATCAGGTGCTGGCCCTGGCGCAGCAGAAAGGGCTGCTCGTCGGCTGCGCGCCGGATACCTTCCTTGGAGCAGGCATCCAGACCTGCATCAAGCTGATCGACGACGGTTGGATCGGCACGCCATATTCGGCCAATGGCACCATTATCATGGGCAATTCCTCAGGAGGGATGCATCCGAATTTCCAGAATTTCCTGAAGTTCGGCGGCGATCCCATCATGGATATGGGCCCTTATTATTTGACCGCACTCATTGCACTTCTGGGTCCAGTCCGTCGCGTCACAGGCTCCGCGCAGCAGCTGAACGGGGAAATAACCATCCTCAACCCGCAATCCCATGCGTTCGGCCAGACTTTCCCGCTTGAGGCGCCAACGAATGTACACGCCGTTCTCGACTTCGCAAGCGGCGCTGTGGCAAGCCTCCAGGCAGCCAAAGAAAGCTTCGGCTATTCGCCGCGGCTTGAAGTATTCGGGACCGAAGGCAATCTGATTGTGCCCGATCCAAACTTCTTCGGCGGCGCTGTTTACATCAAGTTTCCCAGCGGCGAGACGAAGGAAATCCCGCATTCGCATGCTTATGCGGAGGAAGGCCGCGGCATGGGCGTCGCCGATATGGCTTATGCCATCCAGTCCGGCCGCGCCAACCGCGCCAGCGGACAGCTGGCGCGTCATGTTCTGGACATTTCGCTCGGTATTTTCGAGGCTTCCTCATCAGAGAAGCATGTTCATCTTCAATCGACGGTGGACCGTCCGAAGCCGCTGCCGCTCGGCTTGAAGTACAACACACTCGACGCCTGAGGCCGATTACGGAGAAATACTGCATATGGCCGATTCCACAGAGCAGGGCAAGCAATCCGTAACCATTCCGCAACAACCATTAGCATTCCATACCGCTGCAAATAAGAGAGGACAGGTGAATCCCGTTTATGAAGAAATTTCCGGTTGCCATTCAACCTTACACCATTCGCGAGGCGCTGTCGCAGGACTATGCCGGCGCGCTGGAGAAAGTCGCCGAAATCGGCTTCAAGGGCATTGAGCTCGGCCGTCCGCCGGAAGGCATGACCATTGCTCAGCAGAAGGCGCTGCTGGACCGCCTGGGTCTGAAGGTCGTCGGTACCCACGCCGGGTTCGACACGCTGGAATTCGACACCGACCGGATCGCCGACTACCTGGAAGAAGTGGATGGCGGCAAATTCGTCGCGATTTCGATGAAGTTCAATTCCAGGGAAGACCTGCTGGAGAAAGCGAAGAAAATGAACCGGATTGGCGAATTGTTCAAAAAAAGAGGCATCACCTTCCTGTATCACAATCATAACTGGGAATTTGAGAAATTCGACGGCGAATACGCGCTGGACATTCTCCTGCGCGAGACCGATCCGGAGCTTGTGCAGACGGAACTGGATACATTCTGGATCAAGAAGGGCGGAGAGGATCCCGTCACCTATCTCAGCAAGCTCAAGGGCCGTGCGCCAATGCTGCATATTAAGGATGTAGAAGCGGGAGAGGAGCAATTTTTCGCGGAGATCGGCGAGGGCATTCTCGATTTTCCGGCGATTGCCCGGGTTGCCGAAGAGATCGGTGTTCAGTGGATGGTCGTAGAGCAGGACCTTAGCCGACGCGATCCGTTCGACAGCCTTCGCATCAGCTATGCCAATCTGAAGAAGCTTGGCTTCATGGAGCAATAAGAGAAAGGCGGGATCCTTCATGAACCTTCCGGACGTCACTGACAGCCAGCTGCCATATGTTTGTCTGCCTTCGATCCATGTCGCCGGCGATGTTGTCAAGAAAGCCGGAACGGGACTCGGGCCGCGTGAAATTCACGATTACGAGCTGCTGTACTTTCCCGACGGGTCCAAAAGCATGTATCATATCGGAGACGAAGCCTATATGCTGAAGGAGCCCTGCTTCATCGTCACCCGTCCGGGCGAGCATCATCGTTATGAATACGATCCTTACCAGCATTCGCGGCATATGTTCATTCATTTCGGCTTCGAACGAAATCCCGGTCTGATCCCGACTCTGGAGATTATGCAGCCGGGCGGTCCTTCCTGCATCCCGATCGACAGCGACCTGCTGGTCGGCATGATGAAGCAGATTCTGTATATTTCCTATTCGTTTCCCGAAAAGCTTCAACAGCGGGGAAGCTCTCTGCTGCTCGCGCTGCTTGAGGAGATCAACGGCCATATCGTCGATCAGCCGCACGCTTCGCAATCAAGCCATATTCCGCCGCAGATCGTAAAGGCGCTTGATTTCATTGAGAAGCATATGGAACAGCCGCTGTCAGTTGAGAAGATTGCCAATAAAGTGGGCTGGACGCATGAGCATTTTTCCCGTTCATTCGTCCGCTTTATGGGCCGTACGCCGCGCGAAGCGATTATCCAGCGGCGGATCGAACGAGCCTGCCAGCTGCTGCTCTATGAGGAGCAGAGCGTCAAGCATGTTGCGTACGCGGTCGGCTTCGCCGATGAGAATTATTTCTCCCGCGTATTCAAGACGGTGAAGGGCATTACGGCGACGAAGTACAGAAAGAAATATTACAACCCCATCTATCATGATCTTGTTCCCGTCAACGAGGGCGACTCGCTGTATCCGCCGAACCGGATTCTGTATAATGCGGGAGCAAATTGAAATATGTACGATTGAATTAAGGCAGTTCCAGGCTGTCTGCGCGGTATGCGATGTGTTGGAAGCTCTGACCCCGCGGGGTGTCAGAGCTTCCGATGTTTTGATCACTAATTCAGCAGAAAATAAGGAGGCTTCCATATGTCATTTCCATTCAAAACATCCTTGAATATGTCGACGTTATTCCCATTCAAACTTGATGTCATCCGGCAGATTGACGTTGCCGCCGAAGCTGGCTATGAAGGCATCGAGCTGTGGGTCCGCGATATCGACACTTACCTTGCGGCTGGCGGATCACGGAACAATTTGCGTCAGCGCATCGAACAATCCGGCCTCACCTTCGCCAATGCCATCGCGTTCTGGAAGTGGGCGGACTCTGACGCGGCGGAGCGTGAGAAGGGCTTCGAGCATGCGAAGCGGGAGCTTGAGCTGCTCGCCGAGCTCGGCTGCGTCGCCGCAGCAGCGCCGCCTTTCGGCAATGTCGCATCCATGACGCTGGGCGGTATCGCGGAACAGTTCGGCAAGCTTGCGGCAATCGCCCGCAGTATAGGGGTAGAGCCTTATCTGGAGTTCTGGGGCCGGGCGCAAAAGCTGTCGCGGCTCAGTGAAGCGGTGTACGTCGCGATGGAGAGCGGTGTGCAGGACGCCAAAATCCTCCTTGATCCCTTCCACATGTACACGGGCGGCAGTGCAGCAGGGTGGATCGGTTCCCTGAGCGGGGACAGTATCGGCATCGTTCATGTCAACGATTATCCAGTCGAGCCGTCGCGTGAACTGATTGCCGACAGCCAACGCGTATTCCCGGGGGAGGGGATTGCCCCCTCCGCAAATCTTGCGAAGCTGCTGCATGCATCCGGATACAGAGGATTCCTGTCGCTGGAGCTTTTCATCGAAGACTTCGGCAGCCTGTCTGCGCTGGAAGTCGCGAAGCAGGGACTCGCCAAAGTGAAATCCGTCTATAGCTTGTAACGGCCAGCAACCATCTGGAAGAAGGAGATATATATGGTCACCAAAACCGTTGCCAGGCTGTCTCTGTTCACGATTACGTGGCCGATCTTCGTGGAATCGGCTCTGCAGATGCTGCTGCGGATCTCGGACACCTTTATGCTCAGCAAGGTATCGGATGACGCTGTGGCATCGGTCGGAGTCGCCAATCAGATCATCATGTTCGCCGTCCTGATGTTCAATGTGATTGCCGTCGGCTCCGCCGTCGTCATCACGCAATATCTGGGAGCCAAACGATATTCAGAGATCGGCAGACTCGTCTCATCCTCGATCGCGATCAACTTCCTGTTCGGTCTTGTGGTCAGTGTGCTGGTTGTCGGCTTTAGCGGCATATTGCTTGATATTTTCGGTCTAACGCCGGATTTGTTCCGGCAGGCGCAGCATTTTCTCTACATTGCCGGCGGCGCTCTGGTCGTGCAAGGGGTGCTGACGGCCGTCATCGCAATCATTCAAGCGCATGGGTTCACGCGGCAGACGATGATGGTTACAATTGGCATGAACATACTCAATGTATGCGGCAACTATCTCGTCATCTACGGGCCGTTCGGCTTCCCCAAGCTTGGCGTGGCAGGTGTGGCGATGTCGACGACGATTGCACAGCTGGTCGGGCTTCTCGTCAATCTGATTATTCTTCGCAAGGTCGTTGGCGCCCAGATTCAGTGGTCGCATCTGCTGCATTGGAAGCGTGAGCATGTGAACAAAGTGCTGCGGGTCGGTTTGCCTTCATCTGCCGTCAATTGCTCCTATTCCGCAAGCCAGTTTGTGACGACGGCATTCATCTCGTCGCTTGGCGCGACGGCGCTCACAACCCGTGTGTATACCCAGAACATCATGTTCCTTATCATGGTGCTGGCGATATCCATCGGACGGGGCGGGCAGATCATTATCGGCCATCTGATAGGTGCGGGCGAGAGCGAAACGGCTTACCGCCAGGTATTCCGCAATTTGTGGTCAAGCATGCTGATCACACTCGCTGCCGTTGCCCTGATCAGTCCGTTCCGCAAAGAGTTAATGGGGCTGTTCACACATGAAGCATCCATTATTCAGATTGGCGCATCGCTGCTGCTGCTCGGCTTTATTCTGGAGCCGGGCCGCAACTTCAACATTATCATTGAGCGGTCGCTGCAGGCAGCAGGTGATGCGCGCTTTGCTATGGTGGCGTCCATCTCGGTATCGTGGCTGTTCAGCATGCCTGTTATATATTTGCTCGGGATACATATGGGGTACGGTTTGATCGGGATCTGGTCTGCCTTCATCGTCGACGAATGGATGCGGGGCATCATCCTCTACCTGCGATGGCGAAGCAGGGCGTGGCAGAAGAGATCACTGCTGCAGATGGACGAGAGGGAGCCTGCCGTTCGAGCGGCAGATGCTTAACCCGCGAGCATGGGCAGCCGGGATTATTTTTTTTTGGTTAAGCAAAAAGAAGCGCATGCCGCCGTCCTCTGGTGGCACGGCAAGATTTTTGTTTCAGAATTATAAGCACGTGTGGGGAATTTATACTTTCTATAGTTGAACATGGCACCAGGGATTTTTTGGCTTTTTTAAAAATTTCTTGACATATAGAAATACTTTCAATTATCATTGGCTTCAACAAACCAAACGGATAGAGGGAGTGAGAACGGTATGTGGAACCGATACGGCATTGAACAGCATCAGAACAATCAGCCGAACGGATGCGGGCAATTTGAGCAACCCTTATTCCGGCATATCGCGATCCCGACCTCCCTATATAAGCGGAAGTTTAACGAGGTGTAGCTGCCTCCGCTTTAACACGCCAGAGGGCTGCCAGGATCGTTCAACAGACGATCCCGGCGGCCCTTTTTATGTTCAGAGACGAACTCGAGAACATAATTATAATATTGAAAAATAAGGGTTGACAGTAAAAAATATCCTGTGATAAGATCGGTCACAAGAAAAGAATGAAGGAGGGAAACAAGCATGAATGCCTACGGGATCAAGATTCATCCGGATAACCAGAACCAGCAGTTTTCTGAGGAAAATATTAATCCGTTCGAGCATTGGTTCAATATATCCCAATTTTACAGATTTGCCTTTTACGCTGCATTTCGTAGAAATCTTTCGTTTCATGAGGTTGTCCCGCTTCATTTCAGCCGTGGATGATACTCTCGTGACAACAAGATATCTTCAAGCGTAAAGGCTGCTCTCCAAGGTGGCCTTTCTTCATGCCCAGATGAAGAAAGGAGCGTTGAAGGTAGCTTTTTATTATACCCTTTTGAACGAACAAATGTTCTTCTATCGGTATAAAGTCATGAGAAGTTTACGCGGAGAGTGAAAGCCCGGAATTAAAGCCCGGAATTAAAGCTTCCATTTTCGGATCCATCGTCCATGGAGACCATGGTGAAATGGCAACACGACGGTTTGTGGCACCGTTAAACGCGGGTTCGATTCCCGCTGGTCTCCCCAATTTTTCATACGGATGGGAAATGATCAGATAGGCTGACGCTTCAAAACGGCGGCTGACAGATTTGCGGGTCATGTCCGCTCCTATCCTCCATCGGGGCATAGCTCAGTTTGGTAGAGCGCGTATGTTGGGAGTACGCGGCCGCAGGTTCAAGTCCTGCTGCTCCGACCATTCTTTATCCGTCACGAATCATATTGCTCCTTAGCCAAGTGGCAAGGCAACGGTCTTTGACACCGTGATCCTTGGTTCGATTCCAAGAGGGGCAGCCAACTTTCAGTTGGCAAGCGCGGGTTCGAATATTGTTCTCCCGTGCGAAGCAGAGTGCAGGTGGACAGACAGTCACCCTGCATCATAGATGGTTAAATTCCATCCCTCTGCACCAATTACATAAACCCGCTTACCCTTGTATCTGTAAAAAAACGCATAGGTTCGGAGGCTTCGTCATACCATATGGGTGTAGCAAAGGCGGTAACGCGGCGTCTTCATTAAACCACGGAAAGGAAGATAGACCCGTTGAGGTATAGGTGATGATATGAAAAGTAACCCGAAAATACCCTGGATTCACAGCATGGAATTTATGAACACCACGGAGCGGTGCATGGACTTGAATACGGTCTTCTCGCGAATTGAGTCCTTCATGAAGAAGGAGCCTCATGCCAATTACAATCTGATCATCGGTTCGGACGGCCAAGTGCATCGGGGATTTACAAAACTGATCACGGGGATCATTATCCGCCGTGAAAGCAGGGGAGCATGGGCATGCTACCGGCAGGTCATTATACCGCGGGAGATCCGATCCGTGCGCAACAAACTTTCCACGGAGACCAGCCTGAGCGAGGAAATTGCATGCTATTTTGATAATCGCAAAAGGAGTCAACTGGAGGATATCATCCTGCCCTATGTCTATCAGGGAGCCTCTTTCGAGGTGTCGATCCATATCGATGCCGGCAGTGACAAATTCATCAGCAAAACTGCGTTCTTTGTTGCCGAAATGGTGGATCGTGTGGAATCACTGGGCTGGTTGCCCGTCATCAAGCCTGACTCTTTCGGAGCATCTTCTTATGCAGACCGATACTCGAAAAGCAGCAAGATACCCGCAAGTTCGATCTGATGGCATCAGTCGGATGACAAAAAAGGTTGCGTTAAAGCCCTTGCTTTTCAAGGGCTTTTTGACTGGCCATTTGCACGGCTATCCAGGAAGAAGCACAAACCGGCCTTCACTCACTATACTGAATGTTACTAAGTTTCAAACAATTCAGTCATTTCCACCTGCTTCCATGTGATTTATAATGGGACAGGCAGGGCAAATCTTGGATGCTTAGTCTGAGCTGCAAAAAACGCATAGAAGATTGAAAGCATTTTCAAGAGACTGTTAACGCGGATTCAAGAGAGGAGAATACGGATCATGGAATATGTCAGATTAGGAAAGTCCGGACTTAAAGTTTCGAGAATCAGCCTTGGCTGCTGGAATTTCGGAAGCCCGAACCCGCCCTGGGGGAAAGCGGGCAAGGTCACTCCCGAGGATTCGATACAAATTATACATGCCGCCATCGACATGGGGATCAATCTGATCGATAACGCCAACCGGTACACAGGCGGAGAAGCTGAGGAAATTCTCGGCAAAGCGATCAAAGGCAAACGGGATGAGGTTATTGTAGCTACGAAGGTTCACGGAGAGGTCGGTCCAGGTCCTAACGATAAAGGCCAGTCCCGGGCCCATATCATGAAGGAAGTCGAAAACAGCCTGCGCCGGCTGGGCACCGATTATATCGATTTGTATCAGGCTCATAACGTAGATTGGGATACGCCGCTCGAGGAGTCGCTGCGCGCCTATGATGATTTGGTCCGTCAAGGGAAAGTGCGGTATATCGGCTGCTCGAATTTTCCCGCTTGGGTGCTGGCCAAGTCGCTTTGGGTCAGCGATGTGAACAAGCTGTCAAGCTTTGTTTCGGTGCAGCCCAATTACAGCCTGACCAACCGTGCGGTGGAGAAGGAGCTGCAGCCGCTGTGCGTTGACCAGGGGATCGGGATGATTTTATACAGCCCGATGGGCGGAGGCATTCTGTCGGGGAAATATGAGGGCAGCGTTCCGGAAGGAAGCAGAGGCGCTGACGAGCCTGCGGTTGCCGAGAAGGCACAGAGATTTCAGAATGGGGTCAACCAGTTGAAGGACATAGCGGAGCAGCTGGACAAAACACCGGCGCAGGTCAGTTTGAACTGGATCATCAATCGACCTGCCGTGTCCTCGGCCATTATGGGCGTGAGCCGATTGGAACAGCTGCAGGAGAATGTCGGTGCGGTTGACTGGAAGCTTTCCGAGGAACATATGAAGCTTCTAAGCGACGCTTTCCCTGCTTAACTACGGCGGAAGAAGACTCGAATTGGGCGCTTTATGCAGGCATTTTCATTATATTTCGGGAGGAATGACAAAATGGCAGGAACGTATAAGGTAGATTTTCGTCAATTAGGCCGTACCGGAGCCAGAGTTTCGAATCTCTGTCTGGGTGCGATGAATTTTGGTTCGCGAACGGAAGAAAAGGAATCTGTCGAGATCATTCACCGCTTTTTGGATGAGGGCTTGAATTTCATCGATACGGCTAACGTCTACTCCAAGGGAGTATCCGAAAGCTTCGTCGGCAAAGCGATCAAGGGCCGCCGCGATGAGGTTTTTCTGGCAACCAAAGTGCATGGCAGGATGGGCGAGAAGCCCAATGACCAAGGGAACAGCCGCGTCCATATTTTGAAGCAGGTGGAAGAAAGCCTGAGCAGATTGCAAACCGATTATATCGATTTGTACTGGATTCATCGTCCCGACTTGAACACGCCTATTGATGAAACGTTGAAAACGCTTGATGATCTGGTGCGTCAGGGAAAAGTCCGCTACATCGGTCTTTCCACGTTCCCGGCCTGGCAGACGATGGAATCCATTATGATCAGCAAGCAAATGAATCTGGAGCAGTTTGTGGCCGAACAGCCGCCATACAACCTGTTTGACCGCAGTGTGGAGGAGGAAGTGGTCCCGGTTTGCCAAAAATACGGACTTGGCATTATGCCATGGGGGCCATTGGCTGAAGGCTGGCTGACAGGCAGATACCGCAAGGATCAGCCTTTCCCGCAGGATACGCGGGTTTCCCGCAAAAATGTAGATTTGAATTCGGGCTACATCGTGGATCGTCTGAACGCGATCGAGGCGTTGATGCCAATTGCGCAAGAGAAGGGAATTACTTTAAGCCAACTGGCTCTGGCCTGGCTGATTCAACAGCCTGGCGTTACTGCGCCGATTATCGGGCCAAGAACCATGGAGCAATTGAACGATAATCTTGGTGCGCTTAATGTCGAATTGAATCAAGACGATCTCGACCGTATCGATGCGGCGATTCCGCCAAAATCCCGTGTAGGCGGGAAACGTCACTGGGAATAAGAAGTCGAGTAACGTAAATCCTGGTGCGGCCTTTTCAAAATTGCTTTCTAAGAAAGGGCCGTTTCGGGAAATTGAGCAGAGTTTCATGGGTACAAGCGGTTTAGATAAAGTACGGCAGCCGGGCTCGATCGCGAGCGCCGGCTTTTTTTTTTGCCCACTTTCATTTGCAGATAAATAACTAATAAAAGAAATAAAAACATAATATTACATATTATTATAGATATAAATCTGTTATTCAGAAGTAGTTCCTACATTCAATTACGCTTTCTTCAACGCATGGCATAGTCTCCTAATAATCTGAATTTCAAATGATAATTACCAAATAGAGATAGTCAATTTAAAGCGTGCGTGATACATTGAACTATAGCATCAAACACCGTTCATTATAATGAACGGCTGTCCGGGAAGGGAGTGATGACATTTAAGATGAGTTTGAGACCGTGATAACATCATACAACTCAGGTCAATGCGATTGTCGATGGCAATCGTTTTTTCAACGCCAATGAGCAGGAGCTGATTCATTGAACATCTATGGCTATTTCGTAAACCTCTATCAATCCATCTTAAATCACCACAGCCAACTCACTTTGAAAAAAAGAATTGTCTTCATTTTTGCCGCCAGTACCTTTATTCCGTTTTTCTGTACGGCAGTTATTTCCTACAATGCAATCAATTCGATTCTGACAAGCAGACTCGAATCCGGTATCGAGAGCAATCTTGATCAAATTGTGCTGTCGCTTGAAAATTCCATTGACAATATCAATCATATCTCCCAGCAGCTTGCTTATCCAGGGAGTATCGCGGTCAAACTGGAAACCTATCTGGATACCGACAACCCCAATATACGCCGCAATTTGGTCGATCAAATTAAACAGGAAATCAATCATGCTACGTTCACCAATCCCAGTATCGGTTTAACCATGTATTATCGGGAAAATGGCCAGGTGCTTTTCGAAAATTTCCCCCTGAAAGACAGGTTTGACATCGGGAATCTCCCTGCTCTGGCGAAGTATTATAAAATTACGTATTTTGGACCGCATATCAGCAATCAACGGTTCACGAATGAATACGTGCTGTCGGCTACGCGGGAGGTAGATATCCCCGGCAAAGAAAGCCTCTATATCTATATCGAATCCGGCTATAAGCTTACCCAGAACATATTGCAGGCAGACCGGAGCGCTAAGAATACCTTTAACCTGATTATGGACAACAACGGAAAAATCGGATACAGCGAGTTGGAATCGGTATTTCCGGTTAGTTCCCGTTTTCAGGGCAGTATGTCCGGGAAGCAATCCGGTATGATTGGCGATTATTATTGGTTCGGCAAAAAAAGCAACCAGGGATGGGAATTCGTGACCCTGATCCCGATTTCCGAATACAACAAGGAAAAACAACACTGGATCACGCAAATGGTTGTTTTATCTCTTATGTTCGCCATCATCAGTCTGTTGATTGCCTGGATGTTATGGAAGATGGTATATAAGCCGCTCAACCGGTTCAGTCTGGAAATCCGCAGCATGGCTCACAGCGATTTTGATTCCAGGTATGAAGAAACCAGGATTCCGGAATTCGACTTTCTGCTCATTCAATTTCAAAAAATGAAAAAACAGATCAGGGAGCTGTTCGTAGAAGTAGAGCTAAAAGAAAAGCGAAGAATGGATCTGGAAATTGAAAAGCTACGGTACCAAATTAACCCTCATTTTCTTATGAACACATTGGATACGGCCCATTGGTTGGCCGTTATGAACGGTCAGAAAGAAATTGACCGGCTTGTGCTGTCGCTTAATAAATTGCTGCATTATAATCTTGGGAAAATGGGAGTGGTCTCCACGATTTCTCAGGAAATCGAGTCGTTAAAAAATTATTTGATACTGCAGCAAATTCGCTATGATTTTGAATTCGTTGTTAGAATCCATGTGGATGACAAAATATTGAGTGAACCTGTACCAAGATTTATTCTGCAGCCCTTGGTTGAAAACGCTCTCTATCATGGAATAAAGGATAACGGCAGCATTCTGGTGGAGGTGAGATTCGATCAGGGAATCCTGATTTCGGTTTTCGACAACGGAATCGGCCTGTCACAAGAAACCATCGACAAGCTGCTGGATCGGGACAGCCCGGCAGAGGAGCAGCTCGGTATGGGAATTGGCATCAATTATGTGAAGCGCATGGTAGATTCGCATTACGAAGGCAGAGCACGATTAGACATCAACAGCATGCCAGGAGAAGGCACAACGGTTTGTTTGAGTCTTCCGGTGCAGAAAGAGGAGGCGCGAAATGATTAATGTGCTTGTAGTAGATGATGACAAATTGGTCCGCAAGGGTTTGATTTCGTCCATGCCGTGGGACGAGTTCGACATGAAGGTGGTTGGAGAAGCCAATAATGGAGAAAAAGCGCTGGAGCTTCTGGAAACCCACAGGATTCATTTATTGCTGACGGACCTGGCTATGCCCGTTATGAACGGGCTCGAGCTGATGCGGGTTGTACGGAATCGGTTTCCAGATATCCATATTGCGGTCCTTACTTTGCACCAGGATTTTGATTACATCCAGGAAGCCCTGCGGCTCGGAGCGATTGATTTTATTGTGAAGGTGCAGCTTGAAGAAGAACGTTTCGAGGAAGTGCTGGGTCGGATTCACAACCGCATTCTCCAGGAGCAAATGAAGAAAACGGTTGTTTCTTCAAGTGCAGCCGGCATGGATCCTTTTGCCACCGATACGGGTTTTGCGCTTTTACCAGTAGGTGAACCTGACGATGTGGAATGGTTATACCAACTCATCGGCATCTCCGATTGGGTACTGAACGGAATTGATCATTATATATGGCTGTGGCTTCCCGGGGATGAGCCGGATAGTGGAAAATCTTTTGAGATCATCATAAATCAAGCTCTTGATCGCTGCGGATGGCTGGTCATGCGTCTGGAGGGGCTGGCCGGGAAGTCCAAAAAGGAAGTGTTGAGCCTGCTTAGGAATTACCGGATGGGGGATTTGTTTTATGATTTTGATGACAGCCGTAACGATCTGCTGCACAAAAGCATTCATGAGCTGCCGAGCAAACCAAAATCATTGGAGGAAGAGGAATTCACCTCGCTAAAGGCTCGCTGGCTGTCCTTTGACTGGACCCAACAGGAAAGTCTCGAAGGTCTGAAGTCAGAGCTTATCAGGCTGCGGCTGCCCTCTTCCCGGCTCAATCACTTCCTTCATGAAATTGCCATGGATTGGAATCGGGTCTACGGCGAGCTATTGGAGTCCAACATCGAGCTTCCCGCCGTTTTTAAAAGCTGGGGCGAGGCTGCAAGCTGGCTTGCGCTTGTCCGTGAAACGGCTTGTCTCCTGCAGGGCACGGAATATTCCTGGGAAGTTGTCAATAGCATCATGACGGCAGTCAAGATTGTGAAAGATGAGCTGGATCAGCAGCTGTATGCCATTGATGTTGCCAAAAGGGTCAATATGAGCCGAAGTTATTTCAATCAATGCTTCAAGGACATTGTCGGTCAATCGTTCAACGAGTACTTGCGGCAGATGCGAATGAAAAGGGCCGAAGAATATTTGCTGCAGTCAAGAAAACCGGTTCAATGGATCGCTGAGCGGACGGGGTACGTGGATGTTAAATATTTCAGCCGCATATTCCGGGAATCTACCGGCATGACGCCCAGTGAATACCGAAAAAACAAGAGCAGGGCGATGAATGGCTGAGATTGGGTAGAAAGATGACCGGCTGCCGGAGATATTCGTCCAATGTTCACCCATTTTTATGATCATGCTTCAGATATAGAGCGCTTTCAACAGTGATAGAATAATCAATATTCCTACCAGAGACAAGAAGGGAGATTGCAACGATGGCGAAAAAAGGGTTCATCATTCTTATGGTTTTTGCGATCAGTTTGTTAAGCGCTTGCACGTCGGATACGCCAAGCAGCAGCAACACTGCGGCCACGGCCACGCCAGGCAATACGGAAGATACGGGGGAGGCGCCCGATCCGTTCGGCAAGTATGAAGAAACCGTCAAGGTTTCGATTGGCCAATGTACCGATCCGACGAACAACAGTCTGCCGGAAGGGGATACGCCGGAGGATAACGTATTCACCAGAAACGTGGAAGAAGTGCTCAATGTAGACATCGAGTATGCATGGAGTGTCGCTTGCGGAGCCAACTGGGATCAAAAATTGGGCATATCCATTGCAAGCGGAGATTTACCCGATGCGATGGTCGTCAATCAATTAGCGCTTCGCGCAATGGTGGAGGCCGGACAGCTTGAGGACATGACAGAGGTATATGAGAAATATGCTGCACCAGGCGTGAAGGATGTCATTGACGCAACGGAAGGCTTTGGCATTAATGCGGCGACGTTTGACGGTAAACTGATGGCGATCCCGGGCTCCAAAGGGGGCGCAGACGGCGTTCACCTGATGTATATGAGAAAAGACTGGCTTGACAAGCTGGGTCTTGAACCGCCGAAAACGATAGATGAGTTCGAAAAAGCCATTCAGGCGATGACGGAGAAGGATCCGGATGGCAACGGTCAGAACGATACGTTCGGTTTATCCGGTCCGCAAAGCGGTGACGGCAAATTGAATGCTACATTCCTTGAATCCGGCAATAATCTCTATGGATTTGATCCGATCTTCTCCGCCTTCGACTCCCATCCGGGTTACTGGCTGGAGGGTGCGGACGGCAAGCCCGTGTACGGCTCCACGCTTCCTGAAACCAAAGAAGCACTGGCAAAGCTGCGCGACTGGTATGCCAAAGGATGGATTGATAAGGAGATGGGCATAAGGAAAGATTCAGCCGAGCCCATTGTTTCGGGCAAAGCAGGCATGTTCTCCGCCCCTTGGTGGATGGGTTACGGTCCAATCGTGGATATGGTTAAAACCAATCCGGATGCCAATATGCTGGCCTATACCTTGCCGCTTGATAAAGACGGGGAGTACAATCCGCATATCAACGCGCCGACAACGGAATTCCTGGTTGTCCGCAAAGGGTTCGAACATCCTGAAGCGATCGCGAAAATTAATAATGTGGTTTTCCGGGACAGCGACAAATTGGAAAGCGACACGGGTCTGGATCCGGGACTTTCTCCGCTGCGCCTGGTTATGTCCAGATACGATAAATTCGAAGGAAGCGTAAAGCTCCTGCAGGAAGTGCTTGCCGGCGAGAAGCCGAAGGAGGTTTTGGCGGATCAGCCCTATGATCCGAATCTGCCGAACGAATATGATGCGATTCTGAAAGTCAAGCTGGAACCGTATGACAACCCCAGCATCGAATATTGGAATCCCGAGGCTGATTGGGGCGCTTTCGCCCGCGCCTACTGCCGATTGATCGGCGTAGCCCCGCTGATCGACAAGCCGATGAACAAAGTAGGCAGCCTGATTTATTCTCAAACCAAATCAATGGAAAGCAAATGGGCCAATCTGGAGAAGCTCGAATCCGAAACGTTCATGAATATCATTATGGGTTTCACACCTCTTGATTCCTTCGATCAATTCGTTGCGGATTGGAAAAAACAAGGCGGCGACCAAATTACCGCAGAAGTGGAAGAATTCATTAAGGAATAGCAAGCGGACTCCAGGCAGCGGCGCAGGTTTGACCTAGCGCCTCTGCCGCACAAGTCCAGGGAAAGGAGAGGGACAGATGAGCACCAAATCATTTATCAAGCACTATTATTTCATGCTGCTTCCCGGATACCTGTGGGTTATCGTCTTCAGCATCATTCCGATGTTCGGAATCGTCATTGCGTTTCAGGATTTCACTCCGGGCAAGGGCATGCTGGGGTCCGAATGGATCGGACTGGATACGTTCCGTTATATGTTTACGCTTAATGATACCAAGACCATTTTTTTTAATACCATCTTTATCGCTGTCTTGAAAATCATCGGCAATTTGGTTGTGCCGCTCATTTTTGCACTAATGCTGAATGAACTGCGTATCGCCGTTATGAAGCGATGGATCCAGACGGTCGTTTATTTACCCCACTTTTTATCCTGGGTCATCCTTGGCGGTATTTTTCTGGACATTTTTTCGTTTCAAGGACCCGTCAATCAGATCTTCGCTGTTTTCGGCGTGGATCCGGTGCTGTTTTTTGCCAGAGCGGATCTGTTTCCTTACCTGGTTGTCGGCAGTGACGTGTGGAAGGATTTCGGCTTTAACACCATTATTTATTTGGCAGCCTTGACCGGTATCAATCCGTCCCAATATGAGGCAGCCGCCATAGACGGGGCTAGCAGGGCGAGACGGCTTTGGCATGTGACCTTGCCTGGCATACGCACAACCACTGTGCTTCTGGCAGTATTGAGTCTCGGAAACGTCATGAACGCCGGATTCGACCAGATTTTCAACCTGTATAATCCTCTTGTTTATACATCCGGGGATATTATCGACACCTGGGTGTACCGAACAGGTCTGCTGAATCTTCAGTATGGCCTGGCTACGGCTGTCGGCTTGCTGAAATCGGTCGCCGGATTCCTTTTAATCTCCGTCTCTTATATTTTGGCTTACCGATTTACGAATTACCGCATTTTCTGAACAGATTGGATGGTGGAGGGATATGGTCAAAGATACGACGGTCAGTTCCAAAGTGTTTGATGTGCTGCTGATTCTGATTTTACTTGCAATTACGATCACATGTATACTGCCGATCTGGTATACATTGGCCCTCTCGTTAAGCTCCAAGACAGCGGCTGCCGCCGGTCAGGTTTGGCTATGGCCCGTTGAATTCAACTTCAATTCCTACAATGAGATTTTGAAAGATAACCAATTTTTTCATTCTTTCTGGATCTCCATACAACGCGTGGCATTGGGCGCGGTATTGAATTTTTTTGTGGTTGCGCTGCTTGCTTATCCCTTGTCGAAGAGCAGCCGGGATTTTGGTCAGCGGAATGTGCTTATGTGGGTGCTGGTTTTCACCATGCTGTTCAACGGCGGATTGATTCCCTTATATTTGACCGTCAAGCAATTGGGCTTGATCAACAGCATTTGGGCGCTTGTGCTGGTGGCGGGAGCGCAGGGGCTCGTGTTCAATGTGATATTGGTGGTGAATTTCTTTCGCAACCTGCCGAAGGAGCTGGAAGAGGCGGGGCTGGTGGATGGGGCGGGTCCGTGGACCTTACTGTTTAAAGTATTTATTCCCTTATCCGTTCCGGTTCTTGCAACGGTGACGCTCTTCAGCATTGTCATGCACTGGAATGAGTTTCTATACGGCCTGGTATTCATGACGCGGGAGCAGTTCTATCCGCTGCAAACCTATATTCAACAGATGGTCGTCATGCTGGATCCGTCCACGATGACGGAGGATCAATACAGAAGGCTTAGTCAAATCTCCAATCGCACCCTGAATGCTTCAAAAATCTTTATCGCCATGATTCCCGTCCTGATCGTCTATCCGTTTTTGCAGCGCTACTTCATTCACGGGATTACACTTGGCTCCGTCAAAGAATAGAAGTGGAAGGAGGGCTCGTCCCATTGACCTGGTGGAAGAACAATAACTTGCGGATGATTCAAAACAACCTGCGGGAATCCGATGCCAACTTGAATGTCGACCGATTAATGGATGATCTGAACCGCTTATCGGCAAATGTGCTCATGCTGAATGCAGGCGGTATCGTGGCTTTCTATCCGACTCAGCTCGAGTATCATTATCGCGCGGCCGGCCAGAACAAGGATTTGCTCCGGGAAGCCATCGAGAAGACCCATGCCAACGGCATGAAATTCATCGCGCGTTTCGATTTCAGCAAAGCGCATGAAACGATTTACGAGAGACAGCCGGACTGGTTTTACCGAACGCGGGCAGGCGAGGCAGTGAATTATCACGGTATCGTCCATACCTGTGTGAACGGCTACTACCAAAGGGAATATTCGCTCAAGATTCTTGACGAGGTTCTATCCAATTACGAGGTGGACGGCATCTTCTTCAACATGTTCGGCTATCAGACATGGGATTACAGCGGCACGCAGTATGGGGCCTGCTATTGTGACAATTGCCGATCGCGGTTCAGGGATCTATACGGATTGGAGCTGTCTGCACCGGATGATCCGGGAAATCTGAAATATCGGGAATTTCAGGAAATGACGACAAAGTCGATGCTTAACAGCATCTACGATCTGGTCCAAAGCAAGAATAGGGATATTGCCATATCAACCTATCATGAGCATAAGGTCGATATTGTCCGCAAGGAATCGAATACCGAAATTGGCCGACCTTATCCACTGTGGCCGTATTCCGCTTCCGAGAACGTCAAATCTCTCGAGGATTCCTGGGATGACAAGCTGGTCAGCAACTGCTGTATCAATGCTGTCGGGCTGGTGCACAGATTTACGGGCGTATCCGCGCATGAGGTCAATATTCGTTTGAAAGAGAGTCTCGGCAGCGGATCAGGATTGGACTTCTGCATTATCGGCGCGTTCGAGGATTATCCGGACCGCCATAATCTGAATACGGTCGCGGAGATCTTCAAGTATCACCGGGACAACGAGCAGTACTACGGGCGTTTCTTGTCCGTCGCCGACGTTGCTTTGATAAAGCCGGGGAAGCATTCCCCGGAAAACGGAAATGAGTATTTGGGATTATTCAAGATGCTGAAGGAACGCCACATCCTGTTCGATGTGGTCCATCAACATGCATTAGCGGAAAGAGGGGAGGATCTGAAGCGTTACAAAGCGGTTGTCATCCCCGGTATTTCCGAAATGTCCGAACTGGAAATGCAGCTGCTGACGAATATGCATCTGCAGGGCGTATGCCTGATTGCAACCGGCGGTTCCTTTACCGAGGGCGATGAAAACCGGGCTTTTTTGCGGCGGATATTTGGGGTCATTCCCGAAAGCCTTCAACTGATCCAGAAAGAATCGGCCTATCTGTTTACGGAGGATAAACAAGTGTTCAAGCGCTTTACGGAACGCGACTGGATTTTTCTGGGGGAGCAATTCTATCGGGTCGAATTGGAACCGGATGTCGGCCGCCAGCTTCCTTATGTGGATTCCTCCACGTTCGGTCCGCCTGAACGCGCATTCGGGCACCAAATTACAGGCCAATATTACGGGGCAGGGCTGAAGAAAGAGGAGCTGCGCAAGTCCGCTTATATCCCTTGGCAGCCGGGGCAGCTCTACTATAATCACGGGTTCGCCGATCATAAGCAAATTGTGCTGGATATTCTTGACCATATGACGGAAACGCCTTGGGAACTGGAAACGAACGCACCGCAGAATGTTGAAGTTTTTTTCAACCGTTTGGATGCGCATACCTGCATTTTGCATGTATTGAATCTGTCAGGCTTCAATGGCGTCACCTATTTCGATCCATTGCCTGTTTCGGGCATGCATGTGAAGCTTGCCAATATGGGCCCGATCTCTGAAACGACCAATCTGGCCGGCCAGGCTGCCGTTTATTTCGACAATGGAGCCGGCGGAGAAGCCACGGTTCATTTACCGACATTGACCGACTTCGCGGCGATACTGATCAGGACTGCTGCTGAGCAGTGAACAAGCCGATCCGTTCTTTTAGGGACTGGCAAATAGCATAGGGGAGGCGTCTTATATGTCGAAAGGAACCGATAGCAGCTTGTGGTGGCGCAAGCCTATAAGAGTCATCCAACCCAACCTGCAGGTGAGAGATACGGCGAGGATTGACCCGGGAAAACTGGTCCGTCAATTAAAGGAGCTGGGGGCAAACGCCATTGTTTTTAATGTCGGGGGAATATATGCCTGGTATCCCAGCCAGGTTCGTTATCATGTAAGGAATGAATATTTGAGTGAGGACCGGGACCTCCTTCAAGAGGTAATCGATGCCTGCCGGGAGCAGGAGTTGAGATTTGTTGCCAGATTTGACTTCGGCAAGGCGGAAGACAGCGTTTATTTGCAAAGACCGGAATGGTTTGCAAGGCAGCAGGACGGAAAACCAAATTATATCGGTGTTTTTCGTCCGGGCGGATGGCCGCTGCTCCTGCACACCTGCATCAATGGCGGGTACAGAGGTAACGAGGTTGCGGTTCAGGTCCTGCAGGAGGTGCTGGATCATTACGCGGTAGACGGGATTTTTCTGAACGCACCGAATTATACGACGTGTTACTGCCATGAGTGCAAGCAAAAATATACTGCTCTATACGGCGAACAATTGCCTGATGATGTTTCGCGGTTTGCCCAGGATTGGGCTGCCCGTTGTTATCACGATAACCTTTCCTTGTTACGTGCGGCGATTAAGAGCAAGAACGCGGAAATGCCGCTTATTTTATATTATCAACTATCCCGGGAGGAATCGATTCTCGACCGGTCACCCTTGGCAGACATCATGTGCACCGAACCGCATGATGTATTGTCCCGCGGCAGGAGCAGCCTTCCCGAGTGGTGTAATCCTGCGCTTTCGGTAAAGCTGGGCAGGACGATGGAAGGGCTGCCGAGTCCATTCGGGATTATTCATACCTCTCCCGGAATGGATTGGCGTCATACCGGCCTGCCGCCAGCCGAGCACAGGTTCTGGATGTCGCAGGTTCCGGCGAATGGCGGCCATATCTGGCATTCCTTGACGGGAATTCCCGATACCATTGCCGACAAACGTATTCTTCAATCCGTAGCTGCGATCAATCATGCAGCCGCCGTCATTGAGCCATACATGGAGGATGCCAAACCGCTCTACGAGCTGGCACTGGTCTGGAATGATGATCCATCTGGAGAAGGATGGTCCGATGCCTTGATGCAGAAGCATTTCTTGTTCGATCTGCTGATTCCCGGCCATATCTCCAAAGCCCGCTTGTCGAAATATGCAGCGGTCATTATTCCGGAAGGAACGAGCCTCTCCGAGAAACAAGCGGCACACCTGTCCGGCTATGCAGCCGGGGGCGGAAATCTTGTCCTGGAAGGTCATCATCCGGATGAATGGAAGGAAATGCTGCGTCTTCAGGGCTCGCAAATGAGCGAAGAGCTTGCAGCAGCCTATATCCGTCTGGACGGAACTGCCAATCCCCTGAGACGGGGTCTGGAAGATACCTCGCTAATCCCGCTTCGAGGCCGGGTAACGTACTGCCGGCCAGGCAGAAATACGCAGGTATTAGCGACGCTGGTCCCCCCTTTCTCTCCTTTGGAGAGTGTAGGCGCTCCGCCGGAGAGAGCTTCCCTGCCCGAGGAGAAAACGGATATTCCCTTGGCGATGCTGAATCCATACGGACAGGGAAACATCATGTACTTTCCATTTTCCCTGGGGCAGCTGTTGAGGCAGTACGGGCTGCCTGACCACCATACCTTGCTGTCAAACACGTTAATCATGCTGCTGAAGGATAAGCCGGTCATTGAAATCCAGGATGCCGAAGGGGTGCAGGCAAGCGTCTTCCAAAAGCATAATGATTACCTGATACATTTGGTGAACGGTACCGGACGGCGGCCGTTGGCTTCTTGTGTTCAGCTTCATGATGTAGCCGTTTCCTTTGCTCTTCCCTTTGACCGGGAGGCCAAGCAAGTTAAGAAGCTTCTGTCTGCAGGCGATGCTGAATGGAGACAAGAGGGGAACAGGGTAAGGATAAAGGTGGATCTTCTGAAGACATGGGAATGTATTCATGTTTCCACAATGGAAGCATAAAGCTCCGAAATCTCTTGGCGCAGAGGAGGAATAAACAAAAATGACCACCCGCAGCAAAAAAATAATAGATTGCGACGTACATGTGGCTCCTCAGCATGTGGGTGAAATACGAAAGCATCTCGATCCGAAATGGCATTGGCGGCCCCTGACAGGCGGCCGGGATTTGTTCCGCCATCCTACTTACGTGGACCGGACGGACGCAGCGCCTCCAAACGGGCTGCCGACAGGTTCCGATCCGGAGTTTCTGCGCAAGCAGTTAATTGATGAATACGGGATTACCCATGCGATTCTGCTGCATCGTTCTTTCGGCAACCCGATGCCCTTCGTGGAGTTTGCGACCGCCAAGGCAAGCGCCTATAACGATTGGGTCGCAGAAACATGGCTCGGAAGATACAACGCCGACGGCGTATTCAAGGGCTCGATTCAAATATCCCATCAAGATCCGGCCGCATCCGCACGGGAAATTGAGAGATGGGCGGGACATCCCCATATGGTGCAAGTGCTGTCTGATTCAGGAGCGCGGGCTCCATACGGGAATCGGATGTACGATCCCATCTATGAGGCCTGCCAAAAATATGATTTGCCGTTTGCGACGCATGTAGGGACGGATGGCATGGGCATCAATCTTCAGGCATCCGTCGGTTATCCGTCGCATTATATCGAATGGAGCACCGCTCACTCGATCGGTTACCAAACCCATCTGATCAGCATGCTGATTGAGGGCGTGTTCGAACGGTTCCCCCGTCTGCGGGTAGTGCTCGTTGAAGGAGGAGTATCGTGGCTCCCCGCCTTGCTTTGGAGACTGGATACGCTGTATCGGCAATACCGCAATGAAGTTCCATGGCTGAAGCGGAAACCAAGCGAGTATATCCGCGATCATGTACGCATCACTTCCCAGCCGCTGGAGAGACCCGACGACGACCGGCATCTTCTTCGAATGCTGGAGCTGGCGGATGCCGAGCATATTCTGATGTTTTCCAGCGATTATCCGCATTGGGATTTCGACAGTCCCCGCCTGGCCTTTCCCAAGCTTCCCGAGGCGCTGCACCGGCGGATCTTCTACGAAAACGCCAAGGAGTTCTACAAATTATAGGACCGAATGGAGGCAGTGCCAATGGAAATCATAGATTGCGATGTTCATGTCTATCCGCGGAATGCGGAGGAAATCAAGCGATATTTGCCGCAGCCGTGGAAACACCGGTTTCATATATGGAACAACGCCTACTATGCGGAGAAGGTGGAAACAACCCGAACGGTACCCCCGAATGGTGCAGGACCGGGAACAGATCCGGATTATCTGATCCGGCAGCTAATCAAGGAGGAAGGTGTTGCACAAGCCATTCTCCTGCCACGGGCAAATGTATCCATCCATCACGATCCCGATCAGGCCGCCATGGAGGCAAGCGCTTATAATAACTGGCTCAGCGACACCTGGTTGACTTCGCATAATCCGGATGGCGTGTTCAAGGGCTCGATCACGATCGCGCATCAGGATCCCGCTGCTGCAGCGAAAGAGATTGAAAAATGGGCAGACCATCCGCATATGGTACAGGTCATCATGGATACGGGAGCGCGCGCTCCGTTCGGCCAAAGACATTATTATCCCATTTATGAAGCATGCGCCCGATATCGTCTGCCGCTTGCGGTCCATCCAGGCACAGACGGCATGGGAGTCAACATTTTGGCATCACAGGGATATCCATCCCACTTTCTGGAGTGGTATGCAGGATTTTCGCTGTCGATGCAGGTGCATCTGCTCAGTTTGCTGACGGAAGGCGTATTCGAGCGTTTTCCTGAATTGAAGATGATATTTGTAGAAGGCGGCATTGCCTGGCTTCCGGCATTGATGTGGCGTCTCGATCAGGAATATAAGGGGCTTCGATCGGAAATTCCCTGGACGAAGCAAATGCCGAGCCTGTATTTGAAGGAGCATGTCCGTTTTACGACGCATCCTCTGGAGCGTCCCGAGAAGGACGGGGATTTGACGGATGTGCTGGCCATGATGGATTGCGAGGACCTGCTCCTCTATGCAAGCAATTATCCGCATCAATACTGCGCATCTCCCCGGGATTTGCATTTTCTGCCCGAGACGTTCAAGCCCAAAATATTTGCCCAAAATGCAAAACAATTGTACCGCTTGTAAGCGGAAAAGAAACAAGCCAGGCTCCATAAGGGGGGAGATCAATGGGAAGACATAAGGTGTGCTTGGTCAAGGAGCTGCCTTCGGGAATGAGCAGAATCGAGAGAATCGAAAACCGCTCGATAGGGTTATACAATATAAAAGGCGAATTTTACGCGATTCGCAACAGCTGCCCTCATCAGGGCGCGGAATTGTGCCAAGGGAAAATCCAGGGCATGATGCTGCCCTCAGATCCCGGCGAGTATCTGTATGGCAGGGAAGGCGAAATCGTCCGCTGCCCTTGGCACGGCTGGGAATTCGATATCAAGAATGGCAAATCCGTATTCGATCCGTTTCGCTGCCTGGTCAAAACCTATGCAGTGGAGGTTGCAGGGGAGGATGACGAGACAAGTCCCGGCGTGGAAACCTTTCCGGTCGAAGTTGATTCGGGTTGGATCGTGGTAATCGTATCGTAACTTGGGGCCAGGGTCGAATGACCTGATCAGCTTTGGAAAATAAAGGAGATGTAACCAATATGACAGATGAAACGGCCACGGAAACTCCTTGGTATCGGCGGACCTTGCGGTGGGGGCAGACCAATTTTACGGAAATGGACCCCGGCCTCATCGACATGGACATGTGGAAAGAATATTGGCGTGAAACGCGGGTTCAGGGGCTTATTGTCAACGCGGGAGGCATTGTCGCTTATTATCCCAGCTCCTTTGACTTGCAGTACCGGGCTCAAGGTCTGGGCGACCGGGATTTTTTCGGCGAGTTTACATCTGCAGCCAGAAAAGAAGGATTGACCGTTCTGGCCAGAATGGATGTAAACAGGGCGACTAAAGACTTCTATGATAAGCACCCCGACTGGTTTGTGGTGAATGCCCAGGGTGAACCTCATACTTCCAACGGCCGCTATTTTTCCTGTGTGAACAGCGCTTATTACAAGGAATACATTCCTCAGGTGCTGCGGGAGATTATCCGCCTTTATCAACCTGACGGCTTTGCCGATAACAGCTGGACCGGCGTCAACCGGCAGATTATTTGTTTTTGCGATAATTGCAAACAGAAATTCAAGAAGGAGTATGGACATGATCTTCCGCTGTCGCAAGATTGGGATGATCCTGTTTACCGGAGCTGGGTCAAGTGGAGCTATAGCTGCCGGACGGAAAACTGGGACCTGTTCAATAAAGCCGCTCAGGAAGCGGGAGGCCCTCATTGTTTATGGCTGGGGATGGTTCACGGCAGCCCGATCAACTCTCATTCCTTCTGCGATTTGAAGGTCATCGGGGAACGATCCAGAATTGTCATGTGCGACCATCAGTCGCGGGATGTTCTGAACGGGTTTGAAATGAACGGACTGAGCGGTAACCTTCTTCACACGCTTGCAGGCTGGGATAATGTAGTTACGGAAAGCATGGCCAGTTATTTGCGCGGACCGCATATGTTTCGAAAAGCAAGCAATCCGCCGAAAGAAACCCGAATGTGGATGATCGAGGGAATCTCCGGCGGCATTTCACCCTGGTATCACCACATCGGCGCTGTCCATGAGGACAAGCGCCAATTTGACAATGCTCCTCCAGTCATGCAATGGCATGAGGCGAATGAAGAATATTTATATAACCGCCTGCCGGCAGCAAATATCGGGCTTGTTTGGAGTCAGGACAATACGGATTTCTACGGCCGGGATGACGTTAAGGAGAAGATCGCGCTCCCATGGAGCGGATTCGTGAAGTCCCTGACCCGCGCAAGGATTCCTTATGTGCCGGTTAACGCCGATCATATCGCAAGGGACGCGCAAGGCCTGGATGTCCTGATTTTGCCGGACTTAGCGGCAATGACCGATGAGCAGTGCCAAGCTGTCCGGGAATTCGTGGAAGCCGGCGGAAGCCTCGTATTTACCGGGGCCACCGCGACACTGGACCAGTGGGGTGAAACAAGAAGTGAATTTCCGTTGGAATCCATAACCGGGATGAAGCATCTCCATCAGATAGAGGGAAATTCAGCAAGCAAGCCTTTTAATCTGGAGGTTTATGACGGTCATAATTATTTGAGATTGCCCGATGACCGGCATCCGGTGATCCAAAGCTTTGAAAACACGGCAATTCTCCCGTTTGGCGGAAAAGTCCATATTGTACAAACAGGTGCGCAAATGGAAAGCGTCGCTGCCTATATCCCGGGTTTCCCCATCTACCCGCCTGAATTTAGCTGGATGAGGGAGTCCGGATCCAATATTCCAGCCATGCTTGCCGGAGAGCATGCCGCGGGAGGACGCCTGTTTTACTTCGCGGGAGATGTGGACCGTTGTTACGGCCGCTTGCAAATACCGGACCTGGGCGATCTTTTGTCCAATGCGGTTAAATGGGCAGCAGCCGGTACTATTCCGCTCAAGGTGGAGGGACCCGGTTATCTGGATTGCAAATTATATCGCCAGAATGAAAGATTGATCCTTCATCTGGTCAATCTTAGCGGGACTAATCAGACGCTCGGCTATCTGGAGGAAAACCTCCCTGTAGGTCCGATCTCGGTTTCTATCAAAGTTGATGATATCGTTCCGGGCCGCGCAAGCTTGAAGGTCCGGAATATAAGTGTAAAACCCGAAATAAAGGATTCCTGGGTTACGTTCCAAATCGATTCGATAACCGACCATGAACTTATAATATTGGATTGAGCCTTGGCGCATATTTCACTGCAAAGAGCTGTCCCCCAGCCATGAAGCGGCTGGGGGACAGCTCTTTTGCTGATTCTTGGCTTATTCCCATACAATTAATTCATGCATATGCAGGGAATCGATTCGGATTTTCGCCCAGCCATTCCGGATTTCAGGCTTTATTATCATGCCGCTCACCCTGAGTGCAGCGTGAACCGGGGTAAAGCCAGCCAATTTGATGGAAACCTCTATGGGGCCAACCGGCAGAACTTCTTCCAGATACCCTGGATTCCGGCTGCCGCTGAGATTAACCAGATGGAGCATTCGCCTGCCTTCCTGGCTGTACAGCTTGCAGTCCAGGTAGCCCGGGCCTTCGACTGTGAAGGGAGTTTTGTCGCCGGCTGCCCACTTCACCGCATTGGCAAGCAGATCGCCAAGGTCCGGCAGACGCGACAGACCATAAATGCGATCTACGTCTCCGGCAAAATAGAAGATGCGTCCGCCTGCGGGATGCTCCCCCGCCAGCATGGCCGGAATGTCTGTGCGCGGCTCCCTCATCCAGCTGAACTCCGGCGGATAGATGGGATAGGAGGGGATATAAGTCGCAAGCGCCTGCAGCATCCCGTTCGACTCTACGCGCCGGATTGTTCCTCCGAATGGGAGAATGGCTGTCTTCTCGAAGCCCTTCAGCACGGCATGGCGTTCCTCCGGCAGCCGGAAATAATTATGCGCTTCATGAAACTCCCAGCTGCCGCTCAGGTTTCCCGCGCCGCCCTTGGCCTTATCCAGCAGCGTAACGCCGGTAATCTCCTGCAGCGGGAAGTATTCCCGCAGTTCCCCCCATTCGTCGAGCGTGCCGGATGCGCCCGTAATGACCAGACTGCCCCCGGCTGCCGCAAAATCCCTGATCGCCTCATACTGCGAATCGGTGATTACCGCCAGATCGGGAAGGATCAACACATCCAGACCATCCGCATCTCTGGCAATATGGTCGGCATGTACAGGCACGAACGGCAGTCTGGCGCGGGTCATCGCCTGGACGAAGCCATGCCAGGGCAGGGCGACCCGTTCCTCGACCTGTTCGCGACCGTAGAATTCCGTATTTTCCTGGCTCCAGACCAGGCCGATATTCGCACAAGGACGCCGGTTGTACAGGTATGCTTCATTATCCTTATGCCATTGCATGACAGGAGGTGCGTTCTCGAACTGGCGTCTGTCCTCCTGCAGGGCGCCGACGTGATGGTACCAGGGAGAAATGCCCCCTGCAATTCCATCGATCATCCACAAGCGGGATTCCGCCGGCGGATTGCTGCCCTGACGGAACGTACGGACCCCGCGAACATAATTGGACATGCTCTCGGGAATGACGGTATCCCAGCCCGCAAGGTTATGAAGCAAATGGCCATTGAGGCCGTTCTGCTCGAATCCCGTATTCCCATCCCGGGACTGGTGGTCGCACATGATGATTTTCGAGCGCTTTCCTACCTCCTTCAGATCGCAGAAAGCAGTATGAGGGTTGAACGGATCGGCATTGAACATGCCCAGCCACAAGCAATCGGGTCCGCCAAACTCATGTGTGATCCTGTTGAACAAATCCCAGTTCTCGATGCGGCAATTATAACTCCATCTGATCCACTGCCGGTATGCGGGATCGTTGTAATCGGATGCGGAAGGAAGGTCAAGTCCCGTCTCCGCTTTAAATTTCGTCTTGCAGCTGCCGCAGCGGCAAATGATTTTGCGGGACGCTCCGGTCCAGCTGTTGTCGGTGAAACCGTCGGGACGATAGTTTGCTATAATCTCCTTCAATACCTCAGGGATATAGTCCTTGTAATAACCGCTGTTCACACAGGAGATGTAACGCCCGTTTGATTGCACCGGCTCTCCCTTGTCGTTGACGACAAACCAGTCCGGATGGGCGTCATAGAAATCCTGGGTAGCCCGGTTAATATCCATTCTGGCCAGCACGGCCAGACCGGCTTGTCTGGCCTCCGCGACGAATTCTCCCAATAAATCGCGGTCTCCGAGACCTTGAGCCCGATATTGAAGAGTGAAGGAGCTGGGATAATAAGCGACGATGCCGCCTGCATTGACAATAACGCCCTGTACGCTCGTTTGCTCCCAGTATTCCTTCCACCACTCCTTGTCCCAGTTGACAGGGTCCATTTCCGTCAGGTTCGTTTGTCCCCATCTAAGAGTGCGCTCATACCAAGGCTTTTTTGCATCGGGCATTGTCTGCTTATTGTTTTCCATTGTCATGGTCATCCGTCCTTTCGAGTCCGCTTGTACAAATCAATGATTTGGAATTTGTAGGAATTGATTTGAATTCGCTTTCACCCTTTATTTTAAATCGGAAATAGGGGAATATCTATTAACGATCAAGCTATTTTTTGTATAATTCAATGCTGGCTATGGAGTCAGCATTTATAGCGGCCGATGAATGATTGCGTTATACTAGATAAAGAGTTTTCAGGAGGCGTTGTTCGTGTTCAAGCTGCATACTTGCTACATTTTTCAGGATAATCAACAAGACTGGCATATGGAGCCTTCCCAGGTCGCGCTGAACGTACTGATTTATATTTCGGAAGGCAGCTTGACCTATTGGGTCAATGGGGACACGATCCATCTGAAGAAAGGCGATGTGTTGTTTATTCCGGCCGGGTCGGTGCGTGGCGGGGAAGCGGCATCCGGTGCAGGCCATCAGCGGTTTGCAACCCATTTCAGCCTGAGCGGGGATGACAATAGTGAACTGCTGCCTTTGCTCAAAAGCGGGAAGTGGCTAAAGACCAGGGTACATGGAGAGGACTATTTCAAGCAGCGGTTCTCGCTTCTGAACCATCATTCGCTGATGGAGGGAGCTTATCAGGAATTGCTATGTCACGCCATCCTGCTGGAAATGCTGATCATTATGAATCAGGACCACGAGCGCAGGCAGATTCCGGTCAAAAAGCTCATGCTTGTCGAGGAGCTCAAAAAATATATACAGCACAACTACAGGAAGGCCATTACGTTAACCGAGCTTTCGCATGTGATCGACCGCTCTCCGAGCTATATCACCAACTTGTTCAAAGAGGTGACGGGAGCTGCTCCCATTGAATACCTTCATTATATAAGGATCTCGAAGTCAAAGGATTTGATGCTGTCCGATCCGTCCATCCTGATCAGAGAGGTTGCCGAATTGACCGGTTTTTGCGATCAGGCTTATTTCAATCGTATTTTCAAAAAAGTGACGAGTGTCACACCCACCCGGTTTTTAACCGAGCTGAGAATATACAAGGGATAATTTGAGAGCTGTTCCAGATATTCATGGCCCTCAAATTTGACGGAATAAAGGGATCTTGACAATAAGAATTGCCCTGACTATACTCAGATTGAACGTTCGGTCTTTTATTTTGCAAATGATTTTTTATGGAGGAACGCGATATGTTTGAGAGATATAATAAGGTGCAGAAAGCTGTTCTGGAGACAACCCTGCGAATTATTAATGAAAAAGAGCTGCAGGCGACCTCGATGTCTCTCATTGCCAAAGAATCAGGGGTATCGACCGGAAGTATTTATCACTATTTCAGCAGCAAGGAAGATATCATCAATGAATTATTTAAAGGCATTGTCATGTTTAACGGGGAAGCCGTAATGAAGGGTGTCCATGAGCTTGATAGCGTTCAGGAGAAATTTCAACGGGCATGGATAAATTATTTTCGGCTCAGCCTGGAATACCCGCTGGGCTTTCAGTTTATTGAGCAGTATTCTTTCTCGCCATATATTTATCAGTCCTCAAAGGATGAAGCCTATAAGGGCGGCTGGTGCGGGCCCATGACGAAAATTTATGCGGAAGCTGTTCAACAGCAATTGTTTATTGATCTCGAACCCAGGCTGATGGTTCAGATGCATATCGGCACCGCAGTTTACACGATTAAAGGGCATCTGCAAAACTATCTCGAGCTGACAGATGATGATATACACAGGATCATTCAATCCTGCTGGAATTCGGTTCTCAAGTAAAAAGAGCGAAAATCAGGGTTTTCAACCTGATTTTTATTGCGATGAATCGATAGGACAGAGTAGAACGAACATTCGATTTAGTTCTTCATATCCGGGAAGCATGAGTATGGAATTGGTGCTCCTTCTTCCAGCCTCCTCCATAAGAAATGCTAAAAATATCTTTAGTCTAGACAATGAAATAAATTGTGTTACTATATAAATGTTAGTTAATTACGTTGTACCCGTAATGATTCTCATAAGGAGTGATAAAAATGGAGGCAACAACATTTGTCTTGTTTGGAGCCACAGGAGATTTGGCCAAGCGCAAAATTTATCCTGCATTATATAATTTGTTCCTTGATGATAAGTTAAGCAAGTCATTCACCATCATTGGTCTCGGAAGAAGAGAATGGTCTGATGAAGCTTTTCAGGCACAAGTCGAGCAGTCGCTGCATACGTTCTCCAGAAGATCAGCTGACGATTCCGCGTCAATCAAGGCTTTTGTCAAAGCTTTCCGCTACAGCGTAATGGATGTGGAACGCATTGAAGATTACCACAAGCTTCTGCAGGTCGTCGAGCAGCGTGAGCAGGAATTGCATTTGCCGGGCAATCGGATGTTCTACTTGTCGGTTGGTCCTGAATTCTTCGGGAAAATAGCAGCAAGCATCCAGGAAAGCGGGCTTGGTTCGGCAAAAGGCTGGAAACGGCTCATCATCGAAAAGCCTTTTGGACATGATTTGAAGTCGGCCCAGGAATTGAATCAGGAATTGGGCAAAGCGTTCAAAGAAGAAGAAATCTTCCGTATTGATCATTACCTCGGCAAGCCTATGGTGCAGAAGCTTGATGTTCTGGAGCAATCCAATCCTGCCCTTCAGGACATATGGACAAATCAATATATTGCCAATGTTCAAATAACAGCCAGTGAAACGGTCGGCGTTGAGGAGAGGGCCGGCTATTACGATCATGTCGGCGCGATCCGCGATATGTTTCAGAACCATATGCTGCAGTTATTAATGACGCTAGGAAAGAATGACGGGCGAATCAGCAAACGTCAAGTGATGGAATCCGTAGAACCTTTACTAAAGGAAAACGTTGTTAATGATGTGGTTCGCGGCCAGTACACTGCCGGCAGCATTCAAGGAAAGCCTGCAGCCGGTTATAAGGATGAACCCGGCATTGATCCGTGTTCGACGAACGATACCTTCGTAGCGGTCCGTTTACGAATCGACGATGTTTTCTGGCGGGATATTCCCATTTATATTCGTACAGGAAAAAGAATGAAGGAAAAATCAACGCGTATCGTGATTGAATTCAAAAAGCCATTCAAGCGCAGCTATTCAGCGCAGGAGCAGACGGCACCGAATCTGCTGATTTTTGAAATTAGCCCGAACGAAGGCGTTACTTTGCAAATAAACCATAAAGATCTGCCAAATAAAGGTGTAACCTCCACCATCCCAGTGGATCTTCATTTCAATCAGAGCGGCAAGCCTGAAGCTTATGAGAATCTGATTTATGACGCTCTGCAGGGAGACCCGACGTTCTTTGCCCACTGGGATGAGGTCGAATTAGCCTGGAAATGGGTTCAGCCCATCCTGGAAGCATTCGATGAGGATCTTGTTCCTCTTCATCACTATCCGGCAGGCACTTACGGGCCGGACGCTTCCGATCTTCTGCTCGCGGAGGATGGCAATCATTGGTGGTTTGACAGCAAGCCCGTTTCCCTCGCTCAAAGGATACCAAGAGAAGCGTATGCCTGACACTCGGACGAACACATCTGTTAATAAGAGCTATGGCAGAATTGCAATGATTTTATGCGGGGATGTATGATTCGGGCAGCATTCCTGCAAAATATCAAGGATGGTTACGTCTGGACCGGAATATCAAAGGATGGACTAATAAGAATCCAGGAAACTTTACAGAAGTGGAACGTGAATTAGCGTTGGAGGTTGTTCGTGTGACGGAGTTAGCAGCGCTGGCATCCGCACCCTGGATGGGCCGGGGGGATAAGATGAACGCAGATGACGCGGCAACTTCAGCGATGCGGCTTATGTTTGATTCTGTATCCATGGCAGGAACCGTTGTAATCGGAGAAGGCGAAATGGATGAGGCGCCGATGCTGTACATCGGCGAGAAGCTGGGTAACGGGCATGGGCCGGAGGTAGATGTCGCAGTCGATCCCCTGGAAGGCACGACACTCGTGGCCAATGGCTTGAACAATGCCCTGGCTGTCATTGCGATCGCCAATAAAGGGAATTTGCTGCACGCTCCGGATATGTATATGGAGAAGCTTGCCGTCGGACCAGCATTGGCCGGGCAGCTCAGTCTGCTCGACCCTGCAGAGACCACTTTAAGAAAAGCGGCTGACATACTGAATAAACAGGTTTGCGATTTGAGCGTTATGATATTGGACCGCGAACGGCATCAAGATCTGATTCATACCTTGCGCGATATCGGAGTACGGATCAAATTCCTGTCGGATGGCGATGTGGCAGGGGCTATTGCGCCTGCATTCGCGGAGACTGGGATCGATATTTATCTGGGCTCTGGCGGCGCGCCAGAGGGTGTGCTGGCTGCAGCAGCATTGAAATGCTTAGGCGGTGAATTCCAGGGCAGATTGATGCCCGAGAATCAAGCGCAATACGACCGCTGCATCGAGATGGGGATTCTGGATCCGCTCAAAGTCCTGTCTATGGAGGATTTGGTCGGGGACGATGATGTGATTTTCTCGGCCACCGGCGTGACGGATGGCGAGTTTCTCAAGGGTGTACGATACCTCCCTGATCAACATGCGGAAACTAATTCGATGGTTATGCGCGCCAAAACGAGAACCATTCGTTTTATCAAGGCGATCCATTATTTGCCGAACAAAAACCTGCAGCAAATAGGAAGCTCTGCAAACATATCAGGTCAGACACCGTAATTAATCCATATAGTTTGGATGAACCGCAATCTCCGTGCGGGGGGCTTGCAGACATAAAAGCGAAAAGCGGCTGAGCAGGGCTACATCCTCCTCAACCGCTTTTTTTCCATAAAGCAGCTGCTTTCATCTCATGGATGGGCCGCGATCCAATCGGCAATTGCCCGGTATTTAGGCGCATTCGCTGCCGGTTGCCCCGTAAATTGCTTGGCGCCCCAAGCTCCGCCCGTCGACCAGGTTCCAGCATTCGTGTAGTGGCTGAAGAGAATGAAATAAGGTGCGAATTTATTCAGCATGTAGGTGTACTCGTTATAAATGTCCGGATTGCCGCTCCACTGGTCGGCATTGACCAGCAGATGCTGTCCGCCCTCATAGGTGCCAAGCGGGACATTATATTTTTGAGCGATCGTCACGGCAGGCAGTACCCGGTCGTTGAACGTTGCATCAATATCCTGATGGAACGCGCTTTGAATATTCGGGCTTGCCCCGTCAAGACCGCTGCCGACATATGGCGCAATGGCAAATAAATCCGCTTTTTGACTAGTCGGGTTCCAGGCGGTGCTGTTGATGACGCTGTTGTAGCTCTGATCGAAAATATCATAGTTGCCGCTGAACGAGGCTACTCTCACGACTCTTGAAGACAATTGGCTGCCGAAGACATTGGCGAACTGCTGCCAGATATGAACTGAGCGGTACAGACTGAATGCGCCGCCCTGATACCATTGATTGGAGCCCGGCAGACCATTGATGACGCCTTGGTCGAGGGTATACTGGAACTGCGTGAATCCCCCGTTCCAGGTCTCATTGGAATATTCGACATACACTTTCAGATTGGCGTTGAGCTTCTGCTTGATGAGCGTTGCGAGCTGCTGTGCATACGAATCGTCTGTCAGATGAGGCAGATTGATCCACATATCCTTATTCGTCCTGTTGCATAGATCGATCATCCATTCGTAGGCGAGACCCGCTTTCATCGGATCACCCGACCCGATATAACCGATATCGCTGTTTCCGGGATCTGTCGGCAGCCTCCGCTGCGACCAGGTCTGGATTTTGGAGTTATTCGTTCCGCCCCAATCCATGAACCGGAGGGTCGAATACGGAGCCAACTCGCTGATAAAGACCGGATTCCAAATATCCGTCCCGCTTGCATACGCGGTCGACCAGTTCACGCTGGTTTTGAATGGTGTTTCTCCACTCCATGAAGCAAGGAACCAGAAATTGGTGCCGATCTTCATCGAGCCAGTACCGCCGCCGCCATTGTTGTCTGTTGTGATGACAAGCTGCGGCTTATTCCCGCTTTCCCGGGACTGGTATTGTTCCCACGTTCCGATATTGGTGCTGAAGCCCAGCGTCAAGGAAGATTGCGATGCGCTGAGCTTGTTTTGAACGGCAGAGGTGACATCGAATTCATAGTAGCCGGTGCCTGTAACCGATTGACTGGCGATTTGCGTTCCGAGACTTGGCTTCGCTCCGCCTTCGTTCCAGCTTTCCGTCGACGCGCCGCTGACGATCAGGGTATGGTTGAGGACATGTGAGGAATGATAAATTCGGACCTTCGCATTCGTTACCGTTCCGGATAAGCCCGTCAAACTGAATTTTGTGAAAATGCTGTTCCATTGACTGGTGTACAAATTCGCATTTGTGCCGGCAGTACCGTCACTTTGTGTATCCGTATCGGCAGAAGGAGTGTTGGTTGTGATCGCAGCCGCCTCCGCGACTGGACCGCCTTGATATAGCGTCATTGAAAAAAGCATGAAGACTATCAGCATGACCATGTACTTTTTGAGCATTAAAATCCTCCTTAATGAGCGGATTTTTATTCAATAAGCGCCTTCACCCCCTTCACCCATTAAGGTATCAAAGTTGGGTGTGGAGCGTACCGCGAAAACGGTCTTCTGCACAGTGCAAAATTGTCGCCAATTTATCCGATTCAAACAGACCGTGACCTAAAATGCCCTGTATAACATCCAGAGCCCAGCGGCAAAATATACATAAAGTGGGTGTATGGCCTTGCTGAAAAAAGAGAACCGAATCGTACTGGCGATCCTAATGCTGCTCTTGATAATCGGATGCCGCAATCCGAAGCCGGAAGAACAGGATTTGATGAGGATCAAATCCGCAGACAAAGACAATCCGAAAAAGGTCATTTTGCTCCTGGTGGATTCCTTGATGCCTGAAGCAATCGACCGGGGAATCCGTCAGCACAAGCTTCCGGCTATTGAATTTCTAATCGAACATGGTCAATATTACCGAGAGCTTGTCAGCTCTTTTCCCACGATGTCCATCACGATCGACAGCTCGCTCATTACCGGAAAATACCCCGATGCTCATCATGTGCCGGGTCTCACCTGGTACTCAGCCGACCTCAAGAAACTGATCAATTACGGGACCGGGCCGATGGAAGTGGCCAGACAGGGAATCAACCCGGTACTGGCCGATGCGTTGATCCATTTAAACGGGAGTCACTTAAACAGCAAGCTGCCCACGATCTATGAGGATTTGGCCGGACAGGGGCTGACATCCGGGTCAATCAACGGGCTGATCTACCGGGGAATGTCTAATCATACAATATCAATTCCGGCATGGGTGCAGGGCCCAACCTCTTTGCCCAGGGAAATTAAGGTGAAGGGACCGGATTTATTGGCCCTGGGTTCATTGTCCAATCCCTTTGAAGGCTCCATCGATCTGCCCGATGGTCTGATCAATAAAATGGGGTTCAATAATGACTTTGCTGTAGAAGCCGTCAAATATTTGATTACATCCAATAAACTGCCGGATTTTTTGTATGTATACCTGCCTGACTTGGACCGCAAGCTTCACCGCAACGGTCCTTCCGAGCAGAATGGGGTCATTAAGGTGGATCAGCAGCTTCAATCCTTGCTTCAGGCATTCGGCTCGCCGGAACAAGCCTTGAAGGACGCGGTCATTATCATTGCCGGCGACAGCGGAATGACCCAGATCCTGCCGGATGCGCAGAATCCGGTAATCAATATCCACAATATGTTTGAAGACGCGAGTGTGTTAAATCCCGGAGAAACCGTGGACAAGGGGATCGACATTGTCCTCGCCGTCAATGAAACAATGGCTTATGTGTATGCCGTACATGCAGACCGTCCGATAAGAGACGTGGCCAAGGGACTACAAAAAGATCCGCGCATCGATCTGATTGCCTGGAAGGAAGAGGGCTGGATATACGCGCAGCAAGGGGCAACCGCCAAACAGCTCCGATTCAAAGCAAACGGAAATCTAACCGATCCTTATCATCAATCCTGGAAGGTCGAGCAGGACAATGAGGTGCTGGACCTGAAGGTGAATGCTGCCGATCATTCCTTGGCTTACGGTGAATACCCCGATGTGCTGAAACGGCTGTCAGGCGCGCTGAATTCGCATCAAGGCGAGTTTCTGGTGGTCACGGCCAAGCCGGGTTACGAACTTGCGGACAGAAGCTCTCCGACGCATATGGGGGGCGGGGGTCACGGCTCAATCCGCAAAAGGGAATCGCTTGTCCCCCTGATCATCAGCGGAACCAATAAGCAGCCGCAATATTTGCGGATGGTTGATGTAAAGGCCTATTTGCTTGAGCTGTTAAAGAAGAAAACGCAAATCAACATGTAGCCCGGGAGGGATTCCCGGGTTTTTGACATTCATTCCCCGGAATCCCCGGGGAATCGAAGCGTTCTTTCGATTGCAATTTCTCAGGAGACATGCTATATTGCTAATTTCGATAATGATGGAATTATTACATCTGATTTTTGAAAGGATGGAATCCATGTCTTCCGATATCCTGCAGCATGTTTCTCATATAACCGCGCTTTTCCCGAGCTTAGCCGATATTTCCATTCAGGATTGGAGCGAAGAGGGGATCGCTATCATGGAGATACAGCCCAATCATGTCATTGACGAAGGCCGGTTTCTGGAGTATGCGGTTCTCATTCTCGAAGGCACGGTAAGAATGTATAAAATCAGCAGCAGCGGAAGAGAGATCACTCTCTACAGAATCAACGGCGGCGAGTGCTGCCCCCTCATGATGGCCAGCATCCTGGGCGAGAGCGAATATGAAGCCTCGGCCTGTGTGGAGAGCCCGAGCGTTGTGCTCGCCATTCCGGTACAGATATTCAGAGATTGGATGGACCGGTACAAAGCTTCAGACAGTTTATTTTCAAAATGTTCGCCAAGCGGTTATTCATTATGTCCAATCTTCTGGACAGCATCAATTTCAAATCCATCCGCGGACGGGTTGCCGAATACCTTGTCCTGATGACAGAGGATGGGAGCGACAGTCTTGCCATAACCCATGATATCTTGTCCGTAGAGCTGGGAACGGCCAGGGAAGTGATCAGCCGGACCTTGAAATCCTTGCAGAAGGAAGGTCTCCTTAACGTGTCCCGGGGGAGAATTTCCGATATCAGACGGGAAGGGCTTAAAGTGTATGTAGAGTAATTGGCTCGTTATGTGACATTGTTACGGATGGCTCTTGTTCAATTTGTTATTATCGTCTTGTGGAAGCGAGATAAACAAATCGAAATGAGAGGAGCCGCTGGTCATGAAAAATGTTGGAGGAGCAGATCGTTTGATTCGCATATTGCTGGGTATCGCATTATTGTCGCTGTTTTATTTTATGCCCGGTTACTGGAAGCTGACCGGTCTTGTTTCGCTGCCGTTCCTGTTCACGGGACTCACGCAAAGATGCGCCATCAATCAACTGCTTGGACGCAATACCTGCAGGATTCGTTAAATCATATCAGGTGAGCGATATGGTTTTCGGGTGCCAGTTGTGTGAGGAAGTATGACAGTCTGTTGTCATACTTCTTCTTATATCATGTTCTCAGTAGTGATTCACATACTTAGCCTGTCAAAGAGGAGGGCGACCTGGAAAGGAGCATATGTTATCTATGGAAATTGAAAAGCTAATTACAGTAAAATCGAGAGAAGATTTGAGGAATTGGTTACAGGAGAATTGTAAGACTGAAAAATTTTGTTGGGTAGTCGTCAGTATGACGCCGAACCCCGATAGTCTGTTATATCTGGACGCGGTCGAGGAATCTTTATGCTTTGGATGGATCGATGGAGTCAAAAAGAAAATATCTGAAACGGGGCTTGCGCAGAGACTGTCTCCCAGAAGTAAAAAGAGTTCATGGACCGAATTGAATAAAGAACGTGTCCGCCGCCTCGAAAAGCTGGGATTAATGCAGGACGAAGGAAGAAAGGTGCTTCCTGACATGGGCAGCGATTCTTTTAAAATAGACAGGGTTATAGAGCAAAGGCTAAAAGAGGATAAGCAAGGATATGAGAATTTTATGGCATTCTCAGATCTTTATAAAAGAGTTCGGATCGACACGATACAAAGCAATATAAATCAGCCGGTATTATTTGAGAGCAGATTAGATAAATTCATAACAAATACTAAAGAAAACAAAATGTACGGTCAATGGCATGATAACGGACGCCTTCTGGATTACTAAGATAAAAAATAATTATTTACCTTAAGGTACATAAATGATATAATAGTCTTGAATAATGGTAAATTAACCCAGAAAAAAAGTCATCGGGAGGAGTGATTCATTTTGCAAACTCTGGCAATCATCGGAGCAGGTCCAGGTCTTGGACTTTCATTGGCCAAGAAATTCGGCAATCATGGTTTTCAAGTTGCGCTGGTGTCGCGAACACAGGAGAAGCTCTATCAATACTGTGAGCAGTTAAAGGAAATGGGAATTGAGGCAGCAGGATTCGCAGCCGATATAACCAATAAGAATCAGCTCCTTCAAGCTTTTCAGCGTATTCATCATACATATGGTTCCATTGATGTCCTGGAATACAGCCCTCACAGCGGTAATATGCCGGTCACCTCGATCCTGGACACGACAGACGAGTCGGTTATTCAAGCTTACAACAATCTGGTTCTCGGGGCTGTCAACAGTGCAAGACAAGTCATACCCGGTATGCTTGAGAGAGGAAGCGGGGCTTTATTGTTCACAACCGATCTGTCGGCGATGAATCCCAGTCCTATCTTCGGCAATGTGGGGATCGCGATGGCTGGCCTGCGGAATTATGTTCTGAATCTTCACGACAAGCTGTCACCGAAGGGGATTTATGTAGGCCATCTCTCTATCAGCCCGTTAATAAGACGAGGAACCAATTTTGATCCTGATTACGTAGCTGAAGCCTGGTACAATCTCTATGAACAGAAGACGGTAAATGAAGAAACTTATCCACAAGGCGTCATGCAGCACTTGAATTAATGATCAGATAGATGGCAAAAAAGAACATCCTCTGCGGCAGCATAACGTGAGGATGTTCTTTTTCTTGTTTCACTGCCAATAAAACATCCAGGCGATCAACTTATTCAAATCGAACGGATGACGGACGATGATGCTCCCCCAGAGAGCGGCACCAAGCGTCGTAATGCTGACAAAAAGCGCTTTATCCTTCTTGCCTGATTGATTGGACCGCATCATCCATATACCGGCTGCCAGAAACAAGATGAATAAAAAAATCATCAGGCTCATGTCGCCGTTTCACTTCCCTGCGAATGATTTGTCTTCCTCAGCCATGAGCATACAATGAGAATGGCGGGGAACGCGATCGCATATAGCGTGTAGTAATTGAATAAGTACTTCTGGATCCAATCGACGTTCTCGACAATGTTTTTGAACAACAGGGAATAGGCGGAAATGATCCATACCAGCGGATAGGCTACAACGGCTCGCTCTTTAATCTGGAACAGCTGGCATATGGCAAGTACCGCGCAGTAAAACAGCAGGCTTAATTTAAGGCAGACAATAAGAAGGATGTTCACGGAAATAATCGATTCCAAGTGCTCGACGAAATTCGTAAACTGCATTTCGCGAAAGATGATAAATACGGGATAGATAAGGTGAGAACTCCGCTCTACTCCAAGAATGCCAATCGTAAAAAAAAAACACATGCTGAGAAGGAGTCCCGCACCCCCGATTCCCGACAGGAATATAACTTTTAACCGGCGCTGGGCAAATGGAAATATCATCATAAAAATGACAGTCTCCATAAAGGGAAACGCAAGCGCATAGCGGGTATGGATGAGCGTGTCCCAAGGATGAAAGACGCCAGGAACGTTGAAATTCTGCCAATCCCATTCTCTGATCATCACCGAGAAGGGAATCCAGAATGCCAGATTAACAATTGGAGCCAAAAACTCGCTCACCATAGCGATGGTTTCGATTCCTTTCACAACCGCATACGCACATACGAGCAGGATCATGATATTGAAGATCGACAGCGGTGTCCGGGGCATCAGATTGATATGCATGAAATCACTGAGGTTGCGCGTTACCCAGGAGGCGACTTGGATGAAGAAAAGGATGTACAGGAGGGAAACCAATCCCCCGGCCCATTTGCCAAGCACTTGGACTGCGATTTGAACAATGCTCATCCCGGGAAACCGGCTGGACAAATACAGCCAGAAGCAGGACAATATCAGGCCGTACAGAGCAGCCCAGACAATTATAAGCCAGCCGTACTGTTTGCCACTCGCAATGAGGCTCCCCGGCAGCAGGATAAACGAGGTGCCGATGATGTATACAAAGGTCAGATTAAATAACTGCCACCCACTCAATTGAGCGTTCTCCATCTATTGGCTCCCTCTATTCTTCAAGATATGGTGTACTGGTGTTCCCGGTCGTTGTCATCCTGGAGCTGACCTTAATCGTGACCTTGGTCTGACGCCATGTCTTTTCCTGGATGCCGAGCATATCCCAGCCTTTTGTTTTGCCCATCTGATCCAATGCGAGCACCCTTTCTTCCAGCTTCCGGTTAAATGCCTCCTCGATTAAATGCAGATTCTGTACGGTCATCTTGCTCGTTTGCTGGTTGTTCAATATTTTCAGGTCGCCAGTAATTTGGAAAGAAAGCTCCGATGCGGGCTTGATCCATTTGCGTTTAACATTTAAATTCTTCGCCGTGACATCTACGTGCTTGCCCTTGATTTCCACAGTTTCTGTCAGTTCTCTGTACTTTTTATTCATGATGAAGAACAGGATCTTTGATTGCTCGTCGATACGGCCAACCATACGGGAATGGATGAGCACGGCTCCTACTTTGAAGCTGATTCCGTCTTCGCTTGCATCGATTTCTTCCACTCTGTCGCTGTTGGAGGAAGGCTTCTCTCCATGATAATGAATGATGGGCAGGATAGTCGGCGTATGAAGATTGATATCCTTGGCCAAGTCTTTAAACCGGATTGGATAAACACTCATACTGAAGTTGGGTTTATATTGATTCGACAAGGCGCGGATAAACCGGCCCGGTACTCTGTCCAAAGGAGTGAAGCTGTTCATGACCGTGTGCATTGGACTATCCGTAATAAAAACAATCAGACTTGACCGGCGTTCGGGGTTAAGTTCGATAAAATTGATCAGATCCAGTATCCCTTCCCGGGCATAGCGTTCGGATATCAGGTAGCTCTGCAGATGGGCCGTAAAAAAGCGCCTTGGCATAGAGGTGCCTGTCTGCTCTGTGAATCTTCCGTGGCTAAAATCCCTAAAGTGATAGGTGTATACAGCAGCTTTCGTCGCAGCGCTTTGTCTGGTTGACAGACCGGTCGGATTAATGACCTGGTAATAGGCGAGAAGGTCACCAGACTCCGGATCCTTATCGACTCCGGCCAGGCTTGCAATCGCAAGTGAATTGATTTCTTTCAAATCCCAGCAGCCGGTACACAACACCAGCATGAGCACAGCGATGAATATAACTCTCATATCAAGGCACCTTCTTATTTATCGACCATCCGTTTTTTGGGAAATCGCTTCATCATAAACCGTGGAACCCGAACCAGCGTATCTTTCCAGTCAGAGAAGACGACGGGGGCCAGTGGGGTGAGATATTTCACGCCAAACGACCGCAATGAAGCGAGATGCACCAGGAGAAAAAAAACGCCGCACATTAAACCGAATAAACCCATTAATCCGGCCAGATTCATAAATGCGAACTGTACGAGTCTCTGGGAAATCCCGAAGCTGTAGTTGGGGGAGACGAAATTGGAGATGGCAGTCAGAGAAACGACAATAACCATTGCAGCAGAGACAAGTCCCGCTTCCACCGCAGCCTGGCCCAGCACAAGCGCTCCCACGATCGATATGGATTGTCCGGCAATCCGCGGCATGCGCAGTCCCGCTTCGCGTAAAATCTCGAAGGTAATGATCATGATCGTAGCTTCGACAAAAGCTGGGAAGGGCACTTCCTCGCGCTGCGCGGCCAAGCTGATTAGCAGTGAAGTAGGAAGCAGCTCCTGATGATAGCTTACCACCGCGATGTAGAGAGCAGGCACGAATATGGAGAGCAGGAAGGCAAGCATCCGCAGCCAGCGCGACAGCGTAGCGATATCCGCCCGCTGATAATAGTCTTCGGGTGAAGTAAAGAGCTGAAAAAAGGTAATCGGTCCGATAAGCACAATCGGCGTGCCATCCGTAACGACTCCGATCTGGCCCTCCAGCAGCTTGGCTGTGAGCGAATCCGGACGCTCCGTGCTGATGAGCTGGGGAAACGGCGACAACGCCGTGTCTTGAATCCATTCTTCGATATAAGAACTCTCCAGAATACTGTCCGTATGAATGGACTTGAGCCGTCTGCGGAATTCATCCACGGTTTGCACCGAAGCGATGTTGTCGATGTAGGTCAGATAGACCTGGGTCTGGGTTTCAGTTCCGATCACCAATTGCTCAAACACCAGATGCTCGGATTTCAATCTTTTTCGGATTAATGCGACATTCCGCTCGATATCTTCGACGAAGCCTTCCCGCGGACCGCGAATGGAGGCCTCTGTTGCAGGTTCGGATACGCTTCGCGCCTGTGCCTGGGCTACATCGTAGCTAAGATAGTACTCGCCGAAGGCAGGAATAAGCAGGCAGTGTCCTTCAAGAAGATTGCGGATGCCTTCAGAGGCTCCCGAGCATTCTCTCGATTGCACCCTGGGTATGAAAGATTTCAACCACTCGATAGGGTCATGCGGCGGTTCCGCCCCCTGACTTCGTACCATTACAGGCTTTAAGATGAATTCGTCAATCTGTTCCGAGGATACGATTGTTGAGATATAGAGGCAGGATAAGCTCAAACCGGAAATCAGCTCGAATTCATGGCTGACAAATCCGGCGATTGTCCGAGCCGTTCCTTAATTTGATCGACGACCTGTCTGCCCGTGTCTTTGAGAATCAGGATGATGCCCTCCTAACCAGCCAGCTTGCGGTTTTGTTTATCATTATCCAATTCAGGAAATATTATGCGGCGGGCAGTTGCACTGGAGCGGCTGTGCCACTTATGATATAGAAAAAAGCGCACTACCGCTTTCGACTGGAGGAGCCCTCTTCATGCTGGAGCTTCATAATAACAAAGATATTCCAATCGGCCTCATAGGCGCTCACGAGCTGATGGAACCCATTCTCCGCGTTCTGCGGTCTTTTCCATCGTTCCGGCCCATTGTTCGTCAGACAGAGCATGTCGAGGATATGATCCGCAGCGCAGCCGGGCTGCTTGGCGAAGTGGAGGTGCTTTTCATGACCGACCCGGATACTTTCAGGCTTGTGAAGGAGAGACTGCCATCGGCCATACCGATGCATTATTTGCCGTTATCGGGCGCGGGCTTCTTCAAGGCGCTGTGCCGGCTGCTGATGCAGGCTGCGCAAGGATCGGCCGTGCTTGAAGGCGTGACGGTCGATACCTTCCCGGAGGACATGATCAGGCACATGATCAATGGGACCGAACCTGGTTCGATGCGAATGATAAGCATTCGCCAGACAGACGGGTCCTCGGCAGATGAGATGTACCAGTTCCACCTCCGGCATTATCAGGATGGGACAAGCTCGGCGGCATTGACGGCGAACCGCCGCGTTGCCGAGCGTCTGGAGACGATCGGTATTCCCTGTGCCTATATGGAGCCGGCCGACAACGATATCGTCGTTGCCCTGGAGCGTGCCCTGTTGTCCACGGAAACCAGGAGAAGCAAGGAATCGCAAATCGTTGTCGGCATGGTTGTCATCGACAACTTCGACGCTGTCATACGCAGCTGCAGCTCCGAGCACGAGGTACAGAAGCTGCGGCTCGACGTGGAGCGGACCATGCTCGATTTTATCGAACAGCTGGACGGCTGCCTGACGCCGCTTGGTCCCAATGAATTCCTGTTCTTCACGACCCGCGGACTGTTCGAACGGGAAACAGGCGGGTACAAATATATCTCGCTTGCTTCGAAAGCCCAGAAACGGTTCGGCCTGTCGCTTAGCGTAGGCATCGGCTTCGGCGTATCGGCCAATGCGGCAGGAACGAACGCCCGGGCCGCTCTGCGCAGCACGAAAGATGCGGGTGGAGGCACCTGTTTCATCGTCCGTGAGGATCAAACCTTCATCGGGCCGCTCGAAATGTCCGAGCCGATTCAGTACGATCTCAGCTTTGGCGACTCGTCGTTATTGAAGACGGCGGAGGAGGCGGGACTGACGACAGCGTACTTAAGCCGCCTGTTCGCCTCTGCATCGCGGCATGGCAAGCTGGACTATACCGCCGGCGAGCTGGCGGGACTGCTGGATTTGACGACCCGCAGCGCGAACCGTCTGCTGGTGCAATGGGCGGACGCCGGTCTGGCAGAGCAGGCGGAAGTGCGCAAAGCGGGGAGAGGACGTCCTACCCAGGTATTCGTCTTCTCCTTTTTGCGCGCGCATCTGTCGGAGCATGGAATCAGCCTCAGGTCATAAGCAGCAAGAAACATTCAGCGAGAGGAAAGGTGAGGGCGATGACATCTGCAGAATCTCCGGCAGGCAACATCGGCTGGCTGGAGCGCCGGGCCGACGAGATCAGCCATATGCTGCAATGCCCGGTTACAATCGAGGATGCGGAGCACCGCGTGCTGGCATACAGCATGCACAGCGGAAGCACGGATGCGATCCGGATCGCGACGATTATGAGCCGGAGGGTGCCCGAGCATGTCATCCGCAGCTTCCATGAGGGCGGAGTCATCCGGAGATTACAGAAGGAAGAAGGTCCGCAGCGTATCGAGGCGAATGAAGAGATTGGCCTGGGTTCCCGCGTGGCCATCGCCGTTAGAAGCGGCAAACGCGTCATCGGCTATATTTGGGCGGCTGAGACAGACCAGCCTCTGTCAGAGTCAGATATGGAGAAGCTGCGCCGGGCAGCCGGTTCCATCGCGGGCGAGCTGCAGCGTCAGACGGAATCGCGCTGGCGCTCCGATCTGAGCCAGGATATGTTCCTGAGCCGGCTCGTTGAAGGGTATTTTGCTACGGAGGCCGAGATCCGGCACCAATCCGGCTGCCTGAAGCGACCGCTGCCCGAATATTACCGCATTGTTGCAGTCGACTTCAATCTCGACGCTTCGGCCGTATGGCCGCTCCTTAATCAGGCCGCCGGAGTGATTGAGGAGGAGACAGGCCTCTACAGTCTTGCCTATGCAGCAGTCGGGGAGCGCGTAGTGTTCCTTGCCGGTGATGCGAAGATGCTCAGCAGCCCGGGAGAATGGAAGGCATCGCTGGAACATTTGGCCGACCGGCTTGCCAGGGCGTTTCCGGATGTGCAGGCAACGGTCGGAGCCGGCGGATTGGCGGCAAGGGAGTACAGCCTGGCCCCGCGCAGCTATGCGGAAGCGCTCAAGGTGATCGGCATCCGCAGAAGGTTTCCGCGGGCTTCAGTCCAGGAGCTCGTCTATGAAGAGCTGGGCTACCGGCATTACCTGCCCGCTGTAGCGGAGACGATTGAAGCGGAAGCTATCGTGAATTCCCACGTCAAGCTTCTGCGTGAATATGACCGCGAGCATCAGGCGGATTTGACCCATACGCTCTCTGTGCTGCTTGACTGCGACTGCGGCGTCCGCGAAGCGGCCGAGAGGCTGCATATCCATCCGAATACGCTTGGCTACCGGATGGTGCGGATGAATGAAATAAGCGGCATCAATCTGAAAAGCATGGCGGACAAGGTCGCCGCTTTCCTGTATTTGCAGAGCGGCGGTTGAAGATCATTCAATCAGACGGCTATGCCGGGCGAAGGTTTGTGGAATTTCACAAAAACCGTCCGGCATTTTCTATGTGCGCCACGATGTGGAAAAATTTCTTCTCCTATATACTGGGTTCAAATCATTATAACTTACCAGTTGGAGGATGATTCAAATGATAATTGGCGTACCGAGAGAGATCAAGAATAACGAGAACAGGGTAGCTTTAACGCCCGCAGGTGTGAGTGCATTGACCCGGCAAGGACATCAGGTACTGCTGGAAAGTTCGGCCGGTACCGGCAGCGGCTTTGCCGATGCGGAATACATAACCCGGGGAGCGAGGATTCTGGACAAGGCTGCAGAGGTATGGGGCCACGCGGATATGATCATGAAGGTCAAGGAACCGCTGCCGGAGGAATACGGTTATTTTCGGAAAAATTTGATTCTCTTCGCTTATCTGCACCTGGCTCCGGAACCGGAATTGACCCGTGCGTTGCTGGATCGGGAAGTATGGGGCGTCGCATTCGAGACGGTTCAGCTGGACAACCGCTCGCTGCCACTACTTTCGCCAATGAGCGAAGTGGCGGGACGCATGGCGGTGCAGATCGGCGCGCAATTTCTGGAGAAGACGCATGGAGGCAAGGGGATCCTGCTGGGAAGCGTACCCGGAGTTCAGCCGGGCGAAGTCGTGATCGTGGGAGGAGGTATGGTCGGAATGAATGCCGCCAAACGGGCATTGGGAGCGGGAGCTCGCGTCACGGTGCTGGATGTGAGCGCGGAACGGCTGCGGACGATCGACGATCTGTTCACTGGCCAGGTCACGACGCTGATGTCAAATCCATACGAGCTGGAACGGGCGGTTCACAAGGCTGACCTGCTGATCGGAGCGGTTCTCATTCCAGGCGCAAGGGCTCCGAGGCTGGTCAGCGAGGAAATGGTCAAGAGGATGGCGCCCGGTTCAGTCATCGTCGATGTGGCTATCGATCAAGGCGGCTCCATCGAGACCGTCGACCGGATTACGACCCACTCCGATCCGACATATGTGAAGCACGGAGTTGTTCATTATGCCGTGGCGAACATGCCGGGCGCCGTTCCGCGCACCTCGGCGCTCGCGTTGGAGAATGCGACGCTGCCTTACGCGCTGAAGATCGCCGGTCAGGGAATCGCTGCAGCCGCGGCGTCTGACGAATCGCTGGCCCGCGGCATCAATACCGCCTGCGGCTCCATTACCCACGAAGCGGTCGCCCGCGAGATGAAGCTCAGGTACGTTCCGGTCATGGAAGTGGCCGCAGCCCGCCCGACAGCCTGATCGCTGTATGATTTACAGTCAGGTCCGCTGACCTTCCTGGTTGGCGGTCCTTATTTATTGCCAAGAACCGCTTTATCGAATAGAACTGCCAGCTCCGCGTTATACGACTCCAGGTCGACTTTGCCGGCAATGCCCGAATGCGCCATATATTCTCCAATGGCCCCCTGAATAGCGCTCGCCATGACATGAACATTGAATTCACGAAATTCCCCGCTCGATTGCCCATCGTACAAGATCTGATGAAGCTCATGAAGAAGCGGCTCCTCTTCATCGTCGCTCAGCTTATAGTAGGGAATATTATCAGGCGTCTGGGCATGAAAAACAATCTCGATCAACGCGGTGTTGTGCTTGGGACGCGTAGCCTGATAAGCGAGACTTGCGGCGATAAAGCTGTGCAGCTTTTCCCGGGCGGTTGCTGCAGCCCGGGTTCTTTCCAATACATAAGCTGCGGCATCGGTGACCAGCATGATCAGCGTCTGGTCCATCAGATCGTTTTTGTCTTTAAAATGGTAAGAGATCAAAGCGGTGCTGATTCCGGCTCTTTTGGCGATTTGGGCGAGACTTGCATGGACGTAGCCGATCTCATCCAGCGTGGTGATCGCTGCATCGACAATTTGTGTGCGTCTCGCCTCAGTGATGAATGATTGTTTTTCGTCCGCTTTTTTGGTCATGCTATTTCTCCTTGGTTGTCTGTTTGGCTTTAGAGGCGGCCTTACCCCATAAGACAAACAGGATAACGACCGCCACTACAGCAATGTTAATGCCAATTTTGACCGGATTCAAATCATTTGTACCGCTAAACCAGTCATTTACTGTCCCGTCGAAAAGCTTGCTGACAAGCTTCACGAGGAAGAGAATGCCGACAATCAGCAATCTTATAGCGAGTATAGCCGGAATGATGACAACGGCCATACGCAGTAGATCCCGGCCGGAATCCCTGCGCATCAGCAATAATACCGCCGCAATAAGGCACATAACGCCGCCAAGCAGCATCAGGACCGGCTGTATCCAACGATACCAGGGAAATCCGGGATCGTCCAGCGCATTATTGTAGAAAAACCAGGTCGCCCACAAGACGACAATACCGGCCAACGCACTAATGAGCGGCAGCAGCTTTGCATTCCAGTCCGGCTCCCCGGTTCCCCGCTGTTCCCCGTTTTCTTCATTCATGTGGAGCACCATCCATTCTTTGATAAATTATTTGATCATTAAAATAAAAATTTGATCGATTAATCAGAATATAACTTGTAAAGCTTCCGGTGTCAATAGGCGTCTAAAAGGAAACTTTATTAATAGTGGCACATTGCATCGCGGAACTACTATATAAAACTTCGGGACTCTTCTTATTGAAACGGGAAGCGCCTCAACACTAAGAAGTCATGATTTTTACACCCAGGTCAGTTTTTTTATAGGTTACAAACCGATAGCGTTTACTTACAATTCAGAATAGATTCGATAGAAAAAACTGAATTGGAGGAATCAGCGTGAAGGGATGGAAGGGAAAAGTCTTTACAATTGCCTCGGTTCTCTTATTAAGCGGTATTTTGCTGCTGGCCGGTTGTGCGAAGGGGGAACCGCCGGGAGCAGAGAGCATTCCTGCGGCAGATGGGAATGCTGCCGGAGATGCGGAGAACTTGCCGTCCAATGAGGGGGGCTCCACGATGAAGGACGGCAGATTCAGTCCGCCGGTAACGATTACTACTGGTGCATGGATCGGCGGAGACACGAAGTTCGTGAATGGGGATTCGATTGACAATACCCCGATGATCCGCTGGGCCCACGACAATCTTGGAATCGATTTGAAATACCAGTGGGTTGTCGCCAAGCAGGGTGAAACACTGGAAAATAAGATCAAGCTGGCCATGTCAAGCGGCGAGACGATGCCGGATGTGCTGAACTTCGGCGACAAGGTGCTTCTGAAGGATCTCGTCGATTCCGGCAATATCCAGCCTGTTGACGATATGTTCGATAAATACGCCTCCGAGCGGCTCAAGAATCTGTACGCGGAGAACAGCGATGTATGGAACTCCGTTACGATTAATGGAAAGCGGTATGGCATTCCGTTCATCTGGACCCATCAGTTCGATAATATATTGTGGATCCGGACAGATTGGCTGCAGAAGGTCGGGATGGAAATTCCACAAACGTTCGATGAGCTGGAGAAGGTGATGGAGGCGTTCGTAACCCGGGACCCGGACGGCAATGGCAAGAAGGATACGATCGCGCTCGCAGTGGCCGGCAAGGATTCACTCTTTGATTGGATGGCCTCGACGGATTGGGTATTTGGTTCCTTCGGCAATGAGATTCCAGGCATCTGGACGAAGGGTTCCGACGGCTCGCTTCAGTATTCGTCCGTGCAGCCATCAATCAAGCAAGGACTTGCCAAGCTGCATGACTGGTATGCCAAAGGCTACCTGGCTCAGGATTTGTCATTGAATGACGCCTACAAAGCAGCCGAATGGTGGCAGAAGGGCAAGGCAGGCATCATTGCCGGACCTGCATGGATGGGCGGCTGGCCGCTGCAGGACGTGACAGCCAATGTGAAGGGAGCCACCTATGCGCCTATCAAATTGCCAGAAGGCGCCGGCGGCCAAGTTGCCCGCAAATCAACCGCAGGCGCAAACGGTTTTATGGTATTCAGCAAAGAATTCAAGGAATATGAAGCCTTCTTCAGTTACTTTGACGTCCTATACGGACCGGCGTTCCTTGACCCGGATTCCCCTTTTAAATACGGGTATTCGGAGGATTACGACTACAAATTGCAGGATGGCAAGCTCCTGCCGAAGGAATCGCTGCCGGGCAAGAATGCGCCTGTTCCGATCGTTGGCGGCGTATCCGCGGGACAATTCTCCAAAGACGATTTGGTGAAAAAGGTACTTGCAGGTGATGTCTCCACGCCATACTTGCAATCGAGGGCGCAGGATCCCAAACCGGTACTGGAGGGACTGGTCATCAACGACGATCTGATCGGGAAGAGTATTGCGAATAACTTTACAGGCGCCAGCACCAAGACGATGAGCTCGAAGGCGGAGCTCCTGGAAAAGAATGAGAAGGAGACATTCATCAAAATCGTATACGGCAAAGCGCCGGTCGATGAGTTTGACCGTTTTGTTCAGGAATGGAAAGCCGGGGGCGGGGACGAGATCACGAAAGAAGTCAATGAATGGTGGCAGGCGGTAAGTGTGAAGTAAGAATATTTAAAGGATAAGGTGCTGACGCTGATGAAGGTTTATCTGCAAAAAACATGGCAGCTGCACATCCTTCTGCTGCCAACGCTTGTATTCCTGATCATTTTCAACTATGTGCCGATACTGGGGTTGGTTATTTCATTCCAGGATTATAAGCCATGGCTTGGCTTTACGGGCTCACCTTGGGTCGGCTTTGACCACTTCGTATATATGTTTACTTACAGGGACAGCGTTCAGGTTATCTGGAATACCTTCGTGATTTCTTTTATGAAAATCGTTGGCGGCCTGTTCGTGCCTTTTGTGTTTGCTCTATTGCTCAATGAAGTCAGGAAGATGGTCTTCAAACGCACCATCCAGTCATTGGTGTATCTGCCGCATTTCCTCTCTTGGGTCATATTAGGCGGAATACTGACCGATATTCTCTCGATGCAAGGACTGGTTAACCGTCTTCTCGGATCCGTGTTCGGCGTGGAACCGGTCATGTTTCTCAGTGATGGCAACTGGTTCCGGGCGACTGTGGTGATCAGCGATATCTGGAAGGAATTCGGATTCTCGACGATTGTATATCTGGCCGCGCTCACAGGGATAAACCCGTCTCTTTATGAGGCATCAAGCATTGACGGGGCGAACCGTTGGCAGCAGACCATTCGGATTACCATACCATCTTTGCTGCCGATTACCGTCGTCCTGGCGACGCTATCTCTGGGCAATATACTAAATGCAGGCTTTGATCAAATCTTCAACCTATATTCCCCGCTCGTTTATGAAAAGGGGGATATCATCGACACCTTCGTTTATCGGGTGGGTTTGCAGGGTTCCAATTACAGCTTTGCGACTGCTGTGGGGCTCTTCAAGTCCGTGGTCGGTTTCATCCTGATCGTGATGACCTACGGGGCAGCCAAGAAAGTGGCCAACTACAGAATTTTCTAAGGAGGATACCATGCACAGCACGCCATCCTATCGCATATTCACCTGGCTTAACATGGTCTTTCTTGCATTCCTCGCCCTTCTTTGTATTGCGCCGCTGCTCAATGTACTGGCTATTTCCTTCAGTTCCAAGGAGCCGGCCGATGCGGGAATGGTTACGTTCTGGCCGGTGAAATTCACCCTGAGCGCCTATGCGAAAACCTTCGACAATGCGAATTTTATCCGGTCGTTCTGGATCGCGGTGGAACGGACAACGTTAAGCACATTGCTGACTATGACGCTTACCTGCACGGCGGCCTATGCGCTTTCCAAAGAAGACCGTGTATTCCGCGGACGTTCGCTGTATGCCTGGATCATTGTATTTACCATGCTGTTCAACGGAGGGCTGATTCCGTCTTATCTCGTCGTCTACCATCTGGGGTTAAACAACACGCTTGCGGCGCTGATTCTTCCGTCGGCTGTGAATGTTTTCAATATCGTGCTGATGATGAACTTTTTCCGCGGCATACCGAAGGAGCTGGAGGAAGCGGCGCTGATTGATGGTGCCGGACATTTTATGACCCTTCTCAAAATCTACCTGCCCATATCCCTGCCGTCTCTGGCTACAATCGGTTTGTTTACGATCGTTGGGAATTGGAATTCCTGGTTCGACGGATTAATTTATATGTCCGACTTCCGGAACTACCCGATGTCCACCTTCCTGCAGACGGTCGTTGCCGCAACGGATTTCACGAAGCTCAGTATGGACCCGCGGGAATTCTCGAATTTATCCGACCGGACGCTCAAAGCGTCGCTGATTTTCATTTCCGCTCTGCCGGTCCTGGTGGTTTATCCGTTTCTGCAGAAATATTTCGTACACGGAATGACGCTTGGTTCGGTCAAAGAGTAATAAAGGGTCTATACGAAGGCAAGGATAGCTTGGTACAATTGGACGTGAAAGCACTTTCAACGGAAGGGTGGCTGCGGGCATGCGGATCAAGTTCAGCATCTTCGGAAAAATCGCCATTCTCATTTGCTGCTTGCTCATCCCGATTCTTATCATATTCACGTATGTGAATAACCGGAGCACACGGCTGGTCGAGGATGAAATCCGCAAATCCAAGCTGAAGCAGCTCTCCGTCTTCATGAATCAGGTGAATACACAGATCGAGCAGCTGTCGATGTATTCCATGCAGCTTATGCGGGATTCCGATGTGCTTGAATTTCAAAACGCAATAAACGCAAGCAGCGGGTATGACCGGGATAAAACGATCAACACCATTTATGAGAAGCTCCTGCTCGGCAGCATCTCATCGAGCTATCAGAACCGGATCACGTTGTACTTGCCTGCGAGCGATCTGGCGATCACAACCGGCTCGGAGGCTCCCTTCGACCGCAAGGCTTTCATGCAGGACGTGTCGACGACGGACTGGAAGCTGCACCCGAAAAGCAGGGAGCTTGGGCAGAATAACGATTATTTCAGCAGGTATACCGTAGAGCCATTCTCCATGTACCTTCATCCCGGGGAAGCCAATGTCATCATTCAGACCACCTTCCCCGTGGATAATCTTCGCAAGATGATGGATGATTTCAAGCGCAATGGCGGCGACGATCCGTTCCTGTTCAACCCCTCCCAGGGGCTGATAACGAACCGCTCATCGGATGAGAAGCTCGTCCATGCGCTGAAGCAAGCCCTGGTGGGCAGGACTTTTCGGGATGCAGAGGCCGAGACGATAACGCTTGACGGTCAGAATTATATGATCAGTGTTGCGCTCATTTCGCGCCTGAATTGGTATGTCGTCGATTACGTGCCCATTGAGCAGATTCTGAGTCCGATTCATGAGGTGCGGAACTTATTTTACATGTCCGTCTGCCTGCTTCTCATCCTGAGCATACTTGCGCTGCTGATGCTGTATCGCAATGTCCAGATTCCGATAAAACAGCTTATACACAGCCTCAGGGAGATGAAGCGGGGCAATTTCTCCATACGGATGTACCCTCGCCGGGCAAGCGAATTTTCATTCGTGTTCTCCAGATTCAATGAGATGGCGCAGGAGATTCAGGTGCTGGTGGAAAAAGTATATTTGGAGAAGATCCAGACGCGCGAGGCAACGCTGAAGCAGCTGCAGTCACAGATCAATCCCCATTTTCTGTATAACTGCCTGTTTTATATTCAAAGCATGATCCGGCTGGGCGTGCTTGATCTTGCCGAGACTATGGCGCTGAATCTTGGCGAGTATTACCGTTATACTACCCGTGTCGAGAAGCAGAGCGTTTCGCTTCGCGGCGAGCTGGGATTCGTAGAGAATTACCTGGAAATTCAGCAAATGCGGATGAAACGGTTCAACTATGAGATTCATGTTCCGCCGCATATGATGGAGCTGACAGTACCCCGGCTGATTATCCAGCCCATTGTGGAAAATGCAGTTGTCCACGGCATAGAAAATAAACCCGGCAGCGGGACGATCCGGATTCATTGCCGGCAGGATGCCGATTATCATTATGTAATCGTGGAGGATAACGGAGTTGGCCTGACGCAGGAGGTTTTACGCGAGCTCAAAGGGAGCTTGAAACGGAGCATGGACGAAGAGATGGGATGCGGCATGTGGAATGTCCATCAACGGCTTGGCTACCAATACGGCGAGGGTTCCGGTCTGGATATCAATGTATTGCCGACCGGAGGGGTCAGGGTCGTCCTTGCCTGGAGGAGATATCAAGCGGAGGGGGAGAGCGATGTATCAGCTGCTTATTGTGGATGACGAAGAAGCGGTCGTGGATAATTTGATGCTGACTATGCCGTGGGAGACGCTTCAGATCGCAGAAATTCATAAAGCCTGCTCCGCTCCCGAAGCACTGACGCTTCTGGAGGCACACCCGATTCATATTGTCATCACCGATATCCGCATGCCCGGCATGTCTGGTCTGGAACTCGTAAAAAGGATTGCAGAACGGTGGAGCAGGGTCAAGTGCCTTATTCTATCCGGATTCGCGGATTTCGATTACGCCAAGCAGGCGCTTCAAAATCATACCGTGGACTACTTGCTTAAGCCCATACGCGAGAGCGATCTCATGCAGGCGGTGGAACACGTTATCGGGCAAATCCAGAGTGAATGGGAAAGCATCAGTTCATTCCAGCGGGCGCAATCGGCGCTTCGTGACCATCTTCCCCTGCTTAAGGGTAATCTGCTCAGCGAGCTTCTGCAGGGCAAGAGGATGACATCTGACGCTTTGCATGAAAAACTGGAGCTGTTTGAATTATCGTTCGGATCGGGCGATGCTTTCTCCATGATACTGGTGCGGTTGGAAGAGGAGTTCGCCCGCCATGACTTTCAGAGCTTGTCGCTGCTGGAATATGCGATCGGCAATATTGCGGAGGAGCTCAGCCAAGGCGTGTTTGAGCTGTGGTCGTGCAAGGACGTTAACGATCACCTGGTGTTCTGCGTAAAGTTGACTGCCGCAAAATACGGTGAACTTACTGGGCTGGCAAACGGGGAAGAAGTCCGGCAGAAACTGCTCGAACAGTTTGCCATACAGATCCAGGGCAAAGTGAAGGTTTATCTCAAAGGAGGGATCTCGATCGTCGTTGGAGAATGGGCGATTTTCCCGGCGGATATGGCTGGTCTTTACCAGCAGCTGCTCGCCATGGTCCGCGAGCGTCTGGGCCGGGACCGGGAGATCATTATGATCATGGCTGCCCGCGAATGCGATGCAAGGACCCGGATGCAATCATTATCCAGCCTGTATGAGCCGCCTCTCCTGCAGCATTTGCTGGATGCCGGGCGCTGGGATGCGGTACAGGTGAAGCTTCGGGCAATATTCGAGGAATTGGAACAGCTTCAGGAAGTGTCCGCCGAGCATTATCTGGAGGTTTTTCTGTTGTTGTCCAGCTCTGCAGCCTATATCGTACATAAGAGCGGCCTCTCATTAGCCGAGCTCCTCGGGGAAGACGCCATGCCCATTTGTAATCCGCTGCACCGCGCACCGCCCAATCTGCAATGCTGGGCAGTACGGGTCTTCGAGCGGATCCAGAATCATTTGGAGCGGGAAATGAAAGACAATCGTTCAGGGATCGTTGAACGCATCCATGCTTTCATCAACCGGAAGCTATCGGAGGATGTGTCGATTCAATCCATTGCCGATCATATTTTTCTGCATCCCGCATATCTATCCAGAGTCTATAAGCTTGAAACCGGCCAGAGCATCGGTCATTATCTGCTGAAGCTGCGGATGGAGAAAGCCGCCCAGCTGCTGAAAAGCAGCGACCATAAAATCATGGATGTCGCTTATTCGCTCGGTTATCAGAACGCCACATATTTCTCCAAGGTGTTCAAGAATCATTACGGGATGACACCGCAGCATTTTCGTGATGACCGCGCAGTGCAATAATTATCTGTATTTGAGAAGGGGATGCGGCATGGACAATTTGGAATTGGTGTTGGACGCCAGGGCGACGCTTGGCGAAGGACCTAGCTGGGATGCCGGCAAAGGGCTGCTCTACTGGGTGGACATTATGGAATCGCAGATCCATATCTTCGATCCCAAGTCGGGAACGGACCTGAAATACGAGATTGGCCAGTATGTCGGGGCGGTCGTGCCTGACCGGAATAACGGATTTGTTATTGCCGCCAGGGACGGATTCTTCCGGTTCGATCCCGCAAGCGGCCTGCTGCATCCGATTGGCGACCCGGAGGCGGGGATAGCGGCCAACCGGTTTAACGATGGAAAATGCGACGCAAAGGGAAGGTTCTGGGCAGGTACGATGGAGCTGACCGAGCGGAGTCCGGGCGGCGCCTTATACTGCCTATATCCGAATGGCGAGATCGAGAAGAAGGTGTCTGGCATTACATGCTCCAACGGAATCACGTGGAGCCCTGATCACACGACGATGTATTATATCGATTCACCGACGAAGCAGGTCAAGGCCTATCCCTTTGACCTCGATACCGGGCGGCTTGGAGAAGGGCGCGTCATCATCACGATTCCGGAGGGCGAGGGATCGCCGGACGGCATGACAACGGACATGGAGGGCATGCTCTGGATCGCGCAGTGGGACGGTTACTGCGTATCCCGCTTCAATCCGGAAACCGGAGAGCGGCTGCTTAAAGTGGAGGTGCCTGCCGCGCGGGTAACCTCTTGCATTTTCGGCGGAGACCTGCTTGATGAGCTCTACATTACGACGGCAAGGACGGGGCTGCCCGAAGAGGAGCTTCGACAGCGGCCGCTGTCAGGCGGAATTTTCCGCTTGAAGCCAGGGGTACAAGGGCTGCCGAGCTATCCGTTCGGCTCATGACCATGAAATGATGATCCTAAATTCCAAGGAGGCAATCAAATGCAGTTAATGTATAAGCAGAAGAAGCAGCTTCTGGAGCAGGGCTATGTCAAGGTGCCGGGTGTGGTGCCCAGGATCATGGTAGAGCAGGCCATGAAGGCGATTAATCATTCGATCGGCAAAGGCATTCCGGCTGATCATCGCGGGGCCAACTACTGCAGAGAACTGGAGACGGAGCAGATCATTACGGATTTGTTTAATAAAACACCAGCCAAAGCGCTTGTCGATTCACTTGTCGGGGAAGACAGCTATCATCCTGTTCAGCTCGGACAGATTGCGCTTCGCTTCCCTGATTATCCGGATCATCCTGCGGATGATCATCATGGTGCGCATCTGGACGGCGTTCTTCGCGTCAAAGATGGCATTGCGCAGAACTTCACTGCCCTTGTCGGACTTATCCTCAGCGATCAAACCGGGCAGCACCAAGGGAATTTTACTGTGTATCCGGGAACCCATCGGGCCTATGAGGCTTATTTCCGCGAGCATGGCCCCGAGATTTTATTCCAGGATGAAGGGTTTCAGACGATCCACCGGTCAACCAATGTGCCTCTACCCAAGCCGGTGCAGATTACGGGGGAGCCCGGGGATTTGATCCTAACGCATTATCAGCTTATCCACGCGGGGGGCATGAACGTATCCGAGCGCATCCGCTATTCCCTGTACTTCCGGGTCGATCATATCGACCGCAAGAATGACTGGAAGGCGCCGCTTATCGATATGTGGCGGCACTGGCCGGGCATGCAGCCGATGCTGCTATCCACAAGCAGCTGACAAGCTGCGGATTAACAAAATAGAGCGGAAGGACCGGGCCTTCTCAAACCCGGAAAATCCCCTCAAGACGGACAATGCTTCAAGGAGTCTATAATAAGACTCCCGGCATCGTCAGTCTGGGGGGATTTTAATTAGAGCGGCAGATCCCGTTTGCTGAATGCAGCGATACCGGCGGCGAAGCCGGCTATGCCGATCACAAGCAGAATAATCGAGGCCAACAGCGGGTCGCCGCCGCCATTTACAATTTCGCCTGGCTTGTATAGAGAAAAGACTGAAACGAACCTGAGCCATTCGACGCTGTCGCTTATTTTGCCGAGCATATCCAGGCCGAACATGCCGAAGGTGAGAACACCCGAAATTCCCAATGCTTTCTTCTCATCGTTGGCAAGCGAGGAGACGAGGAAGGAGATCCCGCTGACCGCAATAAACAGCGTCCAAGCGACCGCATTCATCAGTATGAAACGGGAGCCGTCAAATTCGAACTGATCGCCGATAAACCAGGCATATCCAAGAAAGCCCGCCGCTGTAGCAACGACCATAATCAGCAGAAGTCCCGCAGCCAGCACGCCTGCCTGGGTCGCGGCAATGCGCTGCCGGGTCGTCGGGGTTGACAGCAGATACGCCATGGAGCCTTGATCAACCAGCCTTGCCATAAGCTGTGTCGAAAGCATAACGCTGAATATAGCAAGCAGGAGGGGGAGGATGAGCCCGTAATACTCCCCGGAGATGAAAGCTTCCATGCTTCCGAAACCGCCCTGAATGCCGAACGCGTTCACCAGACCATCGGGCATCGCTTCCATCAGGTCATTGAGAGCACCTGTATTCTCAGCGATTCCGGGATAAAGCCAGAACATGAGCAGAATATAGAATGCCGAGCCGAAGGCGTAATTGCTGATGCCTTTGAGATTGATTTTCATCATTTGCTTGAAAAGAGGGAGGTTCATCGAACGCACTCCTTCCGGTCATAATAATGCATAAAAACATCCTCAAGATTTTGCGCTTTGACATCAAGGCTGCGAACCGGGTATTTGGCTGTTTCCTGGATCAGATCGTTATAATTGCCTTGCACGGCGACGGTGATTCGGCGGCCGTCATGCGATTCGACCGGCATATTGCCCGCTGACGCAAACTTCCCGGCATCCTCCTCATGCTCAAACACGATCTCGACCAGCTTGCGCTGCATGGATTGAAGCTCATGAATGTTTTTAACCGCTATGATCCTGCCATCCTTGATTATGGCGGCGCGGTTGCAGGTTCGCTCAACCTCGGGGAAGCTGTGGGAGGACATGAGGAACGTGGTCCCTTGCGCTTTCTCTTCAAGCACAAGCTCAATGAATATTTGCTGCATCAGCGGATCGAGGCCGGAAGTCGGTTCGTCCAGAATGATCAATTCGGGATCATGCATGAACGCCGCCACGATACCGACCTTTTGTTTCATTCCTTTGGACATCTTGCGGATTGGCGTATTGACGTCGAATTGCAGTCTTTTGATCAGACGGCTCCGCTTGGCCGAGTTATTGACTCTTTGCATCCTGGACATGAATTCAAGAAAATCCTTTCCTGTCATGCCTTCGATAAAAGCGATCTCTCCCGGCAGGTAACCGACCAGCTTCTGTACAACTCCCTGCTTCGTCCAGGTGTCGAGCCCCTTGATGGACACTTTTCCCCGTTCCGGCTTCATGAATCCCATAATATGACGGATAGTTGTCGATTTGCCCGCACCGTTAGGTCCGAGAAATCCGAATACTTCGCCTCTGTTCACCGTGAATGATACATCCGCTATTCCTTTGCCATTGGCAAAAACCTTGGTCAGTCCCTCCACAATCAACATGCATCGCTCACCTCGAACTAAATTATGAAATTATTTTACTTTATTATTACATAAATTATGATAGATCTGCAGGATAAAGAAGTCAATGGGTTGTGAAATATATTTAATTTATATTTCATCAATTAGAGGTAATGCAGGGCATTCTTCGGCTGGTGAACCGAGTATTGAAGATTCGAAGGGGAGGATGGACTTGGCAGGATGAAGGCGCATGAATATCGGGGATCCGTTTCTTGCAAAAATATTGAACAATTTCGAAAAAGCGAGTCTGCCTTTACTAACGCAGCCCGAATCAGACCGCTCTGTCCAAAGGGCGGTCTTCGATATGATTTTTTAATGATAGGATCCTTATCCCTGGGATAATGGGTAATAAGTCAGGAATGAATTATTTCAAGAGGAGGACCGAAACATGCGAACTCAAACGGTAACACAGTTCTTCCGCGCGTATGAGCAGCGAATTAATGATGCCCTTGCAGACCCCGAAAGCATAGAAGTGCCGGCCATGACTGCCGCTTATACAGAAAGCTTCCTGGAGGCCAATCCCAAAGGGGTTCAAGTTTTCCAGAATGATGAACAATATGCGGAAGCACTGAAGCCCGCGTTCGAGAATCAACGGCGTATCGGGACAAAGTCAATGAGCATCACGTCAATCCATACCTTCAAGATGGATGATTTGCATGCGGCCGCTGCTATCCACTGGAGAGCCGTCTATTGCCGTCAAAAGGATGGGAAGGAGATCAGCATCGATTTTGATGAGACCTACCTGCTTCAATTTATCGGGGATACCCCCAGAATCTTTGCTTACATCGCGGGTGATGAGGAGGCGGCGTTGAAGAAGCATGATTTGATTGATTAACTTCTACGGAAGTTACGTTATCAATGGGCATACAGATACGACTTTACGCCATTTCCGACAAAGGCTTTCCAGATGACCAGGTTATAGGGATAGGTCCAATCCATTTCATAGCCCCCAAACATCCCGTAAATCCGGTTGCTGTTGAAGAGAAGAGAGCCTTTCTGGTCAAAAGCAACCCCGTCCACCCAAAGCATTCGGTCATCGGACACAAAATCCTGGAAGGTATTGCTGAAAGGGCTGTAGGCGCCTGCTCCCTTGCCTTCAAGCATGCTGTAGAACACATTACCTCTATTATCCGCGTGAATTCCTCCGGAGGTTGTTCGCTTGCTGCCGATGGACCGCACAGCCTGGCTGATTTCCGCCAAGGGCGTATTGTAATTTCTTAATCGCGAGGTATCAATCGCATACAGATTGCGACCTGTGAGCGGGCAGTAATACAAGGTGGAGCGGTCCGCGGATAAAGCGATGCCGTCTGCACCGATTCGTACAGGCTGATTTTTGTATATCGGTTTGTCGTCAATTTGAAATTGAAAACCGGGATAATCCTGTGTGCTGTAATGCCGGTCAAGCACCCGTCTGAGCGTTCTCGTCCTCATGTTGTACACAATGATTCCCCCGTCCAGCGGGTGATCGGGCCACCCGCTGCCGGAATCGGTTATATAGACAAAGCCGTTCTTGTTATCCACGACCAGATCATTCAGGAAAGAAGTCCGGTAAGATGCGATCTCATCCGGGATGTTAATGGAATCGATCATCCGATTGGTATTCAAATCCCAGACGACCAGTTTTTGCGACCCTTCGGGAGACGGCTCGTAAGCGATCTTTCCTTGATCCAGCAGCCAAATCCGGTTAAACTCATCAATCTCGTAACCCAGTACGGATTGAAGTGCATGGACATTCCCCGCCTGATTCCACTCCCAGCTTGGAAAAGCGTCGAGGAGCGGTTTTCCGTCCTTGATCACGATTCGGTTCATGGTGGCGGGAATACCCGCGGCCCAGCGCGGCACCGAAACATAATAGCGCCCTTGCTGATCCACCTTTACTCCGCAAGCCGGCGCTTTTTTCCAATATTGATTGGCTTCAAAGTCCTGCTTCATGGCAGGGTCGGGAAAATTCCAATCCAATCGGCTCCAATGAAAGATCATTCGATATTGCCCTATAGGACTGAGTTGGGATTGCATCAATATAACCTCCCGCAAGTGGTCAACGATAATAGCCTGGTCTTATAGATATATGTCTATTGCGGAAGAAGATGCTGGCTCCGGTTATTCAAACGATCTTGTTGATGACCAAAGAGCCCTGCAGCTGGCATATCTGCAAGACCTGGCCGATATGATACGATTCGTGTAAGCTCCATCATTGTCCAAGGCTGCCCGTGACATAGGAGAGTGTGGAAGCCGCTATAATACGGGATGTCTTTACTGGATCATTGTAAATGAGAAATGCCGATCAAGCGCATAATTGATTGCGCCGAGAGCGCCGCCGACCTCTGTCAATATGGCGGTGTCCACCGCGATTCCGGCAGAGAGAGCCGTCATGGACCGCTGCTTCATAACTTTTGTGGCGGTTTGGACATAAGTGCTGCACATACTGGGTATGGAGCCCCCAAGAATGATAGCTTCGGGATTCAGCAAATTGACCAGATTAGCCAGTGCAATGCCCAGATAGGTGGCGGCATGATTCACGACTCTCATCGCCAATTCATCGCCCTGGTCGGCGGCCAGGCAAACGTCCTTTGCCTGAAGCAGCTGGAGGTCGTAACCTGGAATGACGCCGTTCAGCAAGCTTTCATATTGACCGGAGCGAAGCTGTTTGCGGGCTTCCTGTTCGATTGCGGAAGCCGTAGAATAGAGGTGCAGACAACCGTTATTCCCGCACGGACATACGGGTCCATCAGGTTCAACTGTAATATGTCCGAGCTCGCCGGCCCCGCCGAAGGAACCGGACACCAACTGCCGGTCATTAAAGATTCCGGCAGCTATGCCGGAGCCGACCCCGACATAAATCATATGCTTGTAGCTGCTTCCAGAGCCAAACCGGCATTCGGAAAGCCCGCGGGCATGATGCCTGTTTATGGCCACGGTAGGCCAACCAAGCTTTTTATTTACCATTTCCTCAATGTCCACGTTAGACCAGCCCAAATCCGATGCGCTCCTGATAATACCTCGTCTTGTATCAACAAGGCCTGGCACACCCAGACCGAACAATTTAATGACCTCTTTGTCGAATTCCTTCACAAAATTTGAAGTTTGATCAGTCAATTCATCAATCGCGGCTTCAGGCTGAGACGAGCTGACCGGTATTTTCGTCGTATGCAGGACATTGCCGAGTAAATCGAATACGCCAAGCGTCCATACCTGATCATTTAAATCGGCGCCCATAATAGCATGGGACCCCGGGACGAGCTCCAGTGAAATGGCAGGGCGTCCCCCTGTGGAGGGGGCTTTCTCCGTTTCTTTTACAAGATTCCAATCCATAAGCTCGGAAATCGTAGAAGAAATGGTGGCTCTGCTCAGTTCAGTTACTTTGGTCAATTTAATCCGGGGCATGGATCCGTGCATGCGCAAGGCCTGGATGATGCTGGTCTTGCTGCCTTTTTGATCGCTTTTGTTAGGAATTATCATGAACGTCACCATCGCTATATCATTATGTGGTTTAATTGAACCTAATGTTTAGTTTAATAAAAAACAAAACAAAGATCAAGGCGAAATTGCCTTTACTCGCCATATCGGTCTCAATATTTCGCTCATAACCAAAACTTAATTTATATATTGACATAAGTATCTGGAATAAATTATGATACCTTCAGAAATGTAAGCGCTATTACGGAGGGGATAGGATGAAAGCGATGATCGTATTGGGCGGTAATATGTATGATGACTCCACTATCGAACATTTTTTGAAGGATGCGGCTGCGATTGGCTATGAAGGCGTCGAGATTCGCGGTGTAGGCGAACTAGCAGACGGACATATTCCGCAAGAACGGGCCGAGCAGATTAAAGAGCTGCTTGAGGGCAATCGTCTCAAACCTGTCAATCTGTCTTTATTTGCAGGGAATTTCGCCTGTAACACAGAGGAGGAGAATCATGCGGAGGTTCAGAAATGGGAGCGCTACCTCAATTTTGCATCAACGATTGGCTGCGGCATGATGAGATTGAATCCGGGATTCCAGCATTCCAGTGAGGTTTCCAGGGATGATTATGCAAAAGCGGTGAAGTGGTTTCAACGATGCGCCGATGCCGCAAGCCAGCGGAATATCCGGACGGTTATTGAAATGCACCATGGAACCTTATGTGATCATGCGGATTCATCGATCGCCTTTATTGAAGCGGTGGGGCGCAGCAATGTGGGGCTGATATTGGACCCGGTCAACCTGTATCAGGTGCCGGCCGATTACGGTACAGGAACGATCAAACGTTTGAAGCCATACCTCTTTAATGTTCATATCAAAGATATCGTGTTGTTGAAAGGAAGGCAGTATCCCTGGTCATTCGAATATAGCGATTATGTTCCGCATATCGGCCGATATCACAGAGTTATACCGAGAGAAGGCGAGTATGAAGAACAATATTTTTGTCACCGGCTCATTAATCAGGGCGGCATCGACTGGCACGAAGTGTTCCATGGTCTGGAGCAAATCGGGTACAGCGGTTATCTGACGGTTGAAAGTGTCAGCAAACCTGGCTCCGATCTCCCCGTACACGCTGTGCTGGCGCAGCATTGCTACAATGATGTGCAGCATTTGCTCAGTATTGCCAAATCAAATATCGGCGTTTAAAAAATCGGCCGAAGGAGGTGCAGCTCTACTGTGGAAAATCCGGAAAAACCATTCTCATTCTCACTCTTTGTCAAGCATTGGAAAGACAAACCGCCTGAAGAGCTGGCCCGCTTCGTAAGCAGTATCGGCTTTGACGGCATCGAGCTTCCCGTGCGAGCCGGGTTTCAGGTTGAGCCTGAAACCGTCCAGAGAACGCTGCCGGAATTTGCCAGGCTGCTCGGTGGACACGGCGTCAAAATATTCAGCGTTGCCGCCTCAACCGATGAATCTGTCTTTGCCGCATGTGCGGAGGCTGGAGTGCCGGTCATCCGGATTATGGTCAATATCGATCAGGACGGATATAAGGCAGCGGAGGACCGAACCCGGCGAAAGCTGGAGAAGCTTGTCCCGCTATGCGGCAAGTATGGCGTGAAGGTTGGCGTCCAGCAGCATTACGGAAACTTTGTGATCGATTCCAACGGTATTATGCGCTTGATGGATAAGCTTAGCTCCGACCATGTCGGCGTCGTCTGGGATGCGGCGCACGACGCGTTCGCAGGCCAGCAGCCTGAATATGGATTGGAGATTGTTTGGCCGCATCTGGCAATGGTGAACCTGAAAAACGGTTATTATTACCGCAGCAATGGACCTGAAGCCGAAACAGCCCAGTGGAAGCGTCATTTCACTACCGGCCGGCATGGTATGGCGCATTGGCCGCGAATTGCGAGCTATGTGAAACAGCGAAACTACAAGGGCGTTGTCTGCCTGACTGCGGAGTACACGGATCTGGAGAACAAGGACCGTTATATCGCGGAAGATCTTGCTTACGCGAAGTCGCTTTTTGAGTCATAAATCAATATATTCCCAAAGCTCCAGAGTCTCTTAAAAAGGAGGTTAATTACCGTGGCAGCCCAAAATGAATGGCAATTAGGCACTACTGCCAAATCCGTGCCGGTCAGCAGATGGAAGCATAGGAGAAACGGATTTAAACGAGACAAATTTCTTTATTTGCTGATTGCTCCCGGAGTCTTGTTTTTTGTGATATTCAAGTACATTCCCATGTGGGGAGTAGTCATCGCCTTTCAGAATTATTCCCCTTTCATGGGTGTTATGAATAGCCCATGGGTCGGGTTTGATCATTTTGTCCGCTTTTTTTCCAACCAGGATTTTTATCTGCTGTTCCGAAACACGATGGCGATCAGCTTGCTGAACCTGGTGTTCTTTTTCCCGCTGCCGATCTTACTTTCTCTTTTGCTCAACGAACTGCGCAGTGAGGTCTACAAAAAGTGGATTCAATCGGTCGTGTATATGCCTCACTTTCTTTCGTGGGTCATTATCGCGGGAATAACATTCCTGCTCCTGTCGCAATCGTCGGGCATTATCAATAAGATGTTTGTCAGCTTAGGGTTTGCCAAGTATGACTTTCTCACCAATGAAAACAATTTCTGGCTGCTCCTCACCATTCAGAATATTTGGAAAGAAGCGGGATGGGGGACGATCATTTTTCTTGCCGCCATCGCCGGCGTGGATCCCCAGCAGTATGAAGCGGCCAAAATGGACGGGGCCAACCGGCTGCGTCAGGCTTGGCACGTAACCCTGCCAGCTATTCGCAGTGTGATTATCATTTTGTTCATATTGAAGCTTGGGCACATCATGGATGTCGGATTCGAGCAAGTATTTCTGATGATGAACGGTGCGGTGTCCGATGTCGCGGATGTGTTTGAAACCTATGTTTATCGAACGGGCATCCAGCAAGGACAGTTCAGCTTCAGTACCGCTGTCGGCTTATTCAAATCCCTGGTTGGACTGCTTCTGGTTATAGGAGCCAATAAGATAGCCAAACGCTTCGGTGAAGAAGGCGTTTATTAATCGCTAAACAGCGGGGGTGAGATTATGAAACGAAGCATAGGAGATCGTTTATTCGATTCAGCCAATATTTTGGTGCTGGCTGTCATCTCCATCATCATGCTTTTTCCGCTTTATTATGTATTTGCCGTATCTTTTACGGATCCGGCGGAGTACATCCGGAAGCAAGGATATGTCCTGTTTCCGGAAAAATGGACATTGGATTCTTACCAATACTTGTTGTCCACCTCCTCTTTCCAGAACGCGACTTTAGTCAGCGGGTTTCTGGCTGTTGTCGGTACCGCGCTCAGTCTGGTAGTGACAGCTGCGCTGGCCTACGGCTTGTCGCGCAAGCGGCTGCAGGGCAGAAGAGTCATTTTGCTGATGATTCTCATTACGCTTTTGTTCAGTCCGGGCATAATCCCTCCTTACCTGCTGGTCCGCGATTTGGGACTGATCAACAGCATTTGGTCATTAATTTTGCCGGTGCTTACCAGCGGATGGTATGTCATCCTGATGAAAAGCTTTTTCGACAGCATTCCGGTGGAGCTGGAGGAATCCGCTGTTATCGACGGTTCCACCGATATCGGCGTTTTTTTTCGGATCGTGCTTCCGCTGTCGCTTCCCGCGCTTGCCGCGTTTGGATTATTTTACGCGGTGGCTTACTGGAACACGTTCTTCAACGCGATCTTATACATTAACGATTACACCAAGTGGCCTCTTCAGCTCGTCCTGCGCAATATGCTGATCGATTCCTCCACCCAGGCCGGGGGAGCCTCTGCGGCGGAAATGATGGCTGAACAAAATATCCCTACGGAAACATTGAAAATGGCTGCGGTCGTCATCGCGACCATTCCGATCATGTGTGTTTATCCGTTCCTGCAAAAGCATTTTGCCAAAGGTGTAATGCTGGGTTCGGTGAAGGGATAATCTATGAATATTTAATAGGAGGGTTTGGTATGAATGGAAAAGGGAAGTTCATTAAGCGTAAAGCGGTGCCTGCAGCGCTGGCATTCGTCATGATTGCGTCGTTCCTGTCAGGCTGCAGTGGCGGTACCGCCAGCCCGGATTCCGGAGCGAATGCTCCCGCAGACAAAGAAAAACCGACGGAGATCAGTATTTTTACCGAGTTCAATACGCCTGAGCCTCCGGCGGCAGACAACCCGGTCACGAGGGAATTCGAGAAACGCACGAACACCAAGCTCAATATTACCTGGGCATCGCCAAACGCATGGGAAGAGAAGCAGAACGTGATGCTGGCCTCGGGCGATATGCCCGATCTGATGAAGCTCAAGGACATGAAGCAAACGCAGGCGATCACCATGATCAAGCAGGGCGCATTTTGGGATTTGACGCCATATTTGAAGGATTACAAAAACCTGTCGGAATACCCGCAGGAAATAATGGACCGCGTAAAAGTCGATGGCAAGCAGTATATCCTGCCGTCCGTGCGTCCGCTTCAGGGAAGCAGCTTCTTCAATATCCGCCAGGATTGGCTGGATAATGTAGGGTTGAAAATGCCCCATACCATGGATGAGTTCTATACGGCCTTAAAGGCATTTGTTGAGCAAGACCCCGACAAGAACGGCAAAGCCGACACATACGGATATAACGGCAAGGGCTGGGAGGAAGTCATCGATATTTTCAACAACAGCAACGGGAAGTGGAAAGAATCAGGGGGCAAGCTGATTGACACCGATCTGGAGCAGGGGACGAGAGACGGACTTATTTATCTCAACAAAATGTACAAGGAAAAAATAATTCCTGAAGACTTCGCTGTTCTGAAGACGACCGATTTTGAGAATATGGCCAAGGCGGGCAAGGCCGGCGTCCAAATGGACACGACAGAAGGCGTTTACCGTGCTACGGAAGGGGCGCGAGAGCTTGATCCGAAGGCTGATTTCGTGGCGATGACATATCTTGAAAGCCCGGCAGGTAAAATGGTTTCGACAGGCAGCGGATATGCCGGCCTTTATGTGATTCCGAAAACGGTCCCTGAAGCTAAAATGAAAAAAATACTGGCTTTAATGGATTATGGGGCATCCGAGGAAGGCTTTGAATTGGCCTGCTACGGTCTTAAGGATATTCACTTCACGATCATCGACGGCTTCAAAACGGCAACCGAACAAGCGGTTAAAGACAGTGCATCGCAAAGCTCGTTCGGTAAAATCTTCACTAGGTACGATCCGTACCTGTGGGCTTACCGCGTGGGCATGCCGAAGGAGATGTTTGAGCGCAACAAAAAAATCATTGACGATCGCGCGAACTACGGAATAGCGGATGTATCAATCGGTCTGTTGTCCGACATCGATTTGACATTAGGTCCGGACTTTAAGAAGAAGATGGACGATATGAAAATTAAAGTGATCATGGGCAAAGAGCCGATCGAATCATGGGATGCTCTGGTTAATTCGTTCAAAGCGGATGCGAATTACATGAAGATGATCGATGAGTTCAACGAGGCTTACCAGAATAGGAAAAACGGCAAATAAACAAATCTGAAGGAGTCGAAAGGCATATGCTGCAAAAACTGCGATTGGCCGTTGTCGGATTGGGGCGTGTATCAAAATCCCATCTTCCGGCGGTCAGGGAGCTGGCTGACATAATTGATTTGGCTGCGCTGGTAACCCGTGATGAAGGTAAACTGCGGCAGGAAGCGAATCAGTGGGAGGGGGTAAAGACGTACACGTCCTATGACGATGCGATAAGCGATCCGGATATCGATGCTTTCCTGCTGCTTCTGCCGCATGATATGCACGCGGAGTATTCAATTAAGGCGCTCCAGGCTGGCAAGCATGTGCTGGTCGAGAAGCCGATGGCGATGAATGTGCAGGAAGCCAAGGAGATGGTTGAGGCCGCAAAAGCCAATAACGTCACCTTAATGATCGGGCAAAGCCGCCGTTTTTATAAACCGGTAATGGAGTCGATCCGCCAGGTGAGAGAGAAAGCAATAGGTGATCTGATCAATATCAATGCGCTGCTTCTGGCACATATGGATAAGCCTGCAGCCGATTGGTGGAAGGATGAATCGAAAATCGGCGGCTTTATCATCCCGCTTTGGGGAAGCCATATTCTTGATTACATTCAATGGGCTTATGGCAGAGTTCCGCAATCGGTCTATGCTCAGGGTCACTCCAACAACCCGAATTGGAAGGGGGAGGATGAGGTTGCCATTTCCCTGAATTTTGGCGAAGGCCGGATGGCGAATGTGCTGATGTCATTCAATGCGGGCAGCCGGCCTACCGATGAAGTCGGTTTGACAGGACAGCGTATCTGGTCTACGCAGAACAGCATCTATGACCGATATTTAATCGGCTCGAACGGCCTCTTGCACCTGAAGGACGAATATGAGCTGCGTTTGAACGGAGAACTGCTGGAAGCCTGTGAGAGCACCTTCTCTAATTTCAGATGGCAGCTGGAGGAATTCGCCGATGCCATACAAGAGGAACGTGAGCCGCTGGCTTCAGGCCGGGAAATGATCCAGGTCATGAAGATCATGGATGGCTGCTTTGAATCGATGCGGACCGGTCAGGTCGTGCAGCTTTAATCCTTGAGGGGAAAATGAAGGAGGACTATTGCCATGAAGTTGAAAACATTGGTGCTTTCACCGCAATCACGTCTGGATGAAGTCTGCTCGGAGGATTGCCGTGCGAGACTGTATGAATATTTCGAACCGGTATGGAATGAGACAGGACGCGATTATACACAGGAAGAGCTATCAGCGCTGGTTGCCGATGCGGAAGCGATTATTACCAGTTGGGGCTCCCCCGGTCTTACAGACGAAATGCTGGAGAAGGCCGTCAAGCTCCGCGTCATTGGCCATGCGGCCGGAACGGTGAAGAATCTTGTCCCGAAGCAGATTTTCTCCCGGGGGGTCAAAGTCTTCTCGGCGGCCCCGAGGATCGCGCAAAGTGTGGGGGAATACTGCCTGGCGGCGCTGCTTGCATCACTGCGGTTTTTGCCGGCCTTCGATTCTTCGATGCGGGAAGGGAAATGGAAGATCGCCGGTATGAAGGGAAGCGAGCTTACAGGCAGTACCGTCGGGATTATTTCCGCCAGCTCGACGGCTCGCGCCTTCATCAAGCTGCTTGCACCGTTTCAGGTCAATGTTCTTATCTATGATCCCTATTTGACGGAAGAAGGGGCTGCCCGGTTGAACGCCAGAAAGGCAGCGTTGGATGAGGTCATGAGCTGTCCGATTATTTCAGTGCATGCGCCGAAGCTGCCCGCTACGGAAAGAATGCTTACCCGGGAATTATTGGCGCTTATTCCGGATGGCGCGGTCTTCATCAACTCGTCCAGAGGTCCTGTGGTGGATGAGCAAGCTTTTATGGAAGAGCTGCAAAGCGGGCGTTTCTTTGCCGCACTGGATGTGTTTGAGAAGGAGCCTCTCGCTGCGGATCATCCGATCCGGTCGCTGCCGAATGTACTGCTGACTCCCCATATTGCCGGAGCCTCGGTTCAAGGACATCTGGCTTTGATGGGGGAAGTGGTCGAGGATATCATCAGAAGCCAGCGCGGAGAAAAGACAGCTTATGAAGTAACCGAAAAAATGTGGGAAGTGATGGCCTGATTGGCGGCAAAAGCCGGAGAAGTGGCTGAAGTTCCAGAATGACAGCATTCTGTCCTATCGGAAGGAGACATATACAGATGGTAACGAAAATGGCCGTTCCTCCCATGGAACTGGTAGAATACGAGGGTCCCGGAACTCAGATGTGCGCCGTTATGGACGCGATTGGTGAGATTAGCATCAGGCGGGCCTTGATCCCGGAACCCAAGGAAGGCGAAGTGCGCATCAAGGTCAAGTGGGTCGGGATTTGCGGAAGCGATGTTGAAGTATTCCGCGGTGCGCGAGAGCCTGAATTTATTTCGTACCCTACCAGGCTGGGACATGAAGTTGCAGGGATTGTAGATAAGGTCGGACCCCATGTCATTGGTGTCAAGGAAGGAGATCATGCTGCTTTGCGGTATGTCTGGGGGGCATTCGCCGAATATGTATGCTGCACCCCTTTTTCCCTTAAGGTTCTGCCCGCAGACATGCCCTTGATCGAGGGCTCGCTGATCGAGGTGCTTCCCGGTATTATCCATGCGGCGGAACTTGGGGACATTTCCCCCAATAAGAATGTGCTGATCACAGGGCAGGGCGTGAGCGGATTGGTGATGACGCAGGTGATCCATATGTTTAGCCCGAGGAATTTGGTCGTGACGGATCTGTTTGAGGAGAAATTGGCGCTTGCACGCAAATACGGCGCCACTCATACGTATAAAATCCCTCATGAACATGCGGATACAATGGATATCGTGGGGGCAGATTTTCCGGACGGCTTTGACGTGGTCATTCCTTGCCTGCTGGAAGGAGCAGGGATGGTTGATGCGGTTAACGCAGCCGCGCAGAACGGACGTATTGTGATGTACGGCTGCATCGGCACCTGTCATAAACCGGTGGATTTCTTCAAGGTCCACAAAAAACGGCTGGATATTCTGTCTACGGAACCTAAGCGCGACATAGACAACAGGCGCTACTTCGATGAAGGACTGCGGCTGGTCCGTAACGGACTTGTCAACACGGGGGAAATGATTACCCACATCGTTCCGCTTGCCGAGATCGCCCGGGCATTCCAGCTGAGGAATGAGCATAAAGGAGATACCATTCACGTTATGGTTGACTGCGAAGTGATATAATCCCGTGAGATAGGCTGGTTGACCGGATCGGCTGGCATTCCCCCGAATAAACGGATATAATTCATGAAGGGCCGCTGAATCAGCGGCTTTTTTTCTTGCTGTCGTGGTCCTATTGACTTAGAGCTCGCCCTAAGAGCTACAATGAAGCTATGGATCCAGCATTGGGAATACTATTCATGCCAGAGCAAAGGGAAGCGAAGTGAACTTCATGATGAATATTGGAATTGATGCCGGCGGCACGCTGATCAAGGTCGCCTGGATGAAGAAGGGCTCGCCCGAATTCAAAAAATTCCCCGTAGCCCGGATGGAAGAGGCAGCCGCATGGATCAACGAGCAGGGGAACGCCAGGATATGCATGACCGGAGGCAAAGCAGCGTTATTACAATCCAAAATAAATCAAAAGGCCGCAGAGATGGTCGAGTTCGAGGCAACTTGCAGCGGGGTGCGTTTTCTTCTCGCCAGGAACGCGATATCCGAGGAATCCTACATCCTGACCAATGTGGGTACGGGCACATCGATTCACCATGTGGAAGGCGACAAGCAGCAGCGGATCGGCGGAACGGGGGTCGGGGGCGGAACCATATTGGGATTATCGAGGCTGTTAACCGGTTTATCAGACTATGAAGAAATTGTACAGCTGGCAGCCAAGGGCGCCCGAGAACGGATAGATCTGAAGGTAAGTCATATTTACGAGGGGGCTGAGCCTCCAATTCCGGGTGATTTGACAGCAAGTAATTTCGGTCATGTTCTGCAGTTGGCATCCATAGACGATTTGACGGAGGAAGAACGGCTGGCTTCCGTAATGGGGCTGGTGGGGGAAACGGCAGCGACAGTCAGCGTTCTTGCTGCCGGCCAATGCAGAGTTTCATCTGTTATTTTCATCGGCTCCACCTTCATCGGGAATGACCTTCTTCAGGATGTTGTAAAACGGTATACGAAGCTGAGAGGGGCCTCACCCTTGTTTATTGAGAATGGCGAGTATTGTGGAGCCATTGGAGCATTATTGTCTCTTATATGACCAACCGGCCAAGCTGTTCCTGCAAATGAAAGCAAAGCTTAACAATCATTTAAAAATTTGTTCACATAGGGGTTATGATCGGGGATTAAAGTAGGGATATGAAGTCTGATTATCCCGAGAGGAAGCTGATCCCATGAAAAAAGATCCGTGCATCTTAATTCTTTATTCTTCTTTCGGCGAAGGGCATATTCAGGCGTCCCTAGCGATCAAGAACCGGCTGGCATCCATGGGAGTCCACAAGGTTCATCTGGTTGATCCGCTCGCGGAGGCCCACCCTGTATGGAACGCTTTCTCCCGGTATTGTTATATAAAAAGCATGTCCTGGCTTCCCGGCGCTTACGGCTATATGTACAGCAGGACGAACCGGGTCAAGGCGGATGAGACTCACAACAAACTGATTCACCAGATCGGCAAGGGCAAGCTCAAGGAGATCATCAAGCGGATCAAGCCGGATGCGGTTGTCCACACTTTTCCATTCCTCGGGACGGAGATTTTAAAGGATGAAGAAGTTTTCACCATTCCGACGTTTACCGTCATTACCGATTTCGTACTCCATACAAGATGGCTGCATGAGCATACCGACCGTTATTTCGTCGCGACTGAAGCGTTGAAGCAGGAGCTGCTCGCAGCTGGAATCGGAGGCAGCCGCATTATCGTTTCCGGCATCCCTGTCCGGGAGGCTTTCGAAAAACCGCTGTCCAAAGAAAATTTGTTCCGAAAGCATGGTCTGAATCCGCGTTCGAAGTTTGCGTTAGTCAGTGCGGGGGCTTTTGGCGTTTTGGCGGATGTCGAGCGGGTAACCAAAGAGGCGCTCAGAAGCACGGACTTTCATTTAATCATCGTTTGCGGGCGCAACCAGAAGCTGCATGACCATTTGATGGCCATCTTCGGAGAGGATCCCCGGGTGATCATTCTGGGATACGTTAGTTATATGGAAGAATTGATGGCCGTTTCCACCTGCCTGCTGACCAAAGCCGGAGGACTCACGTTGTCTGAAGCCCTGAGTCTGTCCCTGCCCGCAATCGTCTACCGTCCGCTGCCAGGGCAGGAGCAGGGCAATGCGGAGACGCTATCCGCAAGGGGCGCCGTTCGGATTGCGAATAGCCCAGGCGACTTGACAAAAGAACTCCTGCTTATGCAGAAATTGCCGAATTGGTACCGGATCCGCGCAGCGATGCAAGCTCTCTACCGCCCTGAGGCCGCCCGCACGATAGCGGACGAGGTCATCCGGGTAACGCAGCAGACTGATCTCCCTATTCCTGCAGTTACGGTTCGGGCGAGCCGAAAGGCGGTCCGGGTCCATGGATATCGTTAACGGGCAGGCAAGACTGGGCGCGGGCATGAAAAACCTGTTCCACAGGTTCGTATTGGCGCTGTTTCTCGTGGAGCTCATCCGGGGAGCTTTACTTGTGGTATTGCTTCCGTCTTACGGCTCATCCCGCCTCGGTTTCTCTCTTTCCGTCATCGGAACGGCCGTATCCTTGCAGTATTTAATCGATTCTCTGCTAAAAGGCTTCGTCGGATATTTGCTCGATAAGCTGCCGCCGCGGATGGTCCTGAATGTCGGGTTCTTAATGTCCTTATTGGGCATTGGACTCCTGATGACGGCACCGGGCGTCTGGGCGTTCCTGGCCGGGGCGTGTTTGATCGGCGCAGGCTTCTCGCCTCTATGGCTCATCTGCCTTGGCCAGATTGAGGAAGAGAACCGCGCGGCGCAGATGGGAAAGCTCTATATCTATTGGCTGGCAGGGCTGGGGCTGGGACCCGTCCTGATCGGATATGTGATGGATATCGGCTATGGCACGGCCTTCGCAGTTATATTCTGCCTTTGTATCGCGGGCTGGGCGCTGGTCGGGACTGCAGCGATAGAGATCAATGCAGCTGCTCAAGACAAAGCTCCGCTCCGTCAGCAATTGACAGGTCTTTGGCGTAAAATGAGAACGGGCGGGTTCCTGCTGCCCGGAATGCTGCTCCAAACGCTGGCCGGAGGCATGCTTGTACCCGTTATATCTTCTTTTGCCGTTGATCATCTCGCGTTCTCCCATACCCAATTTTCGATTCTGTTAATGACCGGCGGCGCAAGCGTGATTGTTTTGCTCATTCCGCTGGGCAGGGTATACGACAAGCTCGGAGGCAAATGGTTCCTGTCGGGCAGCTTCGGAGCCTTCGCGCTTGCTCTCTATGGCTTGACTCAAGTGAAGACATTCCTGGCCGCAGAATTGGTTGCGCTCGGGCTTGGAATTGCCTATGCCGCGCTGCTTCCGGCCTGGAATTCATTGCTGGCGGGCTACGTGCCGGAGAACTCCAAAGGAATGGGGTGGGGGATTTTCTCGTCCGTGGAGGGACTCGGGATCGTCTTTGGACCGCTGCTGGGAAGCTGGCTGGCAGGCGGGGGGCATCTCACTCTTCCCTTCGTGGTCAGCGCTTTTCTGTTCGCCGTGATCGGCCTCATTTATGCCTTCTCGCCCTCCCGGTTATTCCGATGCGCAGCGGTGCGGGCATTAACCGGAAACGGAAATTGAATGATAAAAGCATAAAGAAGAGCAGCGGAGATGCTGCTCTTCGTGCCCTCTCATGCGAGAGGGTTATTTGTCCATTTACCAGCCAAAATCAAGGGTCTTCCCCGTTTCGGCGTATGTCTTGATATTGCTGAGAATCATCGCCCAGCTGCCCTTCGTGCTTTCATAGGAAGGGTGGTTGTCCGGCCACAGGTCGTTAATCAGCGTCATCTTCGTGCAATTGCCCACTGTCTCGAGCGTCAGTGTAACCCTCGTCTCAAGCTCGGCGTGGTTCTCGCGGTATGAGGGGCCGGGATGCTCGGTATAGCTCATTATCCGGTTCTGCTCGAACTCCAGCACCTTGCCGTACACATGCACCGTATTCTCCCCGTCGTTGCCAGGTCCAACATATTCATAGGGAGCCCCGATTTCGAAGGTTGAGTTCAGAATACAGCCGAAAAATATGGCTGTGGTGCCTTCCGGCGAAACGAAAATCTGCCAGACGTCCTCGGGCTTAGCCCCGACATAGAATTCGTATTTGAGCGGTTCCATAGGTATAACACTCTCCATTTCAGTATTGTCGCATTGCGGAAACAACGGTTAACTGCTACTTTATAATAGGATGACTGCATCAGACTGTATTGTAAAAACGCGACAATGGCAAAAGAGGTGAGCGATAATGTTGAAACCGGATACAGCGCCGTCAAACAAGGGCATTCTGAATGCCGAATCGGGCATGCGCAGCTTTTCGCTGTCGCGGCTGCTGCCTGGGCAGGACCTGGCTCCTTACATTGAGCATCTCTGGATCCTCCGCTGGGATCTGCGGGGACAAGCCCCGCACAGCCAGACGGTTTTATCATTCCCCAGTATCCAGCTGGCGTTCGAGAGGACCGGTCAACAAATCGAAACACTCTTATATGGTGTTCCGGACACTACCTTCACCAGAGTGCTGGAAGGAGAAGGGCAGGTGCTCGGCATCAAATTCCGGATAGGAGGATTTTATCCGTTCTGGAACCAGCCTGTATCTTCTCTTACCAACCAGGTCATACCCTTCCGCGAAATTTTCGGGTCCGGCCCCGGGATGCTGGAGGAACGGCTATTCAGCGAGGCGAAGGAGGAAGAGCAAGCCCGGATCGCCTGGGAATTTCTGCGCGAACGGCTCCCGGAACCGGACGGTAATGTTGAGCTTGTGAACCGGATTGTGGACGCCATCATAGGGGATCGAGAGATGGTGCGGGTCGAGGATATCGTGTCTTTATTCGGCATGAACAAGCGAACGCTGCAGCGTCTGTTCAGCCGTTATGTCGGCGTCAGCCCGAAATGGGTGATTCAGCGCTACCGGCTCCAGGAAGCGGCGGAGCTTATGGAGAAGGGCAGCGTCACAGACTGGACCAGGCTGTCGCAGGATTTGGGGTTTTACGACCAGGCCCATTTCATCAAGGACTTCAAAACGATGATCGGCCAGCCGCCGGAGGAATATGTCAGGAACGTCAGACATCGATAGATTGTTATAGCAGGTTCGGGAGGCATCCATATCATTGAGAATAAACAGGCTGAATTTGAACGAGGAAGGGCTGCTGCGGTTTTTTGGTTCCCTCGAGGCTAAAATCATGAATACTATGTGGGAAAAAGAAAAACTGACGATCAAGCAGGCACATGAGCTGATCCGCGTTGAGCAGCCGATTTCATTCAACGCGGTGATGACCGTTATGATCCGCTTGTCCGAAAAAGGGCATCTGCGCAAGGAGACGAGCGGCGGCGGACGCAGCAGGCTTACCTTTTTTTATCCGGTGCAAAGCAGGGAACAATTCATCATGGAGCAGACGAAGTATGTTACGGATGGTCTGCTGGATGATTTCGGCTCCTTGGTCGCCAATCACTTTATTGACCGGCTCGATAAAGCGGACCCGGAATGGATTGAGAAACTTCAACAAAGACTGGATGAATTGAAACGAAATGAAGGGAATTAAGATGCCAATGCAACCCAAGATGGCGTTAGCTGCGATTTTTCTTACGGCGGGCTGGCTTATATTGCAGATGGGCTACAGTCTGATCCATCAGCTCCGGGATGTCGCATACAGCTCTGATTTGTCGCAATGGATTGCAAACGCGGTAAGAGCTGTTCTTCATAATCATGTGTTCTATGAGAGGCTGTACAACGGCTTCATCATTTACTCGATGGCCGTTCTCCTATACCTTGGCATGAGCCAGGCGGTGGTTTATGTTCGTCTGCGGATACATATCCGGAAGCATGTCCATCGGGATTTGACGCTTATATGGAACCGGAACTATCAGCGGGAAAATACGCGGATCTATGTTATTCATTCGCCTGCTTTTGCGGCAATGTCCTTTGGAGTGTTGAGGCCGGCAATTCTGCTGTCCTCGGGCGCCATCGAAAAGTTCACAACGGCGGAAATGGAAGCCATCCTGTTTCATGAGATTTACCATTGCAAGCAGCGCCACCCTCTGCAAATGCTGGTTTTAACGATAGCCAGCCGGGGTTTTGCATATGTGCCCCTGATTAAGGGTCTAACCCGTTATTATACCGTCTGGATGGAGCTGTTGGCAGACCGGTACGCGATCAGCCGGATGAACGGGGCCGCTCCATTGGGAAGCGCCTTATTGTCCATGCTTAAGCTTAAACACGAGCCAATGCCCCGGATCGGCGTCCAGTTTGCAGATGGGGCTGTCAACTACCGTATTCAACAAATTCTCAACCCGGAGGGAGATCTTGTTATCCCCGTCGTACACAAAAGGGCATTATCGATTTCCATCGTGATCATGGTGCTGATGCTGGCAATGTTAGGGACCGGACCATGTATCTGAAGGCATCCAAGCCGGGCCGTTCACCGCATTGATTTAAAAAATGACAGATTATTGGATTTTATTCATAGGCAAAAGGAAAAAGGTAAACCGTCTCGAATTAAACTACAGTTCGTAGAATAATAGGAAAGGAACCGGTACATATCAAGTTTTTGCACTTTATATTCAAGGAGAGGAATGTTTATATGGCTCAAGCCAAGAAAGGACCAAAAAATCTGGTTCTGTTTACACTAATCATTGTAGTTTTATGTGTTCTGCTGGTTATGCTCAATCAAGCCTCCAAGAAGGCTGAAGTGACGGAATCTTTGGCTTCCGCTCCGGATATAGCCAATCAACCCGTTGAAGGCAGCGTGGATGCCAAGGTTGCCATCATGGAATTCGGAGATTATAAATGTCCATCCTGCAAAGCATGGTCGGATCAAATCTATCCGAAGCTGAAAAAAGACTATATCGATACGGGAATCGTGAAATTCTCCTATATCAATGTCCTGTTCCATGGAGAGGAATCGCAATTAGGAGCCATGGCGGGCGAGTCGGTATGGTCCGAAAATCCGGAAAGCTTCTGGCCGTTTCACAAAGCCCTGTTTCAGGCGCAGCCGACCGACAATCATGACGCGCCCTGGATAACGCCGGACAAAATATTGGAGATCGCAAATAAGATTGAGCCGCCGATCGATGTCGCCAAGCTGCAGCAAGATTTGGACATGCAGGCGACATTGCCGCAGGTGGGCAGGGACCAGGAGCTCGTGCAAGACTTTCAGATCGAGCAGACCCCGACCATTATCGTAAATAATGTGAAGCTGCAGAATCCGTTTGATTATGATACTTTGGTCAAGCTAATTGAGGACGGGCAATAGGATAAAAAGCAGCGATCATCATTTTGGCCGCCGGCGAAACCATTTACTCCTTGTACCAGCAAGGAGTTTTTTTGTTGTTCCGCCAAAGGACGGGCGCAGCCATTACTGCCTGAAATAGAACTAAGTATATTTTAACTGTACACCATACTTTGCTTCTATTTCTGAGGGAAGAAACTAACTTTGCCGCCAAAGGACCGGCAAAGCCGGTTCTTCCTGGACAAGGAGATGTAAAAAATGATTTACAACGCTCGAAAGATGCCCTATAGTTAAATCAATAATGTTTCCCGGAGGAAACTTATTGTCCCTAACGAAAAATATATTTTTTTGTCCATAAATTTTCCTTCGGGAAATATATTTTCCCCTACACAAAAAATATAGGAGGGTTCCGATGTTGAATCCGAAGACTAAAATATCCCGGCGCAGCTTATTGAAGGCTGGAGCTGCCGGCATATTGGGCGTGCTGGGAAGCTCGCTCCTGAACAAGGCTGCCGTATTCTCGAATTCAGTGGACGCCGCCGCCAAGCATGACAACCATAATAAACTCCAGGAGCAGAAGCATAACAGCATGTCTCACGGCTACGATCCCGGGACCGGGTCGTCTGACGGTCTTGAAAGTGCTGTCAAAGCACTTTCGCAGTTTGATTATGGCAAAGTAAGCACACGCGCGGACGGCAGAACGGTACGCGATTACGAGATGATTGCGGTAGATTGGGATCTGGAGATCGCCAAAGGCATCAAGTTTCCGGGATGGGCCTACAACGGCACGATACCCGGGCCGACGCTTCGCTGTACGGAAGGGGATATCGTCCGCGTTACCTTTCGCAACGCCTCCGCACATCCGCACTCGATCCATTTCCATGGGATTCACCCGACGAATATGGATGGGCTTGAGCCTGTTGCGCTGGGAGAGACGTTCATTTATGAATTTGAAGCCAAACCGGCCGGCATGCAGGTCTATCATTGCCATGTCCAGCCGTTCACGCGGCATATTCACAAAGGGTTATACGGAAATTTCATTATTGATCCGAAGGTGCCAAGGAAACCGGCCAAGGAATTCAGCATGGTGATGAACGCGTTTGATCTGGATCTCGACGGAGAAAACGAGGTATATACGGTGAACGGATTTGCTTTTGCTTATATGGCCCGTCCCATTAAGGTAAAAGCGGGGGAGCTTATTCGGATTTACATCAGCAACATGACGGAATTTGATTTAATTAACTCCTTTCATCTGCATGCCAGTTACTTTAATTATTATGCGACCGGAGCGGATCCGGAGGCGCGTCCTTATTTTACGGATACGGTTATGCAGTGCCAGGGAGAACGCGGACTCGTAGAAATCGTCTTCCCTGCTCCCGGCAGGTACATGTTCCATGCTCATCAAAGCGAGTTTACAGAGCTTGGCTGGATGGGTTTCTTCGAGGCCGAATAGAAAGGAGGATAACCGATGCTTCCAAAGACGATGAATAAGAAGATATTGTGGCTGTGGGGAGCTGCCCCGCTGATCTTGCTGGCGATCATTCTCACAATTATTTTAAAAGTCGGAACAGGAGTGGAAGAGCAGCAGGCAGCGCCCATCGAGGTTCTTAATATCGAGCGGATCGTGCTTGACGATGACGGCTTCCAGGTGACTGTTCTCAACTCGGGTCCCAAGGAGTTGACCATTGCCCAGGTTGTCGTCGACGACGCATTCTGGAATGCGGAATTCACGCCGGGTCCGGTTCTGGACCGGTTTGACCAGGCAACCGTCCATATCCCTTATCCCTGGGTGGAAGGGGATTCTCACGAAATCAGATTCATAACCTCGAACGGATTAATTTTTGCCGGTCAGGTGGCGGCAGCGATGAAAACGCCTGAACCGGATGCCGGCCGCTTTACCCAATATGCGCTGATCGGCTTTTACGTCGGCGTCGTGCCTGTCGGCCTTGGTCTGTTGTGGTTCCCGTTCATGCGCCGGTTCTCAACAAAGGGAATCCAGGCAGTTATGGCTTTTACAGTAGGGTTGCTGTTCTTCCTTATCGTGGATACGATTCAGGAGGGGCTGGAGCTTGGGGTCGAGGCACCGGGAGTATTTCAAGGAACCGGACTTGTCTGGTTCGGAGCGCTGCTCAGCTTCTTGTTCCTGGTGGCAGTCGATCAGTCGGGCAAACGTAAAACAAATCTCAGCGCGGAGGATGGGGGCAAACAGGTCGCCTATAAAATAGCCGGAGGGATCGGCCTTCATAACTTTGGCGAAGGGCTGGCGATCGGCGCTTCCTTCGCAGCAGGCGAGTCGGCGCTTGGAACGTTTCTTGTCATCGGATTTACGCTTCACAACATAACCGAGGGAATAGGAATTGCAGCGCCGCTGCTGAAAGCCCGGCCAACCTGGAAGACGTTTGTGAGTTTAGCCTGCATCGCCGGCGCGCCAGCCATTCTCGGGACGTGGACCGGCGGGTTCGTCTTCAATGATACGCTGGCTGCGCTGTTCTTCGGCATAGGCGCAGGGGCCATTGCGCAGGTCATCTACGTCATCGGCAAAATGATCGTCCGGGATGCCAAGCGCTTCGAAATGCCGTCTGTCAGCTGGCTGAATTTCGGAGGGCTGGCACTCGGCATTCTGCTGATGTATGCAACGGCGCTGATGGTGAATTTTTAATCGGAGATATGAAATGGAGGTCATGATATGCCTTTTGGTATTGGCGTTACGGGATTTCTACTGATTATCGTAGTCGGAATCCTGCTGTTCGGACCCAAAAAACTGCCGCAGCTCGGCAGAGCGATCGGCTCCACCTTCTCCGAGTTCCGCAAAGGGACAAAAGAATTAATGGAAGACGAAGAGGAGAAGAAAGTGGAGAAGAAAGAGAAGTCCGATTGATTGCATGTAAGCTCCCGCTATGGATTCAGATCCAATTCAAGTCCGCCTAAATGGCGGGCTTATTTGTTTTGTGCTGCGTCTTGGCAATATGGTACGATAATAAGTATATTAACTCTATAAAAGAAATGAGGAATTATAAAATGAAAGCATGGCAAAAGCAAGGCATCGGTTTGGAAAATCTTAAGCTGGTGGATATCGGCACCCCTAAGCCGGGCCCAAAACAGCTGCTGGTGCGGGTGAAAGCCGTATCGCTCAACTTCAGAGATAAAGCCATTATCGACGGTATTTATTTGCCGGATATGATGAGCAAGAAATTTGTGCCCGTGTCCGATGCGGCCGGGGTTATAGAGGAGGTTGGCTCGGAGGTGACACGGTTTCAGGCTGGCGACCGGGTCATATCCCATCTGTACACCAAATGGATCGAAGGGGCTCCGAACGATAATGATGCCCCCTATGCGATTGGTGGGCCGAATGATGGCGGTCTCGCGGAATATATGATTTTGGAAGAGGACGCCGCCGTATTGACGCCTTCCAACCTGACAGACGAAGAAGCGTCGACGCTGCCGATTGCCGCGCTCACCGCCTGGTTTTCTTTGGTGGAGTACGGCAATTTGCAGGCGGGCGAAACCGTGCTGATACAAGGCACTGGCGGCGTATCGATTTTTGGCGTGCAAATCGCCGCGGCTTTGGGTGCGCGGGTTATTGCCACCACCAGCAGCGATGCGAAGGGTGAGCGGGTAAAAGCTTTGGGCGCATCGGATATTATCAATTATGTGACGACGCCGGATTGGGAAAAGGAAGTGCTGAAGCTAACGGATGGCAAAGGCGCTCAGCATATCCTCGAGGTCGTGGGCGGCGACAGCATCAATCGTTCGATCGACGCTCTTACTCCGCAGGGATATATCTATATTATCGGATTTCTGAAAAGCATGATGGCCGAGGTCAACCTGTTCTCGCTGCTGTCCAAGCAGGCCAAGGTGCAGGGCATTCTGGTCGGACATCGTCAAGCGCTGGAGAAGATGAATCTGGCATTCGATGAGTACAAAATCAAGCCGGTGATTGACACCGTTTATCCATTTGAGGAAGCGATTGAGGCTTACAGGCATTTGAGCAGCGGAGCTTTCGGTAAAATCGTCATCCGCATTTCCTGACCGATTTTCCATTCCTGCCGTCTAAGATAGGTTAGAACAATAGGATCAAATAAGGGGTCAACAGGACTCCTTATTTGCGTTGAAGCGGTTGCCCTGAATAAAGCAGCCCGTGAATCCTAGTAAAATTGGGACAGCGCCTTCTCCAGCCGCTGCGACACCTGCTGCAGCTTGACGGACTGTGACGACAAGCTTTCGCTCACAACGCTCTGACCCGTACTGGCAGATGCGACCTGCTCCGTTGCTGCTGATGATTGTTCGGCTACCGTGCTAACATTACCCACAGTTTCCGTTAATTGAGACTGGGTCAGATCCAGGGATTCAATGTAAGAGGTTACCTTGTGGAGCTGCTGGGACAGCTCCCCGATCAGCGTTCGAACCTCCAGAAATCTGCGGGCGGCCTCTTTCACTGAATCGACCTGCTCGGTGAACAGGGGGTAGATTTCCGCGAACAGTCTGACCGTTTGAAGTATTTCCTGTTCGATCCCGTCTGTCGTTTCGTTCGCCTGCTCAATAAATCGCTTTGAGCTCTCCGCAAGCTTACCCACTTCGCCCGCTACAACCCGAAACGCGTTTCCTGAAGCTCCGGCACGGGATGCCTCGATTGACGCATTAAGGGCCAATATCGTGGTTTGACTCGTGATCTGATTCAGAAATGTGAGAATGCTGCGAATAGTGAGGGTGCTTTTTTCCAGTTGAGTCACTTTGTCAGCCATAATGCGGATTTTATTCTCCGAAATATCTGTATTTGCCATCAAGGCGATCATGAAGGAGGAGCCTTGCTCGCTTTTTGCCGACACATCCGAAGCGGCTGCTTCCATCTGTGTTTTGGATTCCAGAAGAAGCGTCATCTGCTTCTGAAGATTTTGGGCCAGATTGCTGCCGGATTCCGCTTCGGAGGCGAGGTTAACTGAGCCGGCGGCTATCTCTCCCGTCAGTACCGCAATTTCATTAGCGGAATGGGATGTTCTGTCCGCCACCTCCACAAGAGAAGCGGAGGAATCGAATACTTCCTGTGCGGAGACTTTCATTTCTCCTACGAGGCCGCCGATTTGGGACATCATATCGTTGAAGCTTTGGGCAAGCTGACCGATTTCATCACGGGAGCGAATCGTGGAGTTCACGCTTAAGTTGCCTTTCTTCCCTTCAATCATCAGATCCCGAAGCTTGGCGAGAGGCGCCGCGATAAGCCTGACGGCCAGCCAGCTCATTCCGACTGCAAGAAGAGCGGCCAGTCCCGCAATCCCCCAGGTTAACCAGGCAATCTGATCGGCTCCTTTCATCAATTCCTTATAGGGAACGGTTCCGATTAAACGCCAGTTGTTCAGCTTGATCAATCCGGAATAGGTGACCAGCTTCCGGCCATCTTCTGTATGAAACGTTACTCCTGTTTGATTATTGCCGGTTCCGATATCGGATGGTTGTCCAATTAACTGGTCAGCGGGAGAGTACACATAATGATTGTCCGCATCCACAATCATCATTTTGCCGCCGCTGCCAATCGAAACCGATTCAAACCACTTTATGATGTCGCTGAGCCTGAGCTCGATCAGCAGGATGAAGGTGTCCTTCTTGCTCGCCGAGCTTTGCAGCAGAATAGCGACGCCAATCGTATGTCCTGCTTGCGAGGAATTTGATATATTTTCGGGTACGCTTGGGGTAACGGGAATCCACACCGGATTTCCTTTTGCCTCAATGACAGATTGGTACCAGGGCTGCTCCTTGATGTGATCCAGCAGGATAGAGGAGGTACCGATGATCGGAGAGGAGGTTGCTGCCAGATTGCCGGTAATCGTATCGTTGACGGGTATCAGGTAGCTGTCCGTAATGGCTGTATTGTTCATGGCATAGGTTTGCAGGCGTTCAATAAGCGAGGTGAAGACCTGGAACACGGCATAGGAGCTTTGCTGGTCCTTAAGAAGGACATCCATCTGCTGCTGAACGACCTGATCGATGGCCAGCTGCTGTGCCAATGCCTCGAATTGGCCAAGGACGACATTCAGTTTATCGGAGGTTTGTTCAAGGGTCTGTTGTCCGGCGGAGTATACCTGGGATTCAATGATCCCTTTGGAAATATCATAAGCCACGAGTCCTACAGACAGAACGCTTATGATTATGCCTGAGAACAGAAAAAGGAACAGCTTGGCGCCAACCGATCTGAATACGTTATATTGCAATTGGGATTGCATAGAGCGAACAGCCTCACTTTCATCTGCTTATGTAGTTCCTATTTCCTAGATTAACGCCGAATTATATGAGAGGTGTTAAATATTTTGGTTGTTTGTGTAAAAAGAAATCTAATTTTATAGATATAATTATAGATAATATCTATATGCAGGACTTTGGATAGCTCCGGAGTGCTCCCGGAATCCCTCATATAGAAGGGTAGAAATATTGCAATTTCATAGGATAAGATGATAGGGAGAGAATCGGGTTATGTAAAAAACCGCAGAATATCAGATTCGGCCAAGCTGCCGGTTAATTGGCAAGCAGGCACATTAGAAGGAGGCCGTTATGAATCAATCCGATGTCACAGCTACCGGTTCCCAAATGCAAATCCCTTTCATCGCCACAGGCTCTTATCCTTTACGGAATGGCAATATGATCCGACCGCTTGTGGACAGCGGACCTGCCTTCCGGCGGATTTGCGAGGCGGTTGAAGCCGCGCGGCATAGTGTATGGCTTACGGTCACCTTTATGGCACCGGACTTCCAGATGCCGGATGGTCGCGGCAGCCTGTTCGACGTACTGGATCGTGCGGTGGCACGGGGGCTGGATGTTCGCGTCATTTTCTGGCGCCCTAATCCGGAGAGCAGCGGTTACGGTCAAGCGTTCTGGGGATCTCAAGCTGAACGAGAAGGGCTTGGTGCGCGTGGTTCGCGTTTACGCATCCGCTGGGATCGTGCTCACGGGTACTACTGCCAGCATCAAAAAAGCTGGCTGATTGATGCCGGCCAACCTGACGAGACGGCATTTGTCGGCGGGATTAATCCCACATTCAGGTCCGTTGAACCCGGCCATGCAGGGGAGGGTCAGCGTCATGACGTCTATGTCGAAGTGGCGGGACCATCCGCGACCGACGTGCATCACAATTTTGTCCAGCGATGGAATGAGGCCAGCGAGCGTGCGGAAGAAGACGGTGTATGGGGCAACAACGGCGACGAGAAGATGCCCTTCCCGACGAGCGTATCCGCTTCGCGGGGCGGCAGTTTGCTGCAAATCCAGCGGCACGTGTATGCAGGCCGCTACAGCGATGGCTGCCCGACCCCCGGAGGCAGTCCCTACGATATAGCCGGCGGCGAGCGGACCATTTTCGACCAGTACGTTCAGGCCATTAACGCCGCTCGCCGCACGATTTACATCGAGAATCAAGCTATCCCGGTACCGGAAATCGCCGCGAGGCTGGAAGAGGCTCTGAAGCGGGGCGTAGATATCGTTCTGCTTGTTCCGGCCGAGCCGGAGGAACATGTGCGCAAATACCGCCAGCGTCCCGACAGCAAAAGCTTCTTCGAGCAGATCGCTGCACTGGGCCGATACGAGAATTTCGCGCTTGCCGGGATTGCCGGACCCGATGGGCGGGGCGGCCGCAGCAGCATCTACGTACATGCCAAAATCATGCTGGTCGACGATGAATGGGCGACAATCGGGTCCTGCAATCTTCACTCCAATTCACTATTCGGCCATACGGAGATGAATGCTTCATTCCATGATCCGCAGGTGGTGCGCGAGCTGCGCTGCCAGCTTCTGTCCGAGCATCTGGGTCAGGATACCGGGCAGTTGGACGACCGCGCCGCGCTTCGGCGTTATCGGGATATTGCTCACGCAAACCGCCTCGGAAGAGATCGCGGGGATTTCAATTGGCAGGGTCTTGCATTCAGCATGGATCCGGCGGCTTACGGAAAATAGCAGTATTGTCGCTGCTGCGCTTACAGTTGCCCTTTATCGTAAAGATAATTTATCTCGTTATTTTGGAAGCAGAGGAAATGAAGGAGGGCTGGCTGTGCATGCTCCAACACCGTATTCAGAGGTTAATCAAGTGATCGGACAACTCCTGTCTGAAATGCAGCGCGTCTTAGGCAATAAACTCGTCGGTTTGTATTTGTACGGCTCTCTGGTCAGCGGGGATTTTGATGCCGAGATTAGCGATATTGATTTGCTGGCCGTTATTTCCACAGGGCTCGAGAACGCTGAAGCGGACAAAGTAAGCCGGATGCATCAGGACTTTGCCCGCAGCCACGGCCGCTGGGATGACCGGATTGAGGTCGCTTACCTTAGTTTAGCCGCGCTGCAAACCTTCCGCACCCGCTCCAGCATGATTGGCATCATCAGTCCGGGTGAGCCTTTTCACCTCAAAGAGGCGGGAGCGTCATGGCTTGTAAACTGGTACCTGGTGCGTGAATATGGGCGTGTCATCATCGGACCTCCGGCAGAAACCATCATCGGACCGGTTTCCAGGGAAGAATTTCTGTCCAACATCTACATGAACGCAATGGCTTGGCGGAGCAGGATCAAGGATCTGGAGTCCCACCGCGGGGCACAAGCCTATGCAATCCTGACCATGTGCCGCTCCTGCTATACGCTGCAGACAGGAGAGCACGCTTCCAAGAAACAGGCGGCGTTATGGGCTCAGGAGGAATGGCCGCAGTGGAAACCGTTTGTCGAGCAAGCTCTTGTATGGCGGAAATCCCCTGAGGCGGAAGAGGGGGCAGCACTGCTGCAAACACGGGAATTCGTAGAATTTGCGGTCGATCAATGCAGGCTGCTGTTTGACGGGGATGGGAATCTCTAGATCAATGGTTGACGGGGATGGACATGTCCAATCCGTTACTGTCCGGGGTACTGCTGCTGCCTTCGGCCGCTTGATCCATTGCAAGCTTACCAGTGCGCGGGGTATGTGAGCAGCGGAGGCAGCTTGGTATTGGCATCGCCCTTCGCCGCATTAAGCTGGGACTGGGTGAGAAAGATACTCCCGGTGAGGTTGGCTCCCCTCAGGTCAGCGTCCCGGAAGTCAGCGCCGATCAGGTCGGCAGCCCTCAGGTCAGCTTCTCGTAGATCAGCGGCAATAAGGTAGGCGCCGCGCAGGTTGGCTGCTCTGAGATCGGCTCCTCTAAGCTTCGCCCCGATCAGGTCGGCGCCCCGTCCATAGGCCTTCTGGCGTTTTGGCGGGTTCTTCTGCTGGCGGCTGGCTTCTGTGCGCACCAGCTCGCTGGTCTGCAGGAGCAGAGCATTCACGTCTGCCCGGTGTGCCGCCACATTCAGCTCCAAAAGCGAGTCGGGACTAAGAAGCGTGAGGCGTTCGGTCTCGCCGAGCGCGGAGCTGAGTTCGCCGCGGATCGAGCGGGCCGGCTGCAGCGTCAGCGCTTCGGTCAGATACCAGAGCAGCTCATGGAGATGCCGCATAATCGGCAGCACTTCGAACATTTGCTGCGCGGATTCCGGTGCTTGCCGCCAGTCACGTCCGCGGTAGGTGACTTGGGAAACCTTTTGCCCCGCGCCGAAGCAGTCATAAACCGTACAGCCGCGAAAGCCCAGCTGCCTCAGGTTCTTGTGGACGCCGCAGCGGAAGTCGCTTTGCAGATTCGGGCAGGGCTGCCCGGCGTCTTTGTCTATCGCAAAATCTACGGAAGCTGCGAAGGGCAGCGCCGCGCAGCATAAGCCAAAGCAGTTCTCGCAGTCCGCTTGCAGATGAAGACGGTTACCGCCTTGCAGCGGTCCTGGATATTCAAGGTTCTCTGACAAGATACGGACTCCTTCGTTTCATAATTTTTTTCTCAATTCTTTTATACTAGTACTGAATATTTTTCCCGTCAATGCTTGTACCCCGGGAGATTCCGGCAGAAGCAGTGCTTGATGGACAAGCATTCCGGGCGGCGGCATAAATCTGTTATAATAAATGGCGGGGAAAGTCCCCACATAACTTGACAGGAGATTAACCTTTATGATAATCCAATTCATTCGTTATCGGTAATGTGAGGTGCAGATCAGTGAATCTCAGCCATTTTTAAGGAAAATGGTTTGGGTTTGTTTGACTGTACCTTTTTTCATTCACCGACTACGAATGAACGGGGTGCTTTTTTGTGTCCAAAAACAGTATAAATGCAGGCCTTATTTCAGCCTGTGAAGGCATTTTCAGATGCCCGATTTGTTACAATCCGATGAGAATGGTTCAATCCAGGAGCTTGATATGCTCCAAACAGCATTGTTTTGATCTATCGAAGCAGGGATATATAAATTTGGCTCTCCAAGGCTACAAAACAAAATACAATAAACGCCTGTTTGAATCCAGAAGGACGATTTGCAGAAGCGGCTTTTTCGAGCCATTGAATGAACGGATAAGCAGCAGGATCGGAGCCGTGCTCAATACGGCAAACAAAGAGGTTCGTGTATTGGACGCCGGATGCGGAGAAGGCTCTCATCTGCACAGCATTCAGGGGAAGCTGGCACGAAACATCCCAGTTGATCTATTGGGCGTAGGCATGGACCTTTCCAAAGAGGGAATCACCAGCGCTTCGAGAGAATATCCGGATCTGGTCTGGTGCGTGGCGGATATCGCGAAATGTCCATTTGACAATGAACAATTCGATTTTATCCTGAACCTCTTGTCGCCATCCAATTACGCCGAATTTAAGAGAATGCTGTCGGACGACGGATTTGTCATCAAGGTAATCCCGGAACGGGAATATCTTCAAGAATTGAGAGACTTCCTGTCCCATAAGCCGGAGAAACAGTCGTATTCAAACAACAGCACGATTGAGCGTTTCAGGGAGCATTTTGCGCGTATGGACATGGAGCGGGTCCGGTATCGGTTCCCCCTAGATCATACTCTTATTGAGCCGCTGCTCCATATGACCCCGCTGTCATGGGGAACTGCCGCGGAACGATTGAAGCAAATTCCTGAAATGAATATGACTGAGATCACGATTGACTTGACCATCCTGATTGGAAAGAAATAGTTCCGGAGGGCTTGATGAATTCTATTTTGGGAGGGGATCATTATTCATCAATCGGCTTATCTCAAGACAGTCCGCACGTCCGCTCTTGCACTGCCTGGAGTGGAGGGGGGTTCAGCCTACGGGACTCCGGCATTCCGGGTGCGTGGAAAATTGCTTGCCCGGCTGCTTGAAGACGGGGAAACGCTGGTTCTGAGAACGGACTTTGAAACCAGGGATATTCTGATGCAGGTAAATCCAGATGTTTTTCACATTACGGATCATTACCGCAGCTATCCATACGTTCTTGTTAACCTTCCGGTTGTCGAGCCGGCGGAGCTGCAAGAGCTTCTCGAACAGGCATGGAGGAGCTGTGCGCCGAAAAAGCTTCAGGACGGATACAGATCTGACGACTGGAACCGGGAAATTCCATGAACATCCTAATGGACTGGAATCCTTTAACCTGTGTGGTCTTCCGGACAGCAAACGCGTATAATTGATTATTATTTTCATGAGGGTGGGGGAGCTATGGGCAGTACCGACTTTCATCATAATTTCAATCATTTCTTCGACGGATTTGAATTGTACAGGCAGACGGATAACCGGACGGAGCGGATGAAGCTCCATCCGCAGATGGGAGAGGGCTCCGTTCATCGCTTGGTGCCGCGCAACGACCTGGGAGTGGCTATCGCGGAGTTCAGGCTGAACCGCAATCATACCGTGGATCTTCATACGGAAACAGCAATGGTGGAGTTGAGCTACTGCCTGCAGGGCGCCAGAGAAATACGGGTCTCCGGCGCGGAGTTTGAGGTAGCCCCCGGCAGCTACACTCTGCAGTTTGTCAATCCTGCAAAGGCCAGCATGCATTTTGGCGGGGATCAAGCTTTTCAAATGTTAAGCATCGGGATCCCTGTTTCAACCTTTCATCACTTTATGGAAGAGGCTGGCGGTGCGCGGGCATTCGAATTTGACCGGATCATCGGGGATAAGCCGTACCGTATGTTCCAGCAGACCATAGATCCGGCGACGATTATCCTCCTGAGGCATATGCTGCAAGCCGCCAGAGGTCAGGCTGTACGCAATATTGAGCTGGAGTGCAGAATGCTTGAGCTGATGTCTTCGGCGTTCGGCTCTTTCTTACTGGACGGCAAACCGCCTTCAACCAAACTGTCCAAGACCGACAGATCAAAGATTGAACATGCCCGGGAGATCATTCTGGAGCGGATGGCGGAGCCTCCCTCGCTTATGGAGCTGTCGCGGCTGATCGGCCTGAATGATTATAAATTAAAAACCGGCTTCAAAGAAATGTACGGCAGCACGGTGTTCGGTTACCTGCGGGAGCAACGCCTGGAGAAAGCGTACCGGCTGCTCCGCAGTGGCAGCACCAGCGTGATTGAGGTGTCTTGCGAGGTGGGGTATTCGAATCCCAGCTATTTTGCAGAAGCATTTCGGGAAAAATATGGCGTCAACCCCGGCGAATTCGTCCGGCGTTCATAAACCGCTTGTCTCCAACCACTCTTCGGAGTGGTTTTTTTCGTATGGGCTGCGGATAATCCCGCTAACCAGCACCTGGCTCCGTCCAGCGGTAGAGGCTTGATTGGGAGGACTGGTACGCTTGAAAGCATATTAAGTGGATTGGAGAGATGAACAATGACGAACCAACAGGAGCAGAAATTGCAAAATGAGCTGGAAGCCATGGCCAGACATGGCATCGAGGTTCTTCCGAAGGAGGTCGTGGAGGCTTTCGAGCAATCGGTCCGGGAGCTCCGGGAATCGGGCATCGCTAAGGGCATGGCGGTGGGGGCGGCGGCCCCTGACTTCACCTTGGGCAATCAGACAGGCATCGGCGTCACCTTATCTGATGAAATCGCGAAGGGTCCTGTTATTCTTACCTTTTACCGCGGAGAATGGTGCCCGTTCTGCAATCTGGAGCTTAGGGCATACCAGCGAATCATGGACAGCATTCGTGAAGCCGGCGCCCGGCTGCTTGCGGTCAGTCCGCAAACTCCGGATCATTCGTTAAGCATGCAGGAGAAGAACGAATTAAGCTTTCACATATTGAGTGATCTGCGCAATCAGGTGGCAGAGAATTACCAGCTTAAATTCAAGCTTGCGGAGGAGCTGCGCGGCATTTATCGGTCACTCGGGTTTTCTCCGGATGCCTTTAACGGAGACGATTCCTGGGAGCTTCCCGTTCCCGCAACCTACTTGATCGACCAACAGGGCATAATCCGCATGGCGAGCGTAAACCCGGATTACCGGTCGCGGATGGAGCCTCGCGAAGTATTGGACCTTCTGCGCTCCTTATAGGAGAGGGGAATCGCCAACGGATCAGCGCGACCGCCATGAATTGTGCTGAATCGGATTTTCCTTTATACTGGTATCAACTTCAGGAGATGGGGGTTGGTATGGATGGCAATTAGAGATTGCCGGATTGGCTCCACTCATGCAAAGCCTGTTACAGGGCGATACTTTGCGTGAGGCGCGATAACGAATAACAACATCGCCCAAACCAGCATATATCGTTTCTAATAATGGGCTTTGCTACCTTATTTTCAATCCCTATAAAATAAGGAGCTGAGCATCAATGTGTGTACCATTTATTAGAAACCATCAATATAACGTGATCAAGAAGCAAGCCGGACTGCTGAAGCAGGCTCTGCGAACCGTTTCTGATCTGAAAGTGCTGAAATCGGTACGGGACAGTACAGAAGCCAAAATATTCGAGCTGTTTCCCGACCTGACCGACAGCCAGAGACAGCTGCTGGAGAAATTCCCGACACTAGCAACAGCGGAGGATTTTCAGAATTTTCTGGGTTCATTGGAACCGTATATAGTAGAATTTCCGCAAATTACGAACAAGCAGATTCAGAAGCTGTTTCCCAAGAACAAAAAATTAAAGCTTCCTGATTTGTCACAGATTGATTTCCGGTATTTGACCTATCTGAGCTGGACGGACATTTCGACGGATAAATTGTTCATTGTTTATCATGCAGATGGACAATTCATTGGTATCGAAGGCAGATTCACGCCCACCAATAAGAAGAGTTACTGCTTCTTATGCAACAATTATGAAGAACTTGCCTTTTATTCAGTCAAAACAAGACCGGCGAAATCATCTCCGGATTATTACAAGGCGTTCGGCAATTATTTGTGCCTGAACAATCATCACTGCAATACCAGCATTACGGATGTTGCATTTCTGGAGAAATTTATTGATTCCGTTAAAAAATGACGCTCTTCACGAACCTGGCTGCCTGCAAAAGGCAGCCGTTTTTTTCTTTTAAGCCATCTTAAATTGGAAGAATGCCTGATCCCCATTTCAAGATTAGCTTGCAATAAGGAATATATGAAATAAAAAAGAGAAAAAAAGGGAATCTCCTGCGGGAAGCGAATAATTACGATAAATAAGGATCCGATCCATAGCCAAAAGAGTCGAAGTATGGAGGAGAACATGAGAAAATATAATGTTCTGCATTTAATTACCAAGCTGGAATTGGGCGGGGCTCAGAAGACGGCGATCCATACCGTGGAGAAGCTGGATAAATCCGTGTTCAATGTATATTTGGCTTCCTCCTGTACAGGGATGCTGAACGAATACGCCCGGTCGATAAACGGCGTTATTTTTATAGAGATCCCGGAATTGAAGCATGAAATCAACCCTCTCTATGACGCTCTGGTTATAAGGAAACTTTCCCGTATGTTGGACAACTATAATATCGATATTATTCATACCCACAGCTCAAAGGCGGGTATCGTTGGAAGACTTGCAGCCAAACTGGCAAATACCCCAGTCGTCATTCATACAATACACGGCTTCGGCTTTCATGATGATCAGGCTCCGCTCATTCGACAGCTGTATGTCCAACTGGAGAGGCTCGCCTCAGTATTCACGGACAAACTGATTGCCGTATCCTCCTATAATATTGAAAAAGGCTTGTCGTATAAAATTGCCCATCGCGATAAATATATGACCATTCACAGCGGAATCGACATTTCACTCTTCAGGAATGCGGCGGTCTCTCCTCTGAGTAAGCAACGACTGGGCATCGGCGCAGGCGAGTTCGTAGTCGGACAGGTCGGAAATTTCAAACCACAGAAAAACCCGCTGGATTTTCTACGTATGGCCATTATTGTGGAGAAGCTATTTCCGGGCACCAAGTTTCTATTAATCGGAGACGGACCGCTGCGTGGGGAAATCGAACGCTTCATCGAGCAAAATAATTTAACCGGAAAAGTGATATTAACCGGCTGGCGTCAGGATATACCGGAGTTGATTTCCATGATGGATGTAATGGTTCTATCCTCGTTATGGGAAGGCTTGCCCCAGGTTTTTGCTCAAGCAATGGCATGCAGCGTCCCGATTGTTGCAACCAATGTAGACGGAGCCCCGGAAGCTGTCGAACACGGCATCAACGGTTATCTGACCGAGCCGAGGAATTACAGGGGACTGGCTGGCTATGTGAGCGAACTGTTGGCGGATCCTTCGAAAAGCAAACAGATGGGCGATGCAGGAAGACAGCGGGTTTATCCCGCGTTTTGTGCAGATGCGATGGTAGAGGCTGTCTCGGCTTTATACTTGCAACAAATCCGGCATAAATCCCGCAGGACATTATCGTCGTAATTTTGTCAGTTGGAGGTGAATCAAGCTGTATGTTATAGGGGCGGGAGTAACGGGGCTGGCATTTGCAAATGCATACGGTAAGGATCAGGTTAAAATTCTGGAAGGCGCCTCTGATCTGGGCGGGAAAGCGCACTCTTATCAGATCGAAGCAAGTCCGGGAACGTTCCGCTTTGATTGCGGCGGACACTGGTTTCATCATAAGAATGCTCCCGAGGCGCTGAAGCTCCTGAAGGGAATGGAACTTGCAGGGCATACGCGGCATGCCTATGTGTGGCTGGATGGGCAGCTGTTGGATTTTCCTATTCAGCAAAGCTTTCGCGCTCATACCAACAAGGATTTTGTTGAAGCAGTGGAGAAGGAGTTAGTGGAAGCGGGTCAGGATGTGGATGTGAGCTTCAGTCATTATCATGACTTATTATTGAAATCCTACGGACCGACTCTATTCCGAGCCTTCTTCCAAAATTACAACCGAAAGATGTTTGGCCTCGACGACCTGTCGCAAATTCGAACAGGAAAGTTTGAACGGATAAGGAATGTCAGACTGGATCATCAGCCGAATGGGTATAATGGCGACTTTCTGTATCCTGCCGGAACGGTTGGCGCCAAGGGAATTCCACTTTTTTTGGCACGCAATGTAAACATTGATTTTGAAGCAGTGGTGGAGGAAATCGATATCAATAAAAAAACCATGCGGGTCAATGGCCGATTGGAGAAGTGGGAAACGATTATATCGACGATCCCGCTCCCCTCTTTGATAAGGATCATTCCTGATATTGATCCGTCTGTCGCAGCGCTATCGGGACAACTGAGATCCAGCAAGGGCATGATCCTGAATTTAGGCGTGAAGCGAAATCGGCATCACGGGGACATTTCCTGGGTTTATGTACCGGATATGAGCTATCATTTTTACAGAGTCGGCTTCTATAGCAATATTCAGCCTCTGCTGGCCCCGGAAGGGTACAGTTCCATGTATGTGGAGTGTTCGCCTCTCTTCTTCACTAATCGTGAGGAAGCACAGCAGCTCATTCCTCAAATCCTGGAAGATTTACAGCGAATAGGTTTTGTAGAGCATGAAGATGATATTGTCGCGCAAAACATGCTTTTCCTGGAACATAATTATTGCTATGCCGAAAGCAGCGTGATCGAGACGATCCGCTGTTACCTTCAAGATCACGGAATATACAGCATCGGCCGTTACGGTTCATGGCATTGGTCCAGTCAGCATGAGGATATGCAGCAGGCCGCAGAACTAGCGAATGCCCTTTCCGGTGGATCACGATGAAGGCTAAAAAGAAGGAGATGTCATAATGATGGATTTTGATTCAGCTTATTATCCGTATCCTTCCCGAAGAAATGCCATGTTTGCGAAGAATGGCATGGTGGCTACATCGCAGCCGTTTGCGGCAGAGGCGGGGCTTGCCATTCTAAAAAAAGGGGGAAATGCCATCGATGCGGCTGTAGCGACCGCGGTTTGCTTGACGGTGGTTGAGCCTACATCGAATGGAATCGGTTCTGACGCATTTGCTCTGGTCTGGACGAATGGCGAATTGCACGGATTAAATGCGAGCGGACCTGCCCCGGACAGCATATCTATCCAAGCCCTGCTCAAGGCAGGGTATTCGGAAATGCCTGCATATGGGGTGGTGCCGGTAACCGTACCCGGGGCGCCTGCCGCGTGGGCGGAATTATCCGGGCGGTTCGGAAGGCTTCCATTCAGCGAAGTGATGCAGCCTGCCATTGATTATGCCCGAAACGGTTTCCCCGTTACCCCGACTCTGGGGATAGGGTGGAGCAATGGGTTCAATAATTACAGTAGAAATGTAAAGGGAGAAGAATATGCAAACTGGTTTCAGACATTCGCGCCGGAGGGCAGAGCCCCAAGGATCGGTGAAGTCTGGAAATCGGAAGATCATGCGGCTACCCTGCAGTTGATTGCCGAAACGAAGGCCGAAGCATTTTACCGCGGCGAATTGGCCGAGAAGATCGATGCCTTCTTTAAGAAGTACGGCGGTTATCTGACGAAAGAAGATTTGGCGGGCTACAAGGCTGAATGGGTACGACCGGTCAAAGTAAACTACCGGGGATACGATGTATGGGAAATACCGCCTAATGGTCAGGGAATCGTTGCACTCATGGCTCTTAATTTATTAAAAGGCTTCGAATTCACATCCAGGGATTCTCCGGACACGTATCACAAGCAGATCGAGGCCATCAAGCTTGCCTTTGCCGACGGGCTGAAATATATAACCGATCCCGCCAAAATGAAAATGCCGATCGAGGCTTTGTTATCGGACGCTTATGCGGATGAGAGAAGGAAGCTGATCGGCGGACAAGCCTTGCTTCCGGAGCCGGGCAGCCCACCCAAAGGCGGGACGGTTTATTTGTCCACCGCAGACGGGGAAGGGAACATGGTTTCTTTTATCCAAAGCAATTACATGGGATTCGGCTCAGGCATTGTCATTCCGGGAACGGGAATCGCCTTGCAGAATCGCGGTCATACTTTTTCGCTGAACCCGGCGCATGACAACAGCCTGGCACCCGGGAAAAAAACCTATCATACGATCATCCCCGGTTTCCTGACAAAAGGCAATCAGCCTGTTGGGCCGTTTGGGGTCATGGGAGCATTCATGCAGCCGCAGGGGCATGTGCAGGTCGTGATGAACACCATCGATTTTCACCTGAATCCGCAGGCTGCCCTGGATGCTCCGAGATGGCAGTGGAAGGAAGGCAATATGGTGGATCTGGAGCATTCGTTTCCCGAACATATGGCGGGTGCTTTGGGACGGATGGGTCATCGGATTCAATATGCTCCAAGCCTGGGATTCGGCCGTGGACAGATTATTTGGAGAACGCCGGAGGGTATTTTGGTGGGAGGTACGGAACCGAGAACAGATGGAGCGGTGAGCGTATGGTGAACGGGGCAATGTTGATTGCTTAGTTTAAGCTGAAGCTGCATGCTTGGCTTGCCGGTGTGCAGAAGAGGACCGCCGCTGATAAGGCGGCGGTCCTCCTCTGTTCCGGCAGGGGCGGATATTGAATCTATCAGTGGACTGCACCTTGTATGACAGGGGACTATGATAACGTAGATACGACAGCTTGACCTGCCTCGGCTATAGCCACAAAGCTCCGACACACCCGCAAATGATCCCTAAAACAATGACCGAGGACGTTACGAATACGAGCACTTTTTGCGGAAAAGCTCTGGAGACGAGCAGCAATGAAGGCAAACTGATTGCCGGCAGGGTAATCAGCAGCGCCGCTGAGGCGCCTGAGCTTATTCCAAAAGAAAGAAAGGATTGGATGATTGGAATTTCGGCAGCAGTGGGGATAACAAAAAACGTCCCGGCGATAGCAAAGAAGATTATCGCTGCGAAGCCTGCATTCAACCACTCGGGAAACATAAAGCTTTGTAAAATGCCAAGGATAAAGACCGAAATAAGATAGGCTGGAATAACTTGAATGAGCATCCGTCCGAAGCTAGTAATCCAGCGCGACCAAAGCGGGCGGTTGTCGGCTTCCACTGAAGGCAGATGATTTGAAATCAATTCATCGGTCTTGTTATCAGGTTTGGCGAAGCGGTTTGCCAGATAGCTGATGCCGAAGGTGATAACAATACCGAAAACCAAACGGAGAATAGTAAATTTCCAGGATAAAACGAAAGTCATAAAAATGAGTGTAGCCGGGTTAAGCAGGGGATTACCCATCCAGAAAGCCAGACTTGCTCCGACGGACACTTGCTGTTTGCGCATCCCTGATGCAATAGGAGCCGCGCAGCATGAGCACATCATACCGGGTAGAGACGAGGCCCCGCCAATCAAGGTGCTTTTAAAAGAAGCCCGGCCCAGCAGCTTAAGCAGCCAATTCGCCGGCAGCAGCACCTGGATCATCGATCCGACGATCATTCCCAGCAGGGCCGCCTTCCAGACCGCTTTAAAATAAGTCATCGCGTATGTTGCGGCAGATTGCCATATCGAAACAGTGTCATCCGCATGAAAGCCATTCAGAATGGATGAGCCGATCGAATGTGTATCTGCCGCTGACATCGCCTTATGATAATACGGCGCCCATTTTACATAGGTTAATCCGGCGATGGTAATCACGATAAATAAACTAATCATCATCCATGTTTTTCGGGTGTGGACGGGTGTGCGTAAACTCGAATTCCTGATTGTTGACATGTTATCCTCCAGTATTCTATAAGGTTCATATGACTACACTGGATTATATCATATAATAAGGAGAGGGCAGGATATCTGCATTTGCGTTTTTCTTGCGCAATCAGGTACCATTTATGATACAGATCATCACAAATAGATGTCAGAGAAGGGAAGAATATAATGAATATCAATCATACCGTAAAATTAACCTCCTTATCGAGTAAGGGCGGGTGCGGCTGCAAAATAGGACCGGCTGACTTGAAGCAAGTCATCGGGAGCCTCCCCCTGGCAGAGCGCAACCCTGATCTGCTTGTTGGGATCGAGACCAGCGACGACGCCGGTGTATTTCGAATAAGCGATGAATTGGCATTGGTTCAAACGGTGGATTTTTTTACTCCTATCGTGGATGACCCTTATTCCTTCGGTCAAATTGCCGCGGCAAATGCAATAAGCGACATCTATGCCATGGGCGGGAGACCGTTAACGGTGTTAAATATCGTTGCATTTCCGATTGCTACGCTCGATAAACAGATTCTGGCGGAGATCCTCCGCGGAGCTGCAGATAAAGTGAAAGAAGCCGGCGCTACGCTTGTTGGCGGACATTCAATTGATGATAAAGAGCCTAAATTCGGACTTGCTGTAACCGGACTTATCCATCCTGATCAGATCAAAACGAACACAGGCGCAAAGCCTGGGAACAAGCTGATTCTGACCAAACCGATTGGCGTGGGCATCATGACGACTTCAATTAAGAAAGATCAGTTGAGTGCCGAAGAAGTTGAGCGGGTTACCCGCGTTATGGCCACACTGAATAAATCCTCAGCCGAGATCATGAGCAAATATGACGTAAGTGCGTGTACGGATGTAACGGGTTTTGGTCTGATCGGACACGCTCTGGAAATGGCAAAAGGCAGCGAAGTAGGGATTACCATCGTAAAAGAAGCGGTTCCTCTGCTTCCCCGGGTCAGAGAGCTGGCTGAAGCCGGATTTGTTCCGGGCGGCACAAAAAATAATTTTGCCTATATCGAAAATGATGTTGCATTTCCCGAAGCGATGGATCAAATCGACCGTTGGATCCTTTGCGATGCTGTAACATCGGGGGGCCTCCTGATCGCTGTGGCGGCTGAACAATCAGAGGAAATGCTGCAAGAGCTCATGGCAGCGGGGGTCGAAGCGAGCATTATCGGAGAGGCAGGGGCCGAAGGCGCTGGCCGCATTGTCGTTATTTAATGCTATTAAGTACAAATCGAACAGCATGAAGGGGTCTTAAAAACATGTTTCAAGACATCACGATTGAGGAATGGTCGGCGTATCGGGACCGGAAGGAGCTCGTCATGATTGATGTGAGATCTCCCTCGGAATATGCCGACGCGACGATTCCCGGCAGCCTGAACATTCCTTTGTTCGACGACCAGGAACGCGCAGAAATCGGTACGCTTTATAAGCAGGTCAGCGTACAGGCAGCAAAGGAAAGAGGTCTGGAAATCGTCTCTGCCAAACTGCCTGCTTTCATTAAGCAATTTGCTGAAATTCCCCAGAATAAATCGGTATTCTGCTGGCGGGGCGGGATGCGCAGTAAAACCACGGCGACGCTGCTGTCTCTGATGGGTATACATGCCTATCGGTTGACAGGCGGTTATCGCGCCTATCGGCAGTGGGTCGTTGAGCAATTAAATACGCTGCAGCTGGATCAGCAGGCTTTTGTTATTCATGGGAATACAGGCAGCGGAAAAACCGCGATTCTGCGAAAATTAAAGGAGAAAGGCTATCCGGTTCTCGATCTTGAGGGTTTAGCCGGCCACAGAGGCTCCATATTCGGGGAAATCGGATTAAAAGCCCATAATCAAAAAACATTTGATGCGCTACTTATGGATGATTTGCGCACATACTGCGAGCCTGCTTATATGCTGTTCGAAGCGGAGAGCAGACGAATCGGGAAAATTACCCTCCCGGATCTCATTATGGACAGGCGTGCAAGCGGGCACCACATTCAAATCGAGCTCCCGCTTGAAGCACGTGTACGGCAAATTATCGAAGACTATATGCCTTGGGAGAATGCTGAGGCATGTATGAGGGCCTTCAAGCAAATAAAATCGAGAATCCATACACCCATCGCAGCGGAGATTGAATCCTGCCTGATGAATGAGCAGTATGCAGCGGCAGTGGAACTGCTTCTTGTTCATTACTATGATCCTATGTATTCCCATTCCTCGAGCACTCATGAGGAAGAAGTCACTTCTTACGTGAAGGCTGCATCGGTAGATGACGCTATGACCCAAATTGAAGGGATTATAAGCGAAGCAATGAGTGTTCAATTGCAATTGTATGAAAAGTAAGAAGGTAGTGGGCAGCCTGGACAGAGCCTAGCCCGAATCCTGAAGAACGGGGTAATCGGGCTGGGCTTTTCGAATTGAGGAGGGGGATAGGAATGACGGCAGTCGTGCAAAACGGGACCGGACAGAACCGCTATTATTTCGACTATAACGCAAGCACGCCAATCGATCAGGAAGTGCTGGATGAAATGCTCCCGTATTTACAGAACCATTACGGGAACCCTTCTTCTTCTCATTGGGCAACGCATACAATCAAAGATGCCGTCGATCTTGCCAGAAGCCGGGTAGCGGGCCTGCTCGGATGCAAGCCGCAGGAGATCGTTTTTACGAGCGGCGGCAGCGAATCGAATAATTTTGCTATCAAAGGGGCTTATTTTGCCAACCGCCACCGCGGGAATCATATTGTCACAACGAAAATCGAACATCCTTCGGTGCTGAGTCCGTGCGCCTTCCTGGAATCCATCGGGGCACGCGTTACCTATGTAGACGTGGATCAATACGGGCGCGTCCATCAGGACGATATCGCTGCCGCCATAGCAGCAGACACGATTCTTGTTTCCGTGATGCATGCGAATAATGAAACGGGAACCATTCAACCTCTCCATGAGATTGCCAAAATCACTCGCAGCAGGGGCATTCTGCTCCATTCGGATGCTGCACAATCTGCAGGGAAGATTGCTGTCAAAGCGGATGCACTTCAGGCTGATCTCATCACAATTGCAGGTCATAAGATGTATGCGCCAAAAGGAATCGGTGCGTTATTCGTAAAAGAAGGCACTGAACTCACACCTCATATCCACGGCGCGAATCACGAATCCGGCAGACGGGCAGGTACCGAGAATGTTCCTTATATTGTCGGCTTGGGCAAAGCGGCAGAGCTTGCTGCGGCACTTTACGATCAGATTCGAATCAAGGAATTGAATGACCTGCTCTGGAGGAAATTATCAGATGCATTTCATGATCAAATCGTTCTGAATGGACATCCGGAGGAACGGCTGCCCAATACGTTGAATGTCAGTTTTATCGGGAAAACAGGTCAAGAGGTGTTAGATCGGGTACCGGAAATTGCCGCTACTACGGGTTCAGCCTGCCATACGGGAGATGAGAATATGTCTCCTGTTCTAAAAGCTATGAATGTGTCTCGGGATATCGCGGCCGGTACGGTACGATTCTCGATTGGCCGCTATACGACCATCGATGATATTGAGTATGCATCCGCATTAATCAAGGAACGCCTGTTGGAGAGAGAATAGGAGGAAATCATATGTATTTGCCGTCTTTTCAATTAGAGGGAAAAAAAGCAATCGTTACGGGAGCAGGCCGCGGCATCGGAAGAGCCCTGGCCGTCGGGCTGGCAGAGGCTGGAGCGGATGTGGCGCTGATGGCGCGTACGCCGGAGGATTTGAAGCGTACGGCGAAAATCATTGAATCGCTTGGACGTCGGGCATTGACGCTGCCGGTTGATTTGAAGGACCAGCCGAATCTGAGGGAAGCCGTTAGGGAAGCGGAAGCCTGGGCAGGAAAAATCGATATTCTGATCAATAATGCCGGTATGAATATCCGCACCCCCGCGCTGGAAGTAACCGAGGATGAATGGGATACGATCATGCAAACCAATTTAAAATCGGCGTTTTTTCTCTCGCAGATGGTTGGGGAGCATATGAAGGCGGCCGGAGGCGGATCGATCGTCAATATTTCATCCGTCGCCGGCCATGTTGCGCTGCGCACGGGGGTCGTCTACGGCTCAACGAAGGCTGCCCTGATCCAAATGACCAAAATCCTCGCGCTGGAGTGGGGGAAATATGGCATTCGCATCAATGCCATCGGTCCCTGGTACTTTAAAACGCCGCTCACAGAAAAAATTCTGTCCGATGAAGTCTTCTTGCAGGACGTGCTGTCCCGTACGCCGATGAAGCGGATCGGCGAGCTGCCGGATTTGGTTGGCCCCGCCGTCTTTCTTGTTTCCGACGCAGCGGCCTACATGACAGGACAGACGCTTTACGTCGATGGAGGCATGACGATTTATGGCTTCTGACGCTTTAATCCGCTAAGGAAGGTTCGGAGGATATAGCGAAAGCTTTGATCACGGTCCAGGGCGAGACCGAAGCCTTTATTGATCTCCAGGGAAACAAATCCGTGAAAAATGCTTCGCAGTCCCCGAACCGCATGAAGCGCTTCATCCTCGGACAGCTCATACACCTCCATAACACGGAGGATTAAATGGATGATCTCCTCTCCCAGTTGTACTGCATGAGCATCATTGCGCTCAGGTCCCCAAAAGGAGGCCTCATACAGGCCGGGATGCTTGCGGGCAAAAGCCAGATAAGCAAGTCCCATCGCCATCAATGCATCCTCGCCGGATACGCCAATAGCCGCGTCCGCAAGATATTCCTTCATTTGGCCGAGACTCCAGTGCGCCAGATCCCGGCGAAGGCCGGGCATGCCCTCCACGTGATTATAAAGCGAGGGGGTCTTTATTTTTAATTTTTGGGCGATAAGCGCCAATGTAATTTGTTCGAGACTCATTTCATCTGCAAGCTCTATTGCAGCTTGCAGCACAACCATTTTATTGATGCCAGGGCGGGCAGCCATCCTATCACCTCCATGCTTTCTCGGCTTGTTGTATCGCCTGATCCAGCTCTGAAGCAGGATTCACAATGACATTGCCATGGCCTACAGCCAGAAGAGATGGAGTTAATGCCCGCATTTTTCTTGCGCTGTCCAGGGCAGCCTGCTTGTTCCAGGTTGCCATGGCCGGGAAGGGGAATCGCCATTTTACTTTGCCGGAGACAGCGACGCCGCCACGGGTCTGCATGGAATCGCCGGCAATGAGCGCATTATTCCTCACATCAATGAAGGCCATATGTCCGGGGGTATGCCCGGGTGTCGCAATGGCTTGAAGCGACCCAATGCGGTCGCCTTCTTCGAGCAGGACATCGGGTTTCGTCCGGATGGATTTGGGAACACTTCCGCGAATCGGCGATTGTGGTTCTCCGGGCAGCAAGGATTTATTCCCGGCCAATAACTGGGCATCGCGTGCAGATATATACACCTTGGCTTCGGGCAAGGCTTGTTTCAAGCCATCGAGAGCGCCGACATGATCTCCGTGCCCATGCGTAAGGACAATCCGGGTGAGAGGCTTGCCGATCCCTGCCGCTGCTTCCAGAATGCCTTTGATGCTGAAAGGCATTCCGGCATCGACTAAAGTCAGCTCCGTTTCTTCCTCCACCAAATAACAATTAACAGGAAATGCACGGGGTAAAAATGTTAATTGATAAACCGTACTATACTTAAGGATCCGCATGAATCAACACTTCCTTTTCTGAAACTAATGATATTAGTATATTAACATTTATTATTAGTTTTTGCAAAGTATTTTTTGCCATGCGGTTACCGGTTGGAGATACTGACAACCGAGCTGCGAAAACCTGCAGCTACCGGTTGCAGTATTACTGACAACCGAGCTGCGAAAACCTGCAGCTACCGGTTGCAGTATTACTGACAACCGAGCTGCGAAAATCTGCAGTTAACGGTTGGAGATTTACTTGTTAACCTGGACATTTCGCAGTAAGCTTATACTGAAACGCTTTCATAATAGGAGGGAAAATATGTACACATTTGGTTGGTGCAGTGGTATTGAGGAAGGGGAGAGACTTAAGCGGCTGGGCTTCGATTATATCGAATGCGCGCTTGTATCGCTTGATTTGGAAAATGAGGCTGCAGCGGCCGAGAAGATTCCCGTCTATGCGGACAGTCCGATTCCGGTCCGGGCATTCAATGTTTTTTTTCCAGGCGATATTAAAGTCGTAGGTCCGGAAGTGGACGTAAACCGCATTCAGCGTTATATCCATAAAGCCGCATCTGCCATGAACAGAGTCGGCGCGGAAATCGCCGTACTCGGCAGCGGACGCTCCCGCAATATCCCCGACGGCTGGGAGCGCCAGCAAGCGGAGGAGCAGTTTGTGCAATTGCTGGAATGGATTGCCGCAGAATTTGCCGGAACCGGCGTCACGCTTGCTATTGAACCGCTGAATTCGAAGGAGTCCAACATTGTGGGCAGCGTATCCGAAGCGGTCATGTTCGCCAAACAGGTGAATCATCCCTCCATTCGGGTGTTGGCTGATTTTTATCATATGGATGAGGAGAATGAGCCGCTCGGTACGCTCATCGATAACAAGGATTGGCTCGCCCATATCCATCTGGCCGATACGGGGCGTCTCTCTCCGGGGACGGGTCAATATCCTTACGCCGAATTTGAAGCTTCCCTGCATGCTGCCGGTTACAGCGGCATGATCTCGGCGGAATGCAAGGTCAATGATCCCGACACAGAGTTTGCAGCAAGCCTGGCTTTTATGAAACGGGTTTTCAGCAAGTAGACGAGATTCAAATGATTGGTGTTCTGCAGCTCTAAATTGCAGGGCGCCAATCTTTTTAGCCGTATCCCTGCCTCCTCAGCATCGAACGCTCAGCATACTCCCTCACTTTTTATTCTCCTGTACATATAAACTCCCATTATATACCAAATATTTCGCGTTATTATTTTATTTAAAATCTATCGTCATGGATGTCACAAAAATTACTCCTGTATCGTTTTATCTGCAAACGCATTTAAGGAGTGATTAGGATGAAAGAATTGACATGCGTCGTCGTTGGCGGCGGACATGCGGGCATTCATGCGGTGAAGGAGATTCGCAAAGCATTCAGGGATGAATCAGGAAAACATCAGCTACGGCTCGTCCTGATCGACAAGAATCCCTATCATCTGCGCAAGGTACTGCTGTTCAGGCCAGCTGTGACGAATGAAGACATCAAGATCCCTTTTGCAAAAATGTTTCCCGAAGGGGTAGAAATTGTACAGGCTGCAGTTGTGAAGATCGAAGCGGGAGAGAAAAAGCTGCTGCTGCGCAATGCAGCCGGAACAGAGCATGCAATGAACTATGACATGCTCGTCGTAGCTGCCGGCAGCATCGTCCGGCAGCCCGACCCCGAGCAAGGGGGGCTGCCGCTTGCGACAATGGACAGCGCGCTGAAAATCCGGGACGTTTGGCGTGCAAATTTGAAACTGGCTGCGACGGAAGCCAATCCGGGAGAGCGTGATCGATTGATGACCGTTGCCATCGCGGGAGCAGGTATAAGCGGTATGGAGACGGCCTCTGAGATGGCTTATTATGTTCGTAAAGATGCCGAGCAGCTCGGACTTGATCTTTATAAGGTGAAAATCAACTTATACAATACGAATAAAAGGCTTTTTCCGGAGGGCCCTGCCAAGGTTGGATTGAAATTGGAGCGTTTGCTCCTGGATAGTGGAGTAAAGGTCGTCCATGGGAGCCGGGTGCTCCGGGAAACTGGGGGGAAACTAACACTGGCCAGCGGTGAGACGCAGTCTGTAGGTTTATGCGTATGGACATTGGGGCTGCAGCCCAACCCAATGCTGAGTAAAATTGGCCTGCCGGTCACTGGGGAAGGGTATGTGATGATTGATTCAAGCTATCGGGTTCAAGGCATGCAAGGGGTATACAGCATCGGCGACTGTGCCAAAGCTGTAGATCCGCACACCGGGCGGGCAGACGGGATGACCTGCAAGGAAGCGATCGCCCAAGCGGCAAGGCTCGGCAAGATTTTGGCGGCTGATCTTGAAGGACTTTCCGCACCTGTGCATACCAGTTATATGGATGCGTTCTGCATTGGTTTGGGTCCTGGGAAAGGATTGACCTGGGCACAAAAATGGGGAATCGACTTTGTTATAACAGGCAAGCTGGGCTGGCGTATAAAAAAATATATCTGGGACGCGGCAAGCCTGCAGAAATAAAGGGCAATGAAATTGTCATCCCTTCTTTTCAGATCCCTTTTGAATCAAGCGAAAAGGGAAGCAGCCTCTATAAAGGAGAAATAGGAAAATGAAAGGAAACTCGTACTATTGGCGCAAGCTGCACTCGCTGCTTGGGGTCATTCCGCTCGGGGGCTTCATTCTTGTACACACATTGGCCAATTATCAAGCGTTTGAGCGCGGGCCTGAAGGATTCGCGGGCGCAGTGCATTTCATCAACAGCCTGCCGCTTTTGCCAGTGCTTGAGTTTATTGTGATCTATCTTCCGATTTTGTTTCACGGCATTTATGGATTGTACATGGCCTATCAGTCCAATCTGAATTCAGGGCAATATTCGTACGGACGAAATTGGGCTTTCACGGTGCAGCGTATTACCGGTGTAATTACGTTTATTTTCGTGTGCTGGCATTTTTATAATATCCGTTTTCAAGTTTACATGGGCAATATCACGCACGAGGAACTTGGTTCGACGATGCATCAAATCACCACGAATCCCTCGTTCTTTGTCATTTACGTTATCGGCGTATTGTCGGCGGTATTCCATTTCAGCAATGGTCTATGGGCTTTTCTGATCAGTTGGGGCATCACGATTACCCCGCGAGCGCAAAAAATCTCTTCTTTTATTTGCATGGCCGTATTCGTGCTTCTGTCGGCGTTGTTCATTCTTTCCCTCCTTGCCTTCACTGGCGATGAATTCAAAGAAGCGGCTGGTTTGGCATGATGCGGATAGGGAACCGTCTCCAGAACGGGGGAGGGGGGCATCTGTTCTGAATATATTGTCATCTGAAAGGTCGCCCTAAGGGCGGCTTTTTTGTAATATAAGCAGGTATAAAATTCCTCCATACTTTGCTTATATTTCTGTGGGAGGGAACTGGCCTAAGCAGCCTAAGGACGGCTTCAGCCGTTTCGTGTAGGCTAAACTGACCTGCCCTTGCTTATCATGGGCCAATAAACGTAAACTAATTAAATAAGCAAGCATTCCAAGGAGGAATCCATTATGACTATTACTGTACAGATGGTGCTGGAGCGGCTCACGGGCCCAGTCGGACGTCTCGATCCGACTGTCGATACGCTGAAGAGCGGGCGCATGGATTCCGAGGTCCGGAAAGTGGCTGTTGTGTTCATGGCCACTTATGCGATCATCAAGCAGGCCGTTGAATCAGGCGCCGATCTGATCATTACTCATGAACCGACTTATTACAATCATACGGATGAGGGTGCCTGGCTTAACGGGAATGCGGTTTATGAGAGAAAACATGCGCTTATCGAGGAATCTGGCGTCGCAATCTTCCGGCTGCATGATTATGTCCATTCCTACAAACCGGACGGCATTCTCACCGGAATGCTGAAGAAGCTGGAGTGGGAAGCATACTCGGATCCGGCAGAAATAAACCTGCTTACGCCTCCTTCGAGCGAGCGGCACACAGTCCGCAGCATCGCCTCGCATATGAAAAGCAGGCTTGGCATAGAAAGCATGCTGATAGCTGGAGATCCCGATTTGCCGGTGAGACGGTTTGGGCTGATGCCCGGAGCGTCCGGAGGCCGCCAGCATATCGAATTTCTTGGAAGCCGGGATATCGATCTGCTGATCGTTGGCGAGACGAATGAATGGGAGACGAATGAATATGTAAGGGACGCTGCCGATATGGGACTTGCAAAAGCGCTGATCATTACGGGTCATCAGAAGAGCGAGGAGGCTGGCATGCTGACCGTTGTGGAGATGCTGCACGAGGCATTCCCCGAGCTTCAGATAGCCTTCATGGAGAGCACGCTTGCGGTTCAGCGCATTTGACGACAGCCCGAATCGTTCACCAGGCCAAAGGGAATACGTTCAAGGACGATGCCAGTTATGGTATCGTTTTTTTTGACCTTATAGAATTTATAAGTTTCACGCCTATAAATTTCTATAAGGTTTGAGGGAAGAAACTAACTTTGCCGCCAAAGGACGGCGAAGCCGGTTCTTCTTAAAATGTCCGATTAGAGATACCTTATCCCTTTTTGATATTTTCGAGGAAGATGCTAACGATGCCAACAAGGGACGCAGAAGCCGCTTTTTCTTAGCTTTCTTTAGACCGGTCGGATGCACCGATCATGAATAATTTCCGGGCGCGGTGGGGTATAACAAAATATCAAGGAAAACAATGGAGTGCAGCAGCGTTGGAGCCGCTTACTTGAAATTCAGGAGATGAACCGATTATGTTAACGAAAGAGCAGGTTCCGCACGAGCATGGTCTTGATCACACGCTTGCGCTGATGCGGGAAGGGTATTTGTTCATTCCAAATCGGATGGAGAAATATAAGTCCGATATATTTGTAACGCATTTGCTCGGACAGAAGGTCATTTGCATGAGCGGAGAAGAAGCGGTGAAAGTGTTTTACGATCCGGAACGGTTTGTGCGCAAAGGCGCCTTGCCCAAGCGTCTGCAGGAATCGTTGTTTGGCGCGAATGGCGTCCAGACAATGGATGGCGAAGCGCACATCCACCGGAGGCTGCTTTTTTTATCACTCTTGACCCCGCCGCATCAGAAAAGGCTTGCCGAGCTTGCCATGGAGCAGTGGCAGACTGCCTCCAGCAAGTGGGAAAGCGCCGATAAAGTGGTGCTTTTTGAAGAAGCGAAGGAAATTCTATGCCGGACAGCTTGCATTTGGGCAGGTGTTCCGCTGCAGGAATCAGAAGTCAAAGAAAGGGCAAACGACTTCAGTGCGATGGTTGATGCTTTTGGAGCGGTCGGCCTGCGTCACTTGCGAGGAAGGCTGGCAAGAAACCGGACTGAGGATTGGATCAGATCGTTGATTGAAGATGTCCGGGAAGGCAAGCTGAAGGCTGAGGAGGATTCAGCACTCTATTCGATGTCTTTCTACAAGGCGCTTGATGGAAGTCAGCTGGACACCCAAATAGCTGCAGTAGAACTCATAAACGTATTGCGGCCGATTGTAGCGATAGCAACCTTTATCACATTTTCAGCTTTAGCGCTGTATAAGCATCCGGAATGGAAAGAAAAACTGCGCGCCGGCAGCGGGGACGATCTCGAAATGTTCACGCAGGAAGTCCGTCGCTATTACCCGTTTGTCCCTATACTGGGGGCAAGGGTGCGTGAGGACTTTATATGGAAGCATTATGAATTCAAGAAGGGGACCCTTGGCATTCTTGATATCTACGGTATTAATCATGACGCCAGAATCTGGAGTAACCCGGAAGAATTCCGGCCGGAGAGATTTAAGGAATGGAAAGGCGGCTGGTATGAATTTATCCCCCAGGGCGGAGGCGATCCTGACAAGGGGCATCGCTGCCCGGGCGAAGGCGTAACAGTCGAAATCATGAAGGCGAGCCTGGATTTCCTGGTTAACAAAATTGAATTTGAAGTTCCTGAACAGAAGTTAAGGTATAGTTTGAGACGGATGCCATCAATACCTGGAAGCGGCTTCGAGATGAGTCATATCAGACGAAAGTGAGGACTTCCATTTCTAGAGGGTATAATTAATTGGATTAAAAATTAATTATATTAAATATTATGTATATTAATTAAAATCAATTTTTCTTCGGCATAAGTAAGGAAAACACCTGTTCCATGGTTAATGTGAGAGCGACGAGCCATCACAACCATTCGAAACAGGTGTTTTTTATTATAGGATAGGCGCGGCTGAACGAGGGCCGGGTTGTTGCTCCCTAATAACAGGTACTTCAACCTGTTTATCTAATTCCTCACCGCTGGGGAGATACCTGCCGGGGCCGCCGCCGCCGGGACCACCACCGGGGAATCCACCGCCGGGAAAGCCACCGCCCGGGAACCCGCCGCCGGGGAAGCCACCGCCCGGGAACCCGCCGCCGGGGAATCCACCGCCGGGAAAGCCACCGCCCGGGAATCCACCGCCGGGAAAGCCACCGCCCGGGAACCCGCCGCCGGGAAAGCCGCCGCCGGGGAAGCCACCACCGGGGAATCCACCGCCGGGAAAGCCACCGCCGGGGAATCCGCCGCCGGGAAACCCGCCGCCGGGAAATCCGCCGCCGGGGAAGCCACCGCCGGGAAATCCGCCGCCAGGGAAGCCACCACCGGGGAAGCCACCACCGGGGAATCCATGCCCCGGGAATCCGCCACCGGGAAAGCCGCCGCCGGGGAATCCATGCCCCGGGAATCCGCCGCCGGGGAAGCCTCCCGGGAACCCGCCACCGAGAATGCCGCCCGGGAATCCGCCGCCGAGAATGCCGCCAAGGATGCTGCGGTTCCACCAAAAGTTCGCAGGATGATCAAATGAATTAAAAGACATATCATTTCCTCCAGTAATCGAATTTTCTAATGGGATATCTTATGCTCAGCGAATGCCCAGCGACACTAGCCTATATAAATTGGGTTAATGCTTTTTTGAGTATATCTGACTTCCAGGCTTGCCCGGCAGCATATGAGTTTTTCATTACTTCTGTATCCTGGAAAAATCGAATATTAAATCATGTTTTCATTCGTTCCTCTTGCTTATTCAAGTAACTTGTATTAATTTAGCTGGAAGGCCAGCGGAATGAGTAAATGAACCAGTCCTTATTTAAAATCCATAAACAAGGAGAATATAATGTTAACGACAAAGCAATTGCAAGATATTGAACAACTGCAGCACGAATGTGAAACGCATGATCAGTTGCAGCTTAAACTTAATTGGGGAATGCTGAGAAATCGGGAAGGGGATCAGCTTGACTTTATTCATTATGAGAATGGCAAACTTGCGGCGTTTCTAGGCTTGTACCCTTTTGGTTCCACAGTTGAAGTATGCGGTATGGTAATGCCTGGTGAGCGACGGAAGGGATATTTCCAGCAATTGTTCCGGCAGGGAATGGAAACAGCCAGGCATAACGGATACAAAAAAATATTGTTGAATGCTCCTGCAGGGTCGGATACGGCAAAAGCCTTTTTAAAGAAACAAGGCGCTGTTTATGCATTTTCCGAACATCAAATGGAGTGGCAGGAAAGGCCGCTGGATGCCGCTGAGGGGGTTGCTCTCAGGCATGCGGCAGCCGAGGATTTTGACATGCGTGTGCATTTATCGGTCACAGGGTTCGGAATTGACGAAGCAGATGCCCAAGCTATGGAAAGCAGGGTTGAGGACGACGAAGACACCGATATGTATATGATTGAGATGAACGATAAGACAGTAGGGAAAATTCGTGTGAGCCGGAAAGATGGGCAGGCGTGGATCTATGGATTTTCCATTTTGCCTGATCAGAGGGGCAGGGGAATAGGCAGAGCAGTGCTGCGCCGGGTCATACAGGATCAACGTTCAACCGGTCATTCGGTACACCTGGAGGTTGAAACGAAAAACAACCATGCTCTGGGATTGTATGAATCTGTGGGATTCAAGGCGGTACATGCGCAAGATTATTATTCGTACCAACTTTAAGCCTTCTCCCGCTCTCATATATGATAAAATACAAATGTAATTAGACAAATTCCCATTGGAAAGGTGTGTTTAAGCAATGAGCAACTATCAAATCGTCGACTCACTTACCGAGGAGGTCCAAGCAAACCGGAAATCGGAACATGAGCTTGCCCCTTTGTTTTTGAACCGCTGGTCTCCTCGTGCTTTTTCCGGTCGGCAAGTGTCCGAAGAGGATCTGAACACCCTGCTCGAAGCGGCCCACTGGGCGCCGTCCTCCTACAATGACCAGCCATGGCGCTTCATTGTGGCGAAGACGGAGGAGCAGCTGCGCGTGTTCCATGGCTTCCTTACCGATTTCAACAGAACCTGGGCGTCCAGTGCGCCTGTGCTTGTTGTCATTGCCTCCGATAAGCTGCGTGAAAACGGCGATCCCAATGGAGCTCATGCCTTCGACAGCGGAACCGCCTGGGGATATTTGGCGCTGCAGGCGACCCTGAAGGGATTGTCCACTCATGCGATAGGCGGTTTCGACCGTCAGGCGGCGCGGGAAGCATTACAGATTCCGGACAACTACGAGCTGCATGCCGTGATAGCCATTGGCTATCAGGGCGACAAAAACGAATTGCCGGAAGCGGTCCGGCTCAGGGAAGTGCCTAATGGCCGCAAGCCGCTGAGCGAAGTCGTTTTTGAAGGCAAACCAGGATCCTGAAGAGGTAAGTCCCATCCACAAAGCCCAACTCGAGGCTGATAAAGCCACATGAATGAGGATCAAACCGGTCTTTCATATGGAACAGGGCATGACTATGAAATTATTGTGAATTAGATATGACCAGAAACAGGACAGAGCAGGTCGATTGCCGCAGCTTTGTCCTGTTTTGCTTTGCAGCTGGATACGGTCAGATCCGTTTTCCCGTCGGCCAGCCCCCCGAAACCCGAAGCCCCTTAGGACAGCGCCAGCTTCTGAATCCAGCCCCCGGATCCGGCGCAGTCTTCATCACCAGTACGTCACTCCTCAGCGGTATTCAATTTGCCCTCCTTCCTGAAGCCGCGCTTGATCATGGTGGTAACCGCCGCCAGAATAATGGGGATTGTAGCGCACATATTGATAGCAGGCACGATGAGATACCAGGTTATACTGGATTCCATTTGAGTCGAGTACGTGGTCAGTGACATAAATAGCAACAGCAGTACTAGGGGAAGGATGACGGACCTGCTGTCCTTCAGCTTCAGAAGATGAGCGATCCCCGAGCTGAGCGAAATTAAAGCGATTGTTGCTTTGATATAGGATCCTGCAATCAGCGTAATACCGGCAATCGCGTCGCTCCTTTCGACAAATCCGGAAATATGAGTCACGCGTGCCATCACGTACAAGGTGAAATTACGATGGCCTGCCCCGCTTCCAAACGTCATAGTGGCGCATAAGACGACCAGGATAAAGATCAACATGTTAAGGGCGTATACGGAAAACAGAAGTCTGCCAAGCGGTTCATTCCTGGCAGGACGCACAAAATAAAGCAGTATGGAAAATGTGAAAATCTCTGAATAGGGAAAACCGAAATTGATGATCGCGCCATGCAAAATAGGCGATATGCCGCCCGTGAACTGAGGAAGCAAATTAGCCGGATGGTAGTTCCCCATGCCAAAAAGCAAAATGAGGATGATTGTAGCCAGCATTAACAGGAGGAACAGATTGAATAACCGGGCAGTCACTTCGATTCCGGCCAGCGCCGTGAGCGCGGCAACAAGAAGAATGAGGACATGAAACTCATACAAAGGAGTTCCCAGCATCATGGTGGTAGTAAAGAAAGCACCTACTCCTATGACAATATTGGCGGTCATTCGTACGATTGCAAGGAGCATCAGCACGGCAAAGACCGTACCGATCCATTTGCCGAAGATGTCCCCCAGATATTGGATGGAGGATTTGTCCGGATAGATCCGGTACAGATAAAGGACGCTGAGAAGTCCGGGAATGCCAGCTGTTCCGGAGATGATGACAGAGATCCAGGCACTATTGCTGGCAGCATGGATGACCGGATTTGGAATAAATACGATGGAGGAGCCAAGGGTAAAGGCAAGCAGCAGCAATGCCATTTGAGAAGGGCTCACAAAATCTTTATGATTCATGCTTTTCTGGTCCCCTCTATGGATCGGTTCTTTCGCATATTGATATTATTTGCCGGCAGGCGGATATTATGCAGATGCAGACAAATGTGGAGTTTGTTCACTTTGACATCCACTATCAGAAGGATCATAATGGATTCTATTAATAGACTGCTCAGGTCCTATTTATTTTTTATGCTGCCATCATAGGGCGACTGAAAGGAAGGTAGTATTCTGTGTCTTTTTTCAACCCTGCGCGCCTTCTGCGCGTAAGACCGTTCATTTTTTTTACGATTATTCTGCTGTTAAAAAGCGCGATTGCCTATTTTTCGATTTTCGACGGGGGGCTTTCGTGGAAGATGCTGGTGACCGAGCTGCCCTTCTTCTGGCTCTTGTTCTGCGTGATCGAGATGTTTGCCGTCAAGCGCAAGCTCGGGCTGTATATGACGGCCAACCTGTTCGTGACAGCGATTATTTTCGCGGTTATTATGTATTACAAATATTATGGCGTCATCGTTACCTATCATGCCCTGGAACAGGTTAATCAAGTCACGGCGGTGAAGAACAGCTCTTTCTCGCTTCTTGATCCTTATTATCTGCTTATCTTTCTGGATATTATCGTTCTTGGCTTCGTCTTGTTCCGCAAAAAGACAGCGCAAATATGGAAGCGGATTGCGACGCGTGGCGTGAACCGGAAGGCGGCTACGGTTCTGTTCGTGGTGTCTCTGGTTCTCTGCTTTTTCAGCATCTACCCAAACCGCGCCAGCATGAACGAAATCGTCAAAGCCGAGGACATGGGTATTCTGAATTATGAGGTGTACTCGCTGTTCGCCAATAACAATGAAGAAATCATCGATCCGCAGGAGATTACGCAGGACGCCATCGACAAGCTCAAGAATGTGCAGGAGCCTGCTGTCCCGCAGTACTGGAACGCCGCTAAAGGTAAAAATCTTATTATTCTGCAGTTGGAATCGTTCCAGAACTTCCTAATCGATCTCAAGATCGACGGGCAGGAAATAACGCCGAATCTGAACAAGCTGGCCCATGACAACTTTTACTTTCCGCATTTCTTCCAGCAGGTGGGGGAGGGCAACACGTCAGACGCCGAGTTCGTCGTGAACACTTCCTTCTACATCCCGCCGCAGGGGCCGGCTACGATGATGTACGCGAACAAGGAGCTGCCGAGCCTGCCGAAGCTTATGACCTCGCAGGGCTACCAGACGGCGACCTTCCATACGGATGTCATCGAATTCTGGAACCGCAACAACCTGTACAAGGCGCTTGGCTTCGAGCATTATTACGACCAGAGCTTTTTCGGGACTGACGATACCATTTTCTTCGGCTCATCGGACGAGGTGCTGTACTCGAAGACGGCCGAGGAGCTGGAGCGGATGAACGACAGCGGCAAGCCGTTTTACTCGCAGGTCATCTCGATGACGGCGCATCATCCTTTTACCATTCCGGAACGGAAATACAAAATGACGCTGCCCGAACGGTATGAGGGCACCCTCGTCGGCGATTATATCCGCGCGCAGAATTATGCTGACTACGCGGTGGGGCTGTTCATTGACGATCTGAAAAAACGCGGCGTCTGGGACAACAGCGTTCTCGTCGTGTACGGCGATCATATGGGCCTTCCCATGTACTCGCTCCATCATGACGACAAGGATCTGATGCAGGAAATTTACGGCCATGAGTACAGCTATGCCGATATGATGAACATTCCGCTTATTATCGCCTCTCCTGGCGTCACAAAGCCGGAGGTATTCAATCAGACAGGGGCGCAATCGGATATTCTGCCGACGGTAGCCAATCTGACCGGCGCGCCGCTTGCGGATCATATTCATTTTGGACAGGATCTGCTGAACCAGACTTCCAATCTGCTGCCTCAGCGCTATTACCTGCCCTCCGGCTCGCTGATCAACGACCAGTCGATCTTCCTGCCGGGCGAAGGGTTCGAGGATGGATCCAATTATCCAGTTCCCGGGCTCAAAGATCCCGCCTCCAAAGCTACCCGGGATCAATTTGATCGGGCGCTCAAGCTGCTGAATATGTCCGACAGCTACGTCATCCAGCTGCCTGACCGGAAGCAGTAGACAGCCTATGGACCATGAATCCGCTGCGTGACCAGCAGAACTGGATCGTTTCAGTATATTGAACGGCTTGAACAAACAAAAAACAGGACGATGCAGGGCATTGGCGCCGCTATGTCCTGTTTTTGTTTATTGCGTTGCAGGTACTTATTCTCCCAAATAATTCGTGCCGGCATGCTTTAATTTGATTGTCACGTTTATGGATGTCAGGGAATCCTTGTTCCATCTGAAATGGTTGTTCTGAAACCATTCCTTCCATTGCTTTTGATGTTTTCTATGAAAAATTTCTTCCACGTTAAACAAATCCACGTCTTTTACGATTGTCGCCTTGAATGTGTCCAGAATATCTGCTTTGATTTGCTGCTCAGCGAGCCGTTTTAATTCTGCTTCATTCTCACTGCTTAACATCTCGACTACTGTCGCTGAAAACCTTAGATGCAGACTGAAGGCAGGTTTCTTATCCAGGTTGGCAAATTGTATTTTCACTTTCGGCCTTTCTATCTGCAGGATGGCAACATTTCGGTCGCCCTTCTTTAGAAGCAGGGGGTCAATGATTGCTTTTTTGTTCAACCAGCGCATGCCGGATACCGTCGCACCGTCAAAAGAACCTCTATATTTTTCTCCGCGCAGCATCATGACGCCGTCAATTACGGGGGTAGATTGATCCTTGCCGGACTCCGATTTGGACCAGGCTCCTTCCTTGATAGCAACAACCGGTATGGCAAAGGTGGCGTAATTTTTATTCGCATTCAACAAGAAGTCCTGCAGGTTCACAGGCTTGAAATAGGAATACTGCTTCAAAACCAGTCCAGGTCTCATGAGCAAAGAATTGATCAGGGTTGTATTGGAATTTGTGGGAATAGAAAACAATTCCTCCAGATTGCCTTGTGTACCGTAAAGCTGGGAAGTATAACGTAAATCTCTTTGGCCGGTTACTCCCTTAGACAGAGGCATTATTCCAATTTCCAAGGCAGCGGGCGTGAAAACCATCATTTTGATGTGGCTCCAGAGAATAGGCTGCTGTGATAGTTTAATCATATTATAAAAAGCCATGTTGAGGGTCGGACCCGCTGCTTTTCCAGTCCATGTCGTGTTTTTGGGTTGGCTTGAACTGCCGCTTTCCGATTTTGAAATCCCGGCAAGATCCATGAACTGAAAGTAAACGGTATATTCCTTACCCTTGTAATCAATTCCGAGCGCCGAGATATACATGTAATTTTGAATGATTTTCGAATCCCAGCAGCCTGTCGATAACACCAGTACGAGGATGCAGACAGCCATTTTACATTTCCACTTCAAGTCTCGCCGCCTCCTTCAGGTACATAGGTTTGCACATCCTGCGGCTTCCTCTTCCTGCTCCATGGTTTTTTAAGGAGCCCTGCGAGGATATCCCGGGATTTGAAAGGAGAGACAGGGGAAAGAATCGGCATACCGTATGATTTGCACCAGGATGCATAAATGATAATTAAATAAAACCCCAGATAAAATCCCACCATTCCAAATAGCGATGAAAGAATCATCAGCAGTATCCGGAGAATGGCAATGAAACCGGCCAATGTTTGGTTAACCAACGTATACGAAGCGATCGTGGTTGTCGCAATCACGACGATCATGGTCGGAGAAGTTAATCCTGAGCGAACCGCCGCATCCCCTACGATAAGACCGCCCACCACCGTCACAGTACCGCCTACCGCCTTTGGCAGCCGAACACCGGCTTCTCTGAACAGTTGAAACATGCCAACCATCAGAAAAGCTTCGAACGGCGTGGAAAACGGGATTCCGATCCGGGAAATGGCTATGGTGGCCAGAAAGGAGAGTGGGATTTGTTCGATGTTATAGTCCGTTAATGCAATAAACAAGCTTGGCAAAAATAACGAAACTACCAGTCCGCTGTAGCGGATAATGCGCTGGAATGCGGCGAAATAGAATGATACGGTTTCATCCTCTGGCGACTTTAACAAGGTTGCTATATTGATTGGGGCTATAATGGCCATCGGCGACCCATCCATCAATACGACGAACCTTCCGTTTAGCAAACTCTCAGCCGCAAAGTCAGGTCTGCCGATATAATCGACCAGCGGCAGTAAATGATAGGGGGACTCTGACAGCGCTTCTTCCAGTTGATTGCAGCCAATCAGGCCTTCGGTATGTATCGAAAGCAGCCTTCGCTGCGCCTCTGCAATGATCTCAGGTGATACCAAATCATGAAAATACAAAAGTCCTACTTCCGTTTTGCTTCTCGTACCGATGACATAGCGTTTATAGGCCAGCTTGGGGGAGCGCAGCCGTTTGCGGATCAAAGCGACATTTGTGCCGAGCTGCTCCGTAAATCCGTCCCGGGGGCCCTTGACCGAAGATTCCGTATTCGATTCCTCGGTTGATCTTTCCGGGCGCATAGCGATATCAACGGATAGAGCAAAAGGATCGGAGTCAGGGAATACGATCACAAAATGGCCTGCAAAGATATCTTCCGCTATCCGGGTGAAGGAGATTGTGTCATCCAGTATCTCCGCATTCATCCATACCGGGTTTTTTTCTTCCCGATTTTCAGACAATGTGTGCAGCAGCGGCAGAACCACCTCATTGATCTGTTTATCGTCGATCAACCCGTCGCAGTACATGATAAACGGACCATTCTCTGCGGGATGGTCTGTGATTGCAGCTTTTTTTACAGTAACGTCCTGGCAGTGCGCAAAAAAAGAACGGGCTGCTTCTTCCGTGATTTGATGTTTATTCGGCACCTGGTTTCACCTTCAATCTCCGGAAACTTAAAATAAAGAATACCATTGCGGCAGCGCCCAATCCCAAGCCCATCGCAAGATCATGCCAACGAACGGTAAGCTGAATAAATTTCAAATCATTGGTGGACATCAAGCACACGCACGAGATGGCCAACCATAGGACTGCCATGACGCCAACAGAAGGGGTCATTGTCCTTCTCGGCATTAGCGAACAAACGGCAAACAACAACAGAGATTGTCTGATGAGACAGACTGAAAAAAAATAAATGATGGATAAGGAGTCGATATGCGAGAAATTCATTCCCAAATTTGCCAGTCTCCATTGCTCGAAAACAGGGGTACGCTGCTGAATCGACTCAATAGTCCCGAATGCGCCAAGAGAAATCACGATTGGCACGACAAGGGTGATGACATGAACTAGAAGGAGCGCATAAATGGTTTTAAAATTGATTTTGGATTTGGTGTCGACGAAGGGGGCAAGGACGATAAGGATAAACCAATCCGACATGCCGGCCAGTGAGGATAACAGGGACCCTCCTACCGGTGTCCATCCCCGCTCCAGGAGTGGAACCAATTCATAAAAGTGAAGGAATTTGAATATTCCGAAGAGCAGAACCACAAAGAGGATGATAACGATCGGGAGCAGGACGCCCGCAGCAATTGCCAAGGTACGCAGCCCAAGCAAACTGCCCAGCAAGACCGAAACACTAATAATGAATACAACAAAGAAGTTCGGCGTATTGGGCAAAAACCATATGTTGACCCAATGTACAAGATCAGTCATGTTGACATACAGATTCAACATCAGGATGACCGCCAAAACCGCCGTAATCAACATGCCTATGAATGTGCCCGCACGTTGTTTCAGCCAGCCTTGAACCGTGACTGAGGACATGCGATGGCTTATCCAGGCCAGTACGAAAGCCCAAATCAAGGCGGGTATTGACGACAGGAGTACGCCAATCCAGGCATCCCGCTGTCCATGGATCATTGTCATCATTTTGAAAACACCGAAGTTGTTGAAGCAAATGATTAATACCAGCAGAGACACCAGCTGCTTTTGTGAAATCATGGTTTAATTGTTCCCCCGATCATTGTGATCGTCTGGACGTCATTGGTATTATTTGCCGCCGTATGAAATTTATGCAGAAACAAAACGAGGTTAACCGGATGATGCCGGCTAACCCCGTTATTCGCACGCTCCCTATCGGAGAATGCCAACCTGTTTACTCATTACTCATGCGGGCTGATCCCGCCTTCCTTATGGATTACTATCGTCTCCTCGATAGCCTTGTTCATGGCCTCGTCAGCCATCCTCAGCGCAGTCTGATTGTCCTTGGATTCCGTTGAAATGAGCTTCCAAACCATATCCGTATTGGCATAGATATAGGTCAGGTTCGGCTTGCGGGCAGGCGGCATAGCACCGCTCAAATAGAAAATCGATTGAAGATGCTTGCCTTCCCAACCGGGCACGTCCTTTCCGTATGCCTCCTGAACAGCCGGATCGGCAAGCGGCGAGATGACACCCTGCCTGGACAATTCGGTTTGATACTCCGGCGACAGCAGGTATTGGATGACCTGGAACGCCAGATCCTTGTCGGCGGACTGATTCGTAATAAACATGCCGTTCGTATCGGGCTGGAATTTGGACTTCGGCGCATCGGGAAATACGGGAACCGATGAGATGTCAAAGTTCAAATCCTTGTTCTCGTCGAGCAATTTATTGACGTTCTCCAGTGAATCCACAATCATCGCAATTTTCCCCGTGACGAATTCATTCGTTTTCACCAGCTGATTGCCGGGAATTTCGTAGAACGCCCTGATATTGCTTAAAATCTTCAGCCAATTGTCCGAGACCATGGAAGATTTGTCTTCATTGGGATTAAGCGCGGGCTCCGAGAGCTGATTGAATCTCATATAGTGGGCGGGGTTCATCTGAAAGCCTTTATAGGTGATATCACCGACCTGACGGGTAAGCTTTTTGGTCATTTCATAGGCTTCATCCCAAGTCATGCCGTCCTTGGGGTAGTCCAGGCCAAACTGGTCGAAAATATCCTTGTTATATACGAGCACCCAGTCGTTCGAATTGAACGGAAGCGAGTACAATTTGCCGTCCGATGTATTGACGGAATGCTGAAAATCCGCCGGGTTCAATGTGCCGGTGTCGAAGTTGTATTTTTTGACCAGATCGGTCATATCGTATTCCATCTTGAATCTGCGGATTTGCCTGTACGTATTGCGGCCGACCTCGTCGAATACAATGTCGGGTATCGTGCCCTTGGCGATCAAATCCTCATACCGCGTACCATCGTTCCAGGCAATATGCTTGAACGTAACATCGGGGAATTTGGCTTTGATATATTGGCCGACCTGTTTCTCGTATATGTCCTCGTTGACATAGAATGCAGGCCATGCCGTAAAGATAGTCAGCTCATTAGCGGATGTTTCCGCCGTTTCTTGAGAAACCTCGTTTACGATGTTTGCTTTGTTTACTTCCGCGCCCTTTTCTTCGGTACAAGCCGCCGCCCCCATTATCGTCATTACCGTCAAGAGCGCGATACTGATAATTTTTTTCATGATCCGTTCAGACCTCCAAAATGTTTGTATGCATCGGGAAGATTCTTCATCGGGCAACCGCCAGCGGAGTCATAGATTGATAGACGGGATATGTCAGCGCTTACAAAAATAAAGCTTCATCACGGTCACCCCCTGACATGAATTCATGTTCAACCAGCTGCTCGATATCCTGAAAAAGCGAAGGACGGCAGTGGAAGTCTATTAAACATATCTACAATGGTGAATGCCGGCAATGGGTTATTTGTGCAAATTATAGGCGTATCCCATCATGTATCCGTTCCTCGCGCCAGCCGGCAAAATGAGAGAATGCAAGCAGCGGCGGGAGAGTGAAAAAGCCTATAATAACGATGGAGTCAGCCTATAATGCCGCGGAACGGGACATATACAATTTATCCTATATTCATTCCAATGCGAGATTCTGCAGCAGCGCGGAATTCAAGATGCCTGCAGTACCTGAGGGGGGATTCTTTTAAAAAGGTTTTTGTAAGCGCTTATCTGACGATATTTTGCCTGAAAGGATGTAGAAATCGATGAAAAGTATCAACTGGCTTCTGGCTATCATGCTTTTGTTATCCGTATTTGCTTCGCCCGTAGCGGCGGAAGGGGACACGCCAGAGGAGGAGGCCCCTGCTGTAAGCCCGGAACCGAGTGCAGTGGAGGAGGAGGCGCCTGCCGTAAGCCCTGAACCGGGTACGGCGGAGAACGCGGCAGACCGTTTTACGGATTTAAAGGATCTTCCCGCGGAAGTTAAGGAGAAGTTCGGCACGCTGATCGAAGCGGGTGTATTCAAAGGGATATCTGACGGCCTGTTCGGATTGGACCTCAACATGACCCGCGCGCAGTTCGCCAAAGTGGCGGCACTTATTTTCGCTTTGCCTGTCGACGATAAGCTGGCAATCTCCAGCTTCTCCGATGTCAAGGTGGACGATAAAGCCAACGGGTACGCTCTGCCTTATATTGAAGCCCTCAAAATAGCGGAGCTGACCAACGGCTACGGCTCGGATACCACACGCTACAACCCGTCCGGCAAGGTCAGCCGGCAGGAGCTTGCGGCGTTTCTGATCCGGGGACTCGGCATGGAAGCCGAGGCCAGGGAGGCCGATCCGTCCGATGACGCTACAGTCAGTCCATGGGCGCGAACGTATGCCACATTTGCGCTGGAGAAGAATTTACTTCCCGCCAGTGACAGCGGCACATTCGAGGGTACATCGCCCGTTAGCCGTTATGAGCTGGCGTTGGCCGCTTACGAGGCGCGGAATATATTCCTCGCAGGCATTCAGGAGGCGGGCAAAGTATCCATTCTGGAAGCGAAAGCTTCCGGTGCCAGGAAGGTAGCCGTCAAGCTCAGCCAGGAGGTCGATACCGAAAAGGCGAAGCTGACCGCATCTGCCGGCGGAGATGAGGTTTCCGGGGAAGCCGAGTGGGCGGAAGACAACATGTCCGCGACCATTACGCTGGACGAGAAGCTGGCTCACGGGAAATATCAGGTTAAGCTGTCCGGCCTGGACGAAGGGACCGTTGACCGGGCGGAAGCGGAATTCGACGCGGAGGACGAACGGCTGGAAACACTGGCATTTGCCGCTCCTTCCGATATATTGCCGCGCTCCAAGGTGATTGTCGATTTCAAAGCGGAGAACCAGTACGGCGAGACATCCGATTGGACGTCCGGCGATTTTGAAATCAAGGCGACGGGAGCGGATGTGAATGCGGTTCAGCTGCCGGGCAAACAGGCTTTTCAGCTGGATGTAAGCCGATTGCCCAAAGGTGCTGGAATCTCGATTATTCTGTTCCGGAAGCCGTTAACGGACACCACCCTGAAGCCTGTCACCAAAGTCTTCACCGTCGGGGACCTGCCTGTCGTTTCGAAGGTGGAAGCAGGCGATCTTAAGTTTTTTGGAGCGGATACCGCGCTCAAGCCCGGCGGCCGAGCCTATCTGTTATTTGCCGCCTATGATCAATACGGCTTCCGCGTAACCGATCCCGAGCTTCTGGGCGGAGAGAGAGGCATCGATACGGTGTTCTCGGAACCGGGAATTTTCAACGACAAACCGTCGCTGGACAAGTTTTTCGATTATGACGATGACGGTTATGTCGATCTGTCGCTTGAGGTTTCTCCCGACGTGAAGGTCGACAAGCAAGTAAACCTGATGCTGCTCTCCCGGATATATGGCGAGCCCGCGTCCGTTACCCTGAAAGTCGTGCTGTCCAAAATACCGGCTTCGGTCGAATTCGATTATTCCGACACTCTGACGATCGGTGACGAAGACGAATATATCCCGATTATCGTCAAGGATGCGGAAGGCAAGGAATTATCTCCCGAGGATATCGTGAATGCCGAGACAACCGGCCGGCTCCAGGTAACCGGTTCGAATCAGCTGGTGCTGGAATCCGATCCGCCGACGCGGACCGATTACAGTGTGACGCCCAATGCGGTTCGCCAGACGGCTGTGCAGGCAACCGGCTCCGACAGGGGGAAAATCCGGATTGCCCGCGTCATGAACTATGGACCTGCTTTTATTTCCATTCTATTGCCGTATTCCTCCAAAATGGAGACGTTCAACCTCAATATTGAGCAGGCGAGGGAGAGGACTCCGGCTTCGGTCGAGCTTGACGGAGACAGCAATAATCTGCTCTTTCCCGGTACCGAGCACCAGATCAAATTCAAGATTCTCGACCAGTACGGAGACCAATTGAATACGACGCTCCCCGATTACAAAGTCGATTACAAGCTGGAGCGGGTCAGCGGTGAGTCCGGCGCGATTACGACCAAGGGCGCTGCCGTTCTGACCGATGCTGCTCCGGCAATCCGCCGTGAAATCAATGACAGCTCGGGCAAAGGCGTCACCTTCGTTGCAGATACGCTCAAGATGGGAACCTACAGGCTTAAGGCCTCATTGGTGCGGGTTGACGCCGGCGGAGCGGTTATCGGCACCTTGGCCGCAGCTTCGTCGGTTGCCGAGGTATTCGGCGGCAGCCAGGCGTTAACGTATGAAATGGATCTGGATGACGCATTGTTTGCGGCAGGCAGATATTATTACGAGCATGGGGTGATCAGGAGCGTTACCGATGCCACCTACCTGCTTGAAAATAAAGACGTATTTGCCAGAGAAATTGAAATCAGCGCCAAGGATGAGCTGGGCCGCGAGGTGACTCTGCCGTCCAATATCGTCAGGAGCATCGGATCGGCCAATCCCGATATGATCGGAGACGACGATGTGAACCGGATTATCGGCCTGAATGCGGGCAAATCGACAGTCACCGTCATTTTCGATTCGCCGACAGGGGCGAGGACGCTGAGCAAGGAAGTGGAAGTCAAATATGAACGCCCGGCGATCCAGGAAGTGAAGGTGGACAAGTCGGCGAATGTCGTCGACAGCGCGCAGCTGAACGGTCTGCTGCCCTGGGACGCGAATTTGATGAAGAAGATCACGGTCAAGGACCAATTCGGAGACAGCTTCGATAATGACAAACTGGCGCGCTACAACGATATTTTCGGCATTGTCTATCTAATTGGCGACATCCACTTCAGGCCGAATACCGCTCCGGCCATGAAGGATATTCTCTACATCGACGGCGGCGGCCGCATTGTCTACCAGCCAGGCAGCGGCAACCCCATTGACAATAATGTGGAAGACTTCACGCTGACAGCCATTACGCCTGACGGCAAAACGTATTCGACCTTCATATCCGTCCAGTAAGTTAAGGAAAGGCCATCATACCCTTGCCGGCATCCGGCAGGGGTATTTCACATGTGATATAGGGCGAATAGGGACAGAATCGGGGCGAATATCCGCCATGAAAAGCAGGATTCCCCCATAGTTCGAGCAGAATCCACCAATGAAGAGGGAAGCAAGTGATATATACTGATTTTGAAGATATGTACGACATTGTAAAATGTGAAATGGGGGATTCTTCATGAACGCAAGCGGCTTGGACGAGCAATTGGGCGGCGTCAGCAAATCGCTCCGCACGCTTCCCGGGTCTTTATTGCTCGGTTCGACGGGAGCCCGTTTATGGGCCGATTATTTGGAGCCCCGGCCCGGCTTTAGCGGCCGGTTCGATTTTATTCACAAGATCAATATTCCTTTGCTGTACACCGTATCGGCAGACGCTGCCGACAATTACGAGCCCTGCCGCGCCCGCTGGTATCCGAGCCATATGCGGATGGAATACGAAGGAGTCCGCTTCTCGCTGCAAGAACGGAAATTTATTTCATGGGACGACTGTGCCGTATCCTTTCAGACCTGGACCAACAAGGATACCGAGGAGCTTGTTCTGCGCCTCTCCACGTATGGTGACCTCTTCCATACAACGCCGGATGGCGGGCTAAACGGCACATTTCCTGTACCGCATCTAAGCTTCGATATCGACGCGGCGTTGACACTTAGCGATGCGAAGCTGTTAACCGGGCTCCGGCTGAAGCCGGGAGAGACGAGAACCTTCGCAATCGCGGCCGCCCTCGGCATCCACGGGAAGGATGAGCCCGAGCTGCTCAAGCGGAGGGCTGGCGCCTATGCCCTCGACAGGCCAGTCGAGCAGGCCTTCTCCGATTATATACAGGCTTACAGCCAGTGGTTCGACCGGGCGCCGGCCTTCCGCTGCAGCGATGAGCTGCTGAACAGAACCTGGGCTTACCGCTGGTTTCTGCTCCGCCATAATTTGGCCGAACCCAAGTACGGGAATCTGCAATCACCGTTATTCTATGAAGGCAGATCCCATAAGAAAAGCAAATCCCCATTCAGCAAAGGGGGCTGGGAGTTCTGCAAGCTGATCAATTTATCCGTCCCCCTGCACGTGATGGATGCCCGCTGGTACCACGACTCCTCTTACAGTGAAGGCCCCTTCAATAATATGAAGGACAATCCGAACGAGGACGGGATGTTCTGCTGTATGACCGTCGACACCGTCATGCACGCCTTTGCCAATTTCTCCTGCTGGGCCGCCTATCAGCTCTATCTGGTGCACCGGAACCGGGAGGCCATGGCGGCGCTGCTGCCGTCCCTGAAGGCGCAGCTGCCGGCCTGGAGCCGGGCGCACGGGAATGACCGCGACGAATTGATGATTGAATACCGCCACACCAGGACGGGAAAAGAATATCAGCCGAGCTACTGGTACTTCCACCAATTCCCGAGAAACCCCAAGGATCCGGCAACCTATACGCATGTGAAGAGAGTGGACCGGACGGTATACCATTATTTGAATACGCTTGCGGTAGCCAGGCTGTGCGAAGAGCTTGAGGACCCCGAAGCGGAGGAATTCCATAGGCGGGCAGAGGCGATCAAAAGCGATATTCTGTTAAAAATGTGGGATGAAGAGAGCGCTTTCTTCTACGACCTTCATCACGAAACCGACGAGAAGGCGCTGGTCAAAAATATCGTCGGCTTCTATCCGGCATGGGCGCAAATCATTGACACTGAACATGACGCGCTGATCGGTCATCTGTTCGAGCGGGGCGAGTTCGATACGGGCTGCCCGTTTCCGTCCGTATCCGCCGATTGCCCGGCCTATTCGAAGGATGGCGGCTGGATGGGCCATTTTGTCAAAGGCCGCAACGGCTGCGTATGGGACGGGCCGACATGGCCGTATACCAATTCCATCGTCCTTGATGCGCTGGCGAAGGAGAGCAAACGGCGCGAGCACCTGTTTGACCGCCAGTTCGCCCATTATTTGCGCGAATATTCATTCCTGCATTTCTTCAACCGGGACTTGAGCCAGCCCGGGCTTGTCGAGCATTACAACAGTGCCACCGGCGAGCCGCTCAGCGACGAGCAGGAATACAATCATTCCTTTTATATTGATCTGCTGATCACGCATGTGGCCGGATTGTCCGTAGAGAGCGACCGGCTCGTTCTGGATCCAATCGATACGGGGCTGGATTATTTCTGTCTGGAGCGGGTCCGGGCCGCAGGGGCTGAAATTCGGATTACGTACCGTAAGCCCGGAAGCGCGCCGGATGCGGCAGATATCGAAGAAGGATACCGTTTGTTTGTTAACGGCAAGCTTGTTTTCTCAAGCGGCCGGCTTAGCCGGTTCGAACTGCCTTTACGGGAAATCCGATCGTAAGCGAAAAGGGGCGAGCAAGGTGAATGGAAGAGTGAAGGAGCTCAGGGGCGAACGGTTCTTTGACCTCGACATCGATATATTCGTGAACCGTGAACAGGAGTCGTTCTCCCTCTGCCAGCACACGCATGATTTTGTCGAGATCTGCATCGTCGGAGAAGGATGCGGCTTCCATTATATTGAGGATCAAGTGCTGCCCGTCAAGCAGGGGGATTTGTTTCTGATCCCGATTGGCACCTCCCATGTATTCCGCCCATCCTCTCCGGAGCGCGACAAAGTGCTCGTCGTGTATAACTGTATTTTCCGCAATAGAGCGATTGAGAACTGGAGGCATTATTTCGCCGAGGATTCAGAGATGCTCCGCATGATCTATTACCCCCATGAGCGCAAGGGAAGATGGCTGCAGTTCCACGACAAGCACAACACGCTGCAGGCCATGTTCCATAATATGCACTGGGAGTATTTGAAACGGAACCAGGGCTGTGAAATTATATTGACCACCTCGCTCATCCAGATGCTGATGCTGCTGCAGCGTCTGGAGATGGAGCGGGATTTCACGCCTTCTCCGAACAACAAGCTGGAGGATGTCCTGCATTATATCAAGAATAATTACTCCAAGAATATTACGGCCCAGCATGTTGCGGACCATTTCTATATGAGCGTAAGCCATTTTCAGCGGCTGTTCAAAAAGTCGACGGAGCTGACGTTCATCCAGTATTTGCAGAATATCCGGATTCAGAAATGCTGCGATCTGCTGGAATCCACCGATATCTCCATTCACGAAACGGCCAATCTGGTCGGGTATCTGGATATGAAGTTTTTCCATGCGTTGTTCCGAAAAAAAACCGGGGTTACGCCGAGGCAGTACCGGCAGAACTACCAGGAACCGAAAATCGATTAACATCCCTTGCAAAGCGCGATTCACCTATAGAATGGGCAAGCATCGCCTATAATTCGCGCAGGCGGCCCATATATAATGAGAACACATAATGGAAGTTTTGAAACCGTTCTCATTACCGGGCTGCATTCCCTTATAGGTCGGATGGGTACGAAGCAAGAAAAAACGGAGGTGTGCGAGCAGTGGGCTGCATTGTGCTGAACCATGTGGAGAAACGCTACGGCAAGGACAAATTATATGCCGTGAAGGATTTTAATCTGGAGATCGAGGACGGGGAATTTCTCGTTATGGTCGGTCCGTCCGGATGCGGGAAGTCGACGACATTAAGAATGATCGCGGGACTTGAGGACATATCCTCGGGCGAAATCTTTATCGGGGACAGGCTGGTCAATCATTTGCCGTCAAAGGATCGCGATATTGCGATGGTGTTCCAGAACTATGCGCTGTATCCGAATATGAATGTTTATGAGAATATCGCGTTCAGTCTGCGCATGCGCAAGCTGCCCAAGCATGAGATCGATCTGGCGGTCAAGAAAGCGGCGCGTACGCTTGAAATCGAAAATTTTCTCGGGCGCAAGCCGAAGGAGCTGTCCGGCGGCCAGCGCCAGCGAGTCGCGCTTGGCCGGGCGATTGTGCGCAGCCCGCAGGTGTTCCTGATGGATGAGCCGCTCTCCAATCTCGATGCGAAGCTGAGGGTACAGATGCGGACCGAGCTGATCAAGCTGCATAAGCAGCTTGGCGTCACGACAGTATACGTGACGCATGATCAGGTCGAAGCGATGACGATGGGCAGCCGCATCGTCGTGATGAAGGACGGCATCGTTCAGCAGGTCGATACGCCGCAAAATATTTACTTAAATCCGGCAAATATGTTCGTGGCCGGATTCATGGGCAGCCCTCCGATCAATTTCATCGAAGGGAAGCTGCTTGAAGGCCCGGAAGGCCTGCTGGAATTTCATACGAAGCAGTATGCGCTCGCCATCCCGGCAAGCCAGTCGAACAGGCTGATCGAGAAGCGAAAAGTCAACCGGGTCGTCACGATCGGCATCCGCAGCGAGCATGTGCATCTGGACCCGGCCTACCGCGACGCGCACCCGCGCTCGCAAATTCCGGGCAGCCATAAAATCAGCGAGTTTATGGGAGCTGATCTCTTTTTGTATGCGGATATCGGGGCATCCAATCTGTTCATCGCACGCGCTGATCTCGATCAGACCTATGATGATAACGAGAAAGTAACGCTTACTCTGGATCTGCGGAAGGCGCTTTATTTTGATACCGATACAGGTGAAAATTTAATGCAGTAACGATTAGCATGTGGAGGGATGCAAGTTGAAAACGTTGTTGCGTTTTCGGGCAGGGATCGTGATCATGCTGTTCCTGCTTCTGTTATTCGGCACAGCCATTGACGGTTACGCCGGATCGCCGGATCTGTCCGGCGAGAACACGGCCGCTTCCGGCGATCCGGATGCGGAGTCTCCGGAACCGGACATTGCCCGGTCCGATGCAGGAGCTAACCCTGCTTCAGGGGATGTCGGCTCAGCGCTTGCGGCGGCGGATGCCCCGGAGCCATATTATATCGAACTGCTGGAGCAGTGGAAGCAGAAGGGAATCGTTGCCGGGCAAAGCGGAACGATTGCCATACCGGGTACCGATTATTCGAGACAATCGGAGCAGGCGAAGGTTGCAGCAGGCTCCTTCGAGAACAAGGACGATGTGCTTATCTGGAGCGCCGTGTCCGACGAATGGATCGAATATGAGGTAGACATTGCGCAGGATGGGCTGTATGCGATCGATGTATCCTACCATCCGTTCATCGGTGAAAAATACCGCAAGCCGATTACGCTTGGCCTGACCTTCGATTATGTCAGCCCGTATCTGGAGTCAAGGTCCGTGCAACTCTACCGGCAATGGCAGGACCAGATGCCGGCGAAAAAGGATGACTACGGCGATGAAATCCGTCCGCCGTCGATCGATGTCAGCGGGTGGAAGACGGAGCCGTTAAGAGATTCGGGAGGCTCCTACGAAAGCCCGCTGCTGTGGCATTTGTCCGCGGGGAAGCATATTATGCGGCTCTCGGGCAGCGATCCGGTGGCAATCGAGAAGATTGAGCTGCATGCGCCGCTCAAAATTGAAGATTACAAGACGGTCAGAAGCAAACAGCCGGAGAATGCGGCATCGCCCTCCGGCGATCCCATTGTCATAGAAGCGGAACAGGCGTCCTCGAAGAACGACTCCTCCATTCCGCTCGCCTACGACAACAATATTTCGTCCACTCCTTACGAGAGAGGCAAGATGGTCTATAACGTCATCAACGGAGAGCGCTGGTCGACAGGCAATCAGGAGATTACGTGGACCTTCGATGTTCCGGAAAGCGGTATGTACAAAATCGCCATGCGCGCCCAGCAGTCCTATTCGTCGAACCGCTCCACGTTCAGGACCATTTCCGTGAACGGACAGGTGCCGTTCTCGGAGCTTGCGGCTTACCGGTTTCCTTATGCGACCGGCTGGCAGGGCATTACGCTTGAGGACGGGGAGGGAGCGCCGTTTGAATTTGCGCTGAACAAAGGTACGAATACGCTGACGATGCGCGTGACACAGGCACCGCTCAAACCGCTGTTGGTCGAGTTGGAGAACATCATATCCGATATGAAGGAACGGGGATTGGATATCCAGGCGCTGACCGGCGGCACTGTGGACGCGAACCGGACCTGGAATGTCGAACGCGACCTGCCGGGGTTTGTCGGTCAATTCGGGGAGCTGTACGACCGTCTTGCCGGAGTCCAGGAGAGCCTTGTGGCCGTGAACGGCCGTTCCGATGCGGTAACGCAGGGGATCGTCACGGTCGTGAAGGATTTGAAGGAGCTTCTTGACAATATCAATCGTGTTCCTTACGAAGCGGATAAGCTGGTGAATATGGAGGGCAAGCTGGCCGATTATCTGCAGCAGCTCAATGCTCAGCCGCTCCAGCTCGACCGGATCTATGTTGTGCCGTCAGGCAAGAAGATTCCGAGAATGACCTCGACCTTCTTCCAGGAGCTCAAAGGTTCCATTTCCGATTTTCTGTATACGTTCAAGCCCAAATCGGAGCTGAGCAGCGTGGACGACGGAGTGTTGAACGTCTGGGTGCAGCGGGGAAGGGACTACGTCAATCTGATTCAGCAGCTGACCGATGAAATGTTTACGGCGGAGACCGGAATCAAGGTGAAGGTTAACCTGCTTCCCGATTCCGATCTGCTTGTCCTGATGAACGCCGCCGGAATCGCGCCCGACGTGGCGCTCGGATTGTCGCAGGATCTGCCGTTCGAATACGCCCTGCGGGGCGGATTGTACAATCTTGCCCAATTTCCGGACTTCAATCAGCTTTATGAGCGTTTTGCTCCGGGTACGTGGATACCGTTCTATTACAACGGAGGTTATTACGGCGTCCCGGAAACGCAAACCTTCGAAATGCTCTATTACCGCAAGGATATTCTGGACCGGTTGGGACAGAAGGTTCCCGGCACATGGGAGGAAGTTTACAAGATGCTGCCTACGCTGCAGCAAAACAACATGAATATGCCTCCGGTGCCTTATACCCCGTTCTTCTACCAGAACGGTGCCGAATTCTTCACGCCGGACGGATTGAAGACGGCTTTATCGTCGCAGAAGGGATTCCAGGGCTTCAAGGAATGGACGGATTTGTACAATGTCCATGCTGCGGACCAGTCGCTGGCCAGCTTCTTCCAGGGGTTCCGCAGCGGAACGGTGCCTATGGGGATTTCCGATATTACCACCTATATTCAATTGATGGTGGCAGCACCGGAATTGAATGGCCTCTGGGGAATAGCGCCGGTTCCGGGCGTCAAGCAGGAGGATGGCACGATCACCCGCTGGATGAGCGGGGGCGTGCAAAGCGGCGTTATTTTCAAAAACTCGAAAAAGGCCGAGGAAGGCTGGGAATTCCTGAAATGGTGGACCTCTGCCGCCGTTCAGGAGCGGTTCGGGAACGATATCGAAACGCTCAACGGCGTGACCTTCCGGTGGAATACTTCCAATATTGAAGCCTTTATGTCGCTGCCCTGGAAGCCGGAGGATGTCGACAGCATTCTGGAGCAGTGGAGATGGTTCAAGGAGGTGCCTAATGTGCCCGGTTCCTATTATTTGGCCCGTGAGCTTCAGAATGCATGGAACCGGACGGTGCTGGACGGGATCAACTCCCGCAGCTCGCTGGAGACGGCGATCAAGGAGATCGAGCGGGAAATGACGCGGAAGCTTGCGGAGTTCAAGTTCATTGACGGCAGCGGCAAGGCCGTCCATTCCTTGAACCTGCCGGCCGTGACAGAGCCGTGGAAAGGAGTGGAGCCGTATGTTAAAGGCGGAAGCAAGTAAGGCGGGTCTCTCTCAGACTGCCGTTCAGGAGATGGTGCGGAAGAACAAGACGTTCTTCGCCACCGTATGGTCCTACCGCGTCTCCTATTTGTTCATTGCGCCGTTCATGATCTGCTTCACCGTATTTATCATGATTCCGGTCGCGGCGGCCTTCGGGCTCAGCTTTACGTATTTCAACTCCCTGGAGCCTCCCCGGTTTGTCGGGTGGGACAATTTCCGCTATATGATTTCGCAGGATTTGCTCTTTATCAAATACGCGCTGCCTAATACATTCAAGTTCTCCGTGATCGTCGGGCCGGGGGGCTATATAGCCGCCTTTATGCTTGCCTGGCTGATCTCGATCCTGCCGGGCAGGTCCCGCAAATGGTTCGCGCTGGCGATGTACTCCCCGTCCCTGACGGGGGGCGTCGCCATGGCGATCGTCTGGCAGCCTATGCTGACCGGGGACCGCATCGGATACCTGAACAGCTTCCTGCTCAAGCTCGGGCTGATCGGCGAGCCGCAGCTGTGGGTGACGAGCAAGGAATATCTGATGACCTCGATGATCGGCGTAACGCTCTGGTCCAGCATGGGGATCGGATTCCTCGCTATGCTGGCCGGGATCCTGAATGTGAATGCCGAGCTGTATGAGGCAGGGAAGCTGGATGGAATTAAAAGCCGTCTGGAGGAAATATGGTACATTACGATTCCTTCCATGAAGCCGCAAATGCTGTTCGGCGCGGTCATGGCCATTGTCGGCACATTCAAGGCCGGCGGAATCGGCACACAGCTGTCCGGCATGAATCCGACGCCGGAGTATTCGGGGCATTTGATCGTCAACCACATTAACGATTACGGGTTCATCCGCATGGAGCTTGGGTACGCCACGGCGTTATCCGTCTTTCTTCTGTTCATGATGTATCTGGCCAACAAATTTTGCTGGAGATTGTTCGGCACCAAGGAGGATGAATGATGAAACAAGCTGCTGCCTGGAATTTACGGCTGTGGAAGAGACGCCCGAAGCATTTTCGCCTGAGTCCGACGGAGAAAATTTCGGCGTTCCTTCTTGTCCTTCTCAGCATTTTCATGCTGATGCCGCTTGTCTATATTTTCAATAATGCCCTAAAGCCCTATCAGGAGCTGTTCATCTATCCGCCAACGCTGTGGGTGCGCAACCCTTCGTTTCAAAACTTCATCGAGCTGTGGGCGATTACGAAAAATTCGGCTATCCCGATGTCGCGATACATCTTCAACAGCGTATTTGTAGCCGTGCTCACGGTTATTCTTGTGACAGGCGTCAGCGCCATGTGCGCTTATCCGATTTCCAAGCATAAATTTCCGGGACATAAGATTGTCTTCGGCGCCATTCTGCTCACCCTCTTGTTCGCACCGGAAACCGTGGCCATTCCGCGCTATCTGGTTGTCAGCAAGCTGGGGATCATGAACACTTATTTCGGCCATCTGCTGCCGATGGTGGCGGTGCCTGTCGGTGTCTTCCTCATGAAGCAGTTCATCGACCAGCTCCCGAACGAGCTGCTCGATTCGGCCAAGATGGATGGGGCCAGGGAGTTTACCATCTTCCTGAAAATCGTCATTCCGATCTGCATGCCGGCAGTCGCGACAATCAGCATTATCGCTTTCCAGGACGCCTGGGGAAATACAGAGACGTCCAGCCTCTTCATGCAGGACGAAACGATGAAGACCTTTCCTTTCTTTATTTCGACGCTGACCTCCAACATGGCCAACAATGTGGCCAGACAGGGAGCGGCGACAGCGGCGGCGCTGATCATGTTCCTGCCGAATTTGATTATATTCCTGCTCTTCCAGAGCAAGGTTATTGCCACCATGGCTCATTCGGGCATCAAGTGACAAGAAGTATACGGAGGTCTAAAGCATGAATAACAAACGCGGCAGGCTGTGGTCGGCCCTTATACTGATCATGCTGAGCGCCGCATTATTGCCGGCAACGGCTTACGCCAATGTGAAATACGCCACGTTCACGAAGAACAGCGCAGGAAACCTGGTCTGGCTGCAGCCAGCCTACATCCCGATTGATGTGATCGGGGAAGATCTGTATCTTGCCGATCCGCAGGACCCGTCCGTCAGGACGGTATCGTCCATGCAGCATCCCAAGGACATTTATATCGATTCAGACGATCAAATCTTTATTGCCGACACGGGCAACAATCGGATCGTCCATCTGGACAGGGACGGCAAGCTTATCCGCTACATCACGGTTCCGGAGAGCCCGTTGAACAAGCCCGAAGGGGTGTTTGTGACCGAGGCTGGCGACATATTCATTGCCGATACGGGCAACCGCAGAATCGTCAAACTGGACAAAAACGGCAAGATGGTCCAGGAGATCGCCAAGCCTTCTTCGCCCTTTATCTCCGACACCTTCGTATTCACTCCCGTGAAGCTGATCGTCGATGAACGCGGCTTTCTGTACGTCGCTTCGCAGGGCAGCTACGAAGGGCTGCTGGTGCTGGATCCAGACGGCAGTCTGCAGGGATATTTCGGAACGAACCAGACCGTGCTGTCTGCCCTGGATGCCTTGAAGCGATGGCTGTATACCGAGGAAATGTATGCGAGAGAAGTGCAGAAAAGGCCGGAAACGATCAACAGTCTGGCCACCGACGGCAGCGGATTCATCTATACCGTCACCGGAGGCGCAATTTCGGGCAATCAATTGAAGAAGCTGAATTCGCGCGGGGATAATATGCTTCGCAGCTCCCAGGGCTCGTTCGGAGAATTCCGTGCGGCTGATACGCGGGATTTGGCGCCGACCGCTCTGAAGACGCCTCAGCTGATTGACGTGGCCGTGGACAGCGACGGAAATATTGCCGTGGTCGATCAGCAATTCAAGTATATCAGCCACTACGACAGCAACGGGAACCTGCTTTATTTCTGGGGCGGGCCGTCATCGGCGGGAACCTCCCAGATCGGGCTCATGAAGAGTCCGGCAGCGCTCGATTTCAACTCCAGGAACGAGCTGTATGTGCTGGATGACCAGGAAAATATTATTCAGAAATTCCGGATGTCGGAATTTGGCGGCAAGGTCATTCAAGCGAACAAGCTGACCCTGTCCGGCTTCTATACGGAGAGCGAGCAGCTGTGGAGGGAAGTGCTGCGGATGAATGCCGAATTTCCTCCGGCAATCGAAGGCCTGGCGCAGGCAGCCTTCAAGAAGGAGCAGTATGTTGAAGCAGGAAAATTATTCAAGGCAGTCGGCAACCAGGAAGGATATTCCGAGTCGTTCTGGCAAACGCGTCTGCAGTGGTTCCAGAAAAACTTCTCGTGGATTGCCAGCGTCATTCTGATCGGCTTCCTGCTGATGGTTGGGCTGGAGAAATGGCCGGTAACGAGAAGGCTGCGGGCGAAGTGGCGCAGCCGGGAACGCTCGCGCAATCCGCTCATTACGCATTTCAAGCATGCCTTCTATATCCTGCGCCATCCGGTCGACGGCTTTACCGCCATCCGCTATGAGGGCAAGGGCACCTATTGGAGCGCCGCCATTCTCATTGCCGGCACCTATTCGGCGCTGCTGATCCGCGAATACGTGACCAGCTTCTCGTTTCAACTCACGGCTTTCGTCAATGTCTATACGGTGTTCACTCAATTCTTCATCGTATGGATCACCTGGGTCATCGCAAATTACCTGGTCAGCTCGATTTACCGGGGCGAAGGCCGGTTCAGAGATATTTTTATCGGCAGCGCTTATGCGCTCGTCCCCTATATTCTGATCGGCATCCCGCTCGCTTTCCTGTCGAATGCGATGACCTTATCCGAATCATCCATTTATCATTTTATCTCCCAGGGTCTGGTCATCTGGATCGGACTGCTCATGTTCTGGAATACGCAGTGGATCCACAATTACAGCGTGGGGGAAACGCTGATCAATATTTTCCTGACGCTCGTTACGATGATTGTAATCGGCATTCTGCTCTTCATTACGCTTGGCTTGACAAGCGACTTTATATCATTCCTTTATGAAATTTATCAGGAGGTGTCGCTAAGATGATGGGGCTTAAAGCGCTGTCGGGCAAGCGGAGCTTGTTCGCCATCCTCATTGCCGTCCTTATTGCGGCCTTCATCCTGTACGCTTCGGCCCGCGTCAAGATCGAATGGGGGCTGGCTGCGCCAACCGTTGCGGTGCCGAAGGATACGGAGGCGGGAACCGCTCAGGCCAAGCCGCCCGTATTGCCGGAGCAGGATGGGTTCGAGCTGGCTGCGGAGACGGATATTTTACGGCTTAAGATGAACCGGGCTACCGGACATTTTATTGTGGAGGACAAGCGGAGCAATGAAGAGTACTACTCGTATCCCGATCCGGAATATTGGTCGGAGGAGACGGTGTCGAGCACGTGGAAACAGCATTTGTCTTCACCTTTCATGCTTCAATACGCGGACTTCTCGGAGCCGATCGTAAATCCGAAGGATATGAGCTTCTCGCCGGGAATCGACCGGATTGATAATCTCGAATTGATTCCCGGAGGATTCCAGCTCACGTATGTGCTGCCTGAGGCGGGTTTTGCGATTCCGGTACAGGTCACGATTGAAGGCGATTACGTCCAGACGAAGATTGTAAGGGAGGGCATTAAAGAAGACCGCCTGGGTCTCATCTGGATCCGGCTGTTCCCCTTCTTCGGCGCAGTCCATACGGACGGCCGGGAGGGCTATATGCTCATTCCCGACGGAACGGGGGCGCTAATCAAATTCAAAGACAATACGTTGAACGTCAATAAGGTCTATGACGAGAGCGTGTACGGGGCGGATATGGTCTATAACGGATTGGACAACAACCGGAATCCGGTCGCCATGCCTGTCTTCGGAATGAAATCGGATGACAAGGGGTTCGTCGCCGTCCTTCACGAGGGCGAAGAATATGCCAATATCGTGGCGTCACCGGCAGGGGTGTTCAGCGGCTATAACTGGATCGCCCCGCAGATGAATTACAGGTCCAGCTTCCTGCAATATACCAGGAGGAACAATGCCGAGGATCCGGGCTTTGTCGATTTCAACAAGGACGAGCTGTTTGGAAGCGACCGCGTTGTCCGGTATTACATCCTCGGCAAGGGCAGCTCGGATTATGTCGGCATGGCCGCAAGATACCGCCAGTATTTAATGGAAGAGAAGGGACTTGCGAAGACCGGGGCCGGGAAGTCAGGCGTACCGCTCCATGTTACCGTTATCGGCGGGGACCAGGAGAAGGGGACCTTGACCAACCGCTATATTAAAGGAACCACCACGCTTGAAGCAGAGCAGATGCTTAAGTCTATGCATGACAAGGGGATCGGAAATATGTCCGTCACGTATTCGGGCTGGCAGCAGGGCGGCTACAGCGAATTCGGACGGACGCTGCCGGTCGACCCGGCCATCGGCGGCGACGACGGGATGAAGAAGTTTGTCGACTATGCCCACAGCCTTGGGGCTCCGGTATACCTGGACACCGAATACGGCTTGAACAATACAGGCGCGGGAGGCTTCGAGAAGAAATTCGCGGGCGTGGCGAATCTTGCCGGCCAGAATATCGATGTCCGCATGCTCTACAACACCGACAGCATATCTGCCGTCAGCGACAAATTCGCCATGAAATCCATGAACGATGATCTGGCGGATTACAGGAAGCTGGGTGTGGACGGCCTTGTGGTCAACCGGATCGGAAGGGAGCTGTACAGCGACTACAACACCCAATATGGCTCATCCCGGGACGAAGCGAGGGACGTGCAGACCGATATTTTGAAGTCCATTCAGGACAAATTGGGCGGTGTTGAGGGAGTCAGCTCGAATTTCTACGCATTGCCTTACGTGCATCATATCCAGAACATGGTCTCGGATTATTCCTATGATCTGTTCTCCGATGAGGCGGTTCCTTTCGCGCAAATTGCGACGCATGGCCTGATTACCTATTCATTCGATTATTCGAATAACCGCGACGAGAATATCAACGGCTTCCTGCGCGAAATCGAATACGGCTCCGTTCCCTCTTATGTGTTCACCCATGCGGATACAAGCGATTTTCTGAATGCGTACGGCATCCGTTTCTACAGCACGAAGTTTTCCGACTGGGCATCGGTCGCGGCGGAGGAGTACAAGCGGTTCAACGAGGCGCTGGGGGATGTGCAGAACCTCTTTATCGTGGGCCACAGATCGCTTGCACCGAACGTGAAGGAAACGACCTACGAGAACGGCAAGCGGATTATCGTCAATTATAATACGGAGCCGTTCCGCAGCGGAAATGTGGACGTTCCGGCGCAAAACTTCATTGTCATGGAAGGAGGCACGGCAGGCCGATGAACCGGAGAATCAAGCTTAAGGCGACTTTGATGGAATATGTGGATGGCACGATTTTTATAGCTCCCTGGTTTATCGGGTTCTTGTTGTTTATGGCCTTCCCCCTCGGCTTCTCCCTGTATATGAGCTTCCGCAAGGTGATGGTGGTGGCAACAGGGATCACAAGCTCCAGCGTGGGCCTGAAAAATTACAAAACGATACTGCTGGAGGACGGCAGTCTCCTGTATAACGATTTGATCCCTTTCCTGCAGAAAACCTTGTTCATGGTGCCCATCATCGTTATTTTCGCGCTGCTGATCGCGATTATGCTGAACCAGAAATTCGCCGGACGCTCGCTGTTCCGGGCCATTTTCTTTCTTCCTGTCATTCTGTCGACGGGGCAGGTCGTCAGCGAGCTCCTGACGCAGGGCGAGGGCGGTCTCGGCTTTATGTCCAAATACAATGTTTCGGGTCTGATCAGCGGGAACCTGTCTTCCACCTGGTCGACTCCGCTCTTGTGGATACTCAGCTCGTTCGTGCTGATTTTGTGGTATTCCGGGGTCCAGATTCTGATTTTTCTGGGCGGACGGCAGACCATCTCCAATTCGGCCTACGAAGCGGCCCGTATCGACGGGGCCGGCCCCTGGGCGACATTTTGGAAAATTACGCTTCCGGCCATGACGCCGTTTATTTTCCTGAACATGATCTATACGGTCGTCGATTTGTTCACTTTTCCCACCAACCCGATCATCATGCAGGTCCGCGACAGCGAATACGGGCAGTACAGTGCGCTGATCTGGATTTATTTCATTATTATCAGCTTCTTTCTGGCTATTATTTTCCTGTTCTTCAGCAGAGCAACCAGGTCGCAGCGGCGGTCCGTATAAGCATGCCTGCAATAAACGAAATGAAGAGGTGAGACAAGATGGAGAAAATATTGGCCAAAATCACTCTGCGAACAAAACGCCCGGACGCTTCCTCCTTCCTGAACCGGCTGACCAGAATCCGTTATTTGATTTTCGGCAGAGAAGCGGATAAAGGTCTGATTTACAAAGCGTTTATTTATCTGATTCTGATCGACGCTGCCTATATCTATTTGAAGCCCGTCCTGCACATGGTGACAACGATGGTCAAGAACGGGTCGGATCTGCTGGATCCCTCGGTGAACTGGATACCGAATGCCATCTACCTTGGCAATTTGCAGGAGGCGTGGACATGGCTGAAATATCCGCAGGCGCTGGGCTTGAGCATGCTGCTATCCTGCTCCGTGGCGCTGCTGCAGACCTGCTCCTGCGCGGTCGCGGGTTATGCCTTTGCCAGGCTTAAAGTGCCTTTCAAATCGGTCTTGTTCTTCTTTCTGCTGCTGACGTTCATCGTTCCCCTCCAGCTGACGGTCCTGCCCAATCTGGTTTTTGCCAGAGTGACGGGGGTACTGGATACGATCATTCCGATTATCGTTCCCGCGATTTTCGGGCTGGGGCTTAAGGGAGCGCTGTTTGTCATCATCTATCGGCAGTTCTTCTCCACCCAGCCCAAGGAGCTGGAAGAGGCAGCGAGAATCGACGGGGCAAATGTATACAAGGTCTTCCTCAGGGTCATGCTGCCCTTGGCCAAGCCGGCCATTCTTGTTGTATTCCTGTTCTCCTTCGTCTGGACATGGAATGACTTCTACCTGCCCAGCATGTATCTGTCCAATGTGGAGACGCCGCCCCTGTCCCTCGGGATATCGCGCATCGCCACCATGCTCCGGGATCAGGCTGAGCTCAGCGGGCCTTCGATCTTCACCGAACCGATCAGCATGGCGACGACGTTCCTGATGATCCTGCCGCCGATCGTGCTGTATATGTTCGCGCAGCGCTGGTTCATTGAAGGGGTTGAGAGAACGGGGCTTGTGGAATAAGCGATAGTTGAGAAATATCGCCTATAAAGGTGAAATAATCCGCCTACAAGCAGGAAGCGCTTTCGCGATAAATTAGAAGGGCAGTGGAAGGAAGTGGAATTCCAAGCGGGCACGAAATTTACAGTCAGGGGGAGGTTAAATGAAAACAGCTGCGGGGCCGCGTCATGACGGCCCGCTGGTAAGAGCGGAGGGAATTACCAAGGTGTTCGGACACGGAACCGGTGCGGTGACCGTTCTGCAGGGAGCAAGCCTTGCGATCCGGCCGCAGAGTCTTGTGGCAATCAAAGGAAGGTCGGGCTCGGGCAAGACGACGCTCCTGAATATATTGGGAGCGCTTGACCGGCCGACGGAAGGAGCGGTGTATTACGGGGATGCGGAAATCGGCGGGCTGTCCGAGCACAAACGCAACAAGCTGCGACGAAGCAAAATCGGGCTGATTTTCCAATCGTTCGCTCTTGTGCCGATGATGTCCGCCTATGAGAATGTGGAGTTCGCCCTGCGCATTGCGGGCATTCCCGCCGCAAGCCACCGGAGTTATGCGGTCAAAGCGCTTGAACTGGTGGGGCTCAAGGACCGGATGAAGCACCGGCCGTTCGAAATGTCGGGAGGCGAGCAGCAGCGGGTCGCCATTGCAAGGGCCATCGCCCATAAGCCTTCGCTTATTCTATCGGACGAACCGACGGCGGAGCTCGACAGCCGAATGGGTCTTCAGGTCATGAGGGTTTTTACGGATCTGGTCAAGCACGAGGGAATGACGATTATAATGACGACGCATGACGCCGCCATTATGGAAATCGTCGATCATGTCTATGCATTGGAGGATGGTCGCATTGTCGATTAGAGGAAACCGGCTTCGAACCGTACTCGGCGTGTTCGTCGTCAGCTTGTGCCTGTCGGGCTGTTCCCTGCTTCCGGCCGAAGAACAGGTGCTCAAGCCGCCGCTTGCCAAGCCCGTCAAGCAGAATCTCGAAACGGCGGATGTGACGCAAGGCGATATCGTCAAACAAATTACGGGAGTGGCGACCTTCGTTTCGGACAAAATGGACTATCTGTTCTTCAGGGAATCCGGCGGCAGATTATCGCAAATAAATGTCAGTTCGGGCAAAACGGTAAAGGCGGGCGATATTCTGCTGTCCACGGAAACAGACGAACTGGAAGCGAAGGTGCAGCTGCAGGAAATCGCCATTGAGAAAATCAAGATTGAACTGGAGCAGGCGACTGCAGCAAACGGGGCGAAGGATCCGTCGGTCAGGACCATTACGCTTGATCTGGAGAGCGCCCAAATCCAGATGGATCTGCTTCGCAAACAGCTTCAGAATACAAGACTCGTATCTACCGTCAGCGGTCTTGTCACGTATATCGAACCGATGGAGCTTGGGGAACAGGTTACCGCCTACAAGAAATTGGTGACGATTTCCGATCCGGGCAAGATGAAGCTTGTATACGAGGCGTCGGACCGCGGCAATTTGGCAGGGGTACAGATCAATATGAACGTCAGTGTCAAGATCAAGGACAAAACCTATCAGGGAAAAGTCGTTCAAATCCCGTCGACGGCGCCAAAAAACGATAATGAAGCGATCGAAGCCCGCAACGCCAAATCGGTTCTCGTCGATGTGGCGGGGCTGCCATCGGACGTGAACATCGGCGACCAGGCGGACATCACCATCGTCACGGAAAACAGGGATGCGGTATTGATTATTCCAAGATCGGGCCTGCGTTCCTACATGGAGCGCGATTATGTGCAGGTGCTGGAAGGGGAAAGCCGCAAAGAGATCGATGTGGAGAAGGGTATTGTAACCGATACGCAGGTGGAAATCAGAAAAGGCCTGACGAAAGGGCAGAAGGTGATTCTGGGGGGCTGAAGCAATGGCATTATTGATCATGATCCTGCGCAAAATGGTCAGCAATAAATGGCTGGAGCTCAGCCTGCTGCTCGGCCTTGTCTTATCCGTCGCCTTGACCAGCAGCATGCCGATCTATACGAGCGCCATTCTGCAGCGGATGCTGAGCCAGCAGCTGCGGAATCTGCAGACGGACAGCGGGCAGTATCCCGGCACTTACTGGCTGACCGCGAGCGGCCCGGGCGCACAGCAGGGCTCCGGCTATCGGGCTACCGACGATTATATGAAAGACAAGGCTGGCGCAAGCTTTGGCATACCGGTTCAGCAATTTGTCCGCGAACGGTCGACCGAGGTGTACAGCTTCCTGCCCTCCGACACCGAGAAAATGGATGTCAACAAGCTGCGCTGGGCAAATTTCACCGTGATAAGCGATGCCGGGAGCCACAGCCGGCTTGTGGACGGACGGATGCCGAAGGATGAGCCCGTCGATGGCGTATATGAGGCGCTTGTCGTACCGGATGCGTTGTCCGAGATGAACCTCGTTCTCGGCAATGTCTTTACGATCAGGGATGACAAGGTCAAGCAAAGCATCCGCGTGAAGCCGGTCGGCGTCATCGAACCGAAGGATGCCGGGGATTTATTCTGGTACAACACGTCGAGCAGCTACAAGAGCAGCTTTCTGATCGGTCTTGATCTGTTCGACCGGGAATTTACGGCCGGAGGCAAGCTGGCGATCAAGGCAAGCTACTGGTATTTCGCTCTCGATTACACGAAGATGACGCTGCGGTCCATGAACGATTTCATTGCCGGCAACCGTTCGATAAGCGCCCATATGGCGGGGAATTATGAGAGCTATTCCAAGAATGTTCCCGCCTTGACGACGTTGAATCAGTACAAGGAGAAACAGGCAAAGCTGAGGATACTGCTCTGGTCGCTGAATGTGCCCGTTTTTCTGATGCTCGGCTTCTATCTGTACATGGTGGCGAACCTGATAACGGACCGGCAGAAGACGGAGATCGCCGTACTGCGCAGCCGGGGAGCCAGCCGCACGCAAATCATATTAAGCTACACGGCCGAAGGGCTGGTGCTCGGGGTGATTGCCTTTCTCATTGGTCCGTATCTGGGCGTCCTGATCACCCGGGTATTGGGCGCATCCAGCGGGTTTCTGGAATTCGTGCAGCGCGCCAGGCTGGACGCCTCGGTCAACCGGGAGGCGTTCGGATACGCCTCCCTCGCCGTGATCGCCTCCCTGCTGATGACACTGCTTCCGGTGCTGCTCGCGACCCGCTTCTCGATCGTGGCGCATAAACAGCAGCAGTCGCAGGCCAACAAGCCGTCGTTCTGGCACAAATACTTCATTGATATCATACTGATCGGCATTTCGCTATATGGTCTGCAGAGCTACGAAACGAGGCTGAGCCGTCTGCTTGCCTCAGGGATCAACACCTCCGATTTGAGCGTCGATCCGCTGCTGTTTCTTATTCCGGCGTTTTTCGTGCTGGGGCTGGGCCTTGCGCTGCTGCGGCTCTATCCATGGCTGATCAAGCTGATTTATCTGATCGGCCGGCGGTGGTGGCCGGCGTCGCTGTATTACACGCTGATCCAGATCGGCCGCACGTCCGCTTCCTTCAAGTTTATTATGGTATTTCTGATCATTACAATCGCGACCGGCATTTTCAGCGCGAGCGCAAACCGCACCATCAACAAAAATGTGGCGGATAAAATCAATTACGGGACCGGGGCCGATATGGCTCTGCAAATCCGTTGGGAGAACGACGCGCCTCCCATTCTGTTATCCGGGATGACGGATAACGAGGAGGGGGAAGAGGGGGGGTCGCCCGAAAGCGCTGCATCCGCTGCGGCGCCGCAAAAGACGCAGTACAGCGAGCCTTCTTTTCTCCCCTTCACCCAAATCCCGGGCGTGGAGCATGCTGCGAAGGTGTTTATCAAGAAGGAAGTCTCTTATTATACGCAGGAGAAGGGACGAGGTGACGCCAATCCGCAGCGTAGGGAACAGGATAAGGTCGAAATGATGGGGATCGACACCTATGAATTTGGTCAAACCGGGTGGATGAGAGACGGTCTGCTCGACTATTCCTTCAGCTCTTATCTGAATCTGATTGCCTCTGATCCGTCTGCCGTGCTTATTTCCCGCTCGATGGCGGAGCAGCACGGCGTGAAGCCGGGAGATCTCATTCAACTTGGCTGGTATGGCGTGGAAGCCGTTGATTTCATCGTATACGGCATCGTCGATTACTGGCCGTCCTGGAATCCCGGCGCGGGCGCCCAGACGCAGACGGCTGCGGAGGACAGTGATTCCAACCAGTCCGGCAGGCCCAATCTCGTCATCGGGAATCTGTCCTATATCCAGAACAGTCTTGGGCTTGAGCCCTATGAGGTCTGGCTGAGGCTGAAGCCGGGGACGTCAAGCGAAACCGTGTACAACGACGTTGTGGATAAAGGCTATGATATCCTCTCGCTGCGGGATGCCAATCAGGAGCGGATCCAGGAGCTTAACGACCCGTTCCAGCTTGCCATCAACGGCGTGATGACGCTTGATTTTATGATTTCGATCGTCATTACATTTCTTGGGTTCCTGCTCTATTGGGTGCTTTCGCTTCTATCGCGGACGCTGCAATTCGGCATTTTGCGGGCGATGGGAATCTCTTATTTCCAGCTGATCGGCATGCTGATCGTCGAACAGCTGCTGATTTCGGGTGCGGCTATCGGAATGGGGATGCTGAGCGGCAATGTGACGAGCCGCTTGTTCGTACGGCTGTTCGAAATGTCCTTCGATCCCAAGACGCAGGTGCTGCCGTTTGAAGTGACCTTCGATGCGCGCGATCAGCTGCGGCTGTATGCCATTGTTACAGGAATGGTGCTCATCGGCATTTTCATCCTTGGGTATACCGTGTCCCGCATCCGGATTCACCAGGCTGTCAAACTGGGGGAGGATTGAAGATGATCCGGTGTGAAAATCTGGTGAAAATTTATAAGCGGGCCGATTTGGAAGTGGTGGCCCTGCAGGGTCTTGATCTGCATGTGGAGGCCGGGGAGCTGACAGCGATTATCGGCAACAGCGGAAGCGGCAAATCGACCCTGTTGAATGTGCTTGGGGGGCTTGACCGCCCTACCGCCGGACAGGTGACTGTGGACGGGAAGGATTTGCTGCAAATATCGGAAAATGAGCTGGTCCTCTATAAGCGGGAAAGCGTCGGTTTTGTCTGGCAGAACAACGCCCGGAATCTGATTCCGTACCTGACCGCGCAGGAGAATGTCGAGCTGCCCATTCTGCTGAAGGGACGGCGAAAGCAGATCCGCGCTCTTGAGCTGCTCGATGCAGTCGGTCTGAGCCACCGGCGGAAAAACCGGCTGAACCAGCTTTCCGGCGGCGAACAGCAGCGGGTGGCCATCGCCATTGCGCTGGCCAATCATCCGAAGCTGCTGCTTGCCGACGAACCGACGGGGTCGGTCGATTCCAATATGGCCAATCAGATCCTCGATCTGTTCCGGAATCTGTGCCGCAGCCTCGGACTGACGATCGTGATCGTCACCCACGACCCGCTGCTGGCCGGGAAGGTGGACCGCGTCATCGCGATCCGCGACGGCAAGACGTCTTCGGAAATGATCCGGCGCAAATCCTATGCGCAGGAGCTGGAGGAACTGGGCAGCGGCGCCGGAGCGGAGCAGCCGGAGCAGTCGCATATCGAATATGCGGTACTGGACAGGGCGTGCCGTCTGCAAATTCCGTCTGCCTATCTCGATGCGATCGGCATGAAGAACAAGAACAAAATCCGGGTGACTTTGGAGGAAGGAAGGATCGTGCTGTCGCCGCCGCAATAGCTGGCGTCAAGGGCAGAAATACGCTGGAATAAGCTAGTCAATATCGAATTGGGATGGGGGAATCGAATCAATGAAACGTATGATTCTGATGCTGGCTGCCGTGTTGATGACGGTGGCATTGGGAGCATGCTCAAACTCCGCTTCGGATGAGCCGGAGAAGAAAACGGTTATCTATGTCGGCAACGACACCATTGGAGATACGCTGACGAAAGGCCATCTGACAGAGCTTGGCTATGAAGTGACAGAGATGACCGACCGGGAGATTACGGATGAGAAAGCGAAGAACTACTCGCTTGTTTATATCAACTCCTCCATCAGCAGCGCCGGCAATATCGGCACGAAGCTGTATAATACCCCCGTTCCTGTCATCTATTCTTCTCCGAAGGTGATGAGCTATAACGATGTATCCGGCACACAGGAGAATACCGACTACGGCAAATTTATCGGCAAGACCATTACGATTAAGGACAGCAAGCATCCGATGGCCGCCGGACTTAGCGGCAGCGTGGATGTCTACAAATCCGACGGCAGCTTCCAGTTCGTGGTGCCGGGCGGCGAGGTGTCGGTGATTGCGACGGCTCCGGATGACGACAAGAAAGCGCTCATCTGCGCCTACGATACGGGAGCGAAAAATATGATCGGGAATGCAGCACCCGCACGCCGCGTGTTTTTCTATCTGTCACCGGAGGACATCATCTATCATACCGACGAGGGCTGGAAGCTTTTCGATGCGGCCATCCATTGGGCGGCGGACGCTGAATAAGCCGCCCCCAGATGAAGCAAACCGCCTATAAAGGTGAAAATATAAGCCCATAATTCTGCTCTTGTTCCATGGTAATTTTAGTAAGGAGCTCGCTATGAATGGAGTTTGGCCTTTTCTATCTATGATTAAGGGGGGGATGCGGCCAAGTTGAGCGAGGCACGCACTTCGTAATGAAAGCGCTTCTAAATTAGATTGATCCTAAAAGGGAGGAATCCATGTTCATGAAAAAATTGTTCATCTCGGCTCTGTTGGTTATTTTGACGCTCACAAGCATAGCCGGCTGCACAGGCAGCAATAATGGCGGCGGGACGCCGGAGCAGTCCAATACCGCGGAGAACCCCGGAACGGAGAATACACCGACGACCCCCGATGATACGGGCGGTGAGGCGGACGACAACACTCTTTTCTTCTATACCGCACAAAATCCGGTTTATGAAGACGAAGCGAATTTCGACCGGCTGATCGGCCAGTACATCAAGAAGAAGTTCCCGGATATTACGCTCAAGCATGTCCACTGGAACGACGGCACGAGATACGAGGATTTGATCGCCAAAGGCACGATTCCGGATATCGTGTTCGAGCAGGTCCGCCGCAATACCTCCAGAATGGTCAAGAAATTCAAGATGGAATACGATATGTCGGATCTGATCAAGCAGTACAACTTCGACATCAGCAAGCTGGACCCCGCAAGCATGGAGGTTATTAAAACGGCTTCGGACGGCAAAATTTATTCGCTGCCCTTTGAATTGAGCGATTTTGTACTGGCGTATAACAAGGATATTTTCGATAAATACGGTCTGGATTATCCGAAGGACGGCATGACATATGATGAAGCCTACGAGCTGGCCAAGAAATTGACCCGCCAGGACGGGGATATCACCTATAAAGGACTTCAGCAGCATCCAAGCCATTATATGATGTACAACCAGCTGTCGGAGCCTTCGCTTGATCCCAATGAGGATAAAGGCGCGATGGATTCGGACAATTGGCTGAAGATCGTCAACAACATCAGACGCTTCTATGAGATTCCCGGCAACCAGTTCACCACGACAACTGACTTCCCGAAAGGGCAGATGGGCATGTCCGTCGATGTGCTGGAGAACGTTCTGAGATGGTCGGTCGAAAATCCGGATTTGAACTTCGACATCGCGTCGGTGCCCGTATTTCCGGAAGCGCCGGGCGCCAAATATCAGCCCAACCTGAACGGGCTCTTCATCACCCAGCAGTCCAAGCACAAGGAGCTTGCCTTCGAGGTTATTCAATACCTGCTCTCCGATGAAGTGCAGGCCGAACGAGCGAAGGAGGCGATTATCGGGCCGCTGAGCTCCGATGTGGTCCAGCAGGCATTCGCCCAGAATATTCCGCAGATGAGCAGCAAGCATACCGAAGCGCTGTTCGCTCTGAAAAGCGCGATGCCGGCGCCCCGCAAACCGGGCCTGACGTTCATTAACCCGCCGGTGCAGCAGGTGTTCCAGCCGAATATATTCGAGCAGTCCAAGGACAGCGCGACGGCGCTTAGGGTCGTCAATGAAATGATCAACAAACAGCTGGCCGAGACCAAGGCGGCGATAGAAGCCGGAGGCGACGGAACCGCCTATCAATAACAGTTTGCGAAGGCCTCTCCTGAATGGGGAGGTCTTTATATCCATATATCTGCCAACAATCAGGAGGATACATAAAATGAAAAAGATTATGCTGCTGCTTGCATCACTTATTATGCTCGTTGGAGCCGCCGGATGCTTTAATAATACCGAGTCCGCGGACACTGCCGGCCAGACGTCCGGGACCGCAGAAGGCAACAATGCCGCAGACGGGACAGATTCGGGTGATGACGAGCTGTTCTTCTATACGGCCCAGAATAAAACCTATGAGGACGAAGCCAGCTTCGACCGCCTGATCGGCCAATATATCAGGAAGAAGTTTCCCGATATTACGCTGAAGCATGTCCATTGGAACGATGGCACGAGGTATGAGGATTTGATGGCCAAAGGAACCATACCCGACATCGTACTCGAGGAAACGTACCGCAATACCCATCGCATGATCGAGAAGTTCGGCCTGGAATATGACATGTCGGATTTGGTCAAAAAATATAATTTCGATATCAACCAGCTGGACCCGGGAAGCATGGAAAAGACCAAAACGGCATCGGACGGCAAACTGTACGCGCTGCCATTCGAATTAAACGATTATGTTCTCGTCTACAACAAGGACCTGTTCGATAAATACGGCGTGGATTACCCGAAGGACGGCATGACCTACGACGAAATCTATTCGCTGGCCCAGAAGATGACCCGTCAGGATGGCGATATCACCTACAAGGGCTACCAGCAGCATCCGAGCCATTATATGTATTACAATCAGCTGTCCGAGCCCGTGCTGGATCCGAATGAAGACAAGGGGGATCTGGATTCGACGGAATGGCTGAAAATCGTCAACAACATCAGACGCTTCTATGAAATCCCCGGCAACCAGTTCACCACGACAACCGACTTCCCCAAAGGGCAGATGGCGATGTCGGTGGATGTGATCGAGAATGTGCTGAATTGGTCTGTCGATTATCCCGATTTGAACTTCGACATCGCATCAGTTCCTGTATTTCCGGAAGCGCCGGCGTACAAATACCAGCCGAACGCGAACGGTCTGTTTATCACGAAGGAGTCGAAGCATAAGGATCTTGCTTTTCAGGTGATCCAGTATTTGCTGTCGGATGAGGTTCAGGATGCCAGATCCAGGGACGCGCTCATCAGCCCGCTGAACAGCGAGGCTGTCCAGCAGGCCTTCGCGCAAAATATTCCGCAGATGAAGGATAAGCATACCGCAAGTATTTTTGCTCTGAAAAGCGCCATGCCAGCATCCCGCAAGCCGGGTCTGACGTTTATCAACCCTCCGGTGCAGCAGGTGTTTCAGCCCAATATATTTGACCAGTCCAAGGACAGCTCCACGGCGCTTCGGGTCGTCAATGAAATGATCGACAAGCAGCTTGCGGAAACGAAGGCGGCCGTGGAGGCAGGGGGCGACGGAACCCAATACCAGTAAGACAGCCCTATGAGACTGATTCCACCTATGTTGTCTTTCGTTCTTCATCGAAATGTGGCATCGAAAGCCGAATCCCGCAGCGTGTCTTCCTTTAGCCCGCGGGAAAGCTTATGTCCCTGCCGCGGGCTGATAGCATAAATCACCTATAGATTAAGTGATCATCACCTATAATCGGCGAAAAGGATCGCAGTATAATGAGGGCAACGATCGGGATGAAAGGAGTGCGAAACGATTGATGGAAGTCCGGCAAACTATGCAGGAAGTGGAACGATGGGCAATGTTGGAGCTAAGCTTTAATGTCCCGTCCGAAGGGGAAGAAAATCCGTACCGGGACGTCCGGTTCTCCGCACGTTTTCAATACAGAAACCGCACGGTTGAGCCGGAAGGCTTCTATGACGGCGATGGCGTTTACCGCATCCGCTTCATGCCGGATGAAACCGGGCCGTGGAGATACGAAACATCAAGCAGCCTCACCGGGCTGGATGGCCATCGCGGCGAGTTTCTCTGCATCCAGCCGTCACCTGGCAATCACGGCCCCGTACGGGTGAAGGACGATTACCTGTTTGTCTATGAGGACGGCAGCTCGTACAGGCCTTTTGGCACGACCTGCTATCATTGGACCCACCATGGGGATGACAAGAATGAGGAGCTGACGCTGCTGACGCTGCAGGACTCCCCTTTCAATAAAGTGCGGATGTGCATACTGCCGACACGGGGGATGAGACCGCCGCATATCGCTTTTGCCGGAACCTGTCCGGAGGATGCGGACCGCTCGCGGTTTAACCCGGTATTCTTTGCCCATTTGGAGCAAAGGCTCGGAGATCTGCAGCGGCTTGGAATCGAGGCCGATCTGATCCTGTTCCACCCATACGATAAAGGCGAGTGGGGGTTCGACGGCATGGACCGGGAAACCGATTTTTTCTATTTGCGGTATGTCATTGCACGCCTGGCTGCCTACCGGAATGTATGGTGGTCCTTATCCAATGAATATGATTTCAATAAATTCAAGACAGTGGAGGATTGGGACAGGCTTATTCAATTCGTCCAGCGCATCGATCCTTACCAGCATCTGCGTTCCATTCACAACGGCACCAAGATGTACGAATCCTCGCTGCTGTACGATTATACGAAGTCCTGGATTACCCACCAGAGCATTCAGCACTGGGATCCCGAATTGACGACGCAGTGGCGGAGCATGGCCGCGAAACCGGTCGTGATCGATGAAATCTGCTATGAGGGAAACAGCTCCCGGAGATGGGGCAACATCTCCGGCGAGGAGATGGCGCACCGCTGCTGGGAAACGGCGGCGCGGGGGGGATACGTCACCCACGGTGAAGCCTTCACCGATAAGGAAACGCGGGCATGGGTATCGTCGGGCGGCGCGCTGTACGGGGAAAGCATGGACAGAATCGCTTTCCTGCGCCGGATTCTGGAGGAAGGACCTGAGGATTGGCTGGGCTCTGCAAGAAATGGCGAGTATTTCCTGTATTATTTTGGACGGCATCAGCATGCCTATTATGAAGTAGCCCTGCCGGAGGAAGGCTCGTATTCCATCGAGCTGATCGATGCCTGGAACATGACTGTAACTCCGGTTATCGGTTCGATCCGGGGACGCTTCCGTGTCGAGCTTCCCAGCCGCCCATATATGGCTCTGCGCATCCGCAAAAACAATCATGGCTTCGCAAGGAGTGAAATCGCTTGAAGGTTACGAAAGAGGTAGAGCGCTGGGGCGTGTTTGAGCTCAGTCTGGCGGGGCCGGACGATGGCAATCCGTTTGTCGACATACAGTTTGGAGCCCGGTTCAGAATAGGAACGCAGGAGTTCGAGGCCGACGGCTTCTATGACGGCGACGGCGTGTACCGGGTCCGTTTCATGCCTGAAACGGAGGGCGTCTGGACATATACGACCGTAAGCGGCTGCCGGTATCTGGACAAAATTGTCGGGGAATTTCACTGCACCCCGCCTTCGGCCGGCAATCACGGACCAGTGCGGGTCAAGGACGAGACACTCTTCGGATATGAGGACGGTACCCGCTATTTTCCGCTGGGCACAACATGCTATGTCTGGCATCTGCAAGACGGGGAGCTGCGGGAGAAAACGCTGCAGACACTGAAGTCTTCGCCTTTCAACAAGCTTCGCATGTGTCTGTTTCCAAAGTCGTACCTGTTTAATCCCGATGAGCCGGAGCATTATCCGTTCGATGGATCGCCAAGGGACGGATTCGACCTTGCGAGATTCAATCCCGCATATTTCGGGGAGCTGGAGCGTAATGTTCTGGCGCTGTCCGAGCTCGGCATCCAGGCGGATCTGATTCTGTTTCACCCGTACGACAAGGGGCGCTGGGGCTTCGACCGGATGAACGCGGAGCAGGATGAGCGCTACCTGCGCTATACGCTCGCCAGACTGGCCGCTTACCGGAATGTATGGTGGTCGCTCGCCAATGAATATGATTTGATGACAGAGAAAAAGCCGGAGGATTGGGACCGGTATTTCCGCATCGTTCAGGAATGCGATTACGGCAATCATCTGCGTTCGATCCATAACTGCCGCGAGCGGTACGATTACGGTAAGCCCTGGGTTACCCACGCCAGCATTCAAACCAATGATGTCAAGGCCGTTTCCGGATGCACGCGCAATTATGGCAAGCCGGTCGTGATCGACGAATGCGGTTATGAAGGAAACATCCATACCCGATGGGGCAGTCTTACGCCGGAAGAGATGGTATGCCGGATTTGGGAAGGGACGTTCCGCGGCGGCTATGTGACGCACGGGGAAACCTACGTCCATCCAGACGATATTCTCTGGTGGTCGCATGGAGGAGAGCTCCATGGAGCAAGCGTGCCGCGGATCGCTTTTCTGGCGCGGCTGCTCGCGGAGGCGCCGGATTCGATCAAATACTGCACCGCTCGCTACGACGCTTCAACGCTGGAAATCGCCGGCGACTTTTATTTTCAGTATTTCGGCCCGCACCGCTTTGCTTTCCGGGAATTTGCCTTCCCCGAAGGAACGTACAAAGCGGATTTGATCGACACCTGGAACATGACGGTAACCCCTTTAGAGGGAAGGTTTGAAGGAAGATCGCGCATCGAGCTGCCGTCGGAGCTTTATTATGCTTTACGGATTCAAAGGGTCAACGAGGATAGTAACGCTATAACGGGAGAGTGACACGGCCTTGGATAAAACAATGGAATCCGCACCCTATTCATCAAAGCTCTGGTACGACAAACCGGCCAAAATCTGGGATGAGGCGCTGCCGATCGGCAATGGACGGCTGGGAGCAATGATTTTCGGCAAGGTCTATCTGGAAAGGCTGCAGTTGAATGAAGATTCCGTGTGGTACGGAGGTGTGAAGAACGGAGATAATCCCGAGGCGAAACGGAATTTGCCCGAAGTCAGGCGGCTGCTCAGGGAAGGGCGGCAGCAGGAGGCGGAGGAGCTGGCCCAGATGGGGATGATGTCGATTCCGAAATCGCTGAATCCGTATCAGCCGCTCGGGGATTTGAACATTTACCATAATGGGGAGAAGGAGATGATCTCGGATTATTACCGGGATCTTGATATCGGGCAGGGAATCGCGCATGTAAGGTACCGCTTGAACGGCGTACGCTACGAGCGCGAGATGTTCAGCAGCTCGGTTGATCAGGTGATCGTCATCCGGATCGCCAGCGAAACGCCGGGCAAATTGAACCTCCGGTTTCAATTGAGCCGGCGCCCCTTCGACGAAGGCACGGCCACGCCAACCGGCGACAGCCTGCTGATGAAGGGGGAATGCGGGAAGAACGGCATTTCCTTCTGCACCGCGCTCAAGGCTTCCGCCAAGGGAGGAACGGTGCAGACGATCGGGGATTTTCTGCTGGTCCGCCATGCCGAGGAGGTCACGCTCTATCTGTCGGCAGCCACGACATTCCGTTTCGACAACCCCGAAGCGGAATGCCTCCGGCAGGTGGAGGCGGCGGCAAGCAAAGGCTTCATGGAGGTGAAGCGGGACCATACTGCGGAGCACACCGCCAAATTCCGGCGGGTCCGGCTTGAGCTCGGGTCCCCTGACAGCGGCGCCCTTGCGCAGAAGGTCCCGACCAATGTGCGGCTGGATCGCTTCAAGGAGGGAAAAGAGGATCTTCCGCTTATTTCGCTATATTTCCAGTACGGGCGCTATCTTCTCATGTCCAGCTCGCGCCCCGGCAGCAATCCTGCGAATTTGCAGGGCATATGGAACGAGAGCTATACCCCGTCCTGGGAGTCGAAGTATACGATCAACATCAACACGGAGATGAATTATTGGCCTGCCGAATCATGCAATCTGTCCGAATGCCATGAACCGCTGTTCGATCTGATCGAGCGGATGAGGCCCAATGGCAGAAGAACGGCTTCCGAAATATACGGCTGCGGCGGGTTCGTCGCCCATCATAATACGGATATGTGGGGATCGACGCAAATCGAAGGCAATCATATGCCGGCATCGGTATGGCCGATGGGCGCGGCCTGGCTTTCCCTGCATCTTTGGGAGCATTACAGGTTCGGCATGGATGAGGCGTTTCTGCGTGAGAAGGCGTTCCCGGTCATGCGCGAAGCGGCGGATTTTTTCCTGGACTACTTGACGGAGGATGAGCAGGGACGGCTCATAACCGGACCTTCCACTTCACCCGAGAACCGGTTTATCCGTTCCAATGGAGCAGTGGGCTCGCTCTGCATGGCTCCATCCATGGATACGCAAATTGTGTATACGCTGCTAAGCGCGTGCCTGGAGGCGGCGAAGATGGTGCCGACGGATGAGATGCTTTGCCGCAAATGGGAGGATACGCTGCGCCGTCTGCCTCAGCCGCAGATCGGCAAATACGGCCAGCTGCAGGAATGGCTGGAGGACTGGGATGAGGCCAAAGCGGGACATCGGCATATCTCCCATCTCTTCGCCCTGTACCCCGGGGAAATGATCCATGTCCGCGATACGCCGGAATGGGCGGCGGCGGCGGCGCGGGCGCTGGAGCGCAGGCTGGAAAACGGCGGGGGACATACAGGTTGGAGCCGGGCATGGATTGTGAATTTCTGGGCGCGGCTGGAACAGCAGGAGAAGGCTTACGAGCATTTGAAGCTGCTGATTGCCAACTCCACGCTGCCGAATCTGTTCGACAATCACCCCCCGTTCCAGATTGACGGCAACTTCGGCGGAACGGCGGGCGTTGCGGAAATGCTGCTGCAGTCTCACCGCGGACAATTGAATCTGCTGCCGGCGCTGCCAGGCGCCTGGAAGCAGGGCAGCGTTCAGGGACTAAGGGCGCGTGGCGGTTATACAGTCGATCTGGAATGGGCTGATGGACAGCTTGCAGGCTGCCGGATTATCGCGACGAAGAGCGGATTATGCCGGGTCGTATACGCTTATCCGCTGATGACGCTGCATATCGCTGCGGATCAGGCGGAGGTCGCACGAACCTCAGACGGGTTCATCACGGAATTCGAAGCAGAAGCGGGCAGAACTTATTTCCTGACCCCGGTGCGCCGTGAGCTGCGCGCTTCAGCGTTTATGGGAAACGCAGGCGAGATGGACAGGAGTGAAGCTCTTTAACGCAGAATCCGGCGGCACAGTGCTGCCGGAATTATAATTTTCCGCCAGGGGGCATGAAATGGAGCGACATCGTCAGCACGACCCGTTTGCGGAAATCGCTTCCCGCGAGCATCCGTCTAATGGGGAACATTTTAAGGAGATCCCGCCGTTAGCTTATCAGAAAACCTATTTTGCGCCCGGCCGGCAAGCATCGGATAAACCGGAGGAAGCCTCGTATGAGCAGCAGCTTGCCCTTTTTCAGGAGCAGCTTGAACAGCTTCGCGGCCAATATGCGCCATTTCTGCGAAAGCTGGCGCCAGAGGCCAGCCTGGAGCGTTCACGGATAGAGCTCGCCGAATTTCAATTCCGTTACAAGGCGGAGGAGGACAGCCGGTTCCGGCGCATCCTGGAGGGCGAGGGCAAATGGGAGACGGCGGGTATTCCCGATTTTCGGGGACCGACGGATGAAGAAGGACGTTGGACGGGATATTACCGCACCGAATTCGCTTTCCGCCCGGCTTCGCCGGATAATCGCGTTTATATCGCATTCAAGGGAGTCGACTACAAGGCGGCTGTCTATTTCAATGACAAATGCGTAGGCGCGCATGAGGGCTTCTTCGCCCCTTTCGAATTCGACGTGACGGAGCTGCTGCAGGAGAACAATACGCTTGTGATCGAAGTACAAAACGATTATCCCATGATGGGTGTCGGCGGAACGCTGCTGGACGGGGACAAAATATATGCGGCGACCGGTCCGGGGTGGGACGATCCGGAAAGCGGCTGGCATCACTGCCCTCCGGGCGCCGGCTTGTATAACAAGGTATTTGTGGAGGAAAGGCCGCCGCTGTTCATCAAGGACATATTCGTCAGGCCCAATATAGACGAAGCGTATGCGGAGATATGGGTGGACGCGGAGAATGCGACGGACGGCCTGATCGAGGACAGGGAAATATGCATCGAAATTCTGCCGGACAACTTCACCGGTGAGACATACGGTCCTTTTTCGTTCGTTATAGCGTATGCCGGCCCGGGAATGAACTATTTCAGGTACAGGATCGAATTGCCGGCTTTCCGGCTGTGGGAGCTGGAATCGCCCTGCTTGTATGTAGCCCGCGTCTCTCTGGGGAGCGGAGGCCAATGGACCGATTGTCGGGACCGCCATTTCGGGATGCGGAAATTTCAACTGGATGAACAGTCGCTGCCGAAGGGGTCTCTCTATCTCAACAACCGCCCGATTATACTGCGCGGCGCCAATGAGATGGGCCATCTCCAGCAGTGTGTGATGCGCGGTGATGACGGGCAGCTGATCGACGACATCCTCATCGCCAAGCTGGCAAATATGAATTTTTTCCGGATGACGCAGCGTCCCGTACAGGAAGAAATTTACGATTATTTCGACCGTCTTGGCATGCTGCATCAAAGCGATTTGCCGACGTTCGGCCATATCCGGCGCAATCAGTTCGTCGAAGCGGTGCGGCAGGCGGCGGAGATGGAACGGCTCATCAGGAGCCATCCGTCCTCCGTCATCGTATCGCTGATCAATGAGCCTTCGCGGACGGAGAAGAGAAGGAAAGGCCATCGTTTCCTGTTCCGCGATGAACTGGAAGCGTTCTTCGTCGCGGCCAGGCAGGCGATTTATATCGAGAATCCGGATCGCGTCGTCAAGAACACCGACGGAGATTACGACCCGCCGACCCGCGAGGGGCTTCCCGATTTTCATTGCTACACCATGTGGTACACCGACAATATTATGCCCGTCGGCAAAATGCACCAAGGCTTCCTGCCGCCCATCCGGGAGGGATGGAAGGCGGGCTGCGGCGAATACGGAGCGGAGGGGCTCGATAATCTGGATGTCATGAGGGCTTATTATCCCAAGGCTTGGCTTCCAGCCGTCGAAAGCGAGAATGAGCCCTGGACCCCCGAGAAAATCGTCCGTGCGCAGACATACGGCATGCACGGCGACTGGTATACGGAGCAGCGGACGATCGGGGAATGGATTCGCGCCAGCCAGCGGCATCAAAGCCTGGCGACGAAATGGATGACGGACGCATGGAGAAGAAGAGTCGATTATGTCGTTTCCACCGCCGTGCATCTGCTGATTGACGCATGGCCTTCCGGCTGGATGAAGGCGCTGGTCGGCGTCGACCGGGTCCCGAAGCCGGCCTATTTCATTTACCGCTCCTGTCTGGAGCCGGTCCGCGTTCATCTGCGCTGCGACAGGCTGAAGGCGTACGAGGGGGAACAGCTGGAGATCGAGGTGTGGCTTCTGAATGACACGGCAAATGCGCTTGAGAACTGCCGCATTCTCGCGACGCTGCGGGACGAAGCAGGCGATTATGGGCATTATGAGCTGCCTGCGGAGTCCGTCCCGCATACGGCCTCGAAGTATGCGGGCACGATCCGGTTCACCGTTCCTCAGGTCACGGAAAGGCGTTGTCTGTATGTGGACGCTTCCCTGCTTGACGAGGCCGGAAATGCCGTGAACAGGGAACGCCTGGAGTTCGAAGCGTTTCCGGATATCGCAGCCGGGAGTCTTCCTATTAAGGCCGCATATATCGGGGAGGATGCCAAGCGGCTTGCCGCCTCATTGCGGCTGTCTGCGGAGGCGGTTAAAGAGACCGGGGCGGATGAGGGCGCGGACTGGCGCGGCGATGTTCCGCTTATCGTCTCGTCAGGCAAGGAATTCGCGGTCCGCAAGGCTTCCCTGCTGAAGCGGGTGAGGGAAGGCGCTTCACTCCTGCTGATCCGCGGCAGCGGCAGCGGAGGCGAGCAGGATGCCTGGGAGATTGAAGGGGAAAATGTGGAAGCGGTCAGAATGAAAACCAGATACACGCTGGCGATTGAACGCGGAACGCCCGGCCTGGAATGGATGAGAGAAGACGATTTCTCTTACTTCTATGACAAGAGCTGCGGGCGGATCGAGGGAATGGCCGACAGCCAGCTGGCGGGGAAAGGGCTGGAGACCATTGTGTTCACCTATCTGTACCGGCGCTCGGCCGGCGAGAAGGTTAAGCTGCCTGTCGTTGCAAGCAAGCTTCTCGGTAAGGGTGTCATCTATTTCATCGCGCTGCCGCTTGCCGGACGGGTCGGCTGCAATCCGGTGCTTGACCGGTTCCTTATTTCCTTGCTGGGGAGTTCCGGCCGCGGTCATGAGGCCGCTGCGGTGCAGTCGGTGTCCAGTCAGGAAAGGCAGGCCTAATTCCAGTGCAGCGATTCAAGCGTTTCCAGCGATTTCAAGGAGGAGGCGACTATTCGGCCATGTGGGAAAAACTCGAGAACTCGCGGGTTGCAGGCTTCGATGTGAGAAGCCAGCTGCCGCGGCTGGTATACGAAGCGGCGATGCGCGCGGCGGCGGAAGGCGAACGGGAGCGGGCGAAGCTTCAAACGATTGCGGACGTGGAGCGCCGGCAGATGGCCGTCCGCGAAGGCATCGAGCGGTCCGTCGGGGGCATGCCGCCAATGGACACTCCGCTGAATCCATGGATTTCCGGGATCGTCGAGGGCAGCGGCTTCCGTATCGAGAAAGTGATATTTGAATCGAGGCCCAATGTGCATGTAACCGCGAACTTATACGTTCCAGCGGGCATCGAACGGCCGCGCGGCGCGGTGCTGCTGTTATGCGGCCACCGCGAGAAGGCCAAGCATTGCGACGAATATCAGACCGCCTGCCATCACCTCGTTCATGCCGGACTTGTCGTATTGGCGATTGATCCGATCGGCCAGGGAGAGCGGTTGAACTTGTTTGACCCGGTCACGAGGCAGGCCCTCATGTCAAGCGTGCGGGATCATGAGAATGCCGGCCGCAGGCTCCTGCCGATGGGCGACAGCCTGGCGCGCTTCATGCTGCATGACGCAGTCCGGGCGATCGACTATTTATGCACCCGGCCGGAGGTCGATCCTAACCGGATCGGAGCAATCGGCCATTCCGGCGGGGGGATGCAGACCTCGCTCCTGATGATGTACGACCGCCGGTTAGCGGCTGCCGCACCCGGCGGATTCATCATGAACCGCCCGTACTTCCTGCTTACCGGCAAGACGCAGGACGCGGAGCAGAAATGGCCCGGCTTCTCGGCGTCCGGCTTCGATCATGAGGATATTGTGCTTGCCATGGCGCCCCGTCCGGTTCTTGTGCTTGCGACAACTTACGATTCCGTCCCGATCGAAGGGCCGCGTCATACGGTCGGAGTGAACAAAAGGTTCTGGGAGCTGTTCGGACAGGGCGATCGTCTGGAATTGTACGAGGACGAGAACGCGCACCGCTTCACTGTCCCGCTGGTGCGCGCGGCCGTCCGGTTCTTCTCGAAGCATCTGCTGGAAACTTCCGGGCCTCCGGCTGAGAAAAGCATTGAGCTGCTGCCGCCGGAGCAGCTGTGGTGCACCCGGAGCGGACAGGTGATCGGAGAGCTGGACGGGGCAATGGGCATATATGATGAGAATGGGAAGCGGCTTGCGGAGATCGAGTCGGAGAGGCGGCAGCTTCAGGGCGGTATGCTGAAGCAAAAGGCTGTGGAATGGCTGCGATCAGCCGTTTATGCAGGCAGGTGCCCCGTTGACATGAATCCCCGCCATGCCGGAGGCGGCGTTTATGACGGGATGCTGGTAAGCCGCGCCGTATGGTGGAGCCAGCGCGGCTTGTTGAATCATGCCCTGTTTTTCAGCGACGACTGTCCGGAAAGCGGCAAACGTCCGGTAACCATAGCAGTTTGGGACCGCGGGACACATTGCCTGGAGCCGCATGCTTCATGGATCCGGCAGGCCTGTTCGGCGGGCAGAATCGTTATGGTGCTCAATCCTACAGCGGTTGGCCCCCTTCTGCCGCATCTGGACGAACCGGATGAAGATCCGTATAAGCTGTTTGGTGTTCTCGACAAGCATACGGATGAATTGATGTGGCTTGGTGACAGTCTGGCGGCCATGCGCGTCTATGATGTTCTGCGCGCCGTGGATCTGGCGGCGGGAATGGCTGACGTGGTCGACGAAGAGGATATCGAATTATACGGCTGCGGCAGGTATGCGGTATATGCGGGCTGGGCCGCAATGCTCCAGCCGAAGGTAAAAAGCGTCAGGATGGACCGCTCCTTCGTCAGCCTGGCGGAATGGATCCGCAGTCCATGGGGTGAGTCTGAAGACTCGCTCAGCTATATACTTCCCGACATGCTGCGGTATTTCGACCTGCCGGACATGGACCGGTGGCTGGAGGCGGAAGGCCGTTTGAAGCGGGAAGCTGAACCCGCCGCAGTCGAAGCCGATCTTAACCGGGCCAACTGATCTGTTTCAAGAATCGAATGATGGAGGTTGAATCAAGTGAAGCTGCTGCAAGGAGTTATTCCTGTGATTATGACGCCCTTTACGAAGGATCAGGAAATAAACGAGGGCGCGCTGCGCCGGTTTGTCCGACGCTTTCTGGACGCCGGCGCACACGGGCTGTTTGGTCTCGGCACGAACGGGGAATTTTTCTCCCTTACGCAGGAGGAGAAAATCCGGATCATGAAGATCGTCGTGGAAGAAGCGAAAGGAAAGGTTCCGATTTATGCGGGAACGGGCGGCATCAGCACAAGAGAGGTCGCGGCGCTGTCCGAGCGGATGGAGGAGATCGGAGCGGATGCGCTGTCGATCATTGCGCCGTACTTTCTTCCCTTCACCCAGCAGGAGCTGATCGACCATTACCGGAGCGTCGCCGCGTCGGTATCGCTGCCGATCGTGCTGTACAATTTCCCCGCACGGACGGGTGTCAATCTCGAGCCGCGGACGGTCGCGGAGCTTGCGAAAGTCGGCAATATCGTCGCGATCAAGGACAGCAGCGGCAGCCTGGATTTGATTAAGCAGTACATTGCCGCTGCGGGGCCGGATTTTGCCGTCCTCTCCGGTTCGGACGCTCTGCTCCTGCAGACGCTGAGAGCTGGGGGAAAAGGCGGCGTCAGCGGGTCGGCCAACGTGCTGCCGGAGCTGCTTGTATCCATCTATAACCTTTGGCAAAACGGTGATGAGGAGGCGGCCGAGAAGGCGCAGGCGCTGCTGGCTCCACTGTCGCAAGTGTACCAGAAGGCGACGCTGCCGTCGGTATTCAAGGAAGCGATGAACCGTATGGGACTTGACGCAGGTCCATGCCGGTCACCGATCGCTCCGCTTAATCCGGATGCTTCCGCAGAGCTCGATCATGTGCTCGGATACTACCGGGAGCTGGGCTGCATCCGCGAGGAATTGTCATGAAATGAATGACGACAGGATACAGCTTTATATTCAGCTTCGAGTCGGATAACCGGGGGATGCTCCGTTGTCCGGAAAATGCGAGTAAGCGGGTTGGGCGTTTAGAGGATGGGATCGGGAAAGGGGACAGGATAAGTGGCGACAATAGTGGTGGATGGCCGCGGGGAAGGCGATTTCCGGACCGTCCAGGAGGCGGTGGCGGCTGCACCGGAGCATTCCGACGGGAGGACGGTTATTTATATCCGCAAGGGCATTTACGAAGAGAAGGTTATCGTTCCGGCAAGCAAGAAGGGGCTTAGTCTGATCGGGGAAAGCCGCGAGGGCACTGTGCTCGTTTATTCGGATTACGCGAACATGATCGGACAGGATGGCATGAAGATCGGCAACGACAACAGCGCCAGCACCTATGTTTACGCCGATGATTTCCACGCGGAAAGACTCACCTTCTCCAATCAGGCCGGATTGTACAAAGGGCAGGCGCTGGCGCTGGCCGTGGCCGGAGACCGGGCCGTCTTCCGCGACGTCTGTATCCGGGGAAACCAGGATACCTTGTACACGCCCGGACAGGGAAGACAATATTACGCAGACAGTTACATCGAGGGAACGGTCGATTTTATATTCGGATCGGCGACGGCGGTGTTCGAGCGATGTGAAATTCACAGCATCCGAAGACATAGCGGATATGTGACCGCTGCCTCCACAGCCGAGGAGCAGGCTTATGGCTACGTCTTTGTCAACTGCAAGCTGACCGGCGCAGCGCCGGAGCACAGCGTCAGTCTCGGCAGGCCTTGGCGGCCGCACGCCAAGGTCGCGTTTGTCCGCTCGTGGATGGACCGCCACATCCGGCCGGCGGGCTGGGACAACTGGCGCGATCCGAGCCGGGAAAAGACGGCCTCGTTCGCCGAATTCGGCAGCACCGGTCCGGGTGCCCGGCCGGAAAGCCGCGCAGCCTGGGCGAAACGGCTGCCGGGACCGGAAGCCGACGGGCTGAAATCGTCCGCGCTGGGCGGAAGCGATGGATGGGACCCCGATGCAATGACGGTGGATTACAGCGGATTGTAAAGAGTGGAATCCCGAAACATTGGTGGTTGAACGTACCGGATAGTCAAGATGGGAGACGGCGGATCTGCTGCGGCGCGTGTGTAAGATCCATTCTACAGGATGTATCTCATGAGCCTGGAATGGAAAATGGTCTTGCCGATCTTTTTTTGAACGTTGTGAAAATATAAATCAGGCTCAATATCCATACAGTAATTGGAAGAAGACGAAGAAACTTGCGGTTGCCGCCATAAATCCGCGACGATGCTGTTTCTTCTTACGATATCAGAAGGCGAAAGTATGGCACGGTGAAGCCGCCAATTCCAGCAAGCAAAATCCTTCTTGCAGGCCGGCTGCCCGGAGGTTGAGGTTCTGTAAACGGGAAAAACCGTGCAGCATCGCCAACCGGCGTAGTAAGTATGTATTAAGAATGACGACCTGGACAGGCGGCCATCTCCGGCCCGTCGTCTTGCGCAGGATATCCCTATAGAAGAAGCGGATTCCGCCTAAAAATAGGATTTTACCCCGAGTTATAATGAACTCCAGAAGGTCGAGGGGCCGCACGGCGCGTACCCTGGACCGGGCAAAGGAGCAAATGCGATGAGTCCATATGGAGAATTGACGAGGGAGTTTATTTTTGAAGAAGAGCGGCCGTTCCGGAGCTGCCACGCATCTACGCTGGTCGTGCTGCCGGATGAAACGGTTATTGCGGGCTGGTTCGGCGGTTCCCGGGAGGGAGCCGGAGATGTGGCAATCTGGGCAGCACGTAGAACCGACGGCGTCTGGTCGTCCCCGGAGAAGCTGGCGGACCAAGACGATATGCCGCACTGGAATCCCGTGCTTTTTCGCCGGGACGACGGATTGATCATGCTCTATTATAAAATTGGAAAAACCATATCGTCATGGATGACGATGGTCATGAGCTCTGCGGATGGCGGAATTACCTGGAGTCCTCCGAAGCAGCTCGTCGAAGGGGATATCGGAGGAAGAGGGCCGGTGAAAAATAAACCGGTTATCCTGTCCGACGGCACGATTGCGGCGCCTGCATCGCTGGAGCCAGCCTGGGACGCCTTTGTGGATTTGTCCCGGGACGGAGGCGAAACTTGGGTCCGCAGCGAAACGGTTCCTCTTGACCACAGCGTTCTGCTTGGCAAAGGCATCATCCAGCCGGCAATATGGGAATCTCATCCGGGCATCGTACATATGCTGACCCGCAGTACGGAAGGCGCGATCTATCGGAGCGATTCCCGGGACGGCGGCAAAACCTGGAGTCCGGCGTATCCGACGGACCTCCCCAACAACAACAGCGGAATCGATCTGGTCAGGGCGGATGACGGGCTGCTCGCGCTAGTCTACAATCCCGTGCGCCCGGAGGCGGGCAGCACCAAAGGCCCCCGAACCCCGCTGGTCATCCGATTATCGGAAGACAACGGACAAACATGGCACTCCGAGCTCCTGCTCGATCAGGGCGAGAAGCAGTATTCCTATCCGGCCGTTGTGGCTCGCGGAGATCATCTGTATGTGACGTATACATGGAAAAGAGAAAGAATCGCTTTCTGCCGGATACCCCTGTGCCGCCAGGCAGACAAGACATGAGGAGGAGTTTCACTTGACACATTGGTCCCTGTCGGAGCCCGGCATCCAAAACAATCACCCGGAGCTGCCGTCATTTCCAAATAAGGTGTATTCCATCGCCGATTTCGGCGCGGTCGGGGACGGAGCGACGATGAATACCGCTGCCATTAACAGCGCGATTGAAGCCTGCTCCTCACTTGGGGGCGGAACGGTGAAGATTCCGCCGGGCATATGGCTGACCGGTCCGCTCAGGCTGCAAAGCGGTATCAACCTCCATGCGGAGGGGGGAGGGCTGGTGCTGTTCAGCAGGAGCTTCGACGATTATCCGCTCATCCATACAAGCTATGAAGGCTTGAGAACGGTGCGCTGCATCTCGCCGCTTTACGGAGCCGATCTGCATGACATCGCCATAACGGGAAAAGGCGTATTCGACGGATCGGGGGATGCGTGGCGTCCAGTCAAACGGATGAAGATGACCGAGCATCAGTGGAGGGCGCTCACCTCCTCCGGCGGCGTGACGGACGTAAGTGGGCGGATGTGGTGGCCGACGGAGCAGGCGATTCGGGGAGCAGCGATCGCCAAGCAATTGATTGAGGGTGGCGCAGCTGAACCGGAGGCTTACCTTCCGGCGCGGGACTTCCTGAGACCGGCGCTGCTGCAGCTGGACCGGTGCCGCCGTGTACTTCTCGAGGGGACAACGTTTCAAAATTCCCCCAGCTGGTGCCTGCATCCATGGCTTTGCGAGCATGTCACGATCCGCGGCATAACCGTCAAAAATCCGTGGTATTCCCAGAACGGAGACGGTCTGGATCTCGATTCATGCCGTTATGTGGAGATTGCCGATTCGCAGTTCGACGTTGGCGACGATGCCATTTGCATCAAATCGGGCAAGGATGCGGACGGGCGGGAGCTCGGTGCGCCGTGCGAGAATATCAGCATACATGATTGCACCGTGTATCACGGACACGGAGGCTTCGTCATCGGCAGCGAGATGTCCGGCGGCGTGCGAAACGTCTCCATCACGGATTGTCTGTTCATGGGCACCGACAACGGTCTGCGGTTCAAGACGGCAAGGGGACGCGGCGGTGTAGTGGAGAACATCCGGGTACGAAACATCAGGATGGTCGGCATTCCCAAAGAAGCGATTACCTTCAGCATGTTCTACAGCCATGCAGGCTCGGAACACCCGGTTGTCGAGCCGGTATCGGAGGGAACCCCGGTATTCCGCGATTTTCTGTTCGAGCATATCTATTGTACGGGCGCCAACCAGGCGGTTCATATGAAGGGGCTTGCGGAAATGCCGATTGAAAATATCCGGTTTCACGATGTGAATATCGTCTCGAAGAAAGGGATTTCCATGGAATTCGTACGAAATGCAAGCTTTGCCGATGTGACGGTCACGACTGGGCAGGGTCCGCTGCTGTCGCTTCACGAATGCGGCGATATCCGGCTGGAGAGGATATCGCCGCAGGCTGCGGACCAGCCGTTTATGGAGGTAGGCGGCGCCGGAACGTCCAATGTGGAGATCCACGGCACGGGAGCGGCACTATATAGGGTGGAATGCGCACCGGAAACAGATGCCTCGCAAATTCGGATTTATACAGGAGAGGAGCGGGAAGCGGAATGATTGCGGATTTTCGACTGCAGGGTGAAACATTAAGGAGTGTGAGCGGAATGGAACGGTTTAACGGAGTCATTGCGCCATCGGAAAACGATCCGGAAGTGATGGAAGGTTTCCTTCCGATAAAATATGAAGCGGACAGCCATTCGGCCAATTTGCTGGCGCTCGACAATGGCGACTTGCTGTGCGTCTGGTTTTCAGGCAGCGGGGAAGGGAATCCGGATACGAATATCGTCATGTCGAGACTGCCCTCTGGCACGGGCTGCTGGTCGGAACCGGAGGTGCTGGCCAGCGACCCGGTGCGCTCCGAGCAGAATCCCGTCCTGTTTCAGGAGCCGGGAGGCGGGAAGGTATGGTTGTTCCATACGTCCAATCAGCCCCATGATCAGAAGACGTCAAGGGTTGTGAGCCGCATTTCGGAGGACCGCGGGCAGACCTGGGGACCAGCGGAAACACTGTTTGACGGACCGGGCATTTTCTTGCGGCATCCGGTAGTTGTGCTGAGGGACGGAGCCTGGCTGCTGCCGGCTTATTATTGCAAATCCGGCGGGCATTACAGCGTCGTCAAAATCAGCCCGGATCAGGGCGGCACATGGGAAGAGCATGAGGTGCCGAACAGCCTTCACTGCGTGCAGATGAATGTCATCGAGCGGAGTGACGGAAGTCTGTACGCCATGTTCCGCAGCCGCCATGCCGACCGGATCTATACAAGCGTCTCTCCGGATGGACGCAATTGGTCGGTTCCCGAGAAAAGCATGCTGCCGAACAACAACTCCTCCATGCAGGCAACTGCTCTGCCGGACGGACGCTGGGCGCTCATCTTCAACAATTCCTCGATCGAGCGCGACCAGTTCCGCTGGGTGAAGAAAGGGGACGGTTTCCGGCGCAAGACGCTTCGGACGCCGCTCACATTGGCCGTATCGGAGGATGAGGGAAGAACGTGGCCCCACATCCGAAACGTCCAGACGGCCGATCTGGAATACAAGGAAAGGGAAGTGGGCTATTCCTATCCCAGCATTATTTCCACCGGCGACGGGAAGCTGCATATCGCCTTTTCCTATTTGCGCAAAACGATCAAATATGTCCGTGTCAGCGAGGAATGGGCCAGCAAGCTCAGTTTTACCGGCCTTTAAGCCGTAGGCATACGGACCAGCGGATAGGCAGCCATGTTGAATATCTAGGCATCATAAAGGAAGCAGGCTGCCTGCAAGAAGCTTTGGGCAGCCTGCTTTTGTTTTATAAATTTCTATAGAATTTGAAGAAACTTAATATGATTCCAGATGATGGTATTTTCTGTTTCTTGAAAAATATGAGATAAGGTTTTATGCAGGTTCCTTGCCGGAAAGGTCATTAGGACTTTGCGGGCGTTGTGGGCAGAGGCTAAACAGGGATTCGACAAGTGAAAACAACCAGGGAGCCGCTGTAATAAGGTTTTACCTTGCTGGATCGGCAGAATAGCAGCGAAGGCATGCTGTAAGCGGTAAAAACCGGTCTGGATAGGGTTTCGACCGGTGAAAATAACCAGGGAGCCGCTGTAATAAGGTTTTACCTTGCTGGATCGGCAGAATAGCAGCGAAGGCATGCTGTAAGCGGTAAAAACCGGTCTGGATAGGGTTTCGACCGGTGAAAATAACCAGGGAGCCGCTGTAATAAGGTTTTTCCTTGCTGGATCGGCAGAATAGCAGCAAAAGCATGCTGTAAGCGGTAAAAACCGGCCTGGAAACGCATGATCCTTTGGCAGAACGCTCGTCCTGTCTTCCTGGCAAAGGACAGAATGAATATCTTATACCTGCGGATTTCCTGGACCGGCGCATCATTCCAGTGCTCAAATAGCGCGGTAATCCTCAGCCTGATGGATCCGGCGGTGCTGCTGCGGGGTCAGTCCCATTTTTTTCAGAAACAGCGCATGGAAGAATTTCATGTCCTTATACCCGATCATGTTTGCGATTTGGTGAACGGGCTGATCGCTCGTCTCCAGCAGCTCGCAGCATTTTTGAATGCGTAAATTTTGCAGGTATTGCGTGAAGGTGAGGCCTGTCGACCTCTTGAACGAACGCTGAAAATGGCTCTGACTCATATACATAAAGTCTGCCAGCTGTTTGACGGTAAGAAATTCGCAATAGTGCTCCCGGATAAACTGCATCGCATCGTCCAGCTTGCCTGTCTTTCGGCATGGAACGTCATGGGTGACGGTTTCTTCATGCATGATACGGTGAACCAAGGTCAGCAGCTGCATGAGCATACTCGACAAAATCGCTTCATAGCCTTCATATTTTCGCAGGTATTCCATATGCATGCTGGTAATCAGGGGCCGGATCTGATCATGCTTGTCGCCTATGTGCAGATACGGGATCTCCATCCCTGAAGGATGGAAAATAACGCAGTGAACGCTGGAGTCACAGGGGAGCAGATGCCTCCATTTGTCCAGCACGTCCAGCCTGAAAATACAGTTGTACACGACGAGCGGCTCGCGTTGATTCGGCGATGACGGCCGGAAGACATGAGAAGTCCCGACCGGAATGACAAACAAATCTCCGTGTTTGACCCGGTATACCTGGTTATGGACATGATGATAGCCGGAGCCTTCATCGACATAACAGATTTCGATGAAATCATGCGTATGCTTGGGCGTCATAAACGCTTCTCTGATCCGGTTTAAATAAATGCCGGTTTTCTCTTTGAAAAAACGATCCCCCTTCAGATGCCGCAATCGTCCATTCATAAAACTCACCCCGCTAATGTAATAAAGGCTTAAGCTCCCTTTTATTCTATTGAGGATAGGCAAGGAATGATATAGATCATTTTACATACAGAATAGGGCTAATACATTACTGCGGCGGGGCGGGAGTGCATTTCGCCTATAGAATAAGCCGTTATCACCTATAGAGCCCGCTCGCATGCACCGTATAATAGTAGAAAATCCGGCTCTGCCAGGCAAGCGGAAATTATACACCCCCAAAGGAGATTTTATGACCATTCATGCCTTAACAAGCGAAGATAACGGCAAAATTGCGGAAATTATAGAAAGTCCGGACGGCATCCGGTTCATCCTGCGCGGAGTGGGGCTCACAACCCCTTATTTTGCGGGAATGCTGAGCCGGATGATGATCAGTTCATACGGCAAGCCGTGGAATACCGAGCCCGTCCTTATGGATCAGCCCCGCGTTTCATCCACCCCGGCATCGATTCTGATAAATGGCCGGATCAAGGATCTTGACGTGATGCTCGAATTATCGTTCGGCCTGCATCAGGTCCTGCATCTGATTGTAAATTGGACGAACAGGAGCGGGAAGCTGCTGGCCGATACGGCCGTCGGCATCGTATTCGAGCTGCCGGAGCGGGAGAAGGAGAATATAACGATTCCCCATATGATCTATAACAATAATCCGTCATCCGATCCCCGGAGAATTGTCCCCAAGCTGGGTGCGGAAGAGGGATTCATATGTGAGGAGCACCGGCTGCCTATCCCCTGTGTCAACGTGGAATGGACGGAGAAGAAGGAAACAAGCTATATTTCGTTATTTTCCGCCCCTTCCCTTGCATACACGGAGGATGGCGAAGGAGATTACGGCTCGCTTGGCGTCCTGCGGGAGGACGGCCATACAGCAATTGCTGCCATGAGCGGCGTTCTGATGTTTAATGGCGGGAAGGACATCTATTATGTGGGCAAAAGCAAAACGGAGCCCTATTCCGGCGGTTACCTGGACTTTCCTGCGGATTACGCCTTAACCAAGCATTATATGCTGGATTGGGGCAGGCTCCCGCAGACGGGCTGGGGATTCCGCGAGGCCGTGCGGAAGGGCTGGCAGCTGTTCGAACCGCAGGGAGCGAGCCCGCTGACGCTGGACGAGATCATAAGGCTGAAGACGAATGCGCTGGATGACCGCTGGCGCAGCTCCGAAGGAGCCGCCGGTTATATCAAATTCAACGATTCCAATGATTTCGGCAAAGTGAACCGGCATCCTCTTCACTTTCTGTACGGATGGACGGGACAATGTCTGAAGCTGGCCTGGTGCGATGCGATGCTCGGCTTTGTTCAAGGGGACGAGGAGCGCATTGCAAGGTGCGGGCAGGCGGTCGCTTTTTATTTGCAGGGGAGCGGGACCGGGGTGCCGGGATTGAGAAGCTGCTCGTATGAGCCGGAGAGCCGGACATGGGGGAATTTTACCTTAAACGGTGAATCTGTCGTTTCCAGCCGGGCTTACGGGGAGACGATTTCGGATCTGGCCGATATCATCCTGCTGTACCGCGAGCATGGCAGGGACGTGCCCACGCAATGGATCACAGAGCTGCGCGAGGCCGCAGATTTCTTCTGCCGCGCTGCGCTGCCGTCCGGGATCTATCCGACAGGCTGGCTGAAGGACGGCAGTCCTTGCGACGCAATGGTAACAGGGGCAGGCGTTCCATGCGTCATTGCGGCAGCCAAAGCATACAGGGCAACCGGCGACCGGAAGTATCTGGATCATGCCGGGGCTGTATTGGAGCGCTATTATGATCTGCATGCCCGCACATTCGAGCGGCCGTTCGCACGGTCGACGCTGGACGCAAGGTGCGAAGACAAGGAAGCCGGAATGTATTATTTTCTGGCGGCGTTTGAGTTGTTCGATCTCACCGGAGAAGCCCGTTACGGTCAGTGGGCGGAGGTGGCTGCCGATTGGCTGCTTACGTTCGTTTATGTCTGGAGTCCAGAGTACGACCCGGGCGCGCCGCTTCGCGAGAACCAATTCAACGCTGTCGGCTGGCCGGGTGTCAGTGTTCAGAATCATCATCTGGATGTGTTCTTTCCCACCTATGAATTGTGGTGGTTCGGCCGGATGACCGGGAACAAGGCATATTCGGAAATCGCCAAAACCGTAATGGAAGCGATGGGACAGGGCATCTGCACGAAGCCGGGGGAATGGGGTTTTACGGTTGTCGGGGAGCAGGGAGAAGGATTCTACCAGACTCATTATCATCAGCGCGGCCACAGCAATGTGTGGAATCCTTCCTGGATTATCGCACTTGTTCTGTCCAATGCGCTGCGGCTGCGTTACAGGACGGAGCCTGCATTTGCTTGACAGCAGCGCAAGAAATGTATAGGAGGGAGTAATAATGATGGATATCGCCAGCTGCCTGACGCCCTATAAATGGAAGAAGCCGGTGCTGGTCGGCTCCGGCGTGCAGGGAGCCTTCGATTATCACGCGGTCGACTGCCCGTTCGTATTCCGCCATAAGGGCCGCTTTTATATGATGTACGTCGGCTTTGACGGGGCGGGCTACCAAACGGCGCTCGCCATAAGCGACGATCTTCTGAATTGGGAGCATCTGTCCACGATTTTGCGCCGGGACGAAGGCTCGGAATGGGATTCGAAAAATATCGCCGGAACCTGGATCATGCGCGACAACGATATGCATGGGCCGGGCACGCTCAAGAAATGGAACGGCAAATATTGGCTCGCCTATCATTCCTATCCCGGAGACGGCTACGAGGAAGGCTCGGCCAAAATCGGCCTCGCCTGGACAGAGGATGAAAGTCTCCTTGACTGGACCCGGGTCAAGGATCCGGTTCTGGTCCCGGAGGACGGCGAGTCGTGGGAGCGGGGCGGATTGTACAAGGAATGCCTGCTTGAGCATGAGGGGAGCTTCTACCTGTTCTATAATGCCAAGGACCGGAATCACGGACGCTGGGTTGAGCAGACCGGTCTTGCCACCTCGACCGACCTTGTCCACTGGAAGCGGCATGGGCACAATCCCGTCATCAGGGTGACGCCGGACCGCTGGGACAGCGGATTCGTCAGCGATCCCTGCGTGCTGCGGGACGGCAGCCGCTGGGTTATGTTCTTCTTCGGCTACGACTATAAGCAGGCACAGGAGGGAATCGCCTTATCGGACGATCTGCTGAGCTGGAGTAAATATCCGGAGCCGATCATTACAGTCGGGGAGAAAGGGGAGCTTGATTCCATTTTTGCACATAAGCCGTCGGTCATTACGGATAATGGTATACTCTATCACTACTATACGGCCAGCAGACGGCCGGAGGAAGGCGACCGGACATGCAATATTTTTCCGGAATTCCGCACGATAACGGTAGCGGCTTCCCGGAAGCTGCCGGAGTAACCGACCGCGCTGATAATGTCTGCATCCCAATTTGGACAACAGCGCAAGCCGGGTGTACTGCGGGCAGTGTGTTTGAGTTGAATAAATCGTTTAGAATAGTTTAGTTAAATTTAGTTAAAAGAAAGCTAAAAACAGGAGGGATTTAAGCTTAAAACAAATTGACTCTCAAAATCATCCAATGATAGCATGGATAATGAAGGAAACAACCCTGGATTTTCAAAGTCGACCGCTAAACCTGAATCGAATATTTTAGAACGGGTTTATGTAAGCGGTTTAAAAGGGTTTCGAAAAGGGGAGTCGTTCCGTATGCGAGGTTTGCCCAGTTTGTCGAAGAGAGAAGCGAAACAATCGGTGTTCGTTAAATTTGCGCTGTCGTATTTGCTCATCCTGTTTATTCCCATCGCGATTGGAGCCTATCAATACTACCGGACGCAGGAGGTCCTGGTTGAAGACGCTACGGACCTGAATCTGGAGGTGCTGAGAATGAGCCAGGATATCGTGGACCGGCTGCTGCTGGAGACGGACGATCTCGTGTCGGCGCTCTCGGTAGACAACGAAATCATTAACCTGACCCAGACCGCAGGCATTCCGCCAACTCCCGAGCAGATGTACAACTTCTCGCTCCTGCGGACCAGTCTGAACCGGTATGTGATCGCGAACAAATTGTTTCGGGATATTTACATCGTGATGGACAACAGCCGTTGGGTCGTGACGACCCGGACGACATTCGATTTGGCTGACAACTACATGCGGATCGACGGACAGCCCTTCCAGTCCTGGATCGACAACGCGGTCAGGCATATTGACCAGAAGCAGTTTTTTAATCTGAACGACGTCTCCTTCGGAGGAGATGCGTCGGAGAAGCTCATCGCCTACGTGGATCCGCTTCCGACCGGCTTTCAAAGCAAGGCGCAGGGCTCGATTATCGTCTTTATCAATCAGAATGATATCGCGCGCCTGTTTCACCGGCTGGTCGCCAAGAACGGGGGCTTCGCCTACATCCGGGACAACCAGGGACATATGATCGCTCCGGCCTTCTCCTCGGGAATGAGCGTGGATATGGCGGAGCTGCCGGGGAATTACCCGGAGAAATCCGGCTCCTCCTTCGAAACCCTGAACGATACTAAAATGCTCGTTTCCCATATGGAATCCGACCAGAATGGCTGGACCTTTGTAGCCGCCGTGCCCGCAAGCGTCGTGCTGGCCAAAGCGGAATATATCAAGCGGATGATCCTGGCCATCACATCCGTCATTCTGGGGATCGGCATCCTCGCGGCGCTTTGGATGGCCTACCGAAACAGCAAGCCGCTTTCGGAGTTGACCGCATCGCTGAGGGAGCTCAGCAGCAGAATGGAGCGGCAGCTGCCGCTGCTCCGTGCGTCCGTGCTTGAGCGTCTGCTCAAGGGCTATTACAAGGAGGAGGAGCAGGCAAGGGCTGATCTGGCAGAAGGGAGGATCTTGCTTCCGGAAGACGCTTATTTTGCCGTGACGGTGTCCGTCCACAAGGAAACGATGGATCACAGAAGCTTCATCGATACGGATGAAGCCCAGGCGCTTATCTTAAGCCGCATCGAACGTCTGATGGAGGGCTTTCATTACGGGTTGAACATGAATGCGGACAATGCCGATCTGATCGTCTCGCTCCCCGCTCCGGTCGCGGATTCCGAGCGCGAGCGATTGAAGGAGAGATGGCTGAAGGAGTCCCGTCTGCTGCAGGGCAATAACGGCATGCGGCTCATTCTTGGAGTCGGCAGATGGACGGACAAATTGATCGAAATATGGCGCTCCCATCATGAAGCGAGACAAGCCGCGGACTATCATGTTATGGGCGACCAGGGCCGTGCGATCTGGTACGGGGACCGCGGGCAGCGCTCCGGCTATTATTACTATCCAATCGACCTGGAGCTTAAGCTGCTTCATACCGCGAAGAACGGGGATGTGGACGGGCTGGAGCATTTGCTCCGGCATCTGGGCGAAGAGAATTTTACCGGACGCCGTCTGGACGCTGCGACGGCCAAGCAGTTCTCCCATGAAGTCCATGGTACGCTGCAGAAGCTGCTGGAGCAGATGGAGTTCGGCTCCGACAGCTTCGGAGAGCTGAGCGCGAAGCTTGCGCCTTGGCTGCAGGAGCTTGAGGCCGAAGCTGCCTGGCCGTCGCTGCAGAAAGCGCTGCGCATTGTTTGCGGTCATGTCGCCGCAAACAAGAAACAAAAGCAGGGCAGGATGGCGGATGCCATGCTGGAAACCGTTCATAACCGCTTTACGGATTCCGGCTTCTGCCTGACCGAGCTTGCCATGCAATTCAAGCTGTCCGAGAGCTTTATATCGGTGCTGTTCAAGGAGCATGCCGGAGAGAGCTTCTCCGACTATCTGGAGAAGCTGCGGATGGACCGGGCATGCCAGCTGCTGCACGGAACGGAGAAGAGCATCAATGATATCGCATCAGAGGTCGGATATAACAGCGACAAGACGTTTCGGCGCGCCTTCAAGCGCGCGGTCGGGCTGCAGCCGACCACGTACCGGGAATCGCTCAAATCCTGAGGCTTAACTGGAAAAAAGAGAGCACTAACAATGAAATGGATGCCGCAAATGAATTGTTCCCCCCATTAATGGACTAATTCCGGCAGGTGAGGGCATACATGCGGCCCAACCTCCAACAAACCGCGCCATTATTGGGTTTCTGCCCGATTTTTGCAAACAATGTATGCCCGAAATGAACTGTTCCTTTACGATTTCAGCCTTGTTCCGGTAGAGTTAGGGCCAATAAAGCGTTTTCATTCACGCTCAATCTACTGGAAGGGCTGGTGACCACTGGTTCATGGGTACAGGTACGAATACACTTGCTGCCGGAACGATCCGTAAGGCAAGGCGCGAAGCGAATATGTGGAAACGGATGAAACAGCAGAAAGTGCTGCTTTTGCTGCTCGTCCCGGGACTGGTCTATTTCTTTCTCTTTTCGTATGTGCCGATGTACGGCGTCCTGATCGCATTCAAACAATTCCAGCTGCAGGCGGGACAAAATTTTGTCAGCAGCATCCTCTCTTCGCCCTGGGCGGGGACGCTTGGATTGGACAATTTCAAAACCTTTATCAACGGACCGTATTTTTGGCAGCTGTTGCGCAACACGTTTCTGCTCGGCGTCTATTCCATTGTTTTCGGCTTTCCGGTTCCCATCCTGTTTGCCCTGCTGCTGAACGAGCTCCGCAGCCGGTATTACAAGAGCTTTGTCCAGACTGTCAGCTACCTGCCGTACTTCCTTTCCATTGTCGCCGTCGTCGGGATGATGAAGCTGATGCTCGCTCCCGAATCCGGTATCGTCAATCTTCTGCTCATCAAGCTGGGGCTTGAGCCGATCTACTTCTTCGGCGTTCCGGGGTGGTTCCGCAGCTTGTTCATCGGCTCGCATATATGGAAGGATCTCGGCATGGGGGCTGTCATCTATCTGGCCGCCTTGTCGAAGGTGGACGCCGAGCAGTACGAGTCGGCCGTTCTCGACGGGGCGACCCGCCTCCAGCAGATGCGTCATATTACGCTGCCGGCCATCAAGCCCGTTATTGTCATTACCTTGATTCTCAGCTTGTCGGGCGTGCTCAGCGTCGGCGCGGAGAAGGTGCTGCTGATGTATTCGCCGCTTACCTACGATACCGCCGATGTGTTCTCGACCTATGTCTACCGCCAAGGATTGGTCAGCATGGACTTCAGCCTCGGCGCAGCAGTTGATCTGTTTAATTCCGTCATCAATGTCATTTTTCTGGTCAGTGCCAATTTCTTGGCCCGAAAGGTGACGGAGGAAAGTCTATGGTAAGCATGCGGGAGAGGAGTGAGGACATTGGTCAGAGACACGACGCTGGGCTCCAGAGTGCTTGATATTGTTATCCATATCGTGATGGTTATTGTCGTTATCGCAACGCTGCTTCCCGTATTAAATATCGTGGCGGTGTCGCTGAGCGATCCGCAAAGCGTGGCCGGCGGGGAAGTTACACTGCTTCCGAAGGGGTTCAATTTAAGCGCGTACCATACCATTTTATTCGAAGACGTCCACATTCCGAGGTCATTCGTCAATTCGGTGGGCATCACGGTTACCGGAACGATCCTGAATGTGATTCTGACGACGATTACCGCTTATTCCTTATCCAAAAAATATTTGGTGCTTCGCGGCTTCTTCATGACCTACGTCGTTATTCCGATGTTTTTCGGCGGGGGAATCATCCCCTTGTTCCTGGTCGTGAAGGCGCTGGGCATGGTGGGCTCCTATTCGGCGCTCATTATTCCCTATCTGATGAGTCCATGGTGGCTGATCATCATGATTTCCTTCTTCCGGTCGTTCCCGGTGGAGCTGGAGGAGGCGGCCAGGATCGACGGCTGCAGCGACTTCGGCGCGCTGATTCGCATCGTGCTGCCGCTATCAGCGGCCCCGGTGGCCACCATTTCGCTCTTCTATGCCGTCTCTCACTGGAACTCGTTTTTCTCGGCGATGATGTTTTTGAATGATTTCCAAAAATACCCTCTCCAGCTTATATTGCGGGACATCGTGCTGGAGAACTCGCTGGCCGAGCAGCTGGCCGCTCAGGGGAACGTGACGCTGGCGCAGGATGTTCAGTCGGCGATTACCCCGCAAAGCGTGCAGTATGCGACGCTTGTCATCTCCATTATTCCCATGCTGGTCATCTATCCCTTCATCCAGAAATATTTCGTCAAGGGGATCATGATCGGCTCGCTCAAGGGCTAGGCCGCCCGTGCAAATTCGGAGCAAGTCTTCGCGGCTTATTCCGGACGGTTGGGGAGAAAGGGGGGATCGTCGCTTACAGCGGGAGCCGCCGATTCCGCGTCAAGATTATGCAGCACTCCGGTGTGGCGGCGGGGAAGGAACATTCAAAGGGAAGTCGGGCATTCATTCCAATCAGAGAGAGGCGAAGAACAATGAGGAAAAGGAAATGGGTCACCACAGTGCTGGCCCTGTCGGCGATGATCGCAGTATCCGCATGCAGCTCGAATACGAATAACGGCGGAACGGGAGAAACCACCAGCCCGGCAAACGCCGCCACAAATGCGGACAGCGCAGACCAAACGGTCAATCTTACGGTCGTCAGCCAAACCAAATACGCGCCAAACTCGGTTCCAAACGAATATACGAAACAGACCGGGCAGAAATTCAATATGAAATGGGATTATCAGGCGATCCCGCTTTCGGCCGGCATGGATAAGTACAATGTCATGTTCGTATCAGGCGATTATCCCGATTTTATCCCGAACATGAATCAATGGAATGCGGTCAAGAAATGGGCTGCCGCCGGTTATCTGCTGCCGATCGGGGACTACATCGACAAGCTGCCGAACTACCGCAAGCTGTACACCGACGACCAGTGGCAGATGCTCCAGGAATTTACGAATGTGAATGGAAAAGTGTATATGATGCCGTTTATTACGACGACCTTCGACCCGATGACCTGGATTTACCGCAAGGATGTGTTCGACAAGGCAGGCATCACGGCCTTCCCGAAAACGACGGATGAGCTGTACGAAGCGCTGCTGAAAATCAAGGAGCAAAATCCGGGCTTCATTGGAATCGGGGTACGCGGAGGCGTCAAAAATCTGGAAATGGCGTTCGGCAATACGTTCCGCATTCCGCCGGATTTCGGAGGCTCGAATGGCTGGACCGGCTTCTGGCATGATCCCGATTTTAACGGTCAGCTCGTGTTTGCCCCGGCAACCGACAAGCAGCGGGCGCTGCTCTCTTATCTGGCGAAGCTGTACAAAGCGGGCCTGATCCAGAAGGATTTCGCCACAGCAACCGAAGACCAGTTCAATCAGAACCGGCAAAACGGCAAGGACGTCATCGATTTCCAATGGGTGAGCCAAATCATCAGCCTGGAGAAAGACAATGCGGCCGCCGACTGGGAATATTCGTCTTACTTCGTCGAGGATCAGGCAAGCGGCAGGACGCCCGTCATGTTCAAGGGACCGGACTTCGCGCTGTTCGGCTCGATCTTCAGCAGCAAGCTGGCCGATCAGCCGGATAAGCTGAACCGTCTGCTCGAATACCTCGACTGGTCCGCGACGCCGGAAGGCACGCTCTTCAATCAGATGGGCGTAGAGGGCCTGACTTACGAGATGAAGGACGGAATTCCCGTCTACAAGGAGGGTCTGGACCGCAAGAAGGTGCTCGAGCAGTACGGATTTGACTATTACCTGACGAAGAACGACGATGCGCAGAAGGGCGACCCCGCCTTCCAGCTTGATCAGGAGGCGGCACCGGCCTTTAAAGCGATGGAGACGCTGTATGCGCAAAGCGCCAATCTGACCGAGGACGAGACGAATACGGTGAATTCGGTCATGACCGGCGTTTGGAGCGAAGCGGACCAGTTCGCGACGAAGGCGATCATGGGTGTTGTGGACATCAACAAGGATGATGTCTGGAAGGATTATCTCGCCGATCTGAACAAGGTCGGTCTTGACAAGGCGATGGCCATCTATGAGAAAGCGATGAAATAAACAGAAGCGATCGATGAAGCAGGGCATCCGCTCCATTCGGGGGGATGCCCTGCTCCTTGGGACGAAATAAAGGCTGGAGAAAGAGGTGGAAGACTATGTCCGGCGGGAGACTGGAACGCAAGACGGCCGTCGTGACCGGTTCGGGTTCCGGAATCGGCATGGCGATCGCCCTCCGCTTTGCCGCAGAAGGGGCCAATGTCGTGGTGAACGACATTGCCGATGCCGGTCGGGACGTTGCCGGCGAAATAGCTGCAGCCGGCGGCAGCGCGCTGTTCTTCAAGGCGGATCTGCGGCGGAAGAACGAAGCGGCTTCATTGATGCAGGCGGCGTACGATCAATACGGCGCTCTGCATATTCTCGTCAACAATGCCGGAGTATCCGGAGGGAAGTCGGTCGTCTTGGCCGAGGATGAGGATTGGGACCGGATTATGGAGATTAATCTGAAGGGGAGCTGGTACTGCAGCAAATACGCCATCCCGCTCATGGTGGAGAGCGGCGGCGGGAGCATCGTGAACATTTCCTCCACGCATGCCTACCGCACGCAGGCAAATCATTTTCCTTACCATTCCTCGAAATCCGGCATGATTGCGATGGCCCACGGAATATGCGTCGATTTTGGCAGTCAGGGGATCCGGGCAAACAGCATATGCCCGGGCTTTATTGAGACGCCGCTCTCGGAAGCGCATATGCGGCAGTTTGCGAACCGCGAGGAGAAGACGAAGGCGATGCTTGCGACGTGTCCCATCGGCCGCTTCGGACAGCCGGAGGACGTAGCGGCGGCAGCCGTATTCCTGGCGTCGGACGAGGCCGCGTTCATTACCGGGACGACGCTTGTCGTCGACGGCGGCAGGTCCGCGCTGCAGAAGGCGGAATAAGTTCTGCATCCTGCTTGTGCCAATAGCTCGAAGCCCGGGCTTGGAATGGACATCGACGGGGCAGCAGGGCCAAGCGGATCCGGCGTATTGGCAGTATCAATTGGGGAAAATCAGAAGAAAGCAAAGCTGCAGGACAGAACAAGCGGCAATGAAGGAGGATATTAGAAGATGACTGCGAGTACGAATATTGAAACGGCCGGACGTTCCGACTGGTTCACGCATGACCGGTTCGGCCTGTTTATCCATTGGGGCTTGTATACGCTTGGCGCCCGTCATGAATGGCTCAAGTCGCGTGAATTCATGAGCACGGAGCAGTACGACAAGTATTTCCGGAGGTTCGACCCCGACCTGTACGATCCCGAGCTATGGGCGCAGGCGGCGGCGGATGCGGGAATGAATTATTTCGTCGTGACGACCAAGCATCACGAGGGCTTCTGCCTCTGGGACTCGGAGCTGACGGAGTACAAAGCGACGCGCACTCCGGCGGGGCGCGATCTGCTGAGGCCGATGGTGGACGCTTTTCGCGCCCGGAATATGAAGACGGGCCTGTACTACTCCTTGCTCGACTGGCATCATCCGGATTACACCGTCGATGTCAAGCATCCGCTGCGCTATAACAGCGAATATGTTGCGCTGGACCAGGAGCGCCAATTTCAGCGCTATGTGGATTATATGTTCGGGCAGACGCGGGAGCTGCTTACCAACTACGGCCAAATCGATCTGCTGTTTCTCGATTTCTCCATTGCCGCCGAGGAAGGCTTCCCCGGCAAGGGCAAGAACGAGTGGCAGAGCGAGAAGTTCGTGCAGATGGTCCGCGGACTGCAGCCGAACATTCTGATGAACGACCGGCTGGAAGTTCAGGGCGACATCACCACGCCTGAGCAGTACATGCCGAAGGAGTGGGTGAAGGTGGACGGCCGTCCCGTCGTCTGGGAGGCTTGCCATACGTTCAGCGGCTCGTGGGGATATTACCGCGACGAGGAGTCGTGGAAGAGTGTCGATATGCTGATCAAAATGCTGATCGAAAGCGTGAGCAAGGGCGGCAATCTGCTGCTTAATATCGGTCCCACGGGACGGGGCGAAATAGACGAGCGGGCGCTGGACCGGTTGAAGGGAATAGGCGCCTGGATGAGACGTCACAGCCGGTCGATCTATGGCTGCACGGCCGCACCGGAAGGCATTGAACCTCCAGACGATTGCCGGTTTACATATAATCCCGTGACCAATCGGCTTTACCTGCATGTATTAAGCTGGCCGTTCAAGACGATCCATCTGAAGGGCCTGGCGGGAAAAATCGAATATGCGCAGCTGCTTAACGACGCTTCGGAAATCCGTATGAAGCAGGGCGCAAGACAGAGCACGATGACAGCGGGAGCATTCAGCGAAGGCCGGGATGCCGGGACCGTCTCGCTGAGCATTCCCGTCAAGAAGCCGGATGTCGCGGTACCGGTGATCGAGCTGTTTCTGAAGCCCGGCTTGTTTTGAGCTTATCTGCCGTCTGTCGTGCAGAGAAAGGATTGGAAGGGAGTGGAGAGACATGAAGGCCATACCGATCAAACCGGCTTATGAAATACAATGGCCGCTCGCAACTGGCCACTGCCATGAAGGGATGCCGCTGTCGAACGGCGTGTTCGGCGCCTTGGTCTGGTTTCAGGAGCAAACCGTCAGGCTCACCGTCAACAGGGCCGACTACTGGGATCACCGCGGAGGAACCGTCCGGGCTGATGATTGTACGTACGACCGTTTGAAAACGCTGCTGCAAAGCGGCGACTTCGAGGGTGCCCGCCGGCTCTATCCGACAATGGAGATGAACGGCAAAGAAAAACGGCCGACAAGGCTCGCGATGGGCCGGTACGACATTAAATTGCGGCCGGGAGTGAAGATTGAATCCGCCTGTCTTGTTCTGGATGAAGGAGAGGCAGTCATTCGCTGCCTCCTGGACGGGAAGGCGGAAACCATCCGCATCAGCATACCAATCGACCGGCCGGTACTGCTGCTGACGGCTGACGCGGGCATGGTTGAGTGCGTTGAGGCGATGCCATCCTATTCATTCGCGAAGGTCAAGGCCTATTTCGACGATTTTGGCATTCCGGCTCCGCGGGTGCTGCAGTTGCCGGACGGGAACGGATGGGTACAGGAGCTGCCGGAGGATCCGGCGTGCGCGGTATTGCCGGGGCTGTCAGGAAACCTGCTGGCAATTTCCGCCGAATACGGGGAAACAGCGGAACTGGCCGTCCAGGCGGCCCAGTCTCAACTGGATGCCGTCAAGCGGGCCGGCTATGAAGAAGCTTTATACGAAACGAAGCGGCATTGGCGCGCCTTGTGGGATCAGGCGGCTGACATCGCGCTGCCGGACCGCGAGATTGAGAACATGTACTATTTGGGAATATACCGGATGCTCGGATGCTCGATGCCCGGGAAGCTGGCCCCGACGCTTCAGGGTCCATGGGCCGAGGAGTACCGCAATCCTCCCTGGAGCTGCGATTACCATTTTAATATCAATGTCCAGGAATGCTTGTGGCCGGCATACGGCTCCAATCTGCTGGACAGCCTGAAGCCGCTCTTCAGGATGATCGACGGCTGGAAGCCCGTGCTGGGGTTGAATGCCAGGCAGTTCGCCGGCATTGACGACGGCTATATGCTCGGGCATTCCGTCGATGACCGCGGGCGGCCGGTCGGCGGGATGTGGACGGGCACGATCGATCAGGCGAACACCTCGTGGGTCGCGCAGATGATGTGGCAGTACGCCAGATATGCGGGCGACGAGGAATACCTCGTCAGCGAGGTGTATCCGTTCATGAGGAAAACACTCAATGTGTTTCATGCGATGATGGACAAGGAAGACGGGGGTTATTCGCTTCCGGTGTCGGTTTCCCCGGAATACGGCGGATCATCGCCCAATGGGCTTGGACGCAATTCCACCTTCTTTCTCGTAAATGTGCGGTTCCTGTGCGAGAAGCTATTGGAGCTTGAGGAAAAATACCGGCTGGACGCGGATTATGCGGCGTTCGTCGCCGACATTCGGACGAAGCTGCCACCATACACGGCAGGACCGCGGCAGTATCAGGAGTTCGGGGGCAAGCCGGGCCTCGAGCTGTATCTGTGGGAAGGGCAGCCTCTGGCTGAATCCCACCGCCATCATTCGCATCTTGCCGGGATATTCCCGTTCGATACGATGGATCCGTCGGATCCGGAGCAGCGGGAGCTTATATCGAATTCCTACAAGTCGTGGGTCGATCGGGGGATGGGCCGTTGGGCAGGCTGGTCGATGCCATGGGCTTCCATTCTGCACAACCGTCTTGGCAGCTCCGATATGGCGCTTATGTCGCTGCATTTGCTGAGGGACGTCTACATGATGCCGGGATACGCGACGCGGCACAATGCGAATTATAACGGATTTTGCCAATTTACCGGCGGCGATACCATGCAGGTCGAGGCTTCAATCGCTGCAGCGGCTGCCGTTCTCGAAATGTATGTGCAGTGCGTCCGGGGGGAGGTACGCGTGTTCAGCGGGCTCGCCCGGCGCTTCGGGGACGCTTCGTTCTCCGGCATCCGCGCGGAAGGCGCGTTCCTGCTGTCGGGCTTGAAGGAAGGAGGTCGGGTCCGTACCGTCACGGTATTCAGTGAACGGGACGAAACGCTGCGGCTGGTCAATCCGTTCGAGGGCAGGGCGAATTGGCATCGGGACGGCGTTATGGCCGGGACCGCGGAGAAGCGGATCGTGCTTGCGCTTCGTGCCGGCGAAACCGTGATATTCGAGGGAGCAGCCCAATAATAGGAAGGAGGACAATTATGGTGAAATTACCGTCTCAGCCGGAGCGGCGGCCAAAGCTTGGCATCCAGGGTCCGGTCCTGGCGTGGCAGGATCCGTGGGCGGGGGAGGCTTCCGACCGGATTATGCGCACCGGAACGGGAAGGATTTATCTGTCACAGGATCCGGCGCCGACTGGGGAAGAGTTTGTCAGGGCTCTCCAGAGTTTGGGCGCGGATTTCTATGTGCACCATATGCTGCCGGGGCTGGAGGGCCATACGGATATGCTCCGCGACATGGTCCGGCTCGGTATGGACGTCTGCCTCGGCAACGAATACGGCAATATCAACGGTCCGTGGACGGAAGGTACGAACCGCTGGGATGTGCCGGATGAAGCCATATTGGAAGCGGCCCGGAGCGGACGGATGATCGGGCTCCTCTACGATGAGCCTGAGCATCTGCAAATCAATGCAAGGCAGTACCGGAAGGACGGCTGGTTCCCGCATTGGGGAGCGACAGACGGGATGGGACTTGAAGAGTCGTATACCCATGTGGTGAAAGAGGTCAGCCGCCGGACAGAGCATGTCCGGCAGCTGCTGGCGGAGCAGGGGCTGGATGCCGGAGCGGCACCGCTTGTATCGGAGCATGTGTTTCCGGTCCTGTTTCATGCGAAGGCGCGGGCCGGCATGGCCGTATGTCCGAAGATCATGAAGGAATCGTTTCAGCCGCTCCAGCTGGGAACCGCACTGGGGGCCGCGAAGCAATACGGCCGTCCGATGTGGATCTGCGCCGATTTGTGGGGACCCGACATCGGTCATTGGTTTACCCGCATATCGGGCTTTCCCGGCCATTCGCCGGAGGAGTTCGAATCGGCACTGCGGATGGGATACCTGATGGCCCCGACGCATCTTTTCACGGAGAACGTCGACGTGCTGCTGCACCGCATGGACAACCGGTTTGCCCTGACGGAATTCGGCGAGGTATGGGAGCGTTTCGTCAAGGATTATGTACCCAATCATCCGCTTGACTGGCGGCACAGCCAAGCCGATGCGGATATTGCAGTCATTGTCTCGGAGGACAGCAACTACGGCCAGAACGACCGCTTGTACGGCAACCGGGAGCTTGCCGCGCCGCAGACGTCGGCAAGCCTGTTCGCGGTATGGCATCTGCTCAGCCATGGGACGATTCCGCCGCACGGCAGCTGCATGCATATCCCCGGTTATTCGTTTCCGCGTCATGAGCTGAAGATGAGGGTGCCGCCGGCGAGCTATCCGCTCCCCGGCGGCTGCGCGGAGCTGCCTCAGACATCCATGCATCCGCTGTTCCATCCCGTGAACAATGTCCTTGTCTTCGACGAGCATGTCCAGGATGAGCAGCTTGGCAGCCCGAAGCTGATTATCGCGGCAGGTTCCCGGCTCTCGGCCGGTACGCTCGCCGCAATCAGACGCCGGTCGGAGGAAGGGGCCGTCGTCATCGCCGCCGAGTGGCTTTTCCCCGCTTCCATGAAGGAAAGCCGGCGCTTCGCAAACGGCGGCGTATGGCTTGCCGCCAGGGATTTTCTGAGCGATGACGTGCGCGAGCTTGCCGCCCCCTATCTGGGGACAGCAGACAGCTGGTGCCAGCGGTTTGGCGATACCGAAATCCGCTTCTGCAAAGCAGATGAGACCGGGCGGACCCTGCACGCCGAAGTGCATACCGCCAAATAGTGATTTTGTTGGGAGCAGACGCAGCTGATGCGGGGAATCGTATAAACCGGCCCGAATATTGGATCCTGGCCGGTACGGAAGTTCAATCATAACGCTGGAGGTTTGGCATGCAGAAGGTATATCTGAACGTACAGGACAATGCTTCGCCGCGATTGATTCACGGCTTGAAGCTGTTGACGGAAGGTCTGCAGGATTGCGGCTATCGGGCAGAGCGGGCGGACGCGCCATGGACGGCCAATTCATACCGGGAGCAGCAGGGAATCAAGATTTATGTCGGCAGCCGGGAAGAGTCGGCGTTCATCCGCGCGCTGGAGGAACAGGAGGTTCTCATTTATCATTCGGAAGCGCCGGGCAAGGAAGGCTTCTACCTGGCGACGCTACCGGGGAATATTGTTGTCGTGGCGGGAGGAGGCGATACCGGGGCTTTGTACGGCGCACAGGAGCTGGCGCGGCAAATCCGCAGGGCCGGACGGATTCCGGAGCTTCTCGCGCAGGGCGAAACGCCGAAATTCAAGCTTCGCGGGCCGGTGCTGGGCCTGCAGAAGACACTGATCGAGCCGCCGCGCCGAACCTATGAGTACCCGATCACGCCGGAGCGCTTCCCGTGGTTTTATGATAAGGACATGTGGCTGGACTATCTGGATATGCTTTGCGGGCAGCGGAGCAACGTCGTCTATATCTGGTCGGGACACCCGTTCGCTTCGCTGGTGAAGCTGAAGGACTATCCGGAGGCGCTGGAGGTTACGGAGGAGGAGTACCGGCTCAATGTTTCGATGTTCCATTGGCTGACGGCCGAGGCGGACAAACGCGGGATTTGGGTCGTATTGAATTTCTATAATATTCATATTCCCCTCCCCTTTGCCGAGAAGCACGGACTCGATCTGCATCAGCCGAAACCGCTCCCGATTACCGCGGATTATACGCGCAAATCCATCGCCGAATTCGTCCGGTCGTTCCCGAACGTCGGCATCATGCTTTGTCTGGGCGAAGCGCTTCATGGGGGCGTATACGGCTCCGAATGGTTCAGGGAAACGATCATTGCCGGAATGAAGGAGGGGCTCAAGGATGTGAGCGTGAAGGAGAATCCTCCGATTATTCTCAGGGCGCATGCGGTCAAAGCCGAGCCGATTATCGAGGAGGCGCTGCCGCTGTACTCGAATTTGTATACCGAAGCGAAATACAACGGGGAATCCTTGACGACCTGGACGCCGAGAGGCGGGTGGGTAGAGACGCATAATAATCTCAGCTCCATGCAGTCGGTCCATATCGTCAACATTCACATTCTGGCGAATCTGGAGCCGTTCCGCTACGGTGCGCCATCCTTCATTCAGAAGAGCATGCAGGCGGCGAAGCACCGGCAGCAGGCGAACGGCCTGCATGTTTACCCGCTGTTCTATTGGGACTGGCCGTACAGCGCGGATAAGGTAACGCCAAGACTCAAGCAGGCGGACCGCGATTGGATCTGGTACGCCGCCTGGGCTCGATATGCCTGGAATCCGGACCGCGACGCGGAAACCGAACAGTATTACTGGACAGATGAGCTCGCCGACAGGTTCGGTTCGCGGGAAGCGGGGGCCGCTCTGTTGGAAGCCTATGATGCGTTTGGCGAATGCGCGCCCCGGCTGCTGCGCCGGTTCGGCATTACGGAGGGCAACCGGCAGACGCTGTCGCTCGGCATGACGATGAGCCAGCTGACCAATCCGGACCGGTACTCGCCCTACAAGGCGCTGTGGGAGGACCATGCGCCGCAGGGCGAGAGACTGGAGCTATACTCCGAGAGGGAGGTCAAGGGAGAGCCGCATATCGGGGAAACGCCGCTTGATGTGGTAGAGGCGGCCGAGATGTTTGCCGATATCGCCTGGAAGGCGATTGTACGGGCACGTTCTCACGTCAGCCGCAACGCGGAGGAGTTCGAACGAATCGCGACTGATATTGAGGCGATCCGATACATGGTCTCCTCATACGGCGCCAAGGTGCGGGCCGCCGTCAAGGTGCTGCTGTTCAAAAATACGGTCAACGGAAGTTACACGGAGCGAGTGGATATATTGGAAGAGGCTTCGGTCTATTTGAAGGAAAGCCTGGAGTGGTACCGGAAGCTGACGGACTTGACCGGGAAAACCTATCTGTATGCGAACAGCATGCAGACGCCGCACCGCAAAATTCCGGTTCCGAACGGGCAGAAGTATAAGCACTGGACGGATTGTCTCCCCGTATATGAGGACGAATTCAACCATTTTACCGCCCGCGTGAATGACTTGAAGGCCGGCAAGCTTCCGATGAAGGTGACAAGCGAGGAAACAATCGAGCCGTACCGGCAGGCAGCCTTCACGCTGCTGTCTCCGCATGCCGAAACGTATACAGTCCAAAAAAACAGCTGTCTGTTTACCGACGGGGATGTGTTTGCGCAAAGCTGCGCAGAGGAGCTGGGCGGACTGACCGGAATCCGGTTCAGCCGCGAAGAGGCGGCAAAGAAGGGCATTGCCGTCGAGTTTGAAATAAACGTGCCCGCCCGCGTGCTTGTGGGGTACTTCAACTCGGCAGAGCAGCAATGGCTGCAGGTGCCGACGCTTGACGAGAATACGCATGCCGACGACCGCGGAGGCCTCGCGCCGCTGCTGCGCAAGGGTGTGAAGCCGGGCTTCTACCCGAGCGTCAACGTGCATGCATTCCTGTATGAAGCCGGGCGGCATACGCTTAATCTCGGCAAAGGCGCTTATACGATTGTCGGCATCATCCCGGCCGACCAGCCTGTAAATGAGCGGGACGTATCCCCGCTAAGCGAGAGCACCCGTTCCCTGGATTGGCTGTACGGCTGAACCTATTACGCAATGGAGATGAATGGACACGATGCTAAAAAAATACCGTTTGGGCGTCATAGGACTTGGGGAAGGGCGCAGCATTCTGTCAGCGGCGATCCAGAGCGACCGTTGGGAGCTTGTCAACATGTGCGATATTAATGAAGAAGCCTGCAAAACCCGCACTGCCGAATTCGGGCTTGACCGTTACACCCTTGACTATGAGGAATTGCTGAATGATCCGGATATTGATGTCATCGCGATATACACGCCCGACCAGCTGCATGGCCGGCATATCAAGCAGGCATTGGATGCGGGCAAGCACGTCATCGTGACGAAGCCGATGCTGACTTCGCTGGATGAGGCCCGGGAGCTGCTCAAGAGTGCGGAGGCATCCGGAAAACATCTGTTTGTCGGGCAGAGCAGCCGCTTCTTCGAGCCGATGCTGCATCAGCGCAGCGACTATCTGGCCGGCCGTCACGGCGAAATCGATACGGTCGAGACGTATTATATCTCGGACTCCCGGTGGTTTCTGAAGAAGGGCTGGAGCCGGCAACAAGGCTTCAGCTGGATGTACAACTTCATGATTCACGCGGTGGATCTGGCTGCCTGGTATTTGCCGGATATTGAAGAGGTATTCGGCTATGGGCATTCCAGCACGACAAACAAGGAGTTCGGCTTGACTGTTCCCGATACAATGAGATTTCTCCTGAAGGACACCGAGGGACGCATCGCCCAGGTGAGCGGCTCCTATACGAAGCCGACGCTCCGCAACGTCGATCCGGGAATCAGCTGCACGCTGCGGGGAACGAAGGGAACAAGCCGCGCGGTCTATTCCAAGCTTCTGTACCATACTCATTTTCCGCCGGAGCCGGCTGTTACGCATTCGTTCGAAGACAAGCATCCGTATTATTTCCGCTTCGAGCGGGAGAGCCATCATGCGGGGGAGTATCAGAATTACATTGAATATTTTGCGGAGTGTCTGGATAAGGGCGAGGTGCCGAAGCCTGATCTGCAAGAAGGCTGTCATACGCTGGCAATTATGGCGGCCATGGAACGAAGCATGGAGCTTGGCGCCCCTGTGAAGGTGAAAGACATCTTGAAGGACTATGCTCTTGCATAGCGAAAGCTATTTTCAGTAAAAGAGGCGTGAGCGATTACGCCTCTTTTTTGACGATTGAATCTCTGATTCCCTGTCCATACGACGGGGATTTGCGGAATTCTCCAGGCGTAATGCCGGAAAATTTCTTGAACATCCGGTTGAATGAGTTCATATTCTGGTAGCCCGCCTTGCGGGCGACTTCCTGGATTTTGCAATTGGAATAAAGAAGCATTTCTTTGGCTTTGCGTATCCGCAGGTCGTTCAGGAAGTCAATGAAGTTAACCCCCGTTTTATCCTTGAAGTAGGTCGATAAGTAGCCGCTCGTTATGCCGAGCTTGTCGGCGATCAGGTCCAGCGTAATATCTCCGTCGTAATGCTGCTCCAGATATTCCACCACGAAAGCCGTGATCGTATCACGCTCCCCCTTCTTCTTGTTAACCAGCTCTGTCGCCGCTCTCAGAAATTCATCGAGAAAGGAAGAGAGCTGTTCATAGCTGTAGCAGCAGCTCAGCCGTTCCTCCAGCGGGACGGGCGTCGTCAGATGATGGAAGGCAACGTGCATGCTGGTGAGCGTCTTCACCGTTTTCTGGATAATTTCTTCCGCGAAGTGGTAAAACTGGGCGGATGAAGCCGACCGTTTATTCAGCTGCAGCAGCAGACGCTGTACGATCTGAAGCGTTTCGCTCTCGTTGCCGGCTTGTAAATTCAAGTAAAATTCCTGCTCCTGCTGCGGCGACAGCAGCATGGGCGCAGGCTCCGCCGCTTGCCCGCTTGTAATGATTTGGGTATCCCCGTTCAGGCTGCGCTGCCTGATCAGACTGAGCGCTTCCTCGTACGCCTCGGTCATTGGCGCCGCATGGGCATACAGCGAGCTGACCGCGATCGTGATGAAGCCCTCCTCCTTGTCGATTTCAAACACCTGCTTCAATTTCTCAAGCAGGCCTTGCAGCGCCGGCTTGTCCGTTTCATCCATAAAAACAAACGACAGCACCTGATTGGTTTCGATCTGGAAGGTGAGCGGATCCCGGAAATGCAGCTTGAAGTTGTAATCGACAAACTCCTTCACATAGTACGCCCAATTTTGCTCCGTCCGCTTCCAGTCGCCGCTGCGCCCCATATACGTTAATTCGAAAACCACGAATACAAACGGCTGGTCCGTAAAGTCCATCTCGATATTATTGTGGATTCTTTTCAGGCTGCTGATATAGGCGAAGCTCTTCAGCTGCGAATTTTTATGGTTCAAGTCTTTGTGAATATTGTTGATCTGACTGCTGATCGTATTGAATTCACTGATCCGGCTGCGTATCGGAACGAGCGCGTTAAGCTGTTTAATCGACTGGATTATGCGCTGGATTGGATTGTTGAAGCTGATGCTGAACAATAGCGAGGTGACGATACTGATGCCGATTGTGAAAATGAGCAGGGTTACAAGCGATACGTTGAGCCGTACCTGGGACGCCACATAGGCATCGGGAACGACGTTTACATACGTAAGCCCCGATAAGGAGCCTTTCTTATAGAAGAAATAGTAATTCCCCTTCTTGAGGTAGGTCTTCGTGTTATCGAACGCCGGCAAGGACCCGATATCGGAGGCTGACGAGGAGGAGAACAGCTTTCTGCCCCTGCTGTCGAGGATGAAGAAGTTGTCGTTGATGGACAAGTGAAAAGCCTGGAACATTTTCTGTACATCCAGGAAGGCGGCCATATAGAAATCCTGATACAGGCTTGCTTTCACCACGACCGGGATTTGCTGTCCCAGCGGATTGTATTCGCCCTGGAAGGGGATTTCATAGAAGGAAGCGGGCGGGTATACCTCGAAGCGTGTGTCTTTGTCAAACTGTCTGCTCCAAAATTCGGAAGGGTAGTCGAAGCTGGCATAAAATTTGCTGAAATACGTGCTGTCTTTCGATACCGAGCTCTTGTCCAGCACCAGCGTGGTCTTCTTGTAATAGAGAATAACGTTGTTTACGTACAGGAGGGGATTCAAGGTCATTTGGCGAATGTCCTGCACCGTTTTGGCTGCCGTGTCGTAATTAACAGCCTGCTGATCAAAATAAATCTGCTGCACATTCTCATTGAAGAAGAAGGTAAGCAGCTGGTTGCGGATCAGCTCGAATTCTTTCTCATAGCTGTCAGTTGTGGTCGTCAGGTTCAGCATATTGTAGTTGATAATTTCGTCGTGGATCTTGTTCTTGGAGAAGGTCATCGAGAAGAAGTTGAAGGACACCAGCATGACGATCACGATTAAGAAGCTTGTGAACAGCCTGATAAATAACGAATTCGCTTTTAATTTCAGGAAAGGTTTTATCAGCTCCACGCAAAACCCACCCTTCAACTTAATTTAGTACAAAGTATACCATAGGAAGAAAAATTTGCGGATCCTCTCTTTTACGAAAACTTCACTATTTTGCGGATTTTCCGCAATAGAGAGAATATTCCGAAATATAGACGATAGGCGCAGGGCTCCCTGGTGCGTACAATCGAGGTACATGCTCGCTGCAGTCCGCAGCGTTATGAAGGTCATGCGAAAGGGGAGGTAAACGCGGCATTCCTGGGCATCGGTCAGCGCCAACGCAGCGTGGTGACGCACGCAATTGGCAGTAACGGAAAATAAGATTTTAGTCTGAAAGATGAGGTGACGAAAGCACAATGTCCAAAATTCGATTTGCTGTAATAGGCGCAGGGGTCATCTCTCCCTTTCACGCCAGAGCGATTGCTCACCATCCGGAAGCGGAGCTTGCGGCCATATCCGACGTCGTCCCGGACAAAGCCCGGCAAATGGCCGGGGAATATGGCATTCCGAACGTATATGCCGATTATGAGGAGCTGCTGAAGCGCGACGATATCGACATCGTGTCCGTGTGCGTGCCAAGCGGCATGCATGCGGAGATTGCGATCGCTGCGGCGCAGGCGGGTAAGCATATCCTGTGCGAGAAGCCGCTTGACATTACGAAGGAGAAGATGTCGCAGATGATTGATGCCGCCCGCCGCTATAACGTGAAGCTGGGCTGCGTCTTTCAGCGCCGGATTATGCCGTCGGTAACGGCGGCGCGTCAGGCGATTGTCGAGGGCAAGCTCGGCAAGCTGGTGCTTGGCGATGCCTATCTCAAATATTACCGGAGTCCGGAATACTACAAAAGCGCAGGCTGGCGGGGGACGTGGCAGTGGGACGGCGGAGGCGCGCTCATGAATCAGGGGGTGCACGGCATCGATGTGATTCAGTATTTGATGGGAGGCGCGGCTTCCGTATTTGCCTATGCCGCACCGCTCGTGCGTGATATCGAGGTTGAGGACACGGCAGTAGCCGTATTGAAATACAACAACGGTGCGTTCGGCGTCATTCAGGGTACAACGTCGGTGTATCCGAATCAGGAAACGCGCTTCGAGCTGCACGGCGAGAAAGGGACGATCATCGTGGGCGACAGCGGCATCCTGCAGTGGAAAATGATAGATACGGACGAGCAGGCTCCGCATGTAGAATCACTGGCAACCATGGGACGCACGAAGCCGGAGGATATGACGACTGACGGACATTATATCTTTGTCGACGATATTCTAAGCGCGGTGAAAGATAACCGCGAGCCGCTCGTGAACGGGGAGGAAGCCAGGAAATCGGTTGACCTCATTCTGTCCATTTACGAATCGGCAAGAACGGGAAGAGAGATCAAACTTAACTAAAAAGACAAGGAGTGAGCCGTTTGGAGAAGCTGTTGAATATCGGTATGATTGGCCTCGATACGTCGCATGTAACGGCTTTTGCCAGACTTCTGAACGATCCAGGGCAGCAGCACCATGTCCCTGGAGGACGTGTGACGGCTGCTTTCCCGGGGGGCTCGCCCGATTTTGCGATGAGCTGGTCGCGGCTGCCGGGCTTTAAGAAAGAGCTTGTTGACGCTTACGGCGTCAATATTGTGGAATCTCCCGAGCAGGCTGCCGAGCAGAGCGACGCGGTGCTGCTGCTGTCCGTGGACGGCCGCGTTCATCTGGAGCAGCTGCGGCGGATCGCCCCCTTAAGGCGGCCGGTCTTCGTCGACAAACCGTTTGCCGTGAGCTCGGAGGATGCCCGCGGGATGGCTGAACTCGCCGCCGAATACGGATTTCCCCTGATGAGCTGCTCGGCGCTGCGGTATGCCGAAGCACTCAGCCAGGCGCTTCTGGCTGAAGGGGAGGGAAGCATCATTGGCGCCGATTATTATGGTCCGATGGAAATCCAGCCTACTCAGCCGGGATTTTTCTGGTACGGCATTCATACAGCAGAGATGCTGTACCGCACGCTCGGAACGGGATGCGCCCGGGTGACGGTAACGACGAACGACGATCACGACCAGGTGGTCGGAGTGTGGGCGGACGGCAGAGTCGGGACGATTCGCGGCAACCGCAAAGGGAACAAGACGTTCGGCGGGCTGGTGCATCGCGAGAAAGGCACATCCTTCGTCGACTACAACGCTTCAAGCAAGCCCTATTACGCCAGTCTGCTTGAACATGTAATGGAGATGTTCAAGGACGGCAGCCCCGGCGTCGCCGTCGTAGAGACGCTGGAAATCATCCGTTTCCTCGAAGCCGCCAATGAAAGCCGTGCAAGCGGGCTGACGGTGGCATTATGAGGCGGTTTCGTCTGGGGATATTGACAGATGAGGTGTCCCAGGACGCAGGCGATGCGATAGCCTTCGCCAAACAGTACGGACTGGAAGCGATAGAGCTCCGCTCGGTGAACGACAAGCCTGTTCACGAGCTGGACGATGAGGCGATTAGGGCTGTCAAGGCTCTGGCGGATAACAGCGGCCTTACGGTCTGCGCGCTGTCGGCTCCGATTTTCAAATGTGAATTGAACGACGCGGCCGAGGTAGAGCGGCATATCGCCTTGGCGCAGCGGTATATCGCGATTGCCAGTCAACTGGAGGTGAAGCTGGTGAGAGGCTTCAGCTTCTGGACGAGCGCTCCATTCGAGGAGGCGCTGCCGCGGGTCGCCGAACAGATCAAGCGGATTGCGCCTTGCTTCGAACAAGCGGGCATTACATTCGTGCTGGAGTTCGATCCCGGTGTGCATGCCTGTAATGCGCGCAAGGTCGGCCTGCTCGTCGACGCCGTTGCCTCCCCTGCCGTGAAGGCGCTCTATGATCCGGGCAACGACATGTGGGACCCGGACGGCGAGCTCCCGTACCCGGACGGATATGATTATTTGGCGGGAAAGATCGGCCATATACATCTCAAGGATGCGGTCAAGACAGCAAATGGCGTGGAGGCGGTAGCTATCGGGACAGGGCAAGTCGATTACAGGGCATTGTTCCGGAGGCTGGCCGAGGACCGGTATGAAGGCTGCGTCATGGTTGAGACCCACTACCGCCTGCACTCGAAGCTGACGGAGGAGCAGCTGAAGCGCCCCATGGGCAATTCGTTCTCGGACGGCGGCAGGGAAGCCTCCGCGCAGTGTGTTGAGAGCCTGCTTGCTCTGCTTGGCGAACTCGGCATGGAACAACGAGCCGGAAGGTGACAAGCGATAAGCAAATGTCTCAAATTCGGATATGCTCCTGTGAAAGCGAGCGGCAGCTGCAGAAGCGGTTACATAACCGGCAGCAAGAAGTTTGGCACAGCTGCAGCGGCACAGGCGGCAGGAGCAGCTTCGATGATTATCGCAGCGTCTTCTCCGCACAATGAGTTCCCGGCAATCGAGGAGGAGCATTCATCAACGTAAAGGGAGGAAAGCATATGGAGCAGGTCAAACCGGCGGATCAATCATGGACGGTACCCGCTTCGCATCGTGGCGGGAGGAGCCTATTCTTCAAGAGGCTGAACCAGAGCAAATACCTGCTGCTGTTATTCCTGCCTTGTCTTGTGTATTACATCCTGTTCAAATATTTGCCGATGTTCGGCCTCGTTATCTCGTTTAAGGATTACAATCTGTTTAAAGGGGTTTGGGCCAGCGACTGGGTGGGGCTGAAGTATTACCATATGTTTTTCGAAAGCCCCGAATTCTTCCAGCTGTTCCGCAACACGTTCCTGCTTGGCGTCTTCAACGTCGTGTTCGGCTTTCCGATGCCGATTATCCTGGCGCTGTGCCTGAACGAAGTCAAGCAGGTGCTGTTCAAACGGTTCGTGCAGACCGTAAGCTATGTGCCTCATTTTATTTCCAACGTTGTGGTCGTCGGGATGGTCGTTATGTTTCTGTCTCCAACAACCGGCATCGTCGCCCACTTCGTGAAAATGTTCGGCCTGCAGCCCGTGAATTTGCTGGTGCAGCCGGAATGGTTCCGCCCGATCTATGTGCTGGCCGATATTTGGCAGCATGCCGGGTGGGGGTCCATCATTTTCCTTGCCGCGCTCACCGCGATTGATCCTCAGCTGTATGAAGCGGCGGAGATTGACGGGGCCAGCCGCTGGAAGCAGCTCTGGAATGTGACGATTCCGGGCATCACCCCGGCCATCGTCATTATGCTGATTCTGAACGTCGGCCATATTATCGACATCGGCTTCGAGAAGGTGTTCCTGCTGATGAACCCTGCCACGTATGAGACCGCCGATATTTTCAGCACGTTCGTGTACCGGACGGGCTTGACGCTGGGCAATTACAGCTATGGCACGACGGTAGATTTGTTTACGGGTATAATCAGCCTGTTCTTCATCTATACGGTCAATTATATAAGCCGCAAAATCAGCGAAACGAGCTTGTGGTAGAGAGGGGGAGTAACCTGTGAATCGCAGCTGGTCCGTATCCCGTGTGTTGGTTGTTATTTTCTTGCTTGGCGTCATTCTTGCCACGGTCTATCCCTTTCTTTATATGATCTCGGTTTCGCTAAGCAGCGACGTGTATGTGATCAAGAACCAGATCAATTTTTTGCCGCGCGGGCTTAACCTCCGTGCCTATGATGCCGTGCTGACCGATCCCCGGCTGTGGTCGTCATACCGCAATACGATCCTGTATGCAGCAGTCGGGACGCCGCTCTCCCTGCTGGTTACGGCGGCGGGGGCGTATGCGCTGGCCAAGAAGGAAATGGTGTTCCACAAATCGTTCACCATGCTCGTCGTATTCACCATGTTCTTCAACGGGGGGATGATTCCCACCTTCCTCGTCGTCAAGAGCCTGGGCCTCGTCGACTCGTTCTGGTCGATGATTGTCCCGACGGCGATCAGCACGTGGAATTTGATCATTATGCGCACCTTCTTTCTCGGCCTGCCGAGGGAGGTAGAGGAATCGGGCAAAATCGACGGCCTGAACGATATCGGCATCTTCGTGCGCATCGTGCTGCCGCTGTCCACCGCTTCTCTCGCGACGATCGGGCTGTTCTACGCCGTCGGCATCTGGAACAATTTTTACTCGGCTCTGCTGTATTTGCGCAACGACCAGCTGTATCCGCTTCAGGTGGTGCTGCGCAATATCGTCATGGCTTCGCAGATGGTCACAAGCGGCGGCACCAATGTGGGAGACAACCAGGTTCTGGACGAGCCGCTCAAGTATGCGACCATTATCGTTTCAACGGTTCCCATCCTGCTGGTTTATCCGTTTCTCCAGAAATATTTTGTCAAGGGAGCCTTAATTGGTTCGGTGAAGGGGTAGAGGTGCAGATGAAACCAAAAAGGAGATTGATCGCGATGAAGAAGATGAAGATGTGGGTACTGGCCGCCTCGCTCACGACGGTCATGCTGGCAGGCTGCGCCAATCAAGGCGGCAGCAACGAACCATCGTCCGGCAACGCGGCGGCGCCAGGCAATGACAATGCGGCAGCTGCCCCCAAGGAGCAAACGTTCACGTTCCTTGATTATTCCAACGCCAGCTGGCCGTACAACAAGGATTGGCCGGTGTGGAAATACATCAAGGAACATACCGGGGTCACGCTGGATGTGCAGGTTCCTCCCGACGCGCAGCTGGACAACGCGCTTAACCTGACCGTGGCATCAGGCGATATGCCGGATATGCTGTATACGCAAAACAAGCAGACAGCCGATAAATTCGGGCAGCAGGGGGCGCTTGTCAACATCCTGGATTACCTGGACGAGATGCCCAACCTGCAAAATTGGATGGAGCAGTTCCCGATCGATTCGCAGAATGCCATGTCAGCCGACGGCAAGATGTATATTTTCCCGAATAACGGCATCGGCGAAACCAACCGGATGAACTGGATGTACCGCGCCGATATTTTCGAGGCTAACGGCCTGACCGCGCCGGCCAACTGGGACGAGCTGCACGCCGCTCTGAAGAAGCTGAAAGAGGCGTATCCGGACAGCTTCCCCATGGCATGGCGGCAGGGGCTCCAGTATTTGCGGAACTTTGCTCCGGCATTCGGCACCAACAGCAACGACGGCACCAACGATGTGTATTTTGATTTCGACAAGAAGGAATGGCGCTACGGACCAATCGAAGACAACTTCAAGACGATGATTACGTATTTGAACACCTTTTATAAAGAAGGGTTGATACCGCCCGATTTCCTGACCATCGACACGAAGCAGTGGCAGGACCTCATGTCCACCGACCGCGCCTTTGTCACCGCCGACTATATCAGCCGTGTCGACTTTTTCAATCTGCCGATGCGCAAGCAGAATCCGCAGTACAACCTGCTGTTCATGCCGACACCGGCAGGCTGGCCGGACGGTCCGCAGAAAAATGCTTATACACAGTTCCTGGAGAATGGCATAATGGTGACGACGACTTCGAAAAAAATTAAAGAAATCATGCATTATATGGATTTCTTCTATTCCGAGGAAGGCAAGACGCTGGTCAGCTGGGGTAAGGCTGGCGAAACGTACAAGGACGACAGCGGCAAGAAGCAATTTACCGGAGGCTATACGGATGTGTCCGACATGCGCAAGAAAACCGGTCTCTCCACGGATGGAACGTATACGTGGTTCGATTATGACGCGCATCTCTCGCTTTCGTCGCCGGAGCTTCAGGATGCTTACGAGCAGGCGCCCAAATATGACAGCGAGCAGCAGCCGCGGCCCGCGATGACGCAGGAGGAGCTGGAGACGATTTCGACCGTAGGCCAAACGCTGCAGAAAACCCGCGACCAGAATCTGGCCAAATTTATTACCGGCCAGCGGAATTTGAGCGAATGGGACAGCTATGTGGAGGAATTAAAAGAGATCGGCGTCGACAAAGTCGTCAGTGTTTATCAAACGGCCTATGACCGCTCCCTGAGCGCCCAGAAATAAGACGGAGAACTGTACATGCCTGCAAGCTGTATGCCCAGCGCCAATCCGGTGCTGGGTTGTTTTGAATTCTCTTGAGGCAAGATGTGAACAAGGTAATGGAGAGGGTGATACCTGTTGGAGAAAGGTCAATACAATGTGACCAGCAAGGAGAAAACGTTAACGGTCATTCCATCAGCCTCCTCCAAATGGACCGTGCTGCTGATCGTCAACATGGGTACATTCATGTCCACTCTGGACGTCGGCATCGTTAATATCAGCATGCCGACGATGTCACTTCAGCTTGGAATTTCCCTGGCTCAAATCCAGTGGATCGCGACCAGCTACCTGCTCGTCATGGCCGCGCTGCTGCCTTTCTTCGGAAGATTGTCAGACATCTGGAGCCGGAGAAAGGTATACGGCCTCGGCTTCCTGTTGTTTGCCGCAGGATCTTTATGCGCAGCACTGTCTTCCGGTCTTGCCGCGATCATCGCTTCCCGCTGCCTGCAGGGCATCGGTGCGGCAATGATCATGGCCAACAGCCAGGCGATGGTACGCCAGGTGTTCCCTGAGCATGAACGGGGACGTGCGCTCGGACTTAACGCCGTTGTCATTGCCGCGGGAACATTAATGGGTCCGGCCGCCGGCGGCCTCGTGCTGAGCTGGGCTGCTTGGCAGTGGCTGTTCTGGATCAACGTCCCGATCGGTCTGTCAGCGTTCCTGCTCGGGCTGCGCCTGTTTCCCCGCGAGAGCGTCAGATCTGCCGGCGCCCGCCTGGATATTGCCGGAACGCTGCTTCTGGCGCTGGGCACCATACTGCTGCTGCTTGCTGCCGACACCGCCAGCGGCAGCACATCCCCGATGGCTGCGGTCGAGGCTGCGGGGGGCGTCGCCGTGTTGATTGTGCTGACGTTGTACGGCAGACGCGTCCAATCCGGCATTCTGGACCGCGCCCTGCTGAGCGTGCGGACGGTGCGGCTCGGCAACCTCAGCTCGTTTCTCATCAATATGGCGCTGAGCGCCTCATTGATCCCGATCACCTTTTATCTGCAGGGGCCGTTAAGCTTGCCGGTGGCCGCTGCGGGCGGAGTGCTCATGGCACAGCCGCTGCTGGTAGGAATTGTCGCTCCTTTTGCCGGTTCATTCCGCGATAGGCACGGCAGTCTGATGCCGATCGCTGGCGGAGCGGCCTGCTGTGCCTTGTCCATGCTGTTCATCGCCTGCATGCCGCAAATAACCGTGTGGACGATCGTCCTGCAGCTGGTTTTATTCGGCATCGGCACAGGGCTGTTCCATTCCGCGAACAACGCCGATATCATGAGCGCAGCCCCGGACGGCAAAATCAGCCTGGCGGGCAGCCTGCTGGCCATGGTCCGTTATTTTGGGCAAATCGCCGGAATTGGCCTGGCCGCTCTGCTGCTGGGGCAATTGAATCTGGAGGCCGGAGCCCCCGTAAAGGGAGAGCTGCGCCTGAGAATTTTGTTCGGATTATGCTTCCTGGCTTGCCTGGGAGCTGCGATTGCCGCTTACCGGCTGCGTCACCCGCGTGTTATTAAAAGGTGAAGATTAATATATATAAGGAGACAGGCTGGCCAGGCGTTGAAAAAACCAATAAATCCGCCAAAATCGCGCTATTAAGGGATAAGGTAAATAATTGTCCATTGAAGTCCGACGGCTGCCGGGAATAGAATCAAGCTGTGTAGCATGAAGTGCTAAAGGAGGACGTGCGGTATGAAATCTTACTTATATCGTCTGATCTGGCTCGGCTGTCTATCCGTCTGTCTGCCTCTTGTCCTGGCCAGCATCGTCTATTACAACACTTCAATGAAGCGGGAAATTGCACATATTCAGACGAATAACCAGGATTCGCTGGACATCATTGAACGGTTTATCGATGATGCCATGTTCGACGTGGTGGAGGAATTGTCCAGGAGCGCTTTGGACCCTGCCATATACGAATCCTTCTTAACGCTGGATGAACCATCGAGAGTCCAGAACAATATTTCCATCTTGACGGAGGTCTCCGCGCTGCTTAACCGCAACAAATTCATCAAAAACGTCTACTACATGAACATGAATTCAAGGCTCATCCTATCCAGCGAGCAGGGTAATGTACATGAGTCGTATTTCAAGTATAGAGATGATCTGGCTGTTCTGGGCAATATTCATAAGAGCGCATATTGGCGATATCTTCCGGCAAGCCAAAGAGACGGTTATATCTCATTAATTATGACATTGCCCACAACGTCGCTGAATCCTCAGGGAATGCTTGTGGCCCAAGTGGAAGTAGAACAAATAAATAACTATCTTTCCACGATTTTGTCGCTCACCCGCAACGAGTCCATATTTGTTGTGAACAGGTCAGACCAGATCTTGTTTCAATCCAATAAGCAGACCAGCGCTGACAATCTGGTGGGCGAGGAGGTCACGCGTTCGATCGCTACCAGCCAGCTGCAATCGAGCAATGCCTCGGTTATGGATGTCAATGGAAACGAATACTTTTATTCCTATCGAAAGTCCAGTCTTGGGATTACGTACGTGTCCATTATTTCCCGCTCCGAGATTGTAAAGGATCTGCGCTGGATATTCTGGACAACGATTTTTGCGGTTACGATATTTCTGGCGCTGGGCATTATTCTGACTATTTTCAACTCCAGACGGGCTTACCATCCGATTGGCCAGTTGGTAGACTTCGGCAAACGGCTGAGCAAAAACAAGATCGGCATTCACAAGGAAGAAATATCGTTTATTGGCGAATGCCTTGAATATTTCAACACTCAGCTGCAATTATCGAGCGCGAGGATCGCCAAATCGGAGCTCTCCCTGATCGAAAAATTCATGCAGCAGTTGTTGGAAGGAGATTATTTGTCCCCGGGCACATTGCACAAAGACTGCAGCGAATACGGCATTCATGCAGACAGTACCTATATTGTGCTGCTCGTCAGAGTTGAGGATTTCGGGAAAAGCGGACGTTTTCAGTCTAAGGATAAACCGCTGCTGATCTACGCTTTAACGAATGTGATGAATGAGCTGCTGTCTCAGAAGGGATACGTCCTGCATGACTTCCGCGGCTATGGCATAGCTGTTCTATGCTTCGATCACGATGCTGTGCCTGCCTTCGTTCTGCAGGAAGCCGGAAAGTATGCCGGAAGGATTCAATCCGCTTTGCAAACCTACCTGAACATCCGCGCATCCATAGGCATTGGGAGGTCTTATCCGCATATTGCGGATGTCGCGTTGTCTTACCGCGAAGCGCAGCTTGCCTTGCAATTTCGTTTGCTGAAGGATTCGGAATCCATTCTGTCCTATGATGACAGCCTGACTGACAAGCAGACGTTCCCCAAGTATCCGCATGAGATTGAAGCGATGATTACGGAAGCGCTGTTTAACGGCGACTCCGGCCAATTCGAACAAGGGGTACGGGAATTCAACGAAACCGTGCTCAGAACGGAGTCCTACTATTTTGTTTACCAAAGCTATCATGTTCTGCTGGCTGCCCTAGTGTCTTCGGCGGAGAAAAAATGCGGCACAGCGCTGGGTATATTGGAATATGATCTGTTTGATCAATTGAGAACGTATCAGAGCTCGGAAGAAATATGCTTATGGTTCATCGATTCGGTGCTGCCTTTGTATCTGAAGATCATGAGAGAGAGCAATAATACGGCAGGCAAGGCAGCAGTGAAGGAAGTATGCAGATATATTGGCGAGAATCTGGAAAAAGATATTTCCCTGACGGAATGCTCTTCCTTGTTTCATATCAATGTCTCCTATTTGAGCCGGTTGTTTAAAAAAGAAACAGGTGTTTCCTTTCATGATTATCTGACCCAATGCAAGTTAAAGGAAGCCACAAGGCTGCTGCTCGACAGCGACCAAGCCATCAGTCAAATCGCCGCAAAAACAGGGTTTTCGCACCGTTCCTTCAATCGCGTCTTCCAGCGGTTATTCGAGATGTCGCCCAGCGATTACCGGAACCATCACCGTTAGGCTGGCTTTATCCTTTGACCGAGCCGAGCATAACGCCTTTTGCGAAATATTTTTGCAGGAACGGGTAAACGATCAGAATCGGCGCCATCGCAAAGGTTACCGCGGCCATACGGACGGTTTCCAAAGGGGGAATGCCGTCTGCGGCTGTCCCGGAAGCGCCGAGCGGTGTGGAATCCAGAACAAGCGCTTTAATCAGCACCTGTAATGTCCATTTGTTGGCGTCGGATATATAGATCAGGGCATTAAAATAAATATTCCACTGCGAAACGGCAAAAAACAGAGTGAAGGCTGCAATGGCGGGCATGGACAGGGGGAGAACAATTTTGAAAAATATGCCGACATCATTGCTTCCGTCAATCTTCGCCGATTCCTCAAGCTCTGGAGGCAGTGAATCCAGGAAGCTTTTTACGACAATCAGCGTCCATGCATTGGTCAGATTGGGCCAGATCAGCGACCAGTACGAATTGAGCAGGCCAAGACTTTTCACAACCAGATAGTTCGGCACGATGCCTGCGTGAAAAACAAGTGTAAAGATGACGAAGCCAAGCATGATCTTTCTTCCGTCCAGATCTTTCCTCGTCAGTCCGTAAGCCATTGTAAACGTAACGGCAACCTGCAGAATGGTGCCTACCACTGTAATAAAAGCGGTGCTCTTGATGGAATTTATAAAGCTTTGTGTAGACAAAATGTATTGATAAGCATCAAGCGACCATTTGGGAGGAAAAAGATAAAATTTCAAAGGCACATAAACGGAAGGGTCCGTGAATGAAACGCTGAAAATATAGATAAACGGAAAGATGCATATCAAGGAGAGGGCAGTCAGCACACTGTAGTTGACCCAATCTGCTGCTGTCAGCCTTTTTTTGTAAACGAAGCTCATCCAATCCACCTTCTTCGCGTTAAATGGTTGATCCATGAAAAACTAGTAAATTCCTTCATATCCCAATTTTTTGACAATTTTATTCGCGGTTACCACCATAACAAGTCCGACTACTCCTTTAAACATCCCGACGGCTATGCCTACGCTGATTTTTCCGCCCACAATGCCCTGGGTATACGAATACGTATCAAACACATCCGCCACGGAGCTGACCAATGGATTCATCATTAGCAGAACCTGCTCGAACCCGACATCCGCCATGTTTCCAAAACGGAGAATCAATAAAATGATAATGGTGGGCCGGATCGCCGGAAGTGTAATATGCCAGATCTGCCGAAAGCGGCTGGCTCCGTCAATTACGGCAGCTTCATAGCGGGCAGGATCGACCCCGGCGATGGCAGCCAGAAAAATAATCGTGCCCCATCCGGCATCCTTCCATATATTTTGCAGCGTCAGCAGGATCCAGAAGAACTTGGGCTCGGAGAGGAATAAAACGGGCTGGTTTCCTGAAGCGACAATCAGCTTGTTGACGATGCCGATATCCGAAGAGAACACAAAGAAAGTGAGACTGACCAATATGACCCATGATAAAAAATGGGGGAGATAGACAATCGACTGATTTACTTTCTTGAAAAATTCATGTCTTACCTCATTCAGCATTAACGCCAGCAGAATAGGCAAAGGAAAGAAGAAAACAAGGTTGAATATACTGATAACAAATGTATTTCTGGCCATAATATAGAATTGCCCGCTTTGAAATAAATCGGAGAAATGCTTGAATCCAACCCAGCTGCTGCCGAAGAAGCCCTTGAAGGGGCTGTAATCCTGAAACGAGAGAAGAAGACCCCAGACAGGTATAAATTTAAACAGGAAGAAATAGATGATTCCCGCCGACATCATCAGGTAAATGTAGCGGTTCCTTTTTATTCTGGCCCATCGTTTATGATTTGGCAGTATTCGCTCCATTACAAGCCTCCATTCGAAACGGTAAGGAGAGTTGGATAAGCTGGAGTCTTTAAAAGACCTTGTCAGATCCAACCCTTCTTACAGAAGTCTTTAAATTGAGATCATGATTCGGCTATTGCTGTGTACGCGACTTAAGATCCTTGGCAAATTCCTGATAGGCTTTCTTGATTTTCGGATCGCCGTTAACCTTATCTACATATTGCTTATATTGATCCATTGTAATTTGGCCCACAATGGCCTTGATTCGGGTGCTTTTCAATTCCGCTTCGTAGGTTGGCCATACATCGACCCAGGTCGGAGAATATAAATACCCGAACACGTCGGTCCTGCCGATTTGGCCATAAATCTCCATATCCTTTTGTTTAACCTCGTTTGCAGCTTTGGATGCTCCGGCATATGCCACTTTTCCCCATTTGGAGTATGCGGGAGTCAGCGCAGCAATGCTGTCGACCGTAATTTCCTGTTTCCCCAGGTCGGTCAAGACCTTCTCGCCATTCACATTGTTGTAATGCACGCCTTCCTTTCCGTAGTAACCCAGATCAGTGATCTCCCTGGATGCGGTTTTTTCGAAGAAGTCCAATATTTTCGATACCTTTTCCTCGGGTACCTTCTTGCTGATGTACTGGCCGCCGCGGGTTCCGATATCAAGCATCGCTCCGTCGCCTCCGGGACCTTTCAAAGGCTGCAGGGACACTACGTTTCCTTCGGGCTGGGTTTTCTTCACATTATCCGTATATACGAAGCTGTAATAGGCGCTGGCATCGAATGCGAATGCTCTGCCCGAGCTAAACAAATCTTTTTGCTGTGTGACCGTGAGAGCGGAGAATTCCTTCGCGATCAGCCCTTCCGCGTAAAGCTCCCTGAACCACTCCACCAGCTCGGTGAACTGCGGAGTCAAATATGAATATATCAGACCGCCATCCGCATCATAGGTCGGTTCAGGCACGCCAAATGCCGCATTCAGGGAAGGGGAGCTCACCGCATCGGCAATGTCATAACCGATCGTACCGTTGCCGCCGGCCGGGTTGCTTTTCACGACCGCTTTCAGCGCCTCTTTAAACTCGTCGACGGTTGCGGGCATCGGAATATTGGCTTTATCCAGCCAATCCTTACGGATCATGATTGTATTGTCGATCTGCGCCCTGCTTCTCGGAATACCCATAATTTTGCCGTCATACTTCACGTAATTCCAGGAGCCCGGAACCATATTGTCACGTAAGTTCGGATAGCTGGAGAAATCGCCGAGAAAAGGAGTCAGATCCCAAAAGGCGCCTTCTTTGATCGCGTTGACCAAAGTTGGCCGGGTAAAATCCGCCTTCAATACTTCGGGAATATCTCCGGAAGCAAGCACAAGATCCAGCTTCGAATTGTAATCGCTTCCATCCAGAACGAAAGTAATATTGAGCTTGGTGTTTGTGAGCTTTTGCAATTCGGAATAATACGCGTTATCCAGCTTGGGTATGGTATTGGTAAAATTGGTCATGATTTCGATGGGCAAGGGACCCGCTTCTGCTTCAACCGCCGTACCCGTCCCGTCGGCTGTCTCTTCCGTGTCCTTGCCTGCGCCTCCGCTGCAGCCATTTAGAACAAGCAGGCTGAGAATGAACGGGAGGCTGATTTTGACCCATTTCCTTGTCATTTCGGAACACCTCGATTGAATTAGTGTGATCCACGAGGGATCTTGTTTCCCGACCCGAATGAGCCCTCTCTGCAGCAGATCTCCGGGCCGGGAGTCCGTTCAATAGCAGCTTGCGGCCAGCCACTCCATCAGCTGATTTTTATTGCCTCGAACAGCTCAAGACTCGGGACCTTAACCGATAAAGACCCGCTGCCTGCTGTAAACTCGTAATCTTTGCCGGTGACAAGGCTTTTGACGGATTGCGGTTTTTGCTCCTTATCATATGGAATCGTGACTACAAGATTGTACATCGGAACCGGAGCATAGAAGGTTACGCCAAAATGCCCCGATCCGTTCACCAGATGAAGCAGCTCCGAAGAACCGTCCTCCTTGGCAAACAAGGCGGCTTCGACCATCGGTGAAAGATTGCCCTCAATGCGCTTCAACCCGGCGGTATGCTCCAGCAAATCCGCGATCAGATCTATCGTGTTTGTATGCCCTTGGCGGTGAAACAGAGAACCTGGCCGCCAGGGAATGAAGATGCCTTTTCCTTTGCCGTACGGATTGACTGTAAATCCGGGATGATCCGTAACCTGCGTATAATAACAGCGTTCCGGAGGTCCGAACATATGCGGGGGAATCAGGGACAGATGCTTCTCCACCTTGTCTTCATAGTCAGCGTAAATATAGCTTCCGTCGATATAAGCCAGGTCCGTCACAGGGAAACGGCTGAATCCGGTTTTGTCGGTCAGCTTGAAGCAGGAGGAGGTCATATCCTCTACAATCTCGTTCACTCTCTCAATACCCAGACACTTGAGAGCGGGAGAAGATCGTCTCTCGTAGGTGTCATCGGAAAAGCCGCCGAGCGATACCGAGATGACAATGCCTCCTTCTTCAGCGAAGGCGTCGAGCTTACGTACAAGTTCGTCGCTGATCGCCTGGTAATCCGGGACAATGACCGCTTTGAATTTGTCCCACGGCACCTCGGCGGCCACCGGCACCATGATGGCGTCGAACATATAATGATTTTCCGCCAGGAACCGGAACCAGCCTTGATATTCGCTTGTGCTGCCGTCAGGACCTCTAAGCAATGCAATGGTCGACCTGGAAGTAATATCCCTGTATTCGTCCTGATGCTCGGCATGGTAATGAAAAGCCTTCTTGATCCGTTCATAGCCTGATTTATCCTCATGGTTATCGAGCCGCCCAATCAGATAATAATCGAGTCCGCCGCCGTTGGTCAGGTTTTGGTACAGTCTGAGCTCCTGCTGATGCGGGGATACGGCGACATGACGGTATTGATAATCTATGAAATCAACCGTAGTATTTAATGAAATCATGGGCTTATAGGAGCCGAGAACAAATTTGGTGTTATCGGAAGCATCATATTGCCAATGGGGCAGAGATCGGGCAATCGCCGTGTTGGATTCCTGTCTGTACACGCTGCGCTGGTTAAGGTTGTTGGAGATGAGCAGGTCTGGATTGATGCTTGTGATCGCGTTATAAATTCGTTTGGAGTGCTCCTGCAGCGTAATGTTTTTGAATACCTTGTATTTGCGGAATACCGGATCCTTCATGTCCTCCTTAATGGGCAGCGGCAGGTCAAACATAGCTTTGAATTTTCGTTGGCAGTTGTCGCATTGGCAGATTCCATGATAGTTGTAGCTGTAATCCTTCACCTGGTAGCCGCCCATGTTGAAGAAAATACCGTCAAAGTCATGAGTGGTCAGCAATTCGCGGATGATCTCGATTGCATAGTCCTGCTGGTAGTCACTGTTCAGGCACACATGGACATCGCCATTGTAATCGACGATATTCCCCTGGACGCTCTTGTATGCCCATTCGGGATGCTGCTCATAGACCGGTCTGCGGACCTTGGAGAAGTCGGTTCTGGCCGTCACGACTATATCCGCTTTATGGCAGGCTTCAATGATGTCCTGCAGACTGTCTCCGTGCAGAAACGGACTTTGGAATTGAAAGGGAAGCTTGGTCGGATAACTGGCGATAATGCCCGCTGCATTAAGCAATACAGAGGTTGCTTTAAATTCCTGGAGATCCTCAACGAACTGTTCGGCATTGATATCCATCATATCGATTTCCCGCAAGTTCGTCTGAATTTGTCTCCATGGGCGCTTGGCCCACCAATTCGGTCTGCTTTCCGCTTCTATTGTTTTGGACATTGAACGAATACCTCCGATACATTCATGGATTATTGTTCCTTAGTGACAAAACTCTTGGTCCGCTGCACCATCATGCGAAGAATAATTCCCTGACATTTGTTCCTGCGATCGTCCAAAAGCAGGCGGGATCCCTCCTTGATTCGTTTTATTGGTCGTAGATCAAGTCCGCATAATAAGCATATTGGTTTAACCCTCCGGCATTCAATGGACTTCCTATGACATTGTCAGAATAAACAGGTTTCAGGGATGAAAGGTCATAAACGGTCCAGGATAGGCGAGGTGAAGTGGATAAAAGTCCTGTATTGCAGGGAATATGTGCCCCGTAATGGCCTGCCGGCGGCAATTATAGGCCAAATTTTAAACTTTCCGGTGTGTAATATAATCAGCACGAGAAGGACGAAATCATAAAATGACTATATGATGCCAGATGGCGGAGCCAGTATAGTATATTTAAGAGGCTGAAAATAAATTTTCATTAATGGAGGAAAATAATGAATCCTATTCATGTTGTCCTGACAACCGTGCCGTATGAGAATGAGCATTGGGACAGACTCTGCCAAGCATTCGCGCCAGCCGAAATCATCCGGCTTCGTCCGGACGATTCTTCAGGGATCGAAGCGGCCCTGGAACGGGCGGACGCTGCCGTTCTGAGCGGCGATCTGGATGAGCGGTTTTTGAATGCGCCGCTGCTGAGGTGGATTCATTGCGATCATGCGGGATTGAACAAATGCGCATGGCCCGAATTGTTCGAGCGCGGTCTCCTGGTTACCAGCTCTGCAGGACGGTCTGCGCCGGCACTGGCGGAGCACGCTCTGTTCTTCATGCTGGCTCTGGCTTACCGGTATCCGGATTTCCTGGACGCGCAGCGGGCCCGCCGATGGGGGATTCCGGGCCAGGATCAATTGCGGGGATTGTATGGCAGAGTAACCGGAATTGTCGGCATGGGTCATACCGGCACGGAACTGGCCATCCGGGCGAAGGCAATGGGCATGGAGGTGCTCGGTTACCGCCGAAGCCCGGGTGAGCTTCCTCCGGGAGTTGATCGTCTGTTCTGCGAGGAGCAGGGCGTGGGACTGGAGGATATGCTGCCGGAGTGCGATTTTGTTGTGCTCGCCCTGCCGCTTACGAACGCCACACATCATCTCATCGGCGAGCGGGAGCTTGCTTTGATGAAGCCTGGATCATACCTCATCAATATGGCCCGCGGAGCGGTTGTCGATGAAGCTGCCCTGATTGCAGCATTAAACGCCGGCAAGCTGGGCGGAGCCGGGCTGGATACCTTTGCGCTGGAACCGCTCCCGGCCGATAGCCCCTTATGGGATGCCCCGCGCACGCTTATTACACCTCATACCACGCCGCAGGTTCCTGACCGCACAGGACGGTCACTGGATATTATCTGCGAGAACGTCAGGCGGTATCGCACTGGAGCTCCAATGCTTAATGCATTGAAACCAACGGATGTCTACACACCTGCTACAATCTGATTGAACCTCGGCAAGAAGAAACGGCTATCGCTGTCCTTGACGACGAACTTAGTTGACCGGTTTGCCCGGATTTCTGTGAAGAAGGCTGCAATTATATGGCTGGCGCTCCCTGTGCTTAAGGGGGCGCCTTTTTCTGTTCACTATTTGGTACCCCTCTTCAGGAACTTGAGTGCGGCGGTATCCCAAGGGCTCGAATGCCCTCTGAATCAACAAGCAGCTAAGGAATGGGCAAAATAATGCGAGTTTTCAAAAAAGTCCACTTGCAGGAAAAAGCGCTGCATTACATACTGGAAGTTAACAAACGCGACTGACAGCCTGTGAGAAGAAAGGAGGCTCTGGATAATGCTGCAATAAAGGATGATTAGATGCTTGTCAAGCGAATAAATGTAAACGCTTACTGTCAATCTGTTCCCGCAACATGTATCCGTCTGAAAATCATGCCGTCATTTTAGCCGGAGGTGAGATGAATTGTTAAAGAGCAGGCATTATCGCAAAAGCTTGATCCTGATCCTGATTATTTCCAGCATACCGGGTCTCATTATCGGGGGGATTATTTATTGGCTGGCCGGCGGACGGATGGAGACCGAGCTGTTGAAGCTGCATGCCAATCAGATCAGGCAAAGAGCCTCCAATATGGACGATCAATTCTCGTATTTGGAATTATCGCTGGCGCACTGGGCCTTCGATCCCAAGTTCTCCAACAGCATTAAAAATGTTGACTTTATCCGGGATTTTCAAGTGGCCCGGGATATTACCAAGACGCTTCAGATTATGCAGGGCTCGAACCCCCTGGCGAGGCAGGTGGAGCTGTATATTAACAAGGATCAGCCGGTAAGATTCACGCCGGAATACGATGTAATGCGCGATGAGCCGCTGGCGCAGAGCTATAATGCGCTGCTGACGGAAGGAAACCAGGTCTTCTGGTCGATGGAGGCGGCGAGTCCGGACAATCCCGGCACCTCCGATCTGGCCCTCATTCATAAAATACCGGGTTATGATCTGCATCCGATCGGCTTTATCATGGTCCGTCTGGATCAGGACAAGGCGGCAGGCTTCTTAAAAACGTTAACGCCGTATAACGACGGCGACACCTTCATGATGGAGGAAAACGGGAGCACCTTGATTTCCAACTCGAGCACAGTCGATTCCACCGCCTTCGATGAAGCTTTGAAAAAGCAGGTATTCCTGCAGGACAGCGACGCAGGCTCGTTTCTCTACAGCTGGAATCACAATACCTATACCGTATCGTATGGAACCTTCTCAAGAATCGGCGTCAACTGGAAATACGTTTCGGCAGCGCCGATCGGCGTTATCACCAAGCCGGTTGTGCTTATTTCCAAATTTATTATTTCCTTAAGCATGGCCTCGCTGCTTCTTGCGGCATTGCTGTCCTGGCTGGCCTCCAGAAAAATATATTCTCCCGTGAACCGGCTGGTTCATTTGTTGACAGGCGGCAAGCCGCTTGCCGGCGAAATGCTGGAGCACCGGGACGAGTTTCTGATGATTGAAAAGCAGTGGCAGCATCTGACCCGGGAGAGCACAACGCTTCAGCATAAGCTTGCGCAGCAGCTGCCCCACGTGAAGGAGGGTTTTCTGCTGCAGCTGCTCCAGGGTTTTCTGTACTCCTGCTCCGAAGAGGACATACGGGAGAGGATGCGCAGTTACGGCTGGGCAATAGATGACCGTCAATTCCTCGTGCTGCATATTCAATTGACAGGCTTCGAGAATCTGGAGGACCGCTTCACGCAAGGGGATGAAGGTCTGGTTACCTTCGCGGCCGCCAATATTACGGCTGAGGTGGCAACCAATATGCTGGAGCAGGCGGATGTTATTAATTTTCACGACTTAACGATCGGCTTGATCATGATGCTGCCGGATGAGCAGCCCTTCCATAACGCGTTCAGCGCTTTCAGCGAAGAACTGACGCAGGCGGTTAATCAGCTGTTGAAACTGCATGTTTGCATCACCATCGGACAATCCTCCAACTCGATTATTGCAATTCCTTCCCTTTTTGAAGAGGCGAAGCAGGCCTCGGGCTACCGGAGATTCGGAAGCCAGAATCAGCTCATCGATTTAAAATCACAGAATGTCTGGGAGGATTCGGGCGAGCTCCGTTATCCTTTTGTGCTGGAACGGGAAATTATCCAGGCGATCCGGACCGGCAAGCGGGAGGAAGCGGAGGGCTTCATCACCGCTTTTATGGACGCGCTAATACTGACTGGCTCGAATGAGATCGAAGTGCAGCAGGGGATGCTGCAGCTGCTGGGCAGCATTCAGCATGCGATTCGCCAATCGGGGATGAGTCCGGGCCGCATCTTCAAGTCTGTCAATATGTACGAGCAGCTGTCGCAAATCCGCGAGCCGCAAAAAATGTTCAACTGGTTCAAATATAACGTGGTGCAAACCTTTGTGCGCGAATTCGAAGCCAGAGCGGATGTGCATGTAAAGAAAATAGTCGAGGCAGGCATGATTTATTTGCAGAACCATTATATGAAGGAGATCTCGCTTGACAGCTGCGCCGAGCACATCGGGACGAATCCGGTCACGCTAAGCAAGATTTTCAAACAGGTGTACGGTAAAAATTTCATCGATTATTTGACGGAGCTGCGCATGGACAAGGCCAGAGAGCTCCTGCGGGATACGCAGCTGAAAATCAACGACGTCGCCGAGGGCGTGGGCTACCAGCAGAGTTATTTTAACCGCATCTTCAAGAAGCAGCAGGGCATTACACCCGGCCAGTACCGGGAGTCCAGCAGGGAAATATAATGGCGTTTGCAATAAAGGCAAAGTCCGGAAAAATAATCCTATCGGGCTGTTCTGGCCAGTAATGACCTGATCAAAAAAGTACGGTTGCGGGAAAAACGGCCAGTGCGTATGGTGAAACCGAAGGCAGAGCAATCCCAAAATAAGATGCGAAGGAGTGATAACAATGAGTGGGCGTATCGAACCCATGGGGAGCATGATCCAAAGAGCCGATCCCCGTAAAAACCGGCGGCGCTTGCTTTCACGGGTGAAGAAGGATAAATGGCTGCTGCTGCTTGTACTGCCGGGACTTATCTATTTTATCGTATTCAAGTATTTGCCGATGTGGGGGCTCTTGATCGCCTTCAAGAATTACCAGCCGTTTCTCGGGTTTTTCAAGAGCGAATGGGTAGGACTGGACAACTTCAGACAATTTATACAGGACCCGATTTTTCTGAATTTAATGCGCAACACATTCCTGCTTGGCCTCTACGACATGATTTTCTTCTTCCCTGCTCCGCTGGTTCTGGCCTTGATGTTGAACGAAATCCGCATCTCCGGCTACAAGCGGTTCATTCAAACGCTTATTTATGTTCCCCACTTTATTTCCATGGTGATCGTGGCCAGCATTTCTTTTCTCCTCCTGACGACGGAGGGAGGCGTCATTAACGAGCTGCTTTTCAAATTGCTGGGTCACCGTTTTGACTTTCTCACGAGCGAAGCCTGGTTTCGTCCGATGATCATCGGCCAGACGATTTGGAAAGAAGCCGGCTGGGGAACGATTATATTTCTTGCCGCACTTGCGGGAGTCGACCAGGAGCAATATGAGGCTTCCATCGTGGATGGCGCAAGCAGACTCCGCCAATTATGGCATATTACGCTTCCCGCCATCCGGGGAACGATTGTTGTGCTGCTGATCCTGCGCACAGGGAACTTTTTGGACCGCGGCTTTGAGCAGGTTCTGCTGATGGGCAATGCGTTGAACCGGGAGGTCGCGAATGTATTCGATACGTATGTCTATACGGTCGGGATCACGCAGGGCGCGTTCAGCTACAGTACGGCTGCCGGATTGTTCAAAGCGGCAATCGGGATCATGCTTGTCCTGCTGTCTAATTATCTTGCCAAACGGGCAGGCCATCCGGGCATCTACTGATCGGGGGAGAGAGGATCATGAGAAACAACACGATAGGCGGGAAAATATTCGATGCCGCCAACTATGCGCTGCTTGCGGTTATTGCGGCAGTAATGATCATTCCGATTATGTACATCGCGGCGGGATCGTTTGCAACTGAAGCGGATATGATCAAGAGGGCTTTCTTCATCATCCCGGAGACCATTTCGTTTGATGCGTACAAGTATGTCTTTCACGACGCTACCTTCCCCAGAAGCCTGCTTGTATCGGTATTCGTCACGGCTACGGGTACGCTGATCAACCTCTTTTTTACTTTTACGATGGCCTATGCGCTGTCCCGCCGGGATATGCTGGGGAGAACCGTATTCATGAATATGATCATCTTCACCCTGGTATTCAGCGGCGGAATTATTCCAACCTTTCTGGTCGTGAAGAGCCTGGGTCTCTTGAATTCATATTTTGCCGTGCTGCTGCCCGCTGCGATCAGCGCCTTTAACCTGATTATCGTGAAATCGTTCTTTCAGGAGATTCCGGGAGAGCTGATCGATTCCGGGAAAATAGACGGCTGCTCCGATACCGGCATTCTATGGCGCATTGTGCTGCCGTTATCCAAGCCGGTGATCGCCACGTTCGCGCTTTTCTATGCGGTGACGAACTGGAATGATTTCTTCAATGCGCTGCTCTATTTGAACGATCCGAAAATGTGGCCGATTCAGGTGCTGCTCCGGCAAATCATTCTTGTTTCCTCCGGAGCGCTTGATATCTCGACGATGGATCCCAACTACGTCAAACCACCGGATCAATCGATCAAAATGGCGGTGATTGTCGTAGGCACCCTGCCTATTCTGCTGGTGTATCCATTTTTGCAGAAGCATTTTGCCAAAGGGGTGCTGATTGGCGCCGTGAAAGGTTAGAAGGACTCAGCAGCTGCTTGATCCATAATAAAGGGAGGAACGATGAAAATGATAAAAAATATGAAGTCCAAACGATCATTTATTGTTCTCGTAAGCCTGGTGCTGGCGTTTGCTGTATCCGCGGCGGGATGCAGCTCGGGGAAGACCGCCAATACAGCGGGTACACCCGATGGGGACCAGGCGGCGGGCGGAACGCAGGCGAATGAAGAAGCTCCGTTTCCCATAAGCGTAATGATGAGGAGCTTTAATAATGACATGATTACATCGCAGAGTACCATCTGGAAGCAGACGGAGGAATATACCAATACCAAGCTGTCTATTTCATTCACGCCGGATGCCGGCTATCTGGACAAGATGAATATTACGCTGGCCTCGGGTTCGATGCCGATGGTAATGTTCGCTCCCAACGTGAAAATATCGAGCATAGCGAACGCGATCAAATCAGGCGCCTTCTGGGAAGTCGGCCCCTACCTGAAGGATTATCCGAACCTTAGTAAAATGAATCCGACCATTCTCAACAACGTATCCACAGAGGGGAAGGTTTACGGCTTATATACCTCCAGGGCGCTCGGCAGACTGGGCGTATCCTACCGCAAGGATTGGCTCGACAATGTGGGGCTTACGGAACCAAAGACGATAGACGACTTTTATAACATGCTGAAGGCCTTTACGAACAACGATCCGGATAAGGACGGCAAAAACGATACGTATGGCATGGTCGTCACGAAATATGCGGGACCGTGGGATATTATGCAGACCTGGTTCGGCGTTCCGAATCAATGGGGCGTGGGCGGGGACGGCAAGCTGGTAAAAGCGGAATTTACGCCGGAGTATATGGAAGCGCTTAAATTTTTCAAGAAGCTGTATGACGAGAAGCTGGTCAATCCCGATTTTGCCGTCTATGATTCCGCCAAGTGGAACGACCCGATCATTAATGACCAGGCCGGGGTTGCCGTTGACGTTGCCGACCGCTCCTATCAAATCGAAGAAGCAATGAAGACGGCTAAGCCCGACACGACCGCCTCGATTGATCTGTTCGGGGCCGTGAGCGGACCGACAGGGCTGCACAACCTGCCGACAACCGGATACGGCGGCGTTTTCCTTATATCCAAGTCATCGGTGAAGACAGAAGCGGATCTGAAAAAGGTGCTGAGCTTCTTCGACAAAATCGAAGACAAGGATATGCAGATTCTGATTTCATACGGCATTGAAGGCAAGCATTACAAGGTAGAGGACGGCAAAATGATTCCGATCCTGCTGAATACGGACCCGCAGCCCGCAGATATCAATATCAAGAGCTTCAACCAATTGTTGATCGGAGTTCCGGATGTGCTCACAACCGCCTTTAAACCGGCTACCCCGCTGCGCGGCAAAGTGCAGGAGGTGCAGGAAGCCAACCTGGACATCGTCGTGCCGAATCCCGGCGAGCCGTTATACTCGGCAACTTACACGGAGAAGGGCGCACAACTGGATACGATCGCGGCCGATGCCAGAATCAAGTTTATCGTCGGCAAAATCGACGAAGCGGGATTTCAAGCCGATATGGATCTGTGGAAGAAAAGCGGCGGGGATGAGTACGTGAAGGAAATGAATGAAGCCTATGCCGCCAGCCAGCAGAAATAAGGAGAAGATATGATCCCGATTATAATTACAGGAGGTTTGACGAATATGGGCAAAGGAAAAATATGGGCGCCGGAATGGTCCTTCGCCAAGGACCGGACAACAGGCGTGAACATCTGCCAATTAACGAATTATATGGGCCACAGCTATCATCTCTACTTTACGGAGAAGGGGTGGTATAACGAGGGAAGAAATCTGGTGTTCCGGTCTGACCGGGACAATACCTCGAACCTGTTCAGCATCGATTTGCAAACCGGCCATATTCTCCAGCTGACCGATCTGGGGAAAGGACCTTCCTACCTGAGCGCTTGTCTTCATCCGCAAGGAAGCGAGGTCTATTTTCACCATAATCATTCCCTGGTTGCCCTTGATCTGGAGACATTGGAGCAGCGGACCTTATATGAGAAGCCGGAGGGCTTCAATATCGGCAGCTTCAATTGTACGGCGGACGGCGGACACCTGCTGCTGGCGCTGGGCGAAGATATTTCCTCCAGGGTGGAGTCGGATTTGAAGAACGGCTATGTCGGGTTCGAAGAGGTCATGCGGGCACGGCCGCTGAGCCGCATTCTTCGCATATCGCTGCAAACCGGGGAAGTGGAGACGGTGTTCGAGGATGAGTGCTTCATCGGCCATATCAACGCTTCCCCGACCGCATCGAATCTGCTGACCTTCTGCCATGAAGGCCCCTGGAATATCGTCGATCACCGGATCTGGGGTCTGGATCTGGATACGGGCCGGAAATGGAAAATCCGCAGCCGGACCGAGCCGATGGAGATGGTGGGCCATGAATACTGGCTGGCTGGAGGAGAATACGTAGGCTACCACGGTATGCGGGAAAGCGGCGTTAATTTCTTCGGCAGAATCCGACCGGACAATACAGGACTGGAAGAAGTGGAATTCCCGTTTACAACCTGGCACTCGTACTCCAGCGATTTCTCCCGCGTCGTTGTCGACAGCAGGGATACGGTCACTTCCATGTGCCTGTGGCAGAGGGAGGGAGACAGCTTCGCCGGGCCGCGCGTCCTGCTCGATCACCGCTGCAGCTTCCATGTGCAGAAGGTTCATGCGCATCCTTTGTTTACGCCAGATGGCAACAAGCTTCTGTACACAAGCGACAAAAACGGTTACGGCAATCTCTATCTGGCGGATATTCCCGAGGATATCACGCAGCTGCCCGAGCTTGTGCTGCCCGAAAATTATAGATTTCCAAAAATAGTCTGATTAACCGGGAAAGCTTATGACCGGGTTTCGAAAGGGAGGTTTGGAGTTTGCCGAAGCTGCAGCTCAACGAGATAGCGGTTAAAGAGGCGATCAACCGGGTGACGGAGCGTGTGTTCCGCATGGATTTCACATGGGATTGGCCTGCAGGAGTTGCATTATATGGGGTATCGAGGGCCCATGAGGCCACCGGGCAGCAGCATTATCTGGAGTCCCTGGTCCGCTGGACGGATGAGCAGCTGGAGGAAGGCATCCCGAGATTAACGGTCAATGCCGTCTCCATAGGGCATACATTGATTCACTTGTATAAAGAAACGAAGCAGGAGAAATATTTGGATGCTGCAATCAGCATGGCGGAATATTTGCGGACGGAAGCACCGCGTTTTGCGGGCGGCATTTTTCAGCATACGGTATCCCAGAACTACAGCTTTCCGGAGCAAGCCTGGGTGGATACGATGTTTATGGCCGGTTATTTTCTGGTGCGGATGGGAGCGCTGCTGAAGAACAGCGATTATACGGAGGATGGCCTGCTGCAGTATCACGGGCATGAGGATTTTCTGCAGGATGCCGATACGAATTTATATTATCACGGCTGGGATCATCTTGCCAAGAGCAATATGTCGGCTGTCTTCTGGGCGAGAGGCAACAGCTGGGCGGCCTATACAATGGCTATGGCTTTGAAGGAGGTGGAAGTCACCCATCCGTCCTATATGAGAATATACGATTCGCTTCGCGACCAGTTAAGCACGCTTGTCCGGCTGCAGTCGGACGAAGGCTTGTGGCATACGGTTCTGCAGGATGAGAGCTCCTATGCCGAGGTGTCGGGTTCGTCCGGAATTGCGGCTGCGCTGGTTCGCTATAACGAAGCAATAGGCAGCCCTCTCTACAATACCTATATTCAAAAGTCGATTGCGGGCATTCTCGGCAGCATTACGGAAAACGGTTCTGTTGCGGATGTTTCTGCGGGCACGGCTGTAATGAATAACGCAGACGGCTATAAGGAGGTTCCCCGCCGAAGAGTTCAAGGCTGGGGACAGGGATTGGCGCTTGTATTCCTTGCCTCGCTGCTGACGTATGAATGGAAGGAAACGAAGGACAACGGAACCATCGTTGAACGCGGCTGAACACGAATCGAAGAAGTCCGATTGCGGCTTGAATGCGCCCGGACTTCTTCTTTTATTATCCCTGCCGATAGAATACAGCGTGCTTTAGTACGGATGGTCTCAATTGGCAGTTCTGGCCGGAAATAACGGCGAACGAAAAAAATGCTTGAAATCCTTCCGGGTCTCCCTCATAATTGGAAATGTGCGCGGGCACGAAGACAACCAAGGAGAGAAACAATGACAATCACGATCAGGCATATCGCCGACAAGGCCGGAGTTTCGAGGGGCACGGTAGACCGGGTGCTCAACGGACGTGCAGGCGTCAAACCGGACGTAAGAGAGAGAATACTAGCGATTGCCAAGGAGATGGATTATTCGCCGAACGTGGCCGCGAAAGCATTGGCTTACAGCAAGAAGCCCATTTTATTCGGGGTGGTGATGCCGCCGCGGGAGATCAGCTTTTTTGACGAAGTCAGACATGGAATTCAGCAAGCAGCCGAGGAATTGAAGGACTTGGGAATTCGTCTGGAATACGAATATGTGGACAACCGCAAGCATGAAGAGGGCGCTTCCGCCATCGACAAGCTGGTAGACATGGGGGCGGACGGCATTTTGTTTGCGGCGATGGATGACGATCTTACCAGAGCCAGCATCGATCGCGCGGCCAGCCAGGGAGTACCGGTCGTCACGTTCAATTCGGACGTGGAGCATTCAAGGCGAATTTGCTTTGTCGGCCAGGATCTTTCCAGAAGCGGACGGATTGCAGCGGGTCTGATGAGCAGGGTTTTGAAAGCGGATTCCAAGGTTCTCGTCGTCACCGGCAGCTTGAATTTCCACGCTCACCGATCCAGAGTGGAGGGCTTCGAGAACAATATGGAGAAGAGCGGAAGCGGCATCGAAATCGTGCGAGTAGCCGAAGGGTTCGATCAATACGAGCTTACCTTTTCCCAGATCGACCAGGCTTTCGTGCAGGAACCCGGGATTGCAGGAATTTATATGGCAACCGGCGATGTCGGCGCATGTATAGATGCCATAAAACGCCATAAAAGGGAGGGGAAAGTGAGAGTCGTATGCAATGATCTGCTGCCGGAAACGGAGCGGGGCATGAGGGAAGGCATCATCGACTTTACCATCGTTCAGAATCCATCCATGCAGGGCTACCGGGCGCTGCGAATTCTGTTCGATCACCGCTTCCTGGGCAAGCCTCCGGAGCAGGAATACTATTTTACAGAGACACATATTATTATCCCGGAGAGTATGTGATTTTTTTTACCCTAAGTCGTGCCCGGGCACGGAATGAAAAAGCATCATTTCAACTTAGTAGAAGGAGCTAATGTGATGAGCCTGCAGAATTGGATTGAAGCATGTGCGGATAACGACATTGAGGTTGAGGACGTCATCCGGTTTGACCATGGAGAGGGAACGTATGCGATTTATCGTACGGATAAGGGAGATTACTACGCGACCGACGGATTTTGCACCCACGAGCAAATTCATTTATCGAACGGGCTCGTCATCGGCCAAATCATCGAATGCCCGAAGCATAACGGCAAATTCGATATTCCCACGGGCCAGGCCAAGCGCGCTCCCGTCTGCGTCGATTTGCGCACCTACCCCGTGAAGATCGAGGAAGGCAAGGTTTGGATACAGATAGGCAGTTAACTTCATGCAAAGGTGGAGCGCCATGAAATGAAAACGTATTCAGCAAAACCGTTGGAAAAAATGGGCCTGCAGATTTATGAATTAAGCGATTCCCAAAGCCGTTCAACCGTAGAAATCATACCGGAGGCGGGCAATAATCTCTACCGTTTCGAATGTGACGGCCGCCAGATAATGATGTCTCCGGACAGCCTGCCCGCCTTGAAAAGCGAGCCTTCGGCGAGCTTCAAATACGGTACGCCGATTCTGTTCCCGCCCAACCGGATCAAGAATGGAACATACCGGTTCCGGGGCAGAAGCTACCGTCTGCCGATCAACGAACCGCCCGATCATCATCTCCATGGGGAGCTGTGCTCAAGAGCCTGGGAGGTTGTCGGCATCGGGGCCTCGCAGGAGGAAGGGGCTTATCTGATCAGCCGGTTTCGATATGCGGACCATCCGGATTTGTTGGCGTACTTCCCGCATGAGCTCGTCTTCACCGTCAAGTACCGCCTTTATGAAGGAAGGCTGCATTTTCACGGCACGATCGTGAACGAAGGGAAGGAAGCGGCGCCATTCGCATTCGGACTTCATCCCTATTTCAACATCCCCTTCGATGCGGGTGAACGACTGACCCTGACCGTTCCCGCCAAGGAGGAATGGCCGGTAACGAATCAGGCTTTCGTAACGGGACGGCCTTCCGTGACGCCATTCGCCGCTGCGCTGAATGAGGGAGCCGCGCTCGCCGAGATTCCGCCGCTCGACTGTTCATTAATCGCCTTAAGCGAAGGGGAACGAACATGCCGGATCGGAATCGGGGAACAGGGTTATTCGATCGCTTTCCGGATAGGCGAAGGTTTTCCGTATGTTGTCCTGTTCCGTCCGGACTGGGGAGCAGCTTACTCCATAGAACCCTACACATGCCTGACGGACGCGTTTAACCTGCCCTATGGAGAGGAGTTGACGGGAGCGCGAGGGATAGAGCCGGGGGAAGTCATCAAGCTGTCGGCCAGCATTTGGGTTGATTCCGTTTGAAAATCAATCAGTAGGAGGAATCGTGGGAATGATCGATTTGAATCTGAATGTCGAACCGGAAATGCCTGAGCGAAAGGATTATCGGATTGGCTGCATCGGCTCCGGCTTTATCATGCGGGATTGCCATCTTGTGGCTTACCGCGATGCGGGCTTTCACCCTTTTGCAATAAGCTCGAGAACGTTTGAGAATGCCAAGGCGGCTGCGGAGCTTAGAGGAATTCCTCATGTGTACCGGACCTGGGAAGAACTGATTCAGGACGACCGGGTGGAGATACTGGATATCGCGGTTCCGCCGGACCGTCAGTTGGAAATCGTGCGGTATGCGGTCAAGTACCCTCACATCAGAGGGATTTTATGCCAGAAGCCGCTCGCGATGAATATCGGAGAGGCGCGGGAGATCGTGAAGCTCTGCGGGGAAGCCGGAATCAAGCTCGGGGTAAATTCCAACATGAGATACGACCAGTCGATTCGCGCTTTGAAGACGGTACTTGAGCGCGGCTACCTGGGCGAACCTGTTCTGGCGACGATTGAAATGCGGGCGATTCCGCATTGGCAGGATTTCCTCGCCAATTACGACACCATCGGCATTCTTAATATGGGCATACATCATATCGATGCCTTTCGCTATCTGTTCGGCGACCCGGAGAAGATTACAGCCGTTACAAGGCGGGATCCCCGGATAAAGTTCAAGCACATCGACGGCATTTCTCAATACTCATTTCAGTATGGCAGCGAGCTGATGGCGACCAGTCTTGATGACACATGGGCTTGGCCCGGCGAAGGAGCCGAGAAGGATATCTATATCAAATGGAGGGTCGAAGGGCTGGAGGGCATGGCTCAAGGTACGATCGGCTGGCCGGATTATCCCAAGAGAACGCAGAGCACACTGGAATTCACCACCAAGCAGTCGCCGAACGAATGGTTCAGGCCAACATGGGAGGGCGTATGGTTTCCCGATGCATTCCAAGGGACGATGGCACAGCTGCTCCGCGCCGTCGAGACGGATTCGGAGCCAGAAATAGGCGGCAGGGACAATTTGCGGACGATGGCACTGGTTGAAGCCTGCTACAAGTCGATTGCCGAAGGGCGTACGGTCACATTTTCGGAAGCGCTTTCCTGATTTGTTAGAAACCCAATTCCAAGGAGGAATCGTCCATGTTATCAGTAGGTATTTTTAACGGTTATTATCCTTATTCGCTGGCGGAGAGCATTGCCCGAATCCAGAAGGACGGCATGTCCTGCGTCCAGCTTGATCTGTCGTTCAAGGACATGGACGTAACGCCGGGAGCGCTGAACCGGGAGCAAGCCCATCGGATTCGGGATGCGTTCCGGGATGCCAATCTGCCTATCGTCTGCATCTCCGGCTACACGAATATCATTCATCCGGATCCGGTCAAACGGGCGGATAATATCTTCAATTTGAAGAAGCTTCTGGAGTTCGCACGCGATCTCGGCTCCCCCTATGTGATTAGCGAAACCGGCACGTTCAATCCCGAGAGCGACTGGGTATGGGATCCGAAGAACGGCACCGAGGAAGCGTACGAGGAAGTGTGCAGACAGTTGGAGGACTTGGCGAAGTTCGCATACGATAACGGCTCGATGTTCCTCGTAGAAAATTACGTCAACAATGTCATCGGTTCCGTGGATCAATTGACCCGTTTATTTGCGGATGTATCCCATCCCGGCCTTGGCTTGCTGATGGACCCGACGAACTATTTCACCGATACGAATATTGGCCGCGTCGACGAGGAGATCGACCGGATCTTCAATATTCTTGGGGATAAAATCAAAATCGCCCACGCCAAGGACTGCATGCCCGCGCAGGATGAATCGGAGAAGCATGCCGCGATCGATGCCAGCGAGTCGCACACGTTCCGGGGAGCAGGTGCCGTTGAACTGCCCGCGCCCGGGCTGGGCATCCTGAATTACGACTTGTATTTGCGGCGCTTATCCAGGCTTCACCCGAATATTCCGATTATTATTGAGCATCTGGATGAGACTGACATCCCCCGGGCGAAACGGTTTCTCGACGGGAAGTTAAAGGCTATTGGCGGCTAACAGCAGGAGAAGGAGGAATCGAAATCATGGCAGAAGCCCGCGCAAAAAGGGATTACAGTATTAGCGGTCCGGAGAATCAGCGGGCGCAGGAGAGGGGACTTGCGACTGCGGAATGGTATGTGAGCCCCATTCCCCGACAGCGGATGAAGGAGCTGATGAAGCGGAGGGACGGTCCGGCCATCCGCGATACGCTGATTTGGTTCGGTCTCTTGATCCTTGCCGGATATATCTCGTATCTGTCCTGGGGGAGCTGGTGGGCCGTTCCGGCGTTTCTCGCATATGGGATACTATATGCCACTCCGGGCGACTCCAGATGGCATGAATGCGGACACGGCACCGCGTTCAAGACCATGTGGATGAACGAGGCGGTCTATCAGATCGCTTCGTTCATGGTGTTAAGATCGGCGACGCCTTGGCGCTGGAGCCATTCCCGCCATCATACGGACACCATTATTGTCGGCCGCGACCCGGAGATCATTACGGAACGTCCGCCGGTATGGCGAATACTGCTCATGCAGATCTTCCACCTCTACGGCGGTCCGATCGAGATCAAACGGTTCATCATGCACTGCTTCGGCAGACTGGATTCTGCGGAGCAGGAATATATTCCTCCGACGGAGCGCCGGAAAACGTACCGCGAAGCCCGCATTTATTTACTGATTATTTTGCTGGTCATCGCCGCTTGTATTTATTTTGGCACGATCCTGCCGGCCATGTTCGTCTTTCTGCCTTCCTTTTACGGCGGAATTGTCGTTATTCTGTTCGGCGTCACCCAGCATTTGGGTCTCCATGAGGATGTACTGGATCACCGGCTTAACACCCGCACCATATACATGAATCCGGTCCTGCGGTTTCTGTACTGGAACATGAATTACCATATCGAGCACCATATGTTCCCGATGGTTCCGTATCATGCGCTTCATAGGCTTCATGAAGAGATGAAGGGCGATTGTCCTGCTGCCCGGCCGGGTCTGTTCGCTGCATTAAAGGAAGTGACCGCTGCCCTGAGAAAGCAAAAACACGATCCCGCTTTTACCGTCGAGAAGCCTCTGCCGGTCACGGCGCGTCCCTACAGGTACAGGCCGGATTCCGTTGAGAAACATATCGTGAACTGATCGGCAGAAAGATCGGATCACCCGGATTGTGAGCCGTTTCATGATAGAGGAAATCCGGTACCGCTGCGCGGTGCCGGGTTTTTTTTATAGAGCAGGGAGGAAATATCTGGTTGTTCTCCACTGGATAAAGTGATACGATGAGTATATTAACCTATCAGATGAGTGGGTGAGGATCATTTCAAAAAAACCGCTTAGCGCAGCCATTTTGTCCAATCTGGAGCAAAGGATTGAGGGAGAGGAATGGAAGCCGGGGCATAAGCTGCCGTCATTGTCCTCACTTGCCGGGGAGTACGGTGCTGGCGTATCGACAATACGCGAAGCATTGCGCATCCTGGAGAACAGGGGTTATCTTCTCATCGAGCAAGGGAGGGGGATGTTTGTCAGGAGCCCCTCGCATTGGCGCAGAGATGATTCGCCGGACATCGGGAATTTGCTGGATGGCAGTCTGGCGTCATTGCTGGAGTTTCGTGAATTGTTGGAACCGGAACTCGCTGCGCTGGCAGCGGAACGCGGATCACCGGGGCAGATCGTCAACATCAAAGCCGCAGCGGCAATGATGATCGAAAACCTGGCCAATGGAGAGGATTATTTTACAGCTGACTTAGCCTTTCATGCGCATATTGCAGAGGCCAGCTCCAACGAAGTGATGCAAAGCGTGATGCAGGGCATCTCTGATCTGATGCTGGAAAGCCGCAGACAAACGATGCGGATTCCGGGAAGCGCGCAGCGGGCTTCGCATTTTCATATGCTGATCGCCCTGGCGATCGAGCAGCGCAATCCCGCGCTTGCCAGAGATACGATGAAGCTTCATCTCAGGGACGTGAGGGAAGACTTGCAGCGGGTCAAGGAATCACCGAAAGCAAACGGCAGATCGAAGGAGTGAGGGAAACGATGACGATGATCGCAATTCCAAATCCGGTTAATCCTTACCGCGGCAATGTGCAGGGGAAGGCCAACGAGCCCATTACCGTGGCAGGCTTGTTGGATCGTGCCAAGAAAGGCTTGGGCTCCGATTATGGAGCGGCGGTTCCGGACTGGAGCCTCGACAGGATTTATGACCGTCTGGAACACAATGCTCCCCGCATTGCCATCATAGGCGGATCCTCCGACCATCCCGCCCACATACTGGACCAAGAAACCGTTTATAAAGCCGCAATGACCATCTGGAATAAAGGGGGCATTCCTTTTTATTTCAGTACTCCTGTACTTTGCGACGGGACTGCGCAGAACAATATGGGCATGTCCTATTCGCTGCAGAGCCGCAATGTTATAGCCGAAGTCGTAGTCAATCAAATGGAAGCGCATTCTTATCATGCCGCGTTCGTCATTCAAGGCTGCGACAAACAGCCGCTTGGCGTGCTGAGCGGTCTGGCTCTGCTGGACCGGCTTCGCCGTTATCGGGGAGAGCATCATGTGTTTGCTACGTTCAGCCCATCTCATGTATTGAAGGGGGGGACGATACCCGACGACGTTAAGGCAGGCCTTGCAGAGCTTGCCGCGAAGGCCGAATCCGCCGGTCACCCCGATATCGCGGCAGATATCCGGGATGCGGTCAGTTATATTCTCCAGTGCTCTTCCAACACTACATTTCAGGGTGTTCTGGAGCGTGCGGTGGAGTATGGTTTGCTGACTGATGCGGAGCACAAGGATTTTGAGAAGCGGCTCGCCATCAGTACATGCGACGCCAAAGGCGGCATCTGTGCGTTTCATGGAACAGGAAACAGCTCGCGCGACATTACGGCAGGACTGGGTCTGGTTCACCCTGCCGTGGAGCTTCTGACAGAACCCCCGGCATTGCATCAGGTGGAGCAGGCGGTTGAAGGGCTGTTTGCCATCATGCACAGGCAGGAATGCGGCGTAAGCGAACTGCTGGCGGCCAACATCGCAAATGCCATCCGCATTCACAGCTCATCAGGCGGCTCCTCCAACCTCATGATGCATATCATCGGTGCGATGGTATATGCCGGTTACAATTTTACACTTGACCATTTGGAAGCGATTGCACGAGAATGTGAAATACCCGATCTGTTTGATTACAGCCTGACGGAGGGACGGGATATCTATGCGCTGGCCCAGCAGTGCTGCTCGGGACAAATCCGCGGCATGGAGACGCTGATCTACGAGCTTACCCGCAATGGTGTCCCGATGGATCTGGATGCCCCGACCGTAACCGGGCAGACCTGGCGGGAACGGTTATCGGATACAACCGGTTTAAGTGCAGACGGCGTCATGGATAATCCGATCATCCTCAGCTCGCCGAAGCGCTCGTTCAGCGGCGTAGACGTGCTTAGGGGGAATTTCTTTAATAATGCAGTGGTTAAGGTAAGCGGAATGACCACCACTCAACTGAACCACTTCGACGATAAAGCCGCATTCGTTCTCTATTTCGAGAACGAGGAAGAAGCGAACCGGAAGCTCCTTGACGTGGATTTCATGCAGGAGCTGAAGGCAAACAGAGTATTTCCGGCGGAACATATGAAGCGTATGGCCATCTATAACTCATCCGAATGCAGCGTGAAGGAATTGGAAGACATCGCATATCCGGAGCTCTTTGACTTGATGACCGACCGGGAGTGGATGCGGCTTGCGGTAATCATCGCAGGACAAGGGCCGGAAGCGTTCGGGATGCCGGAGATGTTCACACCGATGCAGTACATCAACGGACATCGGAAGCTGAAGCGGCTGGCCACATTAATCAGCGACGGGCGGTATTCCGGGGTAACCTTCGGTGCCGCTGTGGGTCACATGACTCCGGAAGCCTATCATGGCGGAGGTCTGCTGTATCTTCAGCATGGCGACCTGCTTCATCTGCAATTCCGTGCGCGCAGGATCGATCTGTTGGATCAGAAGGCATTTGAACTAGGCTTGATCGAAGGCTATAAAGGCGATATACGAAGCGGGCGCAGTGATCTTGGAGAGGAGAGATTGCTCCGGATGCGGGGGAGACAGAAGCTTGTTGCCGCTTCTAACCGCATGCGGGACTGCACAGATGCGTCCCGAGGGGTCGTTCCCATGGGAATTGCTCTGGAAGCGGACCGGGATTGGGTAAGGTAAGCGTAAAATGGGGAGGAGCCGATGAGTATGGAGAAGTCGAGAGCATTGTTAAGAGAACTGGGCTTCCTGGATCGGGAAGCCTATGATCTGCCGGATTCAGATAAGCGATTTCCTGACGGGGCCCAATATCGGGTAGAGATTCCCAGTGTAGAAGGTCCGGAGTCACTGAAGGCCGTGTTTCAAGAAGCAGACCGATATGGCATAACGATACACCGCGTCTCACAGGGAAGCGGAATTATGCTGCTCACGGATGAAGAGATTACCGAGATGGTGAATCTATGCGCCTCGCGAGGGGTTGAATTGAGTTTATTCGTAGGTCCGCGGGGAACTTGGGATATCAGCGCGCAGCCGCTGACTCCTGCCGGTAAGGTGATCGCGCTCCGGCATGAAGGCGTGGATCAGCTCGTATACGCGATGGAAGACCTGCAAAGGGCGAACCGGCTTGGTGTAAGGGGGGCGCTGGTTGCGGATGAGGGCTTGCTCCTATTGACCGGCGAAATGAAAAAGAGATCCATGCTGGATCCCGGCTTTGTCGTGAAAGTCTCTGTCCAGATGATGGCGGCTAACCCGGTCTCCATCAAGCTTATGCAGGACCTCGGAGCGGATACGTATAATGTGCCGACCGGATTAACCTTGCCCAAGCTTGCCTCTGTCCGGCCAGCCATCGATATCCCGTTGGATGTTTATGTGGAAGCACCGGACGGTCTGGGCGGATTTATCCGTCATTACGAAATTCCCGAGCTGATCAGGATTCTGTCCCCGATCTATGTCAAGTTCGGTTTGCGCAATCATCCCGATGTCTACCCCAGCGGATCCCATCTGGAACCGGTTAACATCTCGCTAAGCAGGGAACGGGTAAGACGTGCCTATCTGGGGCTTGAGCTCCTGAAGCGTTATGCCCCTGAATTGAAGACATCCGAATTGGGCGCTGCCGGTCTGGGTGTTCCCATTCCTCAGGATAGCTCTATGATAAATAGTGGAGAACAGGCATTAGTGGATAATTGAAAAAGCCCTCGATAACAAGCTGGCGCCGGAATCTATCGGCGCCAGCTTAATTTTGGTTGCGCCCTCTCTAGATCATAGCTTGAAAGATTGCCTATATTTCATCCGGCTGCAGTATGCAAACATTTTCATCATATATATGTTTCTTCATCAGGTGGCAGACCTGCTCTACGTCCTTGTCCCTCATGGCCTGCAGAAGAACTACATGCTCTTCATAAATCTGCTTCTGATCAGCATACATGGTTCCCTGCATAAAGAAATGCAGTCGGATCCGGTTAACGATGCTTGACCAGATGTTCATTAAGTTGCTGGCGTTGGAAGCCTGAATGATATATTCATGGAAGGCGATATCATACTCTACAATTCGGGTTAAATCTTTCTTCAGAATACCTTCCTTCATCCCCTCGACAAATTCGGACAAGCGCTGAAAATCATCCCCATTCATCAGGGACAGTCCAGAACGGATCGCAAATAATTCAATACTGAGCCGGATGGGAATAAGAACCTCGATAACCTCGGCTTTGGAGAATTCGGCAACTACCGTTTCTTTATAAGGGGAGGAGAGGAGCAGGCCCTCTTGTTCCAGCGTACGTATTGCTTCCCGGATCGGTCCGCGGCTTACGCCCATTTCTTTGGAGATCGTAATCTCCCGCAGCCGGTCACCCGGTTTTAATTGCCCGTTCAGAATGGCATCGCGGATATCATCGGTAATCCGATGCCGAAGAGAAGCGGGTTTCTGCTCTTTAAAGCTGAATGGCTTCATTCCATTAAATCTCTCCCTTCCTCGTCTTTAATGCATTCATCATAAGATATGAGGCTCCTTCATGTCAAAAATACAGTTACCAATAAGATTGTTGACAATATTACAAATCCATCGTATACTTTGTGAAAATTCTACCAATAGGCAGGTGTTTACTGGACCAAAAAGCCATTGACAGCGGACCGTGTGGCCGGAATTGGGATTGAATCAGTGGAGGACGCCGTGATGAAGGATCAGGTTATCTAGTCACCAATTAACGACATTTTTATGACATCCACAAATGGAAGCGTATACAATTTTGGAGGTGAGTGGCGAAATATGAGATCTCAGCGCAAATGGATGACCCGTACACGCAGAGAAGCATTAGACTGCTATGTATTTATGAGTCCGGCCATTCTCGGCCTTCTGATTTTTATGATTGGGCCAATTGCAGCATCCGCTTATTTCAGTTTTACGGAATATGACATATTGGGATCTCCGACATGGATCGGGTTGGACAATTACAAGGAGTTGTTTCAGGATCCGCTTTTTTGGCAGTCGCTTAAGGTGACGCTGATCTACTCGATTGTAAGTGTGCCTTCAGGACTCATTATTGCTTTATTCCTGGCGATATTGCTGAACCGCAACTTGCGTGGAATTTTCATCTTCCGGACGATCTTTTATTTGCCCGCGGTCATGTCCGGCGTCGCTGTCGCGCTGCTATGGAAATGGATCTTTAACCCCGACTTCGGATTGGCGAACTGGGTTATCGGTTTTGTGGGCATTGACGGACCGAAGTGGTTCATTGAGGAGCAGTGGGCGCTCCCGCCTATCATTATCATGAGTCTTTGGGGAGTTGGAGGGAGCATGCTGATATATCTGGCAGGCTTGCAGGGTATTCCAACGGATTTATACGAAGCGGCTGAGATCGACGGCGCGAACAAGCGGAAACAATTTTTTCATATTACGATCCCGATGCTGTCGCCTGTCATTTTCTTCAATCTGATTACAGGGATCATTGGCGCCCTTCAGGTGTTCACCGAAGGCTTCATCATGACCGCGGGAGGACCGAATAATGCCACGCTGTTCAGCGTGCTTTACCTGTACCGGAACGCATTCGATTATTTGCAAATGGGGTATGCCTCCGCGCTTGCGTGGGTGCTCTTCCTCATCATTCTGGTTTTCACTTTGCTTGTGTTTAAATCATCCTCGATGTGGGTCTTTTACGAAGGAAACAGGAGGTCTGGCAAATGAAGACGATAACGAACAAGACTGCTGCTGGCGTCCCTGCTCGTAGAATGGTCTCCAGGCGGCAGTCGGAAAAATGGCGGAACGCCTTCAGCTACTTGCTGCTGGGCCTTGGGTCGCTGATTATTCTGGTGCCGTTCGCATGGATGATCTCCACCTCGCTCAAGCTCAAAACGGACGTGTATATCTTTCCTCCCAAATGGATTCCGTCCCCGATACAGTGGCACAATTACAGGGATGCCTTGACCACGTTCCCATTTCCATTATATACGCTTAATTCCGTCATCATCGTTGTTTTCGTCCTCCTCGGGACGCTTCTGTCCTGTTCGTTTTCCGCCTATGGCTTCTCGCGGCTGAACGCGCCGGGGCGGAACCTGATCTTCATTGTGCTGCTCTCAACCATGATGCTGCCCGGCGCAGTTACAATGGTGCCTTTATATCTGTTTTTCAACAGCCTGGGCTGGATTGACACGTTTCTGCCTTTGATCGTACCCGCTTGGTTCGGCAGTGCATTCTTCATCTTTATGATGCGGCAGTTTTATATGGGTATTCCCTTCGAGCTGGAGGATTCGGCGCGCATTGACGGGTGCAGCGCTTACGGAATCTGGCTGAGAATCATGGTTCCACTGAGCAAGCCGGTGCTGGTAACGGTCGCTGTTTTTACGTTCATGGGGACCTGGAATGACTTCATGGGGCCTCTGATTTATCTGACTGATGAAAATAAAAGGACGCTTGCCCTCGGGCTATCCTACTTTCAGGGCTCGGCCCGCTCTTCACCGGATCTTCATCTATTGATGGCGGCGACATTGTATGCGATTACTCCATGCGTGGTGCTGTACTTCCTGAGCCAGAAGGTTTTTGTGAAAGGGATGGTATTTACGGGTGTCAAAGGTTAGTTTACTAATTGGCGAAAAGAGGGATTGGGTATGAAGCGGAAAAGCAGGGTGGCTTTCGTATCGGTTATGGTCATGATTTTGTTTATCCTGTACGGCTGTTCCGGGGGAGGAACGGAAAATGGCGCCTCGGACGGGGCGAAGGAAAAAGTCGAACTGAATTTTATCCGCTGGTCGAATGGACCCGCACTGGATGAAGAAGAAAAGGATAAAATCAAGCGGTTTAACGATTCTCATCCGAATATTCATGTCAATATGACGCTTCTTCCATGGGACGAAACGTTTAAGAAAATCGAAATGACGCTGGCCTCCAACTCGCCGGTTGACCTGTTTTACTGGGATGTTCCCGCTTATGCCTGGTATAAAAAAGGACTCATGAAAAACCTCCAGCCCTATTTTGACCGGGATTTAAACATGGCCGATTATGACGCGGAGCTGTTCAAGCCTTTCCAATTCGACGGCAGCAGCATGTATGTTGCCCCGGAAAACTACCAGACGCTGGTCTTGTATTACAATAAAGATTTGTTCGATAAGGGCAGTGTGCCATATCCGACCGCGGACTGGGAGTGGACGGATTTCCTGAATGCGGCGGAGAAGCTGACCGTCAAGGATGGCGACAAAACCGTTCAATTCGGCACGACCAATTCTTTAGGGGCCTGGTGGGGGTGGATGGCGCTCAGCCAGGAGCAGGGCGGTGCCTTGACGGACAATATTCATGATCCGGAAAAATTGACGTTTAACACTCCGCAGACGAGGAATGCGCTGCAGTTCTTGCAGGATCTGATTTTTAAATACGGCGTTGCCCCGGACGCAGCGAAGGCGAGCGCATTGGGAGGAGATTTCCTGACGGGCAAAATTGCGATGTATGTCGGAGGAGACTGGGATTTGGGCTCGCTGAAGGAGGCGAAGGACCTTCACTTTGATATGGCGCCGATTCCGAAGTGGGATGGCAATCGTGTGGTTCCATACTGGGTGGGCGGCTATGCCATGACAGAAAAATCGAAGCATCCGGAAGAAGCCTGGGAGTTTATCAAATGGACAATGACTGAAAACCAGGAAACTCTTGCCAGGCAGCAGTCCTGGATTCCGGTGCACAAGCCTTCCCTGGAGAACGCGGAACTTCCGCAATGGGCACCAGAAGGCTATGAGAAGGCCCGTTTCGACTGGATGAATTACGGCATGATCGGAGACATTTATCATCTCAACTGGCGCGAGGCTCAGGATAAAGCGATATCCCCGATCACTGACCAGATATTCAACAACAAATTGTCAGTGGAAGAAGGATTGAAGCAGCTGGATGAGCAGGTCAACGAGATCATTTCGAAAAAGTAATGAACAGGACCTGAAGGAGCCGGGGATTTACCGGGATCTTCAGGTCCTTTTCCAATTTTTGCGGAACATCGACGGCGAGCTCTGCTCCGATTTTTGAAAAGCATGTAAAAACGCATTATAGCTCTCAAAGCCGGTTTGTTCCGACACTTCGCCCACGGATGCGTCGGTCTGCATAAGAAGCCGCTTGGCATGATTGATCTGTTTCAGCAAAACGTATTCCTTGGGCGTATACCCGTAATATTTTTTAAACTGCCTGATAAAATGATATAAACTAAGGTTGGCTGCTTCAGCTGCTTCTTTCATGCTGGCGATAGTCAAATAATGCAAGTCGATGTACCGTCTGGCCTGTTCGACGTTGTCCGGTTTCCGAAAAACCGAGCGGTCGTAATTTGAAAAGCGGGCACAATGCATCAGCAGCTGATAAATCAAGGCGGACTGCTTCCATTCGTTCTGCGGATCGTTATCCTGCATCCCGTCGATAATGGTCCGGAGTGTCAGGTCAATCGGGCAGTCGGCGGACTGTGAAGAAATCAGTAATATCGGACCATGGAATAACCGGGTCCATAACGACTCAAGGTCCAAACCGTCAAACACAAGATAGCGCATTTGATAGGGAGCGGCCGGATCTGCGCGGTAGGCATGGGGATGACGCATATCATGCAGCAAACAGTCCCCTTCGCCGAGACCGATCCAGGTTTCCCCGTGACGGAACGAGCCCCTGCCTTGTGTAATCCGTAATATTTCGTAAGCCGGATAATAATCGCGCTCGAAGAAAAAGTCTTGGGAATTAGGATCAAATCCCCCGATTATCGGATAGTAGAGAGTGGATCTGGCAAAAGGGCTCGGTGTGGAAAGCCATTCAAACTTCATGATCAGCATCCTTTATAAGAGTCGTATTCATGCAAATGTAACATATGAAAACACAAATGCCCACAGGAATAAATCCTGAAGGCATCTGTTAGCTATTAGTATTTCCCTGTTTCCGCAGGTACAGCTGCAGGTTCCTGGAAAGCCTGGGGATCGTCAGTCCACGGGAGCATGCCGAGCAGCATTTTTCGCAGGTTCGTATGGGCTTTGGTCTTAAGCGTATCAGAAGGCTCATATCCGGGCCAAGTGCGCAGAAACGACGGCGCATAGTTGTAGATGACCGACCGCCTGGTCTCCTCTGTGAAATTATTCAGCGCGGAATGGTACGTGTAACCGTTGAAAATGACGGCTGTACCTCTTTTGACACTCATCCGGACATGTCCGGGCATGTCTTCCTGCTTTGCCACTTTGGGCAGGATTTCGTTTGGCATATGGACACTGCCAGGAAGAAAAGCGAGACACCCGCCATCATATTTTACGTCTGACAGAAAATAAAACACTTTCGCCATGAAGGGAATCTTTTTCTCATTGATATAAAGCAGATTCCCGGTATCCCGATGCCAACCGGTGTGGCTTTCCTTTTGCGGCGGCTTGATCAAGCCGTCGTTATCGATCATGACAAATGAATGGCCAAGAAGGTCTCTCATGATCGACATCATCCGGGGATGCTCCATCAGTTCAAGAAACGCGTCATCATACTCAATGATCCCGCATACCTGCTGGACGTGATTCAACTGACCGGAGGCGGGGTTGTGCCCTCCTTTGGATTCCCAGACTTCGAATGCATGATCAAGCCGCTCGTTATGAAAGGATACCTCATCAGGGGCCAGGAAGTCTTCAAGCACCAAATAACCGTCCCGCTCCCAGCTCAGTTTTTGTTCCACTGTCAGACCGTGCAGTTCCATCAATAATTCCTCCCCAAATTTATTGCGCTTCTACCTTTATTGTATATTCAGCAGCAGGAAGAAAAAAAGGTGCTTGATTGCTGAATATCCACCAAAAATTGCTGTTTTATTTGAAGGTGACTGATCATATCCGTAGAGGGTATGATCTGTTGGGTATGACACTCTTGCACGGCTGAACGGTAAAAGCTCCAACCGCGAAGAATTTCGCGGTTGGAGCTTTTATGATAGGCGAAGCCTCGCTATGGCGTTCCGAACTCCTGCTTATTATGGAGTAGGGGCAGGGGGGATTTTCAATACATCGCCGACCTTGACGTCATCGTTATCCGCCAACTGATTGTATTCCGCAATGAGCTTTATGTATTTGTCGGAACCGTAGTATTTCCTGGCAATGTTTGAAAGAGTGTCTCCTTTCTGAACGATATGTTCTTTTGCGGCCTCGTCCTTGCTGTTATCGGCGCCAGTCGGAGTCTTTACCGCAAGGGCGGGGATGATCAATGAGCTTCCCGCTTTCAATTCCTCGGTCTTCTCCAGCTTGTTATTCTTCGCAATCAGATCCACATAATCCTTCGATTGATAGAATAGCATGGAGATTTTATACAGGGTATCTCCGGCGCGGACCATATAGGTTACCGGCAAGGTGACCTTGGTGTAGTCGATATCCTGCTCCTTCCCGGGTGTTGATCCGGCATCTGAAGATAGGGACGGGATCTTGATGGTGTCCCCGACCTTCATATCATTAATAAATACGATATGGTTGTGCTCTGCCAAGAGATCGACATGCTGCTTCGAATGATAGAACTTCATGGATATCGTGGACAGCGTATCCCCTTTTCTGACGACATATGTAGCAGGAAGCTTCGTCTCCGGAACAGAGGGCGCTGTGTCCTTGCCGCCACTATTGACCGGCTTCCCGGCGGGTATTTCCTCTTGACTGTCGTCTGGGACAGCTGGTTCTCCTTGGCCTGCTTCGGCCGGATTCTCAGTCCCGGCATTATCGGCAGGGAGTTCGCCTGGATCGGGCGTTGTCCCGGATGTGTCCGAATTGCCGGATTCCTGATTGCCGTCCGGCTCGCTTTTTGAGGAAGCATTATTCTCAGCCGGTACATCCCCGGTCAGCGTATCGTTGCCAGAGCTGTCGTTCTGAGCTGGTCCATTCCCTGTTATTTCATTTTGAGATGAAGTATTATTTTCTGCCGATTCATTGGCAGCCGGATCATTCCCTGCTGCGGTCTGCTTTTGTCCGGAGCCGGTTGGTGCTGTAAAAACACTATACAATATTCCGGAAATGATAATGAGCAAGGCCGCTGCTGCAAGCAGGATCATCAGGGTGGTTTTGTTCTTCCTCGTGCGTGTGGCTCTGGGACGGTAATCACTGCCTGTCGAGTCTTTGTTCAAAGCATGATCTTCCTTTCCTATTTTAAGAATCTCTTTCTTACACACCATCTATTTTACTATATTTATCTGTCCATAAACTGAACATAAAGAAAATCAGGAGATTGGCACTACGCCTGGGAGGGAAGATGATAGGACCAATGCCGCGAGCATTGCTTTTTATGCTTTCGATTTCCCGTTCTTGCCGAAGCTGCGCTTTATCAGGGTTATAACCGCCCCCAGGACTATGGGTGTGGTAGCAAGGACGTTGACGGCCGGCACGATGACGGACCAGGAGATCATGGATTCCATTTGTGTCGAGAACATCGTCAACGACATAAACAACAACAGGAGTGTTAGCGGAAGTATGACGGAGCGGCTGTCCTTCAGCTTCAGAATACGGGCGATTCCCGAACTGAGCGCTATCAATGCGATGGTCGATTTGATATAAGAGCCTGCAATCAGCGTAATACCGGAAATCGCTTCGATCCTTATGGCAAAACCGGGTATCTCGAGCACGCGGGCCATCTCATACAAGGCGAAATTACGCTGGCCTGCCGCTTGGCCAAAGATCATGCTGGCGCATAGGACTACAGCAAGAAAGATGATCATATTGACAGCGTATGCGGAAATAAGCATTCTGCCCAGCGGCTCATTCCTGGCGGGGCGCACATAAAAAAGGAGCAGAGAAAATACAAATATTTCTGAATAAGGAAAACCATGGCTGATAATCGCACCATGCAGAACAGGTAAAGCGCCGCTCGCGAACAGAGGCAGTAAATGGGTTGGATGGTATTTCCCCAAATCGAAGACCAAAATAATTATGATCGTTACCAGCATAATTACAAGGGACAGAGAGAACATCCGTGCGGCCACTTCGATGCCCGCCAGCGCCGTAAGCGCGGAAACGAAGAGAATCAGGGAATGAAATATATACAAGGGGGTGTCAAGCATCATTGTGGTGGTGAAGAAGGCGCCTGCGCCAACTGTGATGTTGGCGATCATTAACACCATTACCAAAAAAATGATTATCGTAAATACTGTTCCGATCCATCTGCCGAATACATCGCCAAGATACTGAATGGAGGACTTGTCCGGGAAGATGCGATGCAGATACAGGACACTTAGAAGTCCGGGAACTCCTGCGGCTGCAGCCAGGATTATGGACATCCAGGCTCCATTGCCGGCTGCGCCGATGACCGGAGTCGGGATAAAGACAATCGAAGAGCCTAGTGTAAACGCAAGCAGCAGCATGGCCATTTGAGAAGGGCTTATCATTTCGTTTTGTTTCATGTCATCCAGCCCCCGTTCCAATGATCCAATTCTGTTGAACACTTGGTATTATTTGCCGTTGAATCAAATTTATACAGAAGAAGACTCGCCAAAGTCCATTTGCCTGATTAGTCGGAAAATCTATTTGACAACTGCTGCAGCGTATTCTATTCTAATTATGTTAGATTAATCTAACATAATTAGAATAGCCAAGGAGAGATTCGCATGAAGCTTAACCATTTGAACTTATGTGTCCATGACATTTCAGAGGCAAGTAATTTTTTTCAGAAAATTTTTGACTTTCATCTGCTGGAGCGGAAGGGAGATGCCGTTGCCATCATGAGTGACGGAGAAAGCTTCACCCTCGTACTGAGCAATACAAGGTCATTCGGAGGTGAATCATCAACTTATCCCAAAGACTTTCATATTGGATTCTATGTCGATACTGCGGAAGAGGTGGACCGCTTCTATGACCGGCTTGCAGCGGCAAATATCGGGCCTGATCATGGGCCAAGAAAAATCAGGGATGGTTACAGCCTTTATTTCAATGCAATTGACGGACTTTTATTCGAAGTGACATGCCTGAATCGTTGATCAACCCTTACCAAAACAAAAACGGCAGCTAAACCCGCCCGGGCTTGAACTGCCGTTCCTGTTTGGAGCATGTTTATGGACTAAAGAACAGAGCGCAGATTTCAGCTTTCTACCCGAGGCGTAGTCGGATCGCAGTCCGGCACGGATATTTCCCCGGATTGTGCGAGCTTTCTCAAATAATAGCATTCTTCCCGGTACATATGGTCCGGAAGAAGCGGATTCAAGCTGCCTAGCAGCTCCTCGCTCAAATCAAGCTGCTCCAATTCCTTCAAAAAGGCCATAAACATGGCCATTTCCAAATTAATGTCCCGATGGAACCGCACAAACGAAGGATACTGCTTTCTCATCGTCCGCAAATAACCGGCCAGTTCAATGGCTTTCAAATAAAAATCGCTAAAATGCTGTTCGAATATTTTGCTCCTGGCAAACAGCTGCCTCTCGACCAGGTCCAGGTTGCTTGCGATGGCTGAAGAATGAAAAGCGGCATCCGAGAGCCATAACAGATCATGATGAAGGGGAGGGTAATGCGGTACGGATTTGCCTGCAAGCAGTTCGTCAAGGATGCGAATATATTCTTCTATCTCGTTTACCATATGATTCAGAAAGGAAGGCGTAATGTTGATTTTGACGGCGCCAAGCAGGGATCGTTCCAGCAAATTCAATTTATAGCTGCGCAGGCTGACTGCTGTACGATGGGCAGAATGGTTCAATTCCGAAAGCTGCGCAGCGTCAAGCGGCCGCCGGGATCGTTCAAGCAGCAAATCGAACTGGCGAATGAATTGTCCCGATGCTTCGATATCCTTGTGTTCGGCAGGGTATAGGGTGTTATGAATAAACCGCGAATGATCCCCCAAAATTTGCAGCCAAAATTGATGCTCGAATTGCGCTTCATGATCCGGCATGGCGTTCAACTCCCGCAGTTCATATGTTCCAATGTATGAGAGAATTCTCCGGGGTATTCATTTTCGCTTGAACGGCCGCGTAAATCGCTGCAAGGTAAAATCAAAAAGTTAACATAACTAGATGAGCTTAGGCACATCGGGACTTTCTTATATTTTAAGGAGGAAGTATCATTGACCAATCCCTCCGCGTAAGGCGGCGCCCACTTCAATATGGTGTGATTACGGCTACAGCAGCCATGAAATTGTTGGAAATGAAGTCCAATACGTTTTACCGGCGTGTGAAGGAGTATGAAAGTCAAATGGTTGCTCTTGGACAGGTATGCAACTAACAAAATGCAGCAAGAATTTCTGTCTCCTATTAAAGGCAATTGTTTGGAAGTCCCACAATGATAATTTTCCTGTATATGATTGAGTGATAAAAATGAAAATCCTATTGGAATTGGGGAGGGCTTTATAAAGATGGACGAGTTTCGATGAGGATGAATGACTCAATGATGGCCATCTTGTCATCTCTTTCGAATTAACGCCTTTTAGGAGAGAGATTCACCATATGCCCTCTCGTTCTGCATAAATATCATCCATCGGCAAATAATACCATGGATCGAATAAGCTCTTCCTTAGACGAGGGGATTCAGAAGGAAATTAATTTTGAGGAGCAGACAAAACAGAATATTTGTACTCCCGCTTCGATTGAGAGAGCCACTAAAAGCACCAAACTGGACATAATGGAAAACATGATAAAAGTCTGGGGATTATTTGAAAGGAATCAAATATACCGCATGCAATAGGCGAAAAATATGGCTGCTGCAGAAAATTCTGCAAGCAGCTCTATTCTTCTCTATTCATGATTCAAACGATTGTAACTCTATTTATAAAATTTGACCAACTGATCCACCTTAACTGCCTGCCCTGTACGGATCGACTTGTTAGCCGCGGTGCCCGTCAGAAGGGAGCGCGCACCGTCGATATGATCGACCGTTCTCACCAAGAAACATATCACGCTCTGCGGTCGTCTAAAACTCGCAAATCCGTATATTGCGCCACCTGCAAGCCGCATTCGGCGCCCAGCGCGCTTCGCCCATGCCAGGATCGTTATCATGGATTTCGAAGGCGATGTGTCCTTTCGGACTGAGCAGATCCCGGACCGCCGCGGCGTTATACAAGGGGTGCTTCAAGGTTGCCGTATCGATTTCAGAAATCTTCGTATCGTTAATATGGACGGTGATCCGCGGAGACGCCCCTTCGACGCGAATCTTGAATTCATTCCAATTATTCCACTTCCATATAGACAGAAACTGCTCACCGGTTGCCGCATATTCAAGAAGTGCCGTTTTGTCTGGTGTCATGGGCTCGATGGTGGTCGCGGGGTCTTCCAGTCTCAGCCCCACGGGATTACCTTGCTCATCGTATTTCGCATCGAGGGTGAAATTGATGCCATGGAAGCCGCCGATGCCATTGCCGTAAATACCACCTATATTTCCCGAACGGCGGTGATCCAGAAGGATTTGGAACCCTTGAGAACCGAGAGCAGATGCACGCACCAGAATGCCGGTATCCGCCGGCCAGTCGGGATGTGCCTCGAAGACCAACTCGAAATCGCCGTATACCCCATCGCTGAGGAGATAACCGCCGTAACCGCATCCGGGCGGATCCTGCCGTCCCGTGATTGCACCATCCTCAACAGTCCATTTTCCCGATGTTTGCGCGGCGCGTCGGTATTCCTCGGTCGTCGTATCCGGTCCAGGTTCGCCGGGGGCGCGGGGAATAGGCAAGCGAGGGACGAAATGCCAACCCGTGAGTGTTTTATCGTCAAAGATTGGAATGAACGCTGCGTCGTTTTTATACATGATGCCTCCTAGTGTATGTATTAATCATTGGCTAATTAGTTTAGTTCGGTCAGATTATTCGCTGATGAACCCGCGGTTCATTGGACTGCGGATCGTCGATAACTTGTCTCAAAACCGCAGTGACAAGCTTATGGTCCTGATCTCCGGGCAAGCCGGAAACGGAAACCGAACCAATTACGCCGGCTCAGCGGACTCTATAGGAAACGCCCCGTTAAACGGAGCGTATCGAGACGGATCCAGAAAATAACGATCGACTATCGATTTGCCATAAATCTTAGCTCGGTCAATGATCTTCATCCCGATACATAGTGCCGTTTCATTGAATCGAATTGTAATTCCTTCTCCTCCTTTAACAATTCTTCCAACAACTGCTCGTCTGTCATGCGGGTTCACACCTTCCGTTACAAGGGGATATCATTTCTAACGCAGATACCAGCCTTATATTTGTCGGAATATTCTATTTTGTGCAATTATATCATAAACACGTGTTAATGCTATAAAAAAATATTAGAACCGATTAATAGTGTTTGTTTCCTTTTTTTATAAATTAAGGATTGACAGCGCTTTAATAAGCTATGTATTATGAGTACATAAACACGTGTTCACGAAAGAGGCTGACATCTTTGACATCATTGAAAAACGCAAAGATCAAAAACGAGGAGATAGCCCGGATAAACCAAGAATACGGATGCAATAAAAAGGGTAAAGGGACATTCGGCGCCGCGCCAATTTTCAACGATATGCTAAAGCATCGAACGGGTTTTAAAGAGATCACGATTGGTCGGGCAGTCTGGTTTCCAGAAACTTATAAAGAAAAATCTATGATTTTTTATCCCGAAATAAACACGTGTTCAAAATAATTCTTTTTAGGCAGTTTTCAGGTTTCTTATCTCCAAAAATTAACACGCATTTACGAAGATGCAGCTTATGAGAGGGGTGATGTCGTAGTAGTTGGCGTCTACTGTTTGCGAAGATACCTGAGTGTAATCAACGACTGCATTCATGGGGGATTCACGCTGATCTAGCCTCGCAAGACAGATCACACAAAGCCGTCAAAGGCAATAAGTTAACTATTATCTAGATTACATTAACGTAATTTCTATGTGCAAATTAAAGGAGGAATTATACGTGAAAAAGATGAAACCCAGAAGAGTTCTACCGCTCGTTCTGGTGGCCGCGCTCATGGTGCTTACCTTTTCAGCTTGTGAAAGCGCCTCCACGGGATCCAATCCAAGCACCAATGAAAATGCAGCCAGTACCAGCAATACCCCCGAAATTGACACTAACGGGAAATATCAGAAACCAGTGACAATGACATGGGCCGTTCAAACGGCGGCAGCTTCAAAGCTCCTTGATAACGAAACCTGGGAAGATAACCGCTGGAGCCGCTTAATCAAAGACAAGCTCAATATCGATCTCCAGGTTGCCTTCTCTGCCGACAGCAGTACCGACGCCTACAAAAACAAGCTGAATGCCGTCATTGCTTCCGGCGACCTGCCGGACATATTCAAAACGCAGGATGCTAATGTTTTTCTGCAGTTGGCACAGAATGGACAGCTGGCCGATCTCACCGATGTCTATAACAAATACGCTTCTGATTCGCTCAAGGAATATCAGAAAAGATTTCCTGATTCGTTTAATGGCGCTACGGTAAACGGCAAGCTGTATGCCATACCGCGCATGAACGACAACTTCCACGAGGCGCCGTTCCTATGGATTCGTGAGGACTGGCTGAAGAACACCAATTCTCAGCCTCCCAAGACCATCGAAGAAATGGTCGCTCTTGCAGAGAAGTTCGCTACCGGCGATCCGGACGGTAACGGCATAAATGGCGACACGTATGGACTTGCCCTCAACAAGGATCTGATCAGACAAAACCACGGCAGTATTCTTGGTTTGGTCTCTGCGTTTGGCGTTCCCGGACGCGACGAAAGTATGTTCTACCGCGACGAGAATGCCAAGATGACTTTTGCCTGGATCCAGCCGAACATGAAAGCAGCGCTTTCCCTGTTGGCAGATATGTATAAGAAAGGCCTGATCAACAAGGAATTTACCAGCAAAGATGAATCCGCGCTGGTTGAAGATATTACCAGCGGCAAAATCGGTATGGCTTACGGCAGCAACTGGGGCACCTGGTATCCTTACAATAATGTTTACAAAAAGGATGGCGTTATCGTACATCCGTATTCCATTCCCACGGAGTCCGGTTACGATTATAAGATTGGTATCGAGAGCAACGCTGTCGGCCAGATGACGATGGTCAGCGCGGACTTCAAGCATCCCGAAGCAGCCATCAATATACTCAATCTGTACGATCAGACTGTCAATTACTCCACGAAGGAGGACTACCTCAAATACTGGGCGGATGAGCAGTACAGGCTCTCCCCAGTCTTTATCGATCAACCGGGCGAGGTTTACGCAGCTGCTTTGCTGGAAGCCTTCGACAAAGGCTCCTCTGACGGCCTGCCCCCCGCCGCAAAGCCCTTATATGATTATATCGCTGGCTTTGAAAATGGATCTCTCGCAAAAGACGACAATGCCTTCGGTACCTGGGGCCAGATGTCGAAATCAGGCTCTCTGCCGATTGTATTGAACAAGTATATTCCCGATAAGGCGATCGTCCAGAGCATCCTGGGAATTCAAAGGCCCGATGAGTGGTTGACGAATGTTGCTTCTCTGGATACGCTCACGATCACAGCCTTTACCAATATCATAACTGGCGCTAAGCCTGTCGATTATTTCGATACCTTTGTACAGCAGTGGCTGAAGGCGGGCGGTCAGCAGACTCTCGACGAGCTTGACAAAATGTATCCGGCAAAATAAGTCATTCTCATTTAAGGACTGCGGCGGGATATTTCCGCCTCAGTTAATTAAAAAGGTTTGCCGCTATCCAGCGCTGTGTCTATCCGAACCGCAGGAAGCAGCTGGCCTTGGCCCAAATCATTTACAGGTGGTGGACAAAAGATGTTTGTAAATCTGAAACGTAAAGACAAGCTGTTAAGAGAGCTTCCCTTGTATTTGATGCTGCTCCCCGCAATCGTTTTGGTGGCTGTCTTCAGCTATGGCTCCATGGCCGGCGTTGTGATCGCGTTCCAGAAATTTATTCCGGCAAAAGGTATGTTCGGACACCAACAGTGGGTAGGTTTTCAAAATTTCAATACCTTGTTTTCAATGCCGAATATATGGCCGGTCATACGAAATACGGTCATTATTGCATTGTGTAAAATGATTGCAGGCATCATCGTTCCGGTCGTGTTTGCGCTGCTGCTCAACGAAGTCAAGAATATTTTTACCAAGCGCGTTTTCCAGACGCTGGTCTATTTGCCGCATTTCCTGTCATGGGTCATATTATCCGGTATCCTTATTAATCTTTTGTCGCCGAGCGCGGGTTTTGTAAATATACTTCTATCCAAGCTTGGAATTGAACCGATCTATTTCCTTGGCAATCCGAACATGTTTCCCGGCACGATGGTAGTGACCGATATGTGGAAGGCTTTTGGATTCGGATCGGTCATTTACCTGGCTGCCCTTACAGGCATAAACCCTGCGCTTTATGAAGCCGCAGTTATCGACGGCGCAAACCGTTGGCGGCAGACATTGCACATTACCCTGCCCGGTATTTCATCTATTATCGTGCTGATGACCGTGCTCGGTCTTGCCAATATCCTCAACGGCGGTTTCGATCAGATCTATAATATGTACAGCCCTGTGGTCTATTCCACCGGCGATATTTTGGACACATTCGTGTTCAGACTGGGCATTGAGCAGGCTCAATACTCGCTCTCCACGGCTGCAGGCCTGTTTAAGTCAGGTGTATCTATGATTTTTATCATTATGTCTTATTACTTGGCTGACAAATTCACAGGATATAGAGTCTTCTAGTGGAGGGTAGGACTATGAGAATAAAAGCTTCCATACCACGTAAAATATTCCTAGTTTGCAATACAGTTTTCCTGCTAATTGTTGCATTTGTATGCATAGCGCCGTTTATCAACCTGCTGGCGGTATCTTTCTCCGACAAAGTTGCAGTCGATGCGGGAGAGGTTACTTTTTTTCCGGTTGGCTTTACTACAATCTCGTATCAATTTATTATGAACACCTCGAAGTTTTTCATGTCTCTTCTGGTCTCACTCCAGCGGACGGCGATTGGCGTGCCGATCAATCTGCTGTTGATCATCCTGACAGCTTATCCTCTCTCGAAATCAACAGCGGATTTCAGGGCCCGGAGTATGTTCTCATGGTTCTTTGTTGTGACCATACTCTTCAACGCCGGTTTGATTCCTACGTATATGGTGGTGAGGAATACCGGATTGATCGATTCCATATGGTCTCTTGTTTTGCCTGGCGCGCTTCCCGTTTTCAGCATGCTGGTCGTGATGAACTACATGCGCAGCCTGCCAAAGGAATTGTTGGAAGCGGCGTACATCGACGGTGCGGGTCATGTGCAGACGCTGATTAGAGTTGTTTTGCCGGTCTCGATTCCCACGATCGCGACAGTTACTCTGTTTTCGGTTGTAGATCATTGGAACAGTTGGTTCGACGGCATGATCTACATGAACCATATTGAAAACTATCCGTTGCAGACATACTTGCAAACGGTTGTCGTGAATCCACAGGAATTTATGCGCAACAACACCGATCTCAGCGGCAATTTATCCAAATATCTGTCTATGGTTAGCGCCCGCACCACAGGCGCAGCGCAAATGTTCTTAGCGATGATACCAATTCTATGTATCTACCCGTACCTGCAAAAGTATTTCACAACCGGGCTTGTGATGGGCAGCGTAAAGGAATGATGCAGGAAGGAGCGAAAAATTGAAAGTATTTGTTACTGGCGGTACCGGGTTTATCGGTTCGTATGTCGTCAAGGAACTGCTTTTGCATGGTCATGAGGTCACACTCCTTGCCAGAAATGCAAACAAGGTCCCAGGTTTTGTGGGTCATGAGCATATCCGTTTCGTTACAGGACAAATGGACGATGCGAATGCCATCGCTAAAGGGCTTGCGGGACAAGATGCATGCGTCCATATCGCGCTTTCGTGGCCGGAGCAGGGCGGGTCAGCGGAGGAAATGTTAGTAAACGAAACGATGCCCTCTGTTCGCCTGTTCCAGAGAGCTGCGGAAGCGGGAGTAAACAAAATCATTTATACCTCTTCCATCGCAAGCTTTGGCACGGCACCCAACAATGATAGGGGCTTTATAAAGCCAAAGACTTATTACGGCGCCACCAAGGCCGCGACAGAGGCTTATCTCTTGGCTATTGCCTCTCAGTATCAGCTTCAGGCAAATATCGTGCGGCCGGGTTATACCTTTGGCAATCCCTGCGTGGAGGGCGGGCCTCTCTATCCCGATCGAAAAATTGCAAATATGGTCAAAAGCGCCCTTGCGAACGAGCCCATGTCCTTTATCAAGAATGACGGTACGCAATTCATCTGGGCGGGCGACCTTGCAAAAGTATATTCAGCTTTGCTCCATTCCGATGAATTGGACCGCGGCTACTTTACCGCTGTAAGCACTGAATTCCGTACATGGGCTCAGATCGCGCAAATGGCGGTAAACCTCCTTGGTTCCAAAAGTCAAATCCTTCTTGAGGACAAGGGCCGTCCCGAGCCTGAGGGCATGCCCATAGATATCTCGCAAATCAAGAATACCTTTGGGTTTGCTTTCAAGGCTGATGAGTATATGAAGAAGCATATCCGATATTTGAGCACATTGGAGTTGTAAAAGAACCTTTAGTCCCGCACATTACCTGGATCGGCATGTGGAACGTCATGAAAGCGTTATAACTTAATTAACGAAATGGGGAAGGTATTTTTATGGAGAACAACATCAGCTTTGACGGCTTTATTCAGATCGCAATCGTAGTTAAAGATATCCAAAAGGCTGCTGAGACCTGGGCAAGATTTTTTAATATTCCCGTGCCTGAGATCCGCAATAATCCTCCTGCCAGCAACCCTGATTTGACGTATCGCGGAAAACCCGCTTTTTACGGACTCAAGCTCGCGAATATACGGGTTGGCAATTTCGTCATTGAACTGCATGAACCGGACGAGCACGACAGTACATTCCGAGAGTTCCTGGATAAGCATGGAAACGGCGTGCATCATCTGGGCTTCCAGGTTGGCGACAAGCGTGACGCAATTATCGGTGAACTGGAAGAGGTGGGATATGAGATGCGAACGATCGGTTATTATCCCGGCAGCAGCTGGACCATTGTCGACAGCGAGGACGATTTGGGCGTTAATTTGAACATCAAGCCCCGGGCGTAGCCTATTTCTTATCTAGGGAGATTAAACGATGAATACAGTGAAAGAACCCCACAAGACAGAAGGAAAAAATGTGATCAGTATCCTGGAAACGGTGGATGTTTATAGCGGCGAACGCAGCGTCCTGGCCGAATTCGATTTTCTGATTGAGGCACCTAATTGGACCCGCGACGGCAAGCATCTCGTATATAACAGCTTTGGCCGTCTTTACACTTTTGACCTCGCTACAGGGGAGAGTACAGCGATCGAATCCGGTTATGCGATTCGGTGCAATAACGACCATGTGCTTTCGCCCGATAACTCGCATGTCGCGGTTAGCCATCATACCTGCGAGGATGGCCGGTCCCGTATTTATATTTTCCCCTTGCAGGGAGGCAACCCGGTACTCATCACGCCAATGGCCCCCAGCTATCTGCACGGTTGGTCACCGGACGGAAACACGCTGGCATACTGCGCAGAGCGAAACGGCGAGTACGACATCTACACCATCCCTATAAACGGTGGCATAGAAACGCAGTTAACGGATTCATCCGGATTGAATGACGGCCCCGAATATTCACCGGACGGCAAGCACATATGGTTCAACTCGGTACGAACTGGCCTTATGCAGGTGTGGCGCATGAATGTCGATTCCAGCGAGCAAACGCAGATCACGTTCGATGAGAGCAATAACTGGTTCCCGCATGTATCCCCTGACGGAGAATTGGTGGTTTATATTAGTTATCACAAGGGCGATGTTGCTCCTGGCGCCCATCCCGCAAACAAAAATGTAGAAATTCGCTTAATAGGAAGCGCAGGCGGAGAGTTCCGTACGTTGGTCAAGCTGTTTGGCGGACAGGGCACCATTAACGTCAATTCTTGGTCACCCGACAGCAGGAAGCTGGCTTTTGTCAGCTACAAGCTGAAGGAATAGAGAGACCCCTTTGCGCACCGATGATTATATTCCCGATAACATCAAATATAGCGGAGGAATTTTTATGAAAATTTTTGTCACTGGCGGTACCGGCAATATCGGACAAAACGTTACTAAAGCATTGCTTGCAGCAGGTCATGAAATTGTACTGCTTACCCGTACTCCGGACCGGATTCCTTATTATCAAACCCTTCCGAACATAACCCTTGTACAGGGTAATATCCTTGAGCTGGACGTAATGGAAAAGGCGCTTCAGGGCTGTGACGCTGTTATACATGTCGCGCTCGGTTGGGGCAACGACCCGGTTGAAATGCTTGAACATGATACCAAAGTTACGCTGTTCCTAGCTGACGCCGCCGAAAGAGCTGGCCTGCATAAATTTATTTACACCAGTTCTACTGCTGCAATGGGTGATCTGCGCGACGGCATGGACGAAACTGCCCAGCTGCTTCCGGGCAACCTGTACGGTGCAACCAAAGCTGCTTCCGAAATGTATCTGATGGGCTTTAATAGGTATTACAATGGCCAGGGCGTTAACGGAACCAAAACCAAAATAGCAAGAAATGTTATTCGTCCTGGCTATATTTTCTCGAATCCGGCTTATGAAGGCGGCGCATCCCAGTCTGATGTTCGTTTCTTAAACCTTGCAAAGGCTGTTCTTCAGAATGAAGACCTCACTTTTAACAAATTCGATGGCACTCAGTTCCTTTCCGGTAGACAAATTGCAGAACTTTACGTAAAACTGCTAGAAAGCGACTTCAATAACGAAACCTTTATGGCGCTGGGTAAAAAATTTGTTTCCTGGGCAGAAATTGCACAGCTTGCAATCGATTTGACCGGTTCTTCCAGTAAAATTATTATTTCGAATGCGGATGAAGAACGTAAACGATCCTATTATAATGCAAGCAAGATGGAAATTGTATTCGGATTATCCTTTGAAGGGGATGAAGATCTGAAAGATCACATTCAGTGGAACATTGATCGTGCACGCAAAATTCTTGCAGGGGAACAGGTTCATGACGTTTACCATGTCTGGTAAAGAGAAGTTAGAGCAACTTTACAATTGTTTAGATTAAAAAATAGATAGGAGAAGAAAAATGGAAAACACTATTCTTGGCACGACCCTGGTTTGTCAGATTGCAATGATCGTTCGTGATGTAGAAAAGGCTACCGGTCGATTTGCCGAGCTATTAGGCGTTCCCGCCCCTTCTATTATAATGGCTAATGAAGATGGCAGTGATACGGTTACCTATATGGGGCAGCCCACGAAAGGAAGGGTAAGGCTATCTTTCTTTCACATGGAGAATCTGGTTGTAGAGTTCATTGAACCAACAGAGGACCCTACTACATGGAAGGAATTTCTTGATACAAAAGGCCCTGGAGTCCATCACATCGCATTTAAGGCGAAGAACAGAATGCTTGAAACGGCAGCTAAGCTGGAGGAATTCGGCTTCCCGCTTATTCAAAATGGCGATAAATATGCTTATGTGGAAAGTACAGACGATTTAGGTGTCATTCTCGAACTTCTCGATATTGATTAAATTTTGATTATCGAACTGGCTCAGGATAAGCTAGGTACCACTAATAAAAGCTTGAGCATTTGAGATGACCGTATGGAGCTATATGATCTGGATTTTCTTTCAGGTCGTACTTTCTGGCTTCATGGTGGAAGACATTTTTGGCTAGCCTACGTCATGATAATAAAGGTTGAAAAACCTCCTAATCTCCAGATCACTACTACAAGATTTTGCTTCAAGTTCGGAGCTTCCCCGACAAGAGGGAAAGCCCCTTCCACCGCAATTGCGGCAGAAGGGGCTGCTTTTTTTTGATATTTATTTTTACATCACCCCCAAGGGGGATATACCGAGGCACGGTACCATCATAGATGTCTAAACCGCTTAATGATGATAGCTGAAACCGGGTCCATTGAAATCGGCCAGCAACCATAAAGAATACACTTCCCTGGAAAATTAGGTTGCCCTGACAGTAGCGCACGGATAGCCTCCACGTTCGAGGTCACCGACTGGTTTTCGGCAAAGGCGCGAACGACCGACGGCATCGACTCGGTCGGCACAAACGCCGAGCTGATAAACGGCAGGAAGATAATCGAGTGTGCATTAATAACCTAGGCTTTCCAGGTTTTATCATTAACCTAAACATTCCTGTAGGGCCTAAGATTTGGCCTTTGTCAAAAAAGGAGCGCCTCTGTAGGATTAATCTCCCATGAGTGCTTCCCGAGAGGGAGCGACAATCTGTGATGCACCGTGGCCGCCCAAGTCAGACTAACAGATGGGCTCTAAGGCACCATAGCTTATCGACCTTCCTTTCCCAGCCCTAAGATATTCTTACCCATTTTCATCATCTGTAGTGCAGCGCTTGCGCTGCATGTATGGCTAACGGGTACCGAGGGAGTTCAAAACATCTTGGAGCAGTTTACTGGCCGCGGCTGCTCCATTTTCGTTACGCTAACGGACAGATTAACGTGGTATCAGTGTACCAAACATAGTGGACCGAGGGTCTCTTTGCTAGCATCGCCAGTATTGATGCGTATCATTAATTCGGTCAAGTTGAAACTAATCTTGAGACAAGATGGTGACTAAGAACTAGCATTCCAGGATACAGAGGAAATTATTGACTTTTAAGTGTTGCCCGTAAAGTTTATCAAAAACCCGAAATAGCTTGATAATACTGGATTTTGCAGGTAACAACTATAGTGTCACTGAACACAACAACTCAACAGCCGCCAGCAGTACAGGAATGGCTAAGCTGTTAAATGAAAAAATGGATACCGCAAAAAAGAAAAATGAAGTGTCCGATCCTTTTACCTAAAATATTATAATCCTTGTGCCTTACGCTGCGTTATGTTTTATAGTAAAGATACCGGTAAATGTCCAGCGCGAATAAAGGAGAGGATAATGAACAAAACTTGGAAGGTCGGAGAGCTTGCGAAGCTAACCGGGTTGACGATCCGGACGTTGCGTTATTACGATCAGATAAACCTGTTTTCCCCATCGGGATTTTCTGAATCCGGGCACAGGCTTTATAACGAAGAGGATATATCCCGCTTGCATCAAATTCTGGCGCTCAAGGAACTGGATTTGTCGTTGGAAGAAATAAAATCGGTGCTGCTCGGACAACACTATAGTCCCATCGAGGTTGTGTCCCAGCAGATTAAGCGTATTCACGATAATATTCTCATTCAGCAAAAGCTTCTGGGAGAATTGGAATACGTGCTTGGCTTAATGCGTACGAAAGAAGCTATCTCTGTTGATGAATTTACAAAACTGCTGCAGCTCATGAAAAAAAGCCATGAGAAGTTTTTTGCCGAGCGGAAAGTGAACCTCGAGCGCAGCTTCGACCGGCTCGGCGAGTTTCTGGGCGAGCAGCCGGATGATCTGGCGCCAAAGAAGAATTAATTAGAGCGATGGTAATCAGCTGCAAACAGTATAAACGCAAACAGGCTGCCGGTTTAAAACCGGGAGCCTTGTTTGCGTTCGGGCCGGACTTTGCCTGCGCTTCAGTCAAGAAAATAACGGAAAGTCATTGATCGAAGGAGCCGAAGCTATTGCTTGAAGCCCAATTCCTGAGAAATATGAATCGCCGCTTCGCGTACTTTTTGGCCCATCGAGTTGAATTTGATGGCGGGCAAATCCTGTGACAACGAGGTTATGCTGATGGAGGCAACAATATTGCCTGATAAATCGTAAACGGGGGATCCAATACACCGGATGCCTTCTTCCATCTGCTCATCTTCAATGGAAAATCCGTGCTGACGGATAAATTGAACGTCCTCAAGGAGCTGCTGAGCGGATTTCTCCGCGTCCCGCATATCCGGAAACTCCTCTAAAGCATTGGCAACCTGTTCCCGGCTCATTCCGGCGGCCAGAGCTTTGCCCACTCCCGACAAATGCAGGGGCAGCGACTGCCCGATGAAGGTGGCAAAGCGGACGAAGCCGCTGCCTTCCACCTTGTCGATATAAACAGGCTGCTGTCCGGCGAGAACGGCCAGATGAGCCGTGTAAGGCGTTTGGCTGACAAGGCCTTCCAAATGGGGTCTCGCCATCCGGCGGATGTCGAGATCACGGAAATAGCTCATTCCCAGTAAAAATGTCGCATGCCCGAGTCCGTATCTTCCGTCGGCATGCCGTTCGACCATCCGGCTCTTGGATAACGAATTAAGCAATACAAAAACGGTTGATTTGGGAATATTCAGTTGAGCATGAAGCTCCAGCGCCGACAGCCAGCCCTGCTCCGCCAAGGCGTGCAGAATGAGTACCGCTTTGTCCAGGGCGGGGACTGAATAATCCTTTTTCGTACTTTTTTCCATAATTGAGCTCCTTTTCAATTGCCATTCAGATTATTATTCATTATACTGAATAAAAGTCAGTATAGTAAAGTTGTAAATATGAAGCGTTATCCGAATCATCTATTCATAAAAATGCGTATTATTGGTATTTACCAGGGTTTACATCATAAGTGTCAGTTAACTTGACATCGATTTTAGCTCGAGATATAGTCAGCATATAAGATTTATTTTAATATACAGAACATCATCTCCTCCGAAGCACTTAATGGTCCGGTCGGTATTACGTTAACGTAAAAGGAGAGATTCGTCATGCTCAAAAAAAAGCGCAGATTGAATATGGCTGCTCTCACCATACTGCTGCTCTGCATTCTGATTCCTGTGCTGCTGCAGGGATATGTTCTCGGCAAGAACGCCGTGCATCGGACGGAAACGATCTACGATCAGTCTCTGTCCAAGAACATGGAATCGCTTTCTCTTAATTTGGACTTTTATATCAACCACATCAACGATTATATCCGCATTCTTTCACAGGACGAACAGCTGTACCAGATCATGCAGAAGCAGTATGCCAGCCAGGACAAACAGATCAGGGCGATCCGCGACCGGGTCAATTCATTTACCAAAATGTATCGTCTGAGAGTTCCGCTGGATGTTCAGATTATCAGCAGCTCGGGCCGTGTATACGGAAGTGTGCCCCTGCATGATACGGAAAGCGAAAGCCTCAAGCGGATTGTCCGCAGTTTTCCATGGTATGGCGACAATATTCCTTACGATAATGATGTAATGTATAACGATGTCGCCGATGATTTTCATGATTTGACGAACGACCACTCCCTCTACTTCACCAAAAATATAGTCAGCGGCACCAAGCCATTGGGTCTGCTTGTTGTGGCGATGAGAGAATCGCTCATTCAAGGCCTGCTGAATCAGCTGCAGCTCAATAACTCCACGCCGGTCTTTATCGGGAATTCATCGGGCGATGTACTGGTAGCCGGCGAAAACGTTGATACCGGTCCGGACGCCAGGAATGTTTACCGCCAGGCTATTGTCCAGGCGCAGGCAAATGGCGGAGAGTACAGCAGCTTCCATATGGATTTGAACCACCGAACTTATCTTTGCTCTACCCACAACATCCCCTTCCTCTCATGGTATCTGGTTTCGATGACTCCAATGAATATGCTTGTCGGGCAAGCCAAAGCGCTCTGGATGTACACACTTGCGGTAACGGCTTTCTCAATTGTCCTGATTCTGCTGATATTGCAGCTGCTGACACGAAAGGTCATGCTGCCCATTCTGAATCTGTCGAAAAGAGTCAGGAAGCTCCGGTTCAACGATCCCGAGAAGCTGGCTGAGGAGCAGAAGAATTTTCGCTACCGGGGCATCGACGAAATCGAAATCCTCTTCTCCGGCTTCCAGCACATGCTGGGCCGCATAGGCGAGCAGATGGAAAAAATAAAAACCGACGAACAGGAGAAAATGAACCTCAAATTAACGCTGCTCCAATCTCAAATCAATCCTCATTTCATGCATAATGCGATTAATTCCATACGTTGGATGGCTGTGATGAAAGGAGAGAAGTCGATCGCCCAGGCGCTCGTCAATCTCTCCGGCATGCTGCACTATTGTCTGGACAAAGCATTGTCGGTGAGAAGCACCCTTGGCGAAGAATTGGCTTACGTACGGAACTACATTGCCTTTCAGGAGAACAGGATGCTTCAGCCCATTGAAACCGATATTTGTGCAGAACCCGAAGTCCTGCATACGATAATTCCCAAGCTGACCCTGCAGCCTATCGTGGAGAATGCCATCCTTCACGGTTTCGCGGGCAGCGGAAGCTTCCGGATATCGCTGACATGTGTCAGACATGGCGAGTATGTCACCGTAACAGTCACGGATAACGGCGTTGGCATGGACGCTTTGTCGGTCAAGAAGCTGATCAGGGGTGATCCCGTCAAGGGGCAGAGCTCGGGATCGGGTATCGGCCTCATGAACATACAGCAGAGGCTTCGGCTTGAATACAACGAACGCTTCGATATTCGGATTGACAGCCTGCCAGGTCAAGGCACATCGGTAGTGCTGACTATACCGTACGTAATCTGCGAAAGAGGTGAATCCGCATGAAAGTCATGATTGTGGAAGATGATCTTCTGGTCCGGTTGGGCATCAAGTCGATGATTGCCTGGGCGGAGCTCGGGATGGAGGTTGTGTGCGAGGCAAGGGATGGTGCGGAGGCACTGGAGCTTTTTTCCGTGCATTTGCCGGATATTGCCTTGGTAGACATCGGTCTGCCCAGGATGGACGGCCTGGAATTTATCGAGCGGGTCAAACACTTGAGGCCGGACGGCGAGTTTATTATTTTGACCTGCAACCAGGATTTCGAGCTGGTCAGAAGGGCGCTGCGCCTTGGCGTCCGCGATTTTTTTGTCAAGTCGACGATGGAGATCGAGGAGCTGCAGACGATGCTGCTGGGGTTGTCGGACTTGCTCCGGAACAAGCAGCCGCTCGTCCGGGAAGACGAGACGGAGCTGCTGCAGCTGAGACAGATCAGAAAAATGTCGATGCTGAGGGAATGGCTTGAGGGCGTTTACAGCAGCGGGACCGGCTTCCGGGAAAAGCTGGAGGAATGCGGATTGATCCTGACGGAAGGCAGATGTCAAGCGTGGGTTATCCGGATGAATACGGCAGCCCGTCAAGGCAGCCCGCTGCTGCCGGCTGATCTGGTCCAGATCGGCCGAGCTGTTGAAACGATCGCGGGAGAACTTTACCGCGGCCATGTGGTTGGCCTCGTCGAATATGTCCATGAACGAAGATGGCATCTGCTGCTTCATACCTCCGGGCAATCGGAGCTGCCCGATGCCGGAATGCTGATCGATTCCGTTCAGCGTTATCTGGGATTATCCGTGACCATTGCCGCGAGTGAACCCTTCGAAAGCTGGCAGGACTGGGGCAAGCGCGACGCAGATGCCCGTGAGATGCTCAGTCTGTCCTTTTACAATGAGGAACAAAATCTCTTCCGGGAGAGGCTTCCGGAACCGGCGCTCCCCTTGTCACTGCTTGCCTGGAAGAGGGACATCGTCCGGCAGTTGAGCTGTTTTCAATGGGAGGATGCTGAACGGATGCTGGATATGCTGCCAGAATTGCAGCCGTATCCCAGACCGGCGCTGCTGCTTAATCTGCTTGCTGATGTGATGTTTCAGCTGAACCGCATCCGCGAGAGGATGGGGATTCGAACGGATCAGGAAGAAGGGGAGGGAGCCGGTGCTGTCCTGTCAGACTGCTGTACGTTATCGGCATGCGTCGAAGCCATCCGCAGCAGCATCAGAAATGCCGGAAAGTGGGGTGGGAGGGGCAATCATCGTAAATATGTGATCGAAGCTGTGGAGATGTACCTGGACGAGCACAGCTTCGAGGAAATTAGCCTGAACGGCGTCGCCGCTCTATTTAATATGAGTCCCGCCCAGCTGAGCCGTCTGTATAAGGAAGAAAAGGGATTGAATTTCAGTGAAGCGGTGCTGGCCGCCAAGGTGGAGCAGGCCGAAAGAATGATGCAAAGCGGCATGTCCTTGACCGATATCGCCGATAAGCTCGGTTATCTGAATCCCAGTTCATTTACCCGGATGTTCAAGAAAGTAAGAGGCGTGGCTCCGTCTTATTACACAGGATCGCAATCGCTGTAAAAAATGTCAAGCTTCGTGCAAAAATGGTCAAGTACCATGAAGAACCTGTGAAATGTGATAAGCCCTGACACCGATGCTGTCATTCTCATCCGGATGGCAGCCCTTTACAATGAAGATAACTTCAAGGGGCTGTTGATCTGTGGCCGGTGGCAGGTGGAAGGATGCCTTACGCCTGCTCCGGTGATAGCGCCATCAGCATCTTGAATATTCGCTCAAAGAGGGGGAGCATTTCATGAGGTTTAAAACCATTCTGACAGCAGCCGTTTCCTCAGTCATTGTATTGGCGCTGACTGCCTGTTCAGGGTCTTCCGGTACGAAGGAAGGCTCCGGCGCAAATGGCGATTCGTCCAAGCAGAAGGTGAACATCGTCTTCTGGAATACGGGATATCCGACCGTGGACGAGAATAACAAGTCCAAGAAGAAAGAGGACTTCTACATCTATCAGGCCATCAAGCGCTATGAGACCGCGCACCCGGAGGTGTCCATCGAAGTGCAGGATGTGCCGTCCGGAGATGAGCTGTTCACCAAGTTTCAGACTGCCGGCATCGCCAAGAACGGTCCCGATATGACCGTCATCTGGTCGGGAACCTACATGCTGAGGTTCAAGCAGTTTCTTGAACCGCTCAGCAGCTATTTTACCCCGGAGGAGAAAAGCCGGATTGTCGGCTGGGACGCGGGAACCGAAGGCTTCAAGGAGGGCGGCGAGGTATACGGCGTGCCATTCTCGACAGACGGGACCTTCGGGCTCCTGTACAACAAGAAAATATTAGCCGATGCAGGCGTCGACCTTGAGGCACAACCATTGAAGAATTTTAATGACTTCGAGGAGATGCTTCTCAAGATCAAGAGCAAAGGAGTGACTCCGCTCGGCCTGAAGGATCCGGATACGTTCTATCATATCCCTAATTACTGGATTGCCCAGACAGTGGGCTCAGCTGGTCTTGAGGATCTGGTCAGCGGCAAGAAAAATTTCTCCGACCCGCAGCTCGTTCCAATCATCAAAGCGTGGAACGACATGTATGCGAAGGACCTGGTTATTTCCGACCAGTCAGATCAGTCCCTGCAGCTGTTCTACCAGGGGCAGGTTGCCATGGTAGCCGGAGGCAACGGTGCTATCGCCAACGCCCGCAAAGCGCTGGGGGATGATCTGGGTATGATGAAGGTTCCCGATTTCAACGATCAGGTCCTCATTCATGACGGCGGGGTTGGCGGAGTCGGCGCTACATTCGTTGTAACCAATTATTCGAAGAAAAAGCAGGAGGCCGTCGACTTTATCAAGTTTCTGATGAGCAAGGATGAGCAGGTCAACAAAATCGAGAGCGGTGAAGCGGGCCTGTCCGTAGTCAAGGATGTCGATGTTTCGCAGATGGCGTCCGAGCCGCTGATTCTCGAGCAGCAGGAGTGGGCCAATGAGCCGAGCACCATTTTCTGGCCGGATAATGTATACCCCGCTGAGCTGACCAGCGAAATCTCTTCCTTGCAGTCGCTCGCGCTGACAGGCAAAATGACGGCCGAGGAGTTCATGGGCAAGATCGACCAAAAGCGCGATGAGCTGCTGAAAAGCAGCCGGTAAGCAATCGAAGGGAGTGCTTCCTCCGCTTGTCCGGAGGGAGGGAGCATTGCCCAGCGGAAGGAGGAACAATATGGGCTTGAGAAGGGAAAGCCTGCATGGCTATTTGTCCCTGCTGCCTGCTTTTATACTGCTGGCCGTATTTATCGGCTACCCGACTCTCAACACGTTCTATCACAGCTTTACCGAATGGGACGGTGTCAGCTCCCGCTTTGTCGGGTGGGATAATTTTCTCCGGATTATTCACAGCGGCGACTTGCTTCTGATGCTCCGGAACAATCTTATCTTCCTGCTGTCCGTCCCGGGAATTCTGATTCTGTCGCTCATCGTTTCGGTTCTGCTGTTCGAAGAGGTTCCAGGGTGGAGGTTCTTTCGCTCCGTATATTATCTGCCGACTATTCTATCGTCTGTCGTTATCGGTTTTCTGATTAAATCGATGTTTGCCAGCAAAGGTATTGTCAATTCACTGCTTGAAGATATCGGGCTCGGTCATCTGGTTGTCGACTGGCTGAATTACGTTCCGACCGAGTTCATGATATTGATTTTCTGCTTTTATTGGCAGACGCTGGGACAGGGAACGCTGATTTTTCTGTCCGGCATGTCCACCATATCCGGGGAGATATATGAAGCGGTCATCATGGACGGCGCGAGCTTCCGGCAGAGACTGTTCAAGATCACGATCCCGCTCTTGTACCCCACATTGTTTTATTTTACATGCATCAACGTCATCTATGTATTCGTAGGAATGTTCGGACTTGTCTATTCCATCACGGGAGGCGGACCAGGCTATGAAACGACTCCTATCGAATTTATGATTTATTTGCAGGCTTTCCAAAGCGGCAATATGGGCTATGCCAGCGCGCTTTCGCTGTTTCTGTTCGTAATCGTCGTGCTGATCACCTGGGTGCAGCTTAAAATCTCTGACAGGGTGAGCAATTGAGGGGGGATTTACATGAACCGTACGTCCAATCGTTTCGTCCGCTTCATCCTGGTTGTTATCCTGACGCTGGTTGCTGTAGTGGCCGTTTATCCCCTCGTCTATATGCTGCTGAGCAGTATGAAAACGTCGATTGAATTTATCCGGAATCCGATCGCTTGGCCAAAAACGTTCTATTTTGATAATTTTCAGGCGCTGTATTACCGTTTTTCATTGTTAAGATTATTCGGCAATACGCTCGTCAGCGTGGGGGGCGCATTGATCCTGTCGCTTGTGCTGTCCGTGCCTGCAGCCTTCGCGTTCGCCAAGCTGCGTTTCCGGTTCAAGAATTCACTCTACATGACCATGATCGGGATGATGACCGTGCCGGGCATTACCTTTATCTTGCCGAATTTCCTGCTCATGTCGCGGCTCGGATGGGTTAATCATTTCGCTTCTGTCATTGTGATCTGGGGAGTTACCTCAATCCCGGGAAATGTATTCCTGCTCAGGGCGCTGCTGCACAGCTTGCCCAATGAAATTCTGGAGGCGGTCAGGATCGATGGCGCCGGCTATTTGCAGGTCCTTCTAAGGGTGGTCGTTCCTTTGAGCCTGCCGGGCCTGGCGACGGTGTCCATCTTCAACGCCACAGCCTGGTGGAATGATTTGCTCACACCGCTTGTATATCTGCAGTCCGATGAGATGAAGACGATGACAGTTGCGGTCGCCACCATTCTGGGGAGATTCAGCTCCGATTATCCGCTGCTGCTGACAGGGCTCCTGATGACAGCGCTGCCGCCGGTGCTGATCTACATCCTGCTGCAGGGCTACATCCGCAAAGGGCTCGTTATCGGTGCGATTAAATGACTGACGTGAATTCGTAAGAGGAGGTTAGCAAGAAAAATGACAAACCGGCAAGGAAGACTGGAAGGGAAGGCCGCGATCATAACCGGAGCCGCATCCGGAATTGGTAAAGGCACAGCTCTGCTTTTTGCGGAAGAGGGCTGCCGCCTGGCATTGGTTGACCGTAATGAAGAAAAGCTGCTGGAAACCGCGGAAGAGATTAAAGCGCTGGGAGGGGAATGCATTGTCATAGCCGGTGACGTCTCCTCGTCGCTAACGGCCGAACGGGCTGTGAGCGCTGCCGTGAGTGCGTTCGGAGGCCTTGACATTGTATTCAACAATGCCGGCATCATGCCGATCGGAGATATTGTCGATTATCCGGAGGAAACCTGGGACGATGTGATGAGTGTTAATTTGAAGTCGATGTTTCTGATGTGCAAGAAGGCGATTCCGGAGCTGCTCAAACGGGGCAAGGGCTCGATTATTAACACCTCCTCCGTGATGGCCTCGCTGACCGAGCCCGGCCATGGCGCCTATACGGCTTCCAAAGCCGGAATTATCGGACTTACGAAGGAAATTGCCGTCTCTTATGCCGAACGCGGAATCCGCTGCAATGCAATCTGTCCGGGCTGGGTGGAGACGGACATGAATGTGAAGCTGGCGGAAAGCATGGGCGGCATGGATAAGCTGTATCCTGTCATTAAACAGCAGCAGCCGCTTGGCCGCATGGCAACGACACGCGAGGTGGGATATGCGGTACTGTTCCTCGCTTCGGATGAGGCATCCGCTGTTACCGGCTCCTGTCTTTATGTCGACGGGGCATCTTCCGCCTCGATTTAACTTTCAAGCCATTATTTCATTATTAACCTCGGAGGAGATTATTTCATGGCAAAAATAAGTATTATCGGCGCCGGGACAGCTATGTTCTCGTTAAGTCTGATCCGCGATATTTGCCTGACGCCCAATCTTGAAGGAAGTACGATCAGCTTTATGGACATTGACGAGGGACGTCTCGAGAGTGCCTATGCCTTGGCTCTGCGTTATGCCGAGGAGTCGGGAATCAAGCTGAAGCTGGAAAAGACGCTGGACCGCCGGGAATCGATCCGGGGAGCGGACTTCGTTATCAACGCTGCGCTTGTGGGCGGGCATCAGCGGCTGAAGGACGGCTGGGCTGTCGCCCGCAAGCACGGCTACCGCTTCGGCGGCAGCCTGCATGTGATGCATGATGAAGGATTCTGGATCAACCACTGCCAGCTGGAGCTGATGGAGGACATCCTGAACGACATTCTGGAAATCAGTCCGGATGCCTGGTATATGCTGGTGGCCAATCCGGTCATGGCCGGCGTAACCTATCTCCGCCGCAAGTACCCGCAGGCCAGGATTGCCGGCTTCTGCCACGGCTCGAACGGCGTGAGATATGTGGCACGGACGCTTGGCCTCGATCCGCAGCACATTACCTTTGAAGTGCCGGGCGTTAACCATTTCATCTGGCTGACCGAGTTCCGGTATAAAGGGCAGGATGCGTTCCCGATTCTAGACAAGTGGATCGAGGAGCAGTCGGAGGCATATTTCAAGACATGCCGAATCAGCGACGGAATGGGGCCGAAGGCCATTGATTTATACAAGAAGTTCGGCGTATTTCCGATCGGCGATACGGGCAATCCGGGCGGAGGGGCGTGGCCATTCTGGCATCATGCCGATGATGAGACGGAGAAGCGGTACCGAGAAGATCCGGAAGAGTGGTATCAGGGCTATTTCCGCCACGGTATCGACGACGTCAAGCTAATCAAGGATGTATCGGATAATCTGGACCGCAGAGTAACGGACGCATTTCCGCCGAAGCATTCAACGGAGCCGATGATTCCGTTCATCGAGGCAATCGCCTGCGATGTGCCGAGAATTATGATCCTTAATATTTTGAACGACGGGAATTTCGTTCCCGGCATTCCCCTGGATTTCCAGGTGGAGGTTCCCTGCTACGTAAGTGCAATCGGAGTCGAGGGGATCAAGACGAAAGGGCTGCCGCAGCCGGTGATCCATTATGCGCTCCGCGATCGCGTCGCCCCGGTGGAGCAGGAGCTCTGCGCCTACCGGAGCGGGAAGATCGATGACCTGCTCGCACTCATAATGATGGACCCGTGGACGCGCTCGGAGACCCAGGCCAGAGAATTGATCGATGATATGCTGTCGCTGCCGTATTTGGACAATATGAGAAAGCATTATGGGCTGTAGAAGAGAATGGAGGCTTACGAAATGAATGATCAGGAAATGTTCCGCCGGATGCGCGAGTCGCTGTATACCGGAGTGATTTGCGACACGCTCGATGACCTGGGCTATCGCAATCAGGCGATGCGGGAAACCATCCGTCCGCTTAACCAGGAATGGGTCGTTGTCGGCCGGGCCAAAACGATTCTGGCGGTGGATGTCTACCATGTCAGCGGCAATCCGTATGAGAAGGAAATCGCCGCTGTGGACAGCATTTTGCCGGATGAGGTCGTCATCGCCTGCACAAACCAGTCAACGCAGAACGGCCTGTGGGGCGAACTGCTGTCTACGGCCTCCAAGGTAAGGGGGGCGACGGGCGCCATCATTGACGGCTTGATCCGTGATTCGAAAATGATTGTCGAGCTGGATTTTCCCGTTTACTGTACAGGAACCAAGCCCGTTGACTCCAGGGGCCGGGGGCTGGTCATCGATTATGACTGCCCTGTCGATTGCGGAGGAGTCATTGTCCATCCGAACGATGTCGTATTTGCCGACAGGGATGGCGTGGTCATTATTCCCAAAGACATTGCGCTTGAGGTGGTGACCGGTGCTCTGGATAAGGCAACGCGGGAGAATCATACCCGGGAAGAGCTGCTTGCCGGGAAATATTTAAGGGACGTTTACGAGAAGTACGGCGTTCTGTAGAAAGGAGACACCGCCTACGTGAATTCCATTGAATCTATCATGTTCCACGGAGAACCGGCAGTCAAAGCGCAAAACGGGCACATATCCGTTGTTCTGGTGCCGGGATGGGGCAGCAATCTGGTCTCCATGCAGCTTAAAAGCAGGCAGCTTGAGCTGCTCAGGGTTCCAGGGAGCCGCGGGGAGTATGAAGCGGTTCCCGTGCTCTACGGCATTCCGATCCTGTTCCCTCCCAATCGGATCGCAGATGGATGCTTCGAGTTCAACGGCAGAACCTATCAATTTGAAATCAACGAGCCGGCGGAGCACAACCATTCCCACGGGCTTGTGTTCGACAAGCGGTGGGAGCTGGTTAGAGCCGAAGAGGATGAGGGACGGCTCATACTGGAAACGGAAATCAGCTCAGACGGGAACGATGTCATTCTGTCGCAGTTTCCCCATCTGTTCACGATTCGCGTCCGCTACATTGTTGAACGGAATGCATTGACCATGGAGACGACCGTTACGAACCGTGACGCCAGTCCGTTCCCTTGGGGGCTTGGGTATCATACGACCTTCAACTTTCCGGCTGCACCGGCTGGAGATATCGCGCAATGCCGGTTCTCACTGAACGCCGTCAAGCAGTGGGTGCTTGACGGGCGTTTTCTGCCTACCGGAGAATTGCAGGACATCCCTTATGCAGACGAGCTGATGCAGGGGAAAACCCTGATCGGTCACGCGCTTGACGATGCATTCATGGCGGCCGGATCCGGAAACAACGAGGCGGTACTGACCGACGACAGCTCCGGTATCCGCATCATATACCGATGCGACAGCTATTTCAAGCACTGGGTTGTTTACAATGACGACGCCAATCAGGGCTATTTGTGTCCTGAGCCCTATACATGGATTACCAATGCACCTAACCTGTCTCTGCCTCCCGAGCTGACGGGCTTTCGCGTTCTGCATCCGGGGGAAAGCGTTACAGCGGCAGCCAAAATTATGGTCGAGGAGCGGATGCCACGATGAATTTGCGCAGCGGGGAATGGTTCAACCATCATTCTGTGGAAACCCGATTCCAGCATTTGTCGGCGATGCGCGCCAATGGGCATGCGCCCGAATCATTCCTGGGCAAACCGATTATCGGGATATTTAATTCATGGAGTGATCTGAACAGCTGCAACGCTCCCCATAAGGAACTGGTGGAATTCGTAAAACGGGGGGTGCTCATGAACGGAGGCTATCCGATCGAGGTTCATACCATTACGACACCTTCCGATTTCATGAAGCCCTCCGATTTGCCCTATCGGAACCTGATGGCGATGGATGTTGAGGAAACGATCCGCTCGCAGCCTTTCGACGGAGTCGTACTGCTGTGCGAATGCGATAAGACGACCCCCGCCCAGCTGATGGGTGCTGCCAGCTGCGATTTGCCGACATTGCAGCTTGCGGCGGGACACCGCGCCTCAGGGGTATTCAGGGGTAAAACAGTCAACTATGGAACCGACCTTTGGAAGTATATGGACGATTATAAAGCCGGACTGCTGAGCGAGGAGGAATTGAGCCAGCTCGAGAAATGTATTTCTTGCACGCAGGGAGGGTGCCCCGTTATGGGGACGGCCTCCACGATGAAGAGCATCTCGGAGATGCTGGGTATGATGCTTCCGGGCACATCGGGCATACCGGCCGTACATGCAAGGCGAAAGACCGCTGCCGAGGAGACGGGCAAGCGGATCGTAGATATGGTGCGCGAGAATCTGACGCCGTCCCGGCTGATGACAGAAGCGGCCTTCGACAACGCCATCCGGCTGATGGCGGCGATCGGAGGCTCCACCAATGCGGTGCTCCACCTGACAGCGATTGCCGGACGGCTTGGCATCACCATCCCTCTTGAGCGCTATGAGCAGCTCTCCCGGAACATTCCGCTTATCGTCAATCTGCAGCCAAGCGGCGCTTACGGGATGGATGACTTCTTTCATGCCGGCGGTCTGGCCGCAGTTATTCACAGCTTGCTGCCCTTACTCGATACATCATGCCTGACTGCGCTCGGGACCCCGATCCGCGATTCATACCCGAATCGATCTGAGCTTCCGGATGTTATTTCCACATTGGATGAGCCGTTCAAAGACAACGCGGGCGTGCAGATATTGAAAGGGAATCTGGCACCGGACGGAGCGGTGCTCAAACGCTCCGCGAGCTCTCTCTGCAAGGCCCGACATAGAGGGAGAGCCATTGTATTTGATGATTATGAACGGATGCTGGATGAAATGGACCACGAGGATCTGGAGGTCGACCGGAACTCCGTGCTGGTTCTGCGCAATTGCGGCCCATCGGGTGCCGGAATGCCGGAATGGGGAGCGCTGCCCATTCCCCGCAAGCTGCTGCAATCCGGCATCAGGGATATGGTTCGCATCAGCGACGCCCGAATGAGCGGAACGAGTTATGGGACGGTTATCCTCCACGTGTCCCCGGAATCGCAGGTTGGGGGTCCGCTGGCAGCCGTCCGGAATGGCGATTGGATCGAAGTCGATCTGGAGCGGGGAACGCTGCATCTTGACGTTCCTGATGCGGAAATCCGCGAGCGGCTCCTTGAGTGGATGCCGTCGCGAGTCCACGCACGCGGATATCTGCGCCTGTTCGCCGATCATGTCCTGCAGGCGCACGAAGGCTGCGACCTGGACTTTCTGCGCCCGCTTACAAAAGATGAGGCTGTTTTCGTTCCCCCGATCGTGGGGAGAGGGTGAGCAGTTGATTTTGATTAAACCATGGAACAGGACCTTCACGGAGGTCCTGTTTTTTTCCTTACGGATATCGGGAAGGAAGAAGCCAAACAAAATGGGGAGGCTGGGCGATGAAACAAAGTCTGCTGCGCAAGATGATTACCGGGTACGTCATCGTTATCCTCATTCCGACGTTGTCCGTCGGGTGGATCTTCTATCAGCAGATGTACCGGAATATCAAGAACAGTTATGCGATGAATCAGCAGGAAGTTGCCGCACAGGTGGCGGCGAATGTGGATGTGAAGCTGGCACAGGTGCAGTCCTTGTACTTTTTGCTTCAATTCAACCGCGAGCTGATCGAATTTCTGTCTGGAGACATCCGTTCAGAGAAGGAGCAGCTCAATCATTTTATCCGCCATATTCGTCCATTGCTTTCATACGCGGCATTGGGAAATTCAATTGTCAATTCGATTACCGTCTATAAGGAAGATGACAGCTTGCTCTCGTTCCGGCCTGAGATTATCTCATTGAAGGAATCTGATCGGGATATCCGTGCGGCTCTTCAAGCGAATGACAATTTACCGCTGGACCGTGGTAAATGGTATTACCAGATTGACAGCAGCAGTGAGATCAGTTGGTACTATTACCGGAAACTATATGACAACAATTTTTCCGGCAAGGTCGGTTTGATTGAGGTGGAGCTGAAAGGCCCTTCGATTCTGGAGCCATTCGAAGGGATCAAACCGGGAACAGGTGGAGGCCTGTACCTGGTCGATTCCTCCGGCAAGGCCGTTTATGAGCAGAGCCAGAATAGTCCGCACGAGGACATCATCCGCGGTGAGATCGCTGTTTTGTCTGGAAAGGAAGGCGGTTACAGGTTTTTTCGTTCCGAAGGTAGGGATATGCTCGCCACCAAAGTTCCGCTTCGAGAGTTTGAATTGTCTGCGATTATTATCACCCCCGTTGAGAATGCGTATGGGCTGAAGTCCGGATATCGTTATGGGATGCTGGGAATCGTCTTTCTGCTCCTGCTGATTCTGTCCTTCGCCTATTATTTGTTTTCATTGTCCGTAAGCCGCCGGATATTGAAGCTTGCACGCCACATGAGGATAACCCCCTTGCGGATTCCCGCTCTATATGACGGAAAGATATACACGGATGAAATCGGCCTTCTCGCCGCCTCTTTTAATTCGATGATCGGCCGTATTCACGAACTCGTGCAATCGGTGGCCAATGCCGAAATCAAACAAAAGGAAGCGGCGTTTCTCGCTTTGCAGGCTCAAATACAGCCGCACTTTATCTTCAACACGCTGGAGACGATCAGATCGCGCGCCGAAGCCAATGGAGATGCTGACATTGAAGATATGTCCTGCACGCTGGGGCAGCTCATTCGCTACAGCATCTCCCCGAATCGCTCCGATGCCACACTTGCGGATGAAATCCGAAATGTGGAGAACTATCTGAAAATCCAGCGCATCAGGTTTGGACCCCGATTGTCGTACAATCTGCCCGATTTTGCCGATGTGCCGTCTGTTCCTTGTCCGAAATACATTCTGCAGCCTCTCGTCGAAAACAGCATCCGCCACGGAATATCCAACCGCCGGAGACCGGGGATTGTAACTGTCGCCATTCAACAGGACGAGGACAGTTATTGGGTGAGGATCACTGATAACGGCGCGGGGATTCTTCCGGATAGGCTGAACAAGCTGCGGCGAATGTTGGACAGCGGGAACATGGAGGCCGATTTCAACAGCGCGGGCCATGGAATCGGCCTGCTGAATGTACACCAGAGAATCCAAAGCTATTACGGTTTTTCCTCGGGCATCCTGCTCGAAAGCGGGGGAGATAATGGTGCCGTCTGCATGATTCGAATATGCAAAGGAGGGATGCCTTCATGATCGTGATGGTGGTGGAGGATGAGCCGGAAATTCTGCAATCGCTGATGCGGATGATAGCCAGTCAGATCGAAATAGTCTCATCGGTCATTGGAGCAGAGGACAGCTTCGAAGCGCTGGATAAAATGCGGACCGTTTCGCCGGATCTGCTCGTTACGGATATTCATATGCCCGAAATGACGGGACTTGAGCTGATCGACAAGGCCAAGCGGCTTGGCAAGTGCGGGCGATTCGCCATTTTGACAGGCTATAGCGATTTTGCATACGCCCGGCAGGCAATTCGGTTGTCTGTGGAAGATTATTTGCTCAAGCCCGTAAACAGGGAAGAACTCTTCAGACTTCTTCGGAACGTATATGATCACCTTCATCCTGCAAGGGAAATGAAATCGAAACCGCAATCCGGGCTGCGTCCCGATGAGATGCCCGTCAGTGCGGGGGAAGAAATGCCGGCAGGCAGAGCCGTGCAGAAAGCGCTGGCATACATCAACCAGCATTATACGGAGGATCTTGCGCTGGAGCAGGTGGCTGAAGCGGCTAACGTTCATCCCAACTATCTGGTCCACCTGCTCAAAAAGGAAAGGGGAGTAACCTTTCTCCACTATCTGCAGCGAATTCGGGTGGACATGGCAGTTCAGCTTCTGACATGCGGCGAAATGCTCACAGTAGCGGAAATCGGTAGAATGGTCGGGTTTGAGAACACCCGCAATTTCTTCAAAGTGTTCAAGCGCCATGAAGGGGTGGCTCCGGGTCAATATCGGATGCAGCACGCGCTCCCTCTGGAGCATCTTTAGATCGGACATCTATTCTTCAGAATGGTCTCTTTCATCAGATGAAACAGCATATTAAACTATTTTTAACATACTGAACACAATATCCGGTACTGAACACATCCGGGAAGGCATGTCGCAGAACTGAAAATCGCTTAATCGGTATGTAAACTCGAAAGGAGGATTATTCATGACAAAAAAACTTGGGCAGGTTCCCGGACTGATCATGCTCCTCGCGTTCTGTGTGCTGCTTCTCCCCGCCTGCACGTCGAGCCCGAACGAGCCGGAAGCAAACGCTCAGCCTGAGAGCGGCGGGGAAGGAACAACGCAGACGGCGGGAGGTGAAGCGGATCGAGAGCTCTACACCATCAAGATCTTCATCGACAGTGGAAACGCACAGGCTGCATCGGTTATTAAACGCAGTGATGAAACGCCGGTCGGCAAAATTATTAAGGAGAAGTTTAATATCGTCTTCGAGTATGTGCCTTTCAGCGGCAATTACATCGACAAGCTGAACCTTATGCTTGCCGGAGGCGATTATCCCGAACTGCTCCGGATAGAGGGACAGACTACTGTCGAGAAATACATTGCTGCCGGAGCGCTCCTCCCGCTTGACGATTACATCAGGAGTGCGCCGAACTTCAGCAATTTGTACAAGGATGCGCTCCCTTTTTGGCGAATGGCCGGAAACGGCAAGGTATACAACTGGAACTACGGGCTGCCCATTGACGCTTCTCTTAACCCCGAGAATAACGACATTTTGATCCGGCGTGATATTCTCGAGGAAGCGGGCTGGCCGGAAATACTGTCCACCGATGATTATGTGAAGCTCATATCGGACGCAATGAAGAAGCATCCCGAGACGAACGGCAAGAAAACGATTGGCCTGGCTGCTGCATTCGGCGAGTCATACGGCATTCTGGGCATCTCTACGGCGATGACCGAAAAGGGCGGCAGATACATCAAGGTTGGCAGCCGGACCGCCTTGTGGGATGCGATCGATAACAAGTTCGTCGACCAGTTCTTGAATGAGTATAATATCGACGGCTACCGTTTCTTTAATCAATTGTACCGGGAAGGCGCCTTTGACAAGGAAAGCTTTACCGACAAAGTGGATCAGGTCGTAGCCAAGATGCAGGATGGGCGCGCGCTGGCTGTCTGGTATTCGGCCGGTCTGGCAACATCGGTCAACCTTGCGTTTGAGAATGCCGGGACACCGCAATATGAATATATCAATATGCCGATCAAATCGCCGAAGCAGATCGAACGGGGCGACGAGCGCATTTATCTGTCGGGCTTGACCAGAGCCTTCGACCAGGTGGGCATTACCAAGAACGCGAAGCATCCGGAGCGGATCTTTGAACTGGTTGAATGGGCAAGCTCGACGGAAGGGCAACTGCTGCTGCAAAGCGGTATCGAAGGTGTTCACTACACGATCGAGGATGGCAAACGGGTACCGACGGAAGCATTCAGAGAAGGCGTCAGGGAGGACCCGCTTTATACGGCCAAGCAAGGTATCGGCATGCTGCCCTTGCTGGGATTGGTCAACGCCGGGTCGCCGACTGATGGCCAGCATTTCTCCCTGCTGAGCATCCAGTCGGTAAAAGATGACCTGCTGCCGAAGGGCGTTATGGACGCCTACAGGGCGATGGGCTGGAAAACGTCGAAGGATTGGTGGTTCGAGAACGGCAAGGAAGTGAAGATCGGCCTGGCGCCAAGCATCGTTATCGATCCTACGACCCCGCTTGGCGCGACCGAGCAGAAAATGATCGATCAGCGGGTTAAGAATACGGCACAACTGATCATGACCGAAAGCGATGCGGAATTTGATAAGATGCTTGAAAATATTAAAGCCGCCTATGAAAAACTGAATCCGAAAGAGGTTATCGACTCTTACAATCAGATGTACACGGACGGCATGAAGGAACTGGAGAAGTACAAGCAGTAACGTAAAAGTGAATAACGGTGACAGCGGGTATCGAATCCGGTACCCGTCGATCCTATTAAGGAGGCGCCAATGGCCAAAGCGACTTTGCTCGAATCAGGAACGCAATACGCTTCTTCGCGCCGGCTGATCATAAAGCTTCGACGGCAGAAGTACCTTTTTCTGATGCTGATCCCCGGTCTGATCGTCGTCTTCACGTTCAGTTACCTCACGCTGGCAGGATGGATTATGGCGTTCAAAGATTACCGGGTCGGTCTCAATTTGTGGAAAGCGGAATGGACGGGATTCTATCAGTTCAAGTCATTTCTGATGCAAAGCAGCGATTATATCTATTTGCTGCGCAATACGCTTGCGATGAATATATCCATGCTTCTGGTAAATCTGATTGCCGCATTCCTGTTTGCGGTTCTTATCAACGAGATCCGGTCGGGATGGTTTTCACGGCTCGTTCAGACCCTGTCATTCTTTCCTTTCTTTGTCTCATGGGTGATCGTATACGCCATTATGCACTCGCTGTTCGCCGTCTCGACCGGAGCCGTCAATCTTAGCCTTGTGAATCTCGGCGTGTTGAATGAAGGACTGGATCTGCTTGGGAGCCCGAACTATGCCTGGCTGCTGGCAATCGGCATCATGCTGTGGAAGACGCTCGGCTATAACGGCGTCATATTTATCGCAGCCATTGCGTCGATTGATGCGGATCAATACGAGGCCGCTGATATGGATGGAGCGACCCGGATTCAAAAAATCATGCATATTACCATTCCCAACCTGCTGCCCACACTGATCGTTCTGCTCATCATTAACAGCGGATGGATTCTGAATTCCAATTTCGAGTTCTACTTCTTGTTTACGAATCCGACGAACTGGTCGAAGATGGAGGTTCTGGATATGTATATTTATAAAAATGGCCTGCAGTTAACGAACTATTCTTACGCGACAGCGGTAGGCATCATCAAGACATTGGTCAGCATTCTCATTGTCGTGGGTGTCAACATACTATCCAGAAAGACGACCGGCAAATCCATCATGTAAAGGAGGATGAACATGAAACGATGGCAAAGCAGCCTCCTGTTCGATGCGGCCAATTATCTCTTCATGCTCGCCCTTGTTTTTATCATGTTTTACCCTTTTCTGTATATTGTCAGCTATTCGCTCAGTACGCCCTCCCGGCTTCCCGAAGGGCTGTTGTTTTGGCCGGCGGGCTTCTCAGCCGACTCGTACCGCGCGGCACTGGAGAATCCCGATATGCTGCATGGCATCCTGGTTTCCGCCTTGCGAACGGTTATCGGTCCGCTTGTAATGGTTGCCGTAACCTCCATGGTCGCTTATGCGTTGACCCGTCAGGACCTTGTAGGCGTGAAGTTTTTCCGCAAGTTTTTTGTACTTACCATGTATTTCAGCAGCGGACTTATTCCGATGTATATTTTGGCCCAAACGCTGCATTTGACCGGCAGCTTTTGGGTATATATCCTTCCCGAAGCGGTTGTCATTTTCTATATGATTCTTATTAAAACCTATATCGAAAGCCTGCCCAGGGAGCTGGAGGAATCGGCTCTGATCGATGGGGCCAACGATCTGTATCTGTATTGGCGGATCATATTCCCGGTATGCGCGCCGGTCATGGCGGCGGTTACCCTGTTCGCAGCCGTGCAGCAGTGGAATTCGTTCATCGATACGGAGATCTATAACGCCATGTCTCCTGAAAACCATACCCTTCAGTATCTGCTTTACCTGACGGTTTCGGCGCAATCGGGCAGCGACCAGCAAATGCAGAACGAGTTCGCCAATCAGGTGACGCCTCAAACGCTGAAGATGGCCGTAACGGTAATTACCGTGCTGCCGATTGCGCTGGTCTATCCGATGCTGCAGCGTTTCTTCACTAAAGGGTTGTTAATTGGTTCCATTAAAGGGTAGATTACCTTGAACAAAGGGGAGATTAACGTGACAGCTCGAAATGCCCCATACGATTTTCCGTCAAGGCGCAGTACGATGTACGCAGCTGAAGGCATGGTGTCCACCTCGAACCCGCTTGCGGCGCAGGCGGGATTGGAGATGCTGAAGAAAGGCGGCAATGCGGTCGATGCGGCGGTTGCGACGGCAACTGCGCTTGTTGCGGTGGAGCCGAACAATAATGGTATCGGAAGCGATACCTTTGCGCTCCTGTGGACCGGCGGCAAGCTTCATGGTCTCAACTCCAGCGGCCCCGCACCGGCGGCCATTTCGCTTGAAGAGCTGACGAACAAGGGCCACAATACGATGCCTGCTTTCGGTGTCGTTCCGGTAACGGTCCCCGGAGCGCCTGCGGCTTGGGCCGAGCTCTCGGGAAGATTCGGCCGTTTGCCGCTTGCCGAGAGCATGGCTCCAGCAATCGCTTATGCCGAGAACGGCTTTCCGGTTTCTCCATTAACGGCAGCTGCATGGCGGCAAGCTGCGGCTATGTACGGCAGAGTCGGCATTCCCGAAGTGAGGACCTGGTTTGACACGTTTACGATCGGGGGGGAAGCGCCCGGAGCCGGCAGCTTGTTTCGCTACCGCGACATGGGAACCACTCTGCGCAGTATCGCGGAAACAGGCGCAAAGTCTTTTTATCAAGGCGACTATGCGGACCGGATCGACCGGTTCATGAAGGAGCATGGCGGATATTTGCACAAATGCGATTTGGAGGCTTATGCGCCGGAATGGGTCGAACCGATATCCGTTTCGTACCGCGGCTGCGAGGTATGGGAGATTCCGCCCAACGGCCAAGGGCTTGTCGCGTTAATGGCGCTCAACCTGCTGAAAGGCTTCGAATTCGATAGGCCGTATACCGTGGATACGCTGCACAAGCAGTTCGAGGCCATCAAATTGGCTTATACCGATGGCAAGGCCTTTATCACGGATCCGCGTGATATGAAGGTCAACGTCAGCGACCTGCTCTCCGATGCTTATGCAGACGAGCGGCGGAAGCTGATTGGCGATAAGGCGCTCCTGCCCGCCCCGGGCCGCCCGCCGAAAGGAGGAACGGTTTATCTCTGCACAGCGGACAGGGAAGGCAGCATGGTGTCTCTCATCCAAAGCAATTACATTGGCTTCGGATCTGGCGTGGTCATTCCCGGAACGGGCATCAGTCTGCAGAACCGGGGCCATAACTTCTCGCTGGACCCGGCGCATGACAACTGTCTGCGGCCTGGCAAACGGACCTTCCATACCATCATTCCAGGATTCATTTCGCGGGGAGGCGAGCCGCTGGCACCGTTCGGCGTCGTTGGCGGTTTTATGCAGCCGCAGGGACATGTTCAGACGGTGATGAATATGGTTGATTTCGGCATGGACCCGCAGCAGGCGCTCGATGCCAGCCGTTGGCAGTGGATGAGCGAGCGAACCTTTCACATGGAAGGCGCGCTTCCGCCTGAAACAGTGAGCGCCCTGCTTGAAAAAGGACATCAGTTGTCCGTTGGCCTTCCATTGAACGGAGGCTTCGGCAGGGGGAACATAATCCAGCGCCTGCCCGGGGGCGTGTTTGCCGGCGGATGCGATCCCCGTTCCGACGGTGCGGTCGCAGGCTGGTAGACAGCTCATCGAAACCCTTCCCTGCTTGATCCTGGACACGGGCAAGTACGTAAAGCTCTGCTATATAAAAAGCGCATGATGACGACTGGAGCAGTGGGCCGTATCATGCGCTATTTGCATAGGTTGGAGGCACGGTATAGAAGATGAATCTCATTACGAAAGCGATCCTTTTCATTCTAGTCCTGATGCTGCCGATTATTGTGATTTATACATTTTCGCAGCAGGAAAGCTCGAACGTCGTCGGAGAGCAAGTCGATCTTGTCAACAAAAACAGGCTGTCATATTACCTGAACCAGCTGGATAGCACGGTCGACCAGGCTTCTTTTTTCTCCATCATCCTCATGAATGATCCTGATATGATCTATTTCGCAACCCGCTATCCCGCTGATAGCGGGTACGATCGGTATGTCGTCCTCAAAACGATCGAAGAGAAGCTGGGACTGTTCAGCGGAGCGGTCGCCAATAAGTGGAACAGCAGGATTACCATTTATTTTCCTCCTTCCCGCACGGTCGTTTCCTCGTATTCACCGGTTGTCAAGTATGATGAGCATGAGATAGGAAAAAGGCTTGCCAACGGATGGACGTATCAAAAAATTTCCGTGAACGGCGCCGAGAAAGGCTCTTTGACCCGTATTTTTTTAAAACCCAATACTTCATTGCATGAGGCATTTTCAAGTCCATATTTAATTGAAATCAATTTGTTTCTTGAGAATATCTCCGCGCTGCTGGACACGTTTAAAACCGAGGGCATCAATGATCCATTCTACTATCATTCTCCCGAGCAGTATGTCCTTAACAGCTCTTCAAACCGGAACGTGACCAAAGAAATCATGAGCAGGTTAGACAATGCCACTCCTGTGAATGAACCGGTGGTGCAGGAAGTAGAAGGTAAAAAATATCGCGTCTACATGATGGCATCCACGCGTATGGACTGGACTCTGATCGATTATATTCCGCTTGCGGAAATTATTGAACCTTTAACGACGAGCAGGAATCTGTTCTATTCCACCGTTGCGATTCTGATGCTGGTGGGTATATTCGCCGCTTTATTATTATATTTTCACATTCAGGTTCCCGTCAGGCTGCTCACAAACGGCGTTCAGCAATTCAAGAGCGGGAAATATTCCACCCGTTTGCCAATTGAAACAAATAGTGATTTTCGCCTGTTGTTTCAAAGCTTTAACGGGATGGCGTCTGAAATTCAGCGTCTGATTGAGAAGGTGTACGTAGCGGAGATCCGATCCAGGGAAGCAATGATGAAGCAGCTTCAGTCCCAGATCAATCCTCATTTTTTATACAATTGCTTCGCGTTTATTGTGAGTATGGCTAAGCTTAAGAAAACCGAAACAGTAGTCGAGATGGGCCACAGTCTGGCGGATTATTACAAGTATGTAACCCATAACGAACAATTGGTGACCAGTGTCAGAGAGGAAATCGCGTTCGTTGTCATTTACCTTGACATTATGAACCTGCAGTTAACCAAGTTTGTATACGATATTCAAATGCAACCTTCCATGAACGAATTAATAATCCCGAGATTGCTCATTCAGCCGATTGTGGAAAATGCGATTGTTCACGGCCTGGAACCCAAGCTTGGAGAAGGGACGATCCTGATCACAGGAATCGGGCTTCACGGCAAATACATCATAACGGTGGAGGATGACGGCGTTGGTCTAGACGAAGAAGGAATTGCATGGTTAAACGATTCTGTCATACAGCCGGAGAAGCAAGGAACGAGCACGGGAATGTGGAATGTGCAGCAGCGTCTATCTCATTATTTCGGCGAGGGGTCCAGGCTGCAGATCGGCGCATCTTCTCTGGGGGGCCTAAAGGTACAATTGTCCTGGACCCAACGAAGCTGCCAGATTAAGGAGAAGGAAGGTGAGAGTGGATGTATACGATACTAATCGTCGATGATCACAAGCATATTGTCGATAGTATGTACACCACTATACATTGGGAGGCCATGAACATTCTGAGCATTCATAAGGCTTATTCCGCTGTAGAGGCCTTCGAAATCATTAAGACAACGCAGATTCACATTCTGCTGACGGATATCCGCATGCCCGGAATGTCCGGGCTGGAATTAATCGAACGGGCACAGCGGCTGCTGCCGCATATTCAATGTGTTCTGCTTACGGGCTATGCCCAGTTCGAATACGCCAGGAAAGCAGTTGAGCTAAGAGCGGTCGACTATTTGATCAAGCCGGTCCGGGATGAAGAAATTTGCAGAGTTATCGGAAAAATTACCGAACAACTGGAAGAATCGAGTGTTTCGGTAAAGAAAAACAGATGGATCCGGCAGAATCTGCCGCTGCTGAAATCCGGGTTTCCGGGCGAGCCGATAGAGGGTAGGCCGGTCAACGGAAGCCGCTTCAGTTCTGTGAATTCGCCACCCCCCCAGAAGCTGGATTCATTAAAAACGGTCATTCAGCCCCCCACGCTTATGCAGCTCATAGAATCCAATCATATGGGCGGAGTGGGCGACAAACTGGAATCTATTTTCAAGGAGATAGATACAAAATGGCCATGCTCCCGCACCCATTTAACGGAAGCTTATTTTCACATCATCGGCGGATTCGTCCATCTGGCGCACAAGAATGGCGTGATGCTGGAGGAAATTACGGGCAATCATAACATTTCCGGGCGTGCGGCCCTGTTCCGCAGCCTGCAGCATTTAAAGGAATGGTCGATGCTGATCTATTCCCTGTTGAAGGAACATATTCAACCGACCGAGCAGTCCGCTTCCCATATCAAAATAATCGAGGGTATCCATTCGTATATTAAAGAGCACTTGGCAGATAATGTTACGCTTGCCGCAATTGCGGATCATGTTTATTTTCATCCGGGCTACTTATCAAAAATATACAAGGAAGCGACGGGGATCAATATAAGCGACTTTATCTTGGCGGAGCGAATGGAGAAGGCCCGTCTACTATTGGAAGAAAGTCATATGAAGATTTACGAGATTACCAAAAAAGTCGGCTATCAAAGCGTTCAGCATTTCATCCGGGAATTTAAAAAGTATTACGGCATCACACCCAAAAATTATCGCTGCCGGCCCGACTAACGTAAATCATCTCCTGAATTGCCGTTCATCTTTCTGAACATCCCATCATTTTATTCCTCCACGGACTGTTCCATAATTTAAGAGTACACCATTTCAAAACAAAGGAGGATTTGCATGAGTAATATTCGCAAGTGGTTGTCATTAACGATGATGTTTACAATGGTCATCTTGTTGCTTGCAGGATGCACCGGGGGGGACAACAAGGCAGAAGATATCGATACCGGCGAGACTCCTGCCCCATCCGGGACCGGCACAACAACCGGGAATTCTGACGGCGAAGGCACAACTGAAGGGAATTCCACCGGGACGGAATCGTACATGTTTAAAAAATACGAAGCACCGGTGACGATTACATCGGCACAAGCATTGCGCGAAAGCGATACACTCCTTCCAGGCGATACGCCGGAGGATAATCCGATGAGTCGTTGGTTGAGAGACAACATGGGCGTTACACTTAAATATAAGTGGTTATTAACGGACCAGAATGACGCCCTGGCGACTAAGATCCGCTTGGCGCTTGCAAGCGGCGAAGAATTGCCCGACGTGCTTTATATTTCGGATACGGTATTGATGAACGAGTTGATCGATGCCGGACGGCTGGAGCCGATTGACGAGGCATATGAAAAATATGCTACGGACCGCATGAGAGAATCCTATGAGAAAAACCCGGAGGTTTGGCGTTATGTAGAAAAAGACGGCAAGAAATGGGGCCTGCCGCAAATTTCCGACGGCATCGTCGGCGACCCGATTATGTGGGTCCGGCAGGACTGGCTGGATGCTGTAGGCATGAAAGCGCCGACGACTCTGGAAGAAGTAGAGGCGACTCTCGCAGCGTTCAAGCAGAAATATCCGGACAAAACGCCACTGGCTTTCTCGGGTAAGAACGGTCTTGCCGGGTATATGGGGGATGTGCACTTCATGTTCGGTCAAACCCAGCCCTATATCTGGGATAAAGGGGAAGACGGGAAACTGCGTTACGGCGCCGTTCAACCGACTGTAAAAGATGGTCTGCTGAAATTAAAAGACTTTTATGCAAGCGGCTACATTCATCCGGAATTCGGAGCGCATGACGAGCAGAAGGCTGCTTCTCTATTTACATCAGGTGAAGCCGGTATGCTCTTCGGCCCTGGATGGATGGGAGGCTGGCCGCTATCCGATACGGAAGTGAATGTGCCTGGCGCGGTAGTGAAACCGTATCCGCTGCCTTCGGGCGTCGATGGAACGATCGGACGGACAGGTTCCGCTCTTTCTTATGGCACCTACGTATTCCGCAAAGGGTTTGAATATATGGATGCCGCGTTCCATTATTGGGATATCAGCCTGGGAGTTCAACTGGAGGATCCGAACAGCCCGTTCGCCAATGGCTATGCCGAAGGCTACGATTACATTATGGTCGACGGGAAGCCGCAGTGGGATTTCCCGGATAAACCAACTACGGAGATCGGAAATTATCAATTGTTGGGTTCCGGGAATACGCCGCCGGGTATGATTCAAGGACCGAGCATTTATGAACGTGTGGCAAAAGGCCAGATCGAAAGCGTCTACGAGAAAAAATTGGCTGCCGGAACGGGCAAATTGGTGGTGGACGGCTTTACAGCCGCTCTGTCTCAGCCGAATATCGCCCGGCGAAACCAATTCATTGGCGCTCCAACGGAAACGATGGGTGAGAAGTGGACGCTGCTCAAAAAAATGGAATTAGAGACGTTTTTGAAAATTATTTACAATAAAGCGGACGTAAACGCATTCGACGAATTCGTGGAAGACTGGAAGGCGCAGGGCGGAGATAAAATTACGGAAGAGGTAAATGAGTGGTACCAGCCGTAAAAGAATGAAGGCTGCGGATCTTTGAATGCGGTGGGTGGGGCGCTTCTGTCCCAATCCGCCCGCATTCAAAATTCTAGAGGTCCGGCGAATTATGGGCGGACAATGATATTCGAAGATGGAGCGGATCGCAATGAGTGAACCTGTTATACCTGCAACGATGAAAAGCCCGGCAAGACAAACCCTTTCTCAGCGGATGAATTGGACGCGCACCTGGCAGCTTCATTTGTTCCTGCTGCCCTCGGTCATTCTGCTTTTTGTGTACAGTTATATACCGATGGGCGGAATTATGATTGCCTTTCAGGATTACAAGGCGTATACAGGTTTTTTTCATTCGGATTGGGTGGGATTGGAGCACTTTCAAAGCATGTTCGCAAATGAAGAAATCATTACGATTATTTGGAATACATTATTTATCGCAATCGGTAAAATGATTTTAGGCTGGATTACGCCGCTGGTGTTTGCCTTGCTATTAAACGAAGTCAAGATTATGTTCTTCAAAAGAACCATTCAGTCGTTGGTATATCTTCCTCACTTTATGTCATGGGTCATCCTAGCCGGGATACTGACCGATATGCTTTCCCAATCCGGGCTCATCAATCAGTTCATGTCCGGCATCGGACTGCCAGCCGTGTTTTTCCTAGGTGATGGCGACTGGTTCCGTTTTACCATGATTTTCAGCGATGTCTGGAAGGAGTTCGGATTCGGCACCATAATTTATCTTGCCGCTCTTGCGGGCGTCAATCCTTCTCTTTATGAAGCGGCGGAAATCGACGGTGCGAGCCGGTGGAAGCAAACCGTTCACGTTACACTGCCTTCCATCATGCCTGTGGGAATAATTATTGCGACATTGTCGCTCGGAAACATCATGAACGCAGGCTTTGATCAGGTATTTAACATGATTAATCCTCTGGTTGCGGATAAGGGAGAAATCATCGATACGTATGTATACGCGGTCGGATTGCAGCAGGGAGCGTTCAGTCTTGCGACAGCGGTGGGACTGTTCAAATCAGTCGTTTCCTTTATTCTGATTGCGGTAACGTACCGTATGGCCACCAAATATGCCAATTACCGCATCTTTTAAAGGAGGGAAGCAGCGTGTACAGTAAAGATCCTCTATACCGGATATTCAACGGCTTCAATATCGTATTTCTATCGATTCTCTCCTTGGTCTGCGTCATGCCGTTAGTGCATGTGTTTGCTGTTTCGTTAAGCTCGAATGCTGCGGCGACCGCGAATCTGGTTACGTTCTGGCCGATCGGATTCAATTTGGATTCCTATGAGAGAACGTTCGGCAGTCCCAGTTTTCTGCATGCTCTGCAGATCAGCGTATATAGAACGGTGCTCGGAACGGCGCTCAGCATGCTGCTATGTCTTCTTGCGGCATATCCCATGTCTAAAGAGGGCAGCTTTTTCAAAGGAAGAACGGTCTATGCGTGGTATTTTGTCATCACCATTTTGTTCAACGGGGGCTTGATCCCTACTTATATTATTGTAAATGAAACAGGACTGCGCAATACGATCTGGGCATTGGTTCTGCCGGGGGCAGTTGCGGTTTTTAACGTTGTGCTGATGATGAATTTCTTCCGGGGGATCCCGAAGGAATTGGACGAAGCGGCGCAGATTGACGGCGCAAGCCACGCCCGGATATTGTTTACCGTTTATTTGCCCATTTCCATGCCATCCATTGCGACGCTTTCGCTATTTTCCATCGTGAGTCACTGGAATTCCTGGTTTGACGGCATGATCTATATGGAAGCGGATATTCAACCTCTGGCCACCATGATTCAATCGCTCGTGAAAAGCCTGGATTATACCAGAATCGGTATTGATCCGACAGAGGTGAAAAGATTATCGGAGCGCTCACTGCGGGCTACCCAGATCTTTATTGGAGCGCTCCCCGTACTTGTGGCGTATCCTTTCCTGCAGAAGTACTTTGTGAAGGGGATGACCCTTGGCTCTGTAAAAGAGTAGCGGCCGATCAGGCTGCTTTGAGCATAAAAGAAGGCTCTCCATAAGTCACCAACTGTGACTAACGGGGAGCCTCTTTTTGGCCTCTATATTCCAGGTTTCCTTGGAGTCCGTTCACTTTTAGGCAGCTAATATGGATATTATCATCATATATTTACGCTTTTGCGTGCGATTCCATCAGTTAGATTCCTGATTGTTCACCAGTACATCCTGCAGTCCGGGCCAATGCATCCACATGTTCGTGAGCGGCGTGCGCCAGTCTTCCCGGATACCGGTATGCAGGATCCGGTAATAGCACGAATACCGGATCAGGTGAGAGGTATTGATTCCTCCGGCATGAACCAATTGATAGTGAGAAATGACAAGATCGCCGGCCTTTCCCGTTATTTGAACGGGATCCGGCAGCTTCAAATTCTGGGAACGGGCTGTCTTGCTGAAGGACTCCTCTGTCAGCAGGACCTCCGGTCCTTTTTCCCGGAAATATTGCTCATAGTCACGGTGAGTGCCAGGATATACAACAAAATTACCCATATTGATTTCCGGTTGGTCGCTCAGCATAATTCCGACGAGTGCGGTGAAGTTTTCTACTATACCTTCACGCAGCTTCAGCATGCCGTCAAGGTGGGCACCAGCGTACGGATTTGGCGGATCCTGATAATCGGGGAAGCGAAGAGCGATTTGCGCGCTTTGAAGCGGGGGATAATTGGTTTGTCCCACAAGGGAGTGAATCAAGGTTCTGGCTGGACTTTTATTATACAAATCCGTGATGGCGGGATGCTTCTCGAGCTCCCTGCAGTAATTCGCTCCGGTGTGACTGGCCGGTATTCCCTTGCCAATGGAGTGATTAATCGATTTCATAGCTTCCGTAATCATTATTTTCGGTACAACGCCGGGAATGACAGTGTAGCCGCTCTCCATCAACTGCAATTTTTGCCGGTAGGTCAACTGCATGACATTTTCCTCCAAACGCAATTGTATGTTCTCACTATTATTGTAGTCTGCGGTATCCGGAGGGAAAATGGCCTGCTTTCAAGAAAATGATTCGTTATTATACATTTAGAAAGCTTCCGGGGATGAAGCGGCAATTTTGGCAGCAGCATGGTTAAATTTTTATGGTTACACCGTTAAGATATTCTATTACGTTCCCGCAAAGGGAGGACTATGCTTATGATGCGGCTAACAGCCACAGATATGACCACATACATCAGGAGGTGATTGAAAGGATAATGGACGGCAAATGACGAACCGATCCAGCAACAAGACCGTTGCCCGGAGAACAACTTCAAAGGAGGCTGCTTATTTTGATAAAACTAAGTAACAAACGTAAGCTGAAGTCTGGAGCGATGGCTGCGGCACTGCTCTTGACCGGACTGGCGCCATGGGTGCCAAGCGCGAATGCGGAAGGGGCGAAGGACAAGCCGATTGAGCAAAGCGCTTTTCGCGCAAAGTCATCCTTCGGCAGTGTCCAGGGAACAGATGGCTGGTATTACATGGAAAAGACGGCCGGATCCTATGCCTATTTAAGCAGCTATGGGAAGAAGAAGCCTGCCAAGTGGGAAGATGCTTCCGGCCAGACGTCCGTAGGTGATGATACGTTTCAATCGATTGACGGCAGCGCTGCTGTGAAGAAATGGATCGCGCCGCTGGCTGGCACCGTCGAGATTTCGGGAACTGTTCATAAAACGGACTCGAAGGGTGACGACGTCACAGTGGAAGTTTTGAAAAACAAAGCTTCCCTATGGCATCAAACGTTAACGTCCAAATCTGCCGTCAAGCCGAGCGGTGTATCGGATATTCACGTCGAAGCCGGCGATGCCCTTTATTTCGTCTCGGAGGCTGAGGGAAACGATGGCCGTGGTGAAACGAAGTGGGCGCCCGAAATAACACTGACCACGGCAATAACGATTCAGGCGGAAAAATATTCTTCAAATTCTGGTGTCCAAACAAGCACTGGCGGCGACGCCGGAGGAGGCAAGGTCGTTACCGAATTGGACGCCGGCGATTATATGGTTTACAAGCGCATCGATCTGGGCGGAGGGTACAAGACATTGGAGGCCCGCTTATCGGCTCCCGTTACAGGCAATGCGTTCGAGGTCAGGCTGGACGGTCCGACGGGTCCGGTCATCAGCACCTTTACCGTAGCCAACACCGAAACCTGGCAGGACGGCAGCGACAAGAACTATGCATACGAGACGCAAGTCTGGGGCGTGGACCCCGGCGCGACCGGTGTCCATGATCTGTATGTCAAAGTTTTGTCGGGTACGGGAATGGCCAAGCTTAACTGGTTCCGATTCACCAATAGCGAAACCCGCGGGGCTACGATGCCGTTCAGGACGTATGAAGCGGAGGAGGGCACTTCCGGAGGCGGCGCGGTCAAAGACGAGAACGCCGATGTTAAGGTGGCATCGTCAGGAAAAAGCTACGTGCAGCTCGACCGTACGGGGGATTATGTCGAGTGGACCAACGTGCGAGACGCCGACAGACTGATGCTTCGATACAGCATACCGCAGAATACGAACGGTACGCTGAGTTTGTATGTAAACGGTGTCAAACGGCAGAGTCTCGAGCTTGCCTCGACCTATAACTACGACACGGACGACAGCAGCTACAAAAGACGGTATGACGATCAGGATGCTGCCGTCCAGCTCAACGCCGGCGACACGATCCGGCTGCAAAGGGATGAAGGAGACGTACTGCCGTGGTACGGCATCGATCTCATCGAGCTGGAGACGGCCCCTGCTCCGCTGGCAATGCCTGCAGGCTATCTCTCCGTGAAGGCTGCGCCTTACAATGCAGCAGGTGACGGCGCTGCGGACGACACGGCGGCAATACAAGCAGCGGTCAATGATGCGGCCTCGAAGGGCAAGAACGTGTGGCTCCCGGCCGGCACATACAATCAAAGCGGGAAGATCGCGGTTCCGTCGGGTGTCGATATCCGCGGGGCCGGAATGTGGTATTCGCATCTGCATTCGACCGTGACCAACAATGTTTGGGGTGGAACGGTAGGATTTACGCTCAACAACGACACGACGATTTCCGATCTGCGGATCAGCGGGGTGCAGACGCAGCGGAATAATCAGTACGCAATCGTCGTACTGACGAATCCTGGCGCGGGACAGCGGAATGTGCTGCAAAATTTGTGGGTTGAGCATGTCGGATGCTTGGAAGGCTGGACCGACTGGTCTGATTCGACCATCCAGAACGTGCGTATCCGGAACACGTATTTTGACGGCATTCATTGGGGGGACGGGGGCAACAACGGCAACCTGGCTCGCAACAATTTCATGCGCGGGCTGGGAGACGACGGAGTAGCGCAGGTGAACCTGCAAAACTTCAACGCCGTCGCGAACCATAATGTGGCCGAGTTCAACACCATATCCGCCAACTATTGGGGTCGGGGGATGTCTGACGTCGGCGGCGACAGCCTGATATACCGCGACAATATACTTGACAGCTCCTTCAACGCCGGCATGATCATTACGACGGAGCCGGTTGCCGATCCGGCCAAAAATGAAATTTCTTATCCGATCAACGGCTTGAAGTTTCAGCGCAACACGATTAAAAAAGCGGGCCATGCGGGGCATAATCATGCCGGACTCCATTATTGGCTGTACGTGAACCCGATGAAAGATGTCCGGATTGAGCTGAATACGATCGAAAATGGCGAAACGCAGGGCATTCATATTGATAATACAGCTTTCGGCGACAGCGAAGGCCGGACACAGTTCAATTTCAACACGCTGGAGAATAATGCACTGGACAATTATCAGAATGCGAGCACGATTATAGTTCCCGTCCTGAAGGGCAACGTTGGTATAGACAACAGTCCGGAATAAAGAACGCTGAAGGACGAACCACAAAGAAATCCCCACCCTTGGATCTGCAGCCCCGGGTGGGGATTTATTATACCTTGTATCAATCGTTTTACTGAAGCCAAGCCGTTGAATTTGTTCTCATCACGAAGCGATTTCCTTGAGAAGATCCCCTCAAAGAGCGTATCCCAAGGCAGCAGAGAAATAACGAGATGTCCGGTTCTGTCTTGCAATCACAAACAGACCTCCAGTTTTTCACAGCGTAGTGAAACTGGAGGTCTGTATTTTGCGGATGATTATGGTGCGGCAATCAGTGTTACTTCTCCATAAGCCGTTGTATCCGCCCAATATGGAAGGTTCTTGTCGACCCAGCTCAGGTACGTATCGCGGCGGCCATCGCCGTTCGCGTCGTCGTTGGCGCTGGCGTTGAAGCCGATAATATCCCCGGCTTTCGGAGTAAGCGCCGTATAAGGCACAGCCAGCTCTACTGTATAGGTTCCATCGCCCCGAGCAACCGCGCTTCGCACACCAGAGAGATCCAGGCCGTTCACCACTGTCGATAACGCGTTGTTCAGATCAACCCGCAGCTGGTAGTCGCCTACGGTTGGGGCGCCGTTCCTGGCATTGGTTTCGTCGACCCAGACTTCGACCGAGTCGTTGTTTTCATTGGTACTGACAGCATTCGGTGTTGCGTCCTGTATCTGGAACAGGTAGTACAGCGCGCTGTCATCCCAGGCGATTCGGCTTGTCCCCGTCGTGCCGTTCTCATCCGTATTCAGCTGAAGCAGCGAGGAGTTCTGCCACAGGCTGTCAACCACACCGTCGATGGCAGGCGAGCCTTGGACAGCGACATAATCCTCCCCGGATCCGCCGTCGCCGGCATTCGGATCATTCGGCATGTCGCTGATCACCCGGGCGATGGTGGAAGCATTGGAGAAGGGGGCATTCCCGGCCGACTTTACCGTATTCTTCAGGAAATTCAGCTTGCCGCTAACCGTACTCAATATTCGGATCCCGTATAACGCCGGGTTATCGATGTCGTTTTTCAGGAAGGTGGCGTCGATCGTATCGGAGCCCAGGATAAGAATGCCGCTGTCTCCGGAATTCTTGATCGTGTTTTTCTCAAATACCGCGTTCTGGATGCTGGGCTCCTTGTTGGTCGCCTGCAAGCGGATGCCGCCTCTCTCGGCAACAGCCCGGTTGCTGCTGTCGCCTTCGATGGTATTTTTGCTTACGGTCAGATTCTTGACCCCATAGGTCTTGTAGTTGCCTTCGGAGGCAATATAGATGCCGGAGCCGCCGGTCCGGGCGATCCGGTTGTTCTGGATCGTGATATTTTCGCCGCCTGACACCGTGATGCCGCGGGCATGGCCCCCCGCTACGTCATTGTCGCGGATGCTGATATTACGGACCCAAGTGCCGAATTTCTCGTAGGATACGACGGCGATATGGTCGTCTCCCGTATCCCGGACCACATTGTTCCTCACTTCGATATTGGCCGTCGCGCCCGTCAGATGGATGCCATCCGCCAGCGTATTGCGTACCATGTTGTTGCTGATCACGCCATTGCTCCCCAAGCAGAAGACTCCCACGGACGAGGCGCCGTCGATCTCCATGCTGTCGATAGAGAAGCCCGAGGTTCCCGGCATCACCAGTATTCTGCCGGATTCGTCGTTCGACAGCCTGACAGTGGGCTGAACCGTCGTTAATTTAACTTTGCTCACGGCCGCTCCCGTTCCTTCCAGAACCACAGCCTGATGAGTGAGATTGGTGCTTTTCAGCACGGATTTTTCACCTGAGCCGGTCATCTTGACGCCATCGAGTACGAGCAGGTCGCTGTAAATGAACGTTCCCTCCGGGATGTACACGGATTTCCCGCTCGCCTTGGCGGCTGCGACTGCCAGGTTGATTGCCGCCAGATCATCAGTCCCGTCATTCGGTACAGCGTCGTAATCCGTGATGGAGACGGAGTGGCCCGGCTGCCGGCTGCCACCGGATGGCGCAGCAAATGATGTGGACGGCATCAACAGAGATGCCGCAAGCAGACCTAGAGCCCATTTCTTTGAGTACATGTGAATTCCTCCCGACAATGTTTTGTGAAAGCGCTTCGCAAGTATCATAAACGACCTGTTCGAAGAGGGTAACGGAATATATTAACGTGATCTGTGGAAATTATTAACCTATCCGTTAAGATTTTCATAGAAAGCAGTTAAATGATTAGCCCTCCTCCGGGCGTAAAATGAATATGTATCCTAGCAATCCAAGCGGATATCCGCCGTATAATGAAAATACTTTTGCATTGATGCGACAATTCTATTGTATGATGTATCTAGTTCAAGACGATTTTGCAGAGTATGGAGGAAGAAATATGAAAGCGAATACATCAAGATATGCGGCCGTAATACGATATTTTCAACGATCCATGTACCGTAAAATGCTGGTTTCTTACTTTTTCATTATCGTGCTCACCGTGTCGATTCTCGTGATCGACTTCTACGTTCGCACCGCGGGAGATTTGAAGCGTCAATCTATCGAGACGACCGAGCGCCTCACTCAGCAATCCTCGGCGGCATTAAACTCCTATATGAGCAATATCCAAAACTTTTCCTGGAATTACTTCGGAGATACGAATTTCCAGCATTTTGTCAAGGAAATGGGGAAGGATCCGGATTCCATCAGCTATTACAGCAGCAAGTTTTCCCAATTTGTGAATGACAACCCCATTATCGATTCCGTATTTATCACCCAATTGAACGGCTTCAGCATCCAGTCGGGCTCTTCTGCCAATGACGTGTCCGCCGAAGAGAGGGCCAGACTGATTGATATAGGCGAAGAGAATGACGGCAAGGGCGTATGGGTATCCTCGCAGACCTATGACCGGCCTTCGCGGTCCAGCGTCAAGACCATTACATTCGTTCAGGCGATCAAAAATATCACCGCCACTTCACCGGGTCCGATCATTGGAGTCATGATGTACGGAATGTCCTACACTGAGCTTCAGAAGTGGCTGCGAAATGTGGAGGGCAACGGTGCCAACCGGTCCTATGTGATTCGATTGGAGGATGGAAGCGTCATCAACGGATTGAGTGCGAATGTGAATGACCATATTCTGCTGAGTAAGAAAGAACTGGCAGAGATCCGGGGACATACGGGCGGTCATTTCTATACCGCGAGCAAATCGGGCAACCTGCTTGTCGTCTATCAGAAGCTGGCCAACAGTGACTGGATTCTGGTATCGCTGTCACCGACCAAGGTGCTGCTCGCGCCCGTCAGCGATTTTACCAAACGGACCATCGTCATCGGAGCTTTGAGCCTGCTTGTCTCCATGCTGCTTGCCAGCATCTTCTCTTCGCGGACGATCACGCCGCTCAAAGAGCTCAGCAAAGGAATGAAAGCGATCGAAGTAGGCAACTACTCCGTCAGCCTTCCCATTCGAAGCATTGACGAGGTAGGCTATCTCAGCTCTTCGTTCAACCGGATGGCCCGGGAGATCAACCGCTTGATCATGAAGGTCTACGAGACCGAGCTGGTCAAGAAAAATGCGGAGATCAAATCGCTGCAATCGCAAATCAATCCGCATTTTCTCTACAATACGCTGGGTGTGATCGACAGCTTGTCCTCAATGGGCGGGAACGAGCGCGTATCCATAATCAGCAGGTCGCTCGCCAAGATGTTCCGCTATAATATAAGCGGCAATGACATATCGAATCTGGGGGCAGAGATTCAGCAGATCCGGCTGTATCTGTCGATTCAGAAAATCCGCTTCGACAGCCGTCTCGATTATTCCATCTATCTGGAGCCGGGACTCGAAGATATTTCTATCCCCAAGCTGTTGTTCCAGCCGCTGGTGGAGAATGGCGTACTGCATGGCATCAGCCGAACGATCGAAGGCGGTACGATCAGAGTGGAGGTTGCCAGAGACGACATGGAGGATATCCAGATCAAAGTGTGGAATACAGGCGAGCCGATCGAGCCTGAGCGGCAGGAATGGCTCAGGCAGCTGCTTGCTCATGGGGGCAGCGGGAACGACCCCTACTTGGAGCGGTCGTCGATTGGTTTATTGAACGTTCAGAATCGGCTCCGGCTGGTCTACGGCGATACGTACGGTATTCTTTTCGAGAGCAGCAGGATGCGGGGCACCTCCTTTTTCCTGACAATCCGGCCAACTTTGCCTGTGGGAGGTAGCGAACATGAAGATCATCGTCCTTGACGACGAGCCGATTATTCGGCAGGGAATTATACATAAAATCCAGACATCGGGCTTGCCGTTGACGATCGTTGGCGAAGCCGGCAACGGGGTAGCGGGCCTGGAGATGACGAGAGAAGCTCGACCGGATGCCATCCTGACGGACATCCAGATGCCGGAGATGAACGGATTGGAGTTCATTCGGCTGGCGAAGGAGATCGATCCGAAGCTGGAATTTATTATTCTCAGCGGCTATGACGATTTCGATTACGCCAAGCAGGCTATCCGTTACGGAGTCAGCCGTTACTTGCTCAAGCCGGTCGAGAACGAGGAGCTGTATGAAGCCATTAACGGGCTCATGGAGAAGCTCGAAGCCGATCATCTGAGGGAGAAATCGTACATGGAGCTGAAGCTGCTGGAGGAGACCAGCAGGGAAACCGTCAGGCAGCAGGCGATGACGCAGTTCATCCAGCAAGGCGATGAAGCGCCGGGCGATGAAGCGCTTAAGGAATTGGGAATGGTGTGCGCTCATTTCGCCGCTGCGGTCTTTTCCTTCGAGCCGTTTCAGCTTCCGCATCTTTCCTTTGCGGCGGACGAGGAGAGCCTGCTCTGGTACGCGGTCAAAAATATTATAACGGAACAATTCGAACGGAGCGGAGTCCGGGGGATGCTGATTCAGCACACCCTGCATCGGTATGAGCTGGTGTATGTTCTCGGAATCGGTTCGGCTTCGCAGCAGTCCTCCGTCAAGATCGCGCTGCAGGACATCCTTCAGAGCGTCGGGAGGTATCTGAAGCTGGAGCTGACCGAAGCGATCGGTCCATACGTCGATCAGTTCGGCAGGGTCCAGGATTCTTACCGCGAGGCCAAGCTGCTGCTCCGCGATGCGGTCATCCATGGCAGCAACCGCATTTATTCATTTAACGCGGCCAAGCAGAAGGGACCCAACCGCAAATCCATCATCAGTGGTGAAGACGAGTCGACCATTATTGAAATGCTGAAACAGGGGGAGACGGATAAAATCCACCGGTGGACGGAGCGCCGCATGGGGGCGATTGCTCAGGACCCCGATTCGACCTACGTCCATCTGGAGTGGTTCTGTATGGACCTTCATTTGCTGTTCCATAAATATTTGCTGGCGCGTTCACTGGATTCGGAATGGACGATCGGCGAGACGGAGGATCTCCTTCAATGGCTAAGTCAAGTCAGGCACTGGGAGGACGTTCTGGAGCAGATGAAGCGTTATACCGCCAACATCGCCGGATTTCTGTCGAAGAGCGGCCAGATGCAGGAAATAGATATGATGGAGGCCATCCGCCAATATATTGAAACCCATTTCGAGGAGCCGTTATCGCTTCAATCCATCTCGGAGAAGTTTTTTATCCATCCCAACTACTTTTCAAGACGGTTCAAGGAGAAAAACGGCACCAGCTTTATCGAGCTCCTGACCGCCTACCGGATGAAGGAAGCGGAGTCGCTGCTTCGCGGAACCGAGTTATTGGTTCATCAAGTTGCCGAGCGGGTTGGCTTTGAGGATGCGGCCTATTTCGGCAGCGTGTTCCGCAAGTATTACGGGATGACTCCCAAGCAGTACAGAGAGCAGGAGATATCTTAACATATTCATAGGGATGGGTTAAGAAATTCGCTTAAAAGCCGAATGAAGATTGCCTACAATGGAGTAGGCAAGGATTAATATCGAGGGGGACACAAGAATGAAAATCGCTTTAAAATGGTCATCCGTATCCATTGTATTGCTGGCGCTCGCCATCTTCTCTGCAGCCTGCGGGGGCGGAAACAACGCAGGAAATGCGGCCGATCCATCCGCACAGCCGGACAATGAGGCGGCGGGAACGACGGAGGAATCGACAGCGCCTGCAGCCGATGCGGCGCCGGTCGAGATAACGGTATGGGACAAACCGCATGCGGACGATGCGGACAAAACGCTCAAGGAGCAGCAGTTCGCCGATTTTGAAACCAAATATCCGAACATCAAGGTTACTCATGTGGAGCAAACGAAAGGCAAGGAGCGGGAGCAGTTCATGACGGCCGTCGCCGGCGGTCAGCAGCCTGACGCCTATCTGAACGCCTACCCGGATATGGCCCCCTACATCGCCCAGGGCATCACGGCGGATATTACCGACATGTGGAACGCATTTCCGGAGAAGGATAAATACCTGCCCTCCTCGCTCGATGCCGCAATGAAAGACGGCAAAATCTACGGCGTTCCGAGCACGATGTATGTAACCGCACTCATGTACAACAAAAAAATGTTCGTGGACGCGGGCATCGATCCGGCCGCCGCCCTTAAGGACTGGACATCGTTCGCCGAAGCAGCCCAGAAGCTGACCGATCCGGCTAAAAGTACATACGGGAATGCCATTCTTGGCATGGACTGGGCGGACTGGTTCTTCGAGTATTATGTCTGGCAGGCTGGCGGCGATCTGACGGAGCAGCAGGCAGACGGCACCGCCAAGCTTACCTTTACTTCCGATGCGGCGGTCCAGGCGCTGCAGTATTACAAGGATTTGAAATGGAAGTATAAAGCAACTCAGAAAAATGTGGTCCAGAGCCTCGACGACAACCAAAAGGATTTCTATACGGGACATGCGGCTTCCACGGTGGCGGCCTCCGACTGGTTCGGCAACATGATTTCCAAAGGAATGGATATTAACGATATCGGGTTTGCCTCGCTGCCTGCCGGACCGTCTGGCAAGTCGCCGTCACAGGTCGGAGGCAACTACTTTATCATCAACCCCAAAGCGTCCAAGGAGAAGCAGCAGGCTGCCTTCACGTATGCGACGTTCTTCTCATCCAAGGAAGTGCTTGAGCAGCAGCTCCAATTTGCCCAGGACAACGGACTGTTCCCGAATCTCCTGACTGTCCGCTCCGATGTGGAAGTGACGAAATATGTGGAAGGACTCTCGGAAGACCTTGTAGCCGGAGTCCAGAATGCCGCCAAAGAGACACATCTGGAATATTTCCTGAAGGCCAGTCTCAGCCCCTATATTGTCAAACCGATCCAGACTATCCTGCTCGATGAGAAAGCCGATCCGAAGACGGAGCTTCAGAGAGCCCAGAACTTGGCTCAGAAGGAAATCGTAGACAAGTACAACGCCGATCTTAAAAAATAAAGAAAAGACAGCTTTCGGAATTCCCCTCCAGGGAAATCCCGGAAGCTGTCATGGAGCGGAAAAGCCTATGAGAATAAAACTTAACATTCGCTGGATGCCGATTCTCTTTCTGTTTCCATCCGTCGCATGCTACCTGCTGTTCAAGTATTATCCACTGCTGAATATGATTTATATCAGCTTTTTCGATTACAGTCTCGTGAACCCGCCGGGACCGTTCATCGGGCTGGCCAATTATATGCAAATTCTGCATTCTGCAACCTTCTGGCAGGCCGTTCGGAATACGTTTATTTTCTTTGCGCTGTATCTGGGCCTGACGTTCTGGCTTCCCATTGTCCAGGCGCTGCTGCTCACGGAAATCCGCAGGGCAAACGCCCTGTTCCGGTTTCTGTACCAGCTTCCGACCATTGTCCCTCTGGTTGCAGGCATACTGGTCTGGAAATGGATGTACAATCCCGATTTTGGCCTGCTCAATTACTGGTTGTCGAAGATCGGTCTGGGCCCCTACCTGTGGCTGAACGATCTGCATATCACGAAGCTTGCCATCGTACTGCCCAGCTTCTTTGCCGGCTCAGGCATATCGCTTTTGTTGTATTATTCGGCGATCCGATCGATTCCCGCCGATATTCTGGAGGCCGCCAAGATGGACGGGGCCGGGCCGTGGAGAAGAATGTGGACGATGCTTCTGCCCAATATCAGATTTATCGTCATCATCAATTTTGTCTCTTTTATGTCAGGCGTTCTGCTCGCCTACGACAATATTTATGTCATGACGCAGGGCGGACCTGCCGGAAGCACGACGGTGGTGTCCATGCTGATCGTCAATACGGCTTTTCAGCAATCCAAATTCGGCATTTCCGGGGCAATGTCCCTGTGTATGTTTCTGATTATCGCCCTGCTCACGGTCCTGCAAAATAAAATTTCCGCAGAAAAGGATTGAAGCGTATGAAAACGATGCGAATAGCGGAAAAAGGGCAGAGATCTATGAATATTACGGCTTATATCGTTACTCTGTTCTTCGTCGTATCCGCTATTATCCCCATTCTCTGGATGATTGTGTCCTCGCTGAAGACCGAGACGGATATTCAGGCTTATCCGCCTAAATGGCTGCCGAGCATCCCGCAATCTGTTCAGGTCACTGTCGACTATACCGGTCTTGAAGAGAAGGATGCTCTGTTCTATGAGAAGGAAGCGATGAAGGCAACATGGTATCCCTGGATGAAGAACCTCAGGGAAGATATCGGGGAAGTCACCGTGACTGGCATTCGGGACGGACATCTTTTGTATAAGGCCCGGACAATATCGTCGTCATTCCATATTGGACAGCCGCTTATTGTGCCTTCCACACTGTTCAACGATGCGATGATGAACCTGAAGCTGCCGATTATTCAGGAGCGTGGGTTTTCCCGGTTCCACTGGTATGGAACAGAAGGTGAGAGTGCTGAGACCGAGCCGGGATTCGAGAATAAACCGATAGCATCCGAATTTCAGCAATTTTATCAATCCACCAAATTCGTTACCGGCAAAGTAGCGTCGATTCAGGAAAACTCCAACTGGCTGCGGATGTTCGACAGCTATCTGTCCTTGAATAAGCTGGCTCAGGATGTGGCCGGCCCGCTTGGCTTTTTCCGATATTTTCTGAACAGCGCCATTATTACGGTGTCGAGCGTAGCCCTCCAGCTCCTGCTGGGAGGACTGGCAGGCTACACGCTCTCGCAATTGCTTAGAAGCAAGCGGTGGCAGTTTTTCTGGATCATGTTCTTCCTGGCGACGATCATGATCCCGGATATCTCGCTCCTCCTCCCGCTTTATTTGCTGATGAAGGACCTGGGTCTGGTAAACAGCCTGCTTGCCGTTATTTTGCCGCATACGGCATGGGGGATCGTCATCTTCCTGTTCAAAGGCTTTTTCGACCAAGTATCCAAAGAGCTTATTCAGGCGGCGCGGGTAGATGGCGCTTCAGAATTCCGGACCTTCACCCAAATTGTCGTTCCGATGTCAATTCCCGTCTTTACCGTCGTGGCGGTGATGACCTTCATCCCCGTCTGGAATGAATTCGTATGGCCGCTTGTCGTCAATAATTTGCCGGTCAACTGGACCTTTACCGTTGCGCTCAACGATCTGCAGAACAGGAGCGGCGTACAGCAGAACATGATCATGGCCAGCTCGTTCGTCTCCATGATCCCGCTGCTGATCGTGTTCATGACATCGCAGAAATATATCGAGAAAGGCGTCAGCTTCTCTGGCGTCAAAGGTTAAGAAGGCACGGCATGAGCACAAAAGTCGAGCTTGGTATTAACGGACTTTTGCGAAGTTGCCCAGGTCATTCATTTGCCTGTGCTCCAATCGATGACGGACCGGTTTGAAATCGCTGCAGTATGCGATATCTCTCCCACTCTGGTTGAAGCGAACAGGAAGATACCAAGGAGGATTATGTGATGAAAATCAGCGGAATCAAGATGTTTCATCTGCGCCCGAGATTTACATTCCTGAAAATATCGACTGACGAGGGCATTGATGGCTGGGGAGAAGCAATTGTCGAGGGCAGATCGCGGACAGTTGAGATGGCGGTAAAGGAGCTGGAACCGCATCTGATCGGTCAGGACCCCCGCAGGATCGAGCACTTATGGCAGGCCATGTATCGGGGAACGTTCTACCGGGGAGGTCCGATTCTGACCAGCGCGATTAGCGGCATCGAACAGGCGTTGTGGGATATTCTCGGAAAGTCGCTCGGCGTGCCCGTGCATCAATTGCTCGGCGGAGCGGTGCGCGACCGTATTCGCGTGTACAAGGGAATTGGGGGATCGACCTCTTTGGAGGCTTACGAAAATGCGAAGAAGTGGCGCGCGCAGGGCTTCACGATGGTCAAGACCGGAATCGACGGCAGAGCCCATGTAATGGAGAACCCCAGCTGGATCAACCGTGAAGTGGAACGGATCGAGGCTATCCGCGATGCTATTGGAAATGATTGCGACCTTGGCATTGATTTCCACGGACGGCTCGGTCCGGCACTGGCGATCAGGCTGATCAAGGAATTGGAGAAATTCCAGCCTGTTTTCATTGAGGAGCCCTGCTTGCCTGAGAATGTGGATACGCTTGTGACGATTGCCCGTTCAACGACGATCCCGATTGCAACGGGTGAGCGGCTGTTCACCAAATGGGCGTTCCGCGAGGTGCTTGAGAAGCAGGCTGCTGCGATTCTGCAGCCGGATCTGGCTCACTGCGGAGGCATTATGGAGGGCAAGAAAATTGCGGCGATGGCCGAAACGTATTACGCGGGATTTGCCCCGCACAATCCGCTTGGCCCGGTCAATCTTGCAGCCAGCCTGCAATTGTCGGCGAATGTGCCAAATTTCCTGGCTCAAGAGCATGCCGAGCTCGGCGAAGGTTATCTGAAGAAGCCGTTTGTCGTCAAGGACGGTTATCTGGAGACTCCGACCGCTCCCGGGCTTGGAATCGAGATTGATGAAGAGGCCATCCAGGACAAACTTTATACCGGCGATTGGGATACTCCGCGCTGGTTTCACGCGGACGACGGCTCCGTAGCCGACTGGTAAGGACAGGAAGGGGAGGTAAGAATATGAGAGGAAAGGCGGCACTTGTCACCGGAGGTGCGGCCGGCATCGGCAGAGGCATTGTCGAGGTGCTGCTCCGGGAAGGCTGCTGCGTCACGATTGCGGATATTGATCAGGAGCATGGAGAACAAGCGGTATCCGAACTGGCAGATGACAGCGCTCGTGTCCAGTTTATCCGCACCGACGTGTGCGCGGAAGCCGATATTCAGAATGTTGTGGATCGGACGCTGGAGCGCTGGGGCGCCGTCGATATTCTGGTAAACAATGTCGGTACCCATTTCTATAAATCCATTGGGGATACAACACTTGAAGCATGGGACCGCGTGATGGCAGCGGACCTTCGGAGCCATTTCCTCGTGGTGCAGAAGGTGCTGCCGATTATGAAGCAGCAGGCGACCAGAGGAGCGATTGTCAATATTTCCTCCGTGCATGCTATGCAAACAGGACCGATTCATGCTGCCTATGCCGCCGCCAAGGGCGGAGTTGTGGCGTTGGCGAGATCCATCGCGCTGGAATGCGCGGGTTACGGCATCCGGGTCAATACTGTACTGCCTGGCTTGACGCGCAATGCCCACACACACCGTTGGTTGGCCGGTTTAACGGCGGAGCAGAAGGCGGATAAGGAAAAGGAAATGAGCCGGAATATACCGCTCGGACGGATAGCCGAAGCGACAGAAATTGGAGAAGCGGTCGCTTTTTTGGCCAGTGACAAAGCTTCGTTCATAACAGGGGCATCTCTGGTCGTGGACGGAGGGGAGTCCAGCCATCTCTGATGGCAGATCTGATGAAGGAACACACCCGGGGCGGATGTCCCGGTTTTTTGCCGTTAATTGAGATATTCCGCCCTAAATTCTCCTGCACGGCCAAATGCCGACCAATAGCGGATCGCTGCAATTGGTGGTATGCGGCGCTGTGGACAAAATTGTCCATGATATAATTATCCTTTATAATCGTGGATACGGAGACATCAAAGACTATGTGGCTTATATCTTTCAAATAACACTTGCACCTTACGCAGCGTCATGTTTAATAGTAAGGGTACCGCTCAATAGTCAGCGTGAATAAAGGAGGATAAACGGATGAACGAACGATCTGCCAAGCATGAGACTTTCGTTATTGAACGTACTTACGATGCTGTGCCGGAGCGGGTATTTGCCGCATGGGCAGATGCCGAGGCGAAAGCGCAGTGGTTTCAAGGCGCCGCCGAGTTTGATTTTCGGGTAGGAGGACGGGAAAGCACTCGTGGAGGGCCGCCCGGTGGTCCGGTTTATAGCTACGATGCCTGTTATCAGGAAATCGTAACGGGGCAGCGAATTGTCTATACCTATTCTCTGGATCAGGACGAGACCCGAATATCAGTCTCCGTGGTAACCGTCGAAGTGGAACCTGCCGATTCCGGTACACGGCTGATTTACACCGAGCAAGGCGTCTATCTGGACGGCCATGATTCACCGGCCCAGCGGGAGCAGGGCACGCATGACTTACTGGACAAGCTTGGCGACATGCTTCGAAGCGAGTAGGGGATTTCGGAAACGAGTATAAAGATAGATGCGGAGGAGTTCAAATGTCAGATATTCAGCGCAAGCGCAGATAAAGACGCAGGCAGAAGCGAATCGGTGCATACGCGCATCATCGATGCACCGCGCGAAAATGTGTTCAGCGCCTGGACCACGCCAGAGCTTCTGGCTGAGTGGTGGGGCCCTAAAGGCTTTACGAATACATTTCAGGAATTCGATCTCCGCCCGGGTGGGCATTGGAAATTTATGATGCATGGCCCGGATGGAAAAAACTATCCCAATGAATGCATCTTTTTAGAGATCAGCTGCCCCGAACGCATTATTTTACGACATGTCGCTCCCAGGTTTCAGATAATCGCAGATTTCGAGAACCTGAACGGTAAAACAAGAATAACCTTCAGTCAGCGGTTTGAGACGGCGGAGGAGCTGAACAAGTTAAAACATATTGTCGGCCAAGCGAATGAAGAAAACCTGGATCGTTTGACCGGGGTCGTGAAGAAGACATTAACAAACAAATCGTGATCATTGAGCCTCCCAACGGGAGGTTTTTTTCTTGATATATACCTGTAGAAGAACGGCTAAATAACAGCTTAAGCCTTTCTTAAGTTTCGCTTTATCATTTCTTATGGATTGCCTCTGATAATGAAGATATTACATAGAGGAGGTACGAAGAGACAATGATAAACAAACTGGGACTTGCGGCTTTTATGAAAGTAATCGCCATGATCGCCATTCTGGGAGGATTAATTGGCTTCCATCCTGGTTCGGCATATGCCGAAACGAACATCGAGACAGCACGGATCGATCGCTTTATTCAGTCCCGGATGGATAAAAACAATATTCCCGGACTGGCTGTGGCAATCGTCCACGATGAGCAGATCGTCTATGCCAAGGGATTTGGACAATCAGGGAATGGGGAGCCGGTCACAGTAAACACCCCCTTCGCCATTGCTTCTTTAAGCAAGTCGATAACCGCATTAGCCGTGATGCAGCTGGTGGAAGCAGGGAAAGTCAGCCTGGATGCACCTATTACGGACTATATCCCTGCATTCAAGGTGGATGATCATCGCGGACCGGAAATTACCGTGCGCCAGCTGTTGAATCAAACAAGCGGACTGGCCGACTCCGTTTTTCCTGAAATGGCATTTCGCAAGCAGCCGGGCACTCTGGAAGAATCGGTCGCCCGGTTCAAAAACGTCAAACTCGCGAGCAATCCCGGACAGCAGTTTCATTATCATAATCCCAACTACCAGATATTAGCCCGCATCGTCGAGGTGGCGAGTCACGAGAGCTTTTCCGGATATTTGCAGAAGCATATCTTTCAACCTCTTCAAATGGATCATACGGCAGACGCCGCCAACACCAGACAGTTCTCTGAAGCCGACGGGCAGTTCTCAAGCGGGCATATTTTCTTATATGGCAAACCGGTTGTGAAGAAAGAACCCGATTGGTTTGTAGAAGGGGCGGCGGGAAATATTTCTACGGTGGAAGATATGGCGCATTGGCTCATCCTGCAGCTTAACGGGGGCAAGTATGAAGGGGTCCGGCTTCTCAGCAGTGAAGGGATCAAAACCATGCATTCCGCCCCGGCAGGAATGGACAGTACGTATGGAATGGGATGGAGCGAGGATGGCTCTAAAATCGATCACAATGGGTTATTATGGACTTACTATGCGGATCAAGTGCTTATGCCCGAAAGCGGATATGGAATCGTTGTCTTATTCAATAGCGGTCTCAACATGCTTGTTAATTATTCTTCCTTCACAGCGGGGTTATCCGATATTCTGGGCGGGCAGCAGCCCAAGGAAACCTTCTTCTCCGGGCAGACCCTTGAGATTCTGATTGGCCTGCTCACGGTCGTGACCCTTGGTTTGGGAATTCACAGCTTCTTTCGAATGAAAAAATGGGAGGAGAGATATACAAAACGCGCCAAATGGATAACTTGGCTCTATATCCTATTGCGCCTGGTTCCGCTTGCATTGTTCATCTGCTTGCCGAAAATACTGTTTTTCATCGCTGGGGGACGGGTGCTGAACGGGGAGCGGATTTTCCTGGTTATGCCAAGTTTTTTCATTTTGCTGATGCTTGCATCTATGTTTGGCGTTATACATGCAGTAGGACGAATTATCAGGATGTCCAGGATTATGAGGGTGAAATGAAAACGATTTACAGGTCATTTTCTCTATGTTAAATTAAAATTGTATTTGGTTGATTAAATCATACGAAAGGGACAACTCCGGGTTGCCCCTTTTTACTTGTATGGGAATTTGGGGATGCCTGATGAAAAGATACATGCCGTTCACCTACAAGACTATGATTCCCTATCTTCTGCTCGTTCTGTTGACGGATGTGCTTGTCGGTTACATCTCGTATTCCATGCTGATTCAGTCACGGACGGAAATGGCGGAATCCAATATCCGGACCGGCATGGAGCAGGCGAGGAACAACATCAGATATCAGATGGACGAAATCCAGCGGATGTCGGATACCCTCTTCGGAAGCCTGTCGTTCCAGCGCGCGCTCCAGAAGAAGGGCGAGCCGCTTGAGATCTATCTCACGATGCTGGATGAAATCGTTCCCCAGATAACAGCCCCTTTGCAATTATTCGGCAATCATATCCGCCTGATGCTGTACACGCTGAACAGCGATCTGAATATCGTTTCAGGAGACAATCTGGCTGATCCCATCAAGGACAGCGATTATTATATCCTCTCGTTCGACGATATCAAAGACAGTGAATGGTATCACACCTTCAAGGATTCCGGAAGGGACAATATCTGGCTTCAAATCGATACGGACAGGCAGCTGGGCAATATCTCCCATATCCGCCGGCTGGTGTCCTACAACGATTATAATACGGTGATCGGCTATGTCCGGATTACGGTTTCGCTGGATGATCTGCTTGGCAATTTCACAGCCTTCCCCGTTAATCAAGGGATTACGCTGCGGCTTATAGACGAGCCATCGAGCGGCAATATTTACCAGCAGGGAAGCGCCGGCGAGCACGAGAACGACGGAACGTTTCTTACGCTGCATGAGAGCATTCCGGAATCGGATTACGTCATCGAAACGCTGGTTCCATCCTCTTATTTGACCAAAGATGCGGGCAGGATGCAGAAAATTATTTTTGCGGTATGCGCGATTAGCTTCCTGGCAATGGCTTGTATCGGTCTGCTTGTCGCCCTGCTGTCAGGACGCAAGATGTCGCGGATCGTTACACTCGTACGCTCCTTTCAGGAAGGGAACTTTCAGAAGCGGATCCGCTTCTCCGGAAATGATGAATTCGTTCAAATCGCCGATGCCTTTAATATTATGGGAACCAATATCCAGACACTCATACACAGCGTGTATGAACAAGGGATTCAGAAGAAGCAGGCGGAGCTTGAGGCGCTGCAGGCCCAGATCAATCCCCATTTTCTGTATAACACCTTGTCGACCATCAGCAGCCTGGCTAATTTGGGAGAGGTCGGGAAAGTCACGGATATGGTCCAGGGCCTCTCCCGATTCTACCGGCTTACGCTGAATCAAGGGAAAGTCTATATTCCGCTTGGCGATGAAATCGAGCAGGTGAGCACCTATCTGGATATTCAGAGAGTCAAATATGCCAACGCCTTTAATGTATACTTTGATATAGAACCGGCGATAGGGGATGTGCTGGTTGTCAAATTGATTTTACAGCCATTCGTGGAAAATATATTCAAGCACGCATGGTTCGGGGATACGATAGCGATCCGGATCACGGGCAGAAGGCTGGGCGAGCAAATCGAATTGAAGATAATCGATAACGGGATCGGCATCAAGCCGGCCGAGCTCCGGCGGCTGCTGATGGGTCCAAGCCAGGCCGGCGGCTATGGCATCAAGAATGTGAACGAGCGGATCAAACTGCGGTACGGCAGCGGCTATGGCATCCAGATGGCCAGCATCTACGGGGCCGGTACGACGGTCCGCATTTTGATTCCGGCCCATATCGTGATGGACGAAGAAGCGGAGCAGGAGGCGGCAATGGCATCCCAGCCGTGATTTTGTATGGTATATCATTGCAAAACGCAGTGTTCGCACTGCGGCGCGGTAAGATATGATAAATGGAATATCGTATATCCGTTTCTGTTAAATCTTTGCGAGAGCAGCAGGAGGAATCTGGCTTATGGGTCTAAACATCTTGTTGGTAGACGACGAATCGGTTGATCTGGAGTGGCTGCGGCGCAGAGTGCTCGGCAGCGGATTGGACCTGAACGTGGCAGGTACGGCCAATAATGGCTTCAGCGCCTTGAAATTGATGAAGCAGGAGCAGGTGGATATCATTCTTTCGGATATCCGGATGCCGATTATGTCGGGCATCGAATTTGCCAGGCAGGCCAAGGCGATCAATCCGCAGGTCAAGATTGTGTTCATCAGCGGTCATGAGGATTTCGGCTATGCCAAGGAAGCGATAGCGATGAATGTTTCGGGTTATTTGCTAAAGCCCGTGAAGGATAAAGAGCTTTACGAGATGCTCCTTTCTCTCTGCGAGAAGGTGGAGCAGGAACAGAATTGGAACCGCTCTTTTACGGAGACGCTTTCACTCGTCAATGAAGAGCTGCTGCTGCGCTGGTTCAACGATCTCGCCCCGGGTCAGGCACAGACGCATATCCGGGGCGTCTTAAGTCCGCTGCTGAAGGCCGGATCTGCCGTCGCCTTGATCGAAATCGACGATCTGGAGAGGAAGACGCGCGATATGGGGGAAGAGAACAGGCGTCTTCTGACAGGTCAGGTGATCAGTCTGATCCGGGATATGGTCCGCGAGCAGGCACTCGGCCTATTTATTGTTTCCCATAATACCCGTTTCGTCCTGCTCGCTGTCGGTCAGGAAGACCGATTTCTCACATACCTCGGAGAGCTGCTGCAAACCATCCGTCAGGCTGCGGATTTAACGATAACCATCGGTGTTGGCGCGTATGCGTACGACGAGGAGCAGCTGCACGAATCCTACAGGCAGGCGCAGGCTGCGCTGAGCGCCAAATGGCTTCTGGGCAAAAACAGGCTGATCCGGGATGTGACGGTTTCCGAATTCAACGGCAAGCCGGCTTCGCGTATGGATGAGACGATCGAGCGGATGCTTCAGGCTATTATGATTTACGATTTGGTTGCCATCGATGACTGCCTGCTCAACCTGTTCAGCAGAGGGAAACAATTCGCCGACAAGAACGACGTGTATGATCTGATCATCCGTATTACCTCCAAGCTCCATGCCGAAATGCAGCAAATGAACGAAAATCTGTACGAGCTGCTCAAATGGGAATCGCATCAGCCGGATATCCTGTTTCAATCCGAAACGGTCCATGATATTCTGTCCTGGCTGCGACGACGCTTCTTCGAATTGTCCGAGCTGCTGTATGTGAAGAAGCAAAGACAAAAACGGAAACTGATCGACGAGATTATGCGGTATGCCGAGGATAAGCTGGAGCAGAAGGTTACGCTGAAAGAGGTGGCGGCTCACTTTGATTTTACGCCAAATTACCTGGGACATCTGTTTAAGCTGGAGGCAGGCGTCCATTTCAGCGATTATCTGAATGAACGCCGGACGAACCGCGTGTGCGAGCTGTTATCCGATCCGACGCTCAAGATTTACGAGATTGCGGAACGGGTAGGGTACAAGAACATCATTTACTTCAACAGGCAGTTCAAGCAATCCATGGGCATGACTCCCGGAGAATACCGAAAAAAACACAAGATATAACGAACTGGATTGATGAGGCTCGGGTCTTTGGCGGATTCCGGGCTATTTTTCTGACTATACGTCGAATTATAAGTTTCAAAGCAATCGTGGATTTTGTATTAGCTTTAGTTGCTCCGCTGAATCCTGCATCGGGGGCAGTCCCGTTATAATGAATAGAGTAGAGACAACGAGAGGAGAATTAAGAATGAACCGACAGACCTTCTGGGGCGATGTCATCAAGTACAGGACGCTGCTGTTGATGCTGTTGCCGGCTGTATTGTTCTTTATACTGTTCGCCTACGTGCCAATGGCGGGAATCGTCCTTGCCTTCAAACAATTCAACTACGACGGCGGTATCTTCGGAAGCCCGTGGAATGGACTCGATAATTTCAAATTCTTCTTCGATTCCGGCGATGCATGGCGGGTCACGAGAAATACGGCGCTTTACAACATCGCATTCATTCTCGTGAACAATGTCCTGCAAATATGCGCCGCCATCCTGCTATTCGAGGCTGTTGGCAAGTGGTTTCGGAAGCTGATGCAAACTGCCTTGTTCCTGCCTTACTTCATCTCCTGGGTGGTCGTTGGAGCAATTGCCTACAACCTGTTCAACTTTGATGTCGGCACGGTGAATGTTCTGCTGAAGGGGCTCGGAATGGAGCCGGTCGACATTTACAACACTTCCGCCTACTGGCCGGTTATTCTGGTCGCCGTATCCGCCTGGAAAACGCTTGGATATGGATCCGTGATGTATTTGGCCGCCATCACCAGCATCGATACCGAAATGTATGAAGCTGCGGAAATCGATGGCGCCAATATCTTTCAACGAATCGTGAAAATAACCGTTCCCAACCTGTATCCGACTCTGATTATTCTCGTGCTTCTGGCCATCGGAAATATTTTCCGCGGAGACTTCGGAATGTTCTACAACATGGTCGGCAATAACGGATTGCTGTTCTCCTCGACGGATGTGATCGATACCTTCGTGTTCCGGTCGCTCACAACCTCGAATGAAATCGGCATGTCGGCTGCCGCCGGGTTTTATCAGTCCGTTCTCGGGTTCGGGACCATTATGCTGGCCAACTATGCGGTCCGCAAATACGATGGAGACCGCGCGCTATTCTAAATAAAGGAGGTCAGGCGATGAGTTCTACCCTACTGAACAACATGAAGCCGAAGCCTGCGGCAGGAGTCAGGCGCGGCATGCGTACGGACCGCATGCTTCTTTCGATCATCGGCTATTCTGTGCTCGCTGTGCTGGCAGTGCTCTGCATTTTGCCATTTATCATGGTCATTGCTTCGTCACTTACCGAAGAAAGCAAAATTATTGAAAACGGATACTCGTTTTTCCCCAGCGATTTTTCTACTGAGGCATACGGCATATTATTCCGGTATCCGGCAGAAATGCTCAAGGCGTATGGTGTAACTCTCGTTGTTACTGCGGTTGGAACGCTGCTCGGCTTGTTCCTGACCGCCATGACGTCCTATGTGCTCTCCCGCAAGGATTTCAAGTGGCGTTCCCAATTCTCGTTCTTCTTCTTCTTTACAACGTTGTTCAGCGGCGGTCTCGTTCCGTGGTATCTGATGATTGTGAATTACCTGCAGTTGAAGGATACGCTGATCGTTCTCATTCTGCCAATGCTGCTTAACGTTTTTTATATCATTGTCATGAAAAGCTTCATGAGCAGCATACCGGAGGCCATCACGGAATCCGCGAAAATCGATGGAGCGGGAGATTTCCTCATTTTCATGCGCCTCATCGTTCCGCTCTCCAAGCCGGCTTTGGCCACCATCGGTCTTTTCATCGCGCTTGGTTACTGGAACGATTGGTATAACGCGCTTCTGTTTATCTCCAACTCCGACCTGATGCCGCTCCAGTACTATTTATACCGGATGCTCGGGAACATGGACGGAATGCGCAGAGCCATGCTTGAATCCGGCGCGGCCATCAATATCAATCTGCCGACGGAGAGCCTGAAGATGGCGATGACCATCGTCGCAACAGGGCCAATTATACTCGCCTATCCGTTTATCCAGCGTTATTTTGTGCAAGGGCTTACGGTCGGCTCCGTTAAAGGATGACCTCAGGGAAACCTGGTTATCAATATACGAATAATGAATAAGGGGGACTTCAATCGTGAAACGAAAGGGACAACATGTCATGCTTCTGCTCGCCGTTATGCTTGTAATGGCGGTGGTGTTAAGCGCATGCGGAGGCGACAACCAGAAAACAGCGAATACAGGCAATACGGAACAAAGCGGTGCGGAAAACAATAAGGAAAACGCTACGGAAAACAGCGCGGCCGGGGATGCAGCGGGTCAAGCCAATGCAGCTGACGGGCAGCCGGATACAACTTCCGAGGTCAAGCTGAAGCTGCTTCTCATCGGGGCCAAGCCGGCGGATTATGACGAGGTATTTGGCCAGCTCAATACGCTGCTGAAGACCAGGATCAACGCAACGGTCGAAGCCGAGTTTCTGGACTGGGCAGACTGGCAGCAGAAGTACCCGCTGAAATTTGCGGCACGCGAGGATTTCGACATTGCCTTTACCGCAAACTGGGCGTTCTACAACGATCAGGCCTTAAAAGGCGGTTTCCTGGAATTGACGGATGACATGCTTTCCAAGTATGCGCCGAAGACGTGGGAGGCGATGCCCAAGGTTTCCTGGGATCAGGCGAAAGTAAACGGCAAGCTTTACATGGTGCCAAACAATAACGAGGAAGTGACCGACAAGGTCGTTCTCATACGCGACGATCTTCGCCAGAAATATAACCTCGAACCGGTGAACAGCCCGGAGACATTTGCCACTTATTTGAAAGCGATTGCAGCTAACGAGAAGGGCATCAACGCTTACGGCGCCAAACCGGCTGACGGCTGGAAATGGCATGAGCTCGACCAAATTTTGCTGGAGCAGCAGAATGATTGGAACCTGGTCAACTACGACATCCCGCTGGCTTATAAACTGGACGATGCCAAAGGTCAGGTATTCAATGTATACGATACGCCGGAATTCAAGCAGCTTCTGACGTACTATAAAGATTTGGCCGATAATCAGGCCTGGTCCAAGAATGTGGTCAGCAACAAGAATGACGTATGGCAGGATATGAAAGCAGGCAAGACGGCGTCCTATGCGCAGAATCTGGGCACAGTGGCTGCCAACGTGGAGGAAGCGAGCCAGGACGAGCAGGGAGTTAAGGTAGCTATTGCCGATCTGACGCCGGATAAGAAGAAAATCGGCTCGATCTCGACTCAGAACGGGATGGCTGTCCATGCCACATCCAAGAATGCGGAGCGCGCACTGATGCTGATCGACCTCCTTCAGAACGATAAGGAGATTCACGATCTGACGATGTACGGCATTACCGGCAAGCATTACGATCCGGTAGGCGACGACAAGTTCCAGCCCGGTCCGAATGCGGCCAATTATACTAATTTCTCCAACTGGGGCTGGAATTCGCCGTTAAACCGCACGAGTGCAACCTTTCCTCAGGAAGCAACGGATATCGCCAACGGCTGGAAGGATAAGGTCTATCACTTTCCGCTGGAGACCTTCGTATTCGATAATGCCAAGGTGAAGAATGAAGTGGCCAACGTAGGCAACGTTATGCTCCGTTACTCGATTCCGCTGGAATACGGATTGATCAAGGATCTGGATAAAGGCCAGGCCGACCTGATCAAGCAGCTGCAAGCAGCCGGTATCGACAAGATCCGGCAGGAGCTGCAAAGTCAAATTGATGCGTTACTTGCCGGGCAGCAGTAATCATATTTGCAAGCAGACGGAGAGGCAGGTGGGAACCGACCTCTCCTTCTTTTTGACGACTACAGGACTTGGGAGATGAAACAGGATGAACAAGAAATTTCCACCGATCAGCAGCAAGCTGCCGGTCTTCATGCACGGTGCGGATTATAACCCGGACCAATGGCTGCACGATCCGAATGTTTTGGAGCAGGATATTCGTCTAATGAAGCTGGCCCAATGCAATGTCATGGCGGTAGGCATTTTCTCCTGGTCTATGCTGGAGCCGGAGGAGGGGACATTCCGGTTCGATTGGCTGGATAACGTGCTGGATGCTTTCGCCGATAACGGCATATTCGCCTGGCTGGCGACGCCAAGCGGCGCCCGGCCGGCCTGGATGTCGGAGAAGTATCCGGAGGTGCTTCGCGTCGGAGCGGACCGCCGGAGAAATCTGCATGGGCGCAGGCACAATCATTGTTACACGTCACCGGTCTTCCGCGAGAAGGTGAGCATCATGAATGCGAGACTGGCGGAGCGGTATTCGGCTCATCCGGCGGTTATTGGCTGGCATATTTCCAATGAGTACGGCGGCGAATGCCATTGCGATTATTGCCAGGATGCTTTCCGGAAATGGCTGAAGCGGAAATATGGCTCTCTCGAAGCGCTGAACCAGGCGTGGTGGACGACCTTCTGGAGCCATACGTATACATCCTGGCAGCAGATCGAATCGTCCGCACCGCATGGCGAGACCATGGTGCACGGGCAGAATCTCGATTGGCGAAGGTTCGTCAGCGATCAGACGATCGATTTCTACCTGCATGAAATCAATCCGCTGAAAGCGGTCAATCCCGATCTGCCCTGTACGGCAAACATGATGGATTTGTTCGACGGGCTGGATTACCGCGAGTTTGCGAAAGCGGTGGACGTCATATCGTGGGATGCATATCCGACATGGCATGAGTCGCCCGCAGAGGACAATGTTGCTTCATGGTTTGCCTTCAATCACGATTTATTCCGTTCCTTGAAGCAAAAACCATTCATGCTGATGGAAAGCACGCCGAGCCAGACGAACTGGCAGCCTGTCAGCAAGCTGAAGCGGCCCGGGATGCACAGGCTGTCTTCGCTGCAGGCTGTTGCGCACGGCGCGGACACGGTTCAATACTTTCAATGGCGCAAAAGCCGGGGGTCCAGTGAAAAATTTCACGGCGCGGTCGTGGATCATGTCGGGCATGAGCATACCCGCGTGTTCAAGGACGTTGCCTCGCTGGGAGAATCGCTGTCGCATTTATCGGAATTGATCGGCACTGATGTTCCGGCGGAAGCGGCCATCCTGTTCGACTGGGATAACCGCTGGGCGGTCAACGATGCCCAGGGGCCGCGAAATCAGGGCATCCATTATGAAGAGACGGTGATGCAGCAGTATCGGGCGTTGTGGAGACAAGGCATTCCGGTGGACATTATCGGCTCTGGTGATAATTTCTCCGCTTATAAACTGCTTGTCCTGCCTATGGCCTATCTGCTCCGCGAGGAGACGGGGGAGCTGCTGGAGCGTTTCGTTCAGGATGGCGGCACGCTGCTCGTCACCTACTGGTCCGGCATTGTGAACGAGAACGATCTGTGCCACCTGAACGGTTTTCCCGGTCCGCTGCGCAAGACGCTCGGCATCTGGGCGGAGGAGGTTGAAGGACTGCATGATCACGACCGCAATGGCATCGTCATGACGCACGGGAACGCACTCGGATTGGCCGGTTCCTTCGAAGTTCATGAAATCTGCGAGCTGATCCATTCCGAAGGCGCAGATATTCTTGGCCAGTATAAGGAAGATTTCTATGCCGGACGGCCAGCATTAACGGTTAATACGCTGGGCAAAGGCAAGGCTTACTATCTGGCTGCGCGGGTTAATGATCCGGCGTTCTATGACATTTTATATGGAAAGCTGGTATCGGATGCGGGCGTAAGACGCGCGATGGATATCGAGCTGCCTGGAGGCGTATCGGCACAGCTTCGTTCCGACGGGGAGCATGATTTTGTGTTTCTTCTTAATTTTTCGGGAGAGGAGCGGACGCTGGAATTGGATCAGGCCTACACCGATGCCGAGACGGGAGAGCCCGTCTTAATGAAGCTTACGCTTCCTGTGTATGCTTCCCGGGTATTGAAACGAAGCAGCGGCAGGTAGGCGGAATCACGGTGTCTGCTGTATGACTTTGCAATAGCATGATTGATCAGGAAGGGAGCAGCAAGACTATGCCATTTATTCAAGGTATGGACATCTCTTTTGTAGACGAAATCGAATGCGCGGGCGGAACTTACGAAGTAAACGGGATGCAAGAGGATGTGCTGGTCATTATGAAAAATAGCGGCGTTAACGCGGTCCGTCTGCGCATATGGAACGATCCCGCAGGCGGCTTCTGCAATCTGGAGCGTACGCTTGTTATGGCCAGGCGCATTAAAGCGCTGGATATGCATTTTCTGCTCGACTTTCACTACTCGGACAAGTGGGCGGATCCGGCACAGCAGTGGAAGCCGCAGGCATGGGAGAATGCAAGCTTTGAGGAGCTGACTGAAGCGATTTATGCGTATACGAAACATGTATTGACTGAACTGGACAATCAGAACACGCTTCCGGATATGGTGCAAATCGGCAATGAAATTACACCCGGCATGCTCTGGCCAGTCGGGAAGGTTGACGGGGACTTCAACACGGATGAACAGTGGAGGAAATTTACGGAGCTGGTCAAATCCGGGATTGCGGCTGCCAAATCAGTCAGCCCGTCAATCAACGTCATGATTCATATCGACCGGGGAGGCGATGTGGACGCGAGTCTCAGATTCTTCGAGAAATTCGAGCAGTATGAAGTGACATTCGATACGATCGGATTATCTTTCTACCCCTGGTGGCACGGCACGCTGGAATCGCTGCGGCGCAATCTGGCTGAACTGGCGGTCCGCTTCGGCAAGGATATTAACGTGGTGGAAACGGCCTATCCGTGGACGATCGATACGTCCGAAGGGCGGGCGTTTATCGTTGACAAGGAAGACCAGCTTCACGATGGTTATCCAGCGGCGGTGGAGGGTCAAGCCCAATATCTGAAGGACATCATCGCCCTCATCAAAGAAACGCCAAACCGCCGGGGAGCCGGTTTTTATTGGTGGGAACCGGCATGGATTCCGTCGAAGGAAGAATGGTCGGTGGGACATGCGAATAATTGGTCCAATCTGACGTTGTTCGATTACGAGGGGCGGAAGCTCTCCTCCATGAACGCACTTAGCGAATGAGTGAAAAGTGACTAAATAATAATCTGACGGGAGCTGAAAAATGTATATGAAAAGCAGAATATCTTATCGTTCCCTGGCAGCAAAATGGCTCGTTTTCTTCATTATTCTTTCTTGTTATCCAGTGGGAACGATGACGGGCTTCGCGGCACAGCCGGCTTCAGGCACCGTCTCGGTGGACCCGGTCCCGGGACTGCAGAACGGACAGCGAAGCGATTTTATCATGGGAGCGGATGTCTCCGAGCTCTATGAGCTCGAAAAAGCAGGCCGGAAGTTTTACGATACCGATGGTACGGAAATGAGCGCCATGCAGGTGCTGAAGAAGCACGGCGTCAACTATATCCGACTGCGGATCTGGAACGATCCGACTGATGCGTTCGGTCAGCCGATCGGCGGCGGGAACAATGATCTGGCCCGGGATATCGCCATGGCCAAACAGGCAAAGGCGCTCGGGATCAAGCTTTTGCTGGATTTTCATTACAGCGACTTCTGGGTTGATCCCGGCAAGCAAAATAAGCCGAAGGCCTGGGCCAATCACAGCGGGACCGTGCTGCAGGAGGATGTATACCGCTACACATACGATGTACTGACCGCGATGGAAGCGGAAGGCGTTCTCCCGGAAATGGTGCAGATCGGCAACGAGATCAACGGAGGGCTGCTCTGGCCGGATGGCGATTCCGCAGAGAAAGCGGCGCCTTTTCTCCAGAAAGCATCCGCAGCGGTGAGAGCGGTTGATCCGGACATTCAAATCATGATCCACATCGCGGGGAATTCCAGCGGCAGCACAGGCACGTTTACGTGGAATCTGGACACCTGGACGACCGGCGGTACAGCGGTCGATTTTGACCTGATCGGCATCTCCGATTATCCATTCTGGCACGGAACGACGGAGCAGAATGCTGTTATTATGAATACGTTGGCAAGCCGGTACGGCAAACCGGTCATCGTGGCGGAGACCGCTTATGCCTGGACGCTTGAGCCGGGAGACGAGACGATCAATAACTTTGATCAAAGCAGCGCTTATACGGCAGGCTACACCCCTACGCCGCAGGGCCAGGCGGCAGCCATCCGCGATGTCATCAACAATTTGGCAAATGTGCCAGGCAATCAGGGGCTGGGTCTGTTCTACTGGGGAGCAGACTGGCTTCCAGGCAATGACACGGGCTGGATTGCCGGACAGGGCAGCGGATGGGAAAATCAGGCATTGTTCGATTACACGGGGAAAGCGCTGCCATCCATCGATGTATTCAATCTCGTTCGGGGGACAGCTGCCGCTCCCGCGCCGGTATTTGTCGCTGCGGACCCGTATTACGGAAGCATGGAGGCAGGCGGGGTTCTGAGTTTGCCTTCTTCCGTACAGGGGCAGTACAGCGATGGTCATTACAAACCCGCTGCGGTATCGGCATGGGACACATCAGCAGTCAATACGGCGGAACCTGGTGTCTACACGGCTTATGGAACGGTCGGCTCCGAGACGCGGGCAGCCTCGGCCGTGATTACGGTGCATTCTGCGCAGCCGCCGAATCTGCTGACGAATCCGGGACTTGAGAGCGGCTCCGCCGGTTGGACGGTATCTAGTCCTTCCATCGGAGCGCCTCAAGGAGCAGGCTCGACGCCGCGTTCCGGCACGAGTGCGATCCATTACTGGAGCGATTCGGCTTTTAACGACGCCACGGTGTCGCAAACCCTTAATGTCGCTAATGCTACCTATACCTTCTCCGCATGGGTGGACGGGGATGCTCTGAGCGACGCGGCGGTTCCCTATCTGTACGCTGTGGGGTATGATGCAAGCGATCCTTCGGCGATGATGAAGATCGACGCTGTGCCGGCTGGCTGGAACAATTTCAAACCATACAGTCTGCAGGTTCCGGTTACCTCCGGACATGTCACGGTCGGCGTGAATCTCAATGGAGCTGCGGGAGCATGGGGAGATGTCGACGATTTTTATTTCGGCCTGCCGACCAGTACAGATGCACAGACACAGGCACAGCCGGTAACAGCTTCTATCGGGGATGCGGCTCTCCCGGCGGAGGCAGCATTGCCTGTTCCTTCGAAGGTTACGCTGTCCAGCGGGACGGAAGGTGCCGTGATCTACTATACGACGGACGGAAGCGAACCGGGTTATGCCAGCAACACCAGCACGACGCTTGTTTATACGGGGCCGGTTGCGATTGCCGCCAACACGGTATTGAAAGCGATGGCATCCAAGCCAGGTTATACGAACAGTCCGGCAAGCACGTTCAGTTTGAAGACGGACGGCAGCGCGGAAGGCTTGATACCGGATGGCGGATTTGAACGGGAAGGCCAGCTCGGCGCGTGGACGTTAACGGGAGCTGCTGCAGGCTCCATCCAAGACTCCAGCGTTTTTGACGCGATCCGCGAGATAGGGGACGGCAAGGTTTATGCCGGAACCGGCTACTTCGATTACTGGTCGAAGGACGCGTATGCTTTTACGCTGTCGCAGAAGGTAAATGGACTGCCGAACGGGTTTTATACCTTGACGGCGCGTTCTGCAGGAAAAAGCAATATGGTGATCGACGACGCCGGCAGAGCGGCGAACGATCCCGGCGTTGCCGAATTGAAGCTCAGGGCCGAAACGCCATCGGGCGGGGCTTCAGCGAACATTATCAATCAGGGCCAGACCGGAGCCGATTGGCATAATATCTGGGGCGGCTTCAGCATTCCGGGAATCCGCGTGACGGACGGGACGGTGACCGTTGCTTTTACGGCATCGGCCAGCGCGGATTATTGGGGTTATCTGGATAACATTACCCTTGTCAAAACCGGAGATCTGCCGGATACGACGCCTCCGGGAGAGGTAACGGGTACCGCTGTCGCCGAAGGCGACGGGCAGCTCGCGCTATCCTGGACGGATCCGGGCGACAGCGATTTGGAGAAGATTATCATTGAACAGATGGACGGGACCGTCGCCGATGCCGTGTATGCCGCCAAAGAAGCGGAACACGCCGTTATTTCCGGTCTGACGAACGGCACCAGCTACACATTTAAACTCAGTACGGTCGATCTGACTGGAAACAGGTCTGCCGGTATTCCAATAACCGGCACACCGGCAAAGGCCAATGACGATAACAACGGCAATGATGACGATGACGATGACGGTGACAGTGACAATAATGGTAATGACGACGATGGCAGCGGGGGACAGGAGCCATCTGGTTTCCCCTCACCATGGGCAGCGCCGGCCTATTCGGTCGGTAAAGGAATGATCAAGGTACAGCCTGTCATTGATGCGAACGGTGATGCGGTCATACAATTGAGAGCAGCGGACATGGAGGCTGCAATGCTGGACTCCTCTGCCCAGACGCTCACCATCGAGATCGCCGATTTGGATAATGCCAGGGAAGTGAAGGTGGATATCCCGTATCAGCCCATACTGGCGGCTGGAGATGATGCCATCGATACGATCAAAGTCGATATGGGGTTCACCACTCTATCCTTCTTGACCAGCCTGTTTGCCGGCAAAGAAGGGACGGCGGATTCGAGCCTGCAGCTCACGGTTGCCAAGGTCGGCAAAGACAGTCTTCCTGCAGCGGTACAAGAGCGGATTGGCGACCATGCGGTCTACGATTTCAGCTTGACCCTGGACGGGCAGCCTATAACCGGATTTAACGGGAATGAGATGCAGATTGCAATTGCCTACAAGCTGATGACCGGGGAAAATCCCAACAAAATCATCGTGTATTACATCAATGATGAGGGTGATTTGACCATCATCAAAAACGGCAAATATAATCCGGCAGCCGGCAGTGTTGAATTTAAAGCGGAGCATTTCAGTAAATACGCCCTCGGATATGCGGATATCTCATTCGGAGACCTCAAGAAAAGCGAATGGGCAATCGACGCTATTGAGACTTTGGCGGCAAGAGGAATCATTCACGGAGACGGGAATGGAAACTTCAACCCGGGGGCGGCAGTTACAAGAGCGGAATTCATCACCATGCTGATGAGCGCATTCGATCTTGCTGCGCCAGGCGAGGCGTCCACATTCCGGGACGTGAAGGAGAAGCACTGGTACTCCGATTCAGTCACGTCGGCGCAGAAACTCGGGATCGTCAAGGGCAGGACAGACGGCAGCTTTGGCGTGCATGACCCTGTTTCGCGGCAGGATATGGCGGTAATGGTTTATAAAATAGCCGAATTGCAGCAAATCGAATTACAAGCCTCAGCGGCGGCCGCTGCATTTGACGACCGGTCCAAGATATCGGCTTATGCGGCAGAAGCTGTAGACGCCATGCAGCAATCCGGGATTATTGAAGGGATGGGCGGCGGCAGATTCGCTCCGAAGGAGCCTTCCACAAGAGCGCAGGCAGCCGTGATCATCAATCGTTTGTTTCAGAAGCAGTGACAAACGATTCCATTTTATAATGTAGAAAGAGATTTTACGTATCCCCGCACCGGATTGGAATCCGGTGCGGGGATACGTTTTTTTCAGCTTCATTAGAAGAGGGGGGATACAAGCAGCCGCAGAAACGAAAAGGATTTGACCATGTTTCCTCCGCAAGCAAGCATATCTGCCGGCAGACTGCATACCATTAGGCGAAGAATGCGGGAATAGGGGAGGATGCTGACATGGCCGTTAACGAACCGCAGCTGACGCAGATCGCCATGGCCCATTTGCCGGCGGGTGCGGAACTGATGATGATCAATGGGCCTGCTGCGCATGCGGCGGCATACGCTGCCGATTTAACCGGGGATCGGGTACCGGAAATCGCAGCTGTTTACCGTCTGAATGGGGAGCTTTACCTGCTTGTGCTGAAATCCCGGGACCGCATGTGGGAGATTGCCGCGAATGTGAAAGGGCAGGGATACGGCGTAACGCTGCTGACGGCGGCGCCCGTCATGAGACCAGGCCTGAACAATCTGATCGTCGGCTGGCAGATCGGCTCGATCTGGTCAAAGCTGTCGGTCTACGAGTGGACGCGGGAAGGGCTGAAGGATGCGGCTCCCGCCGATATGAACTTCAGCTATCTGGAAGTGATGGATATGCCGGGCCTTGACGGGCGTGACGGCAAAGCGGAAATCGCGCTCTGGATCCACGACACGGGGGAGGCATACCGCGTCGAGGTGTTGAGGTGGGACAACGGGAGGTTCGTGCCCGCGCCGGATGTATATTTTTATTATTTCCCGGGGGTCGTCCGCTACTACGAGCGAATGACTCGGCAGTATCCGGATTACCCGTTTTACTGGTATTACCTTGCCGATGCGCAGTACCGCGCCGGCATGCCGCAGGATGCGCTGGTGTCTGTCCGAAGGGCGCTCGGCTTCACCCAGCCCTATCCTTCCCGCGAGGCGCTGCTTGCGCTTGAGCGTAACATCAGGCAGATGCTGGAGCTGATGAACATGCCGCGGGCGGCAGGATTGTTCCCGGCATCGCTCAAAACGGTGGGCGGGATGAAATGGGGCTATATTGACAGCAGCGGCAGGATGGCGATTCTCCCCCTATACGACGATGCGCGGGATTTCCAGCAGAATGGCCTCGCAATCGTCAGCGAGAATGGGAGCTACGGCGTTATCGACACATCATCGAATTACGTTGCGAAGCCTGTCTATGATTCGATCAGCCCGTTCTCGGAAGACCGGGCGGCGGTAATCGACAGCCAGGGGTTCAGGCTGATCGACGAGACAGGAACGGTGCTGACAAAGCGGGCGTACCCGTTTATCGCGGACATGCAGGACGGGAGAGCGGTCTTCTATGTCACAGAAGGCGGCGGCAGCGGCGATGCCGATGGCAGCATCAGTCTTTTCGGCTATCTGGATTCCCGGGGGAACGAAGCGATTCCGGCACAGTTCGAGGAAGCGAATGATTTTGCAGCTGGTAAGGCAGTTGTAAAAATCAAGGACAATGAATATGCGCTCATTGGGCCGGACGGACGCAGACTCGCCACCTATCCGTATGCTTATGTGGGACCGCTCGGCGACGGACTGCTCGCCTTCCAACAGGAATCCGCCGGCAAATACGGCTATATCGACGAGCGCGGGACTGTCGTGATCCAGCCATCCTATTCGTCGGCATTTGCATTCCATGACGGCCGGGCCATTGTCAATACGGCTGAGGATTACAAATCGAGCTACGGTGTCATCGACAAGCAGGGAGCCTTCATTGTCAAGCCTGAGTACAACGACATCCGGGATCTGGGAGATGAGCGGCTGGCGCTCGGCCGGGCGGTCGACCCCGAGCAGCCCTTCGTCGGCTCGGTCTTCGCCATCGCCGACTGGAACGGCCAACGGCTGTCGGACTTCCTGTATAATGACGTTTCCAATTTCAAGGACGGTCTGGCCTCGGTCTACGACGCGAAGCAAACGTATTTTATCGATCGCAGCGGCAAGCCTGCGCCGGGTTATCCGCGCGTGGAGGGCAGCGGTACGCTTACACTGGAAGAGAACGGCCTGATCAAGGCATTCGTCGATCAGCGGCTGTCTTATTTGACCCGTGCCGGACGCGTCGTCTGGCAGCAAAATAAGGTTATCCCGCTCCAGCCTCCTTATCTTGTGAAAGAGGAGAAATATAAGCCAAATGCCGATTATCTCGTCTATTACCCGCAAGTTGAAGGGATGGCGAATCAAGCCGCGCAGCGGACCGTTAACGCCAAGCTGAAGGAAATGTCCCAGGTCAAGCCGGTTCCCGCCAGCAAAAAACTCGATTATTCATATTCCGGCGATTTCGACGTCGCGTTTTACAAACAGAAGCTGCTGGAGCTAGTACTGAATGGCTATAATTTCCCATTTGGCGCCGCCCACGGCATGCCAACGAAAACATATGCGATCCTGAATCTGACCAATGGCCGCATGTATGCGCTAAAGGACCTGTTTAAGCCAGGCAGCGACTATGTGAAGGTACTAAGCGATATAGTCGGCAAACAAATCAGGGAGGACCCGCAATATTCGTACGTATTCCCGGGCAGCTATACCGGCATACGGCCGGACCAGCCGTTTTATGTGACTGATGATGCACTCCATTTATATTTCGAGCCCTATGAGATCGCTCCATACGTCGCGGGGTTCCCGACCTTTACAATTCCTTTTGCGCAGATCAAGGATATCATCGACACGGAAGGGGAGTTCTGGAAGTCCTTTCACACTTGAGAAAATGGTTCGTACACGGCACAGCTAACTCTGTTCCGTGCAGCAGCGGTCCCTGTATTCCTGCGGTGTCATATGCAGCTCCTTCTTGAACACCTTGGTGAAATAATGGGCTGACTCGAATCCGACGCTGGCCGATACTTCATGAATTTTTAGCCGGGGAGCGGCCAGCAGCTCCTTGGCTTTTTTCAGTCTCAGCTCTTTAATCCGGTCGGACAGCCGGGTACCCGTCATTTGCCTGTACAGGCGCGACAGGTAGGTCGGATGCAGGTAGACATGGTTGGCCAGCTTGTCGAGCGACAGGTCCTCGGCGAGATGCTGCTCGATATATTGATTCACCATCGTCAAAATCTTCTGCGTCCGGTCCTGCTGCTCGCCCGTCCTCAGCGCAAACAACCGGCAGGAGAGTTCCCGGTAATATTCCTCGGTCTCCGCCCACGATACGAATGCTCCCCTGTGAAGCAGCGTTCCCGCCTCCCTGGACACCGTTACCGCCTCCAGCAGCCCCCACTGGTTCATGTAAGACAGAAAAAGGGAGGCGAAGGCGTACTCAAGCTCAACCAGGAACGGCTGGAACGCGGGGAATATCTGCAGAGTCCGGGCGGTTTCCGCAATGTCCTCGTACAAAACGAAAAATTCATCCTTCTGGCCGCCCAGCAGCAGGGCTTCCAGCTGTTTGACCGCCTTCAGCCGAAGGGCGATATCCTGCTTCGTGAGACAGGCCGGCTCGGGGGACAGGGATGAGGGAGCCGGCACCGCGTCGGACAGCAGCATCTCCATATCCTGACCGAACCCCCGCTGAAGCAGCTGCTCCAGCCGCATATATTGGGCAGCCGCGGTGGGCCACGGGCAGCAGACCGAGCTGATGGCAATCGATAGCGGCAGCTTCAGCGTCGTCCGGCACGCATCCTGAATATCGGACATCGTACCGTGAACAAAGGCGGCGCAAGCCTCCCATCCCGTGGTTTCCGCAACACTCCCTGATCCAGCGTCTCCCGCTGCAGGCTGAATGAGCCATACGAGGCGAGAGGGATTGGTCGGGATCGAAAGCACCCGAAGCGTATTCATGTATTCTCCGGAAACATTTTGTATGGCATACATGAGCAGCGATTTGTCCGAAGGACGCAGATCGTCCGGCCATTGGTCGACCCGGCCTACCGCCAGCAATACATTTTCCGCTGCCGACAGCGGAATCTGCAGCTCCTCGAAGCGGTCGCGGTCGACGGCCTTGGCACTCAGCTCCCCCTGCAGCAGCCCGGATATATATTCCTTGCGCAGCATCGGTCCTGCCGCCTGCATTTGCTCTCTTGCCCTCTGCAGCAGATTGTCGGACACCCGCTCATCCCTCAGCCGTTCGATTGCCCTGCCGACGGCGGCAAGTATCGGTTCGTCGCCCTCAACCTTCAGAATATAGTCCATTCCGCCGTTTCGCATGGCCGACTGGATATAATCGAAATCGCTGTAGCCCGTCAGAAAAATGACTTTGCAGCGCGGCCAGCGCTCATGAATTTTCTGCTGGAGCTCGATCCCGCTCATCCCGGGCATATGAATGTCGGTCAGGACAATATCCATCTTGGAGCCTGTCAGGATCGCCAGCGCTTCGAGGGGCGAATACGCGCGGTATACGTTCAGCTCTTCCGGTTTCCAATCCAGAAATTGTTCGTAGAGGCCGCTTACGATTCTCGGCTCGTCGTCGACTATCAACAGACTGTACATTGTACCGTTCCTTTCTCCGTTTGATTTTCTCGATGATGAGGCAGCGTCGCCCCAATACGGGCAGGATTTAGCTGCAGGCCAGGCAATTCCTGCAAGCTCCGCGTCGCGTGCTCCGGCTTCCCGTTATCCGTCCATTATAAATGGCCTGCCGGCAGGCGCAACGGATATATTGCAACAAGTTGACGATTGGCTGGTATTGTCAAGATAATACCCTGGTTTTCGCGGCGCGCTGCTTGCGTCTGTCCCGGCAAACGCTCATTCGCAAGGCTCTATCATAATTTGGCAGTAAAGCGAAAAAGTTGATATTTTACCGCCGATATCGGTTTTTTTACTCTATTCCGCTGCCGTGATTTTCAATAAACTGACGATGTAAGGCGAACATACATTCATACCGGAGGTGTAATCATGATGGAGACCGGCAAGGAGAAGGAAGAAAGAGCCAGTGATGCAAACGCAAACATTTCGGCGGAGCAGGAGTCGGCTTCACTATCGGACAAAAGCTTCAGCCGGCGGAAATTTCTGATGCTGAGCGGAGGGATCGCCGCAGCGGCGATGTTCCCGGGCATCGCGCTTGGCGGCGGCAGAAGCAGAGCGGCTGCCGCGGCTCTTCCGAACAGTCCGCGCTTCTCGCTCAGCGGCTCGGGCGGCGAAATGTTCCGCGACGTGTCGCTCGGCAGCGCAACAGTTATGCAGTCCTTCGGGTTCGACAGCGTCAACAATGCCATTTATACGGTGCAGATTACGTACGGCTCGCCCTCGTCCTCGGGCGATCTGACCGTGACGAAGCTGAGCATGACAGGCACGATTCTCGGCCAGATGGCACTGAAGGGATTCGGCCACGGCGTATCGATCGGCGTGGAGCCGTCCGGCACTTCGGCCTATCTGTGGACAGAGACGGATGGCGTCATCGATGGAGCGGACAGCTGGGGCTCGAAAATATGCCGGTTCCCGTTTGCCAATGGCACGACGCTGTACAATACGGATCCGTCTCTGACCAAATATACAGTGCCGGGCACGGGCAACTACAGCTACACCTGCAATATCGATAATTACCATGGCAATCTGATTGTCCGCTACCGGGACGCGACGACCAACCCCCGCTTTGACGTATACAATTTGCAGGCTTTCAAAGCCGGCGGCCGTACCGCAATCGCGAGCGTTTATCAGCCCGCGACATTGGGTGTATTTCAAGGCTATTGCGTATACGGCAAATATTTGTACCTCCTGGATGGAACCGCCTATAGCACCTCGAACCCGTCGCCGGGCAATACGTATTTGACCACCGTCGATCTCAATACGGGCACACAGGTGGACCGCTTCCATACCCAGGCCGGGGTGTCGCTGGCCTATCGGGAGCCGGAAGGCATGGCCATTCGCTTGACGAATCCGAACGACGAGAGCACAGGCCGTCTAAGCTTCGGTTTCGCGTCGGGAGCGGCCGGCAGCCGGAAAGCGACTATTTTCTACAAGAATTCGTTTCTATGATTCTCTATGATAATGACTTCGCAAAAACATAGCGGGAGGGATAAATCATGGGTATGCTGTCGCCGTGGCATATTATTTTAATCGCTTTGGTGGCTCTTCTGTTGTTCGGGCCGAATAAACTGCCTGAGCTTGGACGGGGCTTCGGAAAAATGTTCCGCGAATTCAAAGACGCTACAACAGGAGCGCTGTCGGCTTCCAGAGAACCGGATAAGGAGCTGCCTTTGGATGAGGCGGGGAGCAAGGCGGCTGAGCCGCGCAATTCATGATCGGAATTTCTCCGGGCAGGCAGGGAACCCGGGAGCGTAAAGGTGAGATGACGCTTGTCGGGCATTTGACCGACTTGCGCAGAAGAATCGTATTCGCGCTGGCCGCGCTTCTTGTCAGCGTGGCGGCTGGGCTGATTGCGGCGCAGACGCTGATCGAATGGATGAAGAGCATGCCGCCTGCAGACCGGCTGGCCTGGAATATTTTTTCGCCGGGTGATGCGCTGCGCTTGTACTTGAATGTCGGATTCATCAGCGGAGCCGTCGTATCGCTTCCGTTCTCCATGTACCAGCTGTGGCTGTTTCTGAAGCCGGGGCTCATGGAGGAGGAGCGGAAGGTCTCGTTCATGTTTATTCCCGCCGCGCTGCTGCTGTTTCTGGCGGGTCTCGCCTTCGGTTACTTTATCGTCTTCAGAATGGCGATTATGTTCACTTCGAGTGTCGCGCATCGGCTCGAGTTGACCGAAACTTATGGCATTATGCAGTATTTCTCCTTCCTGTTCAACATTACGATTCCGATAGCGCTCATGTTCGAGCTGCCCATCGTTGTGCTGTTTCTGACGAAGCTGCGGCTGTTAAAGCCGCGCATGCTCCGCAAGTTTCGCCGTTACGCGTATTTCGTGCTTGTTATCGTCGCAGGCGTTATCACACCGCCTGATGCCGTATCGATACTGCTCGTTTACGTGCCGCTGATCGTACTTTACGAGGGCAGCGTCCTGCTATCCGGCAGGATGGAAGCGAAATCGCAGCAATCCTGACAGCCGGCCGCACGGCAATCCCGTCTTTCGCTTGTAAACAATAAGCGATGGCGGGATTTTTTATGTTACTCTCGCCGGCGGGACGAGGCAGAGGTGCAGGAAGCGGGCCAGCCCAGCGTATCCTTGAAAGTAGCGGACATATGCGGCATTATATAGAGGAATGGAGCCGATCGGCACAATTACAAGGAAAAGAGGAAAGCATATGCAGCTGATTGCCATGGTGACGATGCTCATCGACCATCTTGGCGTAACCTTCTTCAAGGATCTGACAATTCTGCGGGTGATTGGCCGGATCGCGTTCCCTATTTACGCCTACTGCATTGTACTGGGATACAAGCGGACGAGCAATATGAAGCTGTACATGCGGCGTCTGTTCTGGATTGCGTTAATTTCCCAGCTGCCCTTCACATTTGCTCTCGGTACCGTTGGGGTGAATGCGGCAGGAACGCTGCTTGTCTGCCTCGTCGTGCTGTACGGAATCGAGAACTGGAGGAAAAGCATCTGGATTCCCGCCGCAATCGCAGCGGCCGTCGTCATGGAGGTGCTCGACTTCGATTATGGCGCTTACGGGCTGCTGCTGGTGCTCATTTACACCTATACGACAAGCCATTTTATGGTGCTCGGACATTTTGGCCTGAACATCCTGTTTATTATTCTCAAGAGCTGGGTGCTGGAGCTCTTCAGCATCTTCTCGACGGTGTTTATCGCCTACTGGCCCGAGATATTCAAGCAGGTGGAGCGGCGGCGCATGCCAAAATGGTTGTGGAGAAGCTTCTATCCCGCCCATTTGGCGCTGTTGGCCGTACTGGAGCTCATTATTGGAACTGGGCCGATTGAAGAAATAATAAAACGAATTTTTTGATTTCAGTTCCGGCAAGCATTTGATGTGCGGCACTCATCCATGAAATGCCTTCAGGATTATTTCACCTGCTCCGGCCGTAGAACCCCGCGGCCAAGAAGAAACGGCTGTCGCCGTCCTTTGGTTGCGCAGCAAGTTTCTTCCCTCAGGAATATCAGAAAAGGCAAGGCCAAATTTTTATACTTTCTGGTTTTTGGATATATGGGCCGTTCCGCTGTTTGGCGGATGGCCTTTTTTGTCCAAATACTAAAAAAGGAGGTGGTCATATGCTGGATGGCCTTTTGATGGACGCCAAGATGCATATGAAAGACTATTATGAAATGTATGTGCGGGTATCTCTGAGCGCTATTCTCGGATTCCTGATCGGTTGGGACCGCGAATCGAAGAGCAAGCCCGCCGGATTGAAAACCTATATGTACGTCTGCGTGGCGAGTACGCTCATTACCTTGATTTCCATATACAGCGTCGAAAAATTCAGCACCGGCAGCGACGGAACAATGATGGACCCGATGCGTCTGACTGCGCAGATCGTATCGGGACTCGGTTTTCTGGGCGCAGGCGTCATACTGAAGAATGGCCTCAAGATTAGCGGGCTGACCTCGGCGTCGATGATACTGTTTGTCGGGGGTGTGGGAATCGGGATCGGCGCCGGATTTTACGGCATGGTTATTTTTACGGTCTTTATTTCGGCGCTGATCGCAAAATTCGGAAGTTATCTGGAGATACGAGTATTTAACCGCGCCAAAAATACGGCAGAGGAGAAGAACGAGGAAGCGCTGTAGAGATCGGGGCATGAAATATTCGCCCGCCTCTGAATGGGGAGGGAGGCAGAGCCGGATAGGCAGTAGGACTGGACCGTAGGCGGAATGGACCGCCCCGGAGAGTCCTGGTGCCGGTCCGGTTTTTTTTGACCCTTACAGCATTTATAAGTACTCCTATGGCTTAATCGATTGACACAAACGAGCATGTATGAACATTATAAAATTAATTTCCGCCTTATATGAGCAAATATAAATATTAATAAACATATTCACTCAAAAAAGTATTGACGATAGTTCATTTTGGCGGTATTATCTCCATGTGCACAAATGAACATTTATGATCATAAAAACGCAATAACGAGCGGAGGGTTAGAGATTGATTCAACCAAGTGACAGCATAACGAAGGTTAAATCCAAGGCTTACAGGCTGATCAAGCCGCATCAAATCATCGAAGCGACGATTGAGCACGAGGTTTCGGACCGGCAGGTCGTGGTCGAGCCGTCGATGGGCAGCATTTGCCACGCCGATTTGCGCTATTACAGCGGGAACAGAAGACCGGAGGCTTTGGAGCGTAAGCTGCCGATGGCGCTCATTCATGAAGGTATTGGCACGATCGTTGCCAGCGGGGCGCCCGAGCTGAAGCCCGGTCAGAGAGTGGTGGTAGTTCCGAATATTCCCGGCTATCTGTCGGACGGCATTCCGCCGGAGCAATGCTGCCCGGCATGCCGCACTGGCAGCGGCGAGAACTATTGCCACCGCGGCCGGTTTCTGGGAAGCGGCATGGACGGAATGGCCCAAAACCGGCTGGTGATGCCCGCCCCATGCGTGATTCCCGTACCGGACGAGGTGCCGGACGAGATCGCCGTCCTCGCCGAGCTGTGCTCGGTTTCCTATCAGGCGCTTTCTCCTGTGGCGGATAGGCTGGCAAACGCAAGGATCGCCGTCTTCGGAGACGGGCCGGTCGGCTATCTGGCTGCAGCCGTGCTGCGGCATGTATATGGCGTCGGCCGCGACCGCCTGCTCGTATTCGGGGCTATTCCCGAGAAGCTCGCCCAGTTCGATTTTGCAACGGTAAGTCTGGTTCAGGATTATGATTTCTCTTCCGGTCCCTCCTTCGATATCGCAGTCGAATGCACCGGCGGCCGGTTTTCCGAAAGCGCAATCAATCAGGCCATCGATATTTTGAGGCCGGGCGGGCAGCTGATCCTGATGGGCGTGACGGAAGACCGGGTGCCGATCAACACAAGGGATGTGCTGGAGAAAGGAATTACGATGAGAGGAAGCAGCAGAAGCTCGAGAGCTGATTTCAATCCTGTGCTGGCGGCGATGAAGGATCAGGATTGTCAACGCACGCTCGGCAGATTGCTGCCGGAGAAGCGCACTGTTATTGCTTCCGCCGGCGATTTCGATAGTGCCATGAAAGAGGCGGAGGCTCATCGGAGCTGGACAAAGGTTCTGCTCGACTTCCGCTGGTAAATGAACATTTTCGAGCATGAGTCTGGTGGTGATAACCGCCCGTCCTTTCTCGGTGCGAGCCGGTCAGTTTGCCCACAAGGAAGGTCTTCTGTATGATACGACCGCATTTTCCTTAACGATATCCGCCTTACTATGTATCTCCACGCTGCAGGATCGTTCCCGGCTTGCATCAGCAAAACGCGCACACTTGCAAACAAATACAAAAATCATACAATAGATATGAGTAAATATGAACAGGTGTGGAGGATGTATATGTTAGCAGCAGAGCGAAAAATGCGAATTGTGGAACATGTGAGACAATGCCGGATTGCTACGGTTGCCGGGCTGGCGCAGCAGTTCAATGTCCATGAGGCGACAATCAGGCGCGACCTGATGGAGATCGAACAGGAAGGTCTGCTGAAACGGACGCATGGCGGCGTGATCGCCGAGCAGTGGACGCATGACGAGCCGCCGTTCAGCGAACGCTCGTCCAAGCAGCTGGAGCAGAAGATGCGGATTGGCCAGATGGCGGCAGGGCTTGTCGAGGATGGAGAACATATTATTATCGATTCGGGTACGACAACGCTTCATATTGCCCGCAATCTGATTCACCGCTCCAATATTATTGTCGTGACGAACGATATCAATATCGCCGCCGAGCTGCGTGATGCCTCCGGTGTCAAGGTAATATTGACCGGAGGAGAGCTGTATCCGTCAAGCTACATGCTCAACGGCATGTTTACCGATCATGTGCTTGAATCGCTTCATGTCGAGAAGGCTTTCATTGGAATTCCCGCCATTCATCCCGTTCATGGGCTTATGCATCCGGAAGCGCAGCTTGTGCCCGCCAAGCAGGGGATGATCAAGGCGGCCCGGGAAATTATCGTCGTCACGGACGACAGCAAAATCGGCAAGCTGTCCCTTCATACCGTAGCTCCGAACAGCGCCATTCATACGCTCATTACCGGGACGGAAGCCTCGGAGGAGGAGCTTAAGCCTTTTCGGGATTTCGGCATGACGGTGTATTCTGTTTAATAGCAGGCACATTATGGGATACGGCAGGCAGCTATTAATTGAAGGAGGTAAGTGAATGGCGCCTATCGGGATTGCCGATAGAATGAAACAACGGCAGGAAAGAGGAGAGGGTATCGGAAAGAGTCGAAGACGGCTATGGGAAGGGCTGCGTCCCTATGTCATGATCGGTCCGGCCATGGCGGGCATCTGTCTGTTCGTCATGTACCCCGTCATTTATCTGATATATTTGAGCTTTTTCAAATACAATCTGATGAACAAAGCGAAGAGCAAATTTATCGGCTTCGACAATTATGACCAGATTTTCACACGTGGAGATTTCTACAAAGCGCTGGGCAATACGGCGGTGTACACGGCAGGAGTCGTTGTTCTGACGATGGCGATTTCGCTGCTCATCGCCGTATGGATCGGCAAGAAAGGCCGGCTGAATGCCGTCGTGCAGGCCGGCATCTTCACTCCGCATATTATTTCCATTGTATCGGTATCGCTCGTGTGGCTCTGGCTGATGGAGCCGAATCTGGGCTTTCTCAATTACGTGCTGAAGGGGGTCGGGCTGCCGGCCTCCCCGTGGCTGCAGAGCTCCCGGACCGCGATGCTGTCCGTCATCATCGTGTCGGTATGGCAGGGTATCGGCTACTACACGCTGATTATGGTGGCGGCGCTGCAAAGCATTCCAACCCCGCTCTTCGAAGCGGCCAGGCTGGATAACGCCAGTAAGCTCCAGGTATTCTTCAGAATTACATTGCCGCTTATTTCGCCTCAGCTCTTTTTCGTACTGATTATTATGACGATCGGTTCCTTCAAAGTATTCGACACCGTCAAGATCATGACCGGCGGGGGCCCCAATGATGCCACCAATACGCTGGTCTACTATATTTACGGCTTCAGGACCACGAATATCGGCTATGCGTCCGCCACGGGAGTCGTGCTGATGGCTATAATTGCCCTGCTGACGCTGCTGTATTTCCGGCTGTTGTCCAGGAAGATCCATTACCAATGAAACGGCCGACAAGTTCGAGAAAGGGGGTCCAAAGCCTTGAGGCTTGAATTCAGACATTTGCGGATGTCATTGAACGCGCTGCTGAAGGCGGCCGTGCTGGCGGTATTTATTTTCCCGTTCCTGTGGATGATTTCGACCTCGCTCCAGACATTCCGGGAGACGCTGTCGTTTCCGCCTACCTGGATTCCGTCGTCGCCGCAGTGGGGCAATTTCGTCGAGGCGATGCAAGCCGGGCCGTTCCTGACCTATGCGCGGAATTCGCTCGTGATTACGGCGTCGGTCATCGTGCTCCAGCTGCTTGTGATGATTCCGGCTGCATACGCTTTCGCCAAATACAGATTCAGAGGAAAAAATGTGCTGTTCGGCATGGTACTGCTGGCCTTCATGATCCCGGGCCAGGTGACCTTCATTCCCGTCTATCTGATGCTGGCGGATTGGGGGATCATCAAGACATTGCTGCCGCAAATCATACCGTTCATGTCCAACGCCTTTGGCATTTTCCTGCTGCGCCAATACTTCATGCAGATTCCCGAGGAAATCATCGAAGCGGCAAGACTGGATAATGCCAGTGAGTATAGAATCATGTGGAACATTATGACACCGATGTCATTGCCGGCGCTTGCGACGGTTGCGCTGTTCAGCTTCGTCAGCCATTGGAACGATTACTTCTGGCCGCTGGTCATGACGGATTCGTCCGCTGTCAGGCCGCTGACGATCGGCATTTCAATGCTCCGGGAAACCGAAGGCATCAGCAACTGGCATATCATTATGGCCGGCAACGTCGTGCTGGTTGTCCCCATCCTGCTTGTTTATCTGGTCTGCTCGAGACAGATTGTGAAAGCGTTTGTTTATTCGGGGATCAAATAGCCGGCTTCGCTATCCTTTTTTCCAAAACATAAATGACGGAGGAGATTAGAAATGCGCAATAGAGCAGCAAGCCTTGCACTCATCATTACCTTATTTGCCAGCCTGCTGGCAGCTTGCAGCGGCGGGAATCCGGAGAATCAAGCAGCAGGCTCGGACACAGAGAATTCAAATGCGCCAGCGGCAAACGCGACTGTTCCGGATTCCGCTTCAGGGGAAAAGACCACCGTGCAGTTCTGGCATTCGGTAGGCGGCAAGAACGGCGAGTATTTGGATGCATTGATCCAGCGCTTCAACGCAAGCCATGACGATATCGAAGTGGTCGGCACCTTTCAGGGGGGTTATGATGAAACCGTTACCAAACTGCAGCAGGCGGTTTCTGCCGATACCGCCCCGGACGTAAGCATGCTTGAGCGTGCCTATGTGGAGCTGTTTGCGGATTCGGACGTGCTGGAGGATCTGACTCCTTACCTGGATAAGTCGAATATGAGCGCCGACGACTTCACGCCGGGCTTAATGGGACATTCCGTGTTCAACGAAAAGCTTGTGTCGCTGCCCTTTAACCGTTCGACCCCCATTCTGCATGTCAACAAAACGCTGCTCGACGAGCTGGGGCTGCCCATTCCCACGACATGGGAGGAAATGAAGAAGACGGCCAATGCGCTGGTCGTCAAAGAGAACGGCGAGTATAAGCGCTACGGTCTGACGATGCCCTACGACACCTGGTACCCGATCGCTCTTATTTCTCAGGCGGAAGGCCAATTTTTCAATGATGACAACACATCCCTTGGTTTCATGGACAATGGCGTGGGCGTCAAGGTGTTCCAATATTTGAAGGATCTCCAGACTACCGGCGCCCTGTATTATCCGCCTGCGCAGGATTCCGGAAATATCGTCAACCAGATGTTTCTGGAGGGCAAGGTCGGCATGATGTTCCAGTCCACAGGGACGATTGGAAGCCTCAAGGAAACAGTCGACTTTGATTATGTGACCGCTTTCCTGCCCCAGGATCAAAAGTATGCCAGCCCGACGGGAGGCGCCAACGTCTCCATGCTGTCCGGCTCCAAGCATAAGGATGCGGCATGGGAATTTATCCGTTACCTGATGGATGACCCGGACGGCGGTCTGCAGTTTATTCTCGATTCCGGATATCTGCCTTTCACGAAGAAGATGGCGGAATCCCAGGAGATCCAGGATCTATGGTCCAAGGAGCCGAACCGCAAGGTGGCATACGATCAGCTTCAATATGCCGTCGATACGAACAAGGATGTCGCCTGGCCGGAAATCATGCATGAATTTTTCTCTGCAATCGAAGCCATTATGTACGACAGCAAAGATATTCCGTCAACGCTTGATACCTTCAAGAAAGAAACAGAGCGAATTCTCGCCCAGTAACGGATGGATGGAACCGATGCGGCGTAGGCATAACGCTTGCCGCGCCGCATCACTTTTAAAATTGGCAGATAAGGGAGGAATGCAGGATGATAGAACGTCTGCAGGATGATTCCAGGGTTATCGTTGCCGGACACCGCGGCTATAAGTCCGCTTATCCGGAGAATACGCTTCTGGCCTTCACGAAGGCGCTGGAGCTTGGCGCCGATATGCTGGAGTTCGATTTGCGGTTCTCCCGGGACAGGGAAGTCGTCATCGTCCACGATGAGACCGTAGACCGCACGACCGACGGCTCCGGAAGTGTGCGTGACTTTACGATGGCGGAGCTGGGCCGGCTGGATGCGGGAGGGTGGTTCGGCGGTGAATTCGCGGGACTGCGGATTCCGACTTTAACCGCGTTGTGCGAGCTATTGAAGCGATACCCGGATGTTTTGCTGAACGTGGAGATCAAGCCTGCCGCAGACAGCCGGGAGGTTGCCGATGCTGCGATTGTTGAGCTCGGGAAGCACGGATACCTGGAACGCTGTGTATTCACCAGCTTCGATGCGGACGTCATTGCTCATATCCATGATCGTCACGGACTGAGAACGCAGGGATTCCCGGGTGAGAATATGAGCAATTTCGTTGCCGGACCCGGCGGAACCTATTCCAAGATGTGGGCGGTAGGGATCAGCATGAAACAGTTGACGCCGGATATTGTGCGCCAATTCCGCGGAATGGGGCTGCTGGCCTGGTGCTATTGCCCGGATGATGAGGAGCAGGTCCGTTATGCACTGGAATGCGGCGCGACGCTGATGACCTGCAACAATCCGGTGCCTGCGCTGAATATCGTCCGCAATTCGGGGTGAACACGCCGGCGCAGGGCTGCTCCGACATAATGCGGCAAACGAAGGGAGTGGGCTTTAGTTGGACAGTTTGCTCGTGAGCGTCAAAATGCATCTGTTTCAGCATTATGAGATGTATGTGCGGGTGTCGCTCAGCGCGCTGCTCGGATTTCTGATCGGCTGGGACCGCGAGTCGAAGAGCAAGCCGGCAGGCTTGAAAACCTATATGTACGTCTGCGTCGCCAGTACGCTCATTACGCTCACATCCATATACAGCGTGGAGAAATACAGCACCGGCAATCTGCGGACCATGATGGATCCCATGCGTCTGGCCGCGCAGATTGTGTCCGGTCTCGGATTCCTGGGCGCGGGCGTCATTCTCAAAAATGGCCTGCAGGTGAAGGGGCTGACCTCTGCGGCCATGATATTGTTCGTCGGCGGTGTCGGAATCGGAATCGGTGCCGGCTTCTACGGAATGGTCATCTTCACCGTCATCGTAACGATGCTGATGGCAAGGCTCGGAAATTTCGTGGAGAAACGCAAGTTCGTACGCTCCAAAAATGTATATGGAAAGAACGGGGAAGAGTTGACGTTATGAAGGCGAGAAGGTTAAGAGTAATGGGGGAGCATCCTGCAAGAAAACGGATATAAACGATGAACATCTTTTAAGTTTCATTCATCGCACAATCAGCTTCGTATTTTGACAGAAGTTATTAAATATGGATTAGCTTATAGACAGGATGATCACATATTGCAGCGGCAGGAGACACATATTAAGAAAAACTTGCCGAGGAGCGTGTTCTATGCGCACGAAACAGAAGGTCGGATTAACTGCTTCGGAAATTGCCGCCCTGTGGTCTGCTTATATCAGCTGCAGCATGGCGATCTGCCTGTCCCAATATTTTTCGAAATATCTGGAGGATAAAGAGGCTCGCTCATTACTTGAAGAATCGTTAAAAAGATACCAGGCCCATCTGAAGAACATCACGCATATATTCACAGAAGAAAAATTCCCGGTCCCCAGAGGGTACAACGATGATGATGTGGACTTGTCCGCGCCTTCCTTGTTCTTCGGCCTTTTCCCGCTTAGTTATGTTTATTCGGTCAGCCGGATGGATTTAATTTCGTATTCTGCCTATACGACCAGCGCTGCACGCGAAGATGTCCGCGCATTATTCTCGGACTGGATGCAATTTTCATTGGAGATGTTCAATAAAGCGACGGATCTGATGCTCTCCAAAGGCATTTACGATCGCCCAGCCTTCATTCCGTATCCCGAACATGTGAGCTTCATGAATGATAAACCAGGTATGCTCACAGAATGGTTCAAGCCGAAACGGCCGTTAAATGTGTTGGAGATTTCCGACATCTTCTTCAATCTCGAGCGAAATAATTATGCCGTAATACTGCTGACGGGATTTTCGCAAATCATTCGAGACGACCAGATCAAGCAATACTTATTGCGCGGGAAAAAGCTGGCCAACAAGCATATTGAATTTTTAAATGAAATCTTGATCCAGGATGATCTACTGGGAAACAATATGGTTAATACGGATGTCACAACATCGACCGTTTCGCCATTTTCCGAGCGGTTGATATTGGGGATCATCACATTGACCAATTCAGCGGCCGTTTCCTTCCTGGGGCGTTCGCTGTCGACCGCAACGAGAACGGATTTGACCGTAGAGTATTCCAAGCTTCTGTTGGAGGTTTTGAAATTTGGCAAGGATGGCATGGATTTGCTGATCGAGCGGGGATGGATGGAGGAGCCGCCGCACGCTCCAGACCGGAAAAAGCTTGCGGGAGTTTAGATATCCCGCTCCAATTCTCCTAAGTCCTGGGGCATGAATCCTTAAGAAGTCGCAGATTTGCGGCTTTTTTTGTTTACCTTAATGTCCACTTGTCCAGCCCAATGTTGTACAATAAACCAATAGGGCGCCTGGCGCCGCAAGAAGAACGGATAAGGAGACGAACGCACAATGACATCCTCTCAGCAAAAAGCAGCCCGGCCCAGCCTTACGGAAGGGCCAATCGCCAAAACATTATTTGTCTTTTCGCTGCCGATTTTACTTGGCAACGTGCTTCAGGCGCTGAACGGCTCCATTAATTCGGTTTGGGTCGGCAAGTTTCTCGGTGAAACCGCACTGGCCGCGACGTCCAACGCCAACCTCATCATGTTTTTTCTGATCAGCGCCATATTCGGAATTTCCATGGCGGCAGTCATTCTGGTTGGACAAAATCTGGGGGCCCAGCGGGTTCAGGACGCCAAGAAGGTAGTCGGCACCAGCACGGTATTTTTCGTGATCTTATCCATTATTATCGGAGCCATCGGCGTGATTTTCTCGCCAGCCATTCTTGATCTGCTCAATACTCCGGCGGACGCCAAAACGCTTGCGGTATCCTATACGCGCATTATTTTTGCCGGCGTCCCGTTCATGTTCGGATTCAATCTCATCATGGCCGTGCTGCGGGGCTCGGGCGACTCCAAGACGCCTTTTTATTTCCTGCTGCTGTCCGCCGTGCTTGATGTCGCGCTTAACCCGCTGCTGATCCAGGGCTTCGGCCCGTTTCCCAAGCTCGGAATTGCGGGCTCGGCTCTGGCTACGCTGATCGCCCAATCGATCAGCTTCGTCCTGCTTGTCCTCTATCTGTACGGGAAGAAATACTTCCTGCGGCTGACCCGGAATGATCTGCATCTGCTCCGCATGGACTGGCTGGTCATCAAGACCCTTATCCAGAAGGGGCTGCCGATGGGACTGAACATGGTGGTGGTGTCGCTCAGCAACCTGATTCTTATTCATTATGTCAACGCTTACGGCTCCGAGGCGACGGCGGCCTTCGGCATCGCCAACCAGATCTCAAGCTATGTCCAGATGCCTGCACTGGCTGTGGGAGGCGCGGTCACCTCGATGGCTTCGCAAAATATCGGGGCCGGACGGTGGGACCGCGTTTCACGCATTACGTGGTCAGGCGTCGGCTTCAACGTGCTGCTGACAGGAGTGCTCGTCCTTGGCCTGCATCTGTTCAACCGTGAAGCGCTCGGCCTGTTCTTGCCGCAGGAGGGCAAGGCCATCGATATCGGTGTGCATATCAACAATATTACACTATGGTCCTTTATAATATTCGGCGTATTCAACGTCATGGCCGGGGTTATCCGGTCATCTGGTTCGGTAGTCGTGCCGTTGATCGTGTCCTTCATCGCCCTCTTGATCGTCCGTATACCGCTTGCTTCCTTCCTCGGCAGCCACTATGGATTCGATGCGATGTGGTGGAGCTTCCCGATCAGCTTCGCCATCGCCACGGTGTTGACCGCCCTGTACTACAGATACGGGGGCTGGAAAAAAGCGCGCCTTTTGCAGGCGGCAGGCGGGGCTGCTTCCGCATGAGATGAATCATGAACGAGCAAACTAAATAGATTGATTTGCTGCATTATCCGGCGGTTTGTCAAGATCCTCCTACCCGACTGAAAGCACAGGGTAATAATTAACTGCTTGACTTAAAGTTAACTTTAAGGTTTATGCTGTGCTTGTGCCGAAGATAATAGATAAGTTATCGGCGGCATATTTCAAAATAATATTCCCGGGAGGAAACTTGACGTGAAAATCATCGATCAGATCTATATCAACGGCCAGTTCGTGAAACCGCTGGGTACGGAGGAGCAGGAGCTCATTAATCCCGCTAACAAGCAGGTGATAGGCAAGGTCGTTTTGGGAAATGCCCAGGATACCCGGCTCGCGATTGCGGCAGCCAAAGCGGCGTTTAAAACCTATTCCAAAACACCCGTAAAAGAGCGTACCGACATGCTGCAGCGGCTGCATGATGCATTGATGAACAAATTCGACCAGCTGACGCAGGCAACAATCGAGGAATACGGCGCTCCGGTTTCCGTTGCCACGATGTTGACCAAGCTCGCGGCTGATGCCTTTCTGCATACGAAAGAGGTTGCCGAGGAATATGAATTTACAAGATTCGCGGGCAAAGCCAAGGTACACATGGAGCCGCTTGGAGTCGTAGGTGCGATTACGCCCTGGAATGCGAATTCGACTCATATTGCCAATAAGCTCGCCCCTGCCCTTGCGGCAGGCTGTACAGTGGTTTTGAAGCCAAGCGAGCTCAGCGCCATTCAGACGCAGTTATTCGCAGAATGCATTCATGAAGCCGGCATTCCGGCCGGTGTCATCAACATTGTGAACGGCAGGGGAGAAGTCGTGGGCGAAGAAATGACGCATAATCCGGATATAGCGGTCATGGCCTTTACAGGCTCTACACGGGTCGGGAAAATGATCGCCAAAGGTGCGGCGGAACAATTGAAAAGAGTGACCCTGGAGCTGGGCGGCAAATCGCCTAACGTCATTTTGGACGATGCCGATTTTACCAAAGCGATTCCGCTCGCGGTAAGCGCCGGATTCATCAACAGCGGCCAGGCCTGTCTGGCCGGCACTCGCCTGATCGTTCCGGAATCCCGTCTGGAAGAAGTGAAGCGGCTGATCAAAACAGCGATCGACGCCGTAAAAGTAGGCAATCTGTCGGACAAGACGTCTCTGATTGGTCCAATGGTAAACCAGAAGCAGTATGACACTGTGCAGCGTTATATCCGGCAGGCCATCGAAGCCGGAGCCGAATTGGTAGCCGGTGGGGAAGGAAGCCCGGAAGGGCTTGAAGGGGGATATTTCGTCAAGCCGACGGTGTTCGCCAATGTAACGAACGACATGGCCATTGCCCGGGAAGAAGTGTTCGGGCCGGTTCTGGTCATCCTGACCTACAAGACCGAAGAGGAGGCGGTTGAGATCGCGAATGACACCTCTTACGGCCTGCAAGCCTTTGTCAGCTCGGGCAGTCTGGAGCGGGCAAACCGTGTGGCCGAGCAGATCGTCGCGGGACGAATATCCGTCAATGGCCTGCATGACGAGCCCAAAGCGCCCTTCGGCGGGTTCAAGCAATCCGGAATCGGCAGGGAGCATGGCACTTTCGGCATCGAAGAATATTTGGAGCCGAAGGCCATCATCGGCCATGACGCACTTCTTGTTTAAATGTCATGCTTACAGCCAAACCTTGGAATCAACCGGGGTTTGGCTTTTTTTACAAGGTAATTCCACTACTCCATTGGTAACCATTGTGAGTGGAGCGTAATGGATTGACGTTTTATTTGTGATGCTATATGATTAGAACGAACGTTCAGTTGTTGGCGGGCAGCTGGTTATGCATTAAGGGACATTTTGAAGCATGATTAGAATGAATGTTCGATTTAAGGTCGGATCAAAAAAACAATTTGGAGGAATAACAATGAATAAAACAATCTTTATTACGGGAACAAGTTCAGGCCTGGGTAAATTAACAGCCATTCATTTTGCCAAGCTGGGCTGGAACGTCGCAGCTACAATGAGAACACCGGAGAAAGAAACGGAACTTACCCAATATGGCAATATAAAAATCTTCAAGCTTGATGTTACAAACCTTGAACAGGTTGCAGCTTCCGTCGAACAGGCGGTTGCCGCCTTCGGTAAAATCGATGTCGTTGTAAATAACGCCGGCATGGGTACTTACGGCCCGCTGGAATTAGCCAAAGAGGATGCTATCGACTGGCAATTTGCCGTTAATACGCGCGGAACGATTAATGTAATCCGTAAATTTTTACCTCATTTCAGAGCTAATGGCGGCGGCATGTTTATCAACATCAGCTCCTTCATGGGAGTGACGACAGCCGTACCGCTCGGATCGCTTTACAATATGTCCAAGTTTGCCCTGGAAGGCTTAACGGAAGGTCTGTATTACGAGCTGAAGCCTCTGAATATCGAGCTTAGACTGATTGAGCAGGGCGGCTCGGAAGGAAATAATTTCAAAGAAAATATAACCTGGAATAAAGATGCCAGCATTACGGCTTACGATGATTTGATGACCAAGGTCGAGAATTTAATGGAGAATGCGGACAGCAGCCAGCTGGACAACCCTCAGGTTATCGTTGACGCCATTGCTGCCCAGGCAACGGGGGAGAGCAAGAAATTCCGCACCCTGATCGGTGACGCAGGCAACGGGCTGATGGCGCTTCGAAACACAGTGCCGATCGAGGAATACCTGGAGACCATCGCGCAAAGTTATAAGTAAGAAGCTGCCGAAAAATCAGAAGCTGATTAAAAGTCGCGTACTACATCGCGGCTTTTTTTTATTAAGATGGAAGTATGCGGATATTGAATTTGCAAGTTACGGATGTCTAGGGAGCTCTTTTTATTTTGAATCCGTTTCTTGCTGATATGCATGGGCATGATAAGCACCATATCAGGCAAGTAGAAGAGTCCTTCCCGTCTGACCGCAGACGGGGATTATGTTATGCTGCTGCCGCTTAACTCTTCTGCGGGGCACGAATTTTCCAACTGCGACCACTCCCACATGGCAGCGAAAATAGGCTGGAGACGCCGCCCGCGTTCAGTAAGCTCATATTCGACATGCAAAGGCACACCAGGGTAGAGGGTACGCGTAACGATTCCTTGTTCCTCCAGCAGACGCAATCGATCGGTCAGCGTTTTCGGACTAATCGGCTGCAGCGAACGCCGCAATTCCCCGAATCGTTTAATGCCGTTAAATAAATCGCGCAGAATGAGAAGCGTCCATTTGCCTTCCAGAATCTTCAGGATGGGCTCTATGGAGCCGGAGCATGCCGGATTAATCATAAGTAATTCCTCCCGGTTCATTTTTTGAAGCTGTTTTTCAAATGTACCATAGTTCGCTGCAGATTTGAACTCACATTTAATAAACGAAAGGGGAGATGCCGTGCCCTTTGACCGGAGTGTTTTGGAGGATTCGGGAGGGGCAAATTGGGACAACCTATTTAAGTTCCGCCAAAAAAAAGCCCCGGACACACGCCGCGAAGCGGAACGTGTCCAGGGAGGATTTGCATGCCACAGATTAATACATTTTATTGTTAGTCATGATCCAGACTGAACCGGCAACGATCGTAATGACAATGACGAGGCCGAAGATCAGGGTCATCAGGTTGTAGCGCGGCCCTTTCTCATCGCGCAGATGCATGAAGAAGAGGAGCTGGACCGCAAACTGCAGGATGGCTGTTCCGATCAGCAGAACCCGTGCCGATGTGCCTTCAAGCCATCCGTTCAGCACGACCATAAGCGGGATGATCGTCAGAACGATGGAGAGGAGGAAGCCGATCGTATAGGACTTCAGCGAGCCATGACCGCCTTCGTGTCCATGACTGCCGTGCGCGTCGTGTGCGCCTCCGCTGTGCTGTGCCATGTCACATCACCCCCATCAGATAAACGATCGTGAAGACGAATATCCAGACGACATCGAGAAAATGCCAGTACAGGCTCGTAATGTTCACCTTGCGCCGCGTCACGGGCGTGATGCCGTAGCGGGCGAGCTGAATCATGATGCCTGTAATCCAGACGATGCCGACTGTAACGTGAATGCCGTGCGTGCCGACCAGTACGAAGAAGCTGGAGAAGAATGCGCTGGAGCTGATCGTATGGCCTTCATGAATGAGCTTCAGAAACTCGGTCACTTCAAGTCCGATAAAAGTTGCGCCCAGCAGCACGGTGACGATCAGCCAGCCGATCAGACCTTTGCGGCTGCCGGCGTTCATTGCGAGCACCGCCAGACCGCTGGTGAAGCTGCTGGTCAGCAGGATAAACGTTTCGGCGATAATGCCTGGCATTTCGAATATTTCCTTCGGACCGGGACCACCCGCGTGATTGCCGTGCAGCACCACATATGTTGCAAACAGCGTAGCGAACAGAACGCAGTCGGTGATCAGGAAGATCCAGAAGCCGAACTGGCGAAGCTCCTCCTGATTGACGTGTCCGTCATGGCCGTCCGCATGCGAGTGGACCTGTGCTTGAGTATGATTGCCGGCGTGTGCCATCAGGAAGACCTCCTAGCCGCAGCTTCTGTGCGTTTGATTTCGTCCACCGGAATATTATACTCGGTGTTGTAGTTGAACGAGTGTGCCAGCATCGTAGCTACGACGCCGATGAAGCCCGGGATAGCGATCCACAGCCAATGAAACACGAGGCCGAAGCCGACAAGAAACCAACAGACGGCCTGGATGAACGGAATCGCCGAGTTTTTGGGATAATGGATCGGCTCAAGCGGCGGCTTGGGAAGAGGCGCATGACCGGCAGCCAGACGCTCCTTCTCTTCCCACCAGGGCTCGCGGTCCGTGACGACCGGGATCACCGCGAAGTTGTACAGCGGCGCTGGTGAAGGAATCGACCATTCCAGTGTGCGGCCGTTCCACGGATCGCCCGTCGTATCCTTCTCCATGAACTTGATGCTGTGGGCAATCTGCCACACCTGGAACAGGAAGCCAAGTCCCATCAGGAAGCCTCCGATTGTCGATGTGAAGTTGAGTCCCCACCAGCCGGTATCCCAGCCATAGGAGCTGACGCGCCGCGTCATGCCGTCCAGACCGACGAAGTACTGCGGGATGAAGCAGACGTAGAAGCCGATATTCCAGATCCAGAAGGCCCATTTGCCAAGCTTCTCGTTCAGCTTGAAGCCGAACATTTTTGGCCACCAGTAATATAGGCCCGCGAAGTAGCCGAAGGCGACGCCGCCGATCAGCACCTGATGGAAATGGGCGATCAGGAAGTAGCTGTTATGGAATTGAAAGTCCGCCGGCGCGACTGATAAGAGCACCCCGGTCATTCCGCCGATGACGAAGCACGGTATGAAGGCGATAGTCCAGAGCATCGGCGTCGAGAAGCTGAGACGGCCGCGGTACATCGTAAACAGCCAGTTGAAGATTTTTACACCGGTAGGAATCGCGATAATCATAGTCGAGATGGCGAAGAACGTATTGACGTTCGCGCCGGAGCCCATCGTGAAGAAATGATGAAGCCATGTGAAGAATGACAGCAGGCTGATGCTCATCATGGCGAATACCATGGATTTATAGCCGAACAGCCGCTTTTTGGAGAATGTCGAGACAATCTCCGAGAATATGCCGAAGGCCGGCAGTACAACGATATAAACCTCCGGATGTCCCCACATCCAGATCAGATTGACATACATCATGGCGTTGCCGCCGCCGTCCATGGTGAAGAAGTGGGCACCGAGGAAGCGGTCAAGAAACAGCAGCGCCAGCGTAATCGTCAGAATCGGGAAGGCGAAGATGATCGTGATGCTGCTCGTGAGCACGGACCACGTAAACATCGGCACCTTCGACCAGGTCATGCCGGGAGCGCGCATTTTGATAATCGTGACGACAAAGTTGATGCCTGTCATCAGCGAGCCGATACCGGAAATCTGGATACCCCAGATATAGAAGTCCTGGCCGACGCCGGGGCTTCCCGTCATCTCCGACAGCGGCGGATACGACAGCCAGCCTGCGTCCGGCGAGCCTCCGATGATAAACGACATATTGAACAGCATGGCGCCGATGAAGAACAGCCAGAAGCTGAGCGAGTTCAGGAACGGAAAGGCAACGTCGCGCGCTCCGATCTGCAGCGGCACTGCAATGTTGAACAAACCGAACATAAGGGGCATTGCCATGAAAAGAATCATGATGACGCCATGTGTTGTAAACACTTGATTATAATGCTCCGGCGTCAGGAATTTCATGTCCGGAAAGGCGAGCTGCGTCCGCATCATCAGCGCGTCGACGCCGCCGCGGAACAGCATCAGCAGGGAGGCGATGATATACATGATGCCGACCTTCTTATGGTCGACGGTAGTGAGCCATTCACTCCACAGCCAGCCCCATTTCTTAAAGACCGTTAATGCGAACACGATGGCGATGGTCGTCATGGCGATCGCGACGTCCGCTCCGTATATAAGCGGATCGCCCGTCACGAAAAACCAGGACAGAAAGTCTTTGATTTGTTCGAACATATGCGTGGATGCCTCCCTTTTCTAGTGGTTATGACCCGTACCTGCGGCATCGGCGTCTTCGTGCTCCATATTCATACCCATATCCATATCCATGTCCTCCATGCCTTCGTTCGCTCCAGGCTGCGGGTTCAGATCGGGCGCCAGCTGTCCGCCTTCGTCCTCTTCCGCATGCAGCTCGCTGAGCGTCGTCGCCTTGCGGCCAAGGCCTCCCTCTGCGCCGCGCGACATCGAGTAGTTATGTACGATGCGCTGGAACAGACCGTCGGATACGGAGGCATAAGTAAGAACAGGGGAGGTCCCCGGCTTAACCAGCTGCTGGTAGGAATCGTCCGTCAGCGCGCCGCCTTTTGCCTTGACGTCCGTCACCCAGACATCGAAATCGCTGCGTTTGACGGCCTTGGTCGTGAAGGCCATCTTGGCAAACTCGCGTCCGGTGAAATTAGCGCCCGTCCCAAGATATTCGCCTGGCTCATCCGCCTGCAAATGCAGCGTCGTCTGCATGCCTGACATGGTATAAATCATCCCGCCAAGCTGAGGCACCCAGAATGAGTTCATCGGTCCATCGGACGTCAGCTCGAACTTGACGGGCGTATCTTCGGGAATAACCAATGTATTAACAGTCGCGATGCCCTGCTCCGGATACTGGAACAACCATTTCCAGTCCAGCGAGGTAACCTGCACCGTAATGGGCGCAGCATCCGACTTCAGCGGCTTGGCGGGATCCAGCCTGTGCGTATAGATGCTGGTCACTACCGCCAGCAGGGCGATTGCGAGAATGGGAATTCCCCACCAGATAATCTCCAGCTTCGTACTGTGCTCCCATTTTGGCTGATAGGACGCTTTGCTCTCGGGCCTATCCCTGTAACGCCATACGATCCACGCTGTAATTGCGATTACCGGAACCGCGATGACGAGGCAGAGCAGCATTGCGAAGTAGATCAAATCCCGCTGCTGTTCGCCAATCGGGCCTTTCGGGTCGAATACGACCATGTTGGTACAGCCGGAAGCCATGACTGTGCTCACGGTTAACAGGCCGACCACGGCAAGATGCCGAATACCTTTCGCTACATTCATCTTTTCTCATCTCCCTACATTCCCATCTTACCCATCCTATCAGCGAGGATTCCCCCCAGGCAGGATAATTATCACAAAATTGAACCCTTGTGAAAATAATAACATGTTCTCTTTCCTGCGTATCGCTTGTTAACAAAGGCGTCATCAGACCGTCGAATTTCCGTAATAAATCGTTCAACATTTCGACGCAATTCAGACTTATGTAAAATTTACCCTCAATCCAACTGTACGAAAAGGACCGCTGCACACGGCTGCATAATAGTCATCTTATCCTCACAGGACCCAAAAGAAATGGAAAAAGGCTGCTTCCATTGATGGAAGCAGCCTGTAAGGGGGCGTGGGCGTTCTGTCTACAAATCATTCTCCGCCTCGGATTTCCGTTTGTGAACAAGGTTCATGGCCGTACCGATCGTGTACGTGAACACGCTGCCCACTAGAAACCCGATACCCATCATCAGCAGCATGTTATTGTCGCTGAAATGACCGATATCAATCAGACATAAGACAACACCTACGCAAAGGGCTACCCAAGAGGCGACATGCATCGCGAAGAACAAAGATTTTCCTTCCCGTGCTGTCTGCCGTTCAGCAACTGCCGTTTTTGTCGACATATTAATTCACTTCCCCAATTTAGTTAGTTTGCAAGTATGCTTTCTTCTTATTATAACACCAATAAAGCGTTTGCGTTCAAAAAATGTTCAAATATTGATCATAAAACAGACACTTTCTTTAAAAGCGGCATCTGCTGATGTATTACCTCTGTGAGCGTTATGCGAAACCGGTCTCTTGGCATGGAGACAATCCCTTATGCGCTGTTGAGAAATTAAAAATTAATCGACGCGCCCAGCCTGCAGTTCTATTATGCTCATGAACACAATAAAATATATGATGTTCTACATTTATAAATAAGACAAATATTTAGTTGAAAAATCTTTTATTGTGTATTATATAATTATATGATATGTATTATATATAACTTATTGGGAGGTTAAAAAAAGGAAACGGAAATGGAATCGTCATAATCCGCGTGCAAAGCGCAGGGAAGTTGTTCAAACAAAACTTAAGGAGGGTTTCGGTTATGCTGTCAAAGCCTGGTCAAATCAACTTGGGAAGTATTGTTTGTCAATATTGCGGGAGGCTGATTGATACGGTGGATGCAAGCAGGGTAAGAACCTATCATGGAATATGCAGCCCTGGCAGCTGCCTTGCAGATAATGGCGAAGAAAAGTCCGTTTCGAATTCCTATTCTTCCGTTCTCGTCATCAAGAGATGACAACTCAGGGTGCGGGCCTCCCATTTGACCGGGAGGCTTTTTTCTTCGTCTCGTTATGATACGAAGCGTAGTTTGCTCAAGCGAATTGCGTTCCGAAGTGCTGCCCAAATGTCCGCAGTCGCACCTCCGGTATACCAATAGGCGAAACCGGCGGCTTTTTCATTCAAGGACTGGACATATTTCAAGGTTAAAGAACGGCTGTCTTCGAGCCATATATTATGGATGACATGATTATTCGTGTATACCGCTGTATATTGTCCTACTGATGGATCCCATTTCAGCGATGAGAAGATGGGGAGCAGCTGCTCCTGATCAGGAAGCTCGATATCCTCCGATAGAACCTTTCCTGCCTCGATACGCCAATCTCTCGTGAATAATGGCATGCCGACAATCAATTTGGAAGGAGTTGAAATTTCTTTGTTGATCTGTTTCACACCTTGAATAAACCAGGGGAGAGAGGCAACCGAGCCCATCACGCTCGAACCTGCCCAATGCTCTTCATAATCCATAAGAACCAGGTAATCAGCGCTTGCGCTTAATGCCGCATTATCAAAGGGCTGGCTCCAGTCCGTATTTGAATCCGGCGGCACGTCGATGGATATCACTTTCCCGGCCGAATGGAGGCGGGTTCCCAGGTCTTTGACGAATGCGCTCAACAAATCCCGGTCGTCCGGGTCCACGTTTTCGAAATCAAGGTTGAATCCGTCCAATTTATACTGTGATGCGTAATTGACAAGCTGCGTAATAACTGAACTTTTATAGACGGTTAAAAATAAATGGAGGACCTCGGCATTCGAACGGTTCCCTACAAGAGCCCACACCTTTTTCTGCTTCGCATGCGCCCATTCCACAAGCTCCGGTTCAACGGAAACGGTCAGAGCGCCATCTTTTCCCATAAAAAACCATCTTGGAGAAATAACGTTGATTGTACTTTCCAAAACATGCTGTTTAAATTCCGCCGTACTGTCCATATACTGCCATCCAATCTGAATAGGCGCAAATGTTTGCGGGACCGTTCGGAGCTTGCCCAAAATCCGGTTCAAAATGGCCGCAGCCTCTTCACGGGTCAAGCTTTGCCCGGGGTGGAAGTATTGGCCGTCGCCCCCCATAATGCCTGCATGGATGATTTCGTTCACTGAATCGGCTGCCCAAGGCGATACGTACGCTTCATCCAGGAACGGATTTGTTTGTGAAACGGGAGCCTGCCTGGTTGCCCTTGCAAGAATAACTGCCGCTTCTTCTCTTGTTATCGTTTCATTTGGAGCAAACTTTTTTTCACTCTTTCCAATAATGAGGCCTAGATTATTCGCAGCATACACCCATCCGTAGAACCAGGCCGATTTCTTGACGTCATCAAAGCCGGGGATCGAATTATGTACTTGCTCCAAGCCTAACACGCCTGCGAGCATCTTTACGAACTCTGCCCGGGTGACCGTTTTGGAGGGCTCAAATAATCCGGCGCCTGTTCCGTTAATAACTTGTTTATTGTAAAGGGAAAGGATATCGTTTTTTGCGAAACTCTTATTTATATCAGTAAAGACTGCTTGGGCGGCTTCAGCCCGCACATTCCAAGAAAAGGCAATAATAAGTGCCAGAATAGTAACGGCCAATCTCTTCACATTCATCTCCTCCAAGTTACAAGCATAGCAAAAAAAGATTGCTATTACCTTTATAACATTATGGAAAAAGAGGTCTGTTTCTGGCCCTATTAACAGTATGGGAGGAAACCGAATATGTATGCGCTTAATCTTTTAACCGTGGTACAATATAGAGCAGCGATTTTAATTTGAAACGGGGAGTGTCAGCTATCATGAAAACGATACGCTTTGGCATTATTGGATGCGGCAATGTCACAGAAATCAAGAGCGGTCCTGGCTTCCAGAAAGCCGGAAGATCGGAGCTCGTCGCTGTCATGCGGCGAAATGCCGGGCTCGCGGAAGACTACGCCCGAAGGCATGGCGTGCCTCGCTGGTATACGAATACGCAGGAATTAATTGACGATCCGGAGGTCGATGCGGTGTATATCGCGACGCCTCCCGGCTCGCATCTGGAGTACACGCTCGCGGCGGCAAAGGCGGGCAAGCCGGTTTATGTGGAGAAGCCGATGGCGCTGAACGCCAGCGAGTGCAGCGCGATGATTGCGGCTTGCCGAGAAGCGCAGGTGCCGCTGTATGTGGCTTTTTACCGGCGGTCGCTGCCGCGCTTTCTTAAAGTCAAGGAGCTGCTGGAAGCAGGCGCGATCGGCGACGTTCGTTATGCGGCAACGGTGCAATACCAGCCCGCCCCGCAAACGGAAGGCGGCGAGCTTCCATGGCGGCTGCAGCCGGAGCTTTCGGGCGGCGGGCTTTTTTTCGATTTGGCCAGTCATACGCTTGATATCCTTGATTTTTTGCTGGGTCCCATCGCTGAAGCGAGGGGGATTGCATCCAATCAGCAGGGGAAGTTTGCCGGTATCGAGGATATCGTCACAGGTACATACCGGTTTGAGAACGGTGTGCACGGGACGGGCATCTGGTGTTTTTCCGCTTTTGCACGGGAGGATCGCAATGAGATTGTCGGCTCGAAGGGCAGACTGAGCTTCTCCACATTCGGCCATGAGCCGATTCGGCTCGACACGGCAAGCGGAACGGAGGAGTTTCCGTTCGATTCCCCGCAGCACATCCAGCAGCCGCTTATTCAAACGGTGGTTAACGATTTGCTCGGATTGGGCGTTTGCGCCAGCACCGGGGAGTCGGCGGCCCGTACGAATCGGGTGATGGACGAGCTCGTGAAGGGATTTTATCTGGATAACAAGGGATGAACGGAATTTACGAATGGGAGTGTCAGGATAGAGATTAAGAACGCTACTAATCAAGTAATAGGGAAATAACATTTTGGAGGAACAATAGGTTGAATGTAACGTATAGAAAAATAGTGATTGAAGAGTGTGAACGAATCAATGATATGAATCCATCACAATATATAAAAAAAGCATGGAGAGAAGTGAATGGAAAACGCCAGTTAGTCGAAATTAATTATCAAGATTCTGATTGGGCTAATGGTTACGATGACCATTATAATCGCTTGAGAGCAACTATTTTAAGTGAAGGCGTTGCCGTTGGTGCTTTTGATGAAAACGGCAAATTAATAGGTTTCGCAGCAATAAATCGTGAGTTCTTTGGTGAAAATTTTAAATACGTTTTATTGGACCAATTATTTATTTCATTAGAGCATAGAAATAAAGGAATTGGTAAGAAGTTATTCTTGATAGTGGCAGAAATAGCGAGAGAGTGGCAGGCAGATAAACTATTTATTTGTGCTGGTTCTGCCGAGGAAACCGTTGCGTTTTATTTTGCGCTTGGCTGTAAAGAGTCGGCAGAAATAAATAAGAAATTTTATGAAAACGATCCAAGAGATTATCAATTAGAGTTTCTGCTTTAATAGATCACTCTATTAACCTGACATGAGCGAGGGGGGGAATTTCAAAAGCTGCAGCTTATCGTAAAGGGTTCTGTATGGAAAAACGGAAATAATAAGGACAAACCCATTCAATACGGGTTTGTCTTTTTCATTTAAGCAATTATACCTTCAAACGGAACCTGTTGCTTAAATGCGAGAACCTTCTTTTTTCATGCTCGGCCTTGTCCTTGCATCCATACCGTCCGATCCGGACGGTTTTTTGCCGTATTAAGTTAAATTCAGTCCAAACCTTTCTTATACTCTCAGGAAGAAACATGCCTGAGCGCCAGAAGAAGGTGCAGCAAGTTTCTTCCTGCAAACAGATCTTCTAAAGAAGAGGACAATTTCAGACTGCAAAAGCCAAGTTTCACTCATTCTTGTCTGTGCGCCGTTACGGTAACATGAATGCAGGCAAGCCGCAGAATAGTATAGGAGAGAGGTGAATTTAAGTGGGCAGTATTGCATTTCATCATGTATTCAAGCGATACAAAGGCGAATCACGCCCGGCTGTCAACGATTTTCACCTGTCCATCGAGGAAGGGGAGTTCCTCGTGCTGGTCGGGCCTTCAGGCTGCGGCAAATCGACGACGCTCCGCATGCTGGCAGGCCTCGAGGAAATCAGCAGCGGGGAGCTGTACATCGACGGGAAATACGTTAATTATGTTTCCCCCAAGGACAGGGATATCGCGATGGTGTTTCAGAATTACGCTTTGTACCCCAATCTGACGGTATTCGAGAATATCGCGCTTGGACTGAAGCTGCGCAAAACGGCGAAATACGAAATTGAGCTGCGGGTAAACCGGGTGGCCAAAATATTGGAGATATCGCATCTGCTGGAGCGCAAGCCAAGCCAGCTGTCCGGCGGCCAAAAGCAGCGGGTTGCGCTGGGCCGCGCGATCGCCCGGGAGCCGCAGGTATTCCTGATGGACGAGCCGCTCTCCAATCTGGATGCCAAGCTTAGAGCCCAGACGCGCGCTGAAATCATCAAGCTGCAGAACGACCTCAAGCGGACGATGGTCTATGTCACCCACGACCAGGTGGAGGCGATGACGATGGGTACACGGATCGTCGTCATGAAGGATGGGATTATCCAGCAGGTTGCGCCGCCCAGGCAGCTTTACAGCGAACCGGCCAACTTGTTCGTCGCCGGCTTCATCGGATCGCCGCAAATGAACTTCATTGACGGCACGATGCTGCGCGAAGAGGGACGGCTCTATTTCTCCAACAAGCGGATGAAGCTGCTGCTCCCCGATACGTTCAATGCCGATTTCGGGGGCAGGCTGAGGTCCGGACAGAATGTCGTGCTCGGGGTGCGTCCGGAGAACGCCTTCCTGAAGGCGGAGCTTTCCGGTGACGGGAATGGGGAAGAGGACAGGGACTTCGTACCTGCCACCGTGCAGATGATGGAAGCAACAGGCGCGGATTCCTATGTGTATGCTTTGATCGGGGAAACCAGGATCATTGCACGCACGGACCCCGAGATCATATACAGGCCGGGCGATAAGCTCCTTGTCGGCTTTAACATGAACAAGGTTCACTTCTTCGACGAAAATACGGGTATTTCCCTCGCGGCCGGAGGAGATGAGGGATGAGGCAATCCGGAGGTTTACGCATCTTCCGCATCCCGGGATTTACCCGGATCGCCATCCGGCTGCTGTTGGTTGCGGCAATCGCATTCGGCGGGTATCACTGGTTCTCGGGCAAGAAATCGGTTAGCTACGCTTCGAATGTAAGCGCTTCCCAATTGATGGCGTTCAAGGATGCCGGCGCGGAGCTGCCCTATGTCAAGGAGATGATGAATCATCCCGCCGAAGCATTGGACTTGCAGCCGATTGCGATTGACCCGGCAGCTTATACCCTTGCAGCTGCAGAAACGAAGCTCGCAGCGGAGAACGGGCCGGATGGCGCCATACTGAATTGGAACGGTGCGGAAGGCTGGGTGGAGTGGAGGTTCAACGCCCCAACGGCAGGATGGTACGAGCTTCATCTGGATTACAAACCGCTTGCCGGAGGCAATACATCCGCAGTCCGCGGGGTACAGATCGACGGACGTTTTCCTTTTCTCGAATCGGAGCACATCGAGCTGGAGCGAAACTGGAAGGACGCCAAGTATCCTTACGACCGCAATGAGGCCGGCATGCAGATCCGCCCGCAGCAGACTGAATTGATCGGATGGACAAACAAAGCCGTGTCGGATTATACCGCATCCTCAAGACCGCTCCTGTACCGGCTCGAGCAGGGGGAACACACCCTGAGGCTGGTTGGCGAGAGGGAACCGATTGCGCTGCGCGCAATCACGTTCCAGGCTCAGACGCCGCTCCCGTCCTATGCGGAATACGAAATGGCGCATCCGGTCCCCGCCGCACAGGAGAACTGGTACGGCTTGAGCGAAGCTGAGCAGTTCGAACGGAAATCCGGCTTGACGATCCAGACGGACCATTGGTCAGAGCCTTATATTTCGCCGGATCCGAAAGGCCGGATCACCTACAATGTGCTCGGCGGGCAGAGATGGCGTGTGCCTGGCGAGTGGGTCGAATGGGAGATGACAGTGCCGGCTGACGGCTATTATGAGATTGATTTGAAAAATGTTCAGAATTATCGTCCCGGCTTCAAGGCTTATCGCACGATCGAGATCGACGGCAGGACGCCATTCAAGGAAATGCTTCACTTCGGCCTCGATTTCAACAAGGAATTCGCAATTACAACGCTGGCAGACTCGCAGGGCAAGCCTTTCCGGTTTTATCTCGAACAAGGAACCCATACGATCCGGATGATCGCGGATTCGTCGGAGCTGCAGCCGATTACATTGGCTCTGAAGGACACACTGTCGCAAATTGCGGCTTTCGATCAGCATATCCGGCTCATTACCGGTAACTACAGCAAATCGGCATTTGATGCCAATATGGATTCCACACGGACCTGGGATATGGTCAAATTCGACCCTGATGCAGCCGCGAAAATACAAGCGTTCATCCAGCGGTTATCCGATATCCGCGAATATATCAACGGCTTGAACGGCAGAAATTCCGACTTGTCGGAAGCGATCAAAGGCTCGGTTGACCTTCTGGACAAGATGCTGGCGGACGTGAATGAAATCCCGAACAAGATCAACGATTTCGCGACCATCCAGAGCAATATCGGCAATTGGATGTCCACGCTGACCCAGCAGCCGCTGCTGCTTGATTATCTTGTTCTGCGCACGCCGGATACCAGAACCGGACTGAAGGTGCCGACTACACTGTCGAGAATTCCTTACACGCTAACGGACTTCGCCCGTTCCTTCTACATGGATTACGATCTGAGCAGCAGCAATGAAGACGGGGCATTGACAGTATGGGTGCAGCGGGGACGCGATTACGTCGATCTGCTGCAGGAGATGGTCAACCAGGATTTCACGCCGAAGACGGGCATCCAGGTCAATATTAACCTGATGCCGAATCCGAACATGCTTATTCTGGGAAATGCTGCCGGGGACGTGCCTGACGTCGCCTTGGGAATCGGCGAAGCGACACCGGCCGACTATGCGATGCGGGATGCGGTGGAGGACTTGTCGAAGTATCCGGGGTTTGAAGAGGTGAACAAGCGGTTCATCCCCGGAGTCAGCCGCGCGCTCACGTATAACGGCGGAACGTACGGGGTTCCCGAGGTTCAGAACTTCCAGATCCTGTTCTACCGCTCGGACATTCTGGAGAATCTGCACCTGAAGGTTCCCGATACGTGGGATGATGTCTTCGATATCCTGCCGACGCTGCAGGAGAACGGGATGACGATGAATTTTCCGAAAGGCGATTTCTCGACGCTCTTCTTCGAGAACGGCGCCGAGCCCTACGCTGCGAATGGGCTTAGGACCGATTTGATGAGCGATGCCGGCCAGAAGGCATTCAAAATGTGGACGGAACTGTTCACGAAATACAATTTACCGATCGACATTCCGGCCTTCTTCCAGCATTTCCGCGATGGAGATATTCCGATCGGAGTCTCGGATTTTAATACGTATGTGCAGCTGCTCGTAGCCGCTCCGGAGATTACAGGCCATTGGAAAATCGCTCCCCTTCCGGGCATCAGACAAGCGGATGGCGAGGTTGCCAGATGGTCGCCGCAAGGGGTGTCTGCCGCCATGATTATGAAGAAGAGCACGCAGAAGGACGCAGCCTGGGAATTTCTGAAATGGTGGACATCGGGCGAGGTGCAGGCCCGGTACGCGAATGACATTGAATCGTTCTACGGCCTCGAATTCCGCTGGAACACGGCGAATGTCGAAGCGATGCAATCGCTGAACTGGCCAGGCGAGGATTTGAAAGCGCTGCGGGAGCAAGCCCGCTGGGCTAAGAATATGCCTAACGTTCCGGGGTACTACTTCCTTGGCAGGGAAATGGAATTCGCCTGGAACCGCACGGTATTTGACGGCATGCCCGCCGTGGAGTCCCTGGAGCAGGCGCAGCTGTCGCTGCAGCGCGAAATGGACAGCAGGCAGAAGGATTTCGGCATAAACGGAAGGGACCTGCAGGTCCCGCAAATCCACGAACCTTACGAATGGGAGGAACCGGACTCATGAAGACAGAGCTTTCTCCCGGCATGAAGGCACAGCGGTCCTCGGCGATTAAGCTGAATTTGAACCGTTTCTGGATGGACATCCGGCGCGACGCCTTTTGCTACCTGTTCCTTGCTCCGTTCCTGATCTGCTTCATCGTGTTCATCGTTATTCCGGTGGCGATGGCCGCGACGCTCGGCTTCACTTCCTATGACGGCTTCGGATCGCTGCATTTCATCGGCTTCGACAATTACATCGGGCTAGTTACGCAGGACATTATCTTCCTGACCAAAGCGCTTCCGAACACCTTCTTGTTTGCCCTGATCGTCGGTCCTGGCGGTTATGTGCTGGCCTTTCTGTTCGCCTGGCTGATCCATCAGCTGCCGATCAAAATCAGGGACTACTACACGCTGGCCTTCTACGCGCCTTCGATGGCCGGAGCCGTGGCATTGTCTGTCGTGTGGATCGCCGCCTTCAGCGGCGACCGCGTCGGCTACGTCAACCAGTTTCTGCTTGAAATGGGGTGGATCGAGGCGCCGATCGTCTGGCTTCAGGATCCCAAGTACCTGATGATCATCATGATCGTCGTTTCCTTATGGGTAAGCTTCAGCGTCGGCTTTCTCGCGATGCTGGCCGGGCTGCAGACGGTAAACCGGGAGCTGTACGAAGCGGGCCGCATCGATGGCATCTCGAACCGGCTTCAGGAAGTGTTCTATATCACCATTCCTTCCATGAAGCCGCAGCTGCTGTTCAGCGCCGTCATGACGATCGTCTCGACGCTCAAAGCGGGCAGCATCTCCACGCAGCTGACGGGAATGGCGATCACCCCCCAGTACGCGGGACATCTCATCATCAACCATATCGACGATTACGCATTCATTCGATTCCAGCTCGGCTATGCTTCGTCTATTTCGGTCATGCTGCTGATCGTCAGCTATTTTGCCATGAGATTCGCTTACCGGCTGTTCGGATCGAAGGAGGAACTATAAAACGATGATTCGAAGACTTCGCAGAACGACGCCGTTTCAGATCACTCTTGTCACCGTCTTTACCGCGCTTGCGGCCTTTATGTCGCTGCCGATCATTTTTATCCTGAACCATGCCTTCAAGCCGCAGAATGAGCTCTTTCTGTTTCCGCCGCGGTTTTTCGTGCAGAATCCGACGTTTCGCAATTTCGAATCGCTGTTTCTTCACGCATCGAATGCGACGGTTCCGTTTACCCGTTATCTGTTCAACAGTATGGTCGTGGCGGCATTGACGCTGATCAGCGTCATCGTCGTCAGCACAATGGCGGCGTATGTGCTCGCCAAATACCAGTTTCATTTCAAACATCTGATCATGGCTCTCATTACGCTGTCGCTGATGTTCGCGCCGGAGACGGTAGCAATTCCGCGATATCTCATCATCAATGGAATCGGGCTGAACAATACGTATTTCGGTCATGTTCTGCCTGCTCTGGCTTCGCCGGTCGCGGTGTTCATGCTGGTCGGCTTCGTCTCGCAGATTCCGAACGATCTGGTGGAGGCAGCCAAGATTGACGGGGCCAGCCACTTCGGCATTTTCATCCGGATCGTGCTGCCGCTCTGCGTGCCCGCCATCGCCACCATCTCGATCTTCACGTTCCAGGGCGTGTGGGGAGATGTGGAGACATCGACCTTGTTCATGCAAAAAGAGGCGATGAGGACGCTGGCTTTCTATGTCAACAGCCTGCTCAGCGGACTCCAGAATAATGTGGCCGGTCAAAATATGGCCGCCGCTGCCGGTCTGCTTATGTTTATTCCGAACCTGCTCATATTCCTGCTCTTCCAGCGGAGAGTGCTGGAGACGATGGTTCATTCCGGAATCAAGTAATTTCATCAGCAAAGGAAGTCTGAAGCGATGAAGAAATGGATTGCTTGCCTGCTTGTGGCAGCGACGGCCTTGCTCGCCGTGCCTGATACCATGTATGCCCGGCTTCCCTATATAACCAGCTACTTCGACAGCAACCAGTCCTCGTGGTTCCGGATCCAGCCGATTTATACGCCGGCCGATGCCTATTCCGCCCGCTTCGGTGAGCCAGTCGATCTGCATGTGGCAGCGGACGATAAGGTGTATGTGGCCGACAAGGAGCTGGGCCAGGTCATCGTGCTGAACAATGACGGTTCGCTGGAGAGGACGATTGGAGATGAGGAAGGGATCGGGCAGCTCAGCTCGCCCGAGGGTGTATTCGTCACCCCGGAGGGCCTTGTTTATGTGGCGGATGCCGGCAATCAGCGAATTGCGGTGTTCAATTCGAACGGCGCGTTCGAACGCGAATACAAGAAGCCGGATTCGGCTCTGCTGGGCTCCGAGCACTTCGTGCCGAACAAGCTCGTCGTCGACCGCCGCGGCGTGATGTACATCGCGCTGAATTCCTCCTATCAAGGTCTCGTCCGTCTGAACAGCGATGGAGAGTTCATGGGCTATTTCGGCGCCAACAAGGCGCAGCAGACGCTGCTTAACTGGCTGAAGAAGCTGATTCTCAACAAGGAGCAGCTGGCGAAGGAGACGGCCAGCCTGCCCCGACCGATTACGAATATTTCGCTGGATGACGACGGCTTCATCTATACGTCAACAGCGGCCGGCTTCGGCCAGGGAGCGATCCGCAAGCTGAATGCCGGGGGCGTGGACGCCTTCAAGAACAAAACACTGGAGAACGGCCACGGCATTGTGGATATGGCGGTCGACAAGGACGGGTTTCTGTACAATGTCGATCTGGATTCGGAGCGCATCAATCTGTACGACCGCAGCGGCAATGCGCTGTTTGCGTTCGGGCTCGTCGACAAGGAGACGCAGCAGTACGGCGTCCTCGGTTATCCGACAGGCATCGGCGTCGATTCGCATAATGGAATTTGGATATCCGACAGCCTGACCAAGACCGTGCACAAATACGTCCGCACCGAATTCGGCAGCGACGTCCTCCAGGCGCTCGTGCTCTACACGGATGGCAAATATGAAGAGAGCAAGCCTTACTGGGACCGGGTCTACGCCCGTAATGATATGTACAACGGCACGTTCCAGGGGCTCGGCAAGGTTTACCTGCATGAGAATAATGACGGCGAAGCGCTGAAGTTCATGAAGACGGCATTCGATACGGACGGTTATTCCAAAGCGTTCTGGCAAATCCGGCTGGAATGGCTTCAGGAACACTTCGTCGTCCTGTTCCTATGCCTGGTCGGGCTGGGACTGTTGATCCATTTTGGCATGAAAGGAATCCGCAGGCTCATGCGCAGCCATCCGCTTCCTCCTGCCTGGAGCAGACCGCTTGCCGATCTGCGGAACTTCGGTTATGTCATGATTCATCCCTATCAGGGCTTCTACCGGCTGAAGGAGGCGCGTGTCGCGCCGTGGATTATCATCCTCCTTCTGGTCGCGGTATTCGGGGTCAAGCTGGCGACGATCTATGGGACCGGCTTCCTGTTCCACCCCGTCGATCTGATGGAGATCAACCTGCGCAATGAGCTGGGCCTGTTCGTGCTTCCATGGCTGACCTGGATTATCGCCAATTATCTCGTATGCAGCGTCAAGGACGGAGAAGGGAGGTTCAGGGAGGTCATTCAAGGCAGCACTTATGCGCTCGCGCCTTACTTGTTCTTCTCCATTCCAATCGTGATTCTGTCCAATATCGTTACGCTGGATGAGAAAGTAATTATCGGCTCCCTGAACTCGGCGATGGTGCTGTGGCTTGGGGTGATGTTCATCGTCATGACCCAGGTCATTCATAATTTCGATTTCCTGGAAACGCTCAAAAATACGGCTGTCACCGTATTTACAATCGGCACGATCTGGCTGTTCGGCTTCATCGTGTTCGGTCTGTCCTTCAACCTGTACGATTTCTTCTATCAGCTCTACAAAGAGGTGAGTTTCTATCAATAACGTTATCAAGCGGCAATCCCTTCGGGTAAAGCTGATATCCGTGATCGTGCTTGCTGCCGCTGTGCTGCTGCTGATCGTCATTCCGGCCCGCGGCGGAGGGCCGTCCCCGGAGGAGACATTTGCAGACGCGGGTATCGACGTGCCGGAGCCGGTTCATGCACCGCTGTACGACGGAGAAGCGTGGAAGCCGGCAGTCGGGGCAGACGGATTCGCACTGGCAATGGAGAATGACAAGTACGAGCTGTACGTCCGTCCGGACAATACGCAAATCGCCGTGGTCGACAACCGGACCGGCTATCGATGGACCAGCAATCCCACCGGACAGCAGTTGACCAAGGAAACCGTCAAGGGCCAGCTGCTCTCCAATCTCAAATCGACATTCATCCTGACCTATGTCAAGACAAGCGGGGTGGATCAGACGATCAGGGAAGTGCTCAATGGAGAAAGCCCCGGCAAGCAAGCCGTGATGACCAGAACCGGTGCCGGACTTCAAATCGCCTACTCATTTCCGGAGAAGCAGCTTGGATTCGCCATTCAATACGAATTGACGGACAAAGGGCTAAAAGTGCGCGTACCGGCGGACGGCATTCGGGAGGACGGGGAGTACGCCGTCTTCTCCCTCGACCTGCTCCCATATTTTGGCGCGGCGGAGGTGAATGAGGATGGCTATCTGTTCGTACCCGACGGCCCCGGAGGGCTCATCCGTTTCGATACCGACCATGCAGATATCTCCAGAGGCTATATTCATGAGGTTTACGGATCGGAAATTACGAATACGGCCAATTGGACCCGGGCCGGGGAACGGCGGGAAGATATTGCTTATCCGGTATTCGGTCTGAAAAAGGGCGATCACGCGTTCCTCGCCGTCCTGACCGAAGGAGACGATTCGGCCAATATAGCCGCCATGGCGCCCGGATTGAAATCGTCCTTCTTCAACATCTATTCCAGCCAGATCTACCGCGAGGAATATCTGTATCAGATGAGCCGGCTCGCCGCTCCCGCCAAAGCGGTCCAGAAGCAGCTGCTCAACCGGGACCGCGAATTGGAATACCGGTTTCTGGGCGGGGAAGACGCCGATTACACCGGCATGGCCAACGCATACCGCGACTATCTGACAGAAACCGGCCGATTGAAGGAAACGCTGAAGCCGGTCGATCACATTCCGCTGTATTTGAAGATCATGGGCGGCAATTATCAGATCGCCTTCAGCCAGGTGCAGTATGTGGCTGCGACTACTTTCCCCCAGGCGTCGGACATCGTCGACAGATTACGCAGCAAGGGAGTAGCGAATTCCAAAGTCATTTTCTACGGCTGGCAGAACCAGGGCGACTATAACATGGAGAAGCGCTTTCCGGTCGAACCGGCGCTTGGCGGAGAGTCCGCCGCTCAGGCATTCGTGTCGAAGATGAAGGGGGAGGGAACCGACGTCTTCTTCCAGGACGACTTCGTCTGGTACGATGAGCACTCATCGACATCTGGCAAGAACTACGCCGTTCGGGCCATCGACGGTACCGCATTCATCGATGAAGGCTGGTACTTGGGCAAGCCGGTTCTGACCGTCGCAAATGCCGTGAGCACGATCGACAAGCTGAAGAAAATCGGTGTATCCGGCATTCATTACAACGGGCTTGGCGAGATCGTGTTCAACGATTATGAGCCTTCGGGGATCTTGACGCGAGAGTTCACGAAGAACGTATACGACGGTCTTCTGGCTTATACCAGGAAGACGCTCGGCTCGGCCGGCGTCACACGGGGCAATGCGTATACGATCGGACAAACGGATTACATCGATTATTTTCCCTACGATTCCAGCTATGATTTCATGATCGACGAAACCGTCCCGTTCTACCCGATCGTGCTGCACGGCTATGTGCCGTACTCGTTCGAGGAGGGCAATCTGCGGGACGATGCGGAGACGGAGTTTCTGAAGGCGATCGAATACGGGGCCGTTCCCTCGTTCTTCATCACGCATGACGATTCCCGCAAGCTGAAGAACACGGATGCGGATTTTCTCTACAGCAGCAGCTTCGCCAAATGGGAGAGCCGGATCGTCGAAGAGTACGTCAAATTCGATTCGCTCGCCAGCGTGTTCGCGCAGAAGATCGTCCGTCATGAGAAGCTGTCCGCGAGCCGGTTCGCAACAACATACGAAGACGGAACCCAAGTAATCGTCGATTACGGAACCAAAACGTTCGAGGTCGAGAAGGGAGGAGGCGCATGAGCGAGGTAAAAGCGAACAAGAGGGATGCGCGTCTCTATCACTTGAAGCTTTACGGTACGGGATTGCTGTTCATGCTTCCGTGGATCATCGGCTTCTGCCTGTTTGTCGCCATTCCGATCGGCTGGTCGCTGTTCATGTCTTTTCACAAAGTCGCCGTCGTTCCCGGCGGGTTCAAATATGACTGGCTTGGCATGCAAAATTACCGGGACGCCTTCCTGAAGGATAATGTCTTCCCGATTGAACTGATTACCTACTTCCAGCAGACGCTGCTGATGGTTCCGATCATCGTCATATTCGCGCTGCTGATCTCCGTGCTGCTGAACCAGAAATTTCCCGGGCGGTTCCTGTACCGCGCGCTGTTCTTCCTGCCCGTTATCTTCGCGACCGGCCAGGTGCTGTCCGAGCTGTTCGCGCAAGGGGCGGGAGAAATCCCGTTCCTCGACCAATACAACCTGGAGCCGCTCGTTCAGCAGTACATCGGCGCCGAGTTTGCCAAGACCGTCATGGACGTTCTGAGCCGGGTGTTTCTGATCCTCTGGTATTCAGGCGTGCAAATTCTTATCTTTATCGCAGGCTTTCAGACCATTTCGCCATCTATTTATGAGGCGGTCCGGATTGACGGAGCATCCCCCTGGGACAGCTTCTGGAAGATTACACTGCCGGCCTGCGTACCGTTCATCAGCCTGAACGTCCTGTACACGATCATCGACCTGTTCACATTTCCGCTGAATCCGGTCCTCAAGCATATCAAGGACAACATGTTCAAGATCGATACCGGCTACGGTTATGCCAGCGCGCTGGCCTGGATCTATTTCGGGTTCATCTTCGTCCTGATCGCGATCGTCCTGTGGCTGTTCGCCCGGAGCATGAAAACGAGGAGGGCTAACTTATGAATAATACCGGACTGTGGATCGAGAAAGCGAGAAAACAAACGCGCCTGCTGGTCTGGAACCGCAAAACCCAGAAGGTCAAAATGCTGGTCATGGGACGAAATCTGTCGGACGGCCTGCTTGCCAAGCTGATCATCTTCTTCCTGCTCTCCATCGTCGCTTATCTGTATCTGCAGCCGCTTCTCTATATGGTGAGCACCATGTTCAAAAACACCAGCGACTTGCTCGATCCAACCGTCAAATGGATTCCGCGCCAGGTGACCTGGGAGAATCTTACCAAGGCTCTGGAGGGCCTGCAGTATCCAGAAGCGCTGAGAAACACAGCCTTGATCGCTCTGTCCTGCTCGCTGGCGCAGGTATTGATCTGCGCTATGACCGGCTATGCACTCGCGCGGCTGGCTGTGCCGTTCAAGGGACTTTTTACGGCGCTCGTCATCCTGACCTTTCTTATTCCGCCGCAGGTTATCATCATTCCGCTGTACGTCATTTTCAGCAAGCTCGGTCTGCTCAACTCGATCTTCGTATTTCTTGTTCCGGCGATCTTCGGGCAGGGCCTCAAGGGTGCGCTATTCATCCTGATCTTCCGGCAGTTCTTCCGGGCACAGCCGCTGAGTCTTGAGGAAGCCGCGAAGCTGGACGGGGCGTCGACGTTCCGCCTGTTCTTCCGCATTATGCTGCCGCTGGCCGGGTCCGCTTGTCTCGTCGTGTTTCTGTTCTCATTCATCTGGTACTGGAACATGTACTACGAGCCGTCGATGTTTCTTGCGAAGGGATTCACGCCTTTGTCGATCCGCCTGGACAATCTGGAGGACGTACTGAATCCTTCGCTGCTGGGCAACACCAACGGCACCAATAATCCGGTCACGGAAGGAACCAAAATGGCCGCGGCGTTCCTGATCATTTTGCCGCCTATAATTATCTTCATGTTCCTGCAGCGCTGGTTCGTTACCGGTATTGAACGAACCGGGATCGTGGAATAGAAGGCATACAAGGAGAATCCAAACGAGGGGAGTGATGCCCGAACAACATGAAATGATGAGGGCCGTCAACCGGCTTGGGCTTTTCGTTTGAAGATGAATGCAAGCGAAACCATTTTGGGGAGGATGTAAGAAATGAAGAACAAACGCAAATCGGCAGGGATACTCAGTATCGTCCTGATATTATCCATCATTATAACGGCTTGCTCCGGGGGAAATAGCGGCGGGAACGGCAATGCTGCGGCTCCTGACAACGCAAGCGGCACAAACAGCGCAACCGGGGCGGATAACGAGCCGGCCGTGGCGGAGGAACATGATCCCGTCACCATTAAGTTCATTTCCTGGAAGGACGGCACTTACAATGAATTGTACGAGCTGTTCCATAAAAAATATCCGTGGATCACGATCGAGCAGGTTCCGGTCAACGGACAGTCGATTATGGAAATCATCGCTGCGCAAGAAGCTGCGGGCACGCCTGCGGACGTGACGGAGATCGATGCGGATTTGATTACATTCGAGCAGAATGGCCTGGTTGAGGATTTGACCCCGTATATTGACAGCAGTCCGATTTTCCAGGAAGCTTCGCTGCCCCAGGGCTTTTTCGATACCATGACGTTCAACAACAAGAAGCTGGCCGTGCCGATGGTCGATGTGCCGATGTGGGTTCTGGTAAATAAGGATCTGCTCGCCAAGCATGGGGTGGATATGCCGCCGAACGATTGGACGTATGACGACTTCCGCGAGATTGCCAAGAAGCTGACAGATCCCGACGCAGGCGAATACGGCGTCACGACGCAGCCCGAGATCCAGATGCGCCTGCTCAGCACGAAAGCGATCGCGGACGGCCACGCGGCCAATCTGCAATATATGAACGAGGATTTCACGCAAAGCGTGATGGCTACGCCTGACGTGATGAATGATGTGAAGTGGCTCCAGGAGTTCGTTACGAAGGATGGATCAATGCAAAGCGACGCGGCCGCAACCGCATCGGGCAACGTAACGAGGGAATTTATTAACGGCAAAACCGGCTTCGCGATCGGTGGAGACTGGGTGCTGCCGGATTTGAAAAAGAACGCCAAGTTCAACTGGGATGTACTGCCGTTCCCGCGCGGCGAAGTCAGTCAACCTGGTTATTCGATTTACGGGCCGCTCTCGCTGCTGGCCGGTTCGAAGCATAAGGAAGAAGCGTTCCTATGGCTGAGCTTTCAATTCACGATGGAAGCGCAGAAGTGGAAGATCGATCAGGGAGCAAACGCATCCGTGGCCGACCCCGAGCTGACCGCTTATTACGATCAAGCGCCTATCTGGCAGGATAAGAATATCGAAGCCGTGAAAATCGCCCAGAAAAACGCCGTCATCCAGCCAGGCGCTACCGTTCCGGGATGGAGCGAATACAACTGGAACAATATTTTGAACGAAATTATTTTTGGCGAACGCGACATCAACGATATTATTCCGGAAACGGAAGCATGGAACAAGAAGACGACGGAGCTTCGCGCCACCTTAACCCAATAAGACCAGTGTGACTGGAGACTGACCCGGGCCATGTACCGTAAGGTCAGTCTCTTTTTTAATTGTGAGTTGCGGACCGGGAGTCGGGCCTAGTATAATCCGAAATAGAATAAGCTTGAATTTACGCAAGGAGGAGGAGAAGGAATATGAATCTGACCATACTGGACACTCTTTTTTCTATTGTGAAACTGCCTCCGACAGAAGAGGTTCCGTCATGGGCAAGCAGCGGCGAACTGTTATCTATAACACGCACAAATGACGAGCTTTCTATTGTATGTCCTGCCTCCAATATCCCCCATGACGCTCCGACAGATATCGAGCATAATTGGAAATGCATCATGGTAGAAGGAGTGCTGGATTTCGGATTAACGGGTATCTTATCTTCGTTGGCCCGTCCCTTGGCGGAAAATGAGATAAGCATTTTTGCGATTTCAACCTATAACACGGATTACATATTGATCAAAGATCATTTCCTGGTAAAGGCGAAACTGGTGCTGCAGAATGCAGGGCATATATTCAACAGCTAGACATAATGATTAGTCACATATTATAGACTCGTTTAAAGTCGCGAAGAAGGGTGCCCCAAAAGTATTACGGTTGAGGGAAAGTCCCGATACGTTGTTGCAATATAGAGCAGTGTCCAGGTATCGGTTGACAATACAGATTCTGCTCTCTATAATTTTGACTACTATCAGAGTCAAAGAAAAAGGTGGATAATAACATGTCTCCACGTACCAGAGAGCAGAATGAAGCCATCCGCAAGCAGCGTAAACAAGAAATTTTGCAGGCGGCTATCCGCGTTTATGTCGATAAAGGCTACTTGGCGTCAGAGATGGGGGATATAGCGGATCAAGCAGGACTTGCGCATGGTCTGGTTTACTATTATTTCATGAATAAAAAGGCTTTGTTCCGCGAGCTGTATGAATACATGATGGAGGAGTCCAGGCAGTTTACGAAGACCTACTTTGAGCAAGAGGGCTCTACATTTGAGCTGTTCAGGAACTATGCGCAGATTGTTTGCGAACGGGTTTTGGAGAATCCAGTATCTCAACGGTTTTACATGCGTATCAGTCTGGATGTGCATCATTTGTACACGCCAGGAGAAGTTTCTCCATTCGAGTGGATAAAAAACTTCATGCATCCAATGACTCTTGCCATTGATAAGGGTATCGAGCAGGGCACGATTCAGCAGGGTGACGCCAGTCTGATGGCTGTGCAGTTTTGGGGGTCTGTATCTCAAGGGATGAGTTATTTGGATCAGGTGCAGCAGGAGCTTACCGCGCAAGGGACTGCGGCAGCGGCCCGGAGAGAGCAGTTAGAGAAGGTTTTGGATCAAGTGGTGGTTTCGGCCGTTTCGTTATTTAAGCCCCAATAATTTTTTTTTGGTTTTATATTGACTTGGATATCAATCAAAAAATAAGATGATTATAAGGAGAGTGAAGCAAATGGGGACAATTCGGAAGGATATCATGATTGAGGCCAAACTCGAGCAAGTGTGGGATGCGGTACGCGATGTCGGCGCGGTGCATCGGCGATTCGTGCCTGGCTACACCGTCGATACACAACTGGATGGCGATAACAGAATTCTTACTTTTGCGAATGGGGCTGTCGTGCGCGAGCTCATCGTTTCCGTGGATGATGAAGCATGTCGGCTGGCGTACGCAGTAATCGAGGGACCTATGCCGCTTAAGCATCATCACGCTTCGTTCCAGGCTTTTGCAGAAAGCAGCAGCCATACCCGGCTTGTCTGGATTACCGACTATTTGCCGGATGAGCGGGCTACAGAAGTCCGGGCGCGTATAGACCGCGGAGCTGAGGTAATGAAGCAGACCATAGAGGCTGAGATTAAGGATGGATCGCCGACCAGCTAAACTTATATGATTTCCGATCTTATACTGACTTGTCCTTGGGATAAGAGCAGTAAATGTTTGAAAACAATGGTTATTGTAGCACATCCGAATCTGCAGCAGTCACGCGTTAACAGACGTGGCGGAATTAGGTCAGAATCCCGATCAAATAACGTTGCATGAGTTGTACGAAACGTACTGCCTGATCCCTGAGCTCGATCCCCGAATTGCCCGGAAACGCATGCTGGAAGAAATGCAGCAACAATAATGGCGGCCCGGAAGTAACCCACACACCACGGACTCTTATGTTCGTGGTGTTTTTAATTCGTCATCTGTTCAAGTGTCACTGGATATTTATCACGTTGGACTACTGGATCTGATTATCAAAGCAGCCCGTTTTCCACCTGGATGCAGCTTTGATAAAGCGCAGAATACTGCTTATCTGGGCTCTAATGCAAAAATTCAATTGTTGTTTAATGCCATTAATTAATTATTTAATGCCCTTAATTAGTGTAGTAACCCAATACCGAATTGTTGTGGCTGGAACGCTTGTCTCCCGGCTTACATCTTTTATTGTCAGCAGTTTTTGATTTGTGCTTGTTTTTGTGGCTTGGTTTTTATGAAAGAGATTCTTTCAGCAACAGTTTTTTCTTGATGCAGACCTGCCTGGGAATTGATGCTGTGATTTTGCTCAGAAAATAGTCATAATGAAAAGGGATACTTGGCAAATGATACTATGATCATTTTATTGTTCCGCCACATTTAAAGGAGGCAATATCATGGATATTTATAGGCCGGTCTTTCATTTTACATCGAAATTGAACTGGATGAACGACCCTAACGGGCCTTTTCATCACAACGGGGAATACCATCTGTTCTACCAGCATAATCCGGATAAGCCCGAGTGGGGAAACATCCATTGGGGGCATGCCAAGAGCAGGGATCTGGTGAACTGGGAATACCTCCCCGTGGCGCTTTCCCCCTCCATAGATCGCGGCGAATATCATTGCTATTCGGGGTGCTCGGTTGTTGAAGAAGGGAAAGTCACGCTGTTCTACACCAGCATCGGCACCGGAGAGCGTAATGCCACAACCGGAGCCGAACAATGGACGGCACACGGCAGCGGCGATTTGATAACCTGGGAGAAATCCCGGAATAATCCCGTGCTCGCGGGAATAATTCATGGGGACGTAAAGATCGAAGAGTGGCGTGACCCCTATGTGTGGCGGGACTCAGACGGATGGCGGATGGTGCTTGGCGGTGTTCATGAAGGGAAGGGCTGTGCTGCCTTGTACCGCTCAAGCGACCTGCACGACTGGGAATTTACGGGTTTCTTTCATAGAGGGGACGAGTCCATTTGGGAATGCCCGCATGTATTCAAATTCGATAACCGGTATGTTCTTTTCTACTCCCCGTCCGGCGAAGTGCGCTATGTTACCGGCACGGTGAATGAGCAGCTGCAGCTGCAGCCAAATGCGACCGGTTACGCAGACCATGGCGGATGGGAAGGGTTCTATGCCTCAACCGGCTTCACCGATCTTGCCGGAAGAAGAATCCTGCTTGGGTGGATGCCCGAAGGCTCAAGAGGAGAAGACTTCCCCTTGCAGCTGGATTGGGCAGGAGCGCTTGCCTTGCCGCGGGTGGTACGTCTGAAGGACAATGGGAAAATTGCGATGTCCCCCGTTCCGGAGCTAAGCGCGCTGCGTGGAGATCATTCGGTCTTTCATGAGTTGGCTTTACATGCAGAGCCCTATGACACCGGGATTCGTTCCCGAGCCTATGAGGCATATGCCGAGCTTGATTTGGCGAATGTGACGGAGCCTGTCGTGATTTCAGTTTTGCGTTCAAGCGGCGGAGAAGAAGAGACCCGGATCGTGATTGATCCTTCGGCAATGTCTATCATGATCGACCGGACGCGATCAAGCCTGTTTCCCGGAACGCATAGATCCTGCATCACAGGCAAGCTTCCCGAGCTGGAAAACGGGCGCCTGGACGTGAGATTATTTGTCGACCATTCCGTCATTGAAGTATTTGCGGGGGATGAAGCTTGTCTTACCTCGCGCGTTTATCCGTCCTTGGCTGACAGCGACGGGTTGACGGTCTCTGCAAGCAGCGGACTAACGGTGCCCCGGTTCGAGGTTTGGCAAATGAAGCCAGCAATTATAATCTGATAAACGGAAAATAATGGTACCTGACTGAAAATAATTAGACTTCTCCTAAGGGTCTTAGGAGGCGTATCATCTTATGTAAGCCTTTACATTCTAAAATGAATACTCAAATGGAGGGGAGCCGATAAGATGAAGCCTGTCCCGGGAGAAGCTCAGCCGCACACGGCTAACTCGATAAACTGGCCCTATTTACGGAAGAGGATCTGGGAGCATCGCATATTTTACTTGTTTTTATTGCCCGTTTTGGTTTGGTTCATTATTTTTTCCTATACGCCGTTATTTGGACTGGTGCTTGCGTTCAAGGAGTTCAACTACGCGGACGGCATTCTTGGGAGCCCATGGGCCGGTTTGAAATACTTCGAACAGTTTTTCGATTATTACCAGGCAGCGGATATTATCCGCAACACGGTTGTGATCAGTTTATTGAAGGTGATCATCGGATTTCCGGCTCCCATTATTCTTGCGGTTCTGATCAATGAGGTCCGCAAGCAGTGGTTCAAGCGTTATGTGCAGACGATCTTCTATTTGCCTCATTTTATTTCATGGGTTGTTGTCGTTACGCTGATGCAGCGTCTGCTTACGCCAAGCGGTGGTCCTGTTAATGAATGGATCACTTCGATCGGGAGCCAGCCTGTCTTCTTTATGGGAAACGTGGATTGGTTCTACCCGCTGATCATTTCCTCTTATATCTGGAAATCGATCGGATGGAATTCGATTATTTATCTGGCGGCGATTGCGGGAATCGATCAGCAGCAGTATGAAGCAGCCAAAATTGACGGCGCAAGCCGGTTCAGGCAGATGTGGCATGTAACGCTGCCGGGGATTCGCAGCATTACGATTATTTTGTTTATCCTCGAATGCGGAACGCTCATGACGGCTGGCTACGAGCAGCTGCTTCTGATGAGCAATCCCGCGACTGCCGCGGTCGGCACCGTGCTCGATACGTATGTGATCCAGGCGGGGCTCCGCGAGGGACGGCTCAGCTATGCGACGGCAGTCGGGTTGTTCCAAAGCATCATCGCCTTCATTCTCATTCTGACGGTAAACCGGATCGGCAAAAAAGTAAGTGAAACATCGTTGTTCTAGAGGGGGCTGTTTATGGTTATCAGATGGTCATGGTTTACGCTGCTCAATTATTTCTTCCTTGGCTTGTTTGCTTTCTGTACGCTCTACCCGTTCATATATATAGCGGCCTATTCGCTGAATGAAGGGATTGACGCCATGCAGGGGGGCATTCATTTCTGGCCGAGGAAGTTCACCCTGGAGAACTACCGGGAAATTTTCAAGGATACGGCGCTTCTGAACGCCTATAAAATCACGCTGCTTCGAACAGTCATTGGCACCCTGCTGCATGTCAGCTTATGTATGCTGGCTGCATACGCCCTGTCCAGGGGGAAGCTCCCGGGAAGAAACTTTTTCACCTTTTTCATCTTTATTCCGACCATCTTCAACGCCGGTTTTATCCCATTGTTCATCGTTCTGCAGAAATTGGGGCTGTTCAATACATTCTGGGTGTACATCCTGCCTTTTCTGTTCAACTTTTTTCACATTATCATTATGCGGACTTTTCTGGAGCAGCTGCCCGAGGAAATGATAGAATCGGCCAAAATTGACGGCTATGGGGATTTGCGGATTTTTCTGCGCATTATCGTCCCCTTATCTGGACCGGTGCTTGCCGTCGTTTCGATATTTATCGGTGTTTTCCATTGGAATGACTGGTTCACCGGCTCCTATTTTGTCTCGAATAAAGACCTGATTCCCGTACAGACGCTGCTTCAGAATCTATTGACGCAATCGGAGGCGTTCCTCAATGCGACCCGCAATAATACCAACTCTGGCGGCGGTACGACAGAAATGAGCATGCAGCTGCTGAGAACGACTCCCGAATCGCTGCGGATGGCGATTCTCGTAACCGCAACGCTGCCGATCTTATGTATTTATCCCTTTTTCCAGAAGCATTTCGTCAAGGGAGCGATGCTCGGATCGATCAAGGGGTAACCGCTCCTAACCCGGGAGCTTTATCATAGATTTCCAGTTGATGAAGGAGGAAAGAAGATGAAGGGACAAAAGAAGCGCGGAAAAAGCTTCTCTCTGCTCGCGATTGCTCTGCTATTGGCTGCTTCGACGGCCTGTACAAACAATTCATCAACGAACAACACAACAAATTCACCGCCGAATTCTACCGCAAGCGAGAATCAAAACGCACCGGATGACGGAAATCAATTCGAAGATGTCACGCTGACGCTGCTGACCAATTGGAACGGCGGGAACACAGCCCCCGAGGATGAGGAGAACAATCCGGTTGCGAAGGTGATTAAAGAAAAGACCGGTGTAACGCTGAAAATCATCGAGGTCACGCAAAACGAAATAGAGAAGGTAAATACGATCTTCGCAACACAGGACTTGCCTGATATTTATACGGGACCTGCCTGGGCGGGCGGAGGGGAAATGGAAGCCATCCTCAAGGCTGCGAAGGAAAATCAACTGGTCGATCTGACGCCGTATCTGCAGAAGTACCCGAACCTGGCCGCGACAGTCGAAGAAAAGAATGTTCCTCCGCATATGTGGGCCCGATATTTCGATCCTGCTAATTTCGACGGAAAATCATATATGCTGTACTCCCAAATGGCTGCAAAGCCCGAGGACCTGAGAGACTGGCTGTATGGCCAATACGTCCGCAAGGATATTGCCGCTCAAATCGATATTGATCCCCAGTCTGTTCACACGCCTGACGACCTCTACAACTATCTTAAAGCGATCAAGGATGCCAACTTGACGTCGAACGGTCAATCTGTCATCCCGATGGGCGCATTTCACGGCGGATGGGCGCTTGATATCATTAATAAAATGTTCTACAGCAGCTCCGGCGGCTTCTCCTTCGACAGTGAGGGCAAAGCGCAGTACACCTTCATGACGCAGGGCCAAATGGATTATATTCTGTATATGCAGAAGCTGCTTCAAGACGGTCTGATCGATCCGGAAGCCTTCGTGCAGTCCGATGCGCTTGCCCAGGAGAAGGTGGCGCAGGGCCGCTATGGGGTGCTGTCCGCCCATTATTATGCCATTTACGATGCAACCCGCAGCTTTGTCAATGCACATCCGGAAGCGGAGCTGGAAACGCTTGGACCGTTGAATGATATTAACGGCGATCCGTATAAAGCTCAATTGATATCGCAGGGCTCGGATGTAGTGGCGATTACGAAGAAGTCGAAAAACCCCGATGCCGCTGCCCGGGTTCTCGATTTCCTGATGTCCGACGAAGGTTATCTGCTGACACACTACGGCGTTGAAGGCGTGCATTATGATTTGGTGGACGGCAAGCCTGTCGCGAAGCCGGAATGGGTCACGAAGATGCAGGAGGACCCGGTCAATGCCCTTGTCAATGAAGGGATCAATGCAGGGTATGCCAATGTCTCCGGAGCGAAAAGAATGTTTTCCCAGCTTGGCGGAGAGTTTGGCTATCAGGTGGATCCAAGAACGAAACTGGTGGAGGAAATCACCAAGACCTTGCGTCCCAACGGGGTTGAGCTGGCAGAAGGCTACGACCCGGGGGTATTTGCCCAATCGCAGCAGCAGTGGGAACAGATCAAGCCGATCGCCGATAAATTGGCGGACGTCAACAAGCAAGCCTTCTATGCGAAGACAGAAGAAGAAGCGCGCAGTATTGTCGACGCGGCTAGAAAACAATTGGAGGCAGCCGGCATTCATGAGATAGAGAAAGCGATGAATGATGCTGTGGCAGCAGGGACCATTAAATTCAGGGCCTATAACACAGCAGGCTGACAGTTGACGGAATGGCGGGGCGGGATGATCCGGCTCCCGCTGTTCCTTCTTTTTTATCCGTTATTGGAAGGGGAACCGGGCAGAGAATCGAATTGATAGGTTATGCTCCTACTAAGAATTGTGCAGGTGAATGTACATGAAATTTCATCATAAGCTGATGGTCGTTTGTCTGGTTACCATCGTGATCCCGATTACGGTAGTCAGCTATGTCTTCTTTAACCAGGCCAATCAGCTGGTGGACAAACAGGTGGGGGATTCCTACCGAAAGGTATTGGAGCAGCTGAATACGACCGTAAGCTTTAATCTGAAGTTTTATGAGAGCATTGCGGATCAATTAACCTTGTCCGAGGTCGTGCAGAATGCTTTCGAGGACCCAGATGCCTATGTCCAAAAGGGCATTTTTATGATGAACAAGGAAATCAAGACAACGATCCGATATATTTTCGCCTATCGCGCCTCCGACATTTCGTCGATCCAATTCTTCTCGCTTAAATCGGGAAAGCTCTCGGACGGCTTATACTGGCTGCCCATTCAATCCTTGTTCGACTCCGTCGATGCCGGCTATTTGCAGGATTCCGACGTGTGGATGCTGCAATACGACGAGAAGAACGGGAAATACAATTATGCTTTAATCAAGCCTATTTACTCATTGAAATCCTTTCAAAAGCTTGGTTATTTGCGGATGGTTATTGAATTATCCTCCATCATTCCCACACCTGCGGACGCAAGGTCGGGAAATGCGCCGGATCAGGTATTTATTCTAGGCAATCAAGGAACATATATGTACCATTCCTCGTCGGAGGCCTATATGGGCCAACCGGCTCCGCAGGAGATCGTCCGTCTGACCCGAAGCGGAGGGGACGCAGGGAATGAGCTGGCGGTGACGCTCGATAAGAAGAACTATTCCTTATGGTACAAGAGCGTCGGTGAGAACCAGCTGACCAGCTTTCTGCTCGTGCCGCAAAGCTCGCTGAACGGGAGTGCCATTCAGCTGCGGAATATACTGCTCATGGTTGGCGGGATAAGCATGGTTGTCTTCACTGTGCTATCTTTCCTCTTTACGCAAAGACTCACCCTGAGGCTGCGGCTGTTACATCAAAGGGTGCTGCTCGTAGGAAAAGGCGTGACCTACAGGCAAAGCGTGGAACGGCGCAATGATGAAATCGGGGTAATCAGTACAAGCTTTGACATGATGCTCAGCCAGCTGGACCAGCAAATCCAGGAAAACTTCGTGAAGAAGCTGAAAATTAAAGAACTGGAATTGAATTTTTTGCAAACGCAAATTAATCCCCACTTTCTGTATAACACTTTAGACTCCATTAAAAATGAGATTGAGCTGGATGAAGGCGATACTGCCGTGCGCATGGTCATCATTTTATCGGATTTATTTCGCATTTCGGTTTCCAAAGGAAACCGGGTGATCGCCTGGCGGGATGAAATCCATCATGCCGAATGTTATTTGGAAATTCATCGCATACGTTTTGGACAATGCTTCGAGGTTGTCTGGGAGATTGATCCCCGCCTGTATGGGATGTACACCTTGAAAATCATTTTGCAGCCGATTCTGGAAAACGCTATCCGGCATGGACTTGGCAGCAGAGGCAAAGGAGGTGTTATACGTGTAAAAGGGAACGTCATTGACAGGAATGTTGAAATTACCATAACGGATAATGGGTCGGGGATACCGGAGGCGCAATTATTGCGTATTCGCGCAGGGATTTCCTATCATGGTGCCGATTCGGGCATCGGCTTGAAAAATATCAACAATCGGATTCAAATGTATTTCGGTCAGGCCTATGGACTTAGCCTTACATCCACAGTGGGGAAAGGTACGGAAGTAAGGCTCTATCTTCCCTTGTTAAAGGAGGATTCAGATGTACAGGCTGCTTCTGGTTGAAGACGAATGGTCGACTCGTAAGTGGTTATCGAAAGTAGTGGATTGGGAAAGCTTCGGATTCCATTGTGTCGATGTTGTGGAGGACGGATTGGCTGCATGGGAAAAATTGCAGTCCGACGGCCGTATTGACGCCATCATGACAGATATTCGGATGCCGCGGATGGACGGCATGGAGCTTGTCAGCCGGATCCGCGACGCCGGATTCGATACCGAAGTAGTCATCTCAAGCGGGTATGGCGAATTCGAATACGCGCAGCAAGCCATCAAGCTGGGCGTTGCGGTCTATTTATTGAAACCGATTACCAAAGAGCAGCTATGCCTGGAATTTGAAAGCTTGAAGGTGAGTCTGGATGAAAAGCATATGCGACGCAGCCAGCTGATGCAGGCAGACAGCATGAAGAAAGAGAATGAACGCGCGGTCATTCAGCACTGCCTGCAGCAAACCTTGCTGCAATTTGATCCGGATTCGGACAGGGAATGCGTTCGTCTATTGGATCTCGCTTCTTCTTCCTTCCCATGTATTACGATCCTTGCCGAAATCGATGAATATGCCCGGTTTCTGCTAGACCACCCCGTACGGGACCAGAAGCTGTGCAAATTTATGGTGATGAACATTCTGAATGAGATTGCCCGGGAATATCACTGCCTGTTCTCATCTGCCTTGTTCGATAACCGATTTATCTTTATCATCCCGTTAAGCTCTATGGGCATAACCGCAGATGAATGGACTCTGCTTATCGGGCAGCGTTTCCAGGAGGCGCTGCGGCAGTACCTGAACGTATTCGAGCTGACGATTTCGGTAGGGGGCAGTGCGCAAGCGGATAATCCGGATGCGCTGCCCCGTTCTTTCCGCGAGGCGGAAAAAGCGCTGAATCATAAGTTTTTCAAAGGGAAATCATCGATTACCGGCTTAGGAGAACTAGCTGGTTGGAATGAAGAGTGCAATTATCCCTTCGAATACGAGAAGCGTCTTGCTCTTGCCTTGAAGCAGAATGAAATCGGAGTCGCTGCTGCGGTGCTTGAGGATTGGTTTGCTTTGCACAAGCAAAGAGGGGCGGCGGAAGGCGTTATATGGGCGACGGGCGAGCTGCTGGTGAATGTGACGAAGCAGCTGACGGAACTGAAATCCATGAATGCAAGCAGTGAATGGCTCAGCGGTCTGCCGCAGCAGTTCGAAGAAACGGAGACGCTGGAGGATTTGAAAACAAAGATGTCTGACATGATTCACTATGTAATGGACGAGATCCAGATGGACAAGACGGAGCGCGGTCCCGTTTTCAAAGGAATTGAATACATTCAAGTCAATATGAACCGGGATATATCCCTGCAGCAGGTAGCGAATTATGCCGGAATCAGCTCTTCCTATTTCAGTACGAGGTTCAAACAGGAAGTGGGGGAAAATTTTATCGACTACATGGTCCGCCTCCGTATGGAGAAAGCGCAGGGACTTCTCGAGCGGACCAAGCTTACGATTATCCAGATCGGGGAACAAATCGGATACAATAACTACCGTTATTTTACGAGAGTGTTCAAAGATCAATATGGGATGACGCCAAGCCAGTACCGCTCCAAGGTATGGAAGCTGTAATGACATTCCATTCAACGCATAGACTTAGCAAAAGAGTGGTACTCCGTTTAAAGGATTTACACTTTCCAGGATGCGGAGAAAGGAAGAAAATAAAGGTAGAACAACGGCTTGCTGCTTGAGAACTTACGCGTTTCGTCTAATGAGAAAAGGAGGCTGAGGTATGTTAAATCCGGTTGTGTCCGCAGGGGCTTATACGGATCATGACAAATTTATATTTGAATCATGGGGCTATTTTATTATTCCCGATGTGCTGTCAAGGGAGGAGGTCCGGCAATGCCTGGAGGCGTCGGAGAGAGTTCATAAAGCAGCCGGGACGCCTGCCTTCGGTCAGGTCGGCCGCGGGTATGAAACGGAACCGGCGCTCGAAGGACTGATGGATCATGCGGCGGTGCTGCCTAAGATCAGAGGCATATACGGCGACAAGTTTATCGTCCAATCCGGCTGGAACACGAGGCAGCCGGCGAGAGGCGTCATGGGCGGCTGGCATCAGGACGGATCGGGCGCCTACAACTTTAATCAGTTAAGCCATCCGATTCCGCTGCTGCAGCTGAGAGCCTCTTACCTGCTGACCGATCAGACCAAACCGGGAATGGGAAATATGGAGCTGGTTCCGGGCAGCCACCGGAGCGCCGTGCCGCTTCCCGCATCGATCCGCGAGCAGAAGGGGGATACGCCGATCGGCCATGTCATTTGTGCGACGGCCGGTTCCGTGCTTGTGTTTCATAACGCTGTCTGGCACCGGACCTACGAGCACAATGAGGACTATGACCGCTATACCATGCACTACATCTATTCGCCGCCATGGGTGAAGCCGTCCGACCGCATGGAGAACAACAGCGAATTCATGGCAAGAACAACGCCAATGCGCCGCGCCTTAATGGGGGATTACACAAGGCCTGACGCGCCATTCGGCGGAGGATACGCCGCACTGCCGTTTCATAGTCCGGATAAGGAGGGATGACAAATGCTTAATGTCGCAATGATTAGCAAGTGGCATGTTCATGCCGAAGGTTACGCCAAACATCTGCAGTCTCATGGAAGCGTCACCATTACGTCGGTATGGGATGAGAACAAGGACAGGGGACGTGCCTGGGCAGGGGAGCTGGGGGCTGATTTCGAGCCGGATCTGGATACGCTGCTGCGGAGGGATGATGTGGATGCCGTCGTCATCGATGCCCCTACCAGCATGCATGCCGAAGTGATGATTGCCGCCGCCCATGCGGGAAAGCATATCTTCACGGAGAAATCGATGGCATTGACCGTTGCGGAGTGCGATAAAATATCTGCCGCGGTACAGCGGGCGGGCGTCAAGTTCTGTATCTCGTTTCCCGCCCGTACAAGGCCGCATCATTTGTTCGCCAAGCAGCTCGTGGACGATGGCCTGCTTGGCGCTGTCACACTCCTGCGCATCCGCAACGGTCACGACGGCGCGTTAAATAATTGGCTGCCCGAGTACTGGTACGACGAGAAACAGGCGGGCGGGGGAGCGATGATGGATCTCGGCTGCCACCCGATGTATCTGGCAAGCTGGCTTCTGGGCAGACCGAAACGCATCACCTCCATGTTTAATTATTTCACAGGACGCGCCGTTGAAGATAATGCCCAATGCTCGGTTGAATTTATGAATAATGCGGTTGCGCTGCTGGAGACAAGTCTTGTCACCTACCTGACGCCGGCAGCATTCGAGCTGTACGGTACCGAAGGGACCTTGATCATCTCCGGTGATCATGTCAGATTTGCCTCCAAGCATACGGATTCTCCGCTGCAGGGGTGGGTTTCCCCCCGCAAGCTTCCAGCGGAGCAGCCGCTTCCGCTGATTCAGTGGGTGGACGGGATTCTCCACGATAAACCGATGCCGTTCGGGCTGGAGGATGGAACGAAGCTGACAGAACTGCTGGAAACGGCTTATATTGCGCACAGTGAGAAAAGAACGGTGGAATTCAAGCAGCCGGGAGGGATCTGATCGGATGCGGACTGTTAAAGTAGGAATAATAGGAGTCGGAATGATCGCTAATGGCAAGCATATGCCAAGCCTGGCCAAGGTAGACAATGTGGAGATGGTCGCGTTCTGCGATCTGATCGAGGAAAGAGCCCGCGCAGGCGCGGAGAAGTATGGCGTTCCAGGAGCGAAGGTGTTTACCGATTACAAAGAGCTGCTCGCGATGAAAGAGATTGAAGTGATCCATGTGCTGACGCCTAATATTTCGCATGCCGTCATTTCAATCGATGCGCTGGAGGCGGGGAAGCATGTCATGTGCGAGAAACCGATGGCGAAGACCGGCGCCGAAGCGAAAGCGATGTACGAGGCTCATTTGCGTACCGGGAAAAAGCTGACGGTCGGCTATCAGAACCGCAGCAAGGCGCGGTCTCAGCTGCTCAAGAAAATGATTGAAAACGATGAGCTGGGCGAAATCTATTACGCCAAAGCGGTTGCCACCAGACGCAGAGGCGTTCCCACCTGGGGTGTCTTTCTGGATAAGGAGAAACAGGGCGGGGGTCCAATGATCGACATCGGAACCCATTCGCTCGATCTTATCCTCTGGCTGATGAACAACTATGAACCGCAGAGCGTGGTCGGAAGCGTGTTCCATAAATTAAAGGATACAGAAAACGCAGCCAACGAATGGGGCTCCTGGGATCCGCAGCAGTTTGAAGTGGAGGATTCGGCCTTTGGTTATGTCAAATTCAAAAATGGCGCGGTGGTTGCGATTGAGACCAGCTGGGCACTGAACATTGCCAAGTCAGACGGCTCGTATTTATGCGGCACCAAGGGCGGCGCTGATTTTAATGACGGCCTGCGTATTAACGGCGAGAGGGACGGCAGCTTATATTTAAATGTCATAGACGTTGATCCGAACGTAAGGGAGCATTTCAGAGGAGAGAAACTGACTGATTTCGAGTATGAAGCCAGGCAGTGGATCAGCAGTATCGTAAATGATACGGAGCCTCTTGTTAAGCCGGAAGAGGCGATGGTGGTATCGGCCATCCTGGAAGCCGTATATATTTCCGCAGAAACCGGGAAGCCCGTCTATTTCGATTGAAAACGCATAAAATCTGGTATGGGTAAGACGCTGCTTGCGTCTGCTCATACCTTTCTTTGATTGGACGCAGCCAGGCGCATGTCCAAAAATCAGAAGAATTCGGAGGGAATCAGGATGAATGAAAAAGAAAAATATTTATTTGACGTACAGGGATACATCGTGGTCAAGAATGTTTTGACCAAGGAGCAGCTTGCTTCGTTAAACAGCGCCATCGATGCGAATATGGAACAGGGTAAGGAGCGGCTGAAAAACTTTATGCTCTGGGAAGAGAGCGATTTTCGCGATCTGATAGATGATCCCAAAATAATGCCATATCTAACGGAGCTGCTGAAGCAGGAATACCGGCTGGATCACGAATATACCCTTATCCAGCGGAAAGGCCATCCCCCTCTGGGACTTCACGGAGGAGGAGCCCCGTACGATCCGGGGCAGTTTTATGTTTTTAAAGACGGAGAAATGTTCAACGGCCTGACTGTAGTATCTTACGCCTTGACAGATATCGGACCGGATGACGGCGGATTCTGCTGTATCCCCGGAAGTCATAAAGCCAATTATCGCGTGCCAGACTCGTACAGGGACTATTCGGATATCGGAGCCACCGTACATATTGAGCAGAAAGCGGGGGATGTACTGATATTCACGGAGGCGCTGACTCATGGAACCTTCCCTTGGCAGGGCTCGCATGAACGCCGATCCGTATTATATAAATATGCCCCTGCCATGATTTCGTGGAGAGCTTTCGAAAGACCGCAGGAGCTGCTGGATTTGCTGACCGATGAGCAAAAAGTTATCGTTCAAACGCCTTCCAGCATTTTTTTCAGATACCATGGGGGAGAGAAAAGAAAGAAGTGAAAACATGAATGTCTGTGCAAGTCTTATTATAGTAAGACATAGAGGAACCGCCAATTCAATTTGGCGGTTTTTTTAACCTTATAGAATATATAAGTTTCACATTTATCCATTTCTATAAGGTCTGAGGGAAGAAACTTGCTGCACCGCCTAAGAACGGCGACAGCTGGTTCATCTTGGTCAATGTTTCTCTATCGTTCATTTTGTGAAACTATTGCACCTTAATGTAACTACTTTTCAAATGTTCCGTAATCCACTACTCTTGTTGCAGGGGGATACATTAAATTGAAGCCTCAATAAAATGAAGCAAGCAGGGATTGGAGGCGATACATATGAAAAGACCTTTTGAAGTGGATTCGTCGGAATACCCATTCAAGGACCATTGGCTGCCTTACCGTGACGGACACATTCATTATATTGACGAAGGACAAGGGCCGGTAGTTCTTCTCCTGCACGGAAATCCTACATGGTCTTATCTCTATCGCAATGTCATTAAGGAGCTCAGCAGAGAATGCCGCCTGATCGCTCCGGATTACCCCGGAATGGGTATGTCCAAAGCGCCTTCGCGGTACGGCTTCACGCCGCAGGAGCATTCCGATGCGGTCATGGAATTAATCCGGTTCTTGGATCTCAAAAATATGATTCTGGTGGTCCAGGACTGGGGAGGACCGATCGGATTGAATTATGCCGTTCGGAACCGGGACAATCTGCGGGGCATCGTTGTCATGAATACCTGGGCCTGGCCTGCGGCGCTGCCTGCGATGAAGATTTTCTCGTTGGCGATGGGAGGATGGCCCATTGGATACTGGCTGCAGACAAGGCGGAACTTCTTCGCCAAAAGGATTGTTCCGCACGGAATTTTCCATTCGGAAAAAATCACGGAAAGCTTGAGAAAGGCCTATACCGATCCGTTTCCGACTCCGGAATCAAGGAAGCCGACATGGGTTTTCCCAAGGCAGATACGAAAAGCGCGGTCGTGGCTTGCGGAAATCGAATCGGGACTGTCAATGCTGTCTGATTTACCGGCACAAATTCTCTGGGGTACGAAAGACAGCGCCGGCTTTCCGCTTGAAGAAATGGCAAAATGGCAAAAATTTCTTAAATTGAACATATCTGAATCCCTGACTGATGCCTCGCACTATGTGCAGGAGGACCGGCCGGATCGGGTTGCGGCTTCGATTCGAAGTGTCCTTGAGAGAACGTCCCCGGAATTGATAAATGTGTAATTTTGTAAACTATCAATGTTATGAATGAAAATGGGAGGAATTAACTATGAAAACAATTCTTTGGGCAGCATTGACTGCCAATGGAAACTACGCCCAGTCCAGTGCCGAGCATCCGCCAAAAAAGGAAGCGTTCGACGATTTTGCGGCCCAAGCCATAGCTGCCGGCAACTTCATCGTCGGACGCCGAACGTTCGAGGCCATGCGTGGAAACGGCGGTGGAGGGGGCGGTCCTTTTGCCGATATCGATATCGTGGTGGTTTCAACAAGCATGAATGAATTGCCCGGTGTCAAGGTTGTAGGGTCCCCGCAGGAAGCACTCGATTACCTGCAGGAGAAGGGCTACCAAACTGCGCTCCTTGCGGGCGGCGCGGATCTGCACAATGCATTTTTAGGTCAAGGGCTTATTGGGGAGATCATATTCAATTTTGCGCCTGTGCTTGAGGGAAAGGGGCTCAACCTCTTGATAGACCAACACCATTATCAGTACAAGGATGTGGAGCTGCTGGACTTCAAGCCGCTTGGCAATGGCGTCGTTCAGCTGCGCTACGCCGTTGGCGGTTAATAAAGAATGACAAACTCAAACAAGTGGCAATAGGAAAGGGCGCTTGCAGCGATGCGGTGCCTTTTTTAATTGAAGCAATAAGAAATCAAAATAATTAGTCTCCAAATCAGGGGGCTTGATTGACATGGAACATATGTTCTTGATATCATTAGGCAAAAGTAACAACTTGAATACATAGGTGAGCGACATGAATGTGACCGGAACAGAAGTCAAAATAAGAGGAGTGAGAGAAATGTCGGAGAAAATGAATCCATCACTCGTCCGGATAGAGTCTTGGGCCGATTCCAATCTGGATTTGCTGCGTCTTATTAATGCTCCGGAGATGATGGAACATCTTGGAGGTCCGGAAACCGACGAACAGATCCTTTCTCGCCACAAGCGGTATCTTGAAATTGGCGGACGAGGGACAGGCCGGATGTTCAGCATTGTTTTGCTTCCAGAACTTGAAGCTGTCGGCAGTGTCGGGTACTGGGACAGCAAGTGGAAGGAAGAGAGCGTCTATGACATCGGCTGGAGCATTCTGCCGCCCTATCAAGGCAGAGGTATAGCGACGGCAGGTGTCAGAGAAGCCATTATCAGTGCCGCCAAGGAACATAAGCATAGGTATATTCATGCGTTCCCGTCTGTTAATAATCCGGCATCGAACGCGGTATGCCGGAAGCTCGGCTTTTCGTTGATGCATCAGTGCGAATTTGAATACCCGCCAGGGAATTTCATGCAGTGTAACAACTGGCGATTGGATATCGATGGGGCAGTGGGAAATGGTGAATAGATATGCTAAACAAATTTGGCATGCGGCTGGGTCAGCCATTGAACCGCTTCTTCCATCTCGCTGAAATTCACAAGCTCATACGGAAGCTCTCCCAGACCATCTATTGTTCGATCCAGACTCAGCTTGGCAATCATGCTTTTAGGCAAAAGCATTGCGAGATATCGAAGTCCAGCCCCATAAGCCCGTGCCACGAATTGCTGCGCGACCCACTCCTGATCCTCCGCTTTAATGGCGGAGCCTTTACGGGAATCCATCAATAATTTGCCGCTTTTCTTCTGCTCCAATAATTCAATTCCCTTTATAAGAATCGTTTGGAACTCTTCGCCGTGAGCAAAGCCTTTCCATTCCATGACGACTGCTTGAAGCTCTTCATTCCAGGAAACCTGTCCATGGGTAGAATCGTAATATATCATTTGCAGCAACTCCATTTTCAATTTATGCTGAGCTCGTTTTTTATATAATCCTTCAAATGATTTTGGACCGTTGTAATATGAAACCGGTCGTTAAATAATTTGTTCAAAAGAATGCCGCCTTCAATAGTACTCATAATAAGAGTTGCCGTTTTTTGCGGGTCTATATCAGCCCGGAATTCCTTGTTCGCAATTCCGCCGGTGATTTCATCCTTAAGGAAATGAATTAAATGCTGCATGGCGCCTTGCGCTCTTTCCAGCAGTTTTACGGATTGTCCGTCATCGGCTTCAATGCTTGCATTCATAATGGGACAACCCCCTGGTATCGTAGGGTTCTCTCCAAATGTACTATAAGCTTCAATAAAGGCGATGATGCGGTCCGTCCCTGATGTCTTCAAATGGAGCGCATCTTCTATATATTGTTGAATCACGCTGCAGCATTGATCAAAAGCAAGCAAAGCCAATTCCTCTTTGTCTTTAAAGTGGTTATAGATTCCGCCTTTCTGCATTCCCGTTGCTTCCACAATTTCAGAAAGCGGAGTAGCCAGAAATCCATGCTGGTTCATCAACATGGCGGATTGTTCTATAATATGTTTTTTTGATTTTTCACCTTTTTTAATCGTAAACACCTCCTGTTTGAAGCTGGTTGCCACATAAAAGACAGACCGTTCATTATATTATAACTATAAACAATTATTAGTCAAGTTTTACGCCGGTGATAATCCGGAGGTCATACGATTCAGGGCAAATCCATGTTTTTTGTACCGCATTTGGGAACAAATATATGCTATAATAAGTGCGCAAAATACATGTTTGGCGCACTTTCGGTTTAAAACGATTTTATAATCGTAAGAGGGGACACAGTATGCTGTGTTTGAATGTATCGAAGCCAATAAACAGACATATACAAGCCGCCGCGGACATTCTTTATGTTGTGGACCGGAGGTTACATGGGGGATTAAGAGGGGGATTAAATTTGCCGCGGGATTATGAGCTTGAAGAAATGTACGGGAAACAGATTCATTGTTTTTCTATATGGATGAAGCAGGCGGGTTATACGGATACCACGCAAAAAGAGTATTTGAGAGAAGCCTATTCTTATCTTCAATCATTAGAAGGACTTCCGGCAGAAGATGCGGGGAAAATGAACGTTGTGGGATTTTTAGTGGCCAAACAGCATTCGACCGGGGACCGGACACGGAACAGGACATTATCGGCTATCCGCTCCTTTTATGTGGCATTGATCGATTTCGAAATGGCTAACCGCAATCCGGCTCTTGAGGTGAAAAAATCAAAAACGGAGAAAAACAAGAAACCCGTGTATCTCGAAGAAGACGAGCTTGTCGAGACTCTCCAATATATTGGGGGGCGTTACCGAAGCAGGAATATTGCGATTTTTTTGCTGATGGGCTATTGCGGGCTTCGAGTTGGCGAGGTACATCGGCTGAATCTCAAGGATTTCAAGAAAGGAAAGGAGTCCATCGAAGTATTCGGAAAAGGGCGTAAATGGAACGAAATCCCTGTGCCTGCTGTTTTGCTGTCGTATCTGATCGAGGTAGAAGCGGAAAGAATCACGCCTTACAGCGCGAAGGAGGATGCTTTTTTTGTTTCGCAAAAGGGGAAGAGGCTTTCCATACGGCAGATCCAGAAAATTGTGGGGCAAACCTTCTCGGCCTTTAAAGAGAAGAATCCCAAAGTGACGGATATGAAACTCTCATGCCACAAATTAAGGCATAGTTTTGCCACGATGCTCCTTAGAAATGGGGTCGATATCAGGGTTGTCAAAGAGTTATTGGGACACTCATCCATTGAAACGACAATGATCTACACGCATGTGAATGATGAACAAAAGAAACAGGCGATGTCGATGGTGAACATTCCGCTGCATGCGATTGGATAGCCGGTTTATAAGTGCCTCACCGGTCAAGAGCGGCAGCCAGACCCCGCTCTTAAAGCCTTATATCTTCTGGTACTGCAACCCAACAACGCCATTCTTATATATTTTAGTGCTGCTCAGGTGCAGGGAGAACCTTGTTCCAGCATCCGCGAACAGCCTTTCGCCTTGAGCAGCGACTACGGGATGTACGAATAACCACAGTTCATCAAAAAGATCGTGATGTAAAAATAACTGCCAGGTTTTCACTCCGCTCTCAACGGATATGTTCTTGCCGTTAACTGTTTTTGAGCTTTTCAATTTCGTGAACAAAGCTTTCATCAAGGATCAATGGCTGTGAATTATTCCAAGCCAGAATATCCATTGGCTGTTTCTTATATCATAGCAAAAATACCTATTGATCATTTTTTATCAATTGCTCTCTTTTTCCGGTTGGATTTCTCGTAGTATGATATAATTTTTTTGAGCTTGTTATTGTGTATTGTAAGCGCTTATATTGATCATATTCAAGTACAAATAGGAGGTTGAAAGATGCCAATGCCGACCCCGAGGAAAGTTGTTGATTTATCCCAACCAGTCTATCACAACTGTCCAGGCTGGCCGACTTACCGAATGGTGGAGGTCCATTACGAAGCGCTTTGTCCCAATGATGGCTTTACAGCCGAAAGGCTGGATATGAATGTACATACCGCCACGCATCTTGATGTACCGTTTCATTTCTACCCGCAAGGAAAAACGATTGAACAGTTTCCGGTCGAACAGTTTCAGGGTGAAGCGGTACCGATTAACCTGTTCGGCATTGAAGCCGATTCGCCAATCGGCAGCAGTCATCTTGAGCTCTATAGCGACCGCATCCGCGAAGGCGATATTGTTCTTCTCTGCACGGGTTGGGGGTTAAAGCGTGGATATAACGAAGATTATTACCATCGGTGGCCTTATCTTAGCGGTGAGGGAGCCGAATGGCTCGTATCTCGCGGCGTCAAGGGAGTCGGTATTGACGGTCTCAGCATCGGAGGCTGGGGAGAAGGTAAGGGGCGGCCTGCGCATGAGGTATTGTTGTCAAATGAAATTTGGCCGCTTGAGGAGCTGTACCTGACTGAGGAGCTTCTTACCGAGGAACGCTGGTATTTATGCGCGTTTCCTCTGAAGCTGCAGGGCTTCGGCGGAGCTCCCGTCAGAGCTGTGGCTATGGCTTTCTAAATGCCCCGATGAATCTAAAAAATCCCCTTGAGCAGGACATGCTGACAGCAACGGCATGCATCGCTTAAGGGGATTTCTCTTTCATTTTGCCTCAACGATCAGAACCTTAAAGCAGCGATTCCCAGGTATTCCTTTAATGCGACGCCGGTATTGGAGAGACCTCCCGATGATGGCGTCAGCTTATTCGCATAGATGGCCGCTTCCTGCGCGGTCCAGTAATCAACAGGATAAGCGATGACGTCAATGGAGGATTTTTTGAAATTCAAGACAGATCTTTCCATATGAAAAGCGGAGGTAACGAGAACCGGATTCTCAAAATGCTGCTCATCCAGGATCAGTTTGACATTTGCGGCATTTTGTTCGGTATTTAACGAAAGGTTATCGATGGAGATTTGATTGGCAGGTATGTTTAGCCCGATGAGCTGGCGTTTGGCGATATCCGCTTCATTGCCGCTGTCCTTGAATACCTGGCCACCGGAGAAAATGATAGGAAGTCCGGTTTCATTATGCAGTCTTGCCGCGGCCAGCAATCGGTTGGCAGCCGAACCGGACAAGTTCCCATGGCCGTCGATATCCGGCGTGTCCCTTGTCGCTCCTCCGCCGAGTACGACAATAACGTCGCCTTGCAGCCGGTCGGGAGGCGAATAACGATTCTCCAGCGAACGGATTAAGGCGTCACCAACAAGGCCGGTCGAAAGCAGATACAATATAAGTGTAGTGGAAAGCAGCACGATTGCGGACTTTCGGTCCCGCTTCCAAATCCGGAAGCAGAGAAGCAGCAGGACCACAATAAATAAACCGGGCGGAAGGACAAAACTGTACAGAAATTTAATCATATAGAGCAAAGCGGCAGCCACCTTCGAAATAAATCTGAATATCCGTCCACTTATTGTAACACGCCCGCAATCTCTCAAGCCATTCAGCAGCCAAAAGACTTCTCCATACCATGACCTGCATCGGCCATCCCACCCGAACCTGTCCGTCAAAAGAGAAAGCGTGCATGTCCTTTGTGGATATAGTCATAAAAGCCCTCCAGCCGAAGCAATTCCTCTTTCACCTGCAGGCCGCCCCTGAAACCCGTAAGCGCGGCATTTTTGCCGATGACACGATGGCATGGAATGACGATGGGAATGGGATTGGCACCATTCGCCGCACCTACCGCACGAACCGCTTTAGGACTGCTGACAGTCTCGGCGATATCGGAATAGCTCCGGATTTGGCCGTAAGGGATTTGGGTTAACGCCCGCCAGACGGAGACCTGGAATGCAGTACCGCGCAGGTCGAAGGGGAGCGTAAATTGTTGCCGGCTCCCTTCGAGATATTCCTGCAGCTGGCGGACGTACCCGGATACCCGTTCGGAATCTTCGACCAGCACAGCATCCGGTATTTTTTTATCCACCCATGCTCTTAGTGTATCGAATGATTCGTTCGGCAGGGTGATCAGGCATAAGCCCTGGCTCGTCGCCGCCAGATAGAGCGGACGGTCTTGAAAAATAGGATGTACAAGAGTTCCCCAGTATACTTCGGTTGCGGTTCTGCCCATGATTATTGCATCCTCCTGTAAGTTATAAGCAATCATCAAACCTATGATAATACAGCCGTAATAAGATAGCAAAAATTGAAAGTGATGCAGGGACCGAACCCCCGCCGGCCGAGAAGTTTAATGAAAATTTTAAGTTTAACCCCATTTCTTTTTTAATAGTTTTCTTTATCCTGAAGTGGATGATGGGTTAGGAGGAAACGGATGATGAAGAAATGGATTTTTGGGCTTATTATACTTTTGCTGCTGGACTTTGGATTTGCCCAGCACAAACTGAAGGTTATTGACAAGAAGTCAACGGAAGAGGACCATCAAGCTCCGGAGGCGACTCCTGTCAAGAATGTGCTTACCATTCAAGTTGCAAAGGATCAGATTCACAAAGGCAATTTGCTGCTTGTCAATAAGGACCATCCTGTCCCGTCCGGGGATGAAGCAGCCGAAGCGGTCAATCTGTCACAGCATGAGGAACTGTTGAACGGATTCGGTTTGCTGGATAATACCATTAAGCTGTCGCCAAGCCTGGCGCAAAAATTTACAACCATGGTGGAGTTCGCCGAAAATGATGGGGTTAACCATTTTTTAATCAGCAGCGGTTATCGGGACGAAAAAAGACAAGAAGAGCTCTATCAACAAATGGGTGCCGACTATGCCCTTCCGGCAGGCTACAGCGAACATAACCTGGGTTTATCGCTTGATATCGGATCTACGCAGGCGGAGATGAATTCGGCCCCTGAAGGATTGTGGTTGAAAGCAAACGCATGGAAATACGGTTTTGTCCTGCGTTATCCGCAGGATAAAACGGCAATCACGGGCATTCTGTACGAGCCCTGGCATTTTCGCTATGTTGGATTGCCGCACAGCGCCATCATGAAGGAAAAAAATTTTGTCCTGGAAGAATATTTGGACTTCTTGAAAGAACAGAAGACTATCACGACGACAATCGATCATCAAAGCTATCAAATTTCTTACTATCCTGTCTCCGGCAGCACAACCATTCCTATTCCGGCGAATGAGCGCTATGAGATTTCAGGCGACAATATAGATGGTGTCATTGTGACCTTGTATTCCTGACGGGGTCAAAATTCCGGGAGAAGGGGAGGATGGGAAATGAAACAAAAGAGAACGCTGAACGATGTTTTCACACTGGGACTGCTTGCCGTGTATATGTATGCATTACTCAAAATCATCTTGTTCAAGTTTCGCGTGGTTGACATGACATTTCTCTGGCAGCAGCTCAAGATGAGTCTGAAAAATCCTGATCTGATCAGCAGGAGATTGCATGAAGGCAATCTGATTCCATTTCATGAAATATCCCGGACGATTTATGTGTTATCCGATCACGATCTGATCAACCTGGTCGGGAATATCGTCATATTCATGCCGTTCGGTGTTTTTCTTGGCATACTATCAAACAAAAAGCTTTCGCTTACAGGCGCGTTCCTGCTTGCTCTAGGCTTAAGCCTTTGCCTGGAAAGCGCGCAGGTCCTATTCGCTATTGGAAGCTTTGACGTCGATGATCTCATCCTCAATTCCAGCGGAGGCTTGCTTGGCTGCATGGCCTTCAAATTATGCGCTAAGCTTGTAACAGCTGCGTCCAGTGTCATCCGGCCTGGAGATAGACCCATTTAGCTCGCGCGGAAATTCAAGGCTCTAACATTGTATTCTTTAAGGGGACTTTTGCTTTTTTCAAGCAGAAGTCCCTTGAGGCGTTTTCACAAAAGGACTCTATTCATATAGGAAGCAAGCCGCGCCAGGAATAAATCTGCTACAATAATAGCCATACTAATGTTTACAGAGGTGGAAAGAATGAAGTCGATCACAATACTGATAGCTGATGATGAGCCGGAGATCGCCGATCTGATTGAGCTGCATTTGGAAAAAGAAGGTTACCGCTGCATTAAAGTATTTGACGGACAGGAAGCGATTACCGCGATTCAATCGCATTCCATTGACTTGGCTATTTTAGATATCATGATGCCTAAGCTGGATGGTTATGAAGTAACGAGACAAATTAGGGAGCAGCACAATCTGCCCATTATTTTTTTAAGCGCCAAAGCGAGCGATCTCGATAAGATTGCGGGGCTGGTAAGAGGAGCAGATGATTATGTGACCAAGCCGTTCAATCCGATGGAACTGGTTGCCCGTGTGAATGCCCAGATCCGGCGGTTCACGCAGTTCAATCACGCAGCACAATCGAATAAAGTTGTCTTGGAGCTGGGCGGGCTGACCATCCATCCCGAGGAACGCACTGTATCCCTCTATGGCAAGCCTGTCGAACTGACTCCCAAAGAGTTTGATATTTTGTATCTGCTGGCCAGCTACCCCAAGAAGGTTTACAGCTCGGAAAATATCTTTGAACAGGTGTGGGGCGAAACCTACTATGAAGGCAGCAATACAGTCATGGTACATATTCGTACCCTGCGCAAAAAGCTTGGCGAGGACACGCACAAAAACAAACTGATCAAAACCGTTTGGGGGGTGGGATATACATTCAATGGCTAACATGATCCGAAGCTTCCGGTTTAAAATGATCCAGTTGTTCGGGTTAAGCATGATCCTTTCCGCTGCGATTACTTATGCGCTCTATAAAGCGCTCCAGCTCTATTATTATACGACCAAAATCGAGAATCCCTTGACTAAAGTCCGGTACTTCATGAGAGAGATGGGAGATATAAACTTTTTTCTGATCGTATTTATTCCGCTCTCCATATATTTTTTCTTTCTACTCACCAAACGCTATGCGGCCTATTTTCACGAAATATCAAGCGGAATTAATCTGCTTGCTAGCGGAGATTTCAACAATCGTATCCATATTCCGTCGAAAGATGAATTCGGGGATATAGCCCGGGACATCAATCTGGCAAGCGAAAAATTGCAGCAGGCCCTGGAGAGAGGCGATTTTGCAGAAAATAGCAAGGAGCAGCTCGTCTTGAATTTGGCTCATGATTTGCGTACGCCGCTGACATCCGTTCTAGGTTATCTGGATTTCATTCTTCAGGATGATCAATTGACTTCCGAGCAAATGAAACACTACACAAGCATTGCTTTTAACAAGTCCCAGCGTTTGGAAAAACTGATCGACGAATTATTTGAAATCACCCGAATGAATTACGGCAAGCTGGTCATTGATAAAAAGCCAATCGATCTGAGCGAGCTTATCATTCAATTAAATGAGGAATTATACCCTGTTTTTGAGAAAAATAATCTCACCACCCGACTGAATGTGACTCCGCATTTGACTGTTTCGGGAGATGGGGAGCTGCTCGCGCGCGTATTTGAGAATCTTCTGACCAATGCCATCCGTTATGGAAAGGATGGCCAATTTATCGATATTCATTGCAATCTTATGGCAGAGGATGTAGTGGTTCAAGTGGCTAATTATGGTGATTCCATTCCTCCACAAGAGCTGCCTCATATCTTCGATATGTTTTTTACCGGCGATGAAGCGCGGACTCACCATGAGGGAAGCACAGGCCTTGGCTTGTTCATTGCAAAGAATATCGTCACGCAGCATCAAGGCATCATTTCGGCTCAAAGCAGCTTAATCCGTACCTGCTTCGAAGTCCGTTTGCCGCAGCACAATACAACTAAAATCACCGATTAGTTACTATGCCAACCATTTTATGAAAATTTAACCTTTACCCCACTTCTTTCTTTAACAGTCTGCCCTATTCTTAAACGTATGAAGGGCAGGAGGACAAGAAAATGATGAAGTGGGGTTTTTGGCATGATTTCAATATGAACAAAATGGCGAGATGGCTTCGCAGGGATGCGATGTCGGCATGGCTGTTTCTCGCACCGAGCGGTGTCGGCTTTGCGCTGTTCTATCTGATTCCGTTTGCTATGGGCGTGTTCTATTCTTTCATGGACAGTACGGTAGACGGTCATTATGCGGGATTGAATAATTACCGTGAGCTGCTGGCGAGCAATTCCTTCCGGAAGGCGGCATCCAATACGTTTTATTTTAGCGCGGTCAGCGTTCCGCTTATTCTTGCGCTGTCGCTGGGGCTGGCGATGCTGCTCAACCAAAATATATATCTGCGAAAATGGCTGCGGACAGCCTATGTGCTGCCGCTTGTCGTTCCGGTCGCCTCGATCATTCTGGTCTGGCAGATGCTGCTGGACTGGAACGGCTCCCTGAACGCCTGGCTGAGCTATTTTGGAATTGAGCGCGTGGATTGGATGAAGACCGATGCGGCCCGAAATGTCGTCATAGCCGTTTATTTATGGAAAAACATTGGCTATAACGTGATTTTATTCCTGGCGGGACTGCAGCAGATTCCGAAGGATTATTACGAAACCGCCCAAATTGAAGGGGCAGGCCGTATAAGGCAGTTTGGCAGTATCACGCTTGTCTATCTGACATCCACGATGTTCTTTGTGATTATCATGTCAATCATGAACTCGTTCAAAGTATTCCGTGAAACGTATTTGATCGCCGGGGATTACCCGCAGGACAGTATATACATGCTTCAGCACTATATGAACAACATGTTCATGTCACTGGACATTCAGAAGCTGACTGCGGCGGCGACTTTGATGGTCGGCTGCATCCTGCTGATCGTCATGGTCCTGTTCGCAATCGAGCGCCGGTACCGGCAGTTCATGGAATAGAAGGGAGGAAAGTCCGATTGCCAGCTGCAAAAGTATTGCAGAAAAGTGCGTTAACGCTCGTCATGGGTTCCATAGCGCTCCTGTTATTGTTTCCCATTGTGATTACGTTCACCAATTCGCTCATGACCGGACAGGAAATTGACATTGACTATGGATCAATCGGGCAGATGAATGAGACGGCTGCCGGAAAAGCTATTCCTTTTGTAAATTTGAAATTGCTGCCGGATCAAGTGTCTCTGGAGCAGTACGGCAAGGTACTCATAAGCAGCCCCAGATATCTGGCGATGTTCTGGAATTCGGTGTGGCTGGTGGTACCGATCATTGCGGGGCAGACCCTTGTGGCGGCCCTTGCCGCCTATGCGCTCTCCAAGCTGAAATTTCGCGGCCGCGATACGCTGTTTCTGATCTATCTGTTGACGATGCTCATGCCGTTCCAGGTGACACTTGTGCCGAATTACATTATGGCTGACAAGCTGGGATTGCTGGGCAGCTCAAACGCCATAATCCTGCCCGGCATTTTCGCCGCCTTCGGCGTGTTTATGCTTCGCCAGTTCATGCTGCATATTCCGTATGCCTATATCGAAGCGGCCAAGATGGACGGTGCCGGCCAGTTGCGGATATTCCGGACGGTCATCGTCCCTATGGTCAAACCGGGTCTTGCCGCGCTCGTGGTTCTCTTGTTCGTCGATTATTGGAATATGGTGGAGCAGCCGCTTATATTTCTGGACGATCCGTTCAAGCAGCCGCTTTCCGTCTATTTATCCAGACTCAATGGCGAGCCGGGAATTGCTTTTGCCGCATCCGTGCTCTATATGGCTCCGATGGTGCTGTTGTTTCTGTATGCGGAAACCTATTTTATCGAGGGCATTCAATTGTCCGGCATCAAATGATAGTTTTGTCTCGCGCAAAACTTTCAGGAAGGAGACGGGAAATGGAGCTGGAGAAAGAAGCGGCTGATCGCAGACGCAAACGGATGATTCAAGTCATGTCCATTGCTCTATTGGGTCTGCTGATGTTTTTTACATTTTTCAGCAATACGCTGCAATCGCTGACTCTGCCGAAAGTGAGAACGGAGAAGCCGGTCAATGGCAGTATTGCATTTACGCTCGAAGGCAGCGGTATTCTGCGGCCGCTCGCTGAAGCCGGGCTCTTGAATCCCGCAGGCTGGAAAGTCCAGGAGATTCTCGTCAAACCAGGGGATCATGTGAAGAAAGGCCAGCAGCTGATTACCTATGACAGCAAATCTGCCGAACGGGAATTGGAAGATGAAATAACCAATTTAAACAAGCAGAAAATCGGGCTGCAAAATGTTCAGGATCAGTTCATCTTAACAGCCAAGGACGGGGACCCGGTGAAGATCCGGAGTGCCGGACGCGAGATCGAAACACTTAAGCTGGATTTGGCGGCACAGGAGCGCAAAATTAACGCACTTAGAGAGAATCTGGAAAGTCAACAGGAACTCACCGCTCCATTCGACGGAATTATAACGCAAGTGAATGCCATAGAAGGATTAACATCAACGGCAGGACCGGATATTCTTGTCTCGAACAACAGCAAGGGCTACCAATTGGATATTTCTGCGGATTCATCGTTATTGACCAGTCTGGGAATTACGGCCGGAGAGAAGTTAAAGGTCGAGGTCCATTCCGTACAGGAGCAGCAGAGCCGCATGATCGATGGCATCATTGAGGAAATAAAGAATGCAGAGCCGCTGGCCGCGGACTCGTCCGGTGCCGAAGCGGACAAGAGCTTAACGATCCACCAGAAGCTTCTTCATGTGAAGATCGTTGATGCCAAGCTGAAAGGGGGTGAACAGGCGCAGATCAAAATCGGGAAGCCCTCCCGTCAACAAGGACTTGTCGTTTCCAATGAAGCTGTTCACCGGGAAGGCGACGGCAGTTTTGTTTATAAGATTGAAGAGCAGCGGGGCGCACTGGGCAATGTATTCGTTGCCCGCAAGGTCCAGATTCAGTCCAGTGAAACGAATGGCAAGGAAACGATGATTCAGTCGGATAATCTCTATGAGGATGACCGGATTATTCTGGAAAGCAGCGAGCCCCTGCAGGACGGAAACCGTGTCCGTCTGCAGTAGTCAAGCATGAAGCACCATATTACAGGAGGTATTCATACAATGAGAAAGTGGATGTGCATCATACTTATTCTATTGACGATAACAACGACCGCGTGCAGTTCCGGAGACAGCGGCGAAACAGCGGGCAATGAGAAGACGGCGACTACAGAAGATAAAACCGTCGTCACGTTGTCTATCCAGCAAGCGAGTCCCTTTTATGAGACGTTAGAGAAAAAGTTTGAGGAGAAGTACCCGGACATCGATTTGCAAATTAAGGCTTATCTGCAGGCAGGCGAGCAAGTGGACTCGGCCAATTATGAAAAATATCAAAAAACGATGAATACAGAGCTGCTTTCGGGAAAAGGCGCGGATATTTACGAAATAAGCAGGCTGCCTTTCGAGGAATACGTGAGCAAACAGCTTTTCCTGAACATGGATGATCTCATGGAACAAGACAAGACGCTTGACAAGAGCGATTTGGAGATGAATATCTTGAATGCAATCAAGATGAATGGCGGTACATATGCCATCCCTTCGGGTTTTTCCCTCCGGGCGTTCGTAGGCGACGGGAGCGTTCTGGAGAACGCGAATGTCGACGACAAGAACTGGACCTGGGATGAATTTACAGAGATTGCGAAGCAGATTATTCAAAAGGAGCAGGAGAACGGCAACGCGAACCGCTATGCGATCGCGGATTATCCGCCGGATGTCCTCCTTCAGGAAATGGTTGTGGATCATTACCCGGAATTCGTTGACAGCGCGGCGAAAAAGGCCATGTTCGATTCTCCTGTGTTCCTGGACACGATGCAGCAAATAAAAAAAATGTACGATGACAAAATCATGACTGCGGGCCCGGCGGAAGTCGGCAAGCAAATGTTCTTCTCGACTGTCGTGCAGTCGCCCGCAGATTTGATCAATGGTCCGCATGCCTTATTCTCAAGTCCGAAGCTGCTGCAAAAGCCCCATGCCCAAGGTCAATCAGGCGGAATGAGAATTATCCCCATGTCCCAGTTCGCGATACAAGCCAAATCTCAGGTCCAGGAGGAGGCTTGGAAGCTCATTGCCTTCCTGCTATCCGCAGAAGGGCAATCCCTGCAGGATCGGGAAGGATTTTCACTTCTTAAATCGGTTAACGAGAAGACATTAAACGATATTCAGCAGCAAGTCAAAAGCGGAACATACAAGCTGGCAGACGGGAAAGCAGTCCAGGTATCGGACGAAGAATTTACCCAGTTCAAGCAGCTCATAGATACAGCGGATAACTTCGCGGTACTTGACGGTAAAGTGGTTTCCATTGTCTCCGAGGAGGGCCTGACCTTCTTCGGCGGGCAGAAGTCCGCGGAGGAAGTGGCGAAGCTGATCCAGAACCGGATAACAACCTATCTGAACGAATAGCAATTATTGAAGCAAGAAGCAGCCACCCCGTGCGCTGCTTTTTTCCATTCAGCATGATGACGGACAATTCATAGAAGCCGTTTCTTGATGAAAAGTTTTATAAAAATTTAATTTTAAACCCCATTTCGATTTAAACAGTTTTCCTTATTCTAAAGGGGAAGAAGGGATAGGAGGATGTCATAATGAAAGACAGGACAGTGGACGAGACTTTCAATACTTTATATGAAACGTACTATAAACAAGTCTATTATTCAGCTTTTTCGGTAATAAGAGACCATTTTCTGGCACAGGATGTGGTTCAGGAAACCTTCGTCAAGGTTTTCCGCCGTTTCAATACCTTCAAAGATAAAGCAAAGAAGGATGCCTGGCTCAAGGTTATTTCCAGAAATACAGCGATCGACTTATACCGAAAGAGACTTAGAAGGCAGGAAATTTTCAACGAACATATTGAATTATTAGCCGGGGCTACCGAAGACGAGATGGAGCGCTCCATTGAGATGAAGATTGACCGCCAATTGCTTTGCTCCTTGCAGCCAAAGCATCAGAATGCGCTACTGCTTATCTATGAATATGGAATGACCTATGAACAGCTTGCTTCCTATCAGAACACTTCCGTTAGCGCAGTGAAGTCGCAGCTGCATCGTGCAAAGAAAAAACTGCAGTCCATGGCAAGGGAAGCTGAATAGCGCTCTATGCAATTCCACATCCTAACAATAGATGAATAAGGGATAAGGAGGACGAACCCATGAATTCCAAACCGGATTTCAGCGGACTGGATTGGTTGAAATTTCTGGCTGCTATATTGGTTGTTGCCAATCATACCGGCCCGCTGCAAACCTACAGTCCCTATGCCGATTTTCTGATAAGCGGTGTCCTTACGCGTATAGCCGTTCCTGTGTTTTTCATAACCTCAGGATTCTTTTTCTTCCGCAAGCTGACCGGCGACCCCGCAGCGGATAAAAAAAAGCTGTTTCGCTATTCGAAAAAAATTGGAATACTATATGCGATTGCCATATTGTTGTATATTCCGTTAAACATATATACTGGTTATTTCACCGTTCATTTTACCGTGTATTCCTTTATCAGGGACCTTATATTTGACGGCACCTTTTATCATTTGTGGTATTTGCCGGCTTTGCTTGTCGGGTTATATATGACCTTTTTCATGTATAAGAGAATGTCGATGAATGCGCTGCTTGCAGCGGCTGGCTTGTTGTATGTCCTCGGGCTGCTTGGCGGGAGCTATTATGGACTTATTGTGGACAATAAAGGAATTACACAAGTCTATGATGGAATGTTCGCTTTGTTTGACAATACGCGCAACGGGCTGTTTTACGCTCCTGTTTATCTTGTATTGGGTGCTTGGGCAGCCAAGCGGCCACAGCCGGCTGGGAGCGCAATGAAGAATGCCGGCTTGTTTATGGTATCGCTCGGATTCATGCTTGCCGAGGGAATCCTCCTGAATTCAGCGGGAATTCCCAGGCAGGACGGTATGTATATTTTTGCTCTGCCAGCCGCTTATTTTTTATTTCAATGGGCGCGGAAATGGAAGGGGAGATCAAGCAAAGCCTTCCGGGAATGGCGGGTGTGGGTTTATATTTTGCATCCTTATGCGATCGTGTTTGTACATGCAGCGATACAAGCCGATAACCTTGAGGATTTGTTCATTGCGAACAGCCTGTTTCATTTTCTTGGGGTATGCCTGTTGTCTATCGCCATGGCCGCGGCTGCAGTACGGATATCCGTGATTAAAATTTCAATTCCAGGCCTGGGAAAACAGAAATCAAATACAACTCATTGACATGAAAATCTAACGATGTTATATTTCTGAATGAGAATAATATTTTAAGGAGGCTGACCCATTTGAGTCGCCGTGAGCGGCATAAGCAGGAGCTTCGGCAGCGAATTATTTTTGCGACGAGGGAGATCGCTTCCGAAGAGGGATGGCAGGGCATAACGATACGCAAGGTAGCAGAGCGGATCGAATACAGTCCGCCGACTATTTATGAGTATTTCGAGAACAAGGATGCGCTGCTTTTTCAGCTGCTGAAGGATGGATTTCACTTGCTCTATCTCGATCTGGCGAAGGCTAAAGAGGAGAACAAGGAAACGCCGCAGCAAACACTGTACGCCATTGCCAAGGCGTACTGGGCTTTTGCTTTCCGGGAACGCGAATTATACGAAATCATGCACGGCCTTGGAGGCGTTTCGTTTGGGACGCGGGAAACTCCCGAGGAACCCGTTCGGGTATTTTTCCTGCTGCGCGACGCCATTACTGACTGTCTGAACATCGAGACGAATGATCTTGACGGTGAAGTCGATTTATTTTGGAGCAATTTGCATGGCATGATTTCACTGACGATTCAGGGCCGCATGAAAGGCGGGAAGGAACGCGCCGAGGTGCTGGTCGAACGAATGGTGGAATTATATATCAAGGCATGGGGGTAGCTCCCCTTTTCTTTTCGCAAAAAATAACACAGTTAGATAATTGAACGATGATAATAAAAAATTATTAATGTGGTTAATCCAAGAACACATTAATCGTAAGCGCTCATCCAAATCCATTCAGCTTCAACGCCGCGGTGCGCAGCGTCCTTGCGGGAAGCCATGCTTCAGCAGGCAGCCGGTCTTGCTGGGAGGTATGACCGGCGTACCGGGCAGCCCCTTTCGTAAGGATTGACAGGACACACCATCATATTAGGAGGCATTCCCATGTATACTTATCTGTTGTTCATCCATATTATCTCAGCCGTGACAGCTATCTGCGCCGTTATCGGTTATCCATTAATCATGAGCAGCGTCCGCACGGCAGGGCAGGCCAGGTTCGGATTGGCGCTGCTGGAGAAGATGGCGATCCTCCCGAAAGCCGGCGGGACGCTGCTGCTTCTGACCGGTCTGGCACTCGGCTTCCTGCAAACCTATCTGTTCCACCAGATGTGGTATGTGGTCTCGATAGCCATCTTCTTCGTCATTCTGGTCATTCTGGCAGTCCTGCTTCCATCCGGCATCAAAGAGCAGCTTGCGCTGCTGCAGCTGTCGCAAGGAGATGCGCTGCCGGACGAGTACCGGCGGAGCCGCAGGCGCTCCGCCTGGTTGGAAGGAATTGCGAATCTGGCCGTTTTCATCTCGATTATGCTGATGGTGTTCAAACCCTTTTAAACCTGCGAGGAGCGGCTTGCTTTGAACGGCGACTGCCAATGAGAATGCGTGAATTGATCCCGCTAATCATTATGCAGCAGGCATTTCTTCCCGTTTGTGCTATCATTAAACGATAAAACATCAATCTCCCGCCTCGCCGAAAGGAGCAGTCATCGCTATGAAGTCTTCGTTTATTGATCAACCGAACGGGGTTTTCCCTTCCGTATGTCCGCTTGATTGCCCGGATCAATGCGGCCTGCTGGTCCGCAAGGAGTCTGGGAAAATCGTAAAAATAGACGGTGACCCGTCCCATCCTGTCACACAAGGGGCCATTTGCAACAAAGTGCGCAATATGACAGAGCGGATCTACGATCCTAACCGCCTGCAGCATCCGCTGCTGCGGACGGGGACCAAGGGCTCCGGGCAGTTCCGGCGCATCAGCTGGGAGGAGGCTCTGGAGACCATCGCCTCCCGGTGGAAGACACTTGCTGCTTCCGGTGAGGGAGCAGAGTCGATTCTGCCTTACAGCTTCTACGGCAATATGGGCAGAATAGGCACCGAAGGAATGGGGCGGAGGTTCTTCAACCGCCTGGGAGCCAGCCGGCTCATTTATTCCATATGCGAAGCGGCTGGCTCAGAGGGCTACCGCTACACGATGGGCGGCAGCTACGGCACGGATCCGGAGGAAACGGTTCATGCCAAGCTTCATATCATGTGGGGCATCAACGCGGTCAGCACGAATATGCACCAGGTTACGATCGCCGAGAAGGCGCGCAAGCAGGGGGCGCAAATCATCGTTATCGATGTTCACCGGAACCGGACGGCGAAGTGGGCTGACTGGTTCATTCCCGTTATACCCGGCACGGATGCGGCGCTGGCGCTGGGAATTATGTTTATTTTGTTTGCGGAGGGGCTGACGGACGAGAATTTTCTTCAACAGTATACGGTCGGACATGAGGAGCTGCGCGAGCATGTCCGTCAGTATCCGCCGGACGTCGTATCCGCCATTACGGGCGTGCCTGTGGATGACATCTATAAGCTTGCGCGGCTGTACGGCAGCACGACACCGTCGTTTATCCGGATCGGAAACGGACCACAGCATCACGATAACGGGGGCATGACCACCCGCGCGATCGCCTGTCTGCCTGCGCTCACGGGGCAGTGGCTGGTCAAAGGCGGCGGCGCGATAAAAGGCAACGGCGGTTATCTGAGCCTGAACAAATCCGCCCTGGAGCGTCCCGGTCTGAGCCGCAAGAACACCCGGCGAATCAATATGAATCTGCTGGGCAGCGCCCTGCTGGAGCCGGACCGGCCGATCCGCTCGCTCTACGTGTATAACTCCAATCCGGCGATTGTCGCCCCCGAAGCGAATAAAGTAAGGGAAGGGCTGGCGCGCGAGGATTTGTTTACTGTGGTTCACGATCTGTTTCTGACCGAGACGGCGAAGTTCGCCGATATCGTGCTGCCTGCGACCTCGTCATTCGAAAATACCGATCTTTATACATCGTATTGGCATCATTATGTGCAGCTGCAGCAGCCGGTCATAGAGCCATGCGGGGAAAGCAAGTCCAATGTCGAGGTATTCAGGCTGCTGGCGCAGGCGATGGGCTTCGACGAGCAGCCGCTGCGCGATACCGAGAAGGATATGATCGAACAGGCGCTGGACGCTCCGGGCAATCCCCGCCTGCGGGGAATTACGCTGGAAGGCCTGACGGCGAGCCAGTTCGCCAAGGCCGACGTGAAGCCGGTCCTCCAGGACAAACTGCATACACCAAGCGGCCGTATCGAGCTGTATTCCAAAGCGATGCAGCGCAGCGGGTATCCGGCTCTGCCGACCTACGTGCCGCTGGTTGACGACGGTCCGCATCCACTGCTGTTCATACCGACGGCCAATCACAATTTTCTCAACTCGACATTCGCCGGGAACGACAAGCATATACGGATGGAAAAAGCGCCGCGGCTTTATATGAATATCCTGGATGCCGAAGCACGCGGTATCCGGGATGGAGACACGATACGGGTATGGAATGGACGGGGAAGCTGTGAGCTTGCGGCGGCGGTTGGCAGCGATGTTCTGCCTGGAGTCGTTGTCAGTCAGGGACTCTGGTCCGATGCCGCAGGCGGCAAGGCGCTCGTCAACGCGCTGACGCCGGACCGCGTTGCCGATATGGGCAATGGCGCGACATTTTTCTCCGGAAGGGTGCAGGTGGCTCAAGCACTTCATCTGCAGCATTGACAGGCGAAGCATCCCCTTTGCCTTAACGGGAAGTTATCACAATCGATTGACCACGATGCGGACTTGCGACAAGGTGATTTTACATTAGCGGCGGACAGAGGCATGACTGAAGTTCTGAATACTTCACAGCTTGCCGGCAGCTGCTTCTTAAAAATAGTTAAATCGGAGAATGGCCCGGATTGACAGGATCCGGGTATTTTTTTCGTCCGGAGCCTATTCCCGCTCCCGGAAGGGAGCATTTTAAGGCGGCAGCATTATTTAAAAGAAAAAGAAAATCGCTTGACATGGAGTATACTCCAAGGAATAAGCTTCAGTTGCTTAGCCGAATAGGCAATGGGCAGAGAGGAGGACAAGGGATGGGAATACGGCATGACCAGTCTCGATCGTTTCTGTGCTGCAGCCTATTGTAGGAGAAAAAAATAAAAATCGAGTCGCCAATGACTGAAATATACACTGTTTCGGGAATAATGAACGCAGCTAAACCACTTTTTTTGGACAAGATTAAGCATCATTGAAATGAGGAGGAGATTGAATATGCAAACGGACAACATAGATACAATAACACCTCAGGCACCGATTCCTTCGGGCTTTGGGCCGCAAACAACAGCACGCGAGGCGCTTGGCGGACGTGATTTGACGGGCAAAACCGCCATCGTAACCGGCGGATATTCCGGCATCGGTCTTGAGACAACCCGCGCTTTGGCAGAAGCAGGCGCGACGGTCATTGTCCCCGCCCGCACGCCAGAGAAAGCCCGTGCTTCATTATCGGGTATTCCGAGAGTGGAGCTGGAGGAGCTGGATCTGATCGATCCCGCTTCCATCGACGCCTTCGCGCAGCGGTTTCAGGATTCTGGACGGCCGCTGGACATTCTGATCAATAATGCCGGCATTATGGGACCGCCGCAGGTACACGACGCGCGTGGTTACGATACCCAATTCGCTACCAATCATCTGGGACACTTCCAGTTGACGGCGCGGCTCTGGCCGGCTTTGGTCAAGTCGGGAAGCGCGCGGGTCGTCTCGCTTTCTTCCGTTGGAATTCGCTACGGAAGCGTAGATTTTGACGATCCCAACTTCGAACGCAGGGCATATGACAAATACCAGGCCTACGGACAGTCCAAATCTGCCAACTCGTTGTTTGCAATCGCATTGGACAGGCGGGGCCGGGAGCATGGCGTCCGCGCCTTTGCCGTTCACCCTGGCGCAGTCATGAGCGGATTGGTGCGTTATATGTCGGAAGAGGAGCTGAGCGCCTCAGGTGGGCTTGACGAGGAAGGCAATCCTCCTGCTGAGCCCCTGTACGTATTCAAGACCACGGAGCAGGGAGCGGCGACAAGTGTATGGTGTGCAGCGAATACGCAGCTGGATGGCATGGGCGGCGTTTACTGCGAGGATACCGATATCTCCGTAGTTGTCCCTGCTGACGCACCGATGGGGCCTGGTGTCGTACAATGGGCGATCGATCCCGGCTTGGCAGAGCGGCTGTGGCGGCTCAGCGAAGAGATGACCGGTGTGAAATTCACGATCTGAGTGATCGCGGCCTTAACGATTGCATGAACATAGCCATGATAACCGCATCATTGCGCAGAGCCTGTTGAGAACTCTCAACAGGCTTTTGCCGTATAGGCAGCGGGCTTGCAGTGCCGCCTAAGTGTCTTGATATCGATATTCACCTATAAAATCTCCAGCTTTTCCTTCAGTTATTCGCTCCTATCGCAAAGCTCCTGCGCTTGAGCTTTTACAGTGAAACTTCAGGGCAGCATTAACGGATCTTTCGCCAACCATGCGAATAGAGCCGTTTTTTGCTGTTTTTCCGAAAGTGAAGCTTTCTTAAAATTTGAAATCGTTCCTTCTGTATCGGGCGTCAAGTTAGCCTTCGGGAACAACCGACCGCGAGGAGCCCGGCACTGATCACTGCCGTCACCACAGCAATGATGTGTAAACCTGAAGTCGTCACCGAGCCGCCGAATATAAGCCCCAGCAAACTGGTGGAAAAGATGCTGCCCACGGAACGGAACGTCTGGAACAAGCCGGATGCAACGCCGGTTTCTGCCGGTTTCGTATGGCTGTACAAGGCTGTTGAAAGCCCCATATTGTTCATTCCATTTGAGATGCCGATGACTGCAGCGACCAGCAGAATGATCGGAACAGAAGTATGAGGCCCAAGCACAAGGAGCAGGAGGGTACCCGCTACAAGCACGATACTGCCGATGATGACAGGCTGCCGGTAGCTTGCACGGCGAATCATCCGGACCGCGAGCGGGGTCGTCAATACGCCGATACCTGCGAAAGGAAGCATCAGTAATCCGGCGGTCTGCGGATCGTAGCCTCTAACTTGGCCCAGCCATAACGGCAAGCCAAAGAAGAGCGAATAGAACACGATATTCAGACCGGCATACTGGGCAAATACGGAAGTAAGCCGGATATTCGAAGCCAGCATCCTGACATCCAGAAACGGCTTATCCGTACGCAGCTCCCGCAGGATCAGCAGAGTTCCGGCAACCGGAACGACGATCAGCAGCCACCATTGGGTACCTTTTCCAAGCGTGACCAGGAAGAACATCAGGCTTGCGAACATGCCGCTGAACAAGACGATTCCCGGAAGATCGATCATGTGCAGAACGCCTTTCCGCGCTTCCGGAGGCTGATTCTGCATGTCCGCAGGGATCCACTTGAATACCAGGATAAGCACCAGAACCGCAACCGGTACATTGATCCAGAAGATGGATTGCCATCCCGCATGAGCAACCAGAAGGCCGCCCAAAGTAGGCCCAAATGCCGCCATGACGTTGGCGGTAATGGAGATTAGCCCGAGTGCCGCAGTTGAGCTTTTACCGTCATCACGGTCTGCCGTTCGGGAAACGGAGCGAATGATCGACAGACCGGCAGGAAATGCGCATGTGCTTCCGAAAGCCTGCAGGATTCTAAGTGCGAGCAGCCAACCGAAAGACGGCGCCCAGGCAGAGAGAAGACTGCTGATGATAACCAGCGCCATTCCGGTGCTGAAAACGCGGCGGGGACCAAACAGATCCGCAAGCTTGCCCATCAAGGGCTGGCCTACCGTCGCCGCAAGGTAGAAACTCGAAATCAGCCAGGTTACGGTCGTTATACCGACCCCGAAGCTGGAGCCGATATTCAGAAGCGCTACGGAGATCATGGATGAGTTCAGCGGGTTAAGCAAAACGCCGAGTGCAACGACCCATGTGACCCGTTTCATTACTCGCTGATGATCAGACCCTATTGGGGCAGCCACTGTGCTCGCAGCCGATGTCATTATATATTGCCTCCTTTTATGTGACCATCTTATGGAGCCTCTTTCAACCCAACCGGCACACTGTTATTGTAAGATTGATTACTCATAAATAGAAATATATATTTAATTATAAATTAATCACTTTATAGTTATGGATTGAGGTGGAAATTCCGTTGGATTTATTGCAGCTCCAATATTTTCAAAAAGTAGCGCAGCTGGAGCATATGACGAAGGCCGCACGCGAGCTTCAAATTGCCCAACCGGCCCTAAGCATGACAATTGCACGCTTGGAGAACGATTTGGGAGTGCCCTTATTTGACCGCTTGGGACGGCAGATCCGGCTCAATGCCTATGGAAGAGCTTTTCTCATCAAAGCGGAGACGGCTCTGAAAGCTCTGGAGGAAGGACGGCGCGAGCTCGCGGATATGTCGGGGCTGGAGCATGGGCGCGTATCTCTGGCGGTGACAACTTTAAACCGTTTCTCCAAGCTGTTGGGCGCTTTTCTTTCCAAGCATCCCGATGTCAGCTTTCGCGTAATCCAGGTTCCTACAGAGGAATCGAAAACCCGGCTTCTCAGCGGTGAAATCGACTTTTGTTTCTCTTATCAGCCCTTTGAGCAGCCGGAGGTCCGCTGTTTGCCTTTGTTTACGGAAGACATTCTGCTGGCTGTACCGGCTTCACATCATCTTGCAGGCCGGCGAAGCATAAGCCTTCACGAGGTGGCCCACGAATCTTTCGTCAGTCTGAAAACCGGATACAGCTTCCGCGATATAACCGATGAATGCTGCCGGAAAGCAGGTTTTGTCCCAAATATTGTGTGCGAAGGAGACGAGCCAGCGGCGATAGACGGCTTGGTCCGAGCGGGTTTGGGAATCGCTTTTCTGCCGGCGGCGGCAAGAAAAGAGTATTCTTCGCTTCATTTGCTGGACATCACAGAGCCTGTATGCCAATGGACCCTCCATTTGACCTGGCTTGAACAGCGCTATCTGTCACAGGCGGCACGCCAGTTTCATGATTTCGTCGTCCGTCTATATGGGAAAAAGAGCATTTCACCGTGACATTTCCATATAAGGCTGGATGAAAATCACTTGACATGGAGTGAACTCCATCCGATATGATGCGATGGAACAGGAAAAGGCTTGGCGCGATTGTCAATAAGCAATGAGGAGGCTTGGGCTGAAGCCCCAAATTGAGCTCGCTGATGGCTGAAATGCATGCTGCTTCGGGAATAATAAATGACAATCCGGACCGCCTAATATAGGACCTGTTGAAGCGTTTAAAACCAGGAGGAGATTAATATGCAAACAGGTAACAGCTATACAATCACGCCCCAGGCTCCAATCCCATCCGGCCTCGGTCCGCAAACAACAGCACGGGAAGCGCTGGGCGGACGCGATTTGGCGGGCAAGATCGCCATCGTCACCGGCGGATATTCCGGTGTCGGCCTTGAAACCACCCGCGTTCTGGCCGAAGCAGGCGCAACGGTGATTGTGCCTGCGCGTACGCTGGAGAAAGCCCGCGCTGCGGTTGCGGGTATCTCGCATGTGGAGCTGGAGGAGCTGGATCTTTTCGATCCCGCTTCCATCGATGCCTTTACGCAGCGCTTTCTGGACTCGGGACAGCCGCTGAATATCCTCATCAATAATGCCGGAATAATGGCTGCCCCGCTGGTACGCGACGCACGCGGCTACGAGTCCCAATTCGCCACCAATCATCTGGGACACTTCCAGCTTACGGCGAGGCTGTGGCCTGCATTGAAGCGGGCTGGAAGCGCGCGGGTTATCTCGCTCTCATCAACTGGAATCCGCTTCGGAGGCGTTGATTTTGACGATATAAACTTCGAGCGGCGGGAGTACGACAAGTGGAGGGCTTACGGCCAGTCCAAATCCGCCAACGCATTGTTTGCCGTCGCGCTGGACAGGCGCGGTGCGGCGTACGGCATCCGCGCCTTTTCCGTCCATCCCGGCAGAATTCTGACCGATTTGGTGCGGCATATGTCGGACGAGGAGAAGGGAGCAGCAGGAGGAAATTTAAAGACCACCGAACAGGGAGCAGCGACGAGCGTCTGGTGCGCAACAAGTGATCAGCTGGAGGGAAAAGGCGGCGTATTCTGTATGGATGCCGATATTGCCGGGATTGTATCGGAAGATGCTCTGCAAGGGCTGGGCCAGGTGATGACGGGCGTACTGCCCTGGGCGATCGATCCCGGCCTGGCGGAGAGGCTATGGCAGGTCAGCGAGGAGATGACGGGGGTAACGTTGACGGCTTGACCCGGATCATAAAATAACAATATTGCATTTGACTATGAAGAGTAGTTTGTATAGCAGCTGAGCCTGCATCTGCAGGATCAGCTGCTTTTTTTTGCTCAAAATAGGTGCAAGGACAACATCCTTCCAATTCGGTAAAAATGATTTCTCCATTCTAGAGTTGACTAATCCCAATGCTGTGCTTATAATAAAAAAATGAACGGTCTGTCTTATATTGATGGGAAATAAAGTCGCTAATCAATATAAAACGATAGTTGGTACATTAAATTGATTTAAAGGAGAGATCTTAAATGAGCAGAATATAGCCGGCTGAATTTGGACCAGGAAATTTGAAACATCGTTATTGTTGTGTACGTGAGAAATTCGCTTCCGAGCAAAATTTATTTTTTTTGCCCCATGGAGAATGATCGTTCTCGATGGAGTAAGTTACTTGATAAAAACAAAATCAACACAATAGAAACTAAATACTGGAGGAATCGAAATGGAAAGATTGAATGGGAAAGTTGCATTGATCACAGGAGGAAACAGCGGTATCGGTCTGGCAACTGCAAAATTATTTGCAGCGGAAGGGGCGAAAGTAGTTATTACAGGCCGGAATCAGGCCAAGTTATCCGCCGCGGCCGAAGAACTTGGTGTCAATGCCTTTGCCGTCCAGATGGATGCGGGTGATCCGGCAAGCATGGAAAAAGCGGTGGCTGCAGCGGTGGACAAATTCGGTAAACTGGATGTAGTTTTTGCGAATGCGGGCATTGCCGGACATACACCTCTGGGCGGGACCGAGCTGTCTGTATTTGAGGAAATTATCAAGGTCAATGTTACTGGAGTATTCTTTACCGTACAAGCGGCCCTGCCGCATCTGAAGTCTGGGGCGTCGGTCATTTTGAACGGCTCGGTGCTGGCGTCATTGGGCGCTTCCGGGTATTCGGCGTATGCAGCGAGCAAAGGTGCGGTCAGAAGCATGGTTAGAGTGCTGGCTACCGAGCTGTCGCCTCATGGTATCCGGGTGAATACGATTGTTCCGGGAGCAACCCGTACGCCAATCTGGGGACAATCGACGCCTGAAGGCATGTCCAACCTGGAGAATGCGCTATCGCCCTCCATTCCGCTTAATCGCCTGGCCGATCCGGATGAAGTCGCCAAGGCCGTCTTGTTCCTCGCCTCGGATGATTCCTCCTATATCCAGGGTACTGAAGTCGTTGTCGATGGAGGCGCAACTTCCTCGCCGGCTGGGGCTCCCATCTATCGGGCAAAAGGATAAGGAAGAAATTGGCGCATGTTTACTCATAATTACGAAATAACTCGAATATTCTGTGGGTGCGGTGTTCTCCCCAAAGCGGCAGGACTCGCCCCATATCGACGGGAAATGAAGCTCAAAGCAATACTCAGCAAATATTAATCAGGAGGTAATAACAATGTCTAAATTAAATATTGGAATTATTTTGGGAAGCTCCCGTCAAGGACGCGTGAGTCCACAGGTAGGAGAATGGGTGAAAGGAATTGCTGACAAACGGGGTGATGCAAACTATGCAATCGTAGATATAGCAGACTTTAAATTGCCGTTTTTTGGAGCTGAAGATGGCGAAGAGCAGGTAAGGGCCTGGTCAGAGAAGCTGAATAGCCTGGATGGATTCGTCTTCGTCACGGCAGAATATAATCATAGCGTGTCGGCAGTCTTGAAAAACGCGCTCGATTCAGCCCGGGAGGCCTGGTACAATAAGGCAGCCGGCATCGTAAGCTATGGTTCAACAGGCGGAGCCCGTGCTGCCGAGCATTTACGTGGAATCTTGTCAGAGCTGAGCGTTGCGCATGTTCGTGTACATCCAACATTGTCCTTATTTACAGATTTTGAAAATTACAGCGTGTTTAAACCGGCTGATTTACATGTGAACAATGTTAATTCCATGCTTGATCAAGTGGTTGCATGGAGCGGCGCATTAAAGCCTTTGCGGTAAAGCTGTTTTAAATATAGGAGCTGTTGAATACTTAGAGGCTGTCACTGTCAACATGGTCACAGTCTTATGCAAAAAATCAGAATTGAGCAAGGCTATTCAGCAATCGCTGCTGGGTAGCCTTGTTTTGCAATCTTTATTTCATCTTGATCTGCGCTTCATCCTTTCTTGACCTGACTTTACTAAACTAGCCTTACAGTCAAGACAAATGGAAGGATGAAGAGAATTGAAAAAAAGCATACTATTCCTTTGCATCGCGCTGATGTTATCCATTACAGCCTGCAGCGGGGGCAATACGACACCTGGCTCGCCATCAGGCGGCGCAAACGCGGATCAATCAACACAACCGGACAGCAGTAAACCGGAGAGCACAGCTTCAACATCCAAACCTTCCCCAACCCCCGCCCCCGATCCCGATAAAAAAAGCACCATCGTTTTTTCTATGTACAGTTACGATCAGTATTATGATGACGCGAAGAAGGCTTATGAGAAACAGCATCCGAACATTACGGTCGATTTGAAGTATGTAACCAAGGACTTTGACCCCTCCGGTACGCTGGTGGAGAAATTCAGGACCAAGACGAGCGCCAATTTCCTCAGCGGCAAAGGGGCCGATATGATCATCACGGATGATTTGCCGATTGAAGGTTTCATCGGAAAACAACTCTTGGCCAATCTGAGTGACATGATGAATGGCGATCCATCCTTTAAAAAAGAGGATTACTTTCAGAACATCCTTGATGGTGTGAAGGAAAGCGACGGCAGCGTGTATGCCATGCCCCTGTCCTTCTACGTGTCCGCCCTGATGGCGGATGAGAACGCGCTAAAAAGCACGGGTGTGACTATTGACGACAGCAGCTGGAACTGGGAGCAGTTCGCCGCCACCGCGAAAAAGCTGCCCATGACAGGCAGGTACAAATACGCTTATACCGAGAAGCGAGATAGCAATTTTCTGTATGCGCTGGTGACTGCGTCGTATTCCCAATTTGTGGATCGGGTCAACCGGAAAGCCCATTTTGATTCAGACATGTTTATCAACCTGCTGAATCAAATAAAACAGCTGGAAAAGGATAAGGTCGTAACCTTCGATTTTAGCAACTACGAGCATGTCTATTTCATGCAAACGGATATTTATTCCTTTGCAGATTATATGGTTAGGGCTTCAGAAACCAGGTTTGAAAAACCAGTCCTATATCAGGCGCCCAAGGGCGAAGGGCTGAAGGACGGCGGATTCTTTTCCCCGGTTGCCAACATCGCCATTAATGCGAATTCCACCGTTAAGCCGGAAGCGTGGGACTTCCTCAAATTTATGATGTCCGGGGAAGCGGGCAATTTGGACAAGGGGCAGGACGGGGGTCTTTCCGTGTACAGTTCGTTTCCGGTATCCAAGACCGTATTTACAGCACAAGAGGCTAAGTTTGTGCAGGACGGCAAGGCCAAGCAGGAGGAGCTTCAGACTGTGACTGACTTTATAACCACAGCGAGCAACCGGAAATCGACGCTCCCCGCCGAGATCGAGATCCTCATATGGGACGAATCGCCGGCCTTCTTCAGCGGGCAGAAGTCGGCCGAGGCCGTTGCGGACATTATGCAAAACAAAGCGACGACTTACCTCAATGAATAAGCTGCGGTTCCGGTTTCCCGGATGGCTGAAGAAGGACGGGCCCGCAGCCTTGCTGTTTCTTGCGCCAAGTCTGCTCGGCTTCTCGCTATTCTATGCGATACCCTTTGCCATGGGCATCTATTACTCCTTCACCGACAAGCTGCAAGGCGGTTCCTTCGCCGGGTTAGCCAATTACAGGGAGCTGCTGTACAGCAGCTCCTTCCGCCAGGCGGCAGCCAATACGCTGCTTTTCACGGGGATCAGCGTTCCCATTCTGATCGCGCTGTCGCTCGCTCTGGCACTCATGCTGAATCAACGGATGTGGCTTAGAAACGGGCTGCAGACGGCGGTTGTTCTGCCCCTTGTCGTTCCGGTCGCTTCCATCGTCATGGTTTGGCAAATATTCGTCGATTGGAACGGCACCTTGAACAGCTGGCTGCACTTCATGGGACTGCCGCGGATCGATTGGATGAACTCGAACTGGTCCATGGCCGTACTGGTGCTGATGTATATCTGGAAAAATATCGGCTACAATATGATTCTCTTCCTTGCCGGTCTGCAGTCGATCCCCCAGAGCTATTACGAAACGGCCCGGATCGAGGGAGCAGGCGGGATTCGCCAGCTATTCGGCATTACGCTCGTTTACTTGATACCGACCATGTTTTTCGTCATTCTTATTTCGATTATCAATTCGTTCAAGGTATTCCGGGAAACCTACATGCTTGCCGGAAATTATCCGTACGATCGCATTTATATGATGCAGCATTATATGAACAATATGTTTGTCTCGCTGGATATTCAGAAGCTGACGGCGGCCGCTACGCTGATGGTCGGCTGCATTATTGCTCTGGTATCGGGCCTGATATCGGTCGAACGCCGGTTTCAGCAAAATCTGGAGTAATGGGGGGAGCTTATGCGGAACATTCGTGTGCTTCCCAGGGCGGTGCTGTTTACTTTACTCGCTGCAGTGGCGGCACTCCTGCTCATTCCAATTGTCCTCACAGCCGCAAACTCGCTCATGACCCAAAACGAGTTCGCTGCTAATTACGGCTTGATCGGTACGATGACCGATGCCGCAGCAGGGGACAAGGATGCCTTTATCAATCTGAAGCTGATACCAGACTGGGTGACCTTCGCCCAGTATAAAAAACTGCTGATTACAACGCCGCGGTTTCTGCAGATGTTCTGGAACTCGGTAGGACTCGTCACGCCGATCGTCGCCGGACAGACACTGATCGCTTCTCTGGCCGCTTATGCCTTTGCCAAGCTCCGTTTCAGAGGACGGGATGCGCTGTTCATGGTCTATCTGATGACGATGCTCATGCCGTTTCAGGTTACACTGGTTCCCAATTACATCATCATCGACCGATTGGGATTATTCAACACAACGGCGGCGATTATTCTGCCTGGCATTTTCGGCGCCTTTGGCGTATTTATGATCCGTCAATTTATGGCTCAAATTCCGAATGCCTATATGGAAGCTGCCAAGATGGACGGTGCGGGACATGCCGCCATTTTCGTCCGGATCATCCTTCCCTTGGTCAAACCGGGCTTGGCTGCGCTGAGCGTCCTGCTGTTCGTCGACTATTGGAATATGGTCGAACAGCCGCTCATCTTTCTGGAGGATGAGTTCAAGCAGCCGCTGTCGCTCTATCTGCTTCAGATCAGTGAACAGGAAACAGATGTGGTTTTTGCCGCTTCGGTCCTGTACATGTGCCCGATGATCCTGCTGTTCCTGTACGCCGAAACTTATTTTGTCGAGGGCATTCAGCATTCGGGAATCAAGGGGTAATCAAGTATCAGGAGTGATGAAATGGAAGCAGACTTCAGATCCGACGATTCTAAAAGCCGAAAGCGAAAAATCCGCCTGCTCGCCGGGTTGTTTTTTGGCTTGCTGATCGTCCTCACATTATTCAGCAATACGTTGTTTGCCTTGACGCTGCCTAAAGTTACGGTGGAGCAGCCCGAAACCGGTCTTCTGAATCAGGAGTTTAAGGGAAGCGCCGCCGTGAAGTTTGTGTCGGAGCTGGATCTATCGAACCCGGCGGGCGGGAAAGTCAAACAGGTGCTGGTCAAGGAGGGTGATGCCGTCCAGAAAGGACAGGCACTCGTCATGTATGAAAACAGCGAGACGGAGCAGCAGATCGAGGCGGAGCGGGACGCGCTGAAAAAGCTGAAGCTCCCTGTGCAAAGCCTGCAGCGCGACTATATCGAAGCTGCTGCCAATGCGGATTCGGGGGCACAAAGCGACGCCCGAATAGCATTGGAAAGCGCGCGGCTGGATATTGCCGCTCAGGAAAGGCGTATTCAGGCACTGGAGGGCCAGCTTGCAGATCAACAAAAGCTGATAGCTCCGTTCGATGGCATTGTAAGAACTGTTCATGCGGTAGAAGGCCTGCCTTCAGGCACGGGAGAAGGTGATATTCGCCTTGTTAACTCGGATAAGGGACTGCAGTTCGAGATGCGGGTGCCTGTTAATATTGCCGCAACGCTGGATACAGCCGAGCCTTTGGAGGTCATGATTTCAGGCAAGAGCGGCCGTTCCGTTCAGGGGAACATAGTGGAAATCGGAGAGAGCGATGCCCCTCAGCCAGGCGAATCGGACCCGGAGACGATTCGTCTGCTCGTCAGTCTGCATGATGAGGCTATCCGCGAGGGTGACAGGGTTGAACTCAATCTCACGGCCAAGGGGGACGGGAACGCGCTTATCATTTCAAGCCAGGCGGTCCATAAAGACAGAGACGGCGCCTATGTGTTCGTTATCGATAATAAAAAAGGACCGCTTGGCAATGTCAACTTTGCAAGAAAGATGACCGTCACCATATCTGCCGCCAACGAGATGAGAACCGCGGTTGTCGACAGCTTAATTGGCAGTGAAAAGGTCATTGTGGAAAGCAGCGATCCTCTAGCCGAAGGCACTCAGGTCCGCTACTAGCTAAACACGCCGGCTCCCTTTTCAAATCGAAGTTTGATATGATGGAACGGTAAACAAAGGACACGACTTGGGGGCTTCGCATGGACGTCAGGACGATTTTAGTTGTGGAGGATGAACCCATCCTGAGGGAAATCGTGAAAGATTATTTTCTGAATGAAGGGTATGAGGTGCTGGAGGCTGTGGACGGCGAACAAGCCTTGCAGCTGATTCAAGACAGGAAAGTGGACCTCATCATACTGGACATCATGCTTCCAAGACTTGATGGATGGTCAGTTTGCCGCCGCATACGGAAGACCTCCGATGTTCCGATTATCATGCTAACCGCACGCGTGGACGAAGACGACACGCTGCTGGGCTTCGAGCTTGGCGCCGACGATTACGTCACGAAGCCGTATAGTCCGCCGGTTCTGCTGGCCAGAGCAAAACGGCTGCTCGACAGCCGCTCGCGGCAAAGCCAATCGCCTGGCACAAGCGATTCGTTGATCCGTCACGGCATCCGCATCCATTTTCCATCGCGGACGGTGGAAAGCGATGGAGTCTCCATAAACCTCACGCATACGGAATTCGAGATTTTGAGCAGCCTGATGCAGAACCAGGGCATTGTGATGACCAGGGAGCAGATGATCACCAAAATCTGGGGGTACGAATACGCCGGCGACGATCGTACGATAAATACCCATATCCGCAATTTAAGAATCAAGCTGGGCGATAAAGCGAAGCTGATTACAACCATTGTCAGAACCGGCTACCGGTTCGGGGCAAGCGTATGACAAGCCGTATCGTACTGAAGCTGTTTCTGCTGACCATCCTGTTGTGTACGCTTATTTTGGCGTCTATATACATTGGGCAAACGGTATTTTTCAAGGATTATTATGTCAATCAGAAAGTGAAAGACATCCAGGCAAGCCTGCAAAGCTATAAGACGCAGTATGAATCCGGCGAGGGAGACGCCAGGCTCGCGCAATCGCTCGCGCAGGACTTTTACCGGGATCACGGCGCATGGCTGGCGGTTCTGGACCACAATGGGGAGCTGATCCAAACCGACGCGTTCGACATGGAATTGACCGGCGAGAGCCTGAGCGGCCAAACCGTGACCTATAAGGTGCCGCTGTATCACTTGGTGAGCGCGGACGAAGGGGAGGGTTTCAAAGACTTCCTTGCGGATCAAACGCCTTTCTGGATCTACGGCATCGTGAAAGGGAGCACGCTAATTCCGGCAGCCATCCGGACAGAGAATAACGGAAGCGGGATCAAAATCGAAACGTTCGAAAACGCGCGCTTGAAAAGGATAATGACCGACCTCGTAGCGGAGAAATTGAAAAAAATGGACGAGAGCCTGGCGGAGAAATTGAACCACGAATCGGACTTTAATGGCAGCAAGGCGGAGCTGTACGATCCGTTCACTTACATGCAGGGCAAAGTCGTGAAGACACGATTCCAGATGCTGGAGGATACGAATAGTCTGCTCTATACGAATGCATTGTTCCTCGATCAGATCAACGTCTTCCAGACGGAGCTGCTCTTGAAATACGCTCCCGGGGATGCGGGTCCTCAAACACTGGACTTCGAGCAGAGCAACGCGAAATACAAGCTGATCGTTCAGCCGATGCGCGGCTCCGACGGGAATACCGCCTATCTCTACGCGATGGCATCTCTCCAGCCGGTCGATGAAGCTGTGCAGATGGTCCAGAGCTACTATATGTACATTATCGCGTTTGTAGCGCTGCTGGTTCTGCTTGCTTCCTTTTACTACTCCATAACGATTGCAAGACCTCTGCTGCGGGTCAACCAGATGACGAAGAAGCTTGCCAGCCTTGACTTCACGGCAGTGATCCCGATTAACTCGAAGGATGAGATCGGCGATCTGTCCAGAAATATAAACTCGCTTTCGCAAACGCTGCATTCTTACATCAAGCAGCTACAGGATGACATTGAGAAGGAGAAGCGGCTGGAGAACACGCGCAAGGAATTTATATCCGGTGTATCGCATGAGCTCAAGACACCTCTCAGCGTGATGAAGAGCTGCATCTCCATTCTGAAGGACGGCGTGGCCGCCCACAAAAAGGATCACTATTTCGCAGCGATGGAGAAAGAAGTGGACAAAATGGATGCGCTCATCGTCGGGATGCTTGAGCTGGCCAAATATGAGTCGGGCACGTATCAATTGAAGATGGACGAGTTTGATATCGACAGTGTGATCGAAGCGGTTTGCGAGCAGTTCAGGGCGGAAATGGACGAGAAAATGCTGCGGCTGCACCTTCAGTTGTCTCCTGTCAAAGTTGTGGCCAGCCAGCTGCGCATTGAGCAGGTCATGACCAATTTTATAACAAACGCGATCCTGTATACGCCTGCAGGTCAAGCCATCAACGTGACCGCCATTGAAGAGGCGGATCGGGTCGCTGTCAGCGTGGAAAACGTTGGCGCGCGAATTCCGCCGGAGCAGCTGGATAAGGTATGGGACCGTTTCTACCGCGGAGACACTTCCCGCCAGCGTTCCATGGGAGGCACAGGGCTGGGACTGGCCATCTCGAAAAACATTCTGGAGCTTCACGGAGTGGAATACGGAGCCGCCAATACGCAGAATGGCGTCGCTTTTTATTTCTATCTGAATAAAAAGCAATAAAAGGCATGCAGCTGGTCATGGAACATGAAGATACACAGTATTTAAATTTGTCCCGAAACCGCAGGGAGCTTTCACCAGTTCACGCGGTTTTTTTGCGTTATGATGGAAAACTTTTGGCCAGGTGAAGGATTTGGAAGCAATCGGGATAACCAGAAACCGGGACACGCAGCATGGACTGCTTCGCCGGTATAATGGAGAAAAAGTATATTCAGTAGAAAACATGCCTGAAAGAAATTAATAGATAACATAATTATAGTTATGTAAACTAATAATTAAAAAGGTAACATAATTAATATTATGTTACCTAATTGCTGGTACGAGGAAATTTTTGGTTATTGAAAATTCGTAAAATTGTTCATGACGCCGAAGCTGGTGCAGCAGCCGCTGGTTGTCTGCTTCAGAATAAGAGAGACGGTGAAGAAATCCATGGGACTGATAAGGATAAAGGATTTATCGGCGGAGTTATTCGGATGGTCGGGCGGATCGTGCCAAAGCAGGAAGAAAAAATATAAGCACCCCTGAAAAGAATTGTCGTATTCGTTTGACCCCAAATTGAGGTATGATTAGCATGATGATAAAAGTTTTTTTCACAACGGGTATATTCGATACAGTACGGGAAGGAGCATGCACATATGGAAAATGATCGTAACTGGGCAGGCAACTACAGGTATAGCGCGTCTGAACTCCATGTTCCCGAAAACGTGGAGCAAGTGCAGGAATTGGTGGCTCGCAGCAGTCAAATCAAGGTGCTTGGCACGCGCCACTCTTTTAATGGTATTGCCGATTCTACTAATAGCTTTGTCTCGCTTCAGAAGCTTGACCGGGTGACAGCATTAGATCAAACGCGCAATACGGTAACGGTCCAAGCCGGAATCCGCTATGGAGAACTGTGCCAATATCTTCACGGCAACGGCTATGCGCTGCACAATTTGGCATCGCTGCCCCATATTACGGTTGCAGGCGCGTGTGCAACGGCTACGCATGGTTCCGGTGATCGGAACGGCAATCTTGCTACAGCGGTTCATGCCCTGGAGATCGTCAAAGCGGACGGAGAGGTGGCCGTAATCTCCCGTGATCAACAAGACGGGATCATTGACGGAGCGGTCGTTGGACTTGGGGGTTTAGGCGTCGTTACAAGCCTTACATTGGATGTGCTCCCGACATTTCAGATGAGTCAGCATGTTTACGACAACCTGCCTCTGGAGCAGCTTCAAGAGCACTTTGACGATATTTTCTCGTGCGGCTACAGTGTCAGTCTGTTTTCGGATTGGAAGAATGCATCATTCAATCAGGTCTGGCTGAAGCGCATCCTGACAGATCAAGTCTCCGATCAAGGAGAGCCTGATTTTTTCGGCGCGACACCTGCAACCGCACGGCGGCACCCGGTGCCGGGCTATGCATCGGAAAATTGCAGCGAACAGATGGGCATTCCGGGACCGTGGTACGAAAGGCTGCCGCATTTTCGCATGGATTTCACCCCAAGCGCCGGAGAGGAGCTGCAAAGCGAGTACTTCGTGCCGCGCCATGAGGCCTATCAGGCATTATGTGCAATTAACCAGATACGGGAGTACATAGCGCCGCTTCTTTATATTTCCGAGGTTCGCACGATTGCGGAAGACCATTTGTGGATGAGCCCTTGTTATAAGCAGGAGTCGGTAGCGATCCACTTTACGTGGAAATCCGATTGGGAGGCCGTTCAGCAGGTGCTGCCGATCATCGAAAAGCAGCTGGCTCCCTTCCAAGCCCGCCCGCACTGGGCCAAGCTGTTTACCATGCCGCCCGAACGGCTGCAGCCCCTGTACGAGAAGCTGCCCGACTTTCAACAGCTGCTCCTTCGTTACGACCCGCAGGGGAAATTCCGCAACGACTTCTTGAATAAATATATTTTGGCGAACTAAACAGCGGCAGTCCGGGACTTTATTCCAAGTCCATGGCTGCCGCTGTTTATATTTTGCACATTTATCGTTCCGGTTCACGCAGCAGACGATGAACTGGTCAACAATCGTCAGCTTATTTTTGTATGAACTATTCAACTGATGCCGTGTTAATAGTATAATGTATTCTGTTTTCACAATAAGCGGGCTGGACCAACCTCTAACTTCATTCTTATGGCTGGTCCTCGAAAGGGGTGTGAGCCGTATTTTATTTCAATCCAGCGATTCTATTCACAAGCAGCCTTCATTCACAAACTTCTGGGTCTCGCGAATTTTATCTTCAACCGCCTTCCAGATGCTCTCCGTGGCGATCGGATGGCAGATGTATGAGCTAACTCATGACGCTTTCAGCCTTGGACTTGTAGGGCTGGCCCAGTTCTTGCCCATGGTGCTGCTTACTTTCGTTGTTGGTCATGTCGCAGACCGTTTTGACCGGCGAAGAATTGTTTTTTTATGTCAGATCATCGAAGGCGGGATCGCCGCTCTTCTGCTAATCGGAAATTTTGCCGGGTGGCTTGGCCGTGAGCAAATCCTGGTGGCGGCGGCGATTATCGGTGCATGCCGTGCCTTCGAAGGCCCTTCGTCATCAGCGCTGCTGCCGCAGCTTGTTCCAAAAGCCATGCTCCAGCAAGCCGTCGCCTGGACTACCTCGGTCGGGCAAACGTCTCAAATTTTGGGTCCGTCTCTTGGGGGAGTGCTTTATTCATTAGGTCCTGCTTTTGTATACAGTACATCTACCATAGCGCTGCTGGTCGCCGGAATCCTCACCTTCCTGATCCGTATGGAGCCAAGCATCCGAAAGTCGGAACCCGTCTCCATGCGCTCTGTCTTCCTGGGCCTGGAGTTCATCTTTCGGCATCCCGTAATTCTGGGAACGATCTCGCTTGATCTTTTTGCCGTTCTGCTTGGCGGAGCTACGGCGCTTCTGCCGATATTTGCGCAGGATATTCTACATACAGGTGCTTGGGGATTAGGATTAATGCGAACTGCACCGGCAATTGGCGCATTATTAATGTCCGTCATCTTCTCCTATTATCCGCTTAAAAAGAACTTTGGACCCATGTTGTTCGGTGCTCTCGCCGTATTCGGACTGGCCACCATGCTCTTCGCCGTTTCGACGAGCCTGCTTATATCGCTGGTTGCCTTGTTCTTCGTCGGAGCTTCGGATGTGGTCAGCGTCGTGATCAGGTCTTCACTCGTGCAGCTGCAAACACCGGATGAGATGCGGGGCCGGGTGAACGCAGTGAATTCGCTGTTTATCGGGACTTCGAATCAATTAGGCGAGTTCGAGTCGGGTACACTGGCCGGATTTGTTGGAGCTGTTCCGGCTGCTTTCATCGGCGGTATAGGAACTATAGCCGTCGCTGGCTTATGGATGTATTTATTTCCGTCCCTCAGGCGCCTGCGGTCGTTAACGGAAAGTTAGCGGGATGGAGTAAACGTGATGATGCTCCGGGATAACCGAAGCAACACGCGGCGGAGAAATGAGGAGGGGCTTGCTCCTCTTAAGCTGGATATTACTATATATCAAGAGTTCTTTTACTTCAGATCCAGCGGAGCGGCTGCAGCACGGAGGACGGAGCAGGAATAGGCGAACTGTTCCTGTTCTTTCTCCGTCAGATTCAATTCGACCAGCTCGGCTATGCCGCGCCGTGTCAATATGGCCGGAACGCCCGCGCATAGTCCGTTAACCCCATATTCCCCCTCCAAAATCGCGGAGACTGCCGTTATCTTGTAATCGTCATTCAAAATAGAGCGGACGATATGTGCGATCGCATTTGCAATTCCGTAATGCGTCGATCCCTTCCGCTGCATAATTTCCCATCCGGCGTTGCGTGTTTTCGCAGCAATTTCGTCGAGCTTGATATGTCCGAACCGGTGGGGATGCTGGGCCAGAATGTCCAATATCGGCTTGCCGCCAATCGTTACATGCGACCAGGCTGGGAACTGGGAGTCTCCGTGCTCACCGAGCACATACCCCTGCACGCTCCGCGGGTCGACGGGCAAAAACTCGCACAGCAGCGTCTTCAGACGGGAAGAGTCGATTGAAGTGCCGGTTCCGATCACTTGGCCGCGAGACAAACCTGATAGCTTCCACACCATGTAGGTGACGATATCGACCGGGTTCGCGGCCACGACGAAAATACCGTTGAAGCCGCTCTTCATGATAAGGGGAATAATCGTTTTATAAATCTCATAAGAACTGTCCAAGAGAGCAAGCCGGGTGCCGCCCGGAATCGGACTTGCCCCCGCACATAGAACAACGATGTCGGCATCGCCGCAATCCTCATAACCGCCGGCGTAAACTTTCGTCCGTGTATGTGTGAAATCCATACAATGCGACAGGTCGAGCGCCTGCGCGTAAGCACGTTCAGCCGTCCTGTCGATCAGCAGAATTTCGTCACAGATCGACTGATTAACCATCGAATATGCACAGCTCGCCCCAACAAATCCAACGCCGACAACCGCCACTTTCCGTGTTTTGCTTCCCATTGCCCGATCCCCCGTTCTCGTGATGCATTTGCTTCTATTATATGATATTGCGCGGTTAAGTTGTCACTATTGTGTAATAAAGAATCACATTAACCAGACAAGCTTTAAGCAGAGACCACAGGGGCAGTTATTATTTCTCGCCTCCAACTGAAAAAACCGCCAAACCCTTGATTATCAAGGGTTTGGCGGTTTTGAGCGTGTTATAGATTCATTCAGGCACAGCTTATTCTGCAATTGAAGCATGATCCTCAACGATTATATGAGACGCTATCGAACCAGCTCAATAAACCTGCTTGCTGTGCTGGAAAGCGGCATATTGCGCATAATCATCAGCCCCACATGAGAAGGCGGCAGCCGCACGTCCAGCTGAATCTCGAAGAGGGAACCCTCTTCCAGCTCCTTCGATACAAATTCCCTGGTCACATAAGAGATTCCAAGACCCTTCCGCGCAAACTCGATGAGAAGATCCACGCTTCCGACCTCGATCTCAGGCTTGAGAGTATAACCGTAGCTTTGAAATAATTCCGTAATGGCCATTCGCGCCCGGCTGTTGCGCGAGAATAGGATGACGGGGTACTGGAGCAGCATATCCAGCGATAGAACCACATCCTTTAGCTCGGCATAACGGGCCCCCGCTACAAAGCAATCCTGCAGCTGGATACTTTCCCGCACCTCAAGCTGGGAATCGCCGATAGGCATCCGAACGACGCCCAAATCAATTCTGCCTTCTTTTAAGAAAGCGATGATTTCCGGCGTCGTTCCATGGTTCAGGTGAAGCCGGATGCCGGGATGCTTCTGATGAAAATCCTCCAGGTAGGGAAGCAAATAATGCTTGAACAGCGAATCGCTTCCGCCGATCCGCAGCTCGCCGCTGTCCAGATTTTTAAGCGCGGCCATTTTTTCTTCAGCCAGCGAAATCAAAATCTGGGACTGCTCAATATAGGAATACAGAATGGCGCCTTCTTGCGTCAGCGCAACGCCTTTGGAATTCCGGTAAAACAGCGTAATGCCGAAGCTGTCTTCCAGCTGTTTGATGGCGTGGCTGACGCTCGGTTGGGTAAGATATAAGGCCTTGGCAGCCTGGGTCAAACTGCCTGTCTTCGCAGCCCAATAAAAAACTTTGTACAATTCGTAATTATTGGTCATAGACGTGGTCTATAGCTCCTGTCAAATATATTAATTACACGTATAGATGATAATCGTATTATAGTGGAAATACGAAAAAGAAACCAGAGCTTGCGGATTGGAAAGCAGTCATGCTGCCCCAATGCCGGACGATCAAGCATAAAACAACTGACGATCGTCCTTCGGCGGAAAGCTCTGATGGAAGGAGAATGAAAAATGGATCCAACAACCTTTGTTTTGTTTGGAGCGACAGGGGATTTAGCCAAAAGAAAAATTTACCCTGCCTTGTATAATTTATTCGTCGATCAGAAGCTGCCTGAATCCTTCTCCTTGATTGGCCTTGGAAGAAGAGAATGGACTGATGAATCCTTTCAGGCAAATGTCGAGCAGTCTCTTCGTATGTTTTCCAGACGCGAACCGGACGATTCCGCATCGATGCAAAAATTTCTCAGCGCGTTTCGTTACAGCGTTTTGGATATTGGCCGTAAAGAGGATTACCAGAAGCTCCTGCAGCTGGTCGAACAGCGGGAAGAAGAGCTGCACATTTCGCCGAATCGCCTGTTTTACTTATCGGTTGGCCCTGAATTTTTTGAAACGATTGCAGCGAACATCGGGGAGAGCGGGCTTGGTTCCGCGGATGGCTGGAAGCGTCTGGTGATCGAGAAGCCTTTCGGTCATGATTTGCAATCCGCCCGGGATTTAAATCAGAAGCTGAGCAAAGATTTTACGGAGGAAGAGATTTTCCGGATCGATCATTATCTCGGCAAGCCGATGGTGCAGAAGCTTGAGATTCTGCAGCAGTCCAATCCGGTCATCCATGCGCTTTGGACCAACCGTTACATTGCCAATGTGCAGATTACCGCAAACGAAACAGTCGGCGTTGAAGAAAGAGCGGGTTATTACGATCATGTTGGCGCAGTAAGAGACATGTTCCAAAACCATATGCTGCAATTGCTTATGATGCTGACGATTCACCTCCCGAACAATAGCAGCTCCGAAAGAGTTCGCTTCAAGAAGAAAAAAGTGATGGAAGACCTCGAGCCCATTGAAAAACAGAATGTGGCCGCCAACATCATCCGCGCACAATACAAAGCGGGAACCATTCAAGGGAAACCGGTCATCGGTTATACTTCTGAACCGGGAATTGCGGATTCATCCATGAACGATACGTTTATTGCCGCCAGACTGCAAATCGATGATTTCTTTTGGCGGGGGGTTCCTTTCTACATCCGGACAGGCAAAAGAATGAAGGAAAAATCAACGCGGATCGTCATTGAGTTCAAAGAACCGCTGAAGTCCTCCCAGGCCGACGAGGATAGCAAAGTGCCTAATCTTCTCGTATTTGAAATTAGTCCGAACGAAGGCATTACGCTTCAATTAAATACAAGGGATCCCCACCATAAAGGGGAGTTTACACCCATTAATATAGATTTTCATACGAGCAGGGACGATGTTCCCGAGGCTTACGAAAACTTGATTTTCGACGCTCTGCACGGAGACCCCACGTTCTTCGCGCATTGGGACGAAGTCGAATTGTCCTGGAAATGGGTTCAACCGGTTCTCGAAGCATTCGAGGAGAATCTGGTTCCGCTTCATCTGTATGCAGCGGGTACTTACGGACCTGCCGAGTCCAACGCGCTGCTGGCGGAGGATGGCTTTCATTGGTGGTTTGATGCCAAACCTGAACAAGAAATCGAATTAAAAGAGGGAGAACAATATGTCTATCACAAAAACAATTGATCAGCTAGCAATCGATACGATCCGTACCTTGTCAATCGACGCCATTAACAGCGCCAACTCCGGTCATCCAGGTCTGCCAATGGGAGCTGCGCCGATGGCATATACGCTTTGGTCCAGACTGCTCAATCACAATCCCGGCCATGCGAAGTGGTTTAACCGCGACCGTTTCGTTCTTTCTGCGGGCCACGGTTCAGCCTTGCTGTACAGCCTTCTGCATTTGTCCGGCTATCAGGTAACGCTTGATGATTTGAAACAATTCCGCAAGCTGAACAGCAAAACGCCGGGACATCCCGAATTTGGGCACACGGATGGCGTAGATGCCACGACAGGTCCTCTGGGACAAGGGATTGCCATGGCAGTCGGGATGGCGATGGCCGAAGCTCATCTGGCCTCGAAATTCAATCAGAACGGCTTTCCGGTTGTGGATCATTATACGTATGCGCTCGTCGGTGACGGCTGTTTGATGGAAGGGATCTCCTATGAGGCGATGTCCATGGCAGGACATATGAAGCTGGGCAAATTAATCGTCTTGTATGATTCCAACGACATCTCATTGGACGGAGCGCTGAACCTTTCCTTCGGGGAAAACATCCAAAAAAGAGCTGAATCGGCTCATTGGGAATATCTGAGGGTCGAGGATGGCAACGACGTTTCGCGAATTGCCGAAGCAATCGCGGCGGCCAAGCAAAACGATTCGCAGCCAACCATTATCGAAATCCGGACAATTATCGGTTACGGCAGCAAGGTAGCCGGAACGAACAAAGCGCACGGCAATCCGCTGGGCAAAGATGAAGCCAAGGCAACCAAGGCAGCTTATGGCTGGCAGTATGAAGAAGAGTTCACCGTTCCGGCGGAAGTCAAAGCTCATTTCGACCAGCTTAAGCATAAAGGCGCGGCCAAAGAAGCAGAATGGGACCAATTATTCGCTTCTTATAAAGCGCAGTATCCTCAGCAGGGCAAGGAGCTGGAGCAAGCGATCGACGGCTCCGTACTGCTTGATGCGGCAAATATTCTTACCTTCGACGCCTCCAAAACCGTTTCAACCCGTATCGCGAGCGGAGAAGCGATCAATCACTATGTGAAAACTGTTCCTTCAATTTTTGGAGGCAGCGCGGATCTGTCGCATTCGACGATGACGGATATCGGCGGAGAGCAAACATTCGCCGTTCAATCCTATTCGGGACGCAACATTTACTTTGGTGTCCGCGAGCATGCGATGGGCGCAGCCGGCAATGGGATGGCCCTGCATGGAGGCATTAAACCTTTCGTCAGCACCTTCTTCGTATTCAGCGACTATTTGCGCCCGTCCATTCGCTTGGCTGCGCTGCAAAAGCTGCCCGTGACTTATGTGTTTACCCATGATTCCATTGCCGTCGGGGAAGATGGACCTACTCATGAGCCCGTCGAGCACCTGGCTGCACTTCGCACCATTCCCGGACTTACGGTCATCCGGCCAAGCGACGCCAACGAAACGGCAAGCGCATGGGCCTATGCCCTGCAGCAAAATGAAGGCCCGGTAGCTCTGGTGCTGAGTAGACAGAATCTGCCCGTATATGAAGAAACCAAAGCCAATGTTGACAAGGTAGCGAAGGGAGCCTATGTCCTGACGGAAACAGGCGGTCAGCCGGACGTCATCCTGATCGGAACCGGATCCGAGGTTTCTCTTGCCGTAAGCGCCAAAGCGGAGCTGGAGCGGGACAATATTTCAGTACGCGTAGTCGCTATGCCGAGCAGAGAACTGTTCGATCGTCAATCCGATGCCTACAAAGAGAGCGTGCTTCCTGCTTCCGTCAAGAAGCGGCTGGCCATCGAAGCAGGCATTTCACTCGGCTGGGAGCGTTATACGGGACCCGCTGGCAGCGTATTGTCTATCGATACGTTCGGCGCTTCAGGTGCAGGCTCAGCAGTTATGGAATACTTTGGTTTCTCTACGGCTAATGTGGTTCGCTTGACGAAAGAATTACTGAATAAAACGAACTAATAATGATCAAGAAGAAGCGGCAGCACAGCCGCATGTTATGAAATTCAATAAATCAGCAACTAAAAAACGGAGGTAATCAACTATGAAATTTTTTATCGATACTGCAAATGTGGAAGACATCAAAAAAGCGTATAAAATCGGCGTATTATCAGGCGTTACAACGAACCCTTCTCTTGTAGCCAAGGAAGGCGTTAAATTCGAGGACAGGATTGCGGAAATCCTGCAGTTAGTGCCCGAGGTTGAATCCGTTTCTGCCGAAGTAACGCCTGACGCGCTAACAGCCGAGGAAATGATCGCGCAAGCGAATGAACTGATCAAAATCAACAATAACGACAAAAACATCACCATCAAGCTGCCGATGACGCTGGCCGGTTTGGAAGCCTGCCGTTATCTGACCAAAAAAGGCGTCAAAACAAATGTGACGTTGATTTTCACGGTGAATCAGGCACTCTTGGCTGCCCGCGCTGGCGCTACCTATGTATCACCGTTTCTTGGCCGCCTGGACGATATTTCGGAAGACGGCGTTCAATTGATCGTAAAAATCGCTGAACTGTTCCGCACGCACAAGCTGGATGCGCAAATCATAGCGGCATCTGTCCGCCATCCGGATCACGTGACCCGCGTAGCCATGGCAGGCGCACATATTGCAACGATTCCCTTCGCGGTTATCGAGCAAATCTCCAAGCATCCTCTGACGGATCAAGGAATGGAGAAATTCGCAGCTGATTGGAAGAAAACAACGCTTTAAGATGCGCTCAAGATAATTTCGAAATCAAAGGAGATGTTCCCTGTGGCTGTTTCATTTGATTATTCCAATGCATTATCGTTTATCGGACAGCATGAAGTGGATTACTTCAGCGAGTTTGTGAACGCGGCTCATCATATGCTTCATGAGAAGAAAGGACCCGGATCCGATTATCTGGGCTGGGTGAATCTGCCGCTTCAATATGATCAGGAAGAATTTGCAAGAATCAAACAGGCTGCCGAGCGTATTCGCAGCCATTCCGACGCCTTGATCGTCATTGGCATTGGCGGTTCCTATCTGGGCGCAAGATCCGCGATCGAAGCGTTGTCCCATACGTTTCATAATCAAATGGACGGGAATACCCAAGTCTATTTTGCCGGACAAAATATCAGTTCGACATACATCACCCATTTATTGGAGCTGCTGGAGGGCAAGGACATATCCCTGAATGTCATTTCCAAGTCGGGAACGACGACGGAGCCGGCAATCGCATTCCGTATTCTGCGGGATTATATGGAGAAGAAATATGGCAAAAGCGAAGCGCAGAAGCGTATCTTTGCCACAACCGATTCCTCCAAGGGCGCATTAAAAAAACTGGCCGATGAAGAAGGCTATGAAACTTTTGTCATTCCCGACGATGTAGGCGGACGCTATTCCGTGCTTACAGCCGTTGGACTTCTGCCCATTGCTGCTGCCGGGCTCGATATCGATCAAATGATGGCGGGAGCCGCAGCCGCAGCAAAGAAATACAATAATGCCGATCTTGCCGCCAATGAGAGCTATCAATATGCGGCCGTCCGCAATGCTCTTTACCGCAAAGGAAAATCCATCGAGCTGCTGGCTAATTTTGAACCGTCCCTGCATTTTGTTTCGGAGTGGTGGAAGCAGCTGTTCGGCGAAAGCGAAGGCAAAGACCAGAAGGGGCTTTATCCCGCATCCGTCGATTTCACAACCGATCTGCATTCCATGGGACAATATGTCCAGGAAGGCCGGCGTGATCTCATTGAGACAGTCCTCTCGGTAAGGAAACCCCGGGTTGAGCTGACCATTCAGGAGGATTCGGGCAATCTGGACGGATTGAATTTTGTCGCGGGCATGACGATGGACGAAGTGAACAAGAAGGCCGCCCAAGGCACCCGCCTTGCCCATGTTGACGGAGGCGTGCCCAATCTAATTGTTGAGCTGGATGAGCTGAATGAATACACGTACGGCGAAATGGTGTACTTCTTTGAGAAGGCATGCGGCATCAGCGGCCTGCTGCTCGGGGTGAACCCGTTTGACCAGCCTGGCGTGGAAGCATACAAGATCAATATGTTTGCACTGCTGGGCAAGCCTGGATTTGAAGCGCAAAAAGCGGAGCTCGTGAAACGTTTATCTGCAGCAGGACAGGAATAACAAGGAGGGAATAACAATGAGCAAACAGCAAATTGGCGTGGTTGGATTGGCCGTCATGGGTAAAAACCTGGCCTTGAATATCGAAAGCAAAGGATTCTCGGTTTCTCTATATAATCGTTCAGCCGAGAAAACAAATGAACTTGTGGCGGAAGCGCAAGGAAAGAATCTTGTAGGCACCTACAGCATCGAGGAATTCGTGCAGTCGCTTGAGACGCCGCGTAAAATATTAATCATGGTCAAAGCGGGACAACCGACAGACGATACGATTAATCAGCTCGTGCCTTACCTGGATCAAGGCGATATTCTGATCGACGGCGGAAACGCCTTTTTCCCTGACACGCAAAGAAGAAATAAAGAGCTGCAGGCACAAGGCTTCCGCTTTATCGGCGCTGGAGTCTCGGGCGGGGAAGAGGGTGCGCTGAACGGCCCTGCGATAATGCCAGGCGGGCAAAGAGACGCCTATGAGCTGGTAGAGCCTATCCTGACCGCCATTTCGGCCAAAGTGAACGGCGATCCTTGCTCCACCTATATCGGAGCAGACGGCGCAGGCCACTATGTCAAAATGGTGCACAACGGCATCGAATACGGCGACATGCAATTGATTGGCGAAGCGTATCATCTGCTTAAGGATGTATTGAACTTGAATACAAGCCAGCTGCATGACATTTTCACCGAATGGAACAATGGCGAGCTGGACAGCTATTTGATCGAAATCACGGCCGATATTTTCGCGAAAACAGATCCGGATACAGGCAAACCGATGGTGGACGTCATCCTCGATTCGGCAGGACAAAAAGGAACCGGAAAATGGACAAGTCAAAGCGCATTGGATTTGGGCGTTCCTTTGTCCATTATTACCGAATCCGTATTTGCCCGCTTTATCTCCGCGATGAAAGAAGAACGCACGGCAGCAAGCAAGCGGCTGAATGGCCCTGCGGCATCAAGCTATGACGGCGATCCCGGTGAATTCATCGAAGCCGTCCGCAAAGCTTTGTATACAAGCAAAATCGCATCGTATGCGCAGGGCTTTGCGCAAATGAGGGCTGCTTCCGACGCATACAACTGGGATTTGAACTATGGCAGCATTGCGATGATATTCCGCGGCGGATGTATAATCCGTGCAAGATTTCTACAAAATATCAAGGATGCTTATGACCGCGACCCGGCTCTGAAAAACCTCCTTCTGGACGAATACTTCGGCGGAATCGTGGATAACTACCAGGAAGCCTGGAGAAAAGTCATCTCAATTGCCGTAACCAGGGGAATCCCGGTTCCTGCTTTTGCTTCCGCTCTGGCATATTACGACAGCTACCGCACAGAGAGACTACCGGCTAATTTGCTGCAGGCGCAAAGGGATTATTTTGGGGCTCATACATTCGAGCGGCTTGATCAAGAAGGAAGCTTTCACTTTCAATGGATGAAAAATTAACGGTAAAAGTTCATTGGAATATTAATATCATTAATTAACTGCAAAAAGGGCACTCCGTCCGGATACCATGAAGTTTCAGATTTCATGGTATCCGGCACAGGGGTGCTTTTCATGTTGTCATCTTCCAGGACGGAATCACTGGTTGATTCATAATAAAAAAATATTTTTCGAATGTGTCGATTTTGCCGATATATAGTCGTCGCCTTAATAGAGGCCGGGGTTTCGTTAACTGATTTGAACAGGGCAGAACAATTGAACACATGTAATCAATTCGGCGTGCTGCCGTCTGCACCTGAAACGGGATAGGATAAACTGAAGTACTGAATGAAGCACATGCAATCTCGTCGGTCAGTGAAGCATTCCCGGGTCACGTTAAAGGCGGCAGTTCAAGGATCTGTCCGTGGTTTGAAGAAACTCACATTAAATAATCTGCAGCAGCAGCAAAGGAGATACATGATGAACACAGCAATTTCAAGAGACAGCACCAGAATCGCTTATGACAAGGTTGGACAAGGGCCGTCACTCGTATTGGTAGCAGGGGCGTTCAGTTACCGCAAATTTCCGGGACAGGTGCAGCTGGCTGGTCTGTTGTCAGAGCACTTCACGGTCTACAATTACGACCGGCGCGGCCGCGGCGACAGCGGAGACACCCAGCCATATGCCATAGAACGCGAGATTGAGGATCTACAGGCCATGATAGAAGAAGCCGGCGGATCGGCAAATGTTTGGGGGTTGTCGTCCGGAGCGGTTCTTGCCCTGCAGGCAGCGGCAAAGGGGTTGAATATCACAAAGATGGCCCTGCATGAACCTCCATTTGTGGTCGATGCAGCGGACCGCAAGCCGCCCGAAAATTTCCTCAAACATGTTTCCGGGCTTATAGCCGCCAATCGCCGGGCTGAGACCATCAAGTACTTCATGACCCAGGGCATGGGCGCCCCTTCATTCGTTATCAGCTTGATGCGCATTATGCCAGGCGTTTGGTCCAGACTCATGGCCGTTGCCCATACGCTCCCTTACGATGCGGCCTTGCTGGATGGATATATGGACGGCAAGCCGCTGCCTGTTAGCCTGTGGAGTGCGGTCACGATGCCAACGCTCGTGCTCGAAGGCACGGAAAGCCCGGCATCATTGCGTCATGGCGCCCAGGCGCTGGCGAACGTACTTCCCAATGCGCAGCTGCTGAGTAAAAAGGGACTCGGCCATACAAAAAAACTTGATGCACAACGAATTGCGGAGGAGCTTACAGCCTTCTTTGACCCAAACGGCAAGGGGAGATAGCTGAACCTTTGGCAGCTCTCCCAGGTTGATGAACCAGGTGATTGAAGACTGTAGCAGACCTGCTGTACAGCGAATCGAGTGGAGCTGGAGAATATACCAAATGAATCAGCCGCGGCGAACAGGCTGTCTCAAAGGTCATCAATTGACCTTTTGAGACAGCCATTTTTTGCTCTGACGTAAATGGGCAGAGCGACAGTCTCTATCCTCATGCCGGACTCTCAGGCATTATATCAGGGTTTTTAGCGCATCCGAGGTGAAAGGGTTCAATTCTTCCCACCGTCCACCCCGAACTTTCATGGCCCATTCCGGATCCGCCAACAACGATCGTCCAACCGCCACCAGATCAAATTCATTATGGCTCAACCTTTCGATCAAGTCTTCAATACCGGTTGTCCCGGTCACCTTTCCCGGCATTAATGAACTCATGAATTCTTCTTCAAGGCCAACTGATCCAACGGTGATCACGGGTTTTCCCGTGATAGCCCGGACCCAGCCGGCCAGGTTCAGGCTGGAGCCCGCAAATTCCGGCTCCCAGAACCGGCGTGTCGAGCAATGGTAGGCATCAACGCCAGCGGCTGTCAGCGGCTCCAGGAACGCAGCCAATTGCTCCGGTGTGTCCGCCAGCCTGGCCGTAAACGATGAAATTTTCCATTGCGATATGCGAAGCATGATGGGGAAATCGGGTCCAACGGCTTTCCTGACGGAAGCAATCACCTCGGCAGCGAAGCGGGTACGCCCCTCGTAGTCTTCACCGCCATACCGGTCCGATCTCCGATTGGTGTGTTTCCAGAAAAATTGATCGATCAAATAGCCGTGCCCGCCATGGATCTCTATACCGTCGAACCCCAGTCTCTTTGCGTCTGCAGCGGCATTGGCATATGCATCAATAACGAAGCGGATATCCGTTTCGGTCATAGGCGTGGTTACCGGGCTGCCGTTCAGATCGAGACCGGACGGCCCGATTGGGAGTGATTCCGGATCCGCCGATTCCAAGACCGACCGGGTCATGCCAACATGCCATAGCTGGGGGAAGATCAGGCCGCCTGCTTCATGTACTTGCTCAACGACGGCGGACCAACCTGCAAGCGCAGGACCGTAGAAATGGGGAACATTCGGATTATCCGCTGCCGAAGGATGGTTAATAACCGTACCTTCCGTTATGATCAGTCCCACGCCATTCTCCGCACGGCGCCGGTAATAACGGGCCACATCAGGTCCGGGTATCCCGTTTGGCGAGAACGCTCTCGTCATTGGCGACATGACGATTCGATTCCGCAGATTCAATTTGCCAAGCGTGAACGGAAGAAATAAAGGTTGAACGGAAGGGTGGACGGGTGGGGCGTCTGATTCTGAATATCTGCTCATGGGCAGGTCCTCCTTGAATGGATGCAGTTTTTATATCTAAGCACAAGCATGGCAGCAGTATTTGTTCCTCTGTCCCTATTCACTTTTAATTATACATACTTTATAAAGTTTTAATTTACAAACCAAATTTATCCTGAGTCATTTACTTTGTCAAGATTTTTCTTTACAATGTGGAGCATGCAGATATCGTTCGGAAATCAAGTCATTGGAGGCAGTTCCATTATGAGTAAGAAAGATCAGTCATCCGTAACATCCACTCGAAGAGCGATTGTAACATTGCTGAAACAGCACGGGCCTATGGATGCCATTACATTAGCGTCCAGGCTGACATTGACGGGGATGGCAGTGCGTCAGCATTTATATGAGCTGCAGAACCAGCAGGTTGTTGAATATGAAGAAGAGGCTCGCCCTATGGGCAGGCCGGCCAAGATATGGAAGCTGACATCCCAAGCCAATCTCTGGTTTCCAAATGGATACCAGCAGTTATCGGTCGGCTTGCTTGGCGCCATAAGAATGTCATTCGGGGACGAGGGAATCCGGAAGGTGCTGGAATCCCAAAATCATACAAAAAAGATTCAATACCAAGAGCTTATGTCCGGTGCAGCCGGCCTGCGGGACAAGCTTCAAAAGCTGTTCACGATCCGCATGAACGAGGGATATTTTGCCGAGGTTCAAGAGCTGGAGGATGGCAGTTTTTTATTTGTGCAGAAGCACTGCCCGATTCTGGAGGCCGCCGCTGTATGCAATGGTTTTTGCCGTAACGAGCTGGAACTCTTTCAATCCGTGCTGGGAGACCATGTGCTGATTGAACGGGTTGAGTATCTTTTATCAGGCGGCAGCCGCTGCGCTTACCGGATAACGGAATTGCACAAAGAGGTCATTCCATTCTGATATGAGATTACGAGGAGGGGCAGCATGCGATTTGAGGAGTATCAAATTAACCAATGGTTAGAGAATAGCTGAAATCAAACGTGCATTCATTCAGTATGCAATATAACGTCGATATTGGACTTAAACCAGAGGAACTGGCCTCTTTGGATATGGAGCTCCTGCTCCCGTTGAGAGATTTAATCCGCGGAATTGTGCTGACTAAGACGAATAAGCCGAATATGCAGGCAGCTTATAACTCTTTGCGTTTACGAAAATTATCATGTAAAACGGAGTTCGGAGCCGTTAAGGACTCGGATGAATAACTGAAATACGATCGATACTACATGTTCAGAAAACTTGAATATAGTATTTATGGATTAATATATAGGTCCCAAATGTCAGAACGGCTCAATCGCAAAATGATGCGAAGCGAGCCGTTCCTGGTTTGAGTGCAGCTATTTAATATAGTTAATCATTTACAATCATTTGAAAGATGACCTGAGCATACTTTACATAGCCGCACGCATACTAGCTTTGTGTGGCGAAACGAAGCGGCAGGCTCTTTACGCCATGTACGATAAATCCGCGTGCCGGCTCCAGCGGCTCCGTGTTTTGCCGGGCAAGCTCCGGCAGTCGGTTCCTCACCGCTGTCAGTGCGACTTTGGCCTCCAAACGGGCGAGCGGCGCTCCGAGACAAAAGTGGATGCCTTGGCCGAAGGCCAAATGCGCGTTGGATTCCCTGGATATATCAAAACGGGCAGGTTCGTCAAACTTTGCTTCATCCCGGTTGGCAGAGCCGATCCATGCCACAACGCGGGTTCCTTGCGGAATCGTTTGGTCCCCGATCTGCACATCCTGTTTGGCGGTTCGAAACATGGCCTGCACAGGAGAACGAAAGCGGAGCACTTCTTCAATGGCATTGGGCAGCATTTCCGGCCGGGATACAAGCTTGTCCCACTCAGCCGGATGCTCCAGAAAAGCAAGAACGGCATTGCCAATGAGATTGGTGGTCGTCTCATTACCGGCTACCAGCAGCAAGCGGCAAAAAGACAGGATGTCCGATTCCGACAGATGAGAGTTTCCTTCTTCTGCTGCCAGCAATGTGCTGACCAGATCATTTTGAGGCTGGACCCGGCGCTGCGCGATGATGTCTTTGAAATAGTCGTTCATCTCCATATGTGCCTGACGGGATCCTGCTTGGCCGCCGCCGATTATGGCATCGGCGCCCGCCACGATTTCGTCCGACCATTCCTTGAAACGATCACGGTCTGCGGCAGGCACTCCCAGCAATTCAGCAATCACAATAACGGGAAGCGGATAAGCAAAGTCTCTGATCAGATCGAGTTCGCCAGTATTGGCGTTTTTATCCAGCAGCTCATTCGCAATTTCTTCAATTCTTGGCTCGAGAGCGGCGACGGCTTTTGGAGTAAATGCGCGATTTACTAAAGAACGCAGGTCGGTATGCCTTGGAGGGTCCGTAGTAATCAAGCTGAATCCTTCTTGCTTTTGTTCAGATGGTTCTGCGGCCTTGGCTTGGCCATTCGCTCCCGAGGAGAAATGGGCATGGTCGGTCAGTACCGTTTTGACGTGATCATAGGTAAACACGGACCATAACTGAAGCGATTCCATATACGCGACGGGTTGATTTTTTCTGAACATCTCATAAACAGGATACGGATTTGATAAAAACTCAGGAGATAGTAGATTAATCATAATTGGACACCATCCTTTGAGAAAGTTTGCTGACAACTAGGAATATACAGGAAAGTATCCGGAGATACAAACTTTAGAGCATCCGGAGCCTCGCGCTGAAGCATTCTTCCTATCAATATGGCAGCTATTTACCAAATATATTCCTTTACAGGAATATTCCATTTAGGGTATATTGTAAACAGGAATTACTGCTGCTTTGATTAATCTTGAATGGTGGAATTTGAAATGACTGAAAGCCATGCAGCAAAGAACATGACAGCGAAAATGGAAGATAACGAACTGGTAATCACACGTGTCTTTAATGCGCCTCGCGAGCTTATGTTCAAAGTATGGTCCGAGGCTGAGCATCTGAAGCACTGGTGGGGACCGAAGGGATTCAACTGGGGTTACGCTGAACTGGATTTCCGTCCGGGCGGTTTTTTCCATTACAGTATGCAATCCCCGGATGGTTACCTAATGTGGGCCAAATTTATTTATCATGAAATTGAGGCACTGGAGAAGATCGTTTGGGACAACTGTTTTTCGGATGAGGAGGGCAATATTGTCCGGCCAGATTTCAGTGATCAGTTCCCGCTGAAAATACGCAATGTTCTGACCCTTGCTGAAAATGACGGCAAAACCACCATTACCCTGCGCGGCGGTCCGATCCATGCAACCGAGGAAGAACGAAGCTTCTTTGCAGGCATGTTCGAGTCCATGAAGGAAGGCTTCGGCAATACTTTCGATCAGCTCGATGAATATCTGGCGAAGGTTTGACGGGAATTATTAATACCCCGAAGGATGAAGGTAAATCATTCTTTTAAATAAATCGCAATAGCAGAGGAGCTAGCCCTTAAGGCAGCTCCTCTTTGGTTTATGAATAGACAATACACCAATTGCTTATACGGTACTGGAAGGTATGAGAAAGTGGGGGAACAGCATAGGGGAGAGGTCAGGCAATCACAAGACCGCCGTCAACCGCGATGATTTGTCCCGTGATCCAGCCTGCCTCCGGAGCGGCCAAATTCACAATCCAGCGTGCTACATCATCCGGCTCGCCACGGCGGCCGAGCGGGATAGCCTGGCGCTCCTGCTCCTTGACGGCTTTGATTTGCTCATCGGAAAGTCCCATCCGCTCGCGGAGGAAATCCGTCTCGACCGGACCGGACGCAACAGCATTCACGCGAATGCCCTTCGGGGCGAGCTCAAGCGCCCAGCAGCGGGTCAAATGCTCCAAAGCTGCCTTGCTCGCGGCATAAAGCGACAGCCCGGCAGCCGCCTTGCTTCCATAGGTACTCGACAAATTGATAATTGTGCCTTTCGTTTTTTCCAGGTACGGGATGGCGGCGGCAGCAAGCAGTGTTGGGCCGGCGACATTGACGTTGAAAATATCAGAGATCGACTTTGCATTTGCTTGGATGAGCGGCTGGAGGTTGCCGCCACCTGCATTGTTGACGATGACATCGAGGCGCCCCCAATGTTCGATGGCAGCTTCGACCGTCCGGGCAGCCGAATCCGGATCGCTTGCATCCGCCGCAAAACCCTTAATGTCCGGGTTGCCGGCCGATATTTCTTCCAAAGCAGCTTTTCGCCGCCCGGTGATGAGCACCTTTGCTCCATTTGCAGCAAACAGCTTTGCCGCTGCAAGTCCGATACCCGCGCCGCCACCTGTGATAATAACAACCTTGTCTTCGAGTATATTCATAAGATTCTCCTTCAGTTTTAAATTTTTCACGCACCGCTTGAGCCATAACTTCTTGTCCAAATCAAAAGGGGATTCCGCTCAAATTCGGCGGGCAGTGCGAGCTGCGTCTAAAACAACTTTTTCAGCAGCCCTTTTAACTGCTTCTGTTCTTCTATGGTGAGCTTGCTGCCAACATTCCGGGTGATCGTCTGCTCATAAACAGGCCATACCTGCGATATCACATCATGACCCTCGGATGTTAAACTGACAAAAATTCGTCTCCTGTTGGAGGGGTCGAATTCTCTTTTGATCCGGCCCGCTTGCTCCAGCGCATTTAATAAATTACTTATATTGGCCCGTGTAACAGCAAGATCGTCGCTTAATTCGGAAGGGAGCATCGCTCTTCCTCCAGACTTCAGCGCCACCAGCAAGCACCATCGGCCGAGCGTCAGCTCGAAGCTCCCCAGCTGCTCCTCCAGCTGTTTGACCAGATAGTGATTGGTCTTATAGAGAGTCAAAAAAACATCAACCGACATAATCGGCTGTTCAAATGGATCCCATTTCCCGTTCATATAACCTCCCCGCAGCCTGTCGCACCAAGCGGATTTTCCAATTTGCCGTGAAGCGGACTCGCATTGTCCCGCTTGCCGCTCAATAGTTAATTGTTTAACTATTAGCTATTTAACAATAATACTTTACCTGTTCCCTGTCAAGCTGCCTGCATTGTCGGTGCAGCTGCGGTGCGGCTCGTGGATTCAAATCGCCGCCCCGGGTGGAGAGTGGACAGCTGCAATAAGCGAAAGGACAGTTAAATAACATCAGAAAAGGATTTATTATGGAAAGGTGGAATCTTTTTATGTTAACTTTATTTTTGAAAGGAGGGTTATCGTGCCTGAGTATGGAGACTCACAGAAATTTCATTTGTGTCGGAATTTGTAACGGAAGGGAATGTGATCCGCGATGCTTCGCCGTCCTTTGCCAATATTCGTGCAGCTGCTTGCCGGGATTTTCCTCATTTCCGTTCTTGTAATCGCTCTCACGAATATTCTGAATTACCGCCTGACCTCCCAGGTGATGCTTAACCGGATGGCGGATTACACCCAGCAATCAGTCGAGCAGCTCTCGGATAAAATCGATGTGCTGCTGGCTCAGTATGATCAGTTATCGCAGCTTGTCGTGTTTGACGACCGTGTCCAGCAAACATTGAACGAAGAAGGAAGCGAGAAGCGCGTTGCGGAAGATCCGATCGAATTCAGCAGGTACATTGGCCAGAAAACGCGGCATATTGCAAATGGCATGCTGATTCATCTGTTTGACAGAAGCGGTCATGGATACTCCTCAACGGATTCGCTGCAGCTGTTCTGGCGCGAATATGACGAAGCATCTTCTGTAACATGGTACAGCAAGATGGCCCGCATGGACGGTAAAATGCTGTGGGTGTACGGTCCCGCATGGAGGGACGGTGAAATCCCGGCCATCATCGGGGCGCGCAAAATCAAGTATACGAAAGATCTTCATATCATCGGCGACGAATTCCTCGTTTTTCCTGTCGATAAATTGAACCGGATGATCGGGCAGACCGTTCAACCGATCGAGCGTAAGGTACAGGTGATGGATCCGCTCGGAAACATCGTCTATTCTACGCAATCGAGCGAAATAGGTACGGCTGCCGATACCGGTCTGTTCGCCAAATTCGCCGACGGAGGACCGCTGTTCTTCGATTGGACTACCCGGGAAGAAGGCGAGCAGATGTATGTAACCTACGCAAAATCCGCCTATACGGGCTGGACAACGATTGCTTATTTCCGGAAAGAAGCGGTGTACAGCGACACCTCGCAAATCTGGATTCACGCCCTGCTGACCATCGCCGCAGGCACGGCTGTCGCCCTTATTCTGGTCGCTTATTTCACATGGACGCTCACCAAGCCTATCCGCTACCTCGCGCTCGGGATGAACAGAATCGGCAGGCAGGCGGTCCATCCGGTGAAGATGCGGTTTACCAGCAGGGAGATATCGCTTTTATATGCCAATTACAACCAGATGGTCAACCAGCTGAAGACGCTGATCGAACGGTTGTCGGAACAGCAAATCAGCGTGCAGCGGGCTCAGCTCGTCGCGCTAAAAGCGCAGTTCCGTCCGCATTTTCTGTATAATTCGCTGAATTTGATCTATTGGACTATCGAGGACGGACGCGCCGAGGAAGCTCAGGAGATGACGCTTGCCTTAAGCGATTTGCTTCGTTACAGCATTCATCCCACGTCGGATATGGTCATGCTCAGGGATGATCTGGATCAGCTGGAGCGGTACCTGTTCCTGCAGCGTTCCCGTTATGGGAGGGTCCTGCAGGTGAGCGTGGAGGTCGAAGAAGGACTCGAGGAGCAGCGGGTGCTCCGCCTCATGCTCCAGCCGCTTGTCGAGAATGCGATCAGGCACGGGCTCGAACAGAAGGAGCAGGGCGACTGGCGCATTCGCGTCTGCATTTGCCGAAAAGGCGACCGATTGCTTTGTGCGGTGGAAGACAACGGTACGGGATTGGATGCGGATGCCATGAAGAGGCTGGAAATACGGGTTCGTCAGAATCAGATGCCCGAGGGAAAAGAGGGCGGCATCGGCCTTTCCAATCTGCACAGCCAGCTTCAATCCTTCTTCGGGGAGCCTTACGGTTTAAGGCTTTTTGCCAGTCCGCTTGGCGGGCTTGGAGTCATTCTGTCGCTCCCCCTTGACAAGGCAAAGCCGGCATCGGTGTGGAGCGATTTGCTTGGAGGTGACGGCCGTTGAGCAGACATGGGTTCATTCTGCCTTTTCTGATGACGGCGTTCATGATCGTCGTGTGTTCCTGTATGCCGCAAACATCCCTGCCGACCATCAAAGCGCATCCGGACAAGACCACAATCCGCATATGGCTTTGGCAGGGCAGCGGCCTGGAGTCACTGATTCAAGCCTATAAGGACAGTCATCAGGGGATCGATGTGGAGATTGTCACTTCCCAATACGACGACATTCAACCGAACCTGATGATCGCCTTCGCAACCCGGTCCGATTCGCCCGATCTCGTCCTTCTGGATTCGTCGCAAATTAATCAAATGAAGAATTTCCCCGCATATTTCCATAACTTATATGAGTACGGCGATGAGCATGTCCACTACCTGGATTGGAAGTGGAGGCAGGCGGAGAGTGATGACGGCAGCTTTTTGTTTGCGCTTCCGGCCGACATCGGTCCTGTCGCTCTTGCCTACCGCTTTGATTTGTTTGCAGCCGCAGGCTTGCCCGCAGGCCGCACGGAAATTACAGCCATGCTTGGCAGCTGGGACGATCTGGAGCGGCTTGGGATCGCGCTCAAAGAGAAGTCGGGCATCCCGCTGTTCGACAATTTGACCAATATTTATCTTTCCTATTTGAATCAATACGTACAGCCGCATTCAGATAAATCCGGAAATGAATCCGTTGCCCGGTTCAAGGAAGCGTGGGACCGGACGATCCGGTTCCATACGCTCGGTTTGAGCGCGGGGCTGCAATCCCAGACGCAAGCCTGGGCAAGCGGAGCGGTGAATGGACGGTTCGCCGCCGTTCTGGGACCATCCTGGGTGCATGGACTGATGAAGAAGAATGCGCCTGCGACTGCCGGCAAATGGGATTTGGCGCGGCCTCCCGGCGAACCATCCAACTGGGACGGGACATTCATAGCCGTGCCCGCCGCAAGCCGTTACCCGCAAGAGGCGTATGAACTTGCCCGGTGGCTGACTGCCCCGCCACGGCAGCTCGATAATTTTATCCAGAACGGGAACTTTCCATCAACCCCGGAATCCTATGCATCCTCCGAGTTCATCGGGATTCACGATCCTTTTTTTAACAACGCGCCGACCGGCCAGATCTATTCCTATACCGCACTGCGTTATAAGGGCGGGTTTGAGGATGCGGATATGACCATTACGGACCGGCTCATCCGCGATGCGCTGCAGCGAGTGGAGACTGAAGGAGCAGACCCGGATCTTATGTGGGAATCGGTCATGGAGGAGATTGGCAGCGGAACGGGCAGCAGCAATTAGATGGATAAAATATACCTTTACAGCGGGAGAGATGGCCGTGTTTACGATATTGGTTGTTGACGATGAACCGAATGTGCGGATACCCGTGTGCAGGATGCTGTCGCAGCTCGCAGGCGTGGACAACGTCCTGGAAGCAGGCGATGGGGAGGAAGCGCTGAAGCTGCTGGATCAGCATGAAGTGCAGCTGATCATTACCGACATCCGCATGCCAAGGATGGACGGACTGGAGCTGGCAGGGAGGGTGAAGGACCGGTTCCCGAATTCTCAATTGTATATATTAACCGGTCATGCGGAATTCGACTACGCCCTGAAGGCGATGGAGCATCAGGTTGCGGGGTATTTGCTCAAGCCGCTGTCCAAGCAGAAGCTGCTGGACGTGTTCGATGCTGCGTATGCGAAATACCGCGAGCGCTATCATGTCCATCAGGTGGATACGATCCGCAGCAGTGCGCTGCTCGAGAAGCGCATCCACGACCTGCTTCATGACCTGCCTCTGCCCAAATTCGACGAGAACCTGATTCCACCCTTTGAGCAGATATCGCTCGTTTCCTTCTCGACCAGGGATCTTCAATCGCTGGGCGAACCGTCCGTCCGGTATTTCATCAGGAACAGCGCATACGAAGCGTTCGGCAAGCTGGGCGTGCCGGTGGTCTGCCTTGAGGAACGTTTGATTACCATTGTACTGTTCACGGCCCGATTCGACCGGGCGTTATGGGAGGAGCTGGTGAACGAGACGGTGCTGTGGATTCAGGAAAAGCTGCGCATTCCGATCAAGACAGGATATGGCGGTCACAGCTGCGACATCGGAGATATCGGCATGATGTATGTCCGCTGCGTGGTTAACCTGGGATTTACCGAGCTGTCGAGGCGCGGGGCAAGTGAACGGCTGGCTCCCATTGTCCGAAGCTTGATTGCCTATATTCACAAGGAATATGCAGGCAGCGCGCAGCTTGCCGATTTCGCCCAGACGCATCAGGTCAATGCCAATTACTTAAGCAATCTATTTCATCAGGAGACTGGCATGACCTATTCCCAGTATTTGACTCATCACCGCCTGATGCAGGCGAAACGGCTTCTCCGCGAAAGCAATCTTAAAATATACGAGGTATGCGAACAGGCGGGATACCGGGACCCTGCGTATTTCAGCCGCATTTTTAAAATGGCGGAGGGCATGTCGCCGAACGATTACCGTCTGTGTGCATCACTTTCCCAACATTAGTACCAGAAAACGAAGATTACTCATCTATCCCCGGAATGGGGCTGACCGTACACTATATGTAAGGGCTTACTTTAGGCGGTCCTACCAGAAGAAGGGAGAATTAGTGATGAAGGGAACAAGGTATTTCAAAACACTCTTGTTGATTGTACTACCGCTGATGCTGGTACTCAGCGCTTGCGGAGGAAGCGGTGACAGCGTCAACAATGGAACAGACGCTTCATCGGGCAGCACAGGAGGCGACAGCAGCAAGAAGGTCAAGCTGCAGATGTGGTTTTGGCAGGGGGCATCCTTTGAGAAAATCATTCCGGAATTCAACAAGCTGCATCCGGATATTGAAATCGTCCCGCAGATTTACAAATGGGAAGACGCGCACAAGAAGCTTCTGACCGCAATGTCCGCCGACTCGGGAGGCCCGGATATCGCAATGATCGATATCTCGCAGCTGGACCAGTTTCTGAAATATCCCGACAAGTTCTATGACTTGAACGAGTTCGGCGCATCCGATCTGAAGGATGAATACCTCGAGTGGAAATGGAACCAGTCGATCGTCGGTGACAAGCAGCTCGGCTTGCCTACGGACATCGGTCCTATGGTACTGTACTATCGGGCGGATCTGTTCGAAAAAGCGGGACTGCCTTCCGCTCCGGAAGATGTCTCCGCGAAGATCACGAACTGGGATGAATTCCTTGAGGCGGGAAGAACGCTGAAGGAAAAGACGGGCGTAGACATGCTGTCCAACCCGTATGAGCTGTACGGCGCGATCCGCGATCAGGGCGATGAGCTGTATTTTGATAAAGACGACAATATGATTATCGATCAAAATCCGCAGATCAAGAAGGCACTGGAGTATTACATCAAAGCCCGCGATATGGGCATTGCCGGCACTTATGACCAGAAGAACGCCCTGCAGGAATATTCCGCAGCGCTTAATTCGGGGAAAATCGCCACCTATATTTCGGCGGCTTGGGGACGCGGACATGTCGAGACGCGAGCGCCCGATACGAAAGGCAACTGGCGTGCCGCGAAAATTCCGGAAGGAACCGGCAACATGGGAGGCTCGTTCCTGCTCATTCCCAAGCAGAGTAAATATGCCGAGCAAGCTTACGAGGCCATAAAATGGATGCTTTCCCCTGAGCAGCAGCTGGAAGTGGCCAAAATCTCCGGAAACTTCCCTTCAACGCCTTCGGTCTACGGCGATAAGACGTTTACCGAGCAGGGCTTCGATTTCTGGGGCGGGCAGAAGCTTGGCGTATTGTTTGCAGAAGTCTCGAAAGATGTGAAGGTGCAGCGTAAAGGACCGAATTATCAAACGGTGGAAGATATCATCAACGACGGGATGCAGGCGGTCACGGTCGGCAAGTCCGAGGATCCCGAGAAAGAATTCTGGGCGCTCGTCGAGAAAGCCAAGACAAAGCTCAAGAACAAATAAGGTTATCCATTCCCCCGAAAGCGGCGGTAAGCTCCTGCTTGTTCTTCCATAGCAGCCGCTTTTGGGGGAATCCCTGAAAAAGATAGTAGGGTTAAGGAGGTGGGGACGTGAAAGGATTCAGATCATATTTGGCTTCCTATCTGATGATTTCACCGTTCTTTATTCTATTTCTCATATTCGGCCTGTTCCCGATCCTGTTCTCGCTTTATCTCTCGTTCCATGCATGGGACGGGCTTGGCACGATGGAGTATGTGGGCTTTCGGAATTTCAAAAATCTGCTGTCCGACGATCCCGACTTCTGGAAGTCGGTCGGGAATACGTTTGTCATCTGGTTTCTTTCTACGCTGCCGCAGCTGTTCCTTGCGCTGGTGTCCGCATTCCTGCTCAATGCGGCTTTCATGCGGTTTAAAGACTTCTTCCGCGCCGTATTTTTCCTGCCGAATATTACGTCTATCGTTGCCGTTGCGATTATCTTTGGTTCTTTTTTCGGCACGCAATTCGGCCTGATCAATGGACTGCTCGGCATCATGGGGATTCCGAAAATCGATTGGATCAACGATACATTCTGGGTGAAAGTCGCGATTGCCCTGATGGTCATCTGGCGCTGGACGGGCTATAACGCAATCATCTATCTGGCCGGTCTGCAGGCGGTGCCAAACGATCTGTACGAAGCGGCAACAATCGACGGCGCAAGCCGCACACAGCAGTTTTTCCGGATAACGCTGCCGCTCCTGAAGCCGATCATCCTGTTCACCGTCATCCTGTCGACCATCGGCGGCATGCAGCTGTTCACCGAGCCGGCGATTCTGGTCGGCAATACCGGCGGAGCGACGAAGGGAGGGCTGACGCTGGTGCTGTATCTGTATAACCAGGCGTTCGGCAACCAGTTGTTCGGCTACTCGTCGGCAATCGCATGGGTGCTGTTCCTCCTGATCGGCATCTTCTCCTTCCTGAACTGGAAATTCATTTCGAGGGGAGAGAGCATGTGATGGATGCAAAAGCTCCGGCTGCAACCACTCTGCCGAAAACCATGATGTCCGCCAAGACGGGAAGGAGATTCAGCTTTGGTCTGATCGGCATCTACACAGGCATGTTCCTGGGTGCCATTCTGTCGCTGTTTCCGTTCTATTGGCTGATTGTCATGTCCACGGCAACAACGTCTGATATGTTCCGGTTCCCGCCGAGACTGCTGCCAAGCGATCAGCTCCTGGTAAATATTCAGAAAGTGCTGGATAACGTCGGTTTCTTCCAGTCGTTCGCCAACAGCCTGATTGTAGCGGTTTCCCATACGCTGCTTGTCTTGTTCTTCTGCTCCATGGCGGGCTTTGTTTTCGCGAAATTCGAATTCCCCGGGAAGGGCATCCTGTTCCTGTTTCTGCTTATGACAATGATGATCCCGCAGCAGCTCGGCCTTATCCCGCAGTTCATCATCATGCAGAAGCTGGGCTGGATCAACGAATTGAAGGCGCTCATTATTCCGGGTGTGGCTAATGCGTTCGGCATCTTCTGGATGAGGCAGTATACGCATTCCGTCATCCACGATGAGCTGATCAACGCAGGACGGATCGACGGATGCCGGACATTTGACTTGTATTGGCGCGTGGCGCTGCCAATCCTCCGGCCGGCGCTTGCCACCTTGGGGATCATTACGTTTCTGGGATCGTGGAACGACTATCTGTGGCCGCTTGTCGTCATATCGGTTCAGGACAAATTTACGATCCAGATGCTCATCGCCTCCATGAACGGCGTGTACAGTACCGATTATTCCATGGTAATGGCCGCCACACTGATGGCGACGGTGCCGTTGATCATCGTTTTCTCCCTCTTCAGCCGCCAATTCATCGCAGGTTTGATGCAGGGCTCGGTCAAGGATTAATCATCTTAAGGAATCAATCATGCGAAGGATGGACCTTAATACAATCGTGCAAACAGGCTGCCTGTTTTTACCGGGCAGCCTGTTTGAGCACGCGCTGAACTCTGACGGCATTGCGGACGGGGAGTACCATATAGTGGATTCTTTCTGGTAAATCGGGTCGTACTATTGACTAAATGGTTAGATCAGTTTATATTATTACTAACCAGTTAGTTATTATAATGGCTGAACCCAAAGAGAGAAGGAATGAACCAATGACACAACGGACCTGGCTGATTACCGGCGTAACTAGCGGCTTCGGCCGCCACATGACCGAGCAGCTTCTTGCCCGCGGCGACCGTGTCGCCGGCACCGTCCGCAGGATGGATGTCATGAACGATCTCAAAGCCAAATACGGCGACCTCCTGTGGCTCGCCCATCTCGATGTAACCGATACGCCAGCTATCCATCAGGCTGTGAACCAGGCATTCGCCGAACTCGGCAAGATCGACGTTGTGGTCAACAATGCCGGTTATGGACTCTTCGGCGCGGCTGAGGAGCTAACGGATGAGGAAATCCTCCACCATCTGAACACCAACCTGATCGGCTCGATCCAGGTGGTCCGCGCCGCACTTCCATATTTGCGCGCGCAAGGCGGGGGCCGCATTATCCAGCTCTCTACCTATGGCGGCCAGGCGACCAATCCAGGCGCGTCCCTGTATCACGCAAGCAAGTGGGGAATCGAAGGCTTCATCGAATCAACGATGAAGGATGTTGCACCCTTCAATATCGGTGTCACCATCGTCGAGCCTGGCGGTGCGCGCACGGAGTTCAGATACGGCAGCGCCAGGATCGGTACGAAAATCGATGCCTATGACGCAAGCCCTGCCAGCATGACCCGGCGATTCATTGAGGGCTCCACGGATCTTCCGATTGGCGATCCTGCCAAGATGGCCAAGATCATGATCGACAGCGTCGATCAGAATCCGGCTCCGGAGCGGATCGTGCTCGGCAGCGACTCTTACAATGCGATTCACAAGGCGCTTACCGAACGGCTCGCGGCTCTGGAAGCGCAGAGAGATCTCGCACTCTCGACAGACTTCCCCGTGGACCATTGACGGGAAGCGGTGGACTCATCCCAAAATCCGGTCTGATGCCCTTCGATGGACAGCAGACAACTTATCCATGGCGTTACGCTTACAGAGGAAGGATGTACAAGTCAACATGGCTTGTGCATCCTTCTTTGCCGTTCCTTCCAAGGCTCCTTGCCGCTAATAGGGCGGGCCTCTCATGCTTATGCATAAAATTTTTCACTCCCATCCATGCTAACTACTCACAGCCTTTTTTGCTATTCGGATAATATGACATACAGTCGTCATATTATGAATTGTATAGTATGTATGTAATCACAAAACAGGTACGAGGAGAGACAGCTAATGGAAAACGTAAAGTCAAAGGTCATCATTATAACGGGAGCATCCAGCGGGATCGGACAAGCTGCGGCGGAGTTATTGGCTAAATACGGTGCAAAGATCGTATTGGCAGCGAGAAGAGAGGAGCGTTTGCAGAAGATCGTAAGCGATATTGAAAAAAATGGCGGAGAGGCTGTATATTTAGCAACCAATGTGGCTTCTTCGGAAGACATGCAGGAACTGGCCCGATTTGCATTAAAGCAATATGGACGCATCGATGTGCTTGTCAATAATGCCGGAATTATGCCTCTTTCTCAGTTGAATGAATTAAAGGTCCACGAATGGGACCAAATGATCGATGTCAATATCAAAGGCGTTTTATACGGGATTGCCGCCGTTCTGCCAGCTATGAGGGAACAAAAATCAGGCCATATCATCAACATTTCATCCGTTGCCGGTTATCATGTATCCCCAACCTCTGCTGTGTACAGCAGCACAAAATTTGCGGTCAGAGCCATTACGGAAGGGCTGCGCCAGGAAGAATCGCCGGCATCCAATATCCGCACCACGATTGTCTCTCCCGGTTTTACGGATACGGAGCTGACCCATGCGATCAGCAGCCCAGAAATTAAAGCCATGGTGAGCCAAATGAGCGACATTGCGATTTCTCCCGACAGTATAGCAAGAGCGATTGCCTTTGCGATTAATGAACCGGCCGATACCGGAGTGAATGAAATTGTCATCAGACCGACCGCGCAGCCATCTTAATCGGTCGCCTTTGAGATGCAAAGCTATGTGAAACAAGAATGGGGGCGGTTTTTATTCCTGAACATCATGATATATTAAGCTTTAAAGCTTTTACTTCCTGGATTGCTGGATTAAACAAATTGGATGACGATTTATGGACAAAACCGATTTCGGAAGGAAAATGGTCGGTTAGCGAAATTGTTTCGCATATTCTGAATTGGGATTACCATATAATCTCGCAGATTCTTCCCGCCGTGAGAAAAGGGACAAACATCACATTTCCAGATATTGAGACCTATAATCAAAAAGCATCCCAGTATGCCAAATCGGGAATCACACAATCGGCCTTGATCGATGAAGTCATTCGAACCAGAGAACATCTTGTCGCCCAGCTATTGGAGATGCCCGATGATTTATATCATGCGCACTTGAACTATTCTCTTGCATTCCTTATTCAGGAATTTGTTTTACACGACGATCAACATAAAGAACAGATCGAATCATTTGTAAATCGAGAAGAAAGGGTGATAAAATGACAGAACAAGAGGATGTTCGCCAATGCCATAAGGCCTAGTAAGGCTATTTTAGATGCAGGAGGATAACGATCAATGGGAATTGCTGTTCTTCTCGGAAGCTCTCGCAAAAGCGGAAATACCGACAGATTGGCAAGTCAGCTGGTAGAAGGTTTGGATGCGGTTAAATTATATTTGTCCGACTATAACATCCAACCGATTAACGATTATCGTCATTCCGAGAGGGAATCGTTTCCGGACGATGATTACCTTATGTTAATGGAACAGGTTTTGAAACAGGACATTATTGTGTTTGCGACTCCTGTCTACTGGTATGGAATGTCAGGAGTCATGAAAACATTTGTTGACCGCTGGTCCCAATCGCTGCTGGAGAACAGAGCGGGTTTCAGATCTGCTTTATCCACCAAAAAGGCCTTTGTTATCGCAATTGGGGACGATGAACCTCATTTGAAAGGACTGCCGTTAATCCAGCAATTCCAATATATTTTTGATTTTGCCGGCATAACGTTTGCGGGTCATCTGCTTGGTAAGGGAAACAGACCGGATGACATTCTGCACGATGCGGCAGCTCTTATTGCTCTCGAGGAATTACGGGGAAAACTGAACCATTATCTCGCAGGTGCATAAAACGCAATGCCGATTGGAAAGCATGAGGATGCCGGGTTCTCCCGGACAATTGCGAATGGTTGAAGTTGGGAGGTAACTACAATGAAAGTCAGACCCTCGGTTAAGCCTATTTGTGAAAAATGCAGAGTTATTCGCCGCGATGGCGAGGTTATGGTCATTTGTGAAAATCCAAAGCATAAACAGAAGCAAGGGTAATGTTCCTGGTCATTTGCTCACATATGCAGAACCAAATCAGGCTGCAAGAAAGTCCTTGAGGATCAAGCGCTTCTTCACAATGATGACCAGTTCCGATTATAGGAGCTGGTCATTTTTTTTGTTCAAACGAATGAATCCGATGGCACTCTTCTGACCTTCATGCATAATTGGAAGAAATTAGTTTAAACCTATTTATACACATCGGATAACAAACGGTTATGGGATGTTAGGCCTGGAATCCTTTCTTTAGCGCCGAAGCGATCGTCACGACCCGTTTGGCTTGATGAATGACAGCGGCTTTGGCATCTTCGACAATTTTTCCTTGCTGGTCGACCGTCACACTTGTACCATAGGGATTACCTCCTGCATCAAACAGGGATTGATTCGTATAACCAGGCGCTACGACGATGGCTCCCCAATGATACATTGTCGTATACAGAGCGAGTATGGTAGCTTCCTGACCGCCATGCGGGTTTTGTGCGGAGGTCATCGCGCTTACTACCTTGTTGACTATTTTTCCTTGAAACCAAATGCCGCCTGTGGAGTCCAAAAATTGTTTCATCTGTGCCGCAATATTTCCGAAACGTGTGGGGGTGCTGAAAATTATGGCATCTGCTGCCACGATATCATCCGGAGATACAGTGGGGACATCCTTGGTCGCTTCGACATGCGCTTTCCAATCCGGGTTAGCGTCAATCTCTGATTGGGGCGCAAATTCCGGTACCTTGAAAAGCTTGACGTCTGCCCCCGCAAGCTTCCCTCCTTCTGCAGCCCACTGCGCGAGTTGATAGTTCGTACCCGTAGAGCTGTAGTAGACAACCGCCAGATGTACATGTGCCATACCTTTTATTTGCCCCTTCCAGACCATATTCGTTGTATCTTCATCTTCTCAAGGTTTAGATGCCATCCCCTATTATTCGCGCCGGACCGCACAAATATCCCCAAATGAAGAATAGCCTGTTTCTGTATGGTGAACAAGTTACTATGTCGTCGAGAATGGGTATAGATGTCCATCTAAACAAAAGGACGTTAACCCGTTGTCGAAAACGAGCAAAATTAACGCATCGGAGCGTTCCGATAGTCCGATCGCGGCAAGCTCACGGGCATTGAATGACCGATCCCAGAAAATTTGATCCGTAAGGGGAAGAACATTGGCAGCGGATATAATCATATCGCCCTGAATCAACACCGCACCAGCATGCAAAGGGCTCTCCGGAAGGAAAATGGACTCCAGCAGCGGAGTGGAGATCTTTGCGAATATGGGTGTGCCTTGACTTATTAGAGGAGCAATAAGGTCTTCTCTTTGAATGACGATAAGCGCTCCTTGCCGTTTGGAACTCAAATGATGCATGGCAAAGGATATTTCCTTATAGTGATTTGTGTATTCAGACAGAATGCTGTTCAAAAAATAGGTGGACGCAACCGATACCGATTCGGAAAATCTTTTGGAGATATCATCAATATCGCTTAGAAGTTGAACACGATCCTGCTCAAAGGTGAAAATAACATTTTTCAGTATTTCCTCAATCCGGGTCAGCTTTTTTATTAATTCAGTCCGCAGAAGAGAAAAGTCGCTATTGGCAATATCCATATGTAAAACCCTCCGCCTGACAGGGATTTAAGCTTATTTTGATTCCGGGAGCTGAAAGGGGTAAAGAGCACCTTTATAGGAAAATGATTCTCTTCCCGTTTCCTCGGATACCACGACGATTAATGCGTCCGTCCGCTCTGACAATCCGATTGCAGCGCGATGGCGTGTCCCTAACTTTTTTTTATATGTTTTTTTGGTGAGCGGGAGGATGTTGGCAGCCGATACAATAATATCGTAACGGATCAATACAGCTCCATCATGCAGGGGGCTGCCCACCGGGAAAATGGAATCCAGAAGCGAACCTGAAAATTCGGCATGGATAGGCACTCCCGGGGTAATCCATTCGTCAAGCGGATCTTCCCTTTGGATGACAATAAGAGCCCCTTGCCGTTTGGAGCTGAGCTTGCGGACGGCTTCGAAAATTTCGTTAAACTTATTTGTATAAGGAGCCAGCAGGCAGCTTAAGTAATACGCGGATGCCATCTTTCCCGAATCCGAGAATCTTTTAGAAAGATGTCTAAGATCATTCAGAATGTCAATGTCCTCTTGATTCAATGAGGCAATTAATTGGGATAGATTTTCGGAGATGCTGATGAACTGTTCCTTAACATCATTCTGCTGTGGTGAAAGCCCTCCCCCAGTGTATTCCATTGCTGTTTAGCCTCCTTTACTATTCTTTAGTTATTCCCGTTGATGGCAATAATTATTTCTAGTAATAGACAGCTGCCAGGGGAACGTTCGACCATACGTTTTTAGATTGACAATACTCGAACGTTCGTTTATTATACAGCTATGAGACACAAGGACGATATTAAAAACGATGCAATCTTTCAGGCCGCGATTGAATTTCTGAATGAAACAGGTTAGATAACAGAGAGTATTTTATGTTCCTGGAGCAGTTCTTGACCTCGCCATTGTTGGATAAATTAGATCTGGAGGACACTTCGTCGATGTTTATTCCTTTGTTTCGATATGTTGAGGAAGGGCAAAGCAAAGAAGATTTGAAACCATTACAAATAGCTTTTATTTTGTCTTACTGTTACTTTCCTGTTACAGCGCTGGCCAAAGGTCTTCAACAAATTATCCGGATGAGCTGGGATGCTGTCAGAGCTTGACGAAGGATTTATTTTATTGAAATATAACTGAACGTTTGATTATTATATAAATATAGGAAGGGAGGTGATGCCTCTCCTATATGGCAGAGCAGCTCAGTCAGATAACCCTTGTCACAAAAATAAAAATATGGAGGCATTCAAAATGAAAATAATCGATCAACTATATATCAATGGACAGTTCGTGAAGCCGCATGGAACCGAAATACAGGACCTTATTAATCCTTCGACCAAAGAAGTCATAGGCAAGGTAACGCTTGCTAATGAGCAGGATACCCGGGATGCCATTGCCGCTGCCAAAAAAGCGTTTAAAACCTTCAAAAATACACCGGTGGAAGAACGCGCCCAAATGCTGCAAAGACTGCATGATGCCGTACTGGCCAGAACAGAGGAATTGAATCAGGCCTTTATTGAAGAATACGGAAGTACTGCCATGGGAGCCCCTTCCTTTACCGATATCTCGGCGAAAAATTTTCTTCGCACCAAGGAAACGCTGGAGGAATTTGAATTCACCAAACAAATCGGAAAAGCGAAAGTTGTCCTCGAACCGCTTGGCGTGGTCGGCATGATTACGCCCTGGAATGCCAATTACACCTATATTACCTCCAAGCTGGCAGCTGCTATCGCAGCAGGTTGTACGGCAGTAATCAAGCCCAGCGAGCTAAGCGCGATCCAGACGCAGCTGATAACCGAATGCTTGCATGAAGCCAATATTCCGGCAGGAGTAATCAATATCGTAACCGGGACCGGAGCGGTGGTCGGAGCTGAAATTACCCGGCATCCCGATATTGCAATGATTTCCTTCACAGGATCTACTCAAGTCGGTAAAATTATTGCCAGGGGTGCCGTAGATACAATGAAAAGAGTCACGCTGGAATTGGGTGGAAAATCACCGAATATTATGCTTGATGATGCCGATTTGAACCATGCCGTCCCGCTGGCGCTCATGCTCTGTTTTGGGAACAATGGTCAAACCTGCATGGCCGGGACACGGCTCATTGTACCCGAGCATCGTCTTGAAGAAGTTAAAGCGATGGCCAAGGCTGCTCTCCATTCATTCAAGGTAGGCGATCCCCGGGAGGCGGATACGGCTATCGGCCCGGTAGTCACCCAAAAGCAATATGACAATGTTCAACGCTATATCAGACTCGGCATTGAGGAAGGCGCCGAATTAGTGGCCGGAGGAGAAGGACATCCTGAAGGACTGGAGCATGGATATTTTGTCAAACCAACCATCTTTGCCAAGGTTACCCGTAATATGACCATTGCGAAGGAAGAGATATTCGGTCCGGTCTTATCCATTCTTACCTATAAAACGGAGGAAGAGGCTGTAGAGATTGCCAATGACACTATATATGGACTGGCAGCCTATATCAGTTCGACCAATCTGAAAAAAGCTAGTCAAATCGCCTCTCAAATCGAGTCTGGAATGGTCATGATTAACGGGGTCATGGGTGACATGAATGCACCATTCGGCGGTTTCAAACAATCCGGAATCGGCAGGGAATTTGGCGTATATGGGCTGGAAGAGTATCTTGAAACCAAAGCGATATCCGGATACGAAGAAGCCGGCCCTGACCTTGCAGTGAAGGAAACGGTTTGACGACCATATGTTGAGCCATTCGTATTAAAGACAGCTCCGGGCAAATAAGCCTGGAGCTGCCTTCGTTTTATTCCAAAAATTTTTTTAAGCTCCTTGCAAACCTGCGGATTCTTGATGTTGCGCGGCAGTTTGGGAGATGATCTTTCATTATTCTTTTATTGGCCTTTGCTACAATTACAAATGGCGGTCGTCTGGCTTCCGCGTCGGCAACCATTCACCTGTGTTTGGAACATGGAACACAAGCTGCCGCGCGCAGCTTCGGGAGCTCCATCTCCTGATCGTGCCAGACAATTCGTACATCAATTATCCATGGAAGGAAAGGAGGCAAAAAATGAGGAAATCAGCTTTAAGCATGCTGCTCGCTTTGGTTATGTTCTGGGCCTCATTATCGCAGGTGCACTATGCAAATGCGGCCGAGGAGAGCGATTATTCGTACACCATTGACGGCGATGGCGCAACGATTACTGATTTCCCGAGAGGAGCTGCTGTGGATATCATAATTCCCGATACCTTAGGAGGAGTACCGGTCACCGCGATTGGGGACACTGCATTTTATATCATCGATCTTACGAGCGTCGTCTTTCCGGACAGTCTGAAGATCATTGGCAATGATGCATTCGGCTTTAATTTCCTTACCAGCATTGACATCCCGGACGGCGTGACGAGTATCGGCGAAAGAGCCTTCAAGGATAATCTGCTGACAAGCGTCGACATTCCGGACAGTGTGACGAGTGTTGGCCAGGAGGTTTTCTCGAACAATCTCATTACCCGCGTGAATATCCCGGACAGCTTAACGAGCATCAGCGATTTTGCATTTAGAGGCAACCAGCTTACAAGCGTGGTTATTCCGGACGGCGTGACGAGTATAGGAGGTTATGCTTTCCGTTATAATCTTCTGACCAGCGTAACGCTGCTGAATGAATCAACAGTTATCGATAACCTCGCGTTCAACAACAATCAGACCATTGCGGCAGATCTGAAAATTTTTGGTTCCGCGAGATCCGCTGTGCAAAATTATGCAAGGAGCAAGGGGTATACATTTGTGGACGGGACCGTGTTGTTTGCAGCGATGGACGCGGCGAAACAGCTGTTATCAGACCATATGCCAGGCACAAATGAAGGGCAGGTGCCAACGCTCATTCATGACGGCTTGAAGGATGCGCTCGCTGATGCCAGACTTTTCGTCGACGGGATCACGGGCACAACCGTATCCACCGATTTGGAACCTCCCGCAGCCTTGTTGAATGCGGCGATCGATGTGTTCACCGACGCGATCATTCCGCCTCCGGCCGATGCCACAGCATTGGAAGCGGCAATCGCGTTAGCGGATCAGGCGTTGACCGATCATCCCGAAGGCACGGACGTCGGTGAAGTGTCCAGCGCAGCCCGCGCCGCGCTGCAAGACGCAATCAACGTGGCGCAGGGTATCGCTGACGATGCCGGGAATCAAACCCAGGATCAGCTGGATGCGGCAGCCGCCGCGTTGAATGCGGCGATCGATGCATTCGGGGATGCCATTATCCTGGCTGGCGATGCCGCAGCATTGGAGGCGGTCATAGCGGCAGCGGATCAGGCGTTGACCGAGCATCCGGAAGGCACGGATGTCGGTGAAGCGTCCAGCGCAGCCCGCGCCGCGCTGCAAGACGCAATCAACGTGGTGGCGCAGGGTATCGCTGACGATGCCGGGAATCAAACCCAGGATCAGCTGGATGCGGCAGCCGCCGCGTTGAATAACGCCCTGGCGCATTTTGAAGCCGCTTGGGTGGGACTTGTGCTGACAGCGCCAGCGGACGGTCTGTATGGCACCCATGACATCCTGCGCTTTACGGTGGTCTTTGGGTATGAAGTGACCGTGACGGGTTCGCCAGCCATTCCGCTCGCAATCGGTAGCGGCAGCGGTACCGAGACGGTTTATGCCTTTTATACAGGGGAACGCGGCACGCCATTGACCGAGCTGACCTTCGAATATGACGTTCCCGGAGGATATGCGGATGAGGATGGCATTGCCATTTCCCCGCAGATGGAGCTTCCGAACGGCGCAAGCATAACGCGTGCCAATGGCGGCGGGGCAGCTTCGCTGGCGTATCAGGCACCGGATATGAAGGGGCTGCATATCGTGTCCGTTCCGCCTGTTATTGCCCTGGCCGCTGGAGAAGGCGGCAGTTCATCGGCAGGTGTAACGGTGACGGCGAGCGTATATGGAGTGTCGGCGGGCAACACGCTGACAGAGCTGAACTGGATGCCGGGAAGCCATAGCAGCGCCGATTTTGCAGCTGAAGCCGGTACCGATATTCTGGCCGCGCAGCAGTTCATCGTCTCGGCGAACGGCACTTATACCGTCTATGCCAGGGACAAGGCAGGCAATGAAGCGGTGAGCGAAATTGCCGTCACCGCCATCGATACATCGTCACCCGATCCGGATGAAGATGATGGGGACGATACACCCGGCGGACCGGTTTATACCGGCCCATCGGGTCCCGCAACCGAACCGACGGCAACCATTATGCTGGACGGCGTAAGTACGGCGGTGCGATTCACGAAGGAGGCATCCGCCGACGGCCAGACCGTGATCCGGCTCTTCCCGACAGCTGAGCAATTGGCCGGAGCCTTCGCCGATCAAGCGGAAACAGAGCTTAAGGCCGACGGGCTCGGTCCGGCGGTCAAGATAAGCTTGCCGGCAGCGCTGCTTCTAAGCGTGCTAAACAGCCAACCGGAAGCGCAGCTGCTGATAACCGTGAACGGGAACAGTCTGCGTATTCCGCTAAGCGCTATTGGCGAACTGCCCGAAGGGGCGATCCTGACAGCTGCGTTAGCAGAAGTGTCCGATGCGTCGAGCGCTGCCATGAAGCAAGTGATCGACAAGGCAGGCGCGACTTCGCTGCTTGTGCATCCGATTTCTTATGGGCTGGAAGCGGACGGCCAGGCCATTACTGGCTGGAGCGGCATCTATGCCGAGCGGACGATCAGGCTGCCCGCGACAGCCGATCCGGATAAGACGACAGCGGTACGGATCGATGCGAAGGGCGGTCTGCATTTTGCGCCTTCCGTATTCTCGAGGGGCGAACCGCCGACGGTAATCATTCATTCCCCTGTGGACGGCTTGTATACGGTCATTCAGTCGGACGAATCGTTCCCTGATGTGCAGGGGCATTGGGCGCAGGAGGAGATCGAGCTGCTGGCGAACAAGCGGATCGTCGAAGGACAGCCGGACGGCGGATTCGCTCCGAACGCCAAGGTGTCCCGCGCCGAATTCGCAGCGCTGCTCGCGCGTGCACTCGGGCTGCCCGAGGCCAGTGGAGAAGACCCGTTCACGGACGTGAAGGCGGAGGACTGGTATGCCGGAGCAGCAGAAACTGCGCTGCAAGCCGGCTTGATCGACGGCTTTGAGGACGGGACTTTCCGGCCCAACGCCAGTATCACCCGTGAGCAGATGTCCGTGATGATCGCAAGAGCGTTGGCGTTCGCCGGGCAAACGCCGCAGACGAATGCCGGCGCACTGGAGCCGTTTGCCGACGCCGCAGACATTTCGGACTGGGCGGCGGATGCGATTGCACAGCTCTCCGGGACAGGGATTGTCCAAGGGACGACCGGTGCGGCATTCGATCCTCAGGCGGAAGCAACCCGGGCGCAGAGCGCCGTCATACTGAAGCGGATGCTGCAATATTTACATTTTATTTAATAAGTCAGCAATTCAAACAACCTTCGCTGTCCTCAGGACGGCGAAGGTTGTTTTTGATTGGAGTATGCGCACAGAAGAGCAGTGGAGAAGACTCCCGCAATGGATAGATGTCCTTGTCATCCGGGTGGCGATGCAGGATGACGAATGGATGTAATGGAAATGAGTCTCCTGTTTTTGTCTTTAGTCCAGTGTTTCAATAATCTCCATGGGCCGCATCATTTCATAATCCTCATGCTCCAGCATATGGCAATGCCACACATAACGCCCGGTAAAAGGTCCAAAACGGGCTATTATGGAAGTAATATAGCCATAAGGAGCTCGAACGGTATCTTTCAATCCTGTTTCATAAGGTTCAGGAGGATCCGGAGGTCCCGGGAATATCAGGTTTCCTGTTTCTTCAAAATGAGCGACATCAAAAGGCTGACGGTCAAGGATTTGAAAGTCAACCAAATGAAGATGGATCGGGTGAGGATCATCATTAATGATATTAATGAACCTCCATATTTCGACAGTATTCACTTCAATTTTTTCGGATATGCGATCTATCCACATTTTACCGTCCAATAAATTCAAGGATCTTCCATACTGGTCCTGAATTCGGATAAGCACCAAATCTCTTGTTCTCTTGGCCATACTTCTTGATAGTCTTATAAATTCTCCCATGTAGAATGGAAGAGAACTGGTATCTGCGCTAGTTAACGGTTGGGTGACTCTGAATTGCATAACCTCCGTGGTTTCGGCTGAGGCATTGCTGGTAACATTTTTGAGAATGATGGATTGGCCGCAGCAATGGGAAAAATCGATGATCACGTCCATACGCTCGGCGCTCAAAAGGATAAATTCATGGATGACGATCATTGTCTCAAGCAGGCCGCTATCCGTGCCAAGTTGAAAAAAAGGCTGGTCGCTGTCCAATTTTAATGTAAGGATTCGACTATTGGATGCGTTCAAAATCCGAAACCGGTATTTTCGAGGCTCAACGTTCAAATAGGGGTAGACTTTTCCGTTTACCAGTATCGTATCCGCATCAAATGGAGGGACTAGAGAAGGAGATGGGAGACCTGCATCATCCTGATCCGGCCTGGCGGGATAGTAAAGCGATCCGTCGGGATTGAACGATCGGTCCACAATGATAAGTGGAATTTCATATTTTCCTTGAGGAAGATTAAGCGATTGCTCGTGCTTGTCGCGAATGAGATAATAACCCACGAGTCCCGCATAGACATTCAATCTTGTAATTCCTATTGTGTGGTCGTGATACCATAAAGCTGTGGCCCGCTCAATATTTGGATAGATATACACCTCCCGCTCAAATAGAGGTCCCGTTTGTTCGAAATTTCTCGTGAACCATGCCTCGGGGTAACCATCGCTATGGGCTGGCGTTCTTCCTCCATGTAAATGTACAACGCTTCTTCCTTCCGGAAGCGTTGATTCGGAACCGTGAATCGTGGTATCAACGGGAAGAAAGTGCTTGCCCGGCAGGTCATTGATCCATTTGACCAATACAGTCTCATTCTTCATCACATCGAACGTAGGACCAGGAAATGTTCCTTCGTACCCCCATAGACGGGTTGGCGGAAGATCCCTGTGCAGCTTCTGGGAAAACTCCTTCATAATCACTTCGTAATAGGAATGATTGCTGCTTTGCTTCCTGGGGGATAACGTATAGGGAACGGGCAGCTCATCTACGAATTTTTGCAGATTTATCTTTTCGGGCATGTAAAAGGGAGACCTCCTTGCATTCAAGCTCCTCGGAGTAAGTTTATGAATGGGAGCTTGCTTTTTATGCTGGCTATAAACCGGCTGGTATGGCGGCTTGCCGGATATATACCTTTGCACAGAGGGCCGGAACCTATAGGCAAATGCCGCATACGATGTAAAAACACAGTTGAAGAAGGAGTGATCTTGTAATGCCCGCTATTGTCGGTTTTGCCAAAATTGTCAGCGTCGGATCGAGTTCCATCGTCCAGTTCGGCGATTGTATCCAATCGTCTCCATCCAGCACGTCAAAAACATATGCCGGAGCCGGTTCATTTTTAACAGGCAGCCTTGCCAACTCGAACAATGCGCTCAGTGCCACGAATACGAACGACCCTGATTTCCAGGACAGCGTACAGAACGATATTGCCAATGGTGTGAATGCTATTTGAGTCTGACTGGCCGCTCTGAAGAGAGAAACATGTCTTTTCCGATTTCTTTGGAGCTTCTCATTATCCGGTTCGCCGTATCATTGGCATTTACCCTTGAGCAGGTTGGCCGTTCCCAGGATGTCATGGGCAAGAATTCCAGGCCGATCCCGTTATTAAAGCCTGTCAGTCCCGGGACCTTTCGCTTGAGGAGGCTTATTTCAGCCTCCTTGGCGGCATGTGTCTGCCGGTGATTTTACATAGGATGTCATCTATGAAAATCAATCGTTCCCACATTAGCTTCTGATGTCGGGGGACAATAATCTGTTTTTGTTATGGATCCGCGTAAATCGCGGTTTTTTTTATTTTTTGGCTCCATATTTCATGCCGGCTGGCTTCATTTGTATGCCGGATTCCCTTTCCAGTACGTGTCCGCTGTCCCTTTCATTTTCTGAAAGACGCTCAAGATATTTACAAAACCCTATCACCGGCGTTCTTATGTATATGGTAGAATATGGGCGAAATACTAGATTTCATATGAGGAGGGACTTTAATGGGAAATCTTGCGTGGAGAAATGGAAGATGGGTAAAGGCCGCCTTGCTGACGGCTCTGGTACTGCCGTTGTTTGCGGGATTCACAGGCGGGCTCCAGCCGGCCTATGCCGAGGGTCCGGGCGACCCGGCGCCTTTCATTGAAGCGAAGATCGTCAACGAGAATGCAGGCAAAAAGGTTCTTTTCGACAACACGCACGCCCAAACGGCGGGAGCGGCGGACTGGGTGATTGACGGGGGCTTTTCGGATTTTGGCCAAGCGCTGGCAAACGACGGCTACTATGTAAAGGAACTGCGCAAGTCTGCCGCTTTTACTTATAATGAATTGAAGGATTACGACGTGTTCGTTATCGCGGAGCCGAACATTCCGTTCAAGACGAGCGAGCAGGACGCCATGGAGCAGTATATCCAGGAAGGCGGAAGCATCTTCTTTATCGGTGACCATTATAACGCGGACCGCAACAAGAACCGCTGGGACGGCTCGGAGGCAATAAACGGATACCGGCGCGGTGCCTGGGAAGATCCGGCCAAGGGGATGACCGCGGAAGAAAGAAGCTCGGCCGCCATGCAAAATATCGCCAGCTCCGATTGGCTGGCGGACAATTTCGGCGTCCGGTTCCGATACAATGCGCTTGGCGATATAACGGCGAGTCAGATCGTCCAGTCCGGGCAGGCATTCGGCATTACGGAAGGCGTGTCGGGCGTGGCCATGCATGCCGGCTCGACACTCGCCATCATTGATCCGTCCAAAGCCAAAGGGATCGTCTACGTTCCCGAAACGAACGAGTCCTGGGGAAGCGCAGTCGACCAAGGGGTCTATAACGGCGGAGGGATTGAAGAAGGGCCTTATGTTGCCGTCTCCAAGGCCGGTGCCGGCAAAGCTGCATTTATCGGCGATTCGTCGCCGGTCGAGGACGCCACTCCGAAATATCTGCGCGAGGAGACGGGCGCAAGGAAAACGACATACGACGGCTTCAAGGAGCAGGATGACGGCCTGCTGCTTGTGAATTTGATCAATTGGCTGTCCGAGAAGGAGAGCTATACGAGCCTGGAGCAAGTAAGCGGCCTGCAGCTAGACCAGCCAACGGCGCTGCTGCCAACCGAGTCTCCCGCAGCATCTACGGAGCCGCAGCCGGAGCCTTGGTCCGCCCCGGCGGCCGGGTATAAATGGCATGACCGTTCGACCTTCAAGCCGGGTTCCTACGGCGGACCTGCTAGCAGCGCGAATGCCGCGTACAGCTTCGTCCACCAGGCGCAGCTGCCGAACGCGGCCGATTTTCAAATTCGCGTAGCCGCAGATAATCTGCCTGCCAATACCACGGTATCGGGCTTCGGCGCGGGCATTTATTTGACCGGCGGAGCGCAGGTAGCTCTCGTCCGGAATGAAGACGGCACATGGCCGGCAGCTTATGGCTACAGCGCCGCTTTCAGCTTAACCTCTGACAGCAGGGGGCATGCTTTCAAGGACCTGACGGTCCGGATCAAGCCGGGTACGAACGGAACGGCGAACCTCCGCCTCAGACAGAACGGCACGAACCTGCTCACGCAGACCGTGACACTGGCAAATGTGCCTGCGGAGCCGCTGCCGGAGGAGGAAGGACCGATTCCGGCAGCGGTCACCATAGCAGAAGCCCGTACGAAGGCGGAAGGATCGACCGTTACGGTGGAGGGAGTGATCACGACCGAGCCGGGTGCTTTTGGCGGACAAGCCTTCTATCTTCAGGATGAGACCGGCGGCATCTATGTGTTCCAAAGCGCCAGCGGCTATCATTTGGGCGATGTTGTGAAGATTACGGCGCCTCTTGCCGTTTATAATACCGAGCTTGAGCTTGCGGATTTGATTGCAATCGAGAAGACGGGTACGGCACCGCTGCCTGGCCCGGTCATGGCGGAAGCGGTGAGCGATGCCAATCAAGGGCAGCTGCTTCAGCTGCAGGATGTGACGATCCGCAATATCATCAGCGCAACGCCTGCGGGTTCTTTTGAATTCGACGCGGTGAACGGCGGAGTCAGCAATCATGTGCGCATCGATGTGCGGACGGGAGTTGCGCTTGCCGATTTTCCGTATCAGGAAGGAGCTGTGGTGAATGTAACCGGCGTCTCGGCTATTTTCAGAGGGCTCTACCAGTTGAAGCCAAGAGGACTCGGCGACTTCTCAGCGGTGCAGTCGGATACGGAGGCGCCGACAACGTCGGCTGCGCTTTCCACGGCTCCTAACGCCGAAGGATGGGTGAATCAGGATGTGGAAGTTGCGTTAACCGCTGCAGATGACACGGCCGGAACCATAACGACGCAATATGCCATTGACGGCGGTGCATACACCGCCTATGCGGGGCCGTTCACCATCACAGAGGAAGCGCGGCATACGATCGGCTATTTCTCTACGGATGCGGCCGGCAACGCGGAAGAGGCGAAATTCATACAGGTGAACGTGGATAAGACGCTTCCTGCCGCTGAACTGACCCAGTCGGGGCAGGCTGTAGGTGATGTGCTTGAAACAGCTGTTTTGACCTTTGAATTGGTTTCATCCGACGGGCTCTCCGGAATAATCTCAGAGCAGCTGCTGCTGGATGGCGCAGAGATTGCGAGCGGGGAGACGGTACAGGCATCGGAGCTGGGAGTGGGCACTCACTCGGTAAGCTACAGCGTTGTGGATGCCGCAGGAAACGTCTCGGCTGCCAGCCATCCCTTCCAGATTACAGGCAAGCCTTTGGCGATAGGCGTTCCAGGCAAGCCGGTGCTGTCGAGCAACAACGGTTATGATACGGGCCTCCGGGATGGCAGCTATACGGTAACGATGAATGTATGGTGGGGGAATAACGGCACCTCATTCAAGCTGTACGAGAACGGCGAGCTGATCAGCACGCAGAATCTGACGGACAGGACACCAGCAGCGCAAACCGTGAATACCGATATTGCCGGCAAGGCGAACGGGACTTACCGTTATACAGCGGAGCTTGGCAATGCCTACGGAACGACGATGAGCGATACGCTGGTCGTGACCGTGGCGGATGCGTCCCCCGGCAAGCCGGTGCTGTCGCAAGACAATTGGGACGGCGACGGCAATTATAACGTAACGATGAATCTGTGGTGGGGAACGAATGCGACCGGGTACCGGCTGTATGAAAATGACAGACTTGTCGATTCGCAGCAGCTGGAGGAGCACACGCCGAACGCACAGCATGCCGTGACAGCGATTGACGGGCGTAAGGCGGGAACGTATACGTACCGCAGCGAGCTTGTCAACGCCGCAGGCGAGACAACAAGCGAGGCGATTACCGTCGTAGTAAGGTAGCGCGCAGCGCGCGGAAATACTGCCTCCTTAAAGGCGAGTAAGATGAGATGCCTGAGCGGCGCAGTGGGAGCACGCCACGAGGTACATCAAAGAGCATCCCATTAGACGCCGAGCTAAAGAAACCGTCCGTTTCGCAGCAGGCGGAACGAACGGTTTCTTCTCTTAAACTAGTCTCTTCCGGATTGCCCCCGAGAGATAATCGATGATCGTGATCATGATTACGATACCAAGCAGAATGATGCCGACGCGGTCCCAGTTGCGCGTACTGAGTGCAAAGATAAGCGGCGTGCCGATGCCGCCGGCACCAATGACCCCCAGTATCGTGGCGGAGCGCAAATTGATCTCGAACCGGTACAGCGTATAGGACAGGAAGCCCGGAAGTACCTGCGGAATGACCGCGAACCATAATAATTGGAGCCGATTTGCGCCCGTAGCAATCAGTGCTTCCACCGGACCGCGGTCGATACTCTCGATCTCGTCGGCGAACAGCTTGCCCAGCATCCCGACCGAATGCAAGCCAAGCGCCAGAGCGCCTGCGAAGGAGCCGGGCCCGACCGCCTTGATGAACAGGATCGCCATGACAATCTCGGGAAAGGTCCGGATGAAGCTGAGAATGATTTTCCCCGTGCCGGACACTGTCTTGTATTGGCTCATATTGGCAGCCGCCCAGAATGCGAACGGGATGCAGATCACGGTGGAGATAAAAGTGCCCAGGACGGATATCGCGAGCGTATCCAGCAGACCGCGCAGCAGATCCTCGCCATCGGGCAAATAGACGAAGTCCCAGTCCGGCGAGAATATGCCGGTCGTGATCGACTTCGTAATCTGCCAGGCCGTCTCCTTGATTCCCGTGAACGGAATATCGGCGAAAGCCCATATATAGACGGCCGCAAGCGCCGCATAGATAAGCCAGCGATATCGGCTGCGTCGCGGTTTGCGTAGTCGTTGTGCTTCTGTTTTCGTCGTCATAGCAGCTTCTCCCTCAGCTTGGTGCTCGCATAATCGATCAGCAGCACGACAGCCAATGTGAAAAGAATAATAACGCAAGTCTTGTCATATTCCAGGAAGCCGAGCGTTACATCGTAGAAATGGCCGATCCCTCCGGCACCGACGAGCCCAAGTACCGCAGCAGCCCGAACGTTAATCTCGAAGGTATACAGCGTAAACGAGACAAAATGCGCCTGAATCTGCGGTACGACGCTGTACATGATACGCTGCGAGCGGTTAGCGCCAACGGCGGTCATCGCTTCCAGCGGTCCGCGGTCGATTCCTTCGAGCGCCTCATAGGTCAGCTTGGCGATCAGGCCCAGCGAGAAAACGGCGAGAGCCAGGATGCCCGGCGCGGGACCGATGCCGAAAATGGCAACGAAGATCGCCGCAAGCAGCAAGTCCGGGATGGTGCGGACCAGATTATGCAGGAAGCGGATCGGATAGAAGAGCCACCCGGTTCCGGCGATATTGCTTGCGCACAGCAGGGCGACAGGAACGGCCAGAATGGCGCCGATCGTCGTGCCGATAACCGCCATGCGTATCGTCTCCAGCATGGCAGCCACAATATTATCGAAATACGACCATCTCGGCGGAAACATTTCGCGAAGCAGATCCAGCATATTCGGCAGGCCTTTGACAAGCTCGCCAATCGTCGCTTCTGTCCTCGCGGCGCTTCCCCACAACGCCGCCAGCACGACTGCCGCCGTCAAGTAATGCTTGTATCTTCGGGGCGGCTTCGGACGCTCTGCGCGGGGTTGTGCGCTTGCCTTCACATTCGCCTGCAGGCTCATACGACAAGCTCCCCGATCAGCTCGTCCGTCATAACCGGCCTGCCGTAAATTGCGGCGAACCTTTCATCCGTCGCTTCCGATACGGGTCCGTCGAAGACGACTTCGCCTGCCCGGAGCCCGACAATCCGCGTCGCGTATTCCCGGGCCAGATCGATAAAGTGAAGGTTGACGATCGTCGTAATGCCAAGCTCCTGATTGATTTTTTTCAAATCGTCCATGACCTGCTTCGTCGTCAGCGGGTCGAGGGAGGCAACAGGCTCATCGGCCAAAATAATTTTCGCTTCCTGCGCAAGGACACGGGCAATTGCAACGCGCTGCTGCTGTCCCCCTGACAGCTCGTCCGCCCGGGAATAGGCCTTCTCCACAATATTGACTCTCTCCAGCGCCTTGAAGGCCAGGTTGACGTCATGCTCCGGGAAGCGGCCAAGAATGGTCCGCAGCGTGGAATGGTAGCCAACCCGGCCGGCCAGCACGTTGCGGAGTACGGTCGAGCGCTTGACCAGATTAAAGCTCTGGAATATCATGCCGATATCGCGGCGGATCATCCGCAGCTGCTTGCCGCTCGACTGCGTGATCGAACTGCCGTCGATCAGGATGTCGCCTCCGGAAATATCGTGCAGCCGGTTGATCGAGCGGAGAAGGGTGGATTTGCCTGCCCCGGACAGCCCGACAACCGCGACGAACTCGCCTTTGCCGAAGGTCAGATTGATGCCGTTTAGTCCCTTTGTTGCGTTCGGATATGTCTTGTACACGTTGCGCAGCTCTATCATGCTTAAGTTCCTTCCTTTTCGTTAGAGAGTCGTAACAATGGGACAAGCCAGCACGCGCGCTGTAAGCGAACGTACTGGCTTGTCCAGCCGGGTGCAGAACCGGCTTGCCGAAAGAGGCGCGAGAGCTTACTCGGTTTTCACTTTTTCACCATATTGGCGGACAATCTCGAATACGCTGTCGTCGGATTTGACATAGCCTTCGTGTGTATAGATCTCCTTAATAATGTTGTGGCCTTCCGGATCGGTGCCGATATCGATGAACGCCTGCTGAATTTTCGCCGTCCAGTCCGCGTTCATATCGGAGCGGACCGTTACGGTGTCGTTCGGTATCGGCTCGGTGAAAGCCAGGACGCGGGTATCCTTGAATACATCCGGATAGTCCTTCAACACGGTATTGCGCGCATCCTGAAAAATAGCGGCAGCGTCGACATCCCCGTTCAGCAAAGCAATTACGCCCTGGTCATGGCCTTTCACCGTAACCGGCGTTACGTCGCTCAGCGGATCGATGCCGTTATCCATCAGCTTGCCTGCCGGCCACACATAACCGGCCGACGAAGTGACATCCTGATAGGCGATACGTTTGCCCTTCAGATCCTTTACTTCTTTGATATCAGAATCCGCCTTGACGATAATCATCGATTTGTAGAAATCAACCAGTTCAGCCGTCGGAGCGCCGGTGTTGTCGTCAACGCCGAAACGCTGCGCCTGCAAAATAATATTGGCCGCCCCTTTGTCTTTGGCGATGACGTAAGCGGTAGGGGGGAGGAATCCCACGTCTACCTGCTTGGAAGCCATGGCCTCAATAATCGTGTTGTAGTTGGTGGAAACACTCACTTTTACCGGGATGCCCAATTTGTCGCCCAGCAGCTTCTCCAGCGGTTTCGCCTTCGCCTCCAGCGTATCGGCGTTCTGCGAAGGAACGAATTGAACGGTCAGCGTTTCGGGAACATAGCCTTCGGCTGACTTGCTTGCTTCAGTCGTATCGGCAGGGGCAGAAGTCTCTTCGCTCGTCGCCGCAGGCACTGCGGAGTCGCCGCCATTATTGCCGGCGGTACCGTTGTTGGCGCCGCAGGCGCTAAGCAATAACGCGGACAGCAGCAACGGAAAAGCAAGAACATGCATTTTTCTCAATTCAAACCCTCCAGATATTTACTTTTTTCTTACACTTGTCTACTATAAAATACTTTTATTAACTGTTGGTAATCGCCAGAAGAAGGGTTTGTAAATGTTGGAAAATAACCGGGGGACTATTGCCAAGAGGAATGGGGAGGGGGAGGCCAGATGCAATCAGACCAACTCCGCAGTTATAGCAGGGAAGCACGGCTGACCGACAAGCAAAGCGCCGCCCGGTGAACCGGGCGGCGCTGATTTTATAATGCATATGCTGTTAAGCGATGAACAACTACTTGCATCCGTTAGTTTTTCACCTTCGGACAGTTAGAGCAGTATTCCTCGACACTGGAGACCTCATAGTAAAAGCAGCAGGTTTTGCGGACACGCATAGGCGTATCAGTGACAGTCGAGGAAACCGGGTTGCCATAAAAGAGGCTCAGCGGATTTTGTTTCTCCCCGAACAGGGCGCCAGGAGCCTGATGAATCAGGTATTGAAAGTCTGCCCGGCCGCGGGCTTGCTCCTGCTGATCCCCGCTTGCGCGGATTCGTTTCTCGTAGAGCGAAAACACACGAACCGCGGCATTCTCCCATAAAATCGGTTTGGGCACCTTGGCCACGCCAGACATGATCTGAATGAGTTTGCCCAGATTACCGGCGAAATAACTTTGAATTACCGTATCGCGCCAAGCATGCCGTTCGCTTGCTTCGGGCATCGCCGCATTGACGTCGGCAAGACTGACAAGCTCCAGCCAGGAGAGGCCAGGGGTCGATTCGAGCAAGCAGTTCCCGGCCGATACATCCAGCCCCCTGTTGTACGCGGACATGGCGTACAGCAGCGGAGCGGCGGTTAAGAAGGCATATCTTTTCATAAACTGAGAAGCTGTAATCATCCGCGAGGGAGACTGCAGCTGCACGGTCAATTGATCCAGATAATCGGAGCATCTCGCTTCATCGAGCAGGTCCAACACTCTCACCGAATTCCTATGACGGGTCGAGGCATGCTCACACATGCCAAAATGTCCGCTCAAGTATTTCCATTCCTCCTGCATGAGCCGGGACTGCATGTTCATTCCCCCCTTTGGATTCCAGGCTCAAACGGACTTAGTTAAGCGCATCAGCAATCTGATCGACAACCAGGTTGATGGCAATAGGGCCATAATAACCGATCCACTGTGCCGTATTCTCCACATAGACGCGGCTTGCCGTCACTGCGCTCAGACTTTTCCAGATTGAGGTGTTTTGAAATTCAGCCGTCAGTTCCGTGTTCGTGTCGTCCTGAAGCAGAAACATGTGATCGGCAGCAAGCTCCGGCAGGACTTCAATCGAAATCATCGTGCTTGTATCTGTGCTGTTGACTGCCATTTTGGGAGGAGTCAGACCCAGGTCATCGTATAAAATTTGTGCGGTTCGATGCGATGTCGTATGGAGACGAATCATTTTATCCCTGGGCCGGATCAGAGCGACCGTTTGGTCTTTCAATTTGTCGGCCAATACGGTCTTCAGGTCGCTCACTTTCTGTTTGTAATCATCAACCAGCTTCTGCGCCTCTTCCGGCTGATGCAAAATTTGCCCGAATTTCAACAGTACGGTCCGCCAATCCTCATTGCGCTCCAGCACAAGCGTCGGTGCGACTTTCTGCAAATCGTCATAGATCTTGTCATGGAACTCCGTGGCGATAATGAGATCCGGCTGAAGTCCGATGATTGCTTCCAGATTGGGTTCCACATATGTTCCGACTAACGTGACATTGTTCATCTTTTCGCCCAAATATTCAGGGAGCGCATTGTCGGTTTCGGCCACTACACTGCCAAGCGGCTGCTTGCCCAGTGCCAGCATTTGATCCGCATACTGGACGTCCAGCACGACGATTTTCTCCGGTACCTTATCGAGTGTGATCTCGCCCCGCAGACCCTGAATGGTCACCGGCGCTTCCGGCGCGGGCTCCGCTGGGGCGTTGGTGTTTCCAGCCCCGTCAGTATTGGCCTGCGTTTGATTCGCCGCTGCTTCTCCAGTATTATTGCCGCCTTGATTGGTACTGCTCGAGCACGCCCCCAGCAACATAACCAAAGCTGCTAACAAGCTAATGGTCCATACAAAATTGATTTTTCGATACATACAACAAGCCCCTCCGATTTCTAATTGATAATGATATTCAACATCACTTACAACACTATAACGACTCAGGCTGTCCTCAGCAATGGATGCTTGCGACAACCGCAATGGATTATGGCGACATGAGAAGTTGCGGTTGTCGCCGTACTCCGACAGCGCGGCAAGTTCCTTAGACCCGTGAAATATTAACAAAGTATGAGGAAGAGTTAACCTTTCTTCTATTACAAAAAAACACTGTTGAGGATCGGCGGATCCGGATTCAACAGTGTTTGTATAAGAAGCGAATTGACGTATCGCCTGTTATAGCTTGCGCTTTACGACAAAACAGGCTGTTTTGCATTGAGGAACACTTCCGCCACCTGGTCCACCACCCGATTCATCGCAATAGGGCCGTAATAGGCAATCCACATGCTCACTTTGGCGTGATAAACGTGATGCTGCTGCACGGCCCGCAGACTTTTCCAGGTAGTCGTATTCTGAATCTCATCCGCCCATGTTTGAAATTTGTTGTCGGTCAACACAAAATAATGGTCGGCGTCCAGCTCCGGCAGCCCCTCCAACGAAATCATTGAGCTGGTCCGTTTGCGCTGTACGGCTTGCTTCGGCGGATGCAGCCCCAGATCGCTGTATAAAATCGCCGCCGTACGGTGAGCGCTTGTATGCAGCCTTATATTGTTATCCCGCGGACGAATTACGGTTACCGACTGTCCATGCAGCTTCGCTGCCAGAACCGATTTCAGCCTGCCGACTTTATGTTTGTACTGCTCCAGAACCTGCTCCGCCTCCAGTTCCTTGCCCGTAATACGCCCGATGATTCGCAAGGTTTCTCTCCAGTCGCGGTTCCGCTCAAACATGATGGTCGGCGCTATTTGCGCAAGGCTTGCATAAATATTCCTCTGGAACTCGGTGCAAATGATCAGATCGGGGGCCAAAGCACGAAGTGCTTCCATATCGGGTTCATCCTTCGTCCCCAAGGTCCGGAGCGCGTGCTGCTTGCCGATCAGATACTCGGGAAAGCTGCTTGAATCCCCGCTCACCATGACACTTCCGGCCGGATGTTCTCCCAATGCCAGCATATGGTCCATAAACTGGGGATCCAGCACGGCAATTTTCTCAGGCTGTCGCTGAAGCGCAAGCTCGCCTTTAAGATGAATGACCGTACGCAATGAGCGGCGGATCGCAGTATCCAGCGCATCTGTCCATGCCTTCTTTTCATTGCGGTCTGCCGCCGGCTGAAGCTTGATCACTGCATTTTTATCCGGTTCATCTTCTCTGGACTGCAGCATCCAATCCCGATACGTGCTAGGTGAAACGCCCGTAGAACGTTTAAATAACCGGCTGAAATAGTAGCTGTCCACATAACCGACTGCTTCGGCGATATCCTTGAGCCCTGCATTCGTATCCAGGAGCAGTTCCTTGGCCTTGTCCATGCGCACCTGCAGCAGATAGTCGATCGGCCCAAGCGCCAGCCGCTTTTTGAACAGCCGCTGGATCGTCCGGGAGCTGCAATTCAAGAGCGCCGCAAGTGTGTCTGCTGTGATCGGCTGGGCATAGTTATTATCCATGTATCTTGCTGCCTGCAGCACCAAATCGGGTGAAGCCTGCTCCAGTCCATCATGCTGCTGCAATTGCTCCAACAGCTCGCAAACGAACTGATAAAATAACGATTTCACCCGCAGCTTCGCCATCGCTCCAGGCTGGTTCCATTCCTGCTCCATGCGGGACAAGGCAGCGAGCAGAGGGGCCGCATGAATGGCCGCAAAACCATATTGGATATCAAACGGTTCCGTGCGGTCCAGCAGCTGAAGCAGATCCTGACTGCATGGCAGCGGAAGAGCGGCTTTATACTGAATCATATAATATTCCAAATGTTCGGCGATATCCGTAACAGCCAGAACTGTGTCTTTGCCGGCGTGGCAAACATATCCATTCTCCACAAGCTGCTCCTCCCCGTTCAGCAGCAGCCGGGCACGGCCTTGTATCGTGTAAAACAAAGTGCTCACCGGGAGCCGAGATGCGTACAGCTGCCCGCCAATCGGCAGCTCGGCACGCTTCACCTCCATTATTTTCAACGCTGCATGGTTCCAAAGTAAAAGATGGTCTTCCAAAATCATAATAGCCTATCAACTCCTGAAGAGGGGATGGAGGATGAATAATAATGATAATCAATATCACTGCTATTATACAATAAAACGGATGAGATAGGGGTAAAGAAAGTATTCACATCAACGATTCTAATGGACGAAATCTTTAGCAAAAAAAAACTCTATTTTAGTGATTGACCAATCAATAACTGAATGATATGATGAATTCAAGTTAGTGATTGACCAATAACTAAACCATAGAAAAGAGGAAATTATAATGGAAAAAGCAATAGTAATTGGCGCAACGGGCGGGACGGGAGCAGCGATAACGGAGGAGCTGGTCAAACGGGGGATACGAACGATTGCCTTTGGGCGTTCACGCGAGAAATTGGAACGGTTTGCCAATATGCTTGGCAAGCCCGCGCATTTGACGCTTGCCGTAGGGGACGCAATGCGCCCTGACGATATTGCAGCTCAAGCAGACGGCGCGGGCGTATTGTTCCATTGCGCGAACGTTCCTTATCACGAGATGGCAAGCAAGCTGATTCCGCTGGGCGAATCGGTGATGGAGGCGGCAGAGAGGCTTGCGATTAAAGTGGTCGCGATTGACGGAATCTATCCTTATGGGAGAAAAAAGATGGATCTTGTGACAGAAGAGCATCCCAAGCAGCCGCATACGAAAAAAGGAAAAGCCCGCCTGGACTATGAACGGATGCTGTTCAGCAAGCGGTGGAGCAGGTCCAAGGTCATGATTGTCCGCCTGCCTGATTATTATGGACCAACAGCTAACGAAGCCTCGTATCTGGGTTCAACCCTGGATGCCATCGCTGCCGGTAAAATGGCTTTTTTCGTCGGCAACATGTGTGTTCCACGCGAATTCATCTACTTGCCGGATGCGGCCGCCATGGTTGCCGAGCTGGCAGACAAAGATTTTGCTTACGGGCAGAACTGGAATATACCGGGAGCCGGGCTCATATCGGGACGAGAGATCGTACGGATTGCGCAGGCGGCAAGCGGCCGTGTTAAACCGGTCATTCCTCTGAAAAAATTAGGTTTATCGCTGCTGGGAATTGGCGTGCCCGTCATGAAAGAAGTCGTGGAGATGCTTTATTTAACCGAAGAGCCGCTGACGCTGAGCGGAGACAAATTCAAACGGTTAATCGGGCCTATCACCGCGACACCGTTCCAGGAAGGGTTGACCACGACAATAATGGCCTTGCAGGAGAGCAATCATCCCTTGCATAACAGTAATTGATTAACCAATAGCAATACAGGCGATTCCAATCAAGCGGGAGGAAGGCGGGGCAGAGTGAAGAGCGTGATTCGCCTTTACACATAGCCGGGATCTCGTATAGGATAAGGATAGGGAGCCCTCCGCCTAGAGACGGGATAAGGCGCTTCCCATCCATTATTCGGCTTGTTTATAAAAGATGCTGAAAATTCGAGATGTAAGGAAGTTTCAAATGACACTTTCCAAGGCGCAGGAGGCCGTCAATCAATTTACCAGGTTTGGTATTATCGGGGTTTGCAACGGGGCACTCGACTTGCTTGCATTAAATCTGCTGCTGTGGATATGGCATGGACACACGGTGCTGGAGCTCACGCTCATCAATACCTTTGCTTATGGACTGGCCGTTCTGAACAGTTATTACTGGAATTCACGAATAACCTTCAAGAATGAAGCCTCATACTCAACGAAGGAAAAAATAAAATTTTTCGCCCAGGCTGCTGTAAGCCTGGTCATCAGCAATCTCGTATTTGTGATATCTGCCCGAATGCTGGGGCATTATGCTATTCCCTTGTGGATTATCGACAATACATCGAAGGGATTGTCCATGCTTCTGTCTTCAGCCTGCAGCTTCTTTTTTATGAGATATCTGGTATATAAGTAATAACAGCACGCTATAAATGAATGTGAACTCAAGCGGAATACCGCTTGAGTTTTTTTGTTTTGGTTATCAGGGACCGGATGGATAACGGCAGCTTCAAAGCTGTAACATGGGCCACTCTTGTGTCAGTATATCTGCCATGAAAAGACAAGAAGGACAGGCATTTATGAACGAAAGAAGGGGATATTTTCCTTTCGTCGAATTATCGTTTGGAAAGATGCTGCCGTTGACCCTAATTCAGAACCACTGTCTGTATCCTATTAATTGGAAGGAGTGAAGAACGATGCTGGAAGATAAGACTCGAGCAAGTGCCTCTGCAACAAAGTTAAGGAGATGCGGGATCAGGACCGTCCAGTGGAAAATCTTATTGTCTTCAATGCTCGCAGCCGCTGTGTGTTATATGTGCACCGGCTGTGAATTATCTGGCCAGACAGGAAAGAATAAGCCTGCTGCTCAAGACGAATCTGCTATATCCATTGTCATTAGCAGCCTCGGCATGACCTTTCCCGATGGAATGGATGAGAACGACAATCCATATTTGAGCTATATCGAGACCAAGAATGATTTGGATATCAAGGTAACCACACCTCCTCCGGAAGTCTATGAGGAGAAGCTGGATGTCATTATGTCGTCAGGCAATTTGCCGGATTTGCTCCATACCTACGATCCTGTCTGGTTTAATCATTATGCCAAGCAAGGAAGCTTTATCCCCCTCGATGGGCTGATTGATCAATACGGACCCAATCTCAAGAAGAAAATTAAGGATGAGGTATGGGACAGAGTGCGATACAACGGGAAAATCTATGCCATCCCCAGCTTGAACGAGGTCATTGGCAATGAGATTATGTACGCCCGCAAGGATTGGCTCGATCGGGTGGGGATGAAGCCGCCTGTCACACTGGAGGAATATTACAACGTTATTAGAGCTTTCACCAGGGATGATCCCGATGGCAACGGCAAAGCAGATACAGTGGGACTGACCCTGATGACCGACATGAGCCGGTCTGCCCCTTTCTTCGGGGCATTCGGCACGCAGCTGGACTCCTGGTTCGAGAGGGATGGCCAGCTCGTGAATGGCAGCATTATGCCGGAGACCCGGAAAGCGCTTGCCTTTCTCGCCCGTTTGTACCAAGAGGGGCTGCTTGATCGCGAATTTCCCTTAAATCTGCATAACAACTTGTATGAGAAGGTAGAGAATGGCAAGGTTGGGCTGTTCTCGGCGACCTGGTACGACACCCGCGGTCCGATTGCCGCCAATATGAAAAAAGATCCGGATGCGGAGTGGATTGCCCTGGATTATCCTACAGGTATCCATGGAGAGAAGGGAATAAAAAATCAGGATAATATACGCGGTTACAACGTCATTCCTGTGGGGACGAAACATCCGGAGCTGGTTATCAGGATGCTTGATTTTATAGCAGGCGACTACAAGAACCTGAAGCTGGGATTTGAGAATCAGATCTGGACGATGGAGAACGGGCGGATGGTAACGGATTTTGCCATGCATGACAAGCATCTGTACAGAGGGATCTATCAATCATTAGTGGACGTGCCGGATCCTGAATTATTCAAGGAAAGGCTGGACTCGCTTGGCGATTTTCATCTGTATGACAATCTGCAGACGATTGAACAGAATCTCATAAAAAATGAATTTTACGGCATCCCCACACCGGCCATGAGCCAATATAACAAACAGCTGGGCGATCTGCAGGAGGGATTAATCAAAATCATTATGGGGATTCAGCCCCTGGAAGCGTTTGACTCATTTGTGGAGCAGTGGAAGCAGCAGGGAGGGGACGAGATAACCAAAGAGGTGAATGAATGGTACAGGAAACAAAGGGATGGCGAAAGGGGCAGGGAATGGGATGAATAAAATGCTGCGCTGGATCGCAGAACGTTACTCCAGAAATATACAGACCCGTCTTACCGGCTATTTTCTTCTTATCCTGCTTCCGCTGGTTGTAGTCAGTTTGTTTGCCATCGAGAAATCTCGGGAGATTCTCTACGAACAAGCGGTTGAGCGAACGCAGGTCGCATTGTCCTCCACGATGGATTATATTGATCTCGCCTTGCAAAATGTAGAGGAGATATCCAGCGTTATTGCTGCCGATCCCAGCCTAATTGAACTGTTGAACAAGAATGACTCCAATCTGTCGCCGGAATCGATCCTCGACTTCTCGCTTATTCTCAAGCAGCTATCCAATTTGATTTCCGTCAATCGATTTGTCTCAGAAATTTCGATCTATCATCAGGCTTCCCATATGCTCATCTCTACTAATTTCGGAGGCCGCCGGATATTATCGGAGCCTCAGCAGGAATGGCTGGTGGAGGCTTCCCGGAGCAACGGGACGGGACTGCGCTATATGCTGGCAGATGCGCATGTTGCGGAGGGGATGACGCTTGGCAGCTTGTTGAATGCCGATAGTCTATTTCTTGTCCGTTCCATGGACTTGTATAATTCGGACCGCAAATCCAATCTCTTGATTGTGACCTTTAACAAGAACAAGCTGCTGAGCGCCATCAAGACGCTGCTCCCGACGGCAAGCACCCGGATTGATTTGCAGAATGAGAGGGGCGAGGTGGTAGCGGGTACCAGCAGTTCAGAGAACATGAAGGAACAGCATATTTTGGACAACGAAATGGCCGTTACGATTGATTCTGAGTATTCACTCTGGCAGCTTACCCTGGTCCAGCCCAAGAAAGAATTGTATGAGGAGACCGACCAGCTGCGTATGTTTACCTATACGATTATAGTAATCAGTATCCTTCTGGCTGTTGGTATATCGTGGGTAGTGTACAGCGGCATCGCCTCCCCCGTACACAGGCTGGCACGCGGAATGAAGCAGCTCGGCAACGGCAAGCTGGATATCAGTCTGGAGAACAAACGGAAGGATGAATTCGGATTTCTGATCGATTCGTTTAATCAGATGACGATTTACCAGAAGCATCTCATCGAAGATCATTACGAGCAGCAGCTACGGTTAACCACCACAGAGCTCAAATTTCTGCAATCTCAGATCAACCCGCATTTTTTATATAACACGCTGGATTCCATCTATTGGATGGCCAAAAATTACGATGCGGAGGAAATAAGCGAGATGGTCATGAACCTGTCCAGGTTCTTCCGTCTGAGCTTGAATAAGGGCAAAGAAGTGTTCACTATCGAGGAAAGCCTGGTCCATCTCCATTATTACATCCGGATCCAGCAGCTGCGTTTTCTGGACAATTTCACGGTGGAGTACCATATTGCGGAAGAGTGCAAAGCCGCACTGATTCTGAAGCTGATGCTTCAGCCGCTGGTGGAGAACGCCATACTGCACGGCATGGAGGGAAGATCCGGCGGAGGGCTGCTCAGCATCAGCAGCTGGGTGGATGACAAACCGTTCTTAAACATCAGCATCCAAGATAATGGTTCCGGCATAGAGGGCAAGCGGCTTCACTACATTCAGAACGAATTGAAGAGGATGGGGCTGCGCAGCTTTCCCTCCTTGTCTCAGGATGAGGGAAACGTGAAGGATCTGTTCGGCCTGCGTAATGTGTATACCAGAATGCAGCTCTATTATGGCAAGCAGTCGGCAATGACGATCCAAAGTATTCAGGGAGAAGGGACAACTGTCACCCTCTCGATCCCCCTGGACCGCTGCAGGTAGAACTTCTTGCTTAGACACTGCTGCCACAAATAAACGGAAGGAGAAGAACCCATATGAATTTGATGATTGTGGAGGATGAACCGCGCTTGCGCAATGCGCTGGCCCATAATATACGATGGGAGGAACATGGGATTGACCTGATAGGACTGGCATCGAACGGGCTGGAGGCGCTGCAGCTGGTGAAGCGCAATAAACCGGATATCATGATTATCGATGTGCAGATGCCTGAGATGGATGGATTGACCCTGGTCCGCAGGCTGCAGGAGCAGCAGGAAACGAAGTCCTTTATGAAGATGATTATATTGAGCGGACATGATAATTTCGCCTTCGCACAGGATGCGATGGAGCATGGGGTTTCCCGGTATTTGCTGAAGCCGGCAGGCGAAGACGAGATATTGGAGGCAGTTCTCGAAGCCAGGAAGCAGCTCCAGGAAGAGTGGGAGCAGTGGCAGAGCAAGGCGGCGCTGGAGCAGAAGTGGAAGGATCATCTGCCTATCCTGCAAAATAACTTTTTTCAAAACTGGGTCAATGGAAAGCTTACCCCCCTGGAAGCATTAAAGCAAAGCAAAGATTTCTACATTGAACTGAAGGAAGACGACCGGATCGCCGTAGCCGTTGTCGATCTTGATCCGATCCCCGACGATGGCAACCCGCGGTTCACTCCTCAAGACAGGCCGCTGCTGCAATTTACGATGCAATGCATGGCAAACGAGTTATTATCCCATCCATCCTGCTGGGTCAGTACGGACGGCGATCATCATCTGCTGCTCGTGTTCATCGCGAAAGCCGCTCAGTCTCCCAATGAAGCGATGCTTTTCTTTAATTCGGCGGTCGTCAAGCTGTTATCCCAGACGAAGGCTGTGCTCAAGCTTACAGCAAGCGCCGGCATCTGCTCCTCCGCAGGAAGCCTGGAGGAGATGGAGCTGCTGTATGCGCAAGCATGCAGAGCACTCCAGGAGCGGATGGTGTACGGACCTGATATTGCGATCCCGTATCGGGAGGTGCCTGAGCGCAGCCCGCATACTCAGTTGGCTCATCAAAGCCTGGAGAAGACATTGGAAATCGCCCTGGAAACCGCTGATGAGCACAAAGCGATGGAAGCATTGGCCGGTTTGTGGGAGGAAGGGGCTAAACAATTCGAATCGGCAGATGAAGTACATGAAGCGGTGCTGTATCTGAGCAGCTTGTTTGTCCGGATCATTCAGAAGCAAGGCTGGATGGTCAGAAATGTGGTCGGGGATGACTTCATCTATTTTCAAAATCTGAAGCTGCTTCAAACACAAGTGCAGACCTGGTCATGGTTAGCGCGCATTGTGAGGCATATCACCACATTCAGGCATAATCAACGGAGGACGACCAGCAATCAAATGGTAAGAGAGATTCTGACGATACTGGATCAGGAAATCGACCAGGAAATAACGCTGCATACCGTTGCAGATCGGCTGTATGTCAATTCATCTTATCTAAGCCGGCTGTTCAAGCAGGAGATGGGGGTTGCCTTCTCCGCCTATGTGCTGGAGCGCAAGATGGAGCGGGCCAAGGCCATTTTGCTGGAAGGATTAAAGGTATATGACGCGGCCCGCCTGGTTGGCTATCGCGACGTCAGTTATTTTACCAAAGTGTTCCGCAAATACTGGGGCGTAAACCCCGGCGAATGTAAACCTTAAACCCCGGACACAAACCTGAATCCTCTTCGACAGAGGGGTTCAGGTTTTTTTTCGATGCCGGCGCCAGCCCGAAAATTTCGAGAAACTAAACATCAGATTACCAGAAATAGTAATGACACTCGCCTACTCATTGTGGTGATCGGAGTCTACAATTTGAAGTACAACACCACTTAAAAGGGGGATTAATATGAAGCCTGCGACAGATAAGCTGACGCCAACCCATCCCCGCCGGAGCTATTGGATGCGGCTGTGGTCGGATATATGGCGGGAATGGGATCTGTACTTATTGCTGGTCCCTGGCATTTTGTTTATTCTGCTGTTCAAGTATACGCCAATGTACGGGATTATTATTGCCTTCAAGGATTTCAATATTTTCACCGGCTTTGCTGACAGTCCCTGGGTAGGAGCCAAGCATTTTGAGAAATTGTTTACCTCGCCTGATTTTGCCCTTGTATTCAAAAATACAGTGATCATCAGCCTGCTGAAAATCGGCATTTTGTTTCCTCTTCCCATCATTGTCGCACTGATGCTCAATGAGATGCGTCATGTCCTCTTCAAACGAACGGTACAGACCGTCATCTATCTGCCTCACTTCTTGTCATGGGTTATTGTCGGCGGACTGTTCATCGACCTCTTGTCGACGAACGGAGGAATTGTAAACAAGCTTTTGGCCGCCATGAATCTGGAGCCCATCTCTTTCTTTCTCGACAACAGCTATTTCCGCAGCGTACTGGTCGCTTCAGCGGGGTGGAAGGAGACGGGATGGAGCACTATTGTCTACCTGGCGGCTTTTTCCAACATTGATCCCATGCTCTACGAGGCTTCCAAAATCGATGGAGCAGGGCGGCTGAAGCAGCTGTGGCATATCACCCTGCCGGGGATCGCGCCCATTATCATCCTGATGTTTATTTTACGCCTTGGCAATATTCTGGAGGCAGGCACCGAGCAGATTCTGGTTATGTACAATCCAGTTGTGTACAAGGTTTCGGATGTTATCGGCTCTTATGTGTACCGGATGGGTCTGGGCAATCAGGATTACAGCTTCACAACGGCGGTCGGCATGTTCGAAGCTGTGATTTCATTTACGCTCGTCATCACGGGCAATGCCTTAAGCAGAAAATATCTGCAGCGTGGAATCTGGTAAACAAGAGGAGGAAAGCGCATGAACAGCCGTTCGGCAGTCAAACAAGGAAGAGCAGCGGCCCAAAACGGGGAGATTAAAAGCTCTTTAGCGGAAAAGGCTTATGCCATCTTCAATTATATCTTTTTTGTCCTGATGGGAATCACGACGCTGCTTCCCTTCGTCAATCTGATCGCCAAATCCTTCAGCAGCGAAGAGGCTGTGATTTCGGGGAGGGTAGGCTTGCTGCCGGTAGGCTTTCAGTATGGCACTTACGGCTATGTCCTGCAGGATGAGATGTTTCTTAATTCCTTGAAGATTTCGGTCCTCTTGACGGTAACGGGAACGATACTCAGCTTGCTTTTGACGACAATCACAGCGTATCCGTTATCCAAGCTCCGGCTAAGGGGCAGAAAATGGCTGCTGCTGATGTTCATTTTCACGATGCTCTTCAGCGGCGGGCTGATTCCCACTTATCTGCTTATGAATAATCTGAATCTGGTCAATACGTTCCCGGTATTGTTCCTGCCCGCAATGGTGAATGTCTTCAACATGCTGATTATCAAAAACTATTTCGAAGGACTGCCCGAATCGCTGGAGGAATCGGCCAAGCTGGACGGAGCGGGAAACATCCGGATATTAACGTCCATTATCCTTCCCCTGTCGATGCCGGTGCTTGCCACGATTGCCTTATTCTTTGCCGTCGCCTTCTGGAACGATTATTTCACCTCTATGATCTACATCTCAAATCCTGCGTTGAAGCCGCTGCAGCTGTATTTGAAGGAGCTGTTCGTGTCCTCGGGAGGAGAATTCCTTAAGGATAATGTGGATGCGGCATTGAATACCACTCCCCAATCCATCCAGGCGTCTTCGATCCTGTTGGCCACGATTCCGATCCTGCTCGTCTACCCCTTCCTGCAAAAATATTTTGTAAAAGGCGTTCTGGTAGGCTCAGTCAAGGGTTGATTCTGATTAGCTTAAGGATGGTGATGCCGCTCCTATTGCAGCTTGGCTTGCCTGTTGAAGTCAGGGATGACGATATTGAAGAAGTTATTCGTTAATTACTTAAGAGTCTATCATTCAAGGAGGTTCAAGCATGATGAAGAAATCAGCACGCCTTGCCCTTATTCTCGGATTAAGTTTAGCAGTCGCCGGCTGCAGCGGTTCTCCGAATTCAGACCCCGCTGCAACTCCCGCCGCAGGGAATAACGAAGGGGACACTAATAGTCAGCAGGAAGGAACGAAACCGGGTCTTCGCATGATTATGCAGTACAGCTTATTCGATCCAAACAAAGAGTACACCGGCCAATACATCAAGGAAAAAACGGGATATGACATTGAATATGAAATGCTGCCTGCTGAGAATGCGGATGAGAAGCTGAATCTGCTGGTGGCCGGCAATGAAAGCTTCGACCTCATGAAGCTGAATGCTGCCCAGTTCTATAATCTGGCTACAGCCGGAGCTCTTGAACCGATTGACGAGCTGCTTAAAGAACATGGTAATTATATTAATCAGGCCATCAAGCCCGAATCATGGGGGAGCGCAACGATTGACGGCAAGATCTATGCGCTGCCGGAGGCGGGAGCAGGCGTCAGTATCGGGGAGGAGCTGGTTATCAGGCAGGATTGGCTCGATGAGCTTGGCCTCGAAATCCCTTCCAATACGGATGAACTGTACACGGTACTCAAGACGATCAAGGAGAAGAAAAAGATCATTCCGCTTACAGGCAGCAAAGATTCGATCTATGGGGATATCGCCGCAGCCTTCGGCGTGCTCACGGACTGGAAGGTAGTGGACGATAAAATTGTCCACAAAGCCGAGCAGCCGGAGATGAAGGAATTTCTCGCTTATATGAACAAATTGTACAGTGAGGGTTTAGTGGATACAGAAATGCCTCTTAATACAGCGGCGAAAGCCATTGAGAAATTTTCCGGCGGTCAGGCCGCCGTCTACAAACTGGCCTGGTGGAATGCAGGCAATACGATTAATGCGCTCAGCAAGAATTTCCCTGATGCGACTGTATCCGTCATCCCGTACTTAAAGAACAAGGAGGGAAAAGCGTCTATAGGAGCGGTCGCCAATACCACCTGGTTCATTGCCATTCCCAAAGCCTCCAAACATAAAGAGGATGCTATGGAGCTGTTGAACGCCAAGCTTGAGCCGGAAACCTTCAAGGGAATGGCGATCGGTATCGAAGGCGTCCATCACGAGGTCAAGGATGGAAAATATTATCCAATATTGCCTAAATTCAACGATGATCTGAACAATGCCAGCGCATTCATGACCGGGGTAGATGAAGAGAATTATCCTGTTTATTGGCAGGCGCGTGTACGCAAAGACCCCGTGCTCCAGGCCTACTATGAAGATTTTCAGAAGAACTCGGAAGGAATTGTCGTTGTCGATCCTATGTCCCTGGCTCCGCCTATCGAAGCGATATCCAAAAACACACTGAAGCTGAACAAGCTGCTGGACGATAATGTACTGAAATTTATTGCCGGCTCGGAGCCTCTGGACAGCTATGATCAATTCCTGGCTCAGTGGCGCGCTGAGGGAGGCGCTGATATGGTTAGTAGCGCCAATGAATGGTACCAGTCGACGAAATAATACGATTTTGGAATCAAGCAGTTGCAAAAAGCGCAGCTGCTTTTTTCTGAAAGGATCGCCAGAGCAAGATTGATGAGAAGGGTGGAAAACCATTTGAACATGAGGATCTTGAGAAGATTGCCGATTGTCCTTATTCTCTCTATATTTGCTACCTTCTTGGCACCTGTTGTTGTACCTGCATCAGCAGCCGAAGAGCCAACTGTTGAGTCGGTTCAAGAGATGACAGACCAGGAGCAAGAGCCTGGCCTGGAGCAGGATCCGGGGCAAGCGCCTGTGCAGGACTCGGAATCCGGGGAAGTTCCGGTGCAGGATGCGGATCCAGGGCAAGTGCCTGATCCGGACGCGGATCCCGGGCAAGAGCCCGATCCTGACGCGGATCCGGGGCAAGAGCCTGATCCGGATACGGACCCCGGGCAGGAGCCTGATCCTGACGCGGATCCGGGGCAAGTGCCTGATCCGGGCACGGACCCCGGGCAAGAGCCCGATCCTGACGCGGATCCGGGGCAAGAGCCTGATCCGGATACGGACCCCGGGCAGGAGCCTGATCCTGATACAGATCCCGGGCAGGAGCCCGATCCGGATACGGAGCCCGGGCAGGAGCCTGATCCGGGCACGAATCCGGGGCAAGAGCCTGATCCGGGCACGGACCCCGGGCAAGAGCCCGATCCGGGCACGGACCCCGGGCAAGAGCCCGATCCTGACGCGGATCCGGGGCAAGAGCCCGATCCGGATGCGGACCCCGGGCAGGAGCCTGACCTGGGCACGGACCCCGGGCAAGAGCCCGATCCTGACGCGGATCCGGGGCAAGAGCCCGATCCGGGCACGGATCCGGGGTTGGAACCTGAACTCCATCTAACGACGCCATCAGGTACGACTGTGACGGCACCCGTTTTCGAGGTTAGCGGGTATGTGTCCAATTATACGGAGGAGCTGGATATGAAGCTGACCATTAATGATAGGGAAACGGTGGTTACAGCAGGCGGCAGCTTTCGTTTAAACGTGTTCCTTGCCCCAGGTGCCAATACATTGGCAATCAAGCTAATGGTAGCGGAAGCGGAGCTTGCCCTGATCTCGCTGGCTGTTACCTACGATAATTCGCAGCAGAGCGGCGATTATATCGAGGTGGAGGCGGCGCCGGCCGATATCACCATCTCCATCGAAGGTCCGCGCAAGAAGCTCGATTATATCGATACCGATGTAACAGGAATCAGCAATGTCATATCGTTATTCACTCGGGATTATGGCGAAGCCATTACTGTGCCTCAATACAATGTTGCGGTTCAGGTGGATGCGGGCAGCAGGGTGCTGCAGGTGGTCAACCCATCCGTCAACGGCGGCGCGCCTGTGTGGACAGGTCCGACTGAATTGCTCATCCCGGAAGACGGCTATGTGCTGATGGCGCAGGATAACAGTTATACCAGTAATGATATCAAGCGTTATTTGGCCACTAACTTCAAGGTGGGAGATATCATCAAACTGCGCAAGAACGGCGAGGTGGTGCCTGTCAGAGATGTGATGAACGGCAATGGCTTGATCGCCCGCCTGACACTGACTAACAACCCGATGTATACGGTAGTCGACAATCAAACGATAATATCGGGAGAAATACTTAACATTGACGATCCAGAGGCTACTGTATTATCGGTTAATGAAACACAAGTCCCCTTCGAGATGGACGGAAGCTTCTCTTATACTCATATTCTGACTCCAGGCACGAACTATATTGATGTGAAAGTAGAAAAGAACGGGATCGAGCAGGATTTACGCCACCTGGTTGTCTTCAGCAGACCGGATTTCACATCGGAGAAAGAGGTTATCCTGTGGGTGGATCAGGCTTCGAACGCGAGAAAGCTGCAATCCAGTGAGCAGGTTTATGAATTTCTGAAAAAAGCGAAGGATAATGGCACCACCTCCGTTGTCTTTGATGTTAAGGGCGTTGAGGGTTATGCCTCATATAAGAAAAATGACTTGACAGGACGCCCATACGTCAGTGAAATCACAGCTCCGGAGAAAGCCGGCTCCAATCCGGATCTGGATTTGCTGCAGGAGTTCATCACCTATGGACACGAGCTGGGATTAAAAATCCATGCTGCCGTGAATGTATTCGCCGAAGGATCTATTGCCCATAACGAATTCGCCGTTCTGGATGAGCATCTGGGTTGGGAGGAACGGGTTCACTACGCCGAGAACAATGGAGAGATCAAGCGGCTCCGCGAGAGTGCCAAGCAGGGGTTGGTGGCTTTTGTCAATCCTGCCAACGATGAGGTAAGGGAATACGAGCTCAAAACCTTTGAAGAAATTATAAAAAATTATCAGGTGGACGGCGTCGTCCATGACCGCAGCCGGTATGATAATGAAGGAGCTGACTTCAGCGAAGAGACCCGGGCGAAATTCGAGAGCTTCCTGCAGAGCAGAGGCAAGCAGCTTGCGAATTGGCCAACAGATGTCTATGGATTTGCAGGAAACGTTCGGGTGGACGGACCGTTGATTCAGGATTGGTGGGAGTTTCGCTCCGGCACAATCAAGAGCTTCTTCAAGGAAGTGAAGGACCTGACAGAATCCTATGAAAGCTCAACAGGGAGAACCATTCAGGTCTCCTCCTATGTGGGATCCTGGTACGAAACCTATTATCTGAACGGCGTCAACTGGGGCAGCACCAACTTTAGGTTTGATCCCAGGCTGGGGATTGGCAATGAATCGCTTTATACACCGGAATATTATCAAACGGCCTATATCGAGTACCTGGATTTCCTGATGATCGGCGCCTATCAAACGACAAGTCAGGAAATCGAGAAATACATTACATTGGGCAATATAGCGACTAACGGTGAAATTCCGCTGTATGCAGGAATCGCTTTGACTAATGTGCAAATTCCGGCTATGCAGCGGGAGGTATTCCAGGCGGGACTTAAGAATACGAATGGATTAATGCTATTCGACGCCTCTCAGGTTAACTGGCCGATGGTTTCGGCTGCGCTCAGGGATGAAGAATATGTCAAGGATTATCAATTGGGGATGAGTCTGCCTGACAGCCCTGAATCGTTCCTGGAAGGCAATTATTATGATGTCAACCGGATCGAAGGAAATATCAATGTGCTGACAGAAGCATTCGGATACTCCACGGGAACGAACCAATTCGGTGTTGAGGTCGTGGTTAACGACTCCGGGGAGGTAACCCGGGTGGTTAACCGGAACCAGGCGATCAATTGGAGCTGGGGAGTTCCGGAGATGAATAATAGTGTGATCCCGTCTGGCGGATTCGTCATTACGACACTCGACCCGTCAGGTATTCGAACAAACAGGCAACTCGTGGCTAATGCCTATGATGAAGGGGATCGGGTGCGGGCCGCCGTTCTGAGCGGATTGCAGGATGATGAAGGGCGGGAAACCGGCAGCAGCCAATTGGAAATTGAAGGTCATGTCGATGTGCTGGGTCCGGGTGAAGCGTCAGTTAAACTAAACGGGCAATCCGCATCGGTAGAGGAGAACGGTGCCTTCACAGCCACTATTCCGCTGTCAGTAGGGATCAACGGGATAACGATCGATGTGTACGTGGATGAGCTGAAAACCAATACCAAAACCTTGGAGATCATTCGAACGGACTCGCCACCGGGCGGCGATGGTTCAGTGCCGGAAACACCAGAAACACCGGAAACACCAGAGACTCCAGAAACACCGGAAACGCCAGAGATACCGGAAACGCCAAATACACCAGATACACCAGACACGCCAGTCGTACCCGATAAGGCTGCAGCCTCGGCTGAACGCTTGTCGGCAACATATGAAGCGGCATCAAACGGGCAATTCCTGACGAATGTGGATGTCAATCTGGAGCTTTTGCTGAAGGAAATCGAACAGCTGCAGCAGTTGAACGCCTCCGACCAGATATTGGATTACTCCATTCAAGAGGTGGAGGATGTGCTCTTGATTAATCTTCCGGTAAGCGGATTAGATAAAGCATTGGCGGCTCTGCCAAAAGGCAGAATGGTCATCAGCTCTCCGCTCGGCCGCTTCGAAGTGCCGCTGGCTGGACTGCAGGCAGGTCTGGATGCAGCCAAACCTGCAGAGATGCTCCAAATAAGAATCGGCAAGCTGCCCGATGATCAGGAGGAGAAAATCAACCGCCGGCTCAGGCTGGAGGGGGCATCTAAGCTTGGCTACAGCATTGATATCGGCCTGGTATGGGAGCAAGGCGGCGTAGAGCAGCATGTCACCAGCCTGGATGGCGCCAAAGCCGGATTTACCTTTCATTTATCCGGGCAAGCCGATCCTTATCTTACGTCAGCGTTATCGCATGACCCGGCAGAAGGGAAAAGCCTATTCATTCCTGCTTTGGTCGAGCAGGAAGAGGATGGGAATTCCGATGTGCGGTTGATATTATCCGAGCTGGGTCTGTTCTCTGTGGCTAGCTCAGAGAAGACATTTGATGATATGAGCGGCCACTGGGCAAGCAAGCAGGTAAGTCTGCTGGCTTCCAAACGAATCATCGAGGGGACAGATGATCTTCATTTTACGCCGAATGAGCCGATCACGCGTGCCCAATTCACCACACTATTGGTCCGCGCGTTAGGCTGGAGAGATGGGGAGGAGCAAATGACATTCGGCGATGTAAACCGGGATGCCTGGTACGCAGGAGCAGTAGGGACCGCTGCCGCAAGGGGACTTGTAGAGGGCATCAACGACAAAGAGTTCCGGCCCAATGAGCCGATAACACGCGAACAATTAAGCGTCCTGCTGCTGCGGGCTTTGCAAATGACAGGAGTGGAACAAGAATCAGGAAATCTGCTCGAGACCCTGCAGCGCTACCAGGATCGAGAAGCCATCGCAGCGTGGTCTGAATCGGCGGTTGCTGCTGTTACCGATATGGGAATTATGGAAGGACGCTCTGCTGCGGGCTTCGTGCCCAAGGGTTCAGCAACAAGGGCCGAAGCCGCTGTTGTACTGATGAGAATGCTCCAGCACGCAGGGTATATCAACCGTTAGATAACGATAAGATGAGAAAAAAGATGACTTCTGATGAATGATTCAGAAGTCATCTTTTTTTTTAAAAATAACAGAAAGTATAAAAATTTGGCCGATACTTTTCTGATATTTTTGAGTGAAGAAACTTGCCGCGCCGCTTAAGGACGCCGCTTCTTCTTATTTATGCTTCTTTCTATGGCCTTATACGATCCATAAGTTCTAGGAGAAATAAATTTCTTGGCCCAACTCGCTTGATTCATAAATGCCGCATAAGATCTTCATCATCTCCACACCGTCCTCTACGGGGCTTAAGGTCGGTTTTTTGCCTTGGCAGACCTCAATGAAATAATTCATCTCATCCTGAAAGCCCGCTGCGAAGTCAAAGGACAAGCTATCGATCTGAGGGGTGCTGTTCAAAATCGTATCATGCTTCTCTGTAATGAACGTGAGCTCCGGCTCAAGCTCTACGCCGCCCTGTTCCCCGTAAAGCTTGACCGTCAGCTCATCCTCCTTGGCATGAAGCGTGAAGCTGACATCAACCAGGAGAGATGCCCCGTTATCAAAGCGGATAAGCGCATTGGCCATATCCTCCACCGAATTGTGCTCCGCGTCGTAATCCGCGGCTTTGTAGGATTTCAGATTCTGGACATTCGAGCGGTTGCCCAGCTTCTTGTACGTATTGCCGCTGATTGACCGCACCTTGGGCCGGCCCATGAGGTACCAGCATAAATCGATCACATGAACGCCAACGTCGATCAAAGGACCGCCTCCGGAACGTTCCAGGTCGGAGAACCACCCTCCGGGGTTGCCCAATTTCCGGATACAGGATGCTTTGGCGTAATAGATGGGTCCGATGTCGCCGCCATCCATGAAGGCTTTGACGATACGTGTATTAGACGCGTATCTGCGGACGAATCCGACCTGAAGAATCTTGCCGGAAGCGTGAACCGCTTGCTGAACGGCAAGGGCTTCCCGCACGTTCCTGCAGAGCGGCTTCTCCACCAATACATGCTTGCCTGCCTGCAGGGCGGCGATGCTGATCTCCGCGTGGGAGTTATTCCAGGTGCAGATGTTGACGGCATCAATCTCGGGATTAGCCAGTAGTTCCTTATAGTCGGAATAAACGTTGGGGATATTGTACTTCCCGGCTTTGGCCTGGGCGCGCCCGATCTGCAGGTCGCAGATGGCATGGAGTGCAGCTTCGGCGTGATTATGATAGGAGCGCAAATGCATCTCCGAGATGGTCCCGGCACCTATCACGCCAATTTTTATAGGATTGCTCATCATCAGCACCTCATTCTTATAGTAGTCAGACCGCGTGGATGGATGGCCATTCCAGCTCGATGCCTTCCTGAATCAGCCTGTTTTGAAAGCTCGCAAGCTCTTTCCCGCTGCTGCGTATGTCAGTTGGATTGACATTATGATCCAGGCAGTAACTGGCGCAATATCCTGCCGCTTCTCCGATATTCCACTCCACCGGATGCAGCCGGTAGCAGCCATTGGTAATATGGGTTACGCCAATGTTTTTACCTGCCGCCAAGACATTGCTCACCCGTTTGGGTATCAGGCTGCCAAGCGGAATCTGGAAGGGGAGAGAGGATATATCAATATAGGACTGACCGCCTGTACTCGGATGCAGATCAATGCGGTAGCTGCCGATGCCGATTGAATCGTGGAACTTTTCGGCCTGGCCACCCGGGCGGCATGCAGCGGCCACATGCTGCTCAAGAACGGTGAATTGAGCCTGTATTCGCCGGGATTCACGAATATAGGGATACATCGCCAAGCCATCTGCCGTACCGACCACATCAGGCCGCAGCCGAAGTCCGGGATATCCCGCTTTGCCGTCCGGCCGCGGTGCAGCCGTCTGCAGCCAATAGAGCAGAGAGAGGCTGAGCTGCTTGGCTTGATACAAATGCCGGGCCCGCTCTTCTTCGCTGACATCAATTATCGGCCCCAACCAATAGTCGTTTTGCGGCCAGTTCACCAGCGATATCGAGCCTGGATACGTTCCTGCACGAAAATGCCGGTGATCCGCTATTTGACGGTATAGAAACAGGGGAAATTTATCGGTATCCGCAAATAGCCCGTATTGGATGGGCTCCAGAGTGGAAGGTTTTATTCCGCTCAGACTCAGCAGCCGATCCGGCCAGAAATCGGGCTTGTAATCCCGCCAAAACTCATAAAGCTCAGGCTTGGCAATGGTATAATCTTCGCCATCCCGGTAATCCACCGCAAAACAGCTGGTGAAGCCCTGCATATTCATGGGTTGCGGCGGCCCTTCCACCGCATGGGGCTCACCGGTCTGCGCAACGGATTCCGCTCCGGTCACATACTCTATTCCGGCCAGGGGCAGCAAATCTCCGCATTCCGTCGCATCCGCATAGATGGGAGCGAGCAAAACCAGCTGATCGCCGGTATCCAGGCACTTCACGGTAACCGAACGGATCTGGTCTTCCGTTGTCTCTGCTTCCACAAGCACATGACGATACAGAATCTGCAGCTGACCGCTGTGGATATACGGGGCCAGCATGCCATGCAGGACAGCAACGGCCGCCCGCGGTTCATGGGAAATGCGGCTGACGATGCCGCTGCCAGGATTCAGATGGGAGATCGCTCTAGCCTCGGCTGTGAGGGGGAAGAACTGCCGGTAATATTGACGGATACCGTCACGGAACTGCCGATAACTTCGCGTACAGCCAAATGATTCAATCCACCGGTGCTCGTCGGGAGGCACGGCCTGACTCGTCAATTGACCGCCGATCCACAAGGTTTCTTCCGTCATGATAACGGTTTTCCCCGATTTTGCCGCAGCCAGCGCAGCCGCGGTGCCTCCGGTTCCCCCTCCGATAATGATGATGTCGGCATGGAATTCGCGTTTCATTTTGCCATTCTCCCTTATGATTATTTGATAGAGTTGAAATATGCGAAGCTATCAAGGATTCCTTGCACTTCACTGCCCAAGCCTTCATATTCAAGGACAAAGGCCCCCTGATACCCATGCTCGCGCATGCGGTTCACAATTTTCTCGACCTCAACCTCGCCTTTACCCAGCGCAATTCCTTCGTAGGCTTGGCCGCCAAGAGACGTGTACCGCCCGTTTGTATCCGGGTAGAAATCCTTTATATGAACATGGGCAATTAGAGGCAGAAGCACTTCAAGCGCTTGCGAAGGATGCTCGCCGACCAGAAGGAAATTGCCGGTATCGAAGGTGGAACGAAGAGCGGGGGATCCGATACGATCGATGATGTTCTGAACCTGCTCACCGCTGCCGGCCAGCTTGCCGTGATTTTCGAGACCAAGCACCATCCCTGCAAGCTCTGCCTGCCCGGCGGCCTCAGACAACCCATCCACAATCCAATCCAGCGCCGTCTCATAATTGATGTTTCCGCTGAGATTGCCGGAGAATACTCGAATCATCGAGGTGCCAAGTGCTTGGGCCGTTGGAAAAGCCTCCGTTATTTGTTTTAATGCGGCTGAACGTTCCACAGGTGATTCATTCACGAAGTCGTTGGCTACGGCGTAGCTCACCACCGTAATTCCATTGTCCCGGATATAGTCCAATACCTGCGGGAGCTCCTGCTCTATGTCCTGCCAAAACACATTTAACAGCTCCACGCGCCTGATACCTTCCCCGGAACAGAAGGATAAGAAGTCCATCACGGTCCAGCCTTGTTCTCTCACCGTCCGGTGGACACTCCACATACTCAACGATAATTCCATCCTCGCATTCCTCCACTTCTTATTCAATTCAATGAATCATGTACGGACTTATTCTCATTGTAGAAGCTGGCAGGAGGAAAAAGTAGGGTAGGAGGATGACCTTTTATGGTAAAATGATGCGTTTATTGATGATGCAGCCGCAGCCGCGCACGGACAGAACGTCTCTTCCGGGTCCAAGGCTTGCGGTTATCACAAGCTGTTGCCTGAGTGAACACAAGGCGCGAGAATATCGAATCATAGGAAGGAACGGCACGGCTGTCACCGTCCTCTGGCGGCAAAGTTGATTTCTTCCTCAAAAATATCAGAAAAGGTGAGGCCAAATTTTACACTTCTTTCTAAAATTTCAATGAAAAATGGCCGCCCCGGGGAAGGCGACCGCTGTTTCTTCTTGTCTAATGTCCAAGATCGCTTGGCAAATTATCGTCGCTTACGCTGCTGACTGGCATGTGTTCGACGGGTGTGACTTCTATGTCCGTTACATTGCGTTCACAATGCGGGCAGTAATAGGAAATGTTGATCTCCTCGCCGCAGGAGCGGTGAATAATCCGCTTATAGCAGGTTTCCAAATGATCTTTACCCCACAGGATGATGGCGTTCATGACGTTGTCCAGCGCTTGTCCGCTTGGCGTCAAACCATATTCGTAGCGCGGGGGATGCGCAGAGTAAAGGCGGGAAATAATAAGTCCATCTTCTTCCAGCATGCGGAGCCGCTCCGAAAGAATACTTGTGGAAAGCCCATTAAGGGCATGCTTCATGTCATTGAATGTACGCGTTCCGATCATGATTTCATGGATAATCAGCAGCGTCCAACGGTCGCCGATCATATTCAGCGTTTCGGCAATATTGCACTCTAAATCATAGACTTTTTTCATCCGGTTGATCCCGCCTTCCTTGATATCAGAAAGTATAACATAGCCCGATTAAGTTTCATATAAGAACTTAGTTGTTTTTTAGAACTTTCTTTTGTATAGTATACACGTAGCAAATCTGGAGGTGTTCGTTATAATAGATCAACAAACAGACGCGTTAATCATCGGGTTTGGGAAGGGCGGCAAGACGCTGGCGCCTTTTCTGGCAAAGCAAGGCTGGAGCGTAACGGTGGTCGAGCAATCCGCGGCTATGTATGGGGGAACCTGCATTAATATCGGCTGTATTCCGACCAAATCGCTGGTTCATTCTGCGGAAAATGCCGCCGCTCGCGGTTACGCCGATTTCGCCGGGCAACAGAGCGCTTTTGAGGAAGCATGGCGGACCAAAGAAGAAATGGTTGCGTTCCTGCGCAGCAAAAATCAGGAAAATATCGAGAATCACCCTCGTATCCAATTGATTACCGGACATGCATCATTCCTTTCGCCACACGAGGTATTGGTTGAAATCCAAGGAATGGAACCCGTCACGATCACGGCGAAGCATATTTTCGTCAATACCGGCGCGCAACCGTTCATGCCGGCAATCGAAGGAGCGGACGCCAGCAAGCGCGTTTATAACAGCACAACCTTGCTTGGCCTTAATAAGTTCCCGCGGAGGTTGGCCATTATCGGCAGCGGATATATTGGCCTGGAGTTCGCCTCTATGTACGCCAATTTCGGTGCCGAGGTCACGGTTTTCGAGAGAGGAGCGGAGTTCTTGAAGCGGGCAGACCCTGATGTTCGCGAAGAGATCAAACATGTCCTGGAAGCAAAAGGCATTCGTTTCCGCCTCTCGACCCGCGTAAAGAACATAAAGGACAACGACGGTGCGACGGTCATTACGCTGATCAACGGCGAGGGACAGATCGAACAAGCAGAGGTCGACGCCGTGCTAATTGCTACCGGCCGAAAACCGAATACGGATACGCTTGCGCTTGATCGCGCCGGCGTGGCTGTTACGGACAAAGGGTTTATCGCAGTCGACGATACGCTTCGTACCAATGTGCCTCATATTTGGGCGATTGGGGACGTCAATGGCGGACCGCAGTTCACTTACATTTCGCTCGATGATTACCGCATCATCAGGAATCAATTATTCGGCGACGGATCCCGCTCGCGGCAGGATCGCAAGAACATCCCGCAATCCGTCTTTATTACACCGGTATTCGCGCAGGTAGGATTATCGGAAGAAGAAGCGCGGAAAGCAGGCTACCAGATCAAGGTGGCCAAACTTGCGGCAGGGGCTTCGACTCGGGCCAGAATATTGAAAAACACGGACGGCATGGTCAAAGCCGTTGTCAATGCGGCCAACGGCCAAATTTTGGGATGCACGCTGTTCTGTGTGGAAGCGGGAGAATTGATCAACCTGGTTGCCTTGGCGATGGACAGCAATCAACCTTATACGTATTTGAGGGACCGGATCTACACGCATCCTGGCATGGCCGAGATCTTCAACGACTTGTTCGCACTGATCGATCAAGCATAAAACCAATAGGTGCATGAAACGAAAGTCGGATGGTACGAAAGACAACATTCATGGCGATGCCTGGCAACAGAGGAAGACAATAATAGGACTGCAAAAACGAGCCGCGGATACCGCGGCTTTTTTGATTTAATGAAATGAGATAACAACATGCATTCATCTTAAATCCGGAACGGCTGGGAAAGCCAAGAAGCAATTCGGCATGCCGTTAAAAACGCAATGCAGAAGTGAGCAGGGGGGATTGTACGGGCCAACTGGAAGTGGCGTTGTGCTGCCGCTGCGTTCGGGATTTTGGAATAACCCGCAACTTTTCTCCATATCCATCGTCTGAAGGGTTTATATGCAGGAATAATCTGGAACAAACTAGCAGGCTCCGGATTCACAGCAGACGATTATGGGCAGTAAACGGATAGAGAATATGGATCGGCATAAGGAGAACAGACGCGACGATGCTGAAAACGATGGCTAAGATATCAGGAGCGGCGCTCCTCCTCTTCGGGATGAACGGTCTGATCAACTATACACTGTTGAAGCCGCTCGACGGCGGGGCGAAGGTGTTCAACGAGTTTCGCCACCATCTGGACGATGCCATATTCGTCCTGTTGTTTGTTTTCGTAGCGTTCATCTTCTGGGCGATGTTCGCCGTTCTCAATCAGGAGCGCGGCTATCTTTATCTTGGGCTCATCTCGTTCTTGACGTCGCTTCAGCTGTTTGCGGAATGGGATGATAAAGTGTTGTTGTTCGGGCCTTTCCCGGAAATTCCATACAACTCGCTGGCCATCAAAAGCGGAGTTGCGTTCTTGTCCTTCGCTTTTGTCTCTTATCTGCTGGGAACCTCAAATAGACCCGTCGTCCGCCTGCTGCTCTGGGCGGGAGGACTTCTTTGGGCCGTCATTGCGGCAGCCTCGCTGCTGCCTGTCGGCGATTCTATGCACATTGTCCTGAACCGGCTGTTCCTGGGTTTTGTTTTCCTGAACATGGCCCTTTGCATTTCACAATTTTTGACCCTTCTGCGAAGCAAGGCGAATCAGGCGGAGCTAAGGTTAATTGCATCCGGATTCGTCTTGTTTGCGCTGGTCCTGCTGCCTGATCCGGGAAAAGATTTGCTGGAGGATATTGCCGGGCGCAATCTCGGATACCGCCTGGTGTATTGGGAGCAATGCCTGGAGGATACATTCCCTTGGGCTCTGCTGGCGCTGTTGACCGTGTTTGGGATACTGTTTTTCCGCCGGTTCATCCAGACGCTTAAGGATAATAGAGCCATCGCCGGCGAGCTCCGAGCGAAAAACACCTCCCTGGAGCAGGAAGTTGATACCCGGCAGCGGCTGGATCAACTGTTGTCTGTACTGCTTCGGACTTACCGGATCGCCGATTTGGAGCAAAGCGTCATCCGGGAAGGGCAGCGATATTTCCAGCCGCATGCGTTTATGCTGGTGAAGTACGATGAAGCGAAAGATTTTGTCCAATTCGAGGGAAAGGCTGCTCCTTCCTCCTGGGAAGAGGATATTGGCGGGATGCTGAGGTCAACAGGGAACCGGATGTCCGCTGGCGAAGCGATTGTCACTCCTGCGATGGTTTTGGGATCGGCGGGCGGAACTGACGGGATAAGGCTTTATTTGGCCGTTTGCTCGTCAGATGGCGGTCCGATCCTGGTAGATGAACGGGATAGGTTCGCTTTATTGCTCATGTCCAAATACGTATCGATCTTTTATGAATATTTTCAATTGCTTGAGAGCCGGCTAAGGGAAATGGAGCAGCGGCAAGCGGATCGGTCGCCATGGTTATCCAAGCTGTTTATGCAAATAGCGGAGAAGGAGCGGAAGCGTCTGGCCTCCGACCTTCATGACGAAGTGCTGCAGGAATTGCTTCATATCCGCCGTACCTTTGATCGAATGCCCGCCGGACAATGGCTGAACGAGGACAATGAGCAGATACGTCTGGGTCTCGATAATGCCGAGTTCATGATCCGTGAAACATGCCGGGAACTAATGCCGTCGTTTTTGTCCGATCATGGCGTGCTGCACGCGGTTTCCAGGCTGGTGGAGAAAACCCGGCTGCGGGTTGATTTTCATCTGGAATTCCATGCATTGCCGTTAACCGCTTCTCTCAGCGACGAGCAAACCACGGCGGTCTACAGAGTCGTGCAGGAACTGATTAACAATGCGGTCAAGCATTCGGAAGCGTCCAGAGTCATAATGGAGATCGGGCAGGAGGAAAGCGATGTATATATACGGTATGAGGATGACGGCAAAGGCATGGAGACCGGCATCGATTTTTCTTCCATGAACCGGTTTGGATTAAGGGGCATTGCGGAGCGGATCCATATGGTAGGAGGGGAAGTGTCGGTGCAGTCTGAGCCCGGTCAAGGGGTCAAGGTCCATTGTTCTGTGCCGGTCTGATGCGGTGAACCGTTATTGGCAGCGGCAAACAGGCTACAAGTCCATGTTCAGCCATTTCAGCTTGATGCCCTTCATGACGGCCTCCTGCCGGGAGGTCACACCCAATTTTCCGAACAGATGCGAGATCAGATATTCGACATTTCGCTGGCTCATGAAAAGCCGGTCCGCAATGTCTTTATTTTTATGTCCCTGTGCAATCAGCTTCAAGACGGCCAATTCTTTGTCCGATAATGTCCGGTTCGCTCCCCCGGAATCCACGCCTGGGTCGGAGAGGCGTCTTTCTTTGGTTCTCAGCTGCCTGGCGAGATGGACAGGCAGAACCGTTAATTGCTGGATAGCTAATTGAAGACTGGCGATAAATTCCCTCTCGCCAAGAGATTTCTCCAGAATGCCGGTTACCCCAATCTCGATCAGCCTGTCGTAATGCTCCGAGATGTCTTCACCGGTCAATATGACGATTATCGCTTCCGGATGGCGCTGCAGAGCTGCTTCGGTTAATTCGAAACCGTTCATCTCCGGCAGCTTCAGGTCAAATACGAACAGATCAAAAACAGATTGTTCCATGAGATCCACCGCAAATGCACCGCTTGATGCGGTCGTCACGCGAAAGCCGTTTTTTTCGAGAATGATGGCAGTTCCAGCCAAGAAGGTCCGGTGGTCGTCAACCAACAAAATATGGGTCACAATCGATCCCCCCAAACTACTTTCCTAGTGAATGAATGATTTTATTATACTATACCGGCAGCTCCGCGGCACCGCAATCGTCCGCAATGAGACCGAAAGCAATGCCTCCCGGTACCGAAGCTCGATTTGCGCGGTTTCTCCTCTTTCTTTCGGTGAGCTTACTATGACTCCCGTGTTATTGTTGGTGCATGAGAACGAAAGGGGATGCAAAAATGGAGAAGAGGTTGATTTATCTGGACCGCTTGAAAGTTTTTTTGACGGTGCTGGTCGTACTCCACCATACGGCAATTACTTATGGCGGTTCGGGAGGCTGGTTTTATTACGAGCATCAGGACAATGTTGTGGTGAATACACTGCTTACGATATTTACGGCTGTCAACCAATCGTTTTTTATGGGGCTGTTCTTTTTTATTTCCGGTTTTGTGACCCCCGCTTCCTATGACCGCCAAGGGGGAGGCAGATTCCTTAAGGCACGCCTGTTCCGGTTCGGAATTCCGCTGATGTTCTATATGCTGGTTATTGCTCCGCTCCTCGGATATGTTGCGAACGGGCATAAAGGTTCATTGGGCATATATATGAAAGAGGAGATCACCCCTCATCCGCTTCGAGGTTTGATTGAATTTGAAGTAGGGCCGCTGTGGTATTTGGTTGCGCTGCTGCTGTTCTTCGTCATCTATTCCGGTTTTCGTAAGATAACCGCAGGCAAGCCTCTCCGTAAACCTCCCTCACTGACACCGCGGCTTATAGCAGGTTATCTTGTAATCGTCATGGCTGCAAATTTTATCGTGCGCTTGGCATACCCCGTTGGAACCGAGGTAATGCATTTGCAATTGGCATATTTTCCGGCCTATATCGGCTTGTTCATGGCGGGCATTGCGGCCAGTCGCGGGAATTGGCTGCAGCAGCTAACCGAAGACGCCGCCCGGAAGTGGAGGGGGATCGTCATTTTGCTGATCGTCTTGTTTCCTGCAGGGATGGCGTTCGGAGGGGCATTGGAGGGCGACATATCCCAATTCATGGGGGGAATGAGCTGGCAAGCGGCCTTTTATGCAATAATCGATCCGCTGCTTGGTTTGGGGATCTCCTATGTGCTGCTGGTATGGTTCCGCAAACGATGGAACAGCGAGGCAGCTATGTCTACCGGATGGCTTTCCTCCAACGCTTTTCTCGTTTATATCATTCATGCGCTGTTTGTGACCTATGTGTCCTTTGCACTTCGTTCCTTGGATTGGCATCCGATCGTAAAATTTGTATTGGTCGGCTGTGCCGCCGTCATTCTCTCCTACACGGCAGCATCGCTCATCCGCAGGATCCCCGGCATCAAAAGGGTGGTTTGAGATCACAGTTGTTTGATTTTTTAGTCATAATAGCAATCGATAAGAAACGGCTTCATACGCCATACGATATAATTGAATCAGAATGGCCTCCTAAACGTTCCCAGCAGCAAGCTTTCGGATCAAAGGAGGAATGAACATGCCATGACTCAAATAAGCAGCGAATGCGGCAGTCCTTATAGTGCCGGTTCGGGCAGCGCCATTACTGGCGCCATCGCCAACTTGACCTGCGGCAAAATCGTAGACTGTCTCGTCGAAAACATTTCAAAATGACAAGGAGACCTTAAAATGAAGCATCTTTTAGTCTTTGCCCATCCAAAAACTGAAAGCTTTAACCACGCGATATTGGAAACCGCAGCCGCTGCATTAATAAAAAACGGCCATGAGGTTATTGTGCGTGATCTGTATGCACTCCATTTCCAGCCTGTGCTAAAATCAGAAGATTCAATTGCGATGAGAGCCGGGCAAACACCGCAGGATATTAAAACGGAACAAGAATTTATCACGCAAGCGGAAGTTATTACATTTATTTATCCTATTTGGTGGACGGGACTTCCCGCGATCCTTAAAGGTTATATTGACCGCGTGTTCTCTTACGGCTTTGCCTATAGTGTTGGTGAACAAGGTATCGTTAAGATGCTGACAGGCAAGAAGGGATTTATTATCAACACACATGCTACTCCCCTGGAAATTTACGATACGATTGGGATGACCGCCGGATTGAAAATTACGTCTGATATTGGCATCTTGGACTTCGTTGGTATTGAACCTGTGGGACATTTATTTTTTGGCAGCATAGGAAACCTCGATGGGGATGGATATAAAGGGTTGTTACAGGAAGTTGAAGATACGATTCATTCATTATTTCCAAAATAATTCAGTGCATGGAACACTTTAGTTTCTGCTCGCCTACCCACACTCATTTCTTCTTTGTATATACGGCTGATCATAGTCTATCAGCAAGCCTGCATCCCCATCATGTTCCCTTACTCTGCTCCCTTACAATATTTTTATCGCGTTTTTACAATACCGTGTTCCTTGATTTTGTTAAATTGGGCATAGGAAACCTATTTACTCCCGGGTTAGCCAAAATATATACAGAAAGGTAGTGGAACAATGAAATTATCCCAAGTCAGACTGCTGGTAAACGATTTTCACGAAAATGTAGCCTTTTACAAAGATGTCATGGAGATTCCAATGGGTTTTTCCGCAGAGGAGATGCAGTTCGCATCGTTTAATACCGGCGAAACCAAAATCGAAATCTTTTCCCGTCAAAATATCGTTGACGTGCTCGATGAAAACCATCTTCCAACCGGCACAGAATCACAGTCGAAATTTTTACTCGCATTTGCCGTGGATGATGTGGACGAGGTGTGCGCCCGTTTGAAAGAAAAAGGGGTGGAGCTCCTTAATGAACCTCATGACCGGCAGGCATGGAATGCAAGGGTTGCCCATTTACGCGATCCGGAAGGCAATGTGATCGAACTCTATAAACACCCGCTTTAACAGTCTTAGTCCGGCTTTGGTTCATTTAACCATCTCGTGTAGATTTCCGGGGATGTTCCTACGATAGATTTGAAATCATGAATGAAATGAGCCTGATCGTAGTAGCCGAGCTCCAAAGCAAGCCTTGACCAGTCGGGAATCTTGCCATCGTCCATTTTCTCGACCGCTTCGTGAAGCCGGTAGCGTTGAATGATCCATTTGGGGCTGACCCCCACATACTGACGGAATAAGAGCTGAAACTGCCTTTTGCTAACAGGAAACCGGCGCACAATATCATCTACTTTGATGATGCTTCTATCGGAGATGATCGTTTGAACGATGGTATTAATGAGATCGACATTGGTGTCCCGTTCAGGGAGCCGTTCCCGAATAAATGATTCTGCAAGAGGAATCATCTGCTCTGCGGTCTCCTGGGAAAAAAGCCGCTGCTCCAGCGCCTGGCTGCTCATTCCATAGATTTCCTGGAAAGGCACCATGCGGTCCGTCAGGGTTGAAACGGAATTGTTCAGAAAGGGATAATAAGCTCCAGGCAGGAATTTGACGCCGAAGACCGCTCCTTGCTCTTGGAGAAGCACTGAAAATCTCCCTTTAAAAACGCCCACAATTCGCGAATTGTCTCTTTCAAACACAAGATGAACGGAAGGATGAGGCAGGGTTTCTTGAAGATGCGGTTCCTGCCCCCGAAGATCCCAGCGGACAATCCAGTAATGCTCAATGAAAGGAATGAGATCGGTGGAGGGGGAGTACCGGGAAGCTGAAAATTTGGGATTTTCCTTATTTACGTGTAATAGTCCAACGGGTTTTCCGGGTTTCAATTCCATCAGAGATCTCTCCAGTATCGAGCAGTTTGGGTGCAGCATTACAAATACTATAGCATAGCTGCAGCCAGGTACCTTGATTGAATTGAGTCCTCTGCTGTCGTACAACAAGGCTGCCAGCGAAACCCGGCAGCCTTGTTGTACGAATTGGAAGGAATAAGAATCCAAATACAGTATGGTGGGTTACGCTTCCCCATTATCTGCCTTTTAACTTATTCCAAAAGGGAATGCGGCCTTGAATATCGTCAATAACGGAAGAAAAGCCCGGGGCAAGCGACAGGAAAAAACCGGTGCAATGATGTGCCTTCTGGTATTCGGAATCTTCCATCAGAACAAGATGCGCCTTCTTGATATTGTAATGGGGTATGGCAGGGAAAAGATGATGAACTAAATGATATGAATTGCGGTGAGGATGAAGAAGCGCCCGTTCAAACCAATTTCCAAAGGAGTTCCTTGTCGCAAACATTTCCTTATCGTTTTCCAGGCCAGCGTGTTCGGCCATCTCAGCCCAATATTTCAGAATTTGCAGCGTCGTCATAAAAGGAATGACCCAAAAAAGTATAAGCTCCAGCCAAAACCCGAAAAAGATGGAGCAGAATATGATCAATGCCCAATATACAGCCCGCACAATGTTGTCGAAACGCGTTTCCTCTTTGGAATACATCGTTACTTTGATCATGCCGCTTAAATAGCGGGGAACATGAACCAAGGTCAAGGGTCTCAGACAATGACGGAGAAAAAATTCCATCCTGCTCTTCGGAGGATTATCCAATCCAACCAATTTATACCGGATTTTATCGGGGTCAATATCGCTCCACAAGTATTTGTGATGGGTCATATGACCCTTAATGTAGGCTCGATAGGAAATCATGATGGGATAAGCTGCAAATAAGCATGCGATCCATTTGTTTAATTTGTGGTTTTTAAACAGCATATTGTGACTGGATTCATGCATCATAATATCCAGACCACGCATACGGCTTCCTATGATTGTGATGCTGATGAGATACATCCAAATCGTCGGTTTTAAATAAAATAGGGCGATAACCGCCGAGATGATCAGCCAGTCCAGTCCTATGGCGAAGTAATTGTACCAATTATTCTGCTGCTGCAGCTCGCGTATATGGCTGCGTATTTCAGGCGAAAAACGATACTTTTCCAATTCATGATGCTCTGTTCCTTCCAAACGGCTTGCTGCGTCGTTCATTATTGTTGCCCTCCTTAATAACTTGAGTCTTGCAAAAACGTTACGAAAAGTCTTGTAAGTGTTTGTAAAACAGAGAGGTTATAGGAGAAAAAACAAGCAGTAATAATTGGCATGAATAAGTAAAATATGTTGCACTTTCAATTATTACTAGTATATTATAAATTGTATTACATCAGTTATTGGAATTGAAATAGGTCAATTATCATGATTAATCCCTATATTTCAACATATTTGAGAAAATATAGGGAACATTGACCCTGATATTTAACGTTTTGGAGGAAATAAAGGGAATAATGTGCATATTTGAAAATTGAATGGGCGGATGATAAAATGATTTTCAAAAATCAATATGCGCCCGCAGTGTATTGAGAAGCAAACCCGAAATTCTATCAGTTGGAAACGAATTCATATGGAAAATCGCATATAAAAGATTCAGAATATTTGAAATTTAATAGTTCCACAGAGAAATATTGCCGGAAGGATTCACTCATGAATAACATGCTTCTATTTTGTTTCCCCTATGCGGGCGGGTCTGAATCTATCTACTATCCGTGGCGCAAGTATTTGCTTCCCGGTATTGAGCTGCTGCCAATCCCCTACGCCGGCAGAGGAACAAGATTTCGGGACACTTGCTATAAAGACATGGATGATGCCTTATGCGATCTGTTTGAATATGTAAAAAAAAATATCAGCGGAACGAAGTATTCCTTTTTTGGACATAGCATGGGCGGACTAATCGCTTATGAGCTCTGCAGGAAGCTGGTGGGTGAAGGGATTCATCCTCCCAGGCATGTATTTGTTTCCGGCGTCAGAGCGCCAAACAAAATACGAAGCCATAATCTTCACCAGCTGCCCGAGGAAGAATTCAAGAAAAAATTGGATGAATTAAACGGCACGCCCAAAGAGGTTCTTCATAATCGACAGCTAATGGAGATTTTTCTGCCGATATTAAGATCCGACTTCAGGCTGATTGAAGAATATGCGTTTATGCCGGACAAGTCCAGGCTAAACGCCAATATAACCGCATTATACGGGAAGGGGGACGATATCGTTTATGAGGATATGATGCACTGGAAGGATTTTACGAAGGAGCAGTTTGGCCTTTACGGCTATCCCGGAGGACATTTTTTCATTAACGATAACGATTTCGATATTCTGCATCTGATTAACGAAACATTAGCGGAGCATTGAGTGCAAGCCAACCATCAATACAACTATTGTACTGATCAGGAGGTTTATAATGCATACCCCAAACATTCCCGCAGACAGCAGACATAATAACGATACAGATCGATTAACGGAAGAAGAAATCTATTGGCTCGGCAAATTGTCACCCGATTTGAGCATGAGCAGTTTTGCGGTTGATCACAAGATGGTGCGTGCGGAAATTCAGAATACAGAGATCTTTACGTTTAAACTTCCAGATGAAATTTCCCGGAGAATTACGGCCGTGAGCAAGGGGTCGGAATACGGTGTTTTCATCATTTTGCTGTGCGGAATTCAATATTTGCTATCCATACATTCGGGAAATAAAGATATTGTTGTCGGGATTCCGGTGTTCAGGACGAAGTCCGGGCCGGCTTTTCAGGATAACCATTTGATTATACGAAATGTGATGGATAGCCGCATGACGTTCAAGGATCTTCTGTTCGAGGTAAAACAAACCATCTCGGATGCGGGCAAGCACCAGAAAATTTCCTACCCCAAGCTGGCAAAGCTTCTGCATCTGGAAACGCCTGCCGGAGATCTGCCGAAGCCGCGAACGGTCGTCTTACTGGAAAATATTCAAAATAATGCTTCCGCCGGTCAATCCGCCGCCGATACGACGTTTCAGTTCAACTTGGCGGGAGAGCACATTCATTGCCGTGTATCGTTTAAGACAGGCGGCATTACGCAGGAGACCATTCGCGGTATTGCGAATCATTTCACTCACTTCTTCAGAACCGTTCTGGATAACCCTGACATCCTATTGTCCGAGATCGGAATTCCGGATGAAGAGAGGAGCCGTCTATTATACGAGTTTAACGAAACGGCTGCCCCTTATCCAAAGGACAAAACCGTAGTTGACTGGTTTGAAGAGCAGGTGGAGAGAAGCCCGCATCAAACAGCAGTCGTTTATCAGAACCGAAAGCTGACCTACAGGGAACTCAACGCCAAAGCGAATCAAATCGCCCATCTATTGATTGGACATGGGATCGGGGAAGGCAGCGTTGTCGGGATCATGGTGGATCGATCGCTTGAGATGCCCGTAGGAATGATGGGGATTTTAAAAACCGGGGGAGCGTATTTGCCGATTGACCCGGGCTTGCCGGAGGAACGGATCAGGTCTCTGCTGAACAATTCGCAGGCCGGCATTATTCTGGTAAACGGCAATCTTGAAGTAAATATTTCTGATCCGGAGATGAAAATCGTCGATATCGGGAGCGCCTTGGCGAGCAGCGTGCCGGAGGCTATGGATAATCCGGGATTGACGTATGACCCGGAGGGCATGATGTACGTTCTGTTCACGTCGGGAACCACAGGCGTGCCCAAAGGGGTAATGGTGAAACGGCGTTCATTCGTTAATTTGCTGAATTGGTATATATGCGAACTGAAGCTTAGCGATGCTGACGACCTGATGCTGATCGCACCGCTCAGCTTCGATACGGCGCATAAAAATTTGTTCGCTCCTTTATTGGTGGGCGGGCGGCTGCACCTGTTCACCGCAGGGATGTACGACTATAACGAGATGTCGGATGTGATCGCCCGTGAACGGATTACGGTTATCAATTGTTCGCCGAGTGCCCTTTACCCTTTGATCGATTACAACGAGAACAACGAATACCGCAAATTAAGCCCTTTGAAGCATGTGATCGTGGGCGGCGAGCCTATTAATCTGAAGAAGCTGAAGCCATGGCTCCAATCACCCGAATGCCGCTCCGATGTCATCAACACCTATGGTCCTACCGAGTGTACGGATATCGCGGCCTCCTTCAAGTTTAACCGCCTGAATATGGAGCAATTGGAAATTGTTCCGCTCGGCAAACCGCTGCCCAATACCGAAATATACATCGTGGATGAGGATACGAACCTGCAGCCGATTGGTGTTGCCGGCGAGTTGTGCATCAGCGGAGACGGTCTGTCCCTCGGCTATTATAACGCGCCGAATCTGACGAACGAGAAGTTCGTGGAATGTCCGTTCTATCCGGGTAAAAAGATTTATAAAACCGGAGACCTCGCAAGATGGATGCAGGACGGCACGCTTGAATTTCTCGGCCGCAAAGACTTTCAGACCAAGATCAGAGGCTTCCGTGTCGAGCTTGGCGAAGTCGAACATTGCCTTCTGCAGCATCCCGGCGTGGAAGAGGCCATAGCAGTGTCTATGAAAGATTCTGCAGGCATGGATGTGCTGTGCGCCTATTTCGTTTCCCGCCTGAAGCTGCCGGTTGCAGAATTAAGAAGCTATGTTGCCCAGAAGCTCCCCGATTTCATGATACCCGCATATTTCACGCAGCTCGGCAAAATGCCTCTCAACAACAATGGGAAAATCGATCGGAAAGCCCTGCCCGCACCGGATCCGGATACAGCCGCAAGCTCCCCTTATGCCGCACCGGAAAGCAATATGGAACGATTGTTTGCAGGCATATGGGAAGAGGTTCTGGGTGTGGCGAGAGTTGGGATCCATGATGATTTCTTTGAACTGGGAGGCCATTCGCTAAAAGCTGCTGCCATCGTGCTGAAGATCAACAGGGAGCTGGAAACCAGCTTGCAAATAAGCGGCTTGTTCCGTCATCCCAACATAAGAGCGTTTACCAAACACGCGGAGAGCTTGCAAGGGGGGCAATATCCGGCCATTCGGCCTGTGGAAACAACCGGGACTTATCCCGTTCCTTCGCAGCAGAAGCGTCTGTTCATCTTGTGGCAGCTGGATCGGAGTTCGCTCGCCTATAATATGACCTCTGTGAATATGATCGAGGGCGATCTCAACCGGCGGAAGCTGGAGGATACGCTCGGACGTCTTATCCGCCGGCATGAATCGCTGCGAACCTCCTTCATATTCAAGGACGGCGAGCTTGTGCAGACGATCCGACCCGACATTACCTTCACGCTGGATTTCGAAGAAGCGGAAGAAATTGGGCTTCAGCGTGCAGTCAATGATTTTGTGAAGCCCTTCGATCTGGAAAAGGAGCCGTTGTTCAGAGTCAAGCTCATGAAGGTTGGAGACAACAGGCACCTGCTGCTGACCGATATCCATCACATTGTCTTCGACGGCGCGTCGATGGATATCTTGATGCAGGAATTCTCCGAACTGTACTCAGGGATGAGCCAGAGCGAGCTCGAGCTGCAATACAAAGACTATTCGGTATGGCAGGCTGAGCAGAATGCGGCCGATGACAGGAGAAGGCAAGAGGCGTATTGGCTGAATCTGTTCAAGGATGGTGCTCCCGAGCTTCAACTGAATACGGATTATCCGCGGCAGCCTGTCATGCGGTTCGAGGGCGGCAGCGTAAGCGTCCTCGCTAACGCAGAATTGACCGCGAGCTTAAGAGCGGTGGCCGCAGAGAGCGGGGCAACCTTATATATGCTGCTGTTGTCTGCCGTTAACGCGCTGTTGTTCAAATACACCGGGCAAGAGGACATTATAATCGGCTCGCCGACGGCAGGGAGGTCCCATCCGGGTCTGGAACGGATCGTTGGCATGTTCGTGAACACGGTTGTCATGAGAAACTTTCCATGCGGGAAAAAGACGTTCAACGCTCTTCTGGGCGAAGTCAAGGAGAATACGCTGAAGGCCTTCGAGAATGAACAATATCCCTTTGAAGTGCTGGTGGATAAACTGGGAGTTCCAAGGAACACGGGAAGAAATCCTTTATACGATGTGATTTTTGCGCAGGAAAGCGATGATCGCGCGGCCATGGATACTGCCGGATTGTCCTTCCGGGAATATCCGGTTGAGGAGCGTTCGGCCCAGATCGATCTTTCCATTCGGGCCCTTGAGAAGAGGAGCACCCTTGATTTCAGATTTAAATACCGCACGGATCTGTTTGCGGAAGAAACAATTGCAAGGATAGCCGGCCATTTCATCCGTTTGCTTGAGGAAATCGCTCAAAACCGCGATGTCCGATTGCAGGATATCCGCATCCTGTCCGACCAGGATGAGCGGCTCCTGCTTGAAGGCTTCAACAATACGCAGACTGAATTCCCGTACGAAAAGACGGTACATGAATTAATCGAGCGGCAGGTGCGGGACACTCCAACGGAGACGGCTATCGTGTATAAGGACAGGCAGCTGACATATGCCGAACTGGATGAGCAGGCTAACCGGCTTGCCCGCGTTCTAAGAAACAAGGGAGTGAAACGAAACGACATTGTCGGAATCATTGCGGAGCCATCTGCCGAAATGGTCATAAGCGTACTGGGGGTACTGAAGTCCGGGGGCGCTTATCTGCCGATTGATCCCGGTTTCCCGGTGAACAGGATCCGCTATATGCTGGAGGACAGCCGTTGTTCATTGATCGTGACGCAGCGCCCTCTTCAGGAGCTTTTGAAGCTTGATCAGATCGCGCTGGATGACGAATCTTTAAGCCAGGTAGAAGCATCCTGCCCGGAGAACGTCAATCTTCCCGGCGATCTGGCTTATGTGATCTATACATCCGGCACGACAGGGAAGCCGAAGGGCGTCATGATCGAGCACCAGAACGTGACGAATCAGCTTGCGGGATTCACCGGCCGGCTGAAGTTCGACCGGGAATGCCGTCATCTGTTTCTGGCCAAGTTCACCTTCGATGTGTCGGTGCAGCAGATGCTGCTGCCGCTTCTTTCCGGCGGACAGCTGTATATCCCCGGCGAAGAAACGGCTGCTGAGCCCGGACGTCTCTGGAGCTACATGGCGAAGCATCAAATTAACGTTCTGTGCGCCGTACCCGCCCATATGAAAGTTCTTCTGAACAACAGACGCGATATCGTTAATCACCGGTTCCGTTACGTCATGCTGGCGGGTGAAGTGTTCAGCAGAAATCTGTATGACGAAGTGCGAAGCGCCGTCCATGCCGATCAGATCGTGAATCTGTACGGGCCGACCGAAGCAACAATCTATACGACTTACCATATCTGCGACGGCAGCGAGGCAGGTGCGAGCCTGCCGATCGGCCGGCCTTTAGATAATTACAGAACGTATATTCTGGACCGCGACCTTCGCCCGGTGCCGCTGGGGGTGGCGGGAGAGCTGTACATCTCCGGTGCTGGAGTGGGAAGAGGGTATTTGAACAGACCGGACCTGACCCGCGAACGGTTTGTCCCCGACCCGTTCCTGGATGGCGCGAGCATGTACAAGACGGGAGATTTGGTCAGATGGCTTCCGGACGGCGGCATCGAATATATGGGAAGACTTGACCATCAGGTCAAAATCAAGGGAATCCGGATTGAGCCGGGCGAAATCAACCATCATCTCCTGAATCATGGCAGCGTTAAGGATGCGGTTGTCGCGGCAAAAATGAATCTGTCCGGCGAAGCCTACCTGTGCGCGTATGTGGTCGCGGAAGACGCTGTAACCACAACGGAATTAAGGGAATACCTGGGATTGCATTTGTCCGGGTATATGATTCCCGAGCGATTCGTGCAGCTTGCGCAGCTGCCTGCAACGACCAGCGGTAAAATCGATATCAAGGCCCTGCAGGAAAGAGAAGATGAAACCTATATGCTTTCGGGAACCGCTTATGCGGAGCCTTCAAGCGGTCTTGAGCAGGCGATAGCGGAGATATGGAAGCAGGTGCTCGGAACGGACCGGGTTGGAGTCCACGACCATTTCTTCGAGCTTGGCGGAAATTCCCTGAATATTATCGAGGCGCATGTCCTCCTGAAGGAACGGCTGAACGTCGACCTGCCGGTAGTTGAACTGTTCCGTTATTCCTCTATCCATGCATTAGCAAGGCGCTTGGGGACGACAGCAGACGAAGGCGTGCGGGAAGGAAGCGGCCCGGATCGGGATCAAGTCAGGGAGGAATCGAAGAACCGGTTAAAGCAAAGAATGCAGAGAAAAAAAGAGGGTGGGAAATTATGAACAACCATACGACAAACGGGCTTGAGATCGCGGTTGTCGGAATGGCATGCCGGGTTCCGGGCGGAAACGATATCCGCAGCTTCTGGGATACGATCAAGAACGGAACGGAAGCGATCTCTTTCTTCACGAATGAGGAGCTGCAGGAAGCGGGCGTCGACCCGGAGACGCTCCGTAGTCCCGGCTATGTCAAAGCCGGGGGCGTGATCCGTGATTCGGAATGGTTTGACACCCACTTGTTCCACTACTCCCCCCGGGAATCGGAAGTGATGGACCCCCAGCTTAAAGTGCTGCATGAATGTGCCTGGGAAGCGCTTGAGAAAGCCGGCTGCTGCGGGGAGCATGGGAACGGATTAACGGGCGTCTATATCGGAGGGTCAACAAACTTATATTGGATGAACGATGTGTTTCAACAAGCGCCCGACTTTATGAGAGAAGCTAACTTATTGAACGGATCGCAATTTTTCAGCACGAGATTATCGCATCAGCTGAATTTGAAGGGCCCAAGCTATACGGTTCAAACGGCATGTTCATCTTCATTGGTTGCCATTCATCTAGCCTGTCAGGGTCTTCTGGGCGGCGAATGCGATATCGCTCTGGCCGGAGGCGTATCCATCACACTGCCGGAGAAACGAGGCTATTGGTATCAGGAGGGCATGATTCTGTCACCCGACGGACACTGCAGACCGTTCGACGCCAATGCCAAAGGAACGGTGAATGGCAGCGGAGCGGGCATGGTGGTCCTGAAAAGGCTGCAGGATGCCATAGAGAGCGGAGACTATATTTACGCGGTCGTAAAGGGGTCGGCGGTCAACAATGACGGACGCGATAAAGTCAGCTTTACCGCGCCGAGCATAGAGGGACAGGCCGATGCGATCAGGTCCGCTCTGCTCATGGCGGAAGTCGAACCGGAAAGCATCTCCTATGTGGAGGCGCACGGGACCGGGACCGTACTCGGCGATCCGATTGAAATCGAAGGCCTGAAGCTGGCATTTAATACCGGCAAGCGGGGCTACTGCGGCATCGGATCAGTTAAAGCGAACATCGGACATCTCGATAATGCTGCGGGCGTGGCCGGTTTCATCAAGACAGCGCTTTCCCTGAAGCACCGGCTGATTCCGCCGAGCATTAATTTCGGACAGCCGAACGACAAAATCGATTTTGAACGAAGCCCGTTCTATGTCAACACCCATCCGGCTGAATGGAAGCATTCGGATTTTCCTTTAAGAGCCGGGGTTAGTTCGTTCGGAATCGGCGGAACCAATGCCCATCTGGTGCTCGAAGAAGCTCCGGACAGAGGCAGCCCGGACAGCGGCAGAAGGGTCCAGCTTCTGTCCCTCTCCGCGCAAACCATGAAGTCCCTTGATGAACAGACCCGCAGGCTGGCCGATTATTTGGACCAGAACGAAGACATTGATTTGGCCGATGCGGCCTATACGCTTCTGATCGGCAGAAAACAGCTGAAGTACCGCAGGGTGCTGGCGGCGGCGGATGCAGTCGAGGCCAAGCGGGAGCTGTCTTCAGCGCATTCTGCCAAAGTACAGACGGCGAAGGTGTCCGGCTCCGTCAAGCCGGTCATCTTCATGTTCCCAGGACAAGGCTCCCAATATATCAATATGGGATTGGAGCTGTATAGAGAAGAACAAGGATTTCGCGAAGAGGTAGACCAATGCTGTCATATCCTGGCCAGGATAAGGGGATATGATATGAAGGAAATCTTGTATCCGGCACTTATCGGGGAGGGAACTAACGAGAGGATTCATCAAACATCCTATACTCAACCTGCAATATTTATTTTTGAATATGCGCTGGCCAGGATGCTGATGAATTGGGGGATCCGCCCGGACGGCATGATCGGACATAGTCTGGGCGAATATGTGGCCGCTTGTTTATCCGGAGTGCTGTCGCTCGAGCATGCCCTGGCACTGGTTTCGGCACGCGCCGACCTTATGCAGCGGCTGCCGGCGGGCGGCATGTTGAGCGTGATGGCGACGTCAGACAGGCTGCTGCCGCTGCTTGGCCCCGGTCTGTCCATTGCCGTTTTAAACGGTCCGTCACAGTGTGTCGTTTCGGGTTCATATGAAGAATTGAATGATCTGGAAGCAGAACTGGACCGGGAGGGTCTCCGTCATAAGAGGCTGCAGACTTCCCATGCCTTTCATTCATCAATGATGGACCCGGTTCTAAGCGCCTTTGAAGAGAAAGCCAGGGAAGCCGTCTTTGGCGAGCCGCAGATTCCTTATATTTCAAATGTCACGGGAAAGTGGATAACCGCCCAGGAAGCGGCGGACCCCCGGTATTGGGTGAAGCATTTGCGCGGCACCATCCGATTTTCCGAGGGTGTGGGACAATTATTGGCGGATGCGGACAGTATCTTTGTCGAGGTTGGGCCTGGCAAGACATTAAGCGCATTCGTCAGACAGCAACTTGACGAAGAATCGGCAGCACGGAATATGATCGTGAACACGGTAAAGTCTTCCAATGATAATGTGCCGGACGACGAATTCTTGCTTCGCGGAATCGGTAGGCTGCATATTCATGGCGCTCACATCGATTGGCAGAGCTATTACGCAAGAGAGAGAAGATTCCGCGTCCCGCTGCCCACGTATGCGTTTGATCGCCAGTATTACAGCATTCGCGCCGGCCAAGCCGGAAGCGGAGCCGACAATCGGGATACGACGGGCCGGGTCGGCGGGGATGCGGTCAGGGGCAGTAACGGGCAGCTGGCAGCAAAAGACGGGACGCCAATGACAGATAAGGAACAGCTCATTATTGAAGCCTATAAGGAAGTTACAGGCGTAAAGAATATAACCCTTTATGACGATTTCTTCGAGCTGGGAGGCAGCTCGCTGTCTGCCGTCAACGTTGTATCCAGACTGCAGAAGGACCTTCGGATATCCATCCGTCAACTGTTTGAATATCCGCGGGCGTCCGATCTGGCACAGCATATCGAGCTCAAGACAGAAGACCCTTTCCTATCGAAGGACGAATTGAAGCGGTACTTGCTGGCGCGGAGAGAAAGATATCTTTCGCCCGCGGATGCGGGCAATGAATGGGAAGCAAAACGCCGTCTATACGAGGAGAGAAGCAGGGGATATAACGAAACGAGCCTTACCCTCAGGGTGGAATACAAGGATATTTTGTTGACGGGAAGCACGGGATACCTGGGAATCTATTTGCTCTATGAATTATTAAGGCACTCGAACAGCAATATGCATCTTATCATAAGAAGCGGGAGCCGGGAGGAAGCCGAGAAACGGATCAAAGAAAAGCTCGGCTTTTATTTCGGACCGGACTTTTATGAGGAATGGAACCGGAGAATTTTCGTATATAACGGTGATTTAACGAAGAAGAATCTGGGAATGGATGACAGCGGGTACCGGGATCTTTGCGGACTCATTCCATGCATTATTCATTCCGCGGCCAATGTCAGCCATTACGGCAAATACGACGAATCATATGAGGCCAACATTGTGGCTACGGATAACTTAATCGAGTTTTCGCTCACGGGACGGATCAAGGATTTTAACCATATCTCGACGATGGCCGTCGCTTCCGGCAGGGTTGAACATCAGAAAGACATCCTGTTTACCGAATTCGATTGCGATGTCGGACAAGCCATGACGAGTCCATACTCGAAAACGAAGCTCATAGCAGAGAAAAGATTGATGGAAGCAAGACAAAAAGGAGTCGACGTTACTATTTTCCGTGTCGGCAACATCGTATTCGACTCCAGGTCCGGCAAGTTCCAGGAAAACATCGCACAAAACGCTTTATATTCCTTAATCCAATCCTATGTCACGATCGGGTTGATTCCGGAAATGGAGAGGGATACGGATTTTTCATGCGTGGATGACGTAAGCCGGGCAATCGTGAGCTTGTTCGACCGAATGGAGCTGAAGAATGAGACCCATCATATTTACAATCCGAGCCCTGTCAGCATGTCGGAGCTGCTGACGATGCCAGGTTTGGCACTCGGCGTGGAACAGGCGTCGATCGAACGGTTTCTGGACTACGTCTATGATGAAAATCAGGTCCGCGGGCATTCATCCCCTATCTATAACATCCAGTTGCACAGCATTGGAGATGATTGGGGAGAGCTTGACAGTCCGGCCGATCACACTTTATTCCATGTCAGGAGCGACAAGACGGCCGCGCTGTTAGAAAGAACGGGTTTTGTATGGAAAGAGATGAACGAGCAGCTTGCCGGCCGTATGGTAGATTACTGCCGGCAGGTGAAATTCCTGTAGGATTCGGAGGTGCGGCAGTTGACAAGCAAAGACATCTTGCATCGTACGGAATATTTTAATCTTACACATCCTCAAAAAAGAATATGGTACATGGAAAATATCAACCCTGGCCAATCGATGCATAATATCGGCGGCACAGTAAGAATAAAAGGAAAGGCGGATTTCGCGTTACTGGAGGAAGCGATCCGCACGTTTGTAAAAACGAATGAGGGCATCCGGCTTCGTCTTACGGAGTCGGAGGGTGATGTCCGGCAATATATAAGCGATGATTCAAGTTTTCCTATCGACTATTTCGATTTCAGTGCACACCCGAATCCGGAAGAACCATTTACCGCCTGGGTTCGTCAGGAAGCGTCGGCGCACATGCCGATCTACGATAACGCCTTGTTTTATTTCGCTTTATTGAAATTGGGAGATCGCGACAACGGTTATTTCGTCAAGGCGCATCATCTGGTTGCGGACGGGTGGTCGATGAATCTTCTGACCGAACAGATTTGCGGCACTTATTCAAGGCTCTTAAAAGGCGAGGAGGCAGCCAGCCGAAACGGAAATTCCTATCTCTCTTACATCGAACAGGAGCAAACGTATTTGGCGAGCGCGCGGCTGCTGAAAAACAGGAAATTCTGGAACGACAAATTCTCGGCGCTGCCGGAGCCGGCAGAAAATGCCGGTTTGGAATGGGGCGCAGGAAACCGCAAAACATTTTCGCTGCGAAGCGGGCAAACCGAACGTATCAAACAATTCGCCGCCGATCATAATATTTCGCTGTACACCTTCTTCGTCGCCTTGTATCTCATCTATCTTCATAAGCTGTCCCGGCAGGATGACATCGTTGTTGGGCTGCCGCTGCTGAATCGGGCGGGTAAAAAAGAGAAGAGCATCGTGGGAATGTTTACGAGCACGATGCCGTTTCGCTTTCGTATGGATGCGGAAGTGCCGGCAAGTCAATTAATCGGGGACATGAACCGCGAGTTGACGCAATGCTATTATCACCAGAGGTATCCGTTCGATCTCCTGGTGCAGGATTTGGAATTGAACAAGAAGGGCTACGGCCCTTTATTCCATTCCTCTGTCAATTATTATAACACCCGACTGATGAACGACCTTGACGGCATTCCAATCGAAAATGAAGAATTTTACAGCGGGGAACAGCTGTATTCGTTCCAGCTGATCATCCGGGAATGGTCCGGCTCGGGGGAACTCCAGCTGGATATGGACTATAAGCTGCAGGATTATACGGAAGAAAGGATCCGGCAGACATACCATAGTCTGCTCCATCTGGCCGATCAAGTCGTACAGTTTCCCGACCGAAAGCTAAGCGGGTTCAACCTTGTAGCTGAAGATGATTGGAATAGACGGATATACGAATTCAACGCTACCGAATTCGATTATCCGAAAGAGAAGACGATTCACCGGCTGTTCGCGGAACAGGCGGCAAAGACGCCGGATCGGATCGCGCTCCGTCTGAATAATCAAACCTTAACCTATCGGGGATTAAATGAAAAATCGAATCAATTGGCAAGATTTCTTCTGGGAAGAGGCGTAAAAAGAGGTGTCATCGTCGGGCTGTCAACGAAACACTCGATGGAAACGATCATCGGAATTCTCGCAATTCTCAAAGCGGGAGGCGCTTATTTGCCTGTCGATCCCGATTTGCCGCCAGACCGGATTCATTATATGCTGCAGGATTCGGGGACTTCCATCCTGTTGACCGATGATGAGATGCTTCATACATCGAACCTTTCCCGTTTCGAAGGGGAAGTCATTCAGCTGAATTCGGCAAGCCTGTATACAGGGGAGGCCTCCGATCTTGGGGACCTTAGCGAGCCGTCCGATCTGGTCTATATCATATACACATCAGGTTCCACCGGATTGCCGAAAGGCGCGATGATCGAGCATCGGGGACTGGTGAATTATATCTGTTGGGCAAAGCGGGTATATGCGGTTTCGGGAGAGACTGACGTGTTCGCACTCTATTCTTCCTTGACTTTCGATCTGACGGTCACCTCGATATTCACGCCGCTCATCGGAGGCGGCCAGATTGCCATTTATCCCGCCGATGACAATGAGTATGTGCTCTATAAAATAGTCCGGGAAGCTATAGCAACCATTGTAAAACTGACACCCTCCCATCTCTCCCTATTAAAGGATACCGTCTCCGGGACGGGTTCGATCCGAACCTTTATCGTCGGAGGCGAAGATTTAAAGACAAGCCTCGCAAGCAGCATTCTCGACCGTTTCGGCAGTCATATCATGATCTACAACGAATACGGTCCGACGGAGACGGTCGTGGGATGTATGATCCACCGGTTCGATGCCGGGAAGGATCAAGGAATCTCGGTTCCGATCGGCATCCCGGCCCAAAATATGAAAATATATATATTGGATCCGGAGCTCAATCCGGTGCCGGACGGTGAAACCGGAGAGCTGTACATTTCCGGAGACGGAGTTGCACGGGGTTACCTGAACAGGCCGGAGCTGACGAAAGAGAGATTTATCGATAATCCTTTCGTTCAGGGAAAGCGGATGTATAAAACAGGCGACTTGGCCAGATTTATGGACGGAGGCAGGATCGAATACGCGGGAAGAACGGACAGTCAAGTGAAAATACGCGGACACCGCATCGAACCGGGCGAGATCGAACATGGTATGACCCATCATCCAGGCGTAAAAGAAGCCGTTGCCATGGACCGCGAGGACCGGAACGGCGGCCGGTATCTCTGCGCCTATTACACCGGGCAAGAAGAGATTCCCGCACCGGGGCTGGCGAATTTCCTGAAAGAATATTTGCCGGAATATATGATTCCCGCCTATTTTATGGCGTTAGACGCCATCCCTTTGACGATCAACGGGAAGGTCGATAAAGCTGCTTTACCTGAGCCGGCACCAGCAAGGAACGAGCCGGCCGCCCGCGAAGCAGCAAACGGGATGGAACGGTTGCTGGTCGATACCATCGGACATGTTCTGAATGCAGAAGATGCGAGCCTGAAGGATAATTTCTATTATTTGGGCGGGGATTCCATCAAAGCGATCCAGATCGCCTCGAGGCTGGGGAGCGGGGGGTACAGAATCAAAGTAAAGGATATATTGGCTCACCCCGTAATCTCAGATATGGCATTATATGTGGAAAACATTGGGCGAGGGGCGGCCGGAGAAGACAGCCCTTGCGAAGGCGTGATCAAGCCGCTTCCTTCGACATCATGGCTTTTCTCGCAGCGGTTGCCGGACATGAACCATTACACACAATCGGTGCTGCTAAAGTTTAAAGGCGAGCTGTATCCCGATAAACTGGAAACGGCGCTGAATACGATCATCCGCCATCACGATGCCTTCAGAATCAACTATGATTCCCGGACGGGGGAGCTGAGCTATAACGATTCCCTTCTCTTGGGACAATGCGAAATCCGGATAATCGATTTGTCGGAATGTCCGGTTTCCGAACAGCCTGCTCAAATCTCGGGGATCGGGGAGAAGCTGAAAGCAAGCTTTGACATTGAAAATGGAGTTTTGATCAAGGCTTGCATTTTCCATCTTGGCGGTCAGGATACCAGGCTGCTCATGAGCGCTCATCATCTGGCTGTCGACGGGATATCCTGGAGAATTATCTTCGAGGATATGAGCCATGTGTACGAACAATTGCTGCATAACAAGATTGCCGCACTTCCGCCAAAAACATGTTCGGTTCAGAACTGGGCAACGCAATTGGAGCAGTTTGGCCGGGGTCCTGCGAGAAGAAGCCTGCCTTTCTGGAATCAGCAGGTTTATGAAACCGGCACGGAAACGTGGAGCGATTTTGACCTGGGTGCGGATGCCATGGAATGCTGCGAAACGGTAGAATACCGGTTGACGGAGGATGAAACACAACGGCTGCTGTTCAAGGCAAATGACGCCTACAGGACAAAAGGCGATGAATTGATGCTCATCGCGTTGGCGCTGGTGATGAGGGATTATACGAAAACCGGCGACGTGTTGGTTGAAATCGAGAGGCATGGCCGCGAGGAGATCGCGGACCATATCGACATATCGAGAACGGTAGGCTGGTTTACGAGTTTATATCCGGTCAGACTGGCAGTCCCGCATACGGGTCTGTCATCGCAAATCAAGCTGTTGAAGGATCAAATGCGGGGAATCCCGAACAATGGACTTTGTCATGGTGTCTTGAAATATATAACCGGCGAATTGGATGGCGGTCCGGGGAAAAATGTGCGGTTTAATTATTTGGGCGATTTTAACGCTTCATTTACGAGCGGAATATTCGAATATGCGGAGGAGCCTGCCGGCAGAGAATGCAGCGGCCGCAATGAAATGTCTTGTCTGCTGGATATCGTCGCTTATTCGGTGAATAACAGGCTGAAGCTTTCGATAACCTACAGCCGCAGCAAGTTTAGACCGGAGACGGCAGAGCGATTTGCCCGCTCCTATATGGATCGGTTGAGAGAGGTCATCGATCATTGCAGCGGCAGGGACCACAGCGAATTTACGCCTGCCGATTTTGAAACGACAGACCTCTCGAGCGACGAGCTCGAACATCTTTTTAACGATTGAAATCATGCCGAACCGATTCTCGAAGTGGAGAGGACCATGCCGAAAATGCAAACAAGATCCATATGGATGATCCTTGTCGTATTCCTGCTGGTTCCAACCATAGCCGGACCCGCCGCCGCTGCCGCGGCGAATGAAAGCGCGGCAGCGGAATTGCCGGACGGCTATGAACGCCAGCTGGACTCATGGATTCAGAAGCAAAAAAAAGAGGGGAAAATTCCCGGCTTGTCGGTCGTCGTCGTCAAGGACGATCAGCCTGTTTATAAAAAAAGCTTCGGCTATTCCAATCGGGAGACGAAGCAGTCCGTAACCGAACAAACCTTGTTCGAAATTGGATCAAACAGCAAGGCGTTTACGGCTCTGGCTGCCTATCAGCTTGCCGGAGAAGGCGTCATCGATTTGAATGAACCGGTCAGCACATATTTGCCCTGGTTCCAAATGAAGTATAAGGGCGAGCACGATGGGCAGCTCATCGACAGTGCGGTCGATATCACGTTGGAACAGCTGCTGCACCACAGCAGCGGAATCCCGTTCGAGACGATTAAGGACATTCCCGTGACGGACGATGAAGATGCGCTTGAACAAACGGTGAGAACGCTGCTGAATCGCCCTCTTGCGTCCTATCCGGGGGAACAGTTTGAATACGCGACGATTAATTATGATATTTTGGGCCTGATCATTCAGGAAGTGACGGACCAATCGTTTGAACAATATGCGGACAGCCATATCCTGAAGCCTTTTGGGCTTGATCATACGTATCTGTTCAGGCAGGAGGCCGCCCAGCAAGGCATGGCAGAGGGCTACAAGCTGGGATTCTTGAGACCTGTCCAGTATGATGCTCCGATGTACCGCGGCAATACACCGGCCGGATATTTCATCTCCAATGCGGAGGATATGGAAAAGTGGCTGAGGATCCAGATGGGCACCTCCACGCTGGAACAGGCCGACCAGGACACGGTTCTAAGAACGCATGAGCCGAACCGCTCTGTTGCGCCCTCTTCGGACGGTTCGTCCTATGCGGGGGGATGGGAGGTATACCAGAGCGGGGAAGGTGAAATCTCCCATGACGGAAGCAATCCGAACTTTTCCTCCTTCCTTGTATTTCGTCCCCATGAGGGTCTGGGCGTTGCCGTACTGGCTAACTTGAACTCGTCTTATACAAGCGTCATGGGTCAAGGCATCATGGACATCCTTCAAGGAAAGAAACCGGCGGACAACGCGCAGGATATGTATAAAAGCCTCGACGTCTTTGCTTTTTTCGTCATCCTGCTGATGCTCCCGCTGATAGTTGTTACACTGTATTTTATTGTTCTGTCCGCAGCCCGGATTTACAAGAAAAAAAGAAGGCTGGAGAAGCATGCAGCCAGGCGTATAGGGATTCCGCTGGCTTCGCTCGCATTTATCCTGGTATCGGGGTATTGTCTATATCAAATTCCCGACGTATTATTTTCCGGGCTTTCCTGGGATTTCGTCAAGGTGTGGGCGCCTGCGAGTCTGATTATTGCGATTGGCGCGGTCATGTCCGCCATCATCCTTTTCTGCGTATACCTGACGCTGGTATCCGTTTTTCCGGAACGCAGGGACAGGAATTTTTTCCCCCTCATCCTGTTGAGCATCGCAAGCGGCTTCGGCAATGCGATGATCATCTTCATCGTCAATGAAGCGTTAAACCGGACGGGGCAATCCGGAAGCGGACTGTTTTTATATTTTGCACTGGGTATTGTCATTTACGTGATGGGACAGAAGTTCGTGCGGACCAGGCTCATCACGCTTACGAATAATTTGATCGCTGATAAAAGGATCGAGCTGCTGGACAAAATTTTGAATACCCCCTATGAGAAAATCGAGCGGCTCGAGAGCGAAAAGATTCAAACCACGTTAAATAATGATACAGAAGCCATCAGCAACCACGCGGCTACTCTCATTACCGGACTGACGGATTCGATAACGCTGCTGTGCTGCCTGGTCTATCTGGGAATTCTGAATGTCTACGGACTGCTGATTTCCATTGCCGTCATGCTCGTTGCGGCAGGCTTATATTATGTGGCAGGAAGGTCGGCCAATAAGCTGTGGGAGCAAACGAGAAACATTCAGAATACCTTCTTCCGATATATCAACGATCTTACCGGAGGCTATAAGGAACTCAGGCTGGGATCGGCAAAACGGGAGCATTTCAGAGCGGATATGCAGGAAAGCATCGGCGATTACAAGGACAAGCGGATCCGGGGCGGGCTGAAGTTCGCCAATGTCTTTATAATCGGCGAATTGTTGTTCACGCTCGTGATCGGGGCGGTCACGTTCTTGTTTCCCATTCTGTTCGAGCAGGTGCAGAGCCATTCTCTGCGAAACTATGTGTTCGTATTCCTCTACATGACAGGGCCTGTCAACAGCATTCTTAATGCGATTCCGCATGCCGTACAGCTGCGGATTAGCTGGAAGCGGATCAAAGCGTTTATCGCGCATTTGACGGAGATTGAAGCCGGCAAGGAGATGACAGAAGGAGAGGTTGTGCAATCCGGCGGCTTGCAAATTGAACTGAAGGACGTGGAATACGAATACCGCGGCGAGAATGGCGAGTCCTTTCGGGTCGGACCGATCGACTGCAAATTTCATTCCGGCGAGATCGTTTTTATTACGGGAGGGAACGGAAGCGGCAAATCAACGCTTGCGAAACTGATTACAGGGCTGTACGCGTGCGAGAAGGGTGAAATATTCGTCAACAACCAAGTCATCGGCCAGGAGGAATTGGGCGAACTCTACTCTGCCATCTTCAGCGACTACTACCTGTTCACCAAAATATACGGCATCGATTGCGCGTCCAAAGAGGACGAGATCGATACCTATTTGAAACTGCTGCGCATCGATGAGAAGCTGCAAATTCAAGACGGGGAGTTCAGTACGACGAAGCTTTCGACAGGTCAAAGAAAGCGACTGGCACTATTGATCAACTATCTGGAGGACAAGCCGATCTGCCTGTTTGACGAGTGGGCGGCCGACCAGGATCCGGAGTTCAGACAATTCTTCTATACGGAATTATTACCGCAGTTCAAATCCAAAGGGAAGTGCGTCATTGCCATTACCCACGACGACCGGTATTTTCATATGGCAGACAAGCTGATCAAGATGGAAAGAGGAGAAATCGTAGAAGAACAACAAATGAACCATACTCTTGCAGGTTCTGCTGCACAAGCGAGATAGGAGGAGCTTACGTTATGGCGAAGCTGGATCGACAGCATGTCGAAGACATCGTTGGATTGACCCCGATGCAGGAAGGAATCTTGTTTCATTACTTAAAAGATCCTCTGAGCGACGAGTATTTCGAGCAGCTGTGTCTGGAAATTTCGGGTAAGGTGAATGAGGCGCATTTTGCGAAAGCATGGGAGAGCGTCATTCAAACCAATGAAATGCTGCGTACGCTGTTTCGTTGGGAAAACGTCAAAGCCCCTGTACAAATCGTTTTGAAACAGCATCCCTTGCAGCTTGAGCTCCACAGCCTCCAGGATCGGGAAGAGGACGACAAGCGCTTGCAGCTTAATGACATCAAAACAAAGGACAGGGAGAAGAAGTTTGATCTCCGGAAGGTCCCGTTCAGGATCGCGTTATGCCGGCTGGAGGAAGAGAAGCATGAAATGATCATAAGCAGCCATCATATTTTATTTGACGGCTGGAGCAGCGGACTCCTGTTAAAACAATTTATGGAAGCATACCGGGGGTTTAGCCGCTCGGAGAACGTCGTACGCCCGAACAAGAAAAGGTATAAGGATTTTGTTAAAATCATTCAAAATCAGGACAAAGAGCAGCAAAAGCGGTTTTGGCAGGGTGTATTTGAAGGGTTTGACTCGCAAACAAGGCTGACATCCGAAATCATCAAGCGCCCCGAAGAACGAAGAGACGTTCATCACCGTATCCGATTTTCGAAAGACGAACTGGAGCGGTTCGCAAGACAAAATGAAGTGACGCTGGCCTCTCTGATCTACGGCGTCTGGGGAATCGTACTGCAAAAAAATGTGAATGAAGACGATATCGTCTTCGGCACGACCGTATCCGGAAGATCAGCATGGTTTCAGGGCATTGAGGAGATTGTCGGGCTGTTCATCAATACGATCCCGCTCCGGGTAACCCGCACTCCGGATGAGTCGGCCATAGATCTGATAAGAAAGGTGCACGGGTCATTACAGAGCAGGGATGAGCATGAGCACACCCCTCTCGCGGATATCAAGCGGTACAGCGGGTTGGATGGCCAGGCAGAGCTGTTCGATACGATCGTCGTTTTTGAAAATTATCCTTTGGACCGGACCGTCACGAGCAAACAAGGCGAAATTGCCTTCAGCTCTTACTCCGCGTTTGAAATGACGAATTATGATTTAACGATAAGCGTGACCATTGAAGACGATATTGAGGTTTGCTTCAGCTGCAATGAACAGGTGCTCGGCTCATCTTCGGTCATCAGGCTGGCGGAGCATTTTGCCGCAATTATGAAGGCTGTGATCCGGACACCCGGGAAAAGGGTGGACCAAATTGAAATCATCTCCGCCGAAGAGAAAAAGCGAATCCTGTACGATTTCAACAATACCCGGACAGCGTTCCCGGATCATCTGGCGGTCAGCCGCTTGTTCGAACGGCAGGCGGTAAGAACGCCGAACCATATCGCTGTCGTGTGCGAGGGGAGAACGGTCACGTATCAAGAGCTGGACGCGATGTCGAACAGCATGGCGCATGAGTTGATCGGCAGAGGCGTGAAGGCCGGGGAAATCGTCGCCATCATGGCAGAACGGTCGGTCGAAATGATTGCCGGCATCATCGCCATTCTTAAAGCGGGAGCCGCATACCTGCCGGTGGATCCCGCATTTCCCGAATCGCGGAAGAGGTATATGCTGCAGGATAGCGGCGCCATGCTGCTGTTTGCCCATCAAGAGCCGCTCGAAAAAAGCGGCCGCTTGGCAGCGGATATTCCGGCCGAACGCATCATGCTGCTGGACGATCAACGGTTATATTCGGGGCAGACATTCAGCCCGGTTCGAGATCCGGACCCGGATGGACTATTCGCCGTATTCTATACGTCCGGAACGACAGGGAAGCCAAAGGGCGTCATGGTGGAGAACAAAAGCGTCGTCAGCCATATACAGTGGTTTGCCGGAACGTACGGGATAGATAGCACTACAAATGTCCTGCAAATGACGAATTATATATTCGACCCCAGCATACAAGAATTTTTCGGGACCCTGCTTCATGGAGCTGCAATGCATATCGCAGGGCAAAACGTAATTCTGGACCGCGAGCAGTTTTGCGATTATGTGGACCGGCATCAAATCCATATCATTAACCTGATCCCGACGTTATTGAAACAATTAATGAGCAGCAAGCGGAAATTAAACAGTTTGCGCATCATCATATCAGGCGGAGAAAGGCTTGACGATTCGTTAAAGGACGAGCTGGTCGGGAATGGCTATGTGCTGTATAACAACTACGGGCCAACGGAAACGACAGTAGACGCCTTATCTTCGTTATGCTCGGCAGGCAAAGTAACGCTTGGCAAACCGATTGCCAATGCGCGATGCTATATTCTTGACCGTGACCGTAATCTTGCCCCGATCGGCATTGCCGGCGAGCTGTATATCGCCGGAGCCGGAGTGGCCAGAGGGTATTTGAACATGCCCGAGCTTACGGCCGAGAAATTCATGAACGATCCGTTCATGCCGGATGAAAGAATGTACCGAACAGGCGATATGGGACGATGGCTTCCTGACGGGGAAGTGGAATTGATCGGAAGAGCGGACCACCAGGTGAAGATCAGAGGCCACCGGATTGAGCTTGGTGAAATTCAGAACCGGTTGCTGCAGCATGATCAAATTCGGGATGCCGTTGTGATCGATCTGGACAATCATGAGGGTAAAAAAACGATTTGCGCTTATATAGTCGCAAATATCCCATTGGAGACCAGGCATCTGAGGGAATTCCTGTCGGCGGAATTGCCGGATTATATGGTGCCTTCCAGCTTTGTCAGGCTGGAAAAATTGCCGCTGACATCCATAGGGAAAATTGACCGGAAGGCTTTGCCTGCTCCCGCATCGATTACCGGAAATGAGTTTGCGCCTCCCCGCAGCAAAACAGAGGAAATGCTTGCAGACATATGGACTTCCGTTCTGGGAATCGATAAGGGTGCAGTCGGCATTAACGATAATTTTTTCGAATTGGGCGGGGATTCCATTCTGAGCATCCAGATTGCCGGGAAAGCGATGCAAGCGGGGATTCCGATCACAGTAAGCCAAATCTTTCAGCACCAGACGATCGCCGAGCTCGCAAACGAGGCTGAACAACTGGAGGTTAGGGCAGAAAAGGCGGCAGAAGCGCCGGAGACGGGAGAAGTTCCGCTTACGCCTATTCAGATGTGGTTTTTTGAGCAGAATTTGGAAAATGTACATCATTGGAATCAAGCGGTTTTGCTTGAAACCCGCCCCGGTATGAACCCTGAATGGTTGAAGCAGAGCTTCCAAAACCTGGTGCGCGCTCACGACAGCTTCCGGCTTCGGTTTATTGAACGCGGCGGAGAGTGGATTCAGACTTATTCGGACGCGCGCGGCGAAGGATCGTTTCAAGTATTTGATATGTCCGGTATTTCGCCATGGCAGCGCGAAGAAAAAATGAAGGAGACCTGTTCCCTGCTACAGCGCAGCTTGAACATTACGGAAGGGCCGTTGATCAGAGCGGCGTATTTCCAGTTTGGGAAAGAAGACAGCGGGAAACTGTTTATTACTGCACATCATCTTGTTGTGGATGGTTACTCGTGGCGGGTGATAACCCAGGACCTGCAGGATGGCTGCGAACAGCTCGAAAAGGGTGAGTCTGTGAAGCTTCCGCCGGGCAGTCTCTCCTTTAAGAAGTGGTCGGCGCATGTACGCGAATATGCAAAATCGGACAAAATAAAGGGTGAACAATCTTATTGGCAAAGCGTTATCCCCTCTTCCGTAAACCCGATACCTGCCGATCTGGACAATGGTCTCAATACGGAAGAGGCCTCCGATACGATATACGTTACTCTGACGAAGGAAGAAACGGACAGTCTGCTGCATGATATTCACGGACCGTTCCGGACTCGAATAGACGATATTCTGCTTGCCGCGCTTTCCTGCACGTTAAGGGACTGGTCCGGGGCGGGGCTTATCGATCTGGAAGGCCATGGCAGAGAGAAGCTGCTGGAGGAGCATGATGTTTCCCGGACCGTCGGCTGGTTCACCTCGGTATATCCGATCGTCCTGGGAGATACAGCCGGAGATGCGGAATCCGGCGAAATGAGCGGCAGTCTGATCAAGCAGGTGAAGGAACGGTACCGGAGCATCCCAGGCGGGGGAATCGGGTATGAAATTTTGTATTATCTGGCGGAGGACGGCATCCGCGAGACGATCGCATCCAAGCCGAGGGCGCAAATCAGCTTCAACTATTTGGGACAGTTCGACCAGGTATTGAAGAAGAGCGGGTTATTTAAGTTGGCAGACGTAAATACGGGAAGTGCCCGGGCTTTGAAGGGAATCCGGAGCCATTTGATTGATATCGACGCGATGATTGCAGGCGGTGTGCTGACCATCGACTGGAAGTACGGCACCCGTATTCATCTGCCGGAGACCATCCGGCAGCTGGCGGAGGATTTTGTTCGCCATCTGAGGAACATTATCTTGATCTGCAAGGCGGAGAAAACGCGTCAATTTACGCCGTCCGATTTTCCTCTTGCGCCGGTTGGACAAAACAAGCTGGATGAATGGGCCGGGCAGTACCGGAATGTGGAAGACATTTATACGCTCTCGCCCGTGCAGCAAAGCATGATCTTTCACCATGTGTATTCTCCGGGTTCATCCGTGACGGTGGAGCAAACCATATACTCGATTCATAGCGAATTGAATATCGGGGCCTTTGAGAAGGTATGGCAAACGGTCCTGAACCGGCATGAAAGCCTGAGGGCTTCCTACCATTGGGAGGGATTGGAGGAACCCGTACAGATTATCCACCACGATATCGACATTCCATTTGAAGTTCTGGATTGGACGGGCGTTCCGGAATCCGGGAGACGTTCAAGAATGGAACGGCTTATCGAAGAAGACCGCAGAAGAGGATTCGATCTTTCCAAGCCGCCGCTTATGAGAATTCTGGTGGTGCAATGGGAGAAGTCCGCCTATGAGGTGATATGGACGCATCATCATCTTCAGCTTGACGGATGGTGCATCGGCATTCTCCTGAGCGAGATCGGAACGTTGTATGAGGCTTATTCCTCCGGTCATAAACCCGCAATGAAAGACGCGCTGCCATTCAAGGAATATATCAAATGGTACCGCGCACAAAATTTGGAGCAGGCCGAGCACTATTGGAAGCGGATGTTAAAGGGATTTAAATCGCCTATACATTTTGCCGGCCTTTTTCCCGCTGCTGCCAAGACCGCGGCAGAACAGACGCCGGCATTCGGCAAAGCCGTGTATGAGGTACAGCCGGCTATGCAGGAAGCTCTGCGGGACTTTTCCAGGAAGCACCGGCTCACATTAAATACGATCATACAGGGAGCTTGGGCGATTCTATTAAACCGCTATTCCGGGGAGAAAGATATTGTATTTGGCGCCACTTCGTCGGGACGTCCGACTGAGCTGGCCGGCTCGGCTTCCATCATCGGCTGCTTCATGAATACACTGCCTTTTCGAGTGTTTGCGGATGCGGGTTACGAAACGATCCCCTGGCTCCAGGACATACAGCGGAGCAGCGTTGAAATGCGTCAATTCGAATACACGCCACTGTCCGATATTCGCAGCTGGAGCGATGTGCCGAGGAATTCAGCCTTATATGATCTGTATGAAAGCATCGTCATCATCGAAAATTATCCCTTCGACTCAACGCTGAAGGACGGTCTGGGCTCCTTGAAGGTGCAATCCATGAGGGTAGAGGAGCAGATGGATTATCCTCTGACTGTTTATTGCAATTTGCAGCCTGAGCTGCATTTCAATCTCTTATTTGATTATCGTTATCTGGCAGATGACACGGCACATCGGATGCTCGTGCATTTGATCAACATAATCCAGGGATTACTGGAAGGCGAAGGCCGCACGACTGGCGAGATTTCAATGTTATCCGGTGACGAGCTGAGGCAGATTACAGACGGCAGCGATGCCTACATGAATGTTCCCAAAGATCAAAGCTTTAATGACCTGCTCGAAGCCCAGGTGAAGCTGCGTCCCGGCCATACGGCGGTTATATGCGGGGATGAGCGGCTGACATACGGCCAGCTGGACATCCTCTCAAACCGGCTGGCTCATAAGCTTATCAAATGGGGTATCGGGCCGGAAGTGCCGGTAGGGTTATTCGTGGAAAGATCCATCAATCTGGTCGTGGGAATCATGGGTATTTTGAAGGCGGGCGGCGCCTTTCTTCCCATTGACGCCGATTATCCGGGCGAGAGGGTCGACTTGATGCTGGAAGATGCCCGGGTGCCTGTCCTGCTTACCGAATCAAGCCTTGAAGCGAAGGTCCGCAACCCTGAGGGGCGTACCGTATGCCTGGACAGGGAATGGGACGTTTTGCTGCAGGAACCGGCAGATAAGCCGGCTTCCGGGGTGGGTCCCGGAAATCTGGCCTATGTCATCTATACTTCCGGCTCAACCGGAAGGCCTAAGGGCGTCATGATGCCGCATGAAGCGGTTGTAAGCCATTCTTTAGATTTGATCGGCCGTTACCGGCTCACTCCGGAGGACCGTGTCCTCCAGTTTTCTTCAATCGGTTTTGATATTTCGCTTGAACAGGTTCTAACGACATTGGCAGCGGGCGCCGCTCTGGTGCTGCGGGACAACAGGATGTGGACTCCGCGGCAGTTTTCGCAAAAATGCAAGGAGTATGGGCTTACGGTTACGAATCTCCCGACCTCCTACTGGAACGAAGTCGTGCAGCAGTGGCATATTGAGCCTGACACGGTTCCGGGCGGCGAGCTCAGGCTTGTCATCGTCGGCGGGGAACGGATGCTTCCGGAGAAGGTCGCACTGTGGGAGAAACTCCCGCTCACTAATATTCTTCTTCTCAATGCCTACGGACCTGCGGAGACGGCGATGACCAGCACGCTGTACCCCGTTTCCGGAGAGGGCAGCAAAAGTGCGGATTTGACATGCATTCCCGTCGGCAAGCCTCTGGCAAATCGGCGCATTTACATTGTTGACGAAGACATGCGGCTGCTTCCCGTGGGAGTTAAAGGCGAAATAGGTATCGGCGGCATTCCGCTGGCCCGGGGGTACTTGAATAACCCGGAGCTCACGAATGAAAAGTTTATAAAAGACCCGTTCTTCGACGGTTACGGCGACCGTCTTTACCTTACGGGAGATCTGGGCAGGCGGCTTGGCGACGGTAATATCGAGGTGCTGGGGCGGAAGGATGAGCAAACCAAAATCCGCGGCCATCGCATCGACATCGGCGAGATCGAAAGTATATTGAACCGCTGCAGCCTCGTAAAAGATGCCGCAGTCGTTGTGAGATCGCGAGATACGACAGAGCATGATCTTGCCGCGTTCTATGTGGCTTCCGATCCGATGACGAACGAGCCGTCGGGCATAAGAGAATTTCTGAACCATTTGCTCCCGGCGTATATGATCCCCGCGTATTTCATTCCGATGGATCGGCTTCCGCTGAATCCAAACGGAAAAATCGACCGCAAGGCGCTCGCAGGTATGGAAATCGTGATGAACTCCATGGCGGAATATGAAGCTCCGGCCAATAATATCCAGACCAGACTTGTATCCATTTGGGAAAAAATATTGGGAACCGGCACTGTGGGGATCAATCATCATTTTTTCGAGATCGGTGGCCAATCCCTAAAGGCGATTACGCTGATTTCCGAAATCCACCGTGAATTTGAAGTGGAGCTTCCACTGGTCCACGTATTCGAAGCTCCTACAATCAAACAGCTTTCAGTGCTGATCGAAGAAACGATGGACAAGAAAGCGTATCTGTCGATCGAGCCGGCAGCGGAGAAGGCGCGATATGAGGTGTCGGCTGCCCAGAGAAGGCTGTTTATCGTAAGCCGTCTGACGGGTGCAAGCACAAATTATAATATTCCCGGGGCGGTGCTGCTGAGTGGCCGGATCGATATGCCGCGGCTGGAACGGGCGTTCAAAGCGCTGGCAGAGCGGCATGAAATGCTGCGAACCTCCTTCATAGAGGAAGAAGGACGAATCTACCAAATTGTGCATCGGCATGCGGAATTGGAGATCCGGCATCTGCACGCCGAAGAAAGCAGCCTTGAACGACTGCTTGAACAATTTATACAGCCATTTGAGCTGGAGCAGGCGCCATTATTTCGAGCCGCGATTGTCGAAGTGTCAGCCTCCAAATGTCTGCTTATGTATGATATGCATCATATGATATCGGATGGACAGTCAATCGCCATTCTGATCCGGGAGTTTGTCCGCTTGTACAAAGGGGAAACCCTGCCGGAGCCAAGAATCCAGTATAAAGACTTTTCCGAATGGCAAAATCAATGGCTGGTTTCCGATAGGATGAAAAAGCAGGAGGACTACTGGCTCCGTACATTCTCATCGGAAATTCCGCTGCTGGATTTGCCGACCGATCGGCCCAGACCGGACACGCGGATATTCGAGGGTGATCAGCTTGAATTTGAGTTGAACCATTCCTTGACCTTGGAATTGAATCGAATCGCCCGCGGGCAAGGCGTTACGCTGTATGCCGTGCTGCTGGCGGCCTTTAATGTTCTATTGCTGAAGTACACCGGGCAGGAAGATATCGTAGTGGGTAGTCCCGTGGCGGGGAGGCGGCATGCCGAGTTGGAAAATATCGTTGGGATGTTCGTCAATACGCTTGCGCTGCGTAATTTCCCTGATCCCGGCAAAACGTTGGAGGCCTTCGTGAAGGAAGTGGCGGAGCGTTCGCTCGAGGCGCTCGAAAATCAGGAGTACCCGTTCGAAATGCTGGTTGAGAAGCTTCAGCCCGCAAGGGATCTGAGCCGTCATCCTTTGTTCGATTTGATGTTTGCATTTGAGAATGTGGATATGGCCAAGGCGCAGGTGGACGATTTTGAAATTATTCCATTCGAATATAATAGTCACACGGCCAAATTCGATCTGGAGTTAAAAGTGACCGAGCGCGAAGGCGGTCTCCGCTTTGTTTTGGAATACAGCACCAGTCTGTTCAATCAGGAAACGATCGTCAGGATGGCCGGACACCTGGTCAGGATTCTTGAAATCATTGCGGAAGACAGAACAGTTCCTCTCGGAGAAATCGATCTCCTATCCGCAGAAGAGAAGAAGACGCTGCTGAGCGATTTCAACAGGACGAAGATGCCGTTCCCGGATCAAAAAACGATCAAGCAGCTTTTCGAGGAACAGGCACAGAAGCATCCTCACCGTACTGCGGTTGTATCCGGCCCAAGATCAATGACGTATAAGGAATTGAACGAGAAAGCGAATCAATTGGCCAAGCGCTTGATCGGGATGGGAGCAAGACCGGAGACGGTGATCGGAATACTGGCGGAGCCTTCGCTCGAAATGATTATCGGAATATGGGGCGTCGTCAAGAGCGGCGCGGCTTATCTTCCCATAGATTCCGAATTTCCGGGGGAACGCATCCGTTATATGCTTGAGGACAGCGGGGCTATTGCGCTTCTCGTTCAACCGCATTTATCAGCGGCTGCCGATTATCCGGTCGAAATCATGCCGCTTGATTATGAACGATTAGTCTCCGGCGATGCTGCGAATCCTGCGGATTATGGTACATCCAATAATCCGGTATATATCATTTATACATCCGGCACGACAGGGACTCCGAAGGGTGTTCCCGTCAAACATCGAAGTCTGGTCAACTACAGCTCGTGGTTCACCCGAACAGCGGCGCTGGAGCCTGGCGACAGTACGATGCTGCTATCGTCCTTCGCCTTTGATTTGGGCTATACAAGCTTATATTCTTCGCTTCTTAACGGATGTGAGCTGCATCTGGCTTCAAAGGATATGTATGTCGTTCCCGAGAAGCTGCTGGCGTATTTGACAGCTTATAGAATCAGTTATATCAAGCTCACACCTTCCTTGTTTGGCCTTATGATCAACAGTCCGTCAATCGGTAGTCCATCACTCGGGGAAAAGCGGACACTTGAGGAATTGAGATTGGTCGTGCTTGGGGGAGAAGAGATCAAGGCTGCCGATATCGGTAAGTTTCACCACTTGCATCCTGGCGCGAGGGTCATCAATCATTACGGGCCTACGGAGGCGACCATCGGAGCCATAACCCATACGGTCCGTTTCGACAATCTCGATTTCTATACGAAGAAAACCGTCATCGGAAGGCCGGTCGACAATATTAGCGTGCTCCTGCTGGATTCGCGGCTGAAGCTTGTTCCCATCGGGGTTGCCGGCGAAATCTGTATTTCCGGGGAAGGATTGACTGAAGGATATTTGAATCTAAATGAAAAGAATGCCGAAAAATTCGTAGAGGCTTCATTCGGCAGCGGGACCGTTAGAGTGTACAAAACCGGAGACTTGGGCAGACTCACGGCTGACGGAGAGATCGAATTTCTGGGAAGAACGGACAGCCAGTTGAAAATACGCGGGTTCCGGGTGGAACCGGAGGAAGTGGCCTCGATATTGCGCCGGCATGATTCGGTGATTGATGCAGTCGTGACCGCCCGAAGGGACGAGAATTTCAACCATATTCTGTACGCCTATCTTGTGCTGAAAGAAGGCGCAGACTCATTGGAATTACGACAATATGCATCAAACAGGCTTCCCTACTATATGGTTCCGCAACGTATGATGAAGTTGAAGCAGATTCCGTTGACGCCGAACGGCAAAATCGATTTCAAGGCTCTTCCCGAACCATCCGATGCGGCCGTCATGACGGTCGGGTACGAAATGCCGGCGGATCCGGTTGAACGCAAAATGGCTGAAATCTGGGGAGCGATCCTCGCACAGGACAAGGTCGGCGTGCAGGATTCGTTCTTCGAACTGGGCGGTCACTCGCTTAGTGCGATGCTGCTCGCGGCTGAAATTCATAAAGCGTTCCATGTGGACATTCCGCTCCGGGAGATCTTCAGATCCCCGACAATCAGAGGGATGAGAGAATATATGAGATTGGCGCCAGTAAACATCCATTCGTCGCTGGAGCCGATAAAGACCGGTCATTATTACGAGCTTTCATCCGCTCAGAGGAGATTTTACGCGCTCCATCAGATCGAAGGAATCGGCACAAGCTACAATATGCCGAGGGCAACGCTGTTGGAAGGCGAAATCGATCCGGTGAGATTGGAGAAAGCATTTAGTGAAATCGTGAAAAGGCATGAAGCATTCAGGACTTCGTTTGATATCGTGGACGGCGAACCCGTGCAGCGGATACACATGCACGCGGAGGTGGACATCCGCTATGTGGAATCTGGAGATGATTGGATTTCCGATCCCGCGGACGGATGGAGCGATGAGCTGATGCATAACATCGACGCATTTATCCGGCCTTTTGATTTAAGCAAGCCGCCTCTGCTCAGAGTCGGGGTTATCCGTTTGAGCCAGGATCGGCATTTGCTGTTAACCGACATGCATCATATCATTTCAGACGGGTATTCCGTCGGCATTCTGGTGCAGGAGTTCGCGAAGTTATATCAAGGCGAACCGCTTCCGGAGATCCGCTTGCAGTATAAGGATTATGCGGCGTGGCAGAATCGGTTTTTGGAGACGGAGGCGGCAAGCCGGCAGGAGGAATATTGGTCGGATATGCTTTCCGGAGACCTTCCCGTTCTGAATTTGCCCACGGATTTCCCCAGACCGGCTATGCAAAGTTTTGAAGGCGAAAGCATCTTTTTTGAAACAGGGAATGCATTGAAGGAACAGTTGAGCACGCTATGTCTGGAAACCGGCACAACGCTTTATATGGTATTGCTGGCAGCTTACAGCACGTTATTATCCAGGTATGCCTCGCAGCAGGATATTATCGTGGGTTCGCCGGTGCTGGGCCGGACGCATTCGGATCTGCAAAATATCATCGGCATGTTCGTCAATACGCTTGCCATAAGAAGTCGTCCAAGAGGAGACCGGTCCTTTGCCGCGCTGCTTGCGGAGGTGAAGGAAAACCTGCTTGAAGCCTATGAACATCAGGATTATCAGTTTGATATGCTCCTGGACAAATTAAAGATCAAGAGGAATCCGGGACGAAATCCGATATTCAGCACCATGCTGGCGCTTCAGGATAGTCCGGGAAAGGAGCAGAGGATCGGGAAGATCAAGTTGACTCCCGTAAATTACAGGAAGAGCAGCTCCAAATTTGATCTGTCTTTATTTGCGGAAACCGGTGAAGACCGAATCTTTTTTGAATTCGAGTATGCCAGCAAGCTGTTTGCAAGAGAAACGGTGGAGAAAATGGCAAAGGACTTTTTAACCCTATTAACTATCATAAGCCGCGATCCCGAAATCAATATAAACGCGATCGAGATTGAAGGTTTAGTCGCGGATAACACAGACATTGAAAATATAACCTTTCATTTCTAGTCGCAGATGGTATCATCTATTGGAGGAGCTTGCTTCGGGCAGCTCCTCTTTCGGTTTATATGAAACTACAAGGGAGTAAGGAGAGATTGGCATGAAAATTCGTTTAGTGAAAGGTTCAGACTATTACTTGATTTCGCCTCTGATCAATGATTGGTGGGGAGGCAGGCAAATTTCTGGCAAGCTGCCGAAATTATTTTTTGACCATTTTTCAAGCACCAGCTTCATTGCGGAAAAGGAAGATGAAATGATAGGTTTTCTGATAGGATTCCTCTCCCAAACCCATCCACATGAAGCCTATATTCACTTTGCGGGCGTTCATCCTGAATACAGAAAACATCATGTTGGAAAGCAATTATACGACGAATTTTTTCATGCAGCGAAACAAAATGGCCGAAGCATTGTCCGATGCATAACGTCTCCTGTAAACAAGGGTTCGATCGCATTTCATACCAGGATGGGATTTGAAATCGAGGCGGGTAATAAGGAAGATGCCGGAGTTTCAGTGCACGCAGATTATGATGGGGCCAATCAGGATAGGGTACTATTTGTTAAAACGAATACGCCCCCATGATGATTCAGACGCCCTTTACAATGCATCGCGAAGATGATATTCTTTCAACATGACGTTAACGTCATGTTTAAATCAAGGAGGAAGTGAACGATGAGTCACCGCATGCGCATAGGCGATTTGACGGAACGGGCAGGGGTAACGCAGCGCACCGTCCGATATTACGAGAGCATCGGACTAATCCCGTCAGGCGAGCGTGAAGGCAATGGGCAGCACTATTATACAGAGGAGACGGTTGCCCGTCTGCGGAAAATTGACCAGTTAAAGAAGCTTGGACTCAGTCTGGAAGAAATACGGGACGTTATAGACCTCTATTTCCTTGACCCCAGCGGTGTACAGCCTAAACAGAAGGTCCTCGGCATCCTCCGTCAGCATCTCGCTGAATCGGACGAGAAGATTGGGGCGCTGCAGCAATTTCGCGCTGAATTGCAGGCCAATATCGAACGCTTCGAGAATTGGTTTGAGGAAAGAGAAGACAGCTGATTTTTTTTGGCCTAAACATAACGTTAACGTCATGTTTGAACATCAAATTTATTGAGGAGGATCAACAATATGAATGAAACAATAGGGTTTATCGGACTTGGCCAATTAGGGCTTCCCATAGCAGCCAATCTACTCCATGCCGGGTATTCTGTCGCGGTGTATAACCGCACTGCGAATAAAGCGGAATCGCTCATTGCTCAGGGTGCGCGGCCAGCAGCCCGACCTGTCGACGCGGTAACGACCGGGGGAATTGTCGCGACCCTTGTATGGGATGATGCGGCTGTGGAAAGCATCGTCATGAGCGAAGGCTTTTTAGAGAAACTGGGACAAGGCGGCATCCATATTTCGATGAGCACGGTATCGCCTGAAACGTCGAGAAAGCTTGCGGCCATCCATGCCCAACATGGCAGTGTCTTGATCGAAGCCCCCGTATTTGGAGTAGCCGAAGCTGCTGTCGCCCGGCAGCTCTTGATTCCTGTTGCAGGTCCACAGAATGCCCAAGAACGAGTCCGCCCGCTCCTGGAGGCGATGGGGGGACATCATATCTTTGATTTTGGCGAAGAGATCGGAGCCGCAACGCAGGTCAAGCTTGTAGGGAACTTTATGATCGTTTCGGCGGTTCAGACTCTGAGAGAAGCACTTTCGATGGTTGAAAAAAATGGAGGCGATCCCAAAGCAGTGGCCGACATGCTGACACAAACATTATTCGCCGCTCCAATCTATAAGAACTATGGCAGGATGATTGCCGAAAAAAAGGATGCTGCTTTCAGTCAAAGCAGGATTCCGCTGAAGGATGTAGGGATCTTCAAAAAGACAGCAGAGCAGGTGGAATCACCGACGCCCGTATCAAGTCTGTTGTACAATCTCTTAAGCAGCGGCGAAGAATGAGCGTGACAAGAGGCAGCTGACCTCCCGGGTCGGCTGCCTCTTGTCATACGAAGGATAGAATTTATAGTTGATCGTTTACTGCTTGATTCTCATGATGAATGCTTTGCTTGTGGAGACCAAAAGAAATAATGATAACGCCGATGACGGCTGCGGCAACCGGGACGATCAGTGCTGTTCGAAATCCATCCAGCATGGCTTGTGGAGATCCATCTCTGGTAGCGGCGATGTTGACAGCGGTGACTAACGACAAACCAAGGGCCGCGCCAAATTGGAATGAAGTACTGAGGAGACCGCTGGCCAGCCCTTGTTCTTCTTCTGCGATGCCGTCGGTAGCCGCAATCGTGAGCGGGCCATACGTAAGAGCAAAAGCGGTCCCGGTAAGAATCATCGTTGGGAACATGGCTGCATAGCTCCAATCGAGGTCAATTCCAAGGAACAAGAAGTACGATATGGCAGCAAGACAGAAGCCTCCGAAAATAACCCGGACATTGCCGAAGCGTCTAACGAGCCATGGTGTGAGCGTTGGCGCCAGTACAGCGTCGACACCAACGGCCAAGAGAGCCAGGCCGGTCTCGAATGAAGACCAACCGCGAAGTTCCTGGAGATATAAGACCGCAATGAACTGGAATGCGAAGAACGAGCCGGCGAACAGCATCGCGCCGAGATTAGCCCGTACAAGTGATACTGAGCGGAGGATGCCAAGACGCATCAGCGGGGAAGCCGAATGCCGTTCGATCATTACAAAGACAAACAGGAAGATGAGGCCGCCTGCCAGCATGCCGGCCGTCCAGCCCCAGCTCACGTCGGGTGCCTGAACGACAGCCAGAACAAGCAGGAGCATCGTACCCGTTATGCATATCGCTCCTCCAAGATCAAAGCTGTGAGACGAGCGGGCTGGCCGGTCTGATTTTGGGATGAGGCGGATCGCGACCAGGAGAATGATGAATGCCAGTATAACCGGGGCAAAAAATACCCACCGCCAATTAATCGTGGTTAACAAGCCGCCTGTGACAAGGCCAAGCGAGAACCCGGCTGCTGCAGTTCCTGCATAGACCAGGAGAGCCTTGTTGCGCTTCGGTCCCTCAGGGATGCTCGTTGTGATAATGGATAACCCTGCAGGCGTCATGAAAGCAGCAGCCACCCCTGTTGCGAAGCGGGCTAGAATGAGAACCCAGCCTTCAGTGGCGAAACCGCCAAGACCCGAAAAAACAAGGAAAACGAAGAGCCAGATAAGGAACATCCGTCTACGGCCAAGTAAATCCGCAGCTCTTCCCCCAAGCAGCATGAAACCTCCATAACCTAGCACATAGGCGCTAATTACCCAACTCAGCGCACTGGTTGACATGCCGAGTTCAGCCCGGATTGACGGCAGCGCTACACCCATCATCGACACGTCGATTCCTTCGAGGAAGATGGCTCCGCACAGCACGAACAGAAGCCCCCAGGATAATTTGCTGTTTAGTGTTCTATCTGTCTTCACTTGAAACCTCTCCCTTCAACTTGGAAATAACCATATTCACGGCTAAGTGTCTGCTTTCAAACACAGTCGTGTACACGTTTGTTCCCCCTTTCCTGCCAATGATTGGCTTGACATGAAGAAATTATAAATCATACAATAATAACCATAAAGTACGCACTTTTTTGTATCATTAGCACTAATAAGTACTATAGGTACCGAAAAGTTCCTATACTAAGGATGCAGTCATACTAAAGTCAGGGGGAAGTTGAAACCATGAAATCACTTAAAAAGGATTATTATAACTTGCCTGTGGAAGCCACTCTGGAAGTCATCGGGGGCAAGTGGAAAACGTTGATTCTCTGTCATTTGACCTATGGATCTAAAAGAACCAGCGAGCTAAAAAAACTGATGCCGGATATTACTCAAAAGATGCTGACTCAACAGCTCCGGGAGCTGGAGGAGGATGAAATCATCATCAGGACGGTATACAACCAGGTTCCTCCTAAAGTTGTTTATGAATTAAGTGAAGTAGGAGAAACGCTAAAATCGATCATCGATCAAATGTGCGAATGGGGAGAACAATATCTGAATAGACAGACATTGTCTTCAAAGGATGCTTAATGACATTAATATTTTGATTAATAACATTAATTATAATTGATTAACGGCATTAATGATATTCTGAAAAGCAAAGACCGTCAAACACATGAAAACTTGTGTTCGGCGGCCTTTTTGCGTTCACGTCCAGGTAAGTGGATATATTCGTCACCATTTGAACACCATAATTTTTGATAACGATATAACGATGGGGTGTAATCTTAATGTGGATTGCAGGGCTCTACATATTTAACGTTGTGTGTATGCTAATCGTAGCCATCCGGGAGGTCCGCAAACCCGCAAAGGCATTGAACTGGCTGGCAATAGGTCTCATTCTTCCTGTTATCGGTTTCGTTGTGTATCTTGTCATTGCAAATCCGGTGCGTATCCGCCGCGAACGCGAAAGACTCACTTCTTCCCGTAATGAACCGGATTCGCTGCCTGAATTGTTCGGCCGCACATCCTCGATCATTGCGCAATCTGTTAGGCAGTTAACCGTGCATGGACTCAGGGAAGGACGTGTCCAAATCCTTACGAACGGTATTGAAACGTATGAGAAGCTTGTCGAATCCATACAGAAAGCGCAAAGCGCCATTGATCTGGAATATTTTATATATCGGAATGACCAGGCAGGCAAACCAATTACGGACGCACTGATCGAAAGGGCCAAATCCGGCGTGCAGATCCGGTTTGTCCGGGACGGCTGGGGGAGCAGGCAATTTCCGCAAAGCCAGGTCAATCGGATGATGGAAGCCGGAATTGAATGCCGGACGATATTTCCCGCACGTTTTCCCTGGTTGCCCACTTTGACTCACCGGGATCATTGCAAGATCGTCGTGATTGATGGAAAAGAGGGCTTTACAGGCGGTATCAATGTCGGGTATGAGTATACCGGATTAAAGCCTGATGTGGGGTTTTGGCGTGATACCCATATGCGAATAAAAGGAAAGGCGGTTACCGATCTGCAGACTCTGTTCGATGTCCATTGGAATATCGCTTCGCCGGAAAAAATGAAAAGAAAATCGCCTCAGAAGTCCGCTCGGGATAAAAGGCATCGATCGCAGCCCGTTGCTCCTTCAGCCAGATTTTCTTTTTTATCGGAAGAATGGGGGAGTGAGCTGGGTGCGGATCTTGATCCCATACCGGGCACAGACGCGCTGCACCATGCTTACATACAGACGTTGGAAAGCAATCCTGGACTGCCAACACAGGTCATCCGGCAGGCTTACTTCGTTTGTCTGACCCAAGCGGCCCGGTCCATTGACATAACCACGCCTTACTTTGTGCCTGAAGCAGATATCATCATGGCTTTAAAGACAGCCGTGGCGCGGGGAGTACGCGTAAGATTGCTAGTTCCTCGCCGCGTGACCCCCAAAATCATAGGGTATGCGGGCCGTACCTACTATGGAGAGCTGCTGGAAGCCGGGGTGCATATTTATATGTATGAGAAGGGTACGGTCCATGCGAAGGTGATGATCATCGATGAGGAAATGGCGGGTATCGGCTCAGCGAATTACGATATCTCAAGTTTCCGTCTGAATTTCGAGGTCATTGAACTGCTCTACAGCACCCGCACAGCGCTGGAACTCACAGTGCAATTTGAACGCGATCTTAATGATTCCGTTCCTTTGCGTATGGAAGAATTGAACGGACGCAACTATCCACAACGCTGTATTGATCAAGCAGCGCGACTGTTTGCGCCTTTATTATAAAACGATCCGGATAGCAATTTAAGGACTGAAATAATTTTTGGTGGTGAATCCGAATGCTTTCGACCCTAAAAAGATTCTTAATTGGACGACCGCTGAAATCGACTGCATTAGGGGAACAAAAACTGAATAAGACGAAAGCGTTAGCCATCCTTTCTTCAGATGCCTTATCTTCAGTCGCATATGGGCCAGAGCAGATACTGGTTGTATTGATTACAGTAAGTGCTGCAGCCATTTGGTACTCCATTCCGATTGCAATTGGAGTTTTAATTCTGCTGACGGCTCTTATCCTGTCCTATCGGCAAATCATCTTTGCGTATCCTCATGGCGGCGGAGCTTATGTGGTTTCAAAGGAAAATCTGGGCATATACCCGGGGCTGATCGCTGGAGGCTCCTTATTGGTGGACTATATTCTGACGGTTGCTGTAAGTGTGTCGGCAGGCACGGATGCCATTACATCTGCTTTTCCCGGCTTACATCCTTATAATGTCGCCATTGCCATCGTATTTGTCCTGTTCATTACAACCTTGAATTTAAGAGGCGTAACCGAGTCGGCATCTATTTTAGCCTATCCGGTTTATTTATTTGTTTTCGCGTTATTCATTCTAATCGGCTTTGGCATTTACAACATCGTAACGGGGGATATTCCGTCTGAATTACATACACCAATCGGCACCCCGGTAGCTGGAATCAGTTTATTTCTGCTACTAAGAGCATTTGCTTCAGGCAGCTCGGCTTTAACCGGCGTTGAAGCGATCTCAAACGCCATCCCGAACTTCAAAGCGCCGGCTCCCAATAACGCGGCCAAGACGCTGCTGGCCATGGGTTCTTTATTGGCTTTGTTGTTTTCGGGTATCGTATGTTTGTCTTATTATTATGGAATTATTCCCAGAGCGGACGTAACGGTGGTCTCCCAAATTGCGGAGCAAACCTTTGGACGGAACTTTATGTATTTCTTCATTCAAGGAACTACGGCCCTGATACTGATCCTTGCCGCCAACACCGGGTATTCCGCTTTTCCTCTGCTTGCGGTTAATCTTGCCAAGGATAGATTTATTCCAAGAATGTTCACGATCCGCGGAGACCGGTTGGGGTATTCCAACGGGATTATCAATCTTGGCGTTTTTTCGATCATCCTGATCATTGCGTTTAAAGGAAAGACGGAGCATCTCATCCCGCTTTACGCTGTCGGTGTGTTTATCCCGTTTTCCCTTTCCCAGACAGGTATGGTGGTAAAATGGATCCGCGAAAAGCCCAATGGGTGGGTTTCCAAGCTTATTATAAATATGCTGGGGGCGTTAATAAGCTTTATCGTCTGCATGATGTTCTTCTTAACCAAGTTCTGGCAGGTTTGGTCCGTGTTGATTTTCTTGCCGTTGATCATTTTTCTCTTTCATCGGATCAAGAACCATTACACGGCGGTGGGCAATCAATTAGGCATCACAACCTGCGAGGCCGCTCTGCCTATTGAGGGGAATGTAATGATTCTTCCTGTGGCCGGCATTACCCATGTGGTTGAGAATTCATTAAACTATGCCAAATCGCTGTCACCTTTCCAGATTATTGCCGTTTACGTCCATTTTGAGCGGGAGGATGAAGCCGTTTTTGAAGAAAAATGGAGAAAATGGCAGCCTGATGTGAGACTGGTCACCTTGCATTCGCCTTATCGAAGCATCATAAACCCACTGAGCAAATTTATTGATACCGTTCAACGCAAAGCGAGTGAATCGAATTACCAGGTCACCGTCATTATTCCGCAATTCATTCCCAAAAAAGGATGGCATAACATCTTGCATAACCAATCCAGCTTGCTGATTCGCGCCCACTTGCTGTACCGGAGAAATGTCATTATTACTACCGTACCCTTTCATTTAAGGGAATAGGCTGCTGTCAGACTAACTGAAAATATCATGGAATACTCACCTTCAGGAAAGTACCTGAACTAAAGGTGCATACTTACATATTTGCAGTGCGCACTTTATACTCAAAGAAATCAATCATTACGAAAGGAGGACAAAATTTTTGAAAACTCTTGTTATCCTTACACATCCAAGCATTGAAACATCCGTCATAAATAAACGATGGGCAGAAGAACTCCAGAAATATCCGGAAAAGTATACCGTACATGAATTGTATAAGGTTTACCCGGACGGAAACATTGATGCGGAGAAGGAACAGCAATTAATTGAATCGCACCGCAATCTGGTTTTACAGTTCCCTGTATATTGGTTTAATTGTCCGCCTCTCCTAAAAAAATGGCTTGACGATGTTTTTGCATATGGTTGGGCTTATGGTTCAAATGGTGGCGATAAATTGAAGAATCGCAAAGCTGCCTTAGCCGTGTCGGCCGGAATTAAGAAAGGAGATTATAGTGAAGAGGGGAGATATCGCTATACGCTTGAACAATTATTATCTCCTTTTGAGATTACCTTCCTCTACTGCAATGCTGATTATCGTTCATTCTTTGCGTATTATGGTACAGAAAATGAGCCTGGCGAAAATGAGCCCGGCACAGAAAATGAGCCGTCTGTAAGCGATTTGGAAAAAAGCGCACAAGATTATCTGGATTTTGTCGACAATCTGTGATAGACAGCTTTATTAAAGCTTAAGAAAAGAAGTATTTCCTTGTTTAGGAGATACTTCTTTTGATTTAAAGCTGTGCCTACTGCTGTGAAACTTCCAGAGCCGACACACTGTTTTTCTCGCCCCAATCGCAGATCATATGCAGCAAGGGAATTAGAGAAAGACCACGTTCAGACAATGAATATTCAACTTTTGGAGGTACTTGGGGAAATTCCTCGCGTATGATCAGGCCATCCGCCTCCAGCTCCTTTAACATCATGCTTAGCGTTTTAAAGGAAATAGTACCGATGCTTCGCTTCAGCTCATTATGCCGCATAACCTTATTTTCAGACAGCCAATGCAAAATGATCATTTTATATTTACCGCCTATTAAGGACAACGTATATCCAAAGCCAGTGGCTTTTGGTTCGACGCCAGTCGGAACACAGGTTTCGCGCACAGTTGCACTCTCCTTCAGGTGAAGTATATGGATATAAATGGGCATTCTTACTTTACAATAGATCATTTTGCAATCGGATGTAAAGTATGAGCGCTATATAAATGAATACGAATAACTGCAATCATTGCGGTCAATAGCTGGAATAATCAACTACCCGTTTCAATCGCGCCATGATAAAGTTAAGAAATGATGAGACAGCTGCAAGGAGGATTGCGTCATGATGAATGCGTCCAACAAGAGGAGAACTGACTCCGCTTCGAAAGTTATCAGGGCCTCGCCGCGAATGATCTACAAGGCATTCGTGGAGCCGGAGAACCTGGTAAGGTGGCTTCCGCCGAAAGGCATGAAAGGCCGCATTTACGAGTTCGATGCCAGGGAGGGCGGATCCTACCGGATGTCCCTCACCTATATTGGAACAGACCACACAACAACAGGCAAGACCTCGGAGGACTCTGACGTCGTCCAGGGGAGATTTCTGAAGCTGGTCCCGGACGAGCAGATCGTGCAGCTGGTCGAATTTGTGTCGGAAGATCCGATGTTCGCGGGTACCATGACGATGACATGGTCCTTGAGAGCTGTCCCCGAAGGCACCGAAGTCACCATCATTTGCGAGAACGTCCCCGAAGGGATACGACAGGAAGATCACGATGCAGGCATGAAATCCTCACTGGAAAATCTCGCTGCCTTCACTGAATAAATGTCCGGCAGCCGTAATAATAGGCGTGGACGACATTACGATTGGGGGAACGGGAACCCAGTCAATTCCGGAATAAGAGGAGCTCATGATTCCGTGTCAAGCTGGATTGCAGATGAATATATTGTTGTTTTAGAACGGAGTAAGTGTTTCCCGGCACTTGGTCCGTTTTTTTTGTCTTTATAAAAATGTATAAGTATATATCGCGCAGGAATGGGATTGTTATTCGCTTGTCTATTATTTTTTATTAGAAGGGGAGAGGCTGCAAACAAATGATTTCGAAAAATAGAGGGTGGCGGTTCACGGACTTCTCACTTTTCATCAGCTTTTAAATAGCTTATAATTATTAAATAATCGTATATATTTTAATCTATAAATAATTGTAATACACAATGACATGGTTATTATTGAAACAGAAAAGGTGTGTAAAAATGAGCAACGGAGAAACGAAAACAGACGTCATCTTGATTGGTGCCGGAATCATGAGCGCAACTTTAGGGACACTTCTGAAAGAATTAGTGCCAGAATGGGAAATTACAGTTTTTGAGAAGCTCGAAAATGCAGGAGAAGAAAGCTCTAACGAATGGAATAATGCAGGAACAGGGCATGCGGCACTGTGCGAGCTTAACTACACGGTCGAAAAACCGGACGGATCAATAGATATCAGCAAAGCTATCCAAATCAATGAACAGTTTCAGCTGTCCATGCAGTTTTGGTCCTATCTCGTAAACAGCAGGCTGATACGTAATCCGCAGGATTTTATCATGCCTTTGCCTCATATGAGTATGGTACAAGGGGAGCAAGATGTAACGTTTTTAAAGAAACGATTTGAAGCGATGTCGCATAATCCTCTGTTTCAAGGGATGGAATTTTCCGATGATCCTGTAAAACTGATGGAATGGATTCCGCTTATTATACAAAATCGTCCAGTGAATGATTCTATAGCGGCAACAAAGATCGACACTGGCACTGATGTCAACTTCGGTGCCTTAACACGCATTTTGTTTGACCACTTAAAGAGTAAAAACGTCGATGTCAAATACAAACATAGCGTTGATAATATTAAACGTACCAGCGATGGCTCGTGGAAATTGAAAGTACGAAATGACGGCGGTATCGTCGAACGGCATACTGCGAAATTCGTCTTTATCGGGGGCGGGGGAGGAAGCCTGCATTTATTGCAAAAATCCGGTATCCCTGAAGGAAAACATATTGGTGGATTCCCGGTAAGCGGAATATTTATGGTATGTAATAATCCGGATGTTGTCGCGCAGCATCATGCAAAAGTATACGGCAAAGCTAAGGTTGGAGCTCCTCCAATGTCCGTTCCGCATCTTGACACAAGATTTATCGACAATAAAAAATCGCTGCTATTCGGACCATTTGCCGGCTTCTCACCAAAGTTTTTGAAAACCGGTTCAATATTTGATTTGGTAACTTCCGTAAAACCGGATAATCTCGTAACGATGTTGTCGGCAGGCGCAAAAAACATGTCCTTGACAAGATATCTGATCGGGCAAGTCATGTTATCGAAGGAAAAGCGCATGGAAGAGCTGCGAGAGTTTATCCCGAACGCCAAAAGCCAGGATTGGGATTTGGTAGTAGCAGGCCAACGAGTGCAAGTTATCAAAGATACAGAAGCTGGCGGCAAAGGCACACTCCAATTCGGTACGGAAGTTATTAGCGCAGCAGATGGCTCGATTGCAGCATTGCTGGGTGCTTCACCAGGCGCTTCAACTGCAGTTCACGTTATGCTTGAGGTAGTCAAAAAATGCTTCCCGCAGCATATGAAAGAGTGGGAATCGAAAATTAAAGAAATGATTCCTTCTTATGGCGTGTCACTCATGGAAAACCCGGAGCTTCTGCACGAAATTCATATTTCAACGGCTGAATCGCTTGGTTTAAGCAAAAAAGAGCTAGTTTATAATTAACTAAGTGAAAAATGAAAAAGTTTAAGCAGCATCAGTAATGATAATAATGAAAATTAATATTGAAAAAATACACAATGAAACACTTTAGAATCTTTGATCTTTTTATAGATTGAAGATTCTTTTTTTGAATTTGTTTTTAATGATGCGCAGAGATTAAAAGTTTAATGTGCAGATCAAAAACAAAGTGCAGAGATCAAAAACAAAAATGTTCTTTTTTTTGAATTTATGCAGAGGTTAATGTATGGAGTCACTAACGAACCGTTGATTCACTCATACTTTTACACAAAATTCGTATTTTATACATATGTCTGTAAAACGTATTAAGTGTGTAGTGTCATCATACGGCTCTATTTTCTTTTTGTTTTTTTATAAGTTCTCTTTCTTGCAGTAAAAAGCAATTCGGATCAAATCCGAATTGCTGCCTTAATTTGACGAAGCAAAGCATAACTATAAGGCAACTACTTTCGTTGCAACTTCTTCTTGGAATGTCTGGTCATGCTCAACAAAAACCATGGTTGGATTAAAGCTTTTAATAAGCTCTTCAATTTGCATTCGTGAATAAACATCAATAAAGTTTAGTGGTTCATCCCAAATATATAAATGAGCTTTTTCACATAGACTTTTAGCGATAAGCAACTTTTTCTTTTGTCCGCCGGAATAGTGGGAGATATCTTTTTCAAACTGGATACGGTCAAAATCCATCTTGCGTAGAATGGATTTAAATATCGGTTCATCAATCTGATATTCTTCAATAAAGTCAGACAACTTTCCCTTTAAATGAGAGGTATCTTGCTGTACATAAGATATGACAAGGCCAGAACTAACGTTCAAAGTACCTGTATACTGGAGCGGATTCCCTAACATTAGTTTTAAAATACTGCTTTTTCCACTACCATTCTTTCCATCAAGCACTACCCGGTCCCCCGCCTTAACGTTAAAACTTATTGGCGCATTAACCAATTCACCATCATACCGAACAGCCACGTCCGTTAACTGAATCAGTTCTTTAGATTTGTACTCTAAAGGCGCTAATTGTAATAACTCCGTTTTTTCCACATTTTTAAGCAGCGTTGACTTTTCTTCAATCGCTTTATTTTGCCTTGTTTCCAGGTTCTTTGCACGTTTCATCATTTTTGCAGCTTTATGTCCTACGTACCCCTTGTCCAATTTAGAACCAGAATTCGTTGTGCCATTTTTGGAAGCCTCTACTTGATTAGACCAATTGGCAGAACGTTTTGAAGATTGTTGCAGCCTTCCGATGTCTTTTTGTAAACGCTCGTTTGCTTTTTCTTCATGTTCCTGCTGTCTATCGAAATTCAGCTTCCAAGAAGAATAGTTGCCACTTTGAACTTCTATATCGGCTTTGTTTATCGACAAGATGTGGTCAACACAGCCATCCAAAAAGTTTCTATCATGTGAAATGAGAATGAATCCTTTTTTCTTTTTTAAATAATTCGAAACCATCTTTCGTGCATGACTGTCCAGGTGATTGGTTGGCTCGTCAATTAATAAAAACTGCCCTTCATTCAAAAAAAGCGCAGCCAGCAAAACCTTCGTTTGTTCCCCGCTCGATAAGGTTTCGAATGGTCGGTACATCACTTCGGCATCGACATCTAAATAAGATATTTCCCGAAGCAACTCCCAATCCTCTGCCTGAGGACATATCTCTTCTAATATTTCATGCGTGAATCTGCTTTTATCCGATACAGGATATGGAAAATAATTAAATTCAACCGAAGAAATAATAGTTCCATTGTATTCATATCTTCCTAATAACAAATTGAAAAAAGTTGTCTTGCCTCGACCATTGCGGCCAATAAATCCAAGCTTCCAATCCGTATCGATTTGAAAGCTAACATCCTCAAAAATATTATCAAAGCTGCTAGGATATGAAAATGTCAGGTTTTGTACATGAATCATTGACATGGTAAGCTCCTCCTTTTTATAACGCATTTACTTTTTATAAAAAGTCGGTTCATACCCATCTCTTCTTAGTCGCTCCGCATAAGTTCAATGGATATTAACGACTTATACGGAGTAAATCATGTGTAATAACCGTGTCTGTGCTCATGTTACCTCTCCTTTTTATATAGTACCTTTATTCTTCTGACCTCCGCTGAAGGAGCCCATGTCTTTATCGAACTGGGATCGGGAAAAGTCATGCTTTCTTAGTATAGCTTTGAACAAGCTTTCTTCGATCCTGTTGTTTCTTGCATAATCCGTTAAATTGCCCTGCAAAAACGCGATGTCCTGCAAACATAGGAGATTTTAAGCTGGCTCCCCTTTCTAACCGTGCCGGAAAAGGATAACTCCTCACCGCAAATCAGCTTGAGAATGCCTTATTTACCGGATCCGTTTGGCCCTAAAAGCGCTATGCGCTCCCCTTGCTCAACGGTAAAGTTGATCTCGCTGCAAACCGTTCTCCCGCCGTAATGAATCGAAACACGATTAAGTTCGACCAGTTGGTTTTGATGGTAATCAAGCTGCGAGATTTTCAGGCTTTCCGGCTTTCTTTCAATATTTTTCAGGAGCTTGGATTTACCCTCGATCGCGGATAGCTCTCTGTGCTTGATCGATTTCGATCGTTTCATCATTTTGGCCGCTTTGTGACCGACGTACCCTTGGTCGAGCTTGGAGCCTGAATTGTGCGTGCCGTTTTTCGTTTTCTCTTCCTCGTCAGACCAGTTACTCGTTCGTTTTGCCGCATCAGAGAGCCGTTTAATGCCTTTTCTCAGCTTTTCGTTCTCGGCTAGTTCAAAATTGTCCTGCCTTTGTTTATTATCCCACCATTCGGAAAAATTCCCTTTCTGAACTTCGATGTCTGTCTTGTTGATCGAAAGAATATGGTCCACGCAGTTGTCGAGAAATGCTCTGTCGTGAGAGACCAAAATAAATCCTTTATTTGTGTTCAGATAGTCGCTGACAAGTTTTCGGGTATGCAGGTCAAGAATTGTCGGTTCATCGATCAGCAGAAAGCTGTTTTCCTTCAGAAACAAGGCTGCCAGAAGCACTTTCGTTTGCTCGCCGTTGGACAAGGTATCGAAAGGGCGATATAAAACGTCCTCTGACACCTTCAGCAGCGAAAGTTCACGAATGAGCTGCCATTGCTCATGGTCCGGATTAATGTCTTGGACGACGTCCATGGTATTGTGTTCCATGTGATCGACATGAAATGGGAAATACTCAAAGTCAACATGGGCTGAAATGGTTCCGCTGAATTCATATTTGTCGAGCAAAAGATTTGAGAAAGGTGGTTTTCCTCGTCCGTTTCTTCCCGTAAATCCTAATTTCCAATTGGTATCGATTTGAAAGCTTACGTTCTCGAAGATGTCATCGTAGCTGTTGTCATATGCAAACGTCAGGTTGGTTACATTGATCAAAGACGTGTTCAATGCATTCCTCCAGTTTAAAAATAAAAAGCCACAAGAAAGTTACCTTCTTGTGGCTCAAACAAATATAACAAATCCAACCGTAAGGAGGGCTGGAATGAATATTTTGATTGAGTGAAAAGAATACGTAACTTCCTTGCTTATAAAGAATAAAACAGGCGTACTGATTTATTCTTTACGACATAAGCAAGAAATATTACATAATCCTTTTCAACTCCAATCGTTAAATTAAAATACATTATATCATAAAGGTTTATACTTTTCAATTCTTGAAACGGCCGCCCACACGTTCCTGCAATGCGCCCTGCCTTCCTGGCAGCAGCTCCTTCTCGAGAGCTTCCGACTCCTGCTATGACTTCACGTTCGCCCGCGATCCCTTCAACAAGCGATGGGTCCCAGTTTATAGATATTTCCATGGTAATGCCGAAGGAATACAACCGGGTCTTACCAGCTTTGCCGAATCGCCGATAAGCGTATGTGGTTTGAGTGCTCGTAACGTTGTTGTTATTTTAAGGTAAGGGAAACAAAATCATTCAATGCTTTTACAAACGCTTGCGGCGTCTCCACATGATTCATATGCCCGCCTTGTTCGAACAGAAAGAGCCGCGAAACCGGAATCTTCTCCCCCATCTCCTTTGCCCAACGCGGTCCGCAGTTAAAATCGTACTCGCCGGCGAGGATCAAGGTGGCGGTTTGAATGGTTTCTAACACATCACGAACATCCCACATATACGGCTTTCGATTCGGATCGACGGAGAAATCCAGTCCCTCCTGCCACTCGTTGAATCCTTCTGGAAGTTTCCAATAGTTGCCGAAGAAAGCAGGCATCAAGCGCCTTAAGACTTGTAGAATTGCTTCTCGATCCCGCGCTTCGCCCGTAATCATCTCCATCCATGCCTGCTTCGCATCCTGAGCTTCAGGATGATCCGACCAACGCTGAGTAAAAATCTCGAGTTGTTGAACCTGCTCCATTCCAAGGTCTTGATTCATACACGGAGCCGAGCTGTAAAGGATGAGGCCGCCAAGTTTATTCGGATAATCAAGCGCATATTGCAGTCCTACGAAACCGCCATGCGAGTGACCCAGGAAAAATGGCCGTTGTGCTCCTACGTGCACGGCAACTTGACGTGCGAAATAGGCGTACTTCGACATAGTGTAATCTCCATCAGGAAGATGATCGGAATTTCCCGTGCCTACTGGCTCCAAATAAATAACGGTCATGGATTTTTCCAGTAGCGGCATGCGCATATAGCCCCAATGAAAACCGGGGCCTCCTGCATGAACTAAACAAACAGGACCTTCTCCCGCAATATGATACACTATCGGCCTAAGGCTAAGAGTTCCACAAAGGAACAAATAGCCTAACAGGCCGAGTACATTCGTTATTCACGGGTTATGGGCGTCATAAAGACCAGGATAAGTAATACGATACTTTTTGGAAACTGACATCAGCTTCTCCATGGCTTCACGAGTGGGTGGCTCTACATGAGCCTCCATCCCTTCCACATATGGAACACCTAGTTCCTTCACGAAAGTATCGAATCCCGCAGGATAGGCGGTAACCAGAAATTTTGCTTTGTCCGATTTCACTTGAACGTGTGCGGAATGCCGCGAGGCGGACTAAGCGAACAAAAGCGGTTACCTGATCGCATACGATTCCTACCATTCCATCCAAGATACGCAGGATAAAGCCTGGAACACAGCTTGTATCCGGACTCGGCGCTGTACAAGGTGGGATCAAGTTCTTGTCACCCGACAAAATTAGTTCTTCGCAAGTGGATTCGTGCTGCTCCTCTCTGCAGTTCTGCCTGAACTATTATTTCTGCTGCATATTACTGATGAGCTGTTGGCCGCTCCGTTAATGAAATTGTCTCATCAATTAAGCGTCGTCATCGGTTTCTTGCTGATCGTACTTTTCTGGGGGATATCTCATCGCGTAAAGATATTCGATTACATCGGTTGAATGGGATTGCCCTTCAAGATATCTTCTACTTCTTGGTAACCATCAAGGTAGGCAAAGTTATAACGCGCTGGAAGTGCGAACACGTATTTGTCATTGCGAGTTAGTTCGCTTGGTCCCATAGGCGCTGCGCCGATGAAAAACTTCTCCTGCTGAAGCGTGTTCCATTGATCGATCGAAAAGACATAAATAGGGATGTCCTGTCTAGGCTTGTCAGCTGTCCATTCGGGATGGCGGATGCCGATGGACGCGCCGCTTTCTACGACCTTACCGTCAGTCGCATCCTGACCTTTCCATTTGTCCGTTACGATCGTGTACCCTTTCCAACTGTCCGGCAGCGTGAAACGGAAGCCATATTGGGTATTCTCATAGACGGTTTGGTCAACTTGATTCGCTTGTGCAACGACTGGTACTACCTGTTCAGCATGATTCGCTCTGTTTGCGGACACTACAGCCGGTACGGATACGGCGACAACAGCCAGCAACAGCAGCAGCGCTGCGGCTCCCTTGTTTTTCTTTTTCATGTTCATTTCCTCCTCAAAAGCTTTTCGTTTTATTTTGATCTTAATTCACTCCCTCGGTACGATTAAGTTTTCTCACGAATGCTCGCTTATTCGCAGGATTTCTCCCTTGTTAGACATGTATGAAGGACGCTCGGGTGACCACTTCATAGACCTGGACAACATGAAGGCGTGAGGAAATAGAGGGGGAGACTATTCCCCCCATGTTCTTCCATATCCTGCACGTATTCTCCACGCCGCCCCTGGAGGTTCTCACTCCCATGTCTCAACGGGTCGATGCCCTTTCATTCCTTCGTTACACCTGTCCAAGGGGTGGA